>DATMVD010000072.1:0-93998 GCA_035563535.1 Pyrinomonadaceae bacterium | reverse complement strand
ACGATGCCTGCGCGGTGCGCCGCCGAGAGCGCGAGCGCGGCCTGCCGCACGGCGTCGGCCAGCTCGGCCAGCGGCGGGCGCTCTTCGCGCACCCAGTCGCGCAGGGTGAGGCCGTCCACCACCTCCGTGACGATGTAGTGCATGCCCGCCTGCTCGCCCACGTCGTAGACGGTGATGATGTTCGGGTGGTTGAGCGAGGAGGCGGCGCGCGCCTCGCGCTCGAAGCGGCGCACGCGGGCGGGGTCGGAGGTGAGGGAGGGCGGCAGCAGCTTGAGCGCGACGGGGCGGTCGAGGCGCGTGTCGCGCGCCAGGTAAACCTCGCCCATCCCGCCGCGGCCTATCTCGCGCTCGACACGGTACCGGCCCAGCACGCGCCCGGCGAGCGACTCGAAGGGGGCGGTAGACACCGGCCCGCCTGCGCCCTCGCCGTTCGACAGACCGACGGTGTCCGCGGCCTCGGCCCGCGCGTAGAACGAGAGCAACTCGTCGGCCTTACTGCGCAGCTCCGCGTCGCCCGCGCTGCCCTCGGCCAGGAAGTCGGCGCGCTCTGCGGGCGGGCGCTCCAGCGCCGCCCGCGCCAAGTTCTCCGCACGCTGCCATCGTTCAGGGGTCATGTCCCGGCGGTCGGTTACCGGCCAAGTGTTCGCGCGCGGGGCGCGTCTTCACCTCCGGCAAGCGGGCGCGTGGAGCGCGTCGGGACGCCCGGTGAGAGCCGTCGGTCGGGAAGGGGGAGGCGGGATTATAGCACCGCGGGCGGCGCGCCGGGGCGCGAAAAATTTTCGCCGCCGGTGCTCGCCGACGGCGACTTCGTACGCCTTGCCGGGTTCCGCCGCCCGGATACTTTGCCTCACGGCGAATGTCATGGCTGCCGCCGGTCGCCGGACTGATGCAACATCCGGCTGCCGACATTCTCGGCGGCCGTCTTCCCTGGTCACGGGCCGGCCGAGTTTCGGGGTATACTGCGGCGCACGCGGCGTCCGGTATGGTCCGGCCCCCGAACCGAACGGAGGACTCCATTCATGCACGCGAGAACCCGCGCCCGCCACGGGCGCCACCTGTTGAGTTTAGCCGTCGCGCTCTGCCTCTTCGTCGCCGTCGCCGTCCCCTCGTCCGGCGCCGAGGCGCTCACGCAGAAGGAGCGCGACGACGCCGTCAAGTACCTCGAAGAGACGCGCGCCAAGTTCCTCGCTTCAATCGAGGGGATGTCCGAGGCGCAGTGGAAATACAAGCCCGCCCCCGACCGCTGGTCGGTCGCCGAGGTGGCCGAGCACATCGCGCTCAGCGAGGGCCTCATCCTTCAGCTCGTCACGGAACGGGTCATGAAGACGCCGGCCGCCAAGCCCCCCGCGGGCTCGGCCACCGACGAGGCCGTCGTCAAGGCGATCGCCGACAGGTCGGGCAAGTTCCAAGCCCCCGAGATGCTGAAGCCGACGGGCAAGTGGGCGACGCGCGAGGAGCTGACCAAAGACTTCCTCGCGGGTCGGGGGAAGACGATCACCTACGTGAAGGAGACGCAAGACGACCTGCGCGCCCACTCGGCCCCGCACCCGGCGCTGAAGACGATTGACGCTTACCAGTGGCTGCTGCTGCTGGCGGCGCACAGCGCCCGGCACACCGCCCAGATAGAGGAGGTCAAGGCCGACCCCAACTTCCCCAAGAAGTGACGCGCGCGGCGTCGGGCCGAGTCGGGCGAAACACGAAGAAGGGGGGCGGTTCGCCCGCCCCCCTTCTCATTCAGCGTATGCCGACCAGCCCCTGCACGGATTGAATCAACCTCTCCGAGTCGTACCCGACGCCGTCTTTGAAGACGATCTCCACCTTCTCGATGTCGGCGATGTTCGCCGCCGGGTTCCCACGCACGACCATCAGGTCGGCCTGCTTGCCCGCGGCGACCGAGCCGATGCGCGCCTCTTCGCCGAGGAACTTCGCGCCGTTGAGGCTGGCGATCCTGATCGCCTCCAGAGGCGTGAAGCCCGCCTCGACCAGCAGCTCGACCCCGCGCAGGTCGCCGAAGCCGGCCACGACTCCGCCGTTGCCGGTCGGGTCGAGCCCGGCGATGAGCAGCCCCCCGGCCCGGACGAACTCCCGCTCGAACTCCATCGCCTTACGCAGCAGCGCGACGTAGTTGGCTTCGGGCGAGACGCGCGCGCGGGCTTGCAGGTAGCGCACGCGCGCGTCCACCGACATCACGTTCAGCACGCGCGGGTTCAACAGCGCGCCCGCCGCGCCGACGCCGCTTTGGGTCAGGGGCGCGCCGCCGGCCTCGAAGACGGGGAGCGTCGAGGTGAGGGCCACGTTCCTCTCGACCAGCGTGCGAATCGTCTCGCGCGCCGCGGGGCCCTGGATGTCGAGCTGCCGCAGGCTCGCGCTGACGGCCGCGCCGGGCGGGCACTGGTCGGGCCGCTTGTCGGGGACGAACTCGGAGTCGGCCAGCAGCCCGTGCTCCAGGTTGTCGATGCCTATCTCGGCCGCCTCGCGGTAGCCGACCGAGCAGAGGTGTCCCGTGACCTTGAGGCCCCGCCGGTGCGCCTCCTCGACGGCCGCCCGCAGCTCCGCGCGTGTGATGTTCATGTACGCCTTGAACGAAGTCGCGCCCAGGTCTGCCCAGTAGTTCACCATGCGCCGCGCGTCCTCCGGCCCCGCCAGTTGATGCATGACCGGCGTGAACGCGCCCGCGCCTTCGAGGTAGGGGGCGGTGACGTGCATCTTCGGGCCGATCATGCGGCCCGCGTCGATGAGCCGCTTGATCTCCAAATCGGTGTAGGGCGCGACGCTGCCGGTGGTGCGGATGGTGGTGACGCCGAGCGCGAGGTAGAGGCGCGGGAAGCTCGAACCCATGTTCGAGTACATCGGCGGCTGTCCGCCCATCGGGAAGAAGAGGTGGTTGTGCATCCCGACGAGGCCGGGCAGCACAGTGTGGCCCGCGAGGTCGAGCACCCGCGCGCCCTCCGGGACTTTCGCCGCGGCGCTCGGCCCGACCGATTGAACACGGCCGCCGCCGATGACGACAGTCTGGTCTTCGAGCGGCGCGGCGCCGGTGCCGTCAATCACCCGCACGTGTGTCAACGCCACCGTCGGGGCCTCGACGCGGACGAACTGCTGGCGGTCGGGCGCCTGCGCGGGCGACAGGATGACGAGGCAGAAGAGGAGCGGCAGAGCAGTAAGTCCGACCTTCACCATTTCGGCGTCCTTTACGTGTGTCTGAGTTTCGGTTCTGGTGGATAATAGTCCCGCGGGAGTCTGAGGTGAAGCAAGAATCACTACCGAGCTATAATCCGCCCCCTGACTCGGGGCATCTCGTTCAAATCAGCCGCTAAAAAAATGAAGGCCACCGCGAAACGCACTGCTCGGCTAAGGCCCGTCCTCTTGATTCTTTTCGGCCTCTTAACCGTCGCGTTATTCCCGTCGGCCCGCGTGCCCGGACAGGGGAAGAGACCGCTCCGCATTCTGCTGGTCACCGGCGGCTGCTGCCACAACTACGGGTTCCAGACCGAGGCCATCAAGGCGAGTCTGCCCGCCTCCGTGCCCGCCGAGTGGACTGTAGTGAACGAAGGGGGCACGGGCACGACCGCGATGATTCCGTTATACGACAGGGCTGATTGGGCGAAAGGCTACGACCTCGTCATCCACAACGAGTGTTTCGCCGACACGAAAGACCCCGAGTACATCCGGCGCATCACGGCGGCGCACCGCGGGGGCGTCAACGCGGTGGTGATACATTGCGCCATGCACAGCTACCGTGCGGCCGAGGTGGACGACTGGCGAGAGTTCCTCGGCGTGACGAGCCGCCGGCACGACCATCAGAGCCGCTACCCGGTCAAAGCCGTCGCAGGAAAGCACAAGGTTCTGAGCGGCGTTCCCGCCGAATGGACGGGCCCGAAAGACGAACTCTACATCGTCGAAAAGGTCTGGCCGAAGACGACGGTGCTGGCCGTCTCTGCGAGCGAGCGGGACGGGAAGGCCCACCCGGTCGCCTGGACGAACCGTTACGGGAAGGCGCGTGTGTTCGGGACGACCTTCGGGCACTCGGACGAGATGTTCAGGGACCCGGTCTTCATCAGGCTGCTGGGGAACGGAATCCGCTGGGCGGCGACGGGAGACTGAGCGCGGCACCTCTCACCCGGCGTGGACGCCGAACGAAGAAGCGCCGTCGCTCAACCCTGAGCGACGGCGCTTCTCCTCTTCGCGGTTCACGCTCGAGGCGGACGGATTGCCCGCGTCAGGCCGCGGCCAGAGCCTTCGACTGCCCGTCAACAACTTCGGGGACGAGGGCGTCCATGCAGCGTTCGGCGAGCGCGGCGATGGTGAAGGACGGGTTGGCGCAGCCCGCAGCGCCGGGGATGAGCGCGCCGTCAACGACGTAGAGGTTCTTGTAGCCCTCGACGCGGCCGCGGGAATCGCACGCCCGGCCGAGGACGGCACCGCCGAGCGGGTGGGCGGTCGCGCCGCCCGCGACGAAGGCCGTCGAGGGCTGGTGCTGCGCGTCCGTGTTGGCCTGGTTGAGCACGTCGTAAGTGTGCGCGGCGGCCACGTTGACGCCCGCGATGTCGGGGTCGGAGCCGGGCCAGGAGAGTTTGACCGAGTCGGTCGCCGGGTCGTAGCGGAAAGACCCGCGCGGCGGGGCGATGCCCATGCCGAGCGAGAGCAGCGCGCCCTGGCGCGTCTCGTCCCACTGCGGGAACTGTAGGAGCACGGTCGGCCCGAAGGGGTTGTCGTGGTGTTCGACGGCGGCCGCGGCCGGGCCGCCGACGTTGGGGTTCGTGTCGGGGAGTCCGACCTGCATGCCGAAGAAGTCGCCGTTGTTGCCCCAGATTTCGCCGACGTGTTGGTTCAACTTCTTGAGCGTCCCCTTCTCGCGCGCCTTCACGAGCATCTTGGAGGTGCCCACGGAGCCCGCGGCGAGGAAGAGGTGGCGGCAGTTGAACTCGACCTCGCGCAGCGAGGCCCCCGACTCGTCTATCTGCCGGCACTTGACCGTGTAGCGGTGGCCGGGCGCGTCCTCGATGTCTGTGACGACGTGGAGCGGGAGGATTTCGAGGAGGCCCGTCGCCTCGGCGTCCGCGAGGTAGTTCTTGTCGAGGCTGTTCTTGAAGCCGCTGTTGTTGCCGTACCAGAACTCGCCGTTGATGGCCGAAGGGACGCGCAGCCCCTGTATCTCCTCGCGGATGACGTTCCAGTCCACGTTGAGGTCGAGCAGGCGCGAAGGCAGCCCGGCCCTGGCGGCCTCTTCGAGGAAGACGCGCGTGCCGAGGTAGTAGTCCGAGGCGAGGATGTCGGCGGGGATGGCCGACGGCCGGAGTATCTGCCGAACGCGCGGGTAGTAAACCTCCGCCATCTCGTCGTAGTCGAGGGCCCCGCCGAAGACGCGGTCGAAGAGTTGACGCGTGGGCTGGTAGGTGACGCCGTTGTAGACGAGCGAGCCGCCGCCGACGCCCGCCCCGGCGAAGACCGAGATGCCCTCCTCGTCCGTGCGTTCGAGGACGCCTGTGTACACGTCGATGGGGGTGGGGGAGCCGACGGGCGCGTCCGAGCGGAGCCAGCCCGCCCGGCCGTCCGGGTTGCGCAAAGTGGCGAAGGTGTCCTGCGACGCGGTGACGGGCCAGCGCCGCCCGCGCTCAAGCAGCACCGTGCGGACGCCCGCGCGCGCGAGCCTGAGGGCCGCGACCGCCCCGCCGAACCCGCTGCCGATGACGACGGCCTCGACCGGCTCGCTGTGCGCCGCGCGCGCCGCGCGCAGCACGCCGGGGCCGAGTAGCGCCGCGCCCGCCGTGGAGTAGAGGCCGGCGCGGAGGAAGTTTCTGCGTGAAAGCCTGTGGGACATGATGGGTTCCCTCCCGTATGAGCTTCGGACTTGTTCAGAGAGCGTTGAGGTGCGGGCCGAAGGCGCGGGGTCAAGGGCTTGATGTACGTAGCGCCTTCCCCCGCTAACGCGTAGGAGGGGCGGGAAAGGGATCGCGCGGCTAAAATTTTTTGGCGGGACTCGCTGACAGTTTCGTTCGCGCGGGGGGCGACGCCGCCGCACGTCCGCCCTTCAACCCTTGCCGGTCTGGCTGTGCGGGGCGTCCACGGGCTTCGACTCGGGCGAGCCCCTCTGGCGGAGCCAGATGGAGAGGACGACCATCAGGCCGACGGCGAGGAACTCGCTCTGCCAGTTCTGCAAAGACTCGAACCAGAAGCGGGAGGTCGCCATGTACTGGATGGTCGTGACGCGCTCGCCCGAGCCGTGCTCGGCCTGCTCCTGGTTGTACTCGCGCGCGCCGCCCGCCGCGTGGAGGATGAAGGCCCCGACGAAGAGCAGGAAGAAGGCGATGCTCAGGGAGTATTCGTAGAGCGTGAGGACGAGCCCGCCCTTGCGGACGGGCCACGGCGCGTCGCTTTTGTTCTTCGACTGGCGCGGGTCGCGGTCAACCTCCTCCTCCTCGTCGAGCTTCTTCGACTCGGCCGAGCCCTTCTGGTAGAGGAAGGCCGTCAGCGCCACGAAGAGGAACATCTGGAGGAACTCCGACTCCCAGTTCTCCATCGTCGCCTCGACGAAGTGCGCGCTCGTCACGTACTCGGCGTAGGTGACCTCGGGTTGGCGGTGCTCCTTCTGCTCCTCGTTGTAATGGCGGTGGCCGGCGCAGCTCTGTCCGAAGATGAGCGTTAGGAAGAAGAGGCCGAGCCAGACGACGGACAGACCGTTCTCGCGCAGGAAGCGGCGCATCGCGTTCACCCCTCACGTCGGAGACTGTGCAGAGCGAACGCATTGTACAACAGACGCCCGGGCCCTCAACGCCCGCGGGGCCTTTCCGGCCCGGCCGACGCGCCGGCGAGTCAGGCCGGACTGAGCGCGATCACCCGGAGGGGGCTTCCGCTGCCGTCCACGATCTTGAGCGGGGCCGCAATCACCAACGCGCCGGTCGCGGGCAACCGGTCGAGGTTGCAGAGGCTCGCCAGGCCGAACTTGCCCGCGCCGTGCATGATGTTGTGGTTGGGGAAGGGCGGGTCGAAGCGCGCCGCCTGACCGGCGTCGGTGCCGATGGTCTCGACGCCTACGCCCAGCACGTCGCGCTCGTAGGCGAGGAGCCGTGAGGCCGAAGGGTCGAAGCCGGGGCTGTGCGGCCCGTCCTCGGCTACGTTGAGGAAGGCCGCGCGGTCGGTGCGCTTGCTCCAGTCGGTTCTGAGCATGACCCACGCGCCCGCCGGGATGCGCCCGTGCTCGGCCTCCCACGCCTGAACGTAGTCCGCCGTGAGCAGAAAGTCGGGGTCGGCCGCGACCTCTCGGGTCACGTCAATCACGCACGCCGGGCCGACGAAGCGCCGCGCGGGGATCGTGTCGCAGCGGTTTTCGGCCAGGTCTTTGCCGGTAGCCCAGTGCACGGGCGCGTCGAAGTGCGTGCCGGTGTGCTCGCCGACGTGCAGCGTGTTCCAATACCAGGCCGGCCCGCGCTCGTCGTAGCGCGAGATGACCTCCATCGAGAAACAGGGCGAGGCGGCGAAGGCCGGCGGCAGGCCGATGACCGGCGTCTCCGCGTCCAGCGGCTGTGTCAGGTCAACCACGCGCACACGTCCGGCGTTGAGTTCGTCCACCAACTGCGTGAGTACACTCGTCATGACGGAAATTCGCCCTCCCAAACGTTATGGCGCGATCAGCTCGCCTTCGATGAGACTGACGAGCGCCCGCGTCGGAACCACTCGCTTCAACCTCAAACCCGCCCGCGCGAGCAGCGTTCGATACTCGCCTTCGGTGCGCTCGCGCCCGCCGGTCAGCACCAGCATGTTGAGGTCGGAGACGGCGGCCTCGAACAGTTGCTCGCGCGGCGCGCCGCCCTGCTCCGGCATCAACAGTTGGACGATCAGCACGCGCCCGCCCGGCCGCATCGCGCGGCGGCAGTTTTGCAGCAGGCGCACGCTGCGCTCGTCGTCGTAGTCCATGAGGACGCGGGAAAGTATGTAGAGGTCGCCGCCCGCCGGGAGCGACTCGAAGAAGTCGCCCGCGACCAGCTCGGCGCGCCCCGCGAGACCGGCCCCGCGAAAACGCTCCTCCGCCCGCTCGATCACCGCCGGCCTGTCGAAGAGTACGCCGGAGACGGTCGGATTCGCTTGTAGGATGGCCCGCAGTAAGTGCCCGTGGCTGCCCCCGATGTCCACGACCCGGCGAACCCCCTCGAAGTCGTAGCCGGCAACCACGGCTTTAGCGATGAGCCGTGCGTAATCGAGCATCGCCTGCGAAAAGCCGTGCCCCGTCTCGGGGTGGCGCGCGAGGTGCTGATAGAACGTCTCGCCGTGCGCGTGCTCGAAGGCGGTCTCGCCGGTCTCGACCGCGTGCGGGAGGTTCATCCAGGCGTCCTGGTAATACTCGGCCCCTTCGCACAGAGCCCAGGCGCGCATGCCGTCGGGTGCGTCCCGCCGCAGGCACGCGCCGACGGGCGTGAGGGTGAACAGGCCGTCACCCGCGTCGGCCAGCAGCCCGATGCCCACCAGCGCCCGCAGCAGGCGGTGGAGCGCCTGCGGATTTACGTGCAGCAGGGCGGCCAGGTCTCCGGCGCTCCGCGGCCGCTCGCCGAGGTGGTCGGCGATGCCGAGCTGGGCCGCCGCCCTGATGGCGTGCGTGATGCGATAACCGCCTATCAGTCGGCGGAGAAGCAGCGCGGGCAGCATGCCAGCCGCCGGGTTGAGCGACTCATCCGCCGGGTTGAGCGACTCATCTGCTATGTCGAGCAACTCATTCATGCTCCCGCCCTCCTTTCGACTGCTCGTCTCCGGTCATGCCGCCTCGAAGGAGGCGACGGCACGGTCTATGTCTTCCGCGTCGTTGTAGACGTGTGGTGAGAAACGCACGCCGTACGCCGGGCGCACGTCTACGAAGATTCTCTCTTCCTTTAGCCGCCGGCAGACCCGTTGCGGGTCAGGGAAGGCGACGCACACAGTCCCCCCGCGCCGCGCCGGGTCGTGCGGCGTGCGGAGCGTCAGGCCGCGTTCGAGCGCCGCGCGCACGAGACGTTCGGTGAGCGCCTGGTTGTGCGCACGCACGCGGCCGACGCCGATACGGTTGACGAGGTCGATGCTCGCGCGTGCGATCACGTACGGCAAGACCGACGGCGTCCCGCCCCAGAAGCGGCGCGCGTCCGGGGCGTACCGGAAGCTTTGAATGTCAAACTCGAACGGGTCTTCGTGTGAGAACCAGCCCACGTCCGCCGGCTCGAACCGCTCGACGCCCGCGGGGTTCGCCCAGAGGAACCCGGCCCCCGGCCCGCCGCACAGCCACTTGACCGCCGACCCGACGACGAAGTTCGCGTTCCACGCGCGCAGGTCAATCGGCACCACGCCCGCCGACTGTGCGACATCGACCAGCGTCAAGACCTCTTGGCGCTGTGCGCAGCGGATAATCTCCGCGACCGGGTTCAGCCGGGAGTCGCCGTACAGGACGTGCGTAATCAGCACCAGTTGCGTGTCGGGCGTCAGGTAATGCTGCCAGCACTCTAGCGAACTCGTGTCACAGTCCGCCGGTATGAACTCGACGGTGTAGCCCGCACGCTCCGCCTGCGCCAGCGCGAAGCCCGCCGAGGGGAAGTCGAGCTCGGAGAGCAGCAGCTTGGTCTTACCCTTGCGCCGCGGGAGCGACGAGAGGATTTTCGCCAGGGCGGACGAGACGTTGGCCTGCGGGCAGAACTCCGCGGCCTCGCCGTTGAGCAGCGTCGCCAGCGACTGTTGAAAGCCGCCGATCGATGCCAGCCAGCCGTCCCAAGCCTCGCCCCCCTGCGCCCCCCACTGGGCGAAGAACCGGTCGGCGGCCTCCCTCGCCGCCCGCGGCAGGCAGCCGACGGAGTGGCTGAGCAGGTAGGCCCCCTCGGGCAGCAGGAAGTCTTGCTTATGCGGCCGCATGCTCGTGTTGCCGGCTGAGCGAGTCGCGGACGACGCCGTAGGTCGCGCCCCAGTTGTCGGTCATCCGGTCTCTGACCGCCCAAAGCTCCGGGAAGAACTGGTAGCGGGCTCCCGCCTCAAGCATCTCGACCGGACGCCCTTTGAGGGAGCGCGCGCCGATGCCGATTGAGCGCCGGATGAGCTGGATGTGATGGAACCGGAACTGGCGGAACAGCGAGTCGTACTCGGCCAGCGCCTCGGCGACCACGTAGGCGTCGCAATGTGAGTATTCCGAGTCGTAGATTTTTTCGACCGTCAGCCCGCGCGCGTCCAGGTAGTGCGTCTGGAAAGACTGCCAGAGCTGCCGGCTCATTCTCATCAGGCTGCGGAACCCGGGGGACTCCTGGCCGCTGCCGTTGCCGAGCGTCGCGCGGATGCTCTGGTAATCTTTCGGCGACATCGTCTCCAGCAGCGAGAACTGCATGTTCATCAGCTCCTGCGCGCGGTGGACGCGACGGAACAGGGTGATGACGCGGTTCGTGTGCCGCGCCTGGATGCACTCGTCGATGTCGAGCAGCGTATAGCCGATCAGCTTCATCCACAGCTCCTCGACCTGGTGGACGATCTGGAACTGAAGCTCGTCCGGGTTACACAAGTCCCTGTAGTCTTTCTGGCAGGCGAGCAGCGCAGGGGTGTTGAGGTACAGCTCGTAATCCGTGGTTCCGGCCCCCTGCATGCTCGCATACATCGCTTCCCGGTTCATAGCCCCCTCCTGTTGTGTCAATCGCGTGAGTTTAAGAGTCCCCGCGGACTTTTGAGCGTCCCTGTGAACTAACGCGTAAGGGAGGGGCGGGAGGGATCAGGTGCGGTGAAGGCGGGTTGCGTCGAGCGCCTGTCCGGAGCGGCCGCACAGCCGTCGAGACCCCGATGCGCCTGCTCTCGACGCTCGGGCGGACTAAGCCCTCACTCAATGCGTAAAGCGCGTCATCGTAGATTCTGCCGACAAGGGACGCCGAATTCTGGTGTGTGATAGCACACATAAGGTGATATGCTCGCTCCGAACAGATCACCAACTGCCATGCGGATCGAGTCACCCCAACTCCTTCCTCTTGCCGTCTGCTGCTTGTTCACGATAGGGCCGCGGCGCAGGAGTGTGCCGAAGTTGTAATCCCCCGGAGGAGGGTGACTCGATGAAAATCCTACTGTACAACCCCGACAACGGGGTGACGCGCAACTTCATGCCGCACCTCTGGATGTTCCTCCTCCAGGCGTCTCAGTAGGGGCCCGCGCGTCCTGACGCCGGAGGCGGTGGGCTACCGCTTCCGAAGGCTGACAGAGTCGCTCGGCGAGTAGACGCGGGCTGCGCCTGCATTGAGGCCGCCTCTTTAGCCCGCCTGATGGTGTTAACTAACGGGCCACGTCGTGTGTAGGTTGAACGCCGCGCGCAGGTCGGGGGCGTGACGGCGAGCTTTTAAGAAAAGTAGGACGAAGCGAGTGAAGGAAACAATACTGACTGATCGCACCCGGCCCGGCCTGGACTATGCCGTCTGCGCGCAATTCCTCTTCATGCACCTGGCCTGCCTCCTCGCGTTCTGGACGGGCGTGAGCGCGGCGGCGGTCGCCGTCTGCCTGGCGCTCTACGCCGTGCGCATGTTCGCCATCACCGCGGGGTTTCACCGACTCTTCTCTCACCGCTCCTACAGGACCGGCCGGCTCTTCCAGTTCCTGCTCGCCTTCGCGGGGACGGCCGCCTACCAGAAGGGGCCGCTCTGGTGGTCGGCTCACCACCGGCGACACCACCTGCACGTAGACACCGAGGAAGACCTGCACTCGCCCGTCGTGCGTTCCCTCTGGCAGTCGCACGTCGGCTGGTTCCTGAGCCGGGAGAGCCAGGCGACCGACCTGAGACTCATCCCCAACCTGCTCAAGTACCGGGAACTACGCTGGCTGGATAAGTATTTCGTACTGCCGCCGCTGATGCTGGCGGCGGCGACCTACCTGCTGGGGCTGTTCCTCGGCCGTTACTACCCCGGCTCGGGAGCCTCGGGCTGGCAGATGCTGGTCTGGGGGTTCTTCGTCAGCACGGTGTTGCTCTACCACGGCACCTTCACGGTCAACTCGGTCGCGCACCTCTTCGGCACCCGCCGCTTCGAGACGGCGGACAACAGCCGGAACAATCTCCTGGTCGCGCTCATCACGCTCGGCGAGGGCTGGCACAACAACCACCACCATTACCCTTCGTCCGAGCGCCAGGGCTTCTACTGGTGGGAGATCGACGTCTCGCACTACACGCTGCGCGCGCTCTCCTCGGTGGGCGTAGTGCGCGACCTGAAGAAGCCCCCGCCGAGCTAAGCAGGCGCGACGCGACCCGTAAAAAATGGGGCTGACGTTGACGCGCCATTTCCCGGGCGATATATTGCGCGGGGGCGTGCCTCAGACAGTCTTTGTCGCAAGTCCGGCGCAGCCGCCTCACGTCTTCTTGAATCCAGACACCCACGCGGACGCGGGCCTCAACCCGCCAGAGAAATAATGACTAACAGTACATGCCCCCGGTGCGGCCTCGCCAATCGGACGACCCGCGAAGTCTGCGAGCGTTGCGGCGCGCCGCCCGGCGACGACCCGGGCGCGCGCGCGCCGGAGCCGGCGCGGCCCGACTTCCCGACTCTCACCCTCGGGGGCGAAGTCGGGACGAGTTCGAGAAGGTGGAAGCTGCTCCTGGCGGTGGTCTTCGCGGTCACGCTCTGCGGCGCGGGGCTGGCCCTCTACAAGCTGCGCGCGGACTCGCGCCCGGGCGGCGGCCTGGCCGAGACGTTGCGGAAGGGGCTGGCCCCGCCCGGCCTCGACGAGCAGACGCGCGACGCGGTGCTCGCCTGCCTCGCGCAGCCCGGCTTCACGGGTACGAAAGTGTCCGAGCAGGTGCTCGGCCCCGTGCGGCTGGAGCTGCTGCAAGTGCGCGCCCGCGAGGTCTACTTCTCGTCGCCCGAGCCCGGGCTGACGGGCGAGGCGTTCGACGAGACGGTCGCGCGCTTCGTCATCGACCCGAAGCGGGTCGTGCTGGCCGAGGACGACGGGACGGGGCGGCTCCGCCTCGGCGACTACTCGCTGCGCCGGTCTGAGGAGAAGCACCTCTTTTTCAAGACGCCCATCGACAACATCAAATTCGACACGGCGACCGTCCTCAGGTTCCCGTACGGGCCGGTTGTCTACACGCTCGACATGCGCGAGCTGAGCGACTTCCTCCGGAACAAGAGCATCTTCGGCGGGCGGATGGTCGCGCGGACGGGCGAGAGTCAGGCGGGGCGGCCCGTCGTCTTCGCCAACCACGGCGCGCTGGTCGCGCGGCCCGGCGAGAGTTCGCTCGGCCGCCTCGTGGGCGAGCTGACGCGCGACATCCCCGGGGACGGCGAAGCCGCGCGCGCGGCGCGCGTGCAGCGCCTGCTCGACTTCGTCTCGCGCGAGATCAAATACAACCAGCGCGAGGCCACCTACGACTTCGAGCTGTTGAAGAGGCCGAACGAGGTCCTGATGTCGGGCGAGTCGGATTGCAGCAACAAGGCCATCCTCCTCGGCTCGCTCCTGGAGCAGATGGGCGAAGACTACCTGTTCGTCTACACGCCCGGGCACATCACGGTCGCCGTCCGGCAGGGCGGCTTCCCCGTGAGCAACGGGCTCTGGGTCGAGTGGGAAGGGCAGGCGTGGCTCATCGCCGAAGGCACGGCCCCCGGCTTCCGCATCGGCCTCGACCGCCTGCGCGACGAGGCGCGCCTCAAGCAGTTCCAGTACGTCCAGCGGCCCAGAGACCGGGACGCGATTTTTGACGTGGCCACGCGCCGGCAGTTGCTGTTTCAGTAAGGCGGGTCGTCGGGCAACGTACTCGACGAACTGACACCGCCCGGGGTGGACAAATCCGTCCACCACGCCGGGGCCCTCACAGAGCCCCCGAGCCGCGTCATCTAACAATCAACACAGGCTGGATTTAAGCGGCCGCGCGGCCCGGTTCGGGGCGGCGCGGGAGGGGCCTTCGCGGCCGGAGGGGGCGGAGAAAGATGTCCGCCCCGGAAGGGCGAGGGTGACTTCGGGCGCGCCTCGGGGCGGTGCGTCTGCGGCCGAAAACGGGCTTTTCACAACGACAGCTCGCGGGCACGGGGATTGCCCAGAGGGACGTGGCTTCACATCAAGAGTCACGCGGTAGCCCCCGTGCGCCGGGTCGGGCGCGGCCGGGGAAAGAGCCTCGGGCAGGAGAGACGTGCCGGACTTCGGAGTCATCGCCGACGTGTCAGAGACCTTGCGCATCGTGCTGAACGACGCCCTGAGCGCCCTCGCGCCGCCGGCCAGCGCCGAGCTGCACGACCTGCGCGGCAACATCCCGGACATGCCCGCGCGCCTCACCATCTTCCTCTACGACGTGCAGGAGGACATGAGCCAGCGCAACCGCCCGCACCAGCGCGGCGTCCTCCCGCCCGACGACCTGAGCATCAGGAAGCCGCCGATGGCCCTCGCCCTGCGCTACCTGATGACCTCCTGGAGCGACTCGCGCCTCACCGACCACATCATCCTCGGGCGCACCATGCAGGTGCTCTACGACGACGCCATCCTGAACGGGACGCAACTCGCGGGCGGGCTGGCGCTCACCGACCAGGCGCTCAAGGTCACGATGGTGCCGCTCAGCCTCGACGAGCGCTCCCGCGTCTGGTTCTCCATCCAGAAGCCCTACCGCCTCTCGGTCGCCTACGAGGTGCGGGTCGTCAACCTCGACAGCGAAACGTTCGACCGGCGGCGGCCCGTCAGCAGCCGGCGGCTCGACTACGCCGAAGCGGAGGGGGGCGCATGATGACCTTCCGCCTGCTGGCGGGCGAGACCGCGATGCTCTACAGCCCCGTCGGGCTCCGGCTCGTGGACGAGTTCACGGGCAACAGCCCGCTCGGGCCGGTGCGGGCCTTCCTCGACCGCCGCGACGACGCGGGCGTCTGGCGCGCGACCGGCATCGCGTCGGTCACCACGCCCGGCGGCGTCCTGACCTACCCGGGCCTCGAACGCCGGCGCGAGCCCGCCGGGCAGCCCGCGCGCCGCTACCGCGTGCGGATCGAGGCCGACTTCTACCGCGCGTTCTACCGCGCGCAGTTCGACGGCCGCGAGTTCGACGCCTTCCCGTTCAACGACACGACCCCGCCGTCCACGGTCGCCGCGATGCCGCAGGAGGAGCTGCTCGTGCCGTCGAGTTCTTACCCGTTCCCGACCCACGTCCGCGTGCTGCGCGGCTCGGTCGTCGACGCCGCGGGCGACCCGGTGGCCGACGTCATCGTCAGCCAGGGCGGGCTGGAGCGCGTGCTCACGGACGAGCGCGGCGCGTTCGCCCTGCCGCTGCGCTGGGCGCAGGAGGGCGTGCCGCTGCCCGTGGACGCCATCGACCAGAGGACGGGCCGCACCGGTATGAAGAACGTCACGCTCCCGCAGGACCTGGGGAGTAACCAGGAAATCACCATCACCTGAGAGGATCGAAGCCATGCCTGAATACTTGAGTCCCGGTGTCTACGTTGAAGAGATTGATGCTGGCCCGAAGCCTATCGAAGGCGTGAGCACGAGTACGGCGGGCGCGGTCGGCGTGACGGCGCGGGGGCCGACCACGGGCAAGCCCGTGCTCGTGACGAGCTTCCTCGAATTCGAGCGCAGGTTCGGGGGCTTCCTGCCCGAGCCCGCCCCGGCGCTCTACAACGCCTGGGCGCTCAACGACGCCGAGGGCGGCCGCTGGTGGCAGTTCCCGCTCGCGGTCAAGGGCTTCTTCGACAACGGCGGCCAGCGCCTCTACGTCAAGCGGGTCTTCAGCTCGACGGCCGAGACGGCCGAGCTGCTGCTCGGGCGCGGGCTCGCCGCCGAGGTCGTGCGCGACGCCCCGGCCACCGCCACCGAGCTGCGCGTGCGCCACACCGTCGGCATCTCGAACGGGACGGCCGTCCAGCTCTTCGTCAGCGGCCTGGCCGCGGGCAACTTCAACGTCGTCAGCTACACGGCCGCGGGCGCCGTCACGCTCGACAACCCCGTCGGCATCGAGGTCAAGGCCGGGCGCGACTTCCTCGAAGTCATCGCGCGCGGGGCCGTGGTCGCCGGGCCGCCGAACGAGCGGCTGACCGTGCGCGCCAAAGCCTCGGGCGACTGGGGCGGGAACGAGGCGAGCGACAACGGCATCCTCGCGGGCAACGGGCTGCGCGTCCGCGTGCGCCCCGTGGTCGGGGCGGCGTTCAAGATGCTCTCTTCGGCCTCCGCGGGCGGCGCGCCCGCCTCGACCGCCGTCCTTGTGCTGGCCCCGGCCGGCAACACGACCGTGCAGGTGACGGGCGTCGCGGGCTTCACGAACGGCGACCGCGTCGTTGTGGACGGCGCGGAGTACACGATCGCCAACGTCGCGCCCGCGCAGTTCGACCTCGACGGGGTCACCGTCCCCGCGGGCGGCTGGCCGGTCGGGACGGAGGTCATCGAGGGCGGCACGGTGCGGGGCCGCACCGTCGCGCCGGCCAACGTGGGCGACACCACGATCAGGGTCAGCAGCGTCGGGAACCTCGCCGACGGCGACACGGTCGAGATAGACGGCAACAACTACCTCATCACCAACGTGACGCTGGCGCAGCTCGACGTGGCCCCGGCGGTCCCGGCGACGAACCCCTGGGAGCCGGGGACTTCGATCCGCCGCCTGCGCCCGGCCGTAGACCCCGGCACGCCCAACGTCGTCAGCGTGCAGAACGCCGCGCAGCTCTACCCCGGCGCCATCGTCGAGCTCGACAACGGGACGGCCAAGGAGGTCTTCACCGTCGATTCCGTCACGGGCGACGCCGTGACGCTCTCGGGCAACACGGCCAACGCCTACTCCGAGGGGCACCGCATGCGGCTCGTCGAGGGCGAGGTCTCGGCGCAGTACCTGCGCGACCACGTGCCCGTCGCCGAGGAGACCTTCTCGAACCTCCGCTTCCTCGACGACGGCGGCCCCAACTACATCATCCGCCACGTCAACGAGGAATCGACGCTCATCGACCTCGCCGCGGGGGCCGACTTCGACGGCTCCGTGAGCAGCCTCAACGAGCTGCCGAGCCTGCCGCCGCCGCCGCTCGCCACCGACCCGCAGCTCTTCTGGGGCGACTTGGCGGGCGGGCGCGACAACCTCGAAGGGCTGACGGTGGACGACTTCGTCGGGGTCGAGGGCGGGAGCGAGGGCTCGACCGGCGTCCAGTCGCTCGAATACATCGACGAGGTCTCGATCTGCCTCGCGCCCGGCCTCTGGTCTTCGACCGTCCACTCGGGGCTCATCATCCACTGCGAGACGCTCAAGGATCGCTTCGCCGTGCTCGACCCGCCCGACGGGCTCGACATCGAGGGCATCCGCGAGTTCCGCGAGCCGGTGGACACCAAGTACGCGGCGCTCTACTACCCGTACGTCGAGGTGCGCGACCCGTCGCTCAAGCGCAACGTGAGCCTCGCGCCGTCGGCCCACATGGCTGGCGTCTACGCGCGGGTGGACGTGGAGCGCGGCGTCCACAAGGCCCCGGCCAACGAGGTCGTGCGCGGCATCCGGCGCATCATCCGCGACGTGTCGAAGCGCGAGCAGGACATGCTCAACCCGAAGGGCATCAACGCGCTGCGCACGTTCCCCGGCCGGGGGCCGCGCGTGTGGGGCGCGCGCACCCTCTCGTCGGACGCGTCCTGGAAGTACATCAACGTCCGCCGCCTCTTCATCTTCGTCGAGGAGTCCATCGACGAGGGGACGCAGTGGGTCGTCTTCGAGCCGAACGACGAGCCGCTCTGGGCGCGCGTGCGCCAGACGGTCTCGAACTTCCTCCTGACGGTCTGGCGCTCGGGCGCGCTCGAGGGGACGAAGCCCGACGAGGCGTTCTTCGTCAAGTGCGACCGCTCGACGATGACGCAGGCCGACATCGACAACGGGCGTCTGATCTGCGTCATCGGCATCGCCCCGGTCAAGCCCGCCGAGTTCGTCATCTTCCGCATCCAGCAGAAGACGCGTGACGCGGTCGTCGCGTGAGCCCGCTGGGGGCGCGGCCCGGGCCGCGCCCCCAGCGGCGGCGCAAACGTTTTCATCCGGACGCTAACGAAAGGGGAAGAAGATGCCTCCTGTTTATCGAGACGATCCGTACACCGGCTACAACTTCGAGGTGATCGTCACCGGCGTGAGCGACGACGGGACGGCCGTCAGGGGTTCCTTCACCGAGGCCATGATCGGCGACACGACGATGGACCCCATCGAGTACCGCAACGGGAGCGAGTCGCTCACGGTGCGTAAGATTCCCGGCCTCATCAAGTTCGCCAACATCACCCTCAAGCGCGGCTACACGGGCGACCTCGCCTTCTGGAACTGGGTGGTCGAGGCGATGAACGGGCTGGTGCGGCGCACCGAGGGCTCGGTCGTCATGCTCGACGAGAACCGCCGCGAGGTCATGCGCTGGAACTTCCGGCGCGGCTGGCCCTGCAAGTACACCGGCCCAAGCTTCAACGCCAAGAACAACGAGATCGCCATCGAGACGTTGGAGATCTGCCACGAGGGCATCGAGATCGACGGCCAGGCGTAGAGCCCCGTGACCTGACATGAGCGCCGCATTGCCACAAGTCCCCGGCCTCTACTTCAAGGCGGACCCGCGCCCGGCCGCGCCCTCGCCGCTGCGCTCCGACGTGGCGGGCTTCTTCGGGCGCACGCGGCGGGGCACGCCCGGCTGCCTCTGCCGCGTCGAGGGCTGGCGCGCCTACACGCGCGAGTTCGGCGGCCTCGACGCCGACTCGCTGACCTCCTACGCCGTGCGCGGCTACTTCGAGAACGGCGGGCAGGTCGCCTACGTCGTCCGCCTCTGCGGCCCGAACGTGCAGACGGCCTCGGCCCTCTGGGAGGCGGCGAAGCTCGACATGGGCGGCAACCTGACGGCCGACTCGCCGACGGCGTTCCGCCGGACGGGGTATCGGGTCGAGGCGAGCAGCCCCGGGCGCTGGGCGCGCGACACGAGCGTCCGTCTGAACTACCGGCGCGCGGGCGCTTCCGGAAAGCCCGAGCTGGACATCTACGTCCGCGTGCCGGGCGTGCAGTCGCCGCCCGAGCCGGTCGAGTACCTCCTCGGCTTCGACCCTTCGGGCGAAGGCGAAGACTCGCTTGAGGCGCAGGTCGCGCGCCGCTCGCAGCTCATCCGCCTCGTGCCCGACGGCGAGCCGCTTGTGCCGCCGCCCGCGCCCGCCGGGCCGCTCCAGATGAGCTGGGAGCTGACGCTCGCGCTCGCCGCCGGGTCGGACGCCGACGAGCCGCCGACGAAGTACGACTACCTCGACGCCATCGAGCCGCAGGGCGCGACCGTCTGCCCGCCGGAGAAGCTGGCCGCGGGCGTCGCGCGCGAGTGGGGCATGGGCGACGAGCGCGAGGTCGCCGTCGTCGCGCTGCCCGACCTGCACACGGACGTGACCGACGACGAAGACCGCCGGGAGGTTCTCTCCAAGCTCATCGAGCAGGCCGAAGCGTCGCGCGACCGGCTGCTGCTCGTAGACCTGCCGCAGGAGGCTTCGGGGGGCTCGGGCTCGATGAAGGACGGCGACGTGGTCAACGCTTGGGTCGAGGGCCTGCGCGCGCTGCACCCGGACGAGCGCGTGCTGCGGGCGGCGGCCGTCTACCACCCGCGGCTGCAAGTGGCCGACCCGCTCGGCGGCATCCTCAACCCGCTGCGGAGCGTGCCGCCGTCGGGCCACGTCGCGGGCGTCATCAGCCGCCTCGACCGCGAGCGCGGCGCGCAGCACACGCCCGCCAACGCGCCCGTCTACGAGGCCCTCGACATCTCCGCGACCTTCGACGAGGCGACGCAGGGCGTGCTCAACGCGCGCGGCGTCAACCTCCTGCGCTGCGCGCCCGGGCGCGGCATACAGGTCTGGGGCGGGCGCACGCTCTGCCGCGACGAGGCGGGCCGCTTCGTCGCGCACCGCCGCCTGATTCACCGCCTGGTGCGCGCCATCCGGCGCGTCGCCGAGCCGCTAGTCTTCCACACGAACGGGCCGGAGCTGTGGCTGACCTTCGTCCGCTCCATCACGACCGTGCTGCTCGAAGCCTACCGCGCGGGCGGGCTCAGGGGCGCGCGCCCGGAGGAGGCTTTCCGCGTCACCTGCGACGAGAAGACGAACCCGCCCGAGGAGGTCGAGGCGGGCCGCCTGCTCTGCATCGTCGAGCTGGCCCCGGCCGTGCCGATGGAGTTCATCACGCTGCGCATCGCCCTGAGCGCCGACGCCACGCTGGAGGTGATCGAGGCATGATCGAGAACCCGCTCGCCTCCTTCCGCTTCCTCGTCACGCTCGACCCGGCGGACGCCTACATCCCGCCCGCGCAGGCCGTCCTCCTGACGCTCTTCGTCGGCGGGGCCTTCATGGAGGCGAAGGGGCTCGGGGCGGAGCTTGAGGTGATGGGCTACCCCGAGGGCGGGGCCAACGACTTCGTCCACCAGCTGCCCGTGCGCCACTCCTGGAACCGCATCGTGCTGCGGCGCGGCGTGGTGCGCGAGCCGGGGCTCTGGTTCTGGTACGTCAACGGGCTGACGCAGTCGCTCGGCGCGCGGCGCGACGGGGCCATCATCCTGCTGACGCCCGCGGGCATCCCGGCGCTGGCGTGGGTCTTCCGCGCGGGGATCGCCGCCAAGTGGCAGGGGCCGGAGATGAGCGCCACGCAGAACGCCGTCGGCGTCGAGAGTTTGGAGATCGCGCACCACGGCCTCGAACAGGTCATCCTGTCGCCGCCGCTTCTGGGCTGAAAAGGGGGGACGAATGGCGGTCACGATTCACAACCTGGAAGTCCGCTTCGACGTGGAGGGCGGCGGCGACGAGGCCGTCTTCGAGCGCCTCTTCGAGGAGCACATCCGCCGCTGGAAGCGCGACGAGGAGGAGCGCAAGGGGCGCGAGAAGCGCGTCAACGCCGAGCGCTCGCTCGGCGACCGCCGCGCGGAGGGGGCGAGCTAAATGGTCACACCCGTCAGCATGCTCAACCTTGGCTTGCGCAAGGCGCTGCTCCAGATCACCGACCCGGCCGAGGAGCAGGCGGACATCCCCGTCCACTTCAACCCGACCGAGTACCAGCTCCAGAAGACGAACACCTTCGCCGAGATACCGATCCCGGGCCTGGAGACGCCGCCCATCCAGTACGTGCGCGGCGCGAGCGAGAAGCTGGTGACGGAGCTGCTGGTGGACACCTCCGACACGCTTGAGAACGTGCGCGAGAAGTACGTCGATAAGCTGCGCGGCCTGCTCAACATCAACGGCAAGCTCCACGCCCCGCCCATCGTCCGCTTCGTCTGGGACACGGAGATTTTCCGCGGCGTGCTGGAGAGCATGAACGTCACCTACCTCATGTTCACGCCCGAGGGCGTGCCGCTGCGCGCCAAGCTCGCCGTCACGCTCAAGGAGTACCGCCCCGTCGAGATTCAGGTGAAGGAGCGGCCGAAGTCTTCGCCCGACGTGGAGAAGAGCTACACCGTCAGGCGGGGCGACACGCTGGCGAGCATCGCGGCGGCCGTCTACCGCGACGCCGCCCGCTGGCGCGAGATCGCGCGCGCCAACCTGATCCGCGACCCGCGCCGCCTCGCGCCGGGGCGCGTGCTCACGCTCCCGCGCCTGCGCTGAACCGGGGCCGCCGCCTCGAATCCTTTGCGCCTTAAGGAGAGGGTCTTGTCCGCACGCTCAGTCTACGAGTCAGGTCTGCCGCCGACGGCCTACTACGCGCCCGACTACCGCATCGAGGTCGAGGGGGCGGAGCTCGACCCCACGTCCAAAGGCGACATCCTCGAAGTCAAGGTCGTGATGGACATGGAGAACATGACCAGCTTCGAGCTGAACGTCAACAACTGGGACGACCGCGCCTTCTTCTTCAAGTACAGCGACAAGCCCGAAGACCCGGGCCAGGTGACCTACGACCTCGGCAGCCGCGTCCACGTCCTGATGGGCTACACCGACCGCCTGCTCTCGATGGCGCGCGGGCAGATCACCACCCTCGCGCCGAAGTTCCCCGAGTCCGGCCCGCCGACCATCTCCATCAGCGGCCTCGACGGGATGCTCAAGCTGCGCGACCGCAAGCCGACCGACCAGGACGTGAAGAAGTTCGTCGAGATGGACGACGCCGAGATCGCCGAGGTCGTCGCCACGCGCAACGGCCTGAGCCTCAAGGCGACGAAGGACGGGCTCGTTAAGCACCCGCTCGTCGTGCAGAAGAACCAGGACGACGCCTCGTTCTTGATGGAGCGCGCCAAGCGGATCGACTTCGACTGCTACGTGCAGGTAGACCCCGACACGGGCCAGGACACGCTCTACTTCGTCAAGCCCACGGACGGGCGCTCGAGCGACACGGTCAGGGTCTACGAGTTCGAGTGGGGGACGAACCTCATCAACTTCTCGCCGACCATCACGCTCTCGCGGCAGGTGAGCAAGGTGACGGTGCGCGCGTGGGACTCGAAGAAGAACGAGACCATCGAGTACACCGCCGACGAGAAGGACCTGCCCGGCGCGAGCGGGGCCTCCGGGGGGGGCACGAGCGGCCCGAAGGCCGCGCAGGAGACGCTGGGCGGCAAGCAGGAGGTGGTCGTGGACGCGCCGGTGACGAGCGAGGAGGAGGCCAAGAAGCTCGCCGTCACGCTCCTCACCGAGCGCGCCTACGAGTTCCTCACCGGCACGGGCCAGGTCATCGGCCTGCCCGACCTGCGCCCCGGCGACAACATCAACCTGAAGGGCTTGGGCAAGCGCTTCAGCGGCGAGTACTACGTGAAGAAGGTCGAGCACACGCTCGGCTCCAACGGCTACCTGACGCAGTTCGACGTGCGGCGCGTCTACGAGGGGGGATGAGCAGGTGGGCGACGAACTCATGCAGCCGCGCTCGGCCACGACCGACAAGCGCTACTACGGGGTGGCCGGGGGAACGGTCGTCGATAACCTCGACCCGGAGAAGATGGGGCGCGTCAAGGTCAAGTTCCCCTGGTTCGACGAGGGCATGGATAGCGAGTGGTGCCAGGTGGTGAACCTCTACGCCGGCAGCGGCTACGGCTCGTTCTTCGTCCCGGAGGTCGGCGACTCGGTGCTCGTCGCCTTCGAGTTCGGCGACATGCGCAAGCCGTTCGTCCTCGGCGGCCTCTACAACGACAAGGCGCTGCCGCCGACGGCGCGCGAGTCGGGCAAAGACCAGAAGATGATCCGGACGAAGGGGCAGCACGAGTTCCTGCTCGACGACACGCCGGGCAAGGAGAGCGTGCGGCTCAAGACCAACGGCGGCCACACGGTGCAGCTCGACGACGTGGCGAAGACCGTGACGGTCAAGACCGCCTCGGGGCAGGAGGTGACGATGGAGGACTCGGGCGGCAAGGTCTCCATCAAGACCTCGGGCGGCCAGTCGATCACGATGGACGCGAGCGGCATCAAGCTCACGGCCACCAACATCACGCTGAGCGGCACAAGCATCAGCCTCGGCGAGGGCGCCGCGATGCCGCTCGTCCTCGGCACGGCGCTCTTGGCCGCCTTCAACACGCACATCCACCCGACGGCCGTCGGCCCCTCGGGGCCGCCCGTGGTGCCGCTCACCCCGGCGGTGCTCTCGAAGGTGACGAAGACTAACTAGGGGGCGCGCGGAAAGATATGGCGAACCGGATAGTGGGGCAGGGTTGGCGCTTCCCGCTGCTGCCGGACGAGGCGGGCGGGATGGGCTACACCTCCGGCGACGAGAACGTCGAGCAGTCCCTGAAGGTGCTGCTGCTGACCGACCTCGGCGAGCGCGTGATGCGCGCCGACTTCGGCTGCCGGGCGCCGCGCCTGGTCTTCGCGCCGGGCAGCGTCCAGCACCTCGGGCTGCTCGAGACGACGGTGCGCGAGGCCGTGCGCGACTGGGAGCCGCGCGTCGAGCTTCAGGAGGTGCGGGCCGAGGTTGACCCGGAGGACGAGACGCGCGTCACCGTCTCGGTCAGCTACCTCGTCCGCCGGACGAACACGCGCAACAACCTTGTCTTCCCGTTCTACCTCGGCGGGGTCGAGAGAATCTGATGGCGCTCGAACAGCTCACGCTCGATGACCTGACGTGGTCGCAGATGGTGCTCGCCATCCGGCGGCGCATCCCGGCCGCGTCGAACGGCGAGTGGACGCTGCACGCGGCGGTCGATCCCGGCGTCACGCTGCTCGAACTCTACGCGTACCTGCTTGAGCAGCGCGTCTTCTGGCTCGACCAGACGCCGGACGCGCTCACGCACGCCACGCTCTCGCTGATGGGCGAGGCGGCGCGCGCCTCGCGCCCGGCCGCGACCGTCATGCGCCTGCCGCCGCGCGACTTCCTGACCCTCCCCGGGGCGACCGAGCTGCGGCTCGCGCGCAGCGCGCCGCCCCTCGTCTTCTCGACCGACGACGAAGTCGTCCTGCTGCCCGTGCACCAGTCGGGCGACCGCGGGCGCGAGGACTACCTCGTCGGCCTCTACGTCGAGGGCCGAGACCGCGCCATCGACCTGCGCTTGCAGCGGCGCGTCTGCCTGCTCCCGTCCGACGGGAGCGACGCCGAGTTCATGATCGTCCTCTGGCTCAGGGCGGAGCCGCCGGGGGGCGCGGCCGGGGGCTTCTTCTCGCTGCTGCTGGAGCTGGACGTGCCCGAGGCCGTCCCGCCCGAGTGGTCTTCGGAGGCCGTCGAAGACGTGCCGCCGCCCGCCGAGCTGACGTGGTGGTACCGCCGCGCGGGGACGGGCGAGCGCGCGCGGTTCGAGGAGGTCGAGGACGGGACGGCCGGCCTGCGCCGCTCGGGGCTGGTGAGGCTTCGGCTGCCCGACGACTGGGAGCGCGAGCAGTTGCAGCCGCCGGTCGCGGGCGTCACGCCCTACGCCGTATGGGTGCGGGCCGAGCGCGCGACCTACTCGTCGCCGCCCTTAGTCAGGCAGTTAATCCCCAACGCCGTCGTCGCGCGCCACAGGCGACGAACCGACGAGCACCAGCTCAGGCGCGAGTGGCTCCCGCTGCCGGGGAGTCTGCTGGCCTTGCACGAACTCTACACCGAGCCGGGCGGCGGCTCGCCCCCGCTTCAGGATCACCCCGCGCTGGAAGAGACCGTCGAGCTGAGCATCCTCGAACGCGACGGCGCGTGGCACGAGTGGACGCGGACGCACGCCTTCACCTTCTACGGCCCGGAGGATCGCGTCTTCGTCGTAGACCGCGAGATGGGGGCGCTCAAGTTCGGCGACGGGCTGACGGGGCGCGTGCCCGTGCCCGATTCGTCACAAGACCCCAACGTCAGGCTGCGCTACTGGGTCGGCGGCGGCCCCGCGGGGAACGTCGGCCGCGGCCTGAGTTTCGAGGGCGTCCACGACGCGACCTTCGAGGCGCGCAACGTGGTGGAGGCCGACGGCGGGGCCGAGCCCGAGTCGCTCAAGGACGCGGGGGCGCGCGCCGCCGCCTCCCTGCGCCGCGTCGAGCGCGCCGTCACCGCCGAGGATCACGAGACGCTCGCCGTCACCACGCCCGGCGTCTCCTTCAGACGCGCGCACGCCGAGATGGGCCGCCACCCTTGCCACCCGTGCCGGCGCGTCCCCGGGGCCGTCACCGTCTACGTCGTACCCGACGCGACGCGCGACGACGACGAAGAGGAGGACTGCGCCGACGTGCCCGCGCCCGTCCCCGACCCCGGCGCGCTCGCCGCGGCCCGCGCGCGGCTCGGGCGCGCGCGGCTGGTGGCGAGCGAAGTCTTCGTGCTGCCGCCCGTCTACCGCGAGGTCGCGCTCGCGGTCGAGTTGAGCGGCGACCCGGCAGACCCTTCGGCGCTGCGCACGGCGGTCGTCGGCCGGCTGCGGCGCTTCCTCGACCCGCTGGTGGGCGGGGTGCAGAAGGACGGCTGGCCCTTCGGCGAGCCGCTCCGCCCCTCGGCGCTGATGCGCGAGGCGCAGCGCGCGGCGGGCGAGGACGCGAGCGTCACCTCGGTGCTCATCGGCCTCGACGGCGCGCCGCCCGGTGAGGGCTGTCAGGACATGGCGATTAGGAGTCACGAGCTGGTCGCGTTGAAGGACGTGAGCGTCCGACTGCGGCGCACGGCCGCCGGGCAGGGAGGCTTGAGATGACCCGACCCTGGTGGGGCAAAGAGGCGAGGCCGCCGAGCGGCGTCCGCCTGCGCGGGCGCGGCCCCGGGCAGACGCCCGAGCCGGAGCTCGCGCCCTCTTCGCGCCGCGCCGTCTTCGCGGAGTTGCGCGGGCGCGTCCCCGCCTACACGCCCGAGTGGACGAACCAGCGCAAGGGCGACGCAGGGGTCGCGCTGATGCAGCTCTTCGCCGAGATGTCCGAGCCCGTGCTCGCGCGCCTCAACATGCTGCCGCGCAAGTCGCTCGTCGAGTTCCTGCGCCTCGCGGGCAGCTCGCCGCAGTGGGCCACGCCGGCCGAGTCGCTCGTCGAGTTCAGCGTCTCGGACGGCGCGACGCAGTCGGTTCAAATCCCGAAGGGCTTCCAGGTCGGCGCGCGCCCCGCGACGGGCGAGGGCGACATCGTCGTCTTCGAGACGGAGTTCGCCCTCTACGCCGCGCCGTCGAAGCTCGAAAAGATATTCGCGCAGGAGGGCGGACTCTTCTCCGAGGTAGACCCGAAGGGCGAAGAGCCCTTCAGGCCCTTCGGCGAGAAGCCAGTGGCGGGCCGCGCGCTCTTCATCGGCCTTTCGGGGGCGGCGGCCCCCACGTCGTTCCTCTCAATCGGCTTCGCCGCGGCCGCGGCCGGGGGCACGCCGCCCCCCGTCCCGAGCGGCGGCGTCGAGCCGCGCGCGACGCCCGCGCAGCCGCTCCTGCGTTGGGACGTGCTCGACGGCGCGAGCTTCCGGCCCGCCGAGGTCGTGCGCGACGAGACGGGCGGCCTCGTGCGCACGGGCGTCGTCGAGCTGCGCCTGCCGCGGACGTGGCGGCCGGGCACGCCCGAAGGTCTCGAAGAGGAGGACGCGGCCCTGCGCTGGCTCCGCGTGCGCATCGCCTTCGGCCAGTACGAGAAGAGCCCGCTCGTCTCCTTCGTCAGGCTGAACATGGCGCGCGTGACGGCGGCGCGCACCGTCCGCGACGAGATACTCGAACACGTGCCCGGCAGCGGCGGCACGCAGATGCGCCTCAGCCAGACGCCCGTCATCCCGGGCACGCTCGTCCTCGAAGTGGACGACGGCGGCGGCCTCAACTCCGACTTCGACTTCGGGGGCGACGAAGAGGACGCGGCGGCGGGAGAGGAAGAAGCGCAGACGAGCGCCTTCGGGCGTCGCTGGAAGGAGGTCGAGAGCCTCGTGGACGCGGACGCCGACGACGAGGTCTACACGCTCGACCCGGAGAGCGGCGTCGTCACCTTCGGCGACGGCGTCCACGGCGCGGCCGTGCCGCAGGGGTTCCGCAACGTGCGCGCGGCGAGCTACCGCGTGGGCGGCGGCGCGGCGGGCGCGGTCGAGGCCGGCGAGATCAAGACGCTGCTCTCCTCGGCCCCATTCGTCAAAGGGGCGACGAACCCCCTGCGCGCGAGCGGCGGCACAGACCGCGAGACGCAGGAGAGCGCCATCAAACGCGGGCCGCAGGAGTTCCGCGCGCGCGGGCGCGCCGTGACCGTGGCCGACTACGAACTGCTGGCGCTCGGCGCTCCCGGCGCACAGGTGCGGCGCGCGCACGCGGTCGCGGGGCTGCACCCGTCGCTGCCCGGCCGCCCCATCCCCGGCGTGGTCGGCGTCTACGTCGTGCCGCCGGACACGGGCGAGGGGCCGCCGCCCGTGCCGGACGAGGGCTCTCTGCGAGCCGTCGCCGAATACCTCGTCGCGGAGCTTGCGCCCGCCGGCGTCGAGGTCGTCGCGGCCCCGCCGCGTTACCACCGCATACGCGCGCTCGCGGGCCTCGTCGTAGACCCGGCGGCGGACGCGAGCGTGCTGGTGCGCCGCGTGCTCGGAGAGCTGGACGAGTACCTGCACCCGCTCACGGGCGGCGAGAGCGGCGAGGGGTGGCCGTTCGGCGGGGTGCTGCAATACGCGGTGCTGGTGCGCCGTCTGCTGGCTAACGTCGAAGGGCTGCTGGCCCTGCCGCGCCTCAACTTCATCATCGACGGCGCGCGTGTCCCCGGCTGCGCGGACTTCACGCCGGCCCCGCACGCGCTCTTCTGGCCGTCGGGGCACGAGGTCGTCGTGCTCGACAAGGAGGAGGGCCTATGACCTGCGCAAGTCTGGTCCCGACCTTCCGCCTGCTCGACTACTTCGTCGGCTGGGACGAGGGTCAAGACCCGTTCGACATCCCCCTCTTCCTCGACGGCATCGACGACGCCGAAGGTCTGCGCCTCGCGCTGCTCGACCCGAACGCAGTCGCCCCTTCGGACATCGTCGCCTACGTGCCGCCGCCGCGGCTCGCGCGGGGCTGCGGCCCCTGCGAGTGGTACCTGATAACGCCGACGCCGCCCGCGCCGCGCCTTCTGCGTTGGGACGCGTGCGCGTGCCGCTGGTCGCCCGTGTGGGACGGGCCGTGCGCGCCCGTCCCCTTCGTCGAGCCGGTCGCGGTGGCGGCGTGGCGCAGGCGCGTCGCCGTCTCCGACGCGGGCGCGCGCTCCGTCTTCGTCTGGTCTCAGAGCGGCGCGAGGCTCTCCGCGGAAATCTCTTTCGACTCGCTCGACGAGACGTGCGAAGACCCCGCTTGCGTCTGCGGCGGGCGTCCGCGCGTGAAGGGCTCGCGCGGCACGCACGCCGACTGGAACGCGCACGCGCGCGGCGCGACGCCGGGGCCGCTGGCCTTCACGAGCCGCGGCGAACTGCTCGTGGCCGCCGAGCGCGGCGGGCGCTTCAGCGTCTTCCGCTTCGGCCCCGTCGGCGAGAAGCGCGGCATGCTGCCGTGCCTCCCCGAAGGTTCGGTCAGACGCCTCGCGGCGAGCGCGGACGGGGCTGTCTGGGTCGTGCTTGAGAAGTCGGGGAAGCTCGAACTGTGGAGGCTCGGGCGGGACATCAGCGTCTTCGAGCGCGCGAGCCTCGAAGACCTGCGACGCGCCTTCCCCAGGTCGAACCTGACGGCGGCGACCGACGCGGGCTTCTGCCTTGAACTGCGCGACGAGGCGGACGTGCCCTCCGTCTGCTGCTTCAACTGGTACGGCCGCCCGCTGTGCGAACCTATCGAAGAGCCTTCGCCGGACAGGTTCGAGAGGCGCGGCCAACTGCTGACGCGCGCGATTGACAGCGGCGTGCCGCGCTGCCGCTGGCACCGGGTGCGCCTTGAGGCGGACGTGCCGCCGGGGACGGCCGTCGAGGTCGCGGTCTCGACGAGCGAGACGGCGAGCCCCGGCGAGCAGGGCGACGCGACGCAGGAGGTCGGGTGGGAGACGTTCCCGGCCGGCGTCCCGCACCACAACGACTGGCAGAAGTCGCCGCCCGGCGCGCTCGACTTTCTCGTGCAGGGGCAGCCGCCGGGCCGCTACCTCTTCGTACGCCTGCGGCTGATCGGCGACGGGAAGGCGACCCCGCGCGTCAGGCGCGTCCACCTGCACTTCCCGCGCGCGACGAGCCTCGACCTCCTCCCGGCCGTCTACCGCGAGAACCCCGACGCCGAAGACTACACCGAGCGGTTCCTCTCGATCTTCGACTCGTCGGTCGCCGACCTCGACGCCGCCATCGAGCGCTACCCGGCGCTGCTCGACCCCGAGGGCGTCCCCGAGGAAGTCCTGCCGTGGCTCGGCAGTTTTCTCGACGTGAGCTTCGACCGCGCGTGGGGCCCCGGACAGCGCCGCGCCATCCTCAAGGCCGTGCCCGAACTCTACCGCCTGCGCGGGACGGTCGAAGGGCTCGCGCTCGCCGTCAGGCTCGTCTTCGGCTTCGACCCGGTCATACAGGAGCAGGCGGCGGAGCGGATGTGGGGCGCGCTCGCCGCGGCGACGAAGCGGAAGGCGAGCGCGTCGCAGTCGTGCACGGACGAGCCGGAGCCGGAGGGCGAGTGCGGCGGGCGTCTGGGCGCGCGGGTCGGCGAGGTGCGCCTCTTCGGCCGTTCGAGCGCGCGCTTCCGCGTGGGCCGTTCGAGCGTGGGGCGCGCGCCGCTCCAAAGTTTCGGCAACCCCGACAACGACCCTCTGAACCTGGGCGCGTACCGCTTCCGCGTGCTCGCGCCACCGCCGCCCGGGGGCGGCGACCCCGAACTCTGGCGCGAGCGGCTGAGCCGCCTCGTCGAGAGCCAGAAGCCAGCGCACACGGTGGCGAGTCTGCGCGTCGGGGGCGAGGGCTTCGTGCTCGGCGCGTGGTCGGCGGTCGGCGTTGACACCTCTTTGACGCCGCTGCCCGCGCCGGTGCTCGGCAGAGAGGGGAACGTGCGGCTGCGGCGCATGAGCGTCCTGTGGCCGGGCCGTCGCGGGGGCCGTCGCGAGGGCATCAGCGTGGGCCAGACGGCTGTGGTGGGAATCCAAACCTTGATGGAGTGAAAGAGCGATGAGTGCTTATCCGAACAGCCCGACGCACGGCGAGGGCGGGCACGCCGGGCACACACACGACGCCCCCGCGCACGGCCACGCGCACGAGCACGGCGGCGGCTGCGTGCCCGTGCCCGAGTTCAAGCGCCTCAACTACTTCTACGGCCAGATGCTCGGCGCGGCCGACTTCCGCGCCGAGCAGCAGTACTTCCGCGAGAAGCTGAAGCTGCACAACCGCTGCCTGCACGGCTACGGCGTGGTCTGCGGCCTGCGGGTCGTGCCCGAGCCGGCCGAGCAGCCCTGCGCCCCCGAAGACGACGCGCGCGTCCGGCGCCTCAACGAACAGCTTGAGGAACTCGAACAGAGGCTCAAGGAGACGACCGCGGCGGGCGACGAGCAGACCGCGAAGGACGTGCGCGCGCGCATCGAGGAGATCGAGCGCGAGCTGGACAGGATACGCACGGAGGATTGTGAGGACGAGCCCGCGACGCGCGTCGTCGTCGAGTGCGGCATCGCCATCGACTGCGAGGGCAACGAGCTGGTCGTGCGCCGCCCCGTCGCCGTAGACCTCTGGCGCGAGCTGAGCCGCGCCGACCGGAAGAAGGTCAGGCAGGGAGGCAGCGGCGGGCAGACTGGCGAACAGAATCAGCAGGCGCAGTACGGGCGGGACGCGGCGGGGAACGGCGGCAACGGGGGCAACGGCAACGGCGGCAACGGCCGGGCCGCCCTCTACGTGAGCATCTGCTACTGCGAGCAGCCCACAGACCCGGCCCGCCCGGTCATGGCCGACGCCTGCGGCGCGACGCCCGAGTGCAACTACGGGCGGCTGCGCGACTCGTTCAAGATTCGCGTGACGACCGAGCCGCCCGAGGCGGACGAGCGCTGCGCCACCTGCTGCGAGCCGTGCCCCGACCCGTGCCTGCTGCTCGCGCGCATCGACAACTTCCGACCGGGCCGCCCGCTCGACCCCGCGGACATCCACAACGAGGTGCGCCGCCCCATCTCGCTCCACGTGCCGACCGTCATCACCGGCGTCAGTTGGACGGACGGGGCCGAGTACACGGAGGCCGAGGCCGAGGCGCTGCTCGGGCTCGTCTCGACCGACGACACCAACAAGCCGCGCGGCCACCTGCTCGTGACGTTCTCGCGCCCCGTCCACGTCTCGACCATCAGGCGCGGCGTCATCGACATCTGGGTGACGCAGGGCGGCGGGGGCCGCCGCGCCGACCTCTTCAACGTGGACGTGGAGTTCCTCGACCTGCCGCAGGCGGGGATGACCGACCGCGTCCGCTTCCGCGCCGTCAGCGACGAGAGCCCGAACCCCGGCGACCGCGTCATGTTCATCATCCGCGGCGCGCACATCCTCGACGCCTGCTGCCGCCCCGTGGACGCGGCCAACACCGGCGGGCGGACGCCCTTCGTCGAGGACGACGAGTTCAAAGAGTTCCGGCGCGAGTCGGCGGTGCCGGAGTGCCGCTACCCGCCGCCCTTCGGCTACGGGCCCTGGACATCGGGGACGAACGCGGCGGGCGCGGATCACGTGAGCTGGATTTACATCAAGCAGAACCCGCGCTACGGGCAGAAGTCATAAGACGAGAGGCGGCCGAGCGCCCGCGCCCGCGGCGGGCGGCCGGGAAGGTGGAGGACAAGTTAATGAACGCCATGTCGAAAAATTCAAAGGGCGGTTGCGGCTGCGGCGGCTCGGGCGGCTGCGGCGGTGCGGGCGGCGGCTGCGGCTGCGGGGGCAAGACTTCGGCCCAGTGCGTGAGCGGCGACGCGGGCTGCACGACCTGCAACGACCAGGGCTTCTCGCGCCCGCTCTTCTTCGCCGGGCAGCTCCTGACCGAAGAAGACCTCCAGGCGCTCGGCGACTACGTCGTGAATAAGAATCGCCTGCACAACCGTCACCTCTTCGGCGACGGCGTGGTCTGCGGCCTCGAAGTGACCTGCGACCCGTGCGGCGGCGGCAAGGTCGTCATCCAGCCCGGCTACGCGCTCGACTGCTGCGGCAACGACCTCACGCTCCCGTGCCCGGCCGAGCTGAACGTCAACGCCATGGTGCGCGACCTGCGGCGGAACCTGCTCGGCGGCTACGACTGCGGCGACCCTTGCGCCACTAAGAAGAAGCGCCCCGAGCCGACGCCGCAGGCCGAAGAGCGTCCGAGTTCGACCCTGCCGGGCGCGGCAGCCCCCGGCGGGCAGCAGCCGGGACAGACGGCCGAGGAGGAGGAAGAGGAGCCGAGCACGCTGCGCCACTACTGCCTCTACGCGCGCTACTGCGAGGAGAAGACCGACCCGGTCAGCCCCTACGCGACCGGCGACGGGTGCACCTTCCAGGCGTGCCAGCCGACGCGCGTGCGCGAGGGCGTGGCCTTCGAGCTGCGCTGCCGCTCGTGCGAGTGCGGCCACGAAGACATCATCTCGCGCCTCTGCGCCTGCGTCGGCGACCTCCAGGTGACGCGGGAGAACTCGCGCAACGCCAACTCCCTCCGCGCGTTCGCGCGACTCAACACGCTCTCCGAGCGCTCCTACTCCGCCGCGACGCTGACGCCCGCCGACGCGAGCAGGTCGTATGCAAACTTCGTCACGTCGGCCAGGACTCTGAACAACACCGCGTTCTTCTCCCGCTCGACCGCGCGCGCCGCGGCGCGGCCCGCCGGGGAAGAACAGCCTGAGACGGACACGGCCGACACGCAAGAGCGGTCGGCCGCGCCCGAAGCGACGCCCGTAAGCAAGGACGAGTTGGAGAGGTCTGTGCTGTCGATCCGCGACGCCGCCACGCACCTGGCCGCCTACTACTCGGCGGGCGAGGCGGGGGCGCTGCCCGCGGCGGAGAAGGCGAACGAGGAGGAGATCGCGGCGGCCAAGCAGTCGCTGCTCGGCTCGACCGAGGCGGCGCGCGCGGCGCTCGCGACCGCCGACGCCTCCGCGCCCGAGTACGCCTACTACGTCTCGATAGTTGAAGGGGCGGAGCTGCTCGCCAGGTCGGAGAACCCGGGCGCCGAGATCGGCGCGAACGAGCTGCGCGCGATGAGGTCGGGCGTCTTCATGTCCGCGCAGGCGACGCAGACGACGCGGCAGAAGGCCGAGGCGCTGCGCGAGGCGCTGCTCGACGCGCTCGACGCGTCGCCGCGCCTCGGCGACTGCGCCCTGCGCCGCGACGTGGCCGCCATCCGCATCCCCGCCTCGGACGCCGGAGGCAACGAGAGTTTGGTCGAGCCGGCGGCCGCGCTGGAGAGGGCGTGGGAGCGCTACCTGATGGACTGCGCCTGCCTCGCCTTCAACCCGCCCTGCGCGACGTGCGACGACACGGGCGTGCTGCTCGCCTGCCTCGTGATCGACGAGGCGACGTGCGAGGTCGTCGAGATTTGCAACCTGAAGCGGAAGTTCGTCATCTCGCCGACCGCCCTGCGCTACTGGCTGCCGCCGCTCAACTGGCTCGGCCTGCTGCTGGAAGAGCTGTGCTGCGGCGAGTCGCCCTGCGCCGAGGAGCCCGCGCCGACGACCGACCGCGACCCGCGCGCCTCGCTCGCCAACAGCTACAGCGCGCTGCCGCGCGACACGCGGCAGGACGCGAGAAGGGGCTTCGCCCGCACGCTCGCCAAGTTCTGCGACCTCGACATAATCCGCGCCCTGTACGGCGGCACGGCCATCCGCGACTACTCGTCGCTGAAGACGCAGTACAGCACGAAGCTCGGCGAAAGGACGAACATCATGAGCGGCCTCAGCGCGTTCAGGAGGTCGTCCGCCGGCACCGAGACGGCGGCCGCCGCGACCACGCCGGCCGAAGCGTCCGCGGCGGCGAGGCAGCCGACGGAGATCGTCGCCGAGGCGGTCAGAGACCCCGCGACGCGCGAGGCGCTGTTCCGCGCCTTCGAGCCCGAGTTGACGAAGTCGGTGCCGACGCGCGAGGAGGTGAGCAGGGAGGTGCGCGAGGTGGTCGAGCGCCGGCTGGCGGACGCACAGCCCGCGGCGGCCGAGCCCGACGAGGCGGCCCTCGACCGCAAGGTCGAGGAGCGCGTCGCCGCCGCGCTCTCGGACGAGCGCTTCAACGCGCGCCTGCTCGACGCGGTGAAGAGCGAGCCGGTGACGAAGTTCATCGGCGAAGTCGTCGGCAGCGTCTCGGCCGAGCCGGGGGCCGCGGCGGCGACGACGGCGGACGCGGCGGTCGCGGCGGTCGAGTCCGCGCTCGACAAGCTCAAGCTGACGAACGTCGCCAAAGACCTGCGCGACCTGAAGAACGCGAAGAAAGAGAACGCCGAGTTGAAGAAGAGTCTCGCGGCGCTCGAAGAGCGCCTGGCGAAGCTGGAGAGGACGTAAGCCATGAGCGACTCAGTCGAGCGGCCGGTCTTCTCCGAGGGGCAGGTCCTCGGAGCCGCGGACCTAAACTTAGCGGTCGAGCACGGGCGCGGCGTGGCCGCGCGGCACGAGCGTTACCTGCACACGTGGGGCATCGCGTGGGGCCTCGGGCTGACGACCAAGGATAAGGAGGTGGAGGTCAGCGGCGCGCCGGTCAAGTACGTCGAGGTCACGCTCTCGCCGGGCGTCGCCATCGACGGGCGCGGGCGCGAGATCGTCGTCCCCGAGAAGAGGCGTCTGAGCGAGGACGACTTCGACCAGCTCAACGTCGCCGTGCAGGACGCGGACGCGCTCTACCCGGTCTACCTGCGCGGCCTCGACGAGGCGGGGCCCGCGCCCGCCTTCTCGACGGGCGACTGCGCCTCGGCGCAGTCCACGCGCACCGTCGAGGGCTACGACGTCAGCTTCGGCGGCCCCGAGCTGACCGACCTCGACGACCAGGCCGGGGCGGAAGTCTCCGACGGCCCCGACAGCGCGGGCGGCGAGGAGGACGCGTGGCTGGTGCTGCTCGGCTTCGTCAAGTGGGACAAGGCGATCAACAAGTTCACCGCCGTCGAGGTGACCGCGCTCGGGGTGGGGCCGCGCTACGCGGGCGTGCTGGCCGACGTGGTCGCCGCGCGCAACGGCAAGCTGCTGCTGCGCACGCGCGCCTCGAACCAGTCGGACAAGCCCGCGCTGGTCATTGACGAGGAGGAGGGCGGCTCGCTCAAGTTCGGGCTGCTCAACGCGTCGGGCGTCGTGACGCCGGTGCTCACCGTGACCGCGAGCGGCGACGTGACGGCCACGGGCAAGATACAGGGCGCGTTCGACCCCGGCAGCGTCTACGTCCAGTCCGGCGTCGCCAGCGACGGCATGATCGTGCCGCTGCCCGCGGGCGTCAAGGCCGACCAGGTCGGCCCCGGCAAGGCCGCGCTCCACATCCAGGTCACGCCGCGTCTGGCGGGCGCGACGCCGCCGTCGAACTCCGGCGTCTGGGGCGCGTTCCCGCTGGAGTGCTCGGTGGACTCGGAGCGCCGCGTGCGCTGTCTGGTGCGCTGGGTCAACTTCGGCGCGGCTCCGCCGACCGACATACAGGACTTGCCGGGCGTGTGCGACTACTCCGTGACGGTCGCCGTCCCGGCCTCGGAAGGGGGCACAACGTGAGCGAGAAGATCACCGTCCTCTACGTGGAGCAGACAGGGCACGTGCTCGCCGTCCTGACGCGCGCCGCCGACGCGGAGGCCGAGCCGGTCGTCGAGGAGCTGGCGGGCGAGGCGCTGCCCGTCCGCCGATTCGGCCTCACAACCGCGACCTGGTTCCCGACCGTCGAGTTCCTCGTCCCGGCCTCGGAGCTGAAGGCGAAGAACGTCGATCTCAAGCCCGGCGTCGTCGAGAACCCGCGCGGCTTCTACCTCGACGAGAACGACGAGTTGCAGCCGTTCGACGCCACGACCTCGGTTTTCAGCGCCACACTCAGCGGCACGCAGGTGACGGTGACCGTCGCGGGTGCGACCGCCATAGCGGCGGAGGCAGACGTGTTGATTCACATCACCGACCCCAACCCGGCGAACGCACAGACGCAGACGGCGGTGAAGGCCGCGGCCAGCACCACGGTCGTCGTCAACATCAGCCCCCTGTCCGCCGGCACGCATCACGTCCTGACCCTGGTCGCGAAGGTGCGCCCCAACGCCTTCCAACTGTAACGCCGACCGACGGGGGCCGTCGCCCGTGGCCGATGTCCACATCCATCGCTGTACGCTGCGCGTGGTGCGCCGGCGGGGCTGGAGCTGGGGCGCAGACCCCCGCAGGCTCCTGCGCGCGGCGACCGCCGCCCTCCCTTCGCTCCTCGAGCGCAAGCTCGCGGAGCTTCTGCCCGACGACGAAGAGATCGAGATCGCGGCCCCCGTGCGTCTCACGGTGCCGCTCAGCCTGTCGGAGCTGCTGGCGCTCGCGCAGGAGCCGACCTCCCGCGCGGCGGCGACGGGCGGGCCTGAGTACGAGCGCGTCGCCGCGCGCCTCGCGAGGGCGGTCGAGCTGGCCCTCCCCACGAAGGCGCGGAGTGACGAAGAGACGCGCGGCGGCGTCGAAGTTCCGCCGCCGCGCGACGCGGGAGTCGGGGCCGAAGGCGAAGGCGTCGAGGCGTTCGAGGAAGGGCGCGGGCGGCTGTTGCGCCTGCTGCTCGCCTGGCGCGCGCGCGGCGAGCTTGAGATGCACCTCGCCACGCTCGACGAAGTCGCGCTCGAAGTCTGGTACAAGGCGCTGCTCGAAACTCCCTCCGCTCCGGCGGCGCAACGTCTCCCGGCGGAGGCGGTCAAACGTTTCGTCTCCGAGCTGGCGCAGAGACTCCGGCCGCGCGCACGCGACCTCGCGTCCACGCTGCGCCTGAAGATCGTCGCCGTCGTCGAGGCCGTCGAGTGCTTACAGGTTCCGCCCGCCGACGCCGCTTTGCGTGAGGCGCTTGAGGAGGCGTTCGCCCCGCCCGAAGCGCAGGCCGAAGGGTCGGGCGCGGCCGTCGAAACGGACGAAGCGCCGCACGCGGACGCGCGCGCGGAGTCGCGTCCGCCGACGCCCGCGCCTGCGCGCAAGCCGCACGCACCCGCGCGGACTCGCCTTGCTCCTGCGCCGCGCGCCGAGTCGGAGGTGGAAGTCTCTTCCGCGCTCCCGTTCCTGCTGCTCGGCCCGCTCGCGCGCGTGGGTTACTGGGAGGCGCTCGCGGGCGCGCTCGAAGCGGCCGACCTCGCCGAAGAGGCCGAGCTGTTCGCCGCGGCGCTCGCCTACAAAGTCCTCGCGCCGCCCGAGCGCGGCTGGCGTCGGACGCCCGACGACGAGAGGGCCGCCGCCGCCTTCGCCGGCCTCGAAGCGCCGCCCGCGGGCGCGGCGCTCGCCGAGTTCGCGAGGAAGGCGGCGGGCCACCTCGCGCCGCTCGACTCCGTCGTCACGCACGCGCTCGTCAAGGGGCACAGCCCCGGCCGCCCCGTCCTTCTCTGGCGCGCGCCCGACGGCGGCGGGCGCGAACGCCTCGCGCTCTTCGACACGGAGGGACTCTTCCTGCTCGCGTGCGCCGACGACTTCGCGTCGCTGCGACCCGCGGCCAACCACTTCGTCGAAGAGCACCTGCTCGTCCCGCAGGCGTCGGCCGACCCCTCGCTCCTCGCGGAGCTGGACGCGGGCGGCTTCGGCTTCATCACCGACGCCGTGCCCAGCCGCGGCGAGCGCTGGCGCGAGTTGAGGAGGGCGAACGCCGAGCGCTGGTACACGAACAGCTCGGACGCGCGGACGCCCGCGCTCGTCCGCTCGGCCGCGGAGCTGGGGCGCGCCGCGGAGGAGGCCGAACTGCTCTGGCGCGCGCTCTTCGTCGAGCGCGCGTCGCTCGCGCCCGCGCGCGACACGCGTCTCGAACAAAGTCTGACGCTGGCGGCGGCGCTCGCCCTCGGCACCATCGCGTGGACGCTCTGGCGCGGGCGCGAGTTCGCGACGCCGCTCCTCGCCGTCGAACGTTTCGGCGACCTCGGCGCGCGCGTGCGCTTCACGGAGCGACACGTGCGCGTGCGCCTGCCGCTCGGGCGTCGGCGGAGCGACCTCGAAGCGGCGGGGCTGCTCTCCGACGTGGGCGGCGTGCCGTGGTTCGGAGGCCGCAGTGTCGAATTCACGGGAGGTTGAAGTTGAAGAACACGCGACCCGAGCTTGCAGTCGAACACCTGCTGCTGCGCCTGCGCCCGCTCAACCGCGCGCTGCGGGAGGCGGTCGCGCGCCAGCGCGCCGTCGCCGAACGGCTCGCGCAGCCCGGCCTCTCCGAGCTGTGCGTCACGGACGAGCAGGCGGGCGTGCTGCTCGAAGAGGTCGAGGCGCTCGCGGGGCGGCGCGCGGAGGGCAACGCCGAAGAGGTTGGGCCGGAGTCGCTCACGCTCATCGACGGCGAGAGGGATGAAGAGGGGGTGTTGCGCGCGCGCGCCGAGTCGGTGCGCGTCAGGCTGCCGCTCGACGAACTCTCAGACCTGATGCGCCTCACGCCCTTCGAGCAGACGGCGCTGCTCGCGTGCGCCGCGCCCGAAGTTGACCGCGCGTACGAGCGCATCTACGCGTACGTCCTCGACGACCTCAACCGCCGCCAGCCCTGCGTCGAGCTCATCTGCGCGCTCGCCGCGCGGACGCACGAGGGCCGGCTCGCGCTGCGGCCCGCGCTCTCGCGCTTCGGCCGCCTGCGCCGCGCGGGCGTGCTGCGCGCGGCGGGCGAGGCGGCGACGGATCTGCGCCAGGAGTTGCGGCTCGCGCCGGGCCTCTTCGAGTACCTGACGGGAGCGCCGCTCGACCCGGCGAGCTGCTTCGGCGACGCTTCGGAGGTCTGCCCGGCGGAGGCGTACGAGCCGCCGCAGGGCGTGCGCGCGGAGGTGTTCGAGCGACTCGCCGAGGCGCTGGCGGCGCGGGCGGTGACGACGGTCGGCGTGTGGGGCTCGCGCCACTCGGGCAAGGAGGAGTTCGTGCACGCGCTCGCGGCGGCGGCGCGCCTTCCTTTGCGGCGGCTGCGCGACGCGGAGCTTCGCGCCCCCGGCGTCGAGGCCGAGCGCTACGTGCGCGAGGCGGTGCAGACGGCTGCGGCGCTCGGCGCGCTGCTGTGGGTCGAGACCGACCAGACGGAAGAGCCCGCGAGCGCCTCGGCCTTCGAGTCGCTGGCGGAGGCGCTGTCGCGCTCGCGCGTGCCTACGGTGCTGACTGGGCGGAGCCCCTGGCGGCCGACGCTCCTGCTCGAAGCGGGCGGCTTCGCGGAGTTCGAGTTGCAGCCGCCCGACTTCCGCGCGCGCCGCGAGATGTGGGCGCGCGAACTCCCCGAGGCCGGGGAGTCGCAGCTCGCGGGGCTCGCCGCGCGCTTCCGCCTGAGCCGCACGGAGGTGCGCGCGGCGGCGGGCGTGGCGCGCACGCGCGCCGAGATCAGCCGCAACGGCCTACCCCTCACGGCGGCCGACGAGATAGACGCGGCGTGCGCGACCGTCACGCGGCGGCGCAGCGACCACTTCGCCTCGGCGGTCACGCCGCGGCGCACGCCCGAAGACCTCGTCCTCCCGCCCGAGACGCACCAGCAGGTCATCGAGGTGGCGCGCTTCTTCCGCGCGAGCGCCGTGGTCGATGAGCAGTGGGGCTTCGGCCGGATGGCGACCGGCGGCGGCGGGCTCAAGGCGCTGTTCACGGGCGGGCCGGGGACGGGCAAGACCCTGGCGGCCGAGGTCATCGCGGGGCTGCTCGGGCTGCCGCTCCTGAAGGTCGATCTGGCGCGCGTCGTCTCGAAGTGGGTCGGCGAGACGGAGAAGAACCTCGACACGGTCTTCCGCGAGGCGGAGGAGTCGAACTCGGTCCTCTTCTTCGACGAGGCCGACTCGCTCTTCGGACGGCGCGGCGAGGTGCAGCGCGGGACAGACCGTTACGCCAACCTCGAAGTCGGCTTCCTCCTCCAGAGGCTGGAAGACTACTTCGGCCTCGTCGTCCTCGCGAGCAACCTCCGCGACCAGATCGACGCGGCCTTCACGCGCCGCTTCCACGTCATCATCCACTTCCCGCCGCCGCGCCCCGAGGAGCGCCGACGCATCTGGCAGATCGCCTTCCCCGCGTCCTCCCCGCTCGCCGAGGAGGTGGACTTCGAGCACCTCAAGGGGCTCGACCTCTCGGGCGCGGGCATCGTCAGCGCGGCGCGCACGGCGGCGATGCTCGCCGTGGACGAGGGCAGCGACCTCATCCGCATGGAGCACATCGTCCGCGCCGTCGCGCGGCAGTTCCGCAGGGAAGCTCGCGTCCTCATGCCCGCCTCCGTGGGGCCTTACGCCTCGATGCTGAACGAGACGCGGTAGCGCGCGGGGCTTCGGTCGTGAAAGGGGTGAACGGACTCCGCGCGGCGTCGGGTCGCGCGGCGTGAGATGGCTAAAGAGCTGGAACACGTCATGCGCCCGCGGCGCGCGTTGGAAGCGCCGCAGGCGGCACGCCCGCCCGCCCCGCGGCGGGACGCCACGACCCCGCCCCGCGCAGACCTCGACGACGCCCACGCCGCGCTCGGCAACTCCGCGGTGGCCGCGCACAACCTCGCGCCCAACTCTTCCACGCGCGCGCCCTCCGACCCGCTCGGCATGCAGTCGCGTTACGGCAACGGGGCCGTCGCGCGCGCCGCCCAGTCGGGCAAGTCGGACACGTCACAGCCATCAGTCACGACGCCTTCGGCGGCGACGACGAACGCGCTCCCCGCGTACATGCCGGCCGCCGCGCCCGACACGACCGCCGACACCGCGGACACGTCCCTCACGCCCCCCGAAGGCGTCGGGGCCTTCGACGCGACCGCGTCGCCTTTCATGACGCCGCCCCTCTACTCGCCCCTGTACGACTTCACGCCGTTCGGGCTGCCCTACGCGCCGCTGAACGAACCCTACCCGACCGGCCCGCAAAGCGACGCGGAGGCGGAAGAGGCTTCGACCATCGTCTTCGACGAAGAGACGATTGTCGCCGGCCGGCCCGCAGAGGGGGAAGAGGAAGAGAAGGAGGAGGAGAAAGAGCAGGAGGCGCAGGAAGCGGAGGAGGCCGCGCGCGCCTCGGAAGAGGGGCAGGAGTTCGAGGAGCGCGAGGCGGAGGAGGAGGCGAAGAAGGGGGCCGAAGAGGAGAAGCCCTCCGAGGACGCCGCCGAAGAGGCGGAGAAGACCGAGGGGGCGCAGGCCAAACCCGAGGAGGTCGTCAAGGAGGCGGAGGAAGGCGCCGAGGAGGCCCCCGGAGAGGAGGCCGTCGAAGAGGCCGAGGCGGTCGCCGAAGAGCAGGTCATCGAAGCCGACCCGGAAGGGGTGGAGGAAGGGGCCACCCCAGGCGCGGCCCCCGCCGCCGAGGGCGGGGCCGGCGGCGCAGGGGCCGCGCCGGAACTGTCGGAGTGGAAGGCGAAGGTCTCGGGCGCGACCCGCACCATCAAGCCGCCGGACATGGGCGACGCCGCGGGCGCGGGCGGGCGCGTCCGCACGGCGGGCGGGGCCGCCGCCGGCAACGCCGCCGCCAAGCGCCAGGCCATACCCAAAGAGGCCGAGAACGTCATCCCGCCGCCGCCCAAGCCGCCCGACCCGCTGCCGCCCCCCGCCGAAGACCCCGTGCCCGCGGCGACGCAGCGCGTCCGCGACGCCTCGGACAAGAAGCTCCCGAACCAGACGCTCCCGACCCTCGTCGCCACGCCGGGCGGGAACATGCCCAAGGTGGCCGGGGCGATCTCGAGCGCCTACTCGACGAAGGTCACGACCGAGTCGGAGATAGCCAAGGCCGCGCAGGCGGCCGAGGCCGGCGAGGCCGACGCGAAGGGCGAGAAAGACCCCGAGAAGGAGAAGGCCAAGAAGGTCAAGGAGGCCGCGAAGAAGAAGCCCGAGACCGAGAAGGAGGGCTCGGGCGAGCCGATGGTGCTCGTCGATGAGGGGCCGCCGCCCCCGGCCCCGATCACGAAGGAGATGCAGCCCGACATCGGGAAGGTGCTGGCCGTCATCGTCTCGAACCCCGAGCCCGCGGCCAAGGAGATCGTCACCGACGCGCGCCGCGCCGCCTACCCGAAGGGCATGCTGCTGGAGAAGGAATACGACGACTTCGGCGACGAGGTCTTCCCCGAAGTCCTGACGGCGCTGACCGAGCAGCTCGACAAGATACGCGAGCAGGCGGGCATCTCGAAGGACGAGCTGAAGGCGCACGTGGACGAGCGCCGGAAGAAGGCGGAGGAGGAGGGGAAGAAGGGCGTCGAGGACGTGACCAAGGCCGCCGAGGAGGAGAAGTCGATTCTCGAAGAGTGGGGGCAGAAGATCGCCGACGCCGTCGCGGGCGCGCGCGACGGCCTCGACCAGAGCGTCGAGCAGAAGGTCGAGGCCGCGTCCGGCGACACCGACCCGACCGTCATCAAGAAGAAGCGCGAGCGGCTCCTCCGCGGCGTCAACCGCAAGGTCGCGCAGCAGTCGGTCGCCTACCAGCAGGCCGGCACGCGGCGCGAGAAGTCGCTCAACGACCTGGGCGGGGCCATCATCACCGGCTACACGCTGGCCGCGCGGCAGGACGAGACGACCATCTACGAGAAGCTGCTCAAGGAGACCAAGCCCGAGAAGGACAAGGACAAGGAGAAGGCGCGCCAGGACGCCGCGCGCTCGCAGGCGGCCGAGCAGGCCAAGGGGAGCTTCACCTGGCTCAAGGATAAGCTCGCCGAGGTGAACAAGCAGCTCGGCCAGCTCAAGACCGACGCCAAGACCGCGTCCGCCAAGCTCGACACGGAGGTCAACAGGGCGGGCGACTACGCGAAGGACGCCATCCGCGAGTGGGCGGCTAACCTGCTCGACGAGCACCAGGGCTTCTGGGACTGGCTGATGGACCTCCTCTCGGACTGGAGTGCGGAGGCCGAGGAGAAGGCGGCGGCGTGGGAGGAGGCGCGCACGGCCGAGGCGCGCGACGGCATCGTCCGCGACCTCGAAGCGATGCAGCTCGTCAAGCAGCTCGAGGCGCGCAAGATAGACGGCAAGCTCGCGATGGGCATGGCCGGGCTCACCGAGGAGCAGCGGGCCGTCATCAAGGCTTACTACGAGCAGCCCGAGGGCAGCCGCGACTCCATCGCGGCCGTCGCGGCCGGCCTGCGCACGCGCATCTCCGTGCAGCGCCGCCCCGACCTCATCTCGAAGTTCGAGACCAAGCTCGTCAACCTGCCCCCCGCGCGCTGGAAGGACATCGACCTCATCGCGAACGTCCAGCAGCCGGGCGGCAACAACGCCTACCACATCGCCTCCGAGGTGCACGGGGCCGTAGACCAGTGGGGCACGGACGAGGACCGCATCTACAAGGCCCTCGCCAACATGTCGCCGCTGCGCGCGGTGGCCGCGCGCAAGTGCTACACCGCCAAGGGCTGGGGCGACATGGACGCCGACATCGCGGACGAGATGAGCGGGGCGGAGCTCGACCGCGCGCAGGCTCAGCTCTCCGGCGACCAGGCGCTGGCCGACGCCGCCACGCTGCGCGAGGCCATGAAGGGCGGCCTGACCGGCATCGGCACCGACGAGCAGACCATCATGCAGGTGCTCCGCGGCAAGACCGAGGAGCAGCGCAAGGCCATCATCGAAGCCTACAAGCGCGAGTACGGCGACGACCTCAGCGACGACCTCGCGGACGAGATGAGCGGCCACGACATCGACCGCGCCGACGCGCTGATGGAGGGCGACACGGCGAAGGCCGACGCCATCGCCATCGACCAGGCGATGCACGGCGGCCTCTTCGGCCTCGGCACCGAGGAGAAGGAGATCGAGGCCGTCTACGCGCAGAACCGCGCCGAGGTCGAGGCCGAGGCGGCGGCCAAGGGCTGGACGACCGCCCAGATGGAGGCGGAGGTCAAGCGGCGCAACGGCCAGATCGAGTCGAAGTACAACCAGAAGTACGCCGTCGAAGAGGGCGGCATGACGCTGCGCGAGGCGTTCAAGGACGAGCTGTCCGGCCCCGAGCTCGACCTCGCCGTCGCGCTCCAGGACAACGACCTCCTCGCCGCCGACATGGCGCGCCTCGAGATCGAGAAGCAGAGCCTCGTCTACGCCTCGGACGAGGCGATGAACAACGTGCTCAAGGCGCAGGGCGAGCGCGCGCGCAAGGAGGTCGAGCGCGACGAGAAGCTCGACATGCAGAACCGCGCCGAGATCGACGCGCTGCGCGGCTTCCCGTGGGACGAGAAGCGCTGGAAGAGCGAGCGCGACGCGCTCGACGAGCGCATCGAGCAGAAGACGGCCGAGAAGGCCCACGCCAACATGTCCGCGCTCGAGCAGGGCTACGACGCCAAGTACAGCAAGTTCGGGTCGGGCGGCTTCCGCTACATGATCGCGATGAACATGAGCGGGTCGGACAAGAAGATGGCGTGGGACCTCATCGAGCAGGGCGGCATCCTCCGCCCCGAGCAGGAGATCGACTACGCCATCGAGGGCGCGGGCACGGACGAGGACGCCGTCAAGAAGGTGCTCGCCGGCAAGAGCCCCGCCCAGATTCAGAAGATCCGCGAGGCGTGGGAGAAGAAGCACCCGGGCAAGAACTTCAACGACGAGGTGCTCTCCGAGTTCAGCGGGCGCGAGCGCTTCGACATCGAGATCATGCTCGACGGGGAGCCGCAGACGCCGCAGGAGAAGCTGGCGCAGGCGAGGAAGAAGCTCAACTACGAGAAGAGCGGCTACCTGATGGCGGGGGCCTTCTCGGAGGAGGAGCGCGCGCAGATGGAGGACGAGGCCGCCGCCCTCGAGCGCGACGTGAAGCGGCTCGAAACGCTCAAGGAGGGCACGGAGGAGTACGAGCGCGCCAACGAGCGCTACCAGCTCCAGGCGTCCTACTTCGAGCAGTCGGTCGAGAACCACCGCGCGGCCGTGGACTCCGTGACCGACACGTTCGCGACCATCGCGGGCATCGTCGCCACCATCGCGGTCGTCGTCGCGGCGGTCGCCATCACCGTGCTGACGGGCGGGGCGGCCGCGCCGGGCATCCTCGCCGCGCTCGGCACCGTGATGACGAGCGCGGGCACGGCGGCGGCGATGGCCGGGGCCGCCGCGCTCGCCACCATCGGCACGAAGTACCTGATGAAGGGCTCGGCCTACGGCGTCGAGGAGATGGGCATCGACCTCGCGGTCGGGGCCGCCGACGCGCTCGCCTCCTTCGCCACCGCCGGGCTCGGCGGCAAGCTCCTCAAGATGGGCAAGCTCGCCGCCCTCTCGAAGAGCGGCAAGATGCTGCCGCGCCTCTTCGCCAACGCGATGGCCGAGGGGGCCGAGGGGTTCGCCTCGTCGCTGCCGTCGGCGCTCACCGGCTCGATGCTCGACGACCGCAACTGGAAGGGCGACCCCTTCTCGAACATCATGGGGAGCGCGATGGTCGGCGTCGGGATGGGCACGGTGCTGAGCGGCGGCATGGGCATGCTCGGCGGCATCAGCAAGCCCGCGTCGAAGGCCGCGGGCGAGGTGGGCGAGGGCGCGGAGCTGCTGGCCGAGCAGGCCGCCAAGAACCCGCCGCAAATCGAGACGCCCGAGATGCTCGCGCGCCGCGGCACCCCGACCGAGCGCGTGGCCGGCTTCGAGTCGTTCCAGAAGGCCAACCCCGGCAAGTCCTACGACGACTTCATCGCCGAGCTGGACGCGGGCGTCCTCACGCACAAGGCCGACGACGAGGCCGTCCAGCAGATGAACAAGCGGATGCGCGACGAGCTGTTCACCGACATCCCGCCGGGGCAGCGCGACCAGTTCAAGGACGTGGCCCTCGACGTGGTGAGCGACGCCGAGTTCGAGCGCCTCACGCGCAGCGCCTCGGGTCAGGCCGTCGTCGTCATCGAGAACGGCAAGCCGCGCGTGCTCATGCGCGAGAGCGCCGACCCGAAGGTGCTGCGCGAGGAGGGCATCCACCTCCTCCAGAGCGCCGACCCGGAGAAGGCGCACCTCTTCCGGCAGCTCGACGAGAGCGTGCTCTCGAAGTGGGACACGCTGCCCCTCGACGAGCAGATCAACCTCTACGGCAAGAAGCTCGACCTCGAGATAGACGGCCAGCAGCGCCTCATCAACAACCTCGAAGAGGCGCTCGCCGCCGCGGGCGACGACGCCGCCGCGCGCAAGCAGATACTCGAACAGCTCGAGCAGGCGCAGGAGACCTTAGACAACCTCACACGCCGGCTCGACGAGGTCGGCGACCTGACCCCGCAGAAGCGCCTCGACATCGCCGCCGGCAAGGAGGCCAAGCCCGACTTCCTCGAACAGCCGGCCCGCCTCTTCGCCAAGAAGGACCGCCTAACCATCAAGCGCGAGTTGGTCGCGGCGCTCAAGGCCAAGAATCTCAACACCGACAAGGCCAACGCCGTCCTCGGCAAGCTGCACAGCGCGTCGAAGAAGGGCAAGGCCGGCGAGGCGGCCTTCGACGCCTTGGTCGCCAAGGTCAAGAAGATGCCGAAGAACGAGGCCGACGCCTTCATCAACCAGCTCGACGGCGTGATGAAGAAGCTCGACCACGCCGACGCCGCCATGCTCGAGATCGTCGCCGCCTCGGCCGCACACGCCAAGCCGCAGGAGTTCCTCCACACGGTCGGCAGGATCGTCAGCAAGGGCAGCGACTCGGCCGAGCGCGTCTCGGGCGAGGCCCTCGAGCAGATGATGAAGAAGGTCAAAGGACTCCAGCCCAAGGCCGCCGACGACTTCATCACGCGGCTCGCGGAGGTCGTCGAGGGCCTGCCGGAGAAGAAGGCCGCGCCGCGCGAGTTCTCGGGCTTCATCATCGCGGCCGCGAAGCAGGAAGACCCCGGCCCCTTCCTCGACCAGCTCCAGAAGTTCGCCAAGACTTTCGGGGACGATAACGTCAAGATGGCCGACGGCTCCCTCGGCCGCCTCGGCATGGCCATCGGCGAGATGGAGCCTCCCGCCGCAGCCGCCAAGTACCTGCCCGCCCTCGAAGCCCTCGTCGCCAAGCACGGCCCCGACCTCGAAATCCTCGACGGCTTCCTCGCCGCCTCGACCAAGGCCAAAGACCCGGCCGGCTTCCTGAGCGTCGTCGATCAGCTCAAGGATCGCCAGCTCAAGGGGGGCCTGAGCCGGGAGTCGCTCGCCATCCTCTCGCAGAAGGCGGCCGGCGGCGGCGTGGACATCGAGTGGCTCGCCAAGACAGATCTCTTCACGAAGAACACGGACGAGACGAACACGCTGCTTGAGTTCCTCGCGCTCGACCCGCAGACGCCCTGGAACTCCTTCAAGAAGGTCGCCAGCGTCGGCTCCGACAAGAAGGCCATCGCGCACGCCTTCAAGACCGACGGCGAGTTCCGGCGGGCCGTGAGGACGGCGAGGAAGAAGATCCGCGGGGCGGCGGGCGAGCTGGTCACGCAGAAGAACATGAAGGATCTCCTCCTGGCCGAGGGGCTAACCCTGACGGACGTTAAGCGCCAGCTCCAGATGAAGGGGACGATCAGCGACTTCCTCGTCGAGCTGGCGACGGGCGTCAAGCGCGGCGTCGAGGTCAAGGCCTTCGGCAAGAGTTTCTGGGAGCAGTACCGCGCGGCCATCAACAAGCTGAACAAGATGAGCGCGGCGGCGAAGGGGAAGTTCGACCCCGTGAAGGCGTTCGAGAAGCTGCCCAAGAAGCAGCAGGAGGCGCTCAAGGCCCTCCACCACCTGATCGAAGAGCAGGTGCCCGCCTCCGTCAAAAGCACGGGCCTCGCGCCCATCGTCTTCGTCTCCGACATCATCAAGACCGAGAAGGGCCTCCGGTTCATCAAGGACGTGCTCGAAGCCGAGCTGCCGCCGGGCACGACGCTCCTCTTCATCGACGAGAAAAAGATTCGCGCGATGATCTTCGACATCAGAGACCTGCTCGCCATCCGTGTACAATGAGCGCCATGAACGAGAACCCTGTGGTGTGGGTGATACTCGCGCCGACCGACGCCGCGCGCCTCGACGAGGAGGCGAACGAATTCCGCCGCAAGCAGTTGGGCTGGGGCGAGAAGTACCTGCCGAAGTGGGAGGCGAGGGCGGGGGCTGGCGACTACTCGGCGCTCATCAACCGCAACCCCGGCACGCAGGACACGCACGAGTCGCCGCTGGCCTCGAGCCTCTCGCTCAAGCTGGGCAAACCCGTCTACGTCCTCTACCCCGACGAGGATTCCGAAGACGAGGGCGTCCTAGTCTACGAGGGCGGGAAATACGCGGGCGAGCTGGCCGAGGCCCCGTCGGAGTTTGCGCGCGCGCGCGGCTGCACGCTGACGGGCGCGCCCGAAGGCGGCGTGCGGAGGGCCGGCGTCGCGGGCGTCGTCTTAGTCGAAGGCGCGTCGGCGGCCGAGGCGGCCCGCGCGCTCGGCTACGACGCGCCGCCGGGCGGCGGGGGCGACCTGCGAATCCTCGACGGCCCCGCGGGCGCGCTCCTGACCGGCGTCGCTTACGCGCGGCTCGCCTACGCCGCGCGGCAACTGAGCGAGGCGTTCCCTAGCCGAGACATCTACACGCTCAGCAGCGGCCCCACGCCCGGCCGTTTTCTCTGCCGTGTCGTGCGCGAAGGCGAGGACGTGGGCGTCTTTGAACGTCCCGCCGTCGCGGGCGGCGGCGCTGCTCCGCGCCTCGACTCCGTCAAGGGGCAGACGACGCCCGCCGCGATTGCCGACGCGCTCGGCGTCCCGCGCGACTGGCTCGACCTGTCGCAGGACGAGTAACGCCGAAGACCTCGTGGGCCTCGCGCGCGACGGCCGCGCGCGACTGTCGCGCACGAAGATGAATGTCCCTCCCATGCAGCCGAAGCTCGCACTTCTACCGTCAGTCACCTTCGAGCAGACGGCCGCGGCGCTCGCGCGGCTCGGCTGGCGACGCGCGGCCGACACGTCGGTCGCGCCGCCGCTCGTCGCGGGCGAGCCGGAGTTCGCCTCTTGGTCGCGCGACGACGAGGAAGGCGCGCGCATCTCCTACACCTTCAACCCGGTCGCTCTCTTGCGCGTGCTCGTCTTCTACGGAACGCGCGCGGCCGAGCTGCGCGCGGAGGTCGAAAGCGCTTTGCCCGCGCTCGGGCTTGCGGAGCTGCGCGAGCTTCTACAGTCCACGGACGCGCGCCGCCTCCTGCTCGGCGTCTTCGCCGCGCGTGAGCTTGGCGCGTTCGTCGTGCTCGACCTGCTCGAAACGCTTCGCGAACACCCGACGCAGGCGGTCGCGCGCGCTGCGCAGAAGGCGCACGCCGAGCTGCTCGCGCTCGCCGTCGAGTTCGGGGTCGAGCATCTGCGCGAGGAGAGGCGGCGACACCCGGAACGCTCCGCCCTCTTCCCGCGCCTCGGCGACAGGGGCGTGCGGCGGCAGACGCTGCGCTGGCTGATACGTGACCGGCGCGAGTCGAACGAGCACATCGAGGCCGTCATCCGCTCGGGCCTCGTCGATGAGGACTGGGAGGTGCGGGCGACGGCGATGCTGGCCGCGGTCAGGCTCCGCGCAAACTCCCTGTGGGCCGATGTGCGGCGCATGCAGCTCCCGCGCACGAGCCGCGAAGGCCCGGACGAGACCGACCGCACGATCCTCCACGCCGCGCGCAAGGTCGCGCTCTCGCGCCTCGCGGGCGAGCCGCCGCCGGACGAGCGTCCGGCCGACGGCGACGGGCGCGCGTCGCTCCGTCTTCACATCCGGCGCTGCGTGTTGGGCGAGCCGGTCGAGAGGCACGACCGCGTCTTCCTCCTCATCAACGCCCTCGCCGAGCCGCTCGAAATCGAAGAGGATGCGCCGCCCGACCTCGACTGCGTCGTCGAAGAGGACGGGCGATACACCCTCCTGCGCACGGGGATTGAGTTGTGCTGGGTGGCGAGTCTTCCGCACTGGCTCGGGAGCGACGACCCCGACCTCTCGTCGCTCAACCCCGTCCGACGCTTCACGCCGCCGGCCGGATTCTTCATCGCGCGCCGCCCGCTCACCGCCGCCGAAGCGGCGCGGCTCGACCCGAACGCGACCGGCGTGTCCGGCCCGACGCACGCGGACAGCCCTTACGTGTGCGGGCGTGCGGAGGCGGAGCGTCTGTGCGGACTGCTCGGTCGTCTGGAGGGGGCCGAAGTGAGACTGCCCGCCGCGGACGAGTGGGAGGCGGCCGCGCGGGGCACGGACGGACGCCGCTACCCCTGGGGCAACGGCCACGAAGCGGACGCGCAAAAGATCGCTTCGCCGTGGGGGCTGGAACGGCTCGCGGAACGCGGGCCGGAGTGGACGGGCACGGCGGCGGACGGCGGCGGGCGTCTCCTCTGCGGCGGCCTCGACGAACGGCGCTGCGCCGCGCGCAGCATTTCGACGCCCGACGACGTGTCGGCGGCGGCGGCCGTCCGCCCCGTCATCTCTCGTTGAAGAGAAACGTCGAAGACAGCCCGGCCGCCTGCCGCTTCAAGCCTTCAACACCCCGCCGCCCTTAGCACCCCCGAGACTCGAGTTCCGGAGCGCGACGCTGTCGGAGCGGCCGCCGTTCGCGGCGCTGCCGGCGTGCCCGTTCTGCGCGAAGTCGGCGGCCTTGAGGCCGTACTTGCGCATCAGCTCGAAGAAGGCGCGCCGGGCCTTGCCGCTCAGCCGCGCCGCCTCGGCGATGTTGCCGCCGCTCGCGCGCAGCGCCGCGGCGAGGTAGTCGCGCTCGAACTGGTTAATCAGCTCGCGCTTGGCCTCCTGGAAGGAGCGGCGCACGAGCGCGCGGGCGCGCGCGGAGTCCTCCTCCTCCTCGAAGTTCAGCAGCGGCAGGTCGCTCAGTTCGGCCGGGCGGTCGAGCTGGAGGCAGGTCAGGTAGTGCACGCAGTTCGCCAGCTCGCGCACGTTGCCCGGCCAACTGTAGCGTTCGAGCCATCGCGCGGTCTGCTCGTGGAACTCGACGGGGGTCACGCTGTACTCGTCGGCGTAGAGGCGCGCGTACTCCTTGACGAGCAGCGAGATGTCTTCGCGGCGCTCGCGCAGCGGGAGCACCTCGACGGGGAAGACGCGCAGCCGGTAGAAGAGGTCTTCGCGGAAGGTGCCCGCCTGGACGGCGGCGAGGAGGTCGGTGTTGGTGGCGGCGATGATGCGGACGTTGGCGCGCCGGACGCGCGTGTCGCCGAGCCGCCGGTACTCCTTGCTCTGGATGAAGCGCAGCACCTTGACCTGGCTCGGCAGGCTGAGCGAGTCCACCTCGTCGAGGAAGAGGGTGCCGCTCTCGGCCTCGGCCACGAGCCCCTCGCTCTGCGCGCGCGCGCCGGTGAAGGCCCCGCGGACGTGGCCGAAGAGTTCGTTCTCGAGCAGGTCGGTGGGCAGCGCGCCGCAGTTGACCGCCACGAACGGGCGCTCGGAGCGCGGGCTCTTGCGGTGGACGAACTGCGCGTACAACTCCTTGCCGACGCCCGTCGGCCCGGTGATCAGCACCTCGGCGGTCGTGGCCGAGGCCCTTGTCAGTTTCTCGATCAGGCGGCAGTGAGCCGTGCTCTGACCAATGAGAGGTGCGGTCAGCATGAAATTTCCCCTGTTGCCGATGCGTTCTGGGTAAGGTTTGGGGGCCAGGGCAGCTAGAGGCTACAAGCGGTCTAGGGGCGGTTATATTGAACTAACCTGGGTGCGGTGCTTTACATCACTCTCCTTTTAATGGGCGGTGAGAGCGAGGGGCAGTCAGACCCGCCAGCGGATAATGCGAAGTGTCAAAGGCAGATTCGAGGCACCGTCCACGGGTACGCGGCAACAGTCGGTACGAATTGGTACGCCGTGACGGGAGGCCAGAATAAATACACCCGATAACGTAACCTGTCAACGAAAATTTTCCTTACAGTGTCGCCCGCGCGAAACTGTCGGCGCTCACGCCCGGGCGAAAATGTCAGGGCAGACCCCGGCAGCCCGTCCGGTGTGTGACGTTTAATTGTACTGGCTCGGACAAACAATGCGCACACCCGCAATGTATATTCGACGTTCCCTTGACCGGCTGAAATCAAATCTGTGTGGAGTTGACCCTCAGAGTCCGCGCCACTCAATACCCGCGGCGTGAAGTCCCCCGATCTGACCGCGCACTTTCTACGGACTCTCCGGACATCGACGGAGTCTGTGACCTTGCCGCCGACGGCGTCGGCAACAGGAGAACTATGCACGCCGAGGAGCCACAAATTTTATCGGTCGATTCCAGGCGTCCCTTCGGGGCCGCCCCGCTCACTCCAGACCTCGTCTGTCTGTCCCACCTGCGCTGGGACTTCGTCTACCAGCGGCCGCAACACCTCCTGAGCCGCTGCGCGCAGGGGCGTCGGGTCTTCTTCGTCGAAGAGCCGGTCTTCGAGAACGGCTCGATGCGGCTCGAAGTGAGCCGGCGCGACTGCGGGGTGTGGGTCGCCGTGCCGCACCTCCCCGAGGGGCTGTCGAGCGACGTCGCGCTCGGCGCGGTCAAGCGCGAGATGGTTGACCGGCTCTTCCGCGAGCACGGGATACGCGAGCACGTCCTCTGGTACTACACGCCGATGGCGCTCGACTGCACGCGCCACCTGAAGCCGCTCGCCACCGTCTACGACTGCATGGACGAGTTGTCGGCCTTCAAGGGCGCGCCCGAAGGATTGCTGGAACGCGAGCAAGAACTCTTCGGCCGCGCCGACCTCGTCTTCACTGGCGGGCAGAGCCTCTATGAGGCGAAGCGCGACCGCCACCCGTCCGTCTACGCCTTCCCGAGCAGCATCGACCGCGCGCACTTCGCGCAGGCGCGGGCCGCCATGAAGGAGCCGCCAGATCAGGCCGCGCTCCCCCGGCCGCGCCTCGGCTTCTTCGGCGTGCTCGACGAGCGCCTGGACATAGAACTGCTCGACGCGGCCGCGCGCGCGCGCCCCGAGTGGCAGTTCGTCATGATCGGGCCGGTCGTCAAGATCGACCCGGCCTCGCTGCCGCGCCGCGAGAACATCCACTACCTCGGAAGCAAGCCTTACGCCGAGCTGCCCTCGTACATCGCGGGCTGGGACGTGGCGCTGCTCCTCTTCGCGCGCAACGACTCGACGCGCTTCATCAGCCCGACGAAGACGCCGGAGTACCTGGCGGCGGGCAGGCCCGTCGTCTCGACTTCGATCCGGGACGTGGTGCGGCCGTACGGCGAGACCGGACTGGTGAGCATCGCGGACGGCCCCGAAGAGTTCGTCGCGGCGGTCGAGTCTGCCCTCGAAGGGCGCGGCCGGGGCGCGGACTGGCTCCGGCGGGTGGACGAGTTTCTGGCGCAGACCTCCTGGGACAAGACCTGGGGGGAGATGTCGCGGCTGGTTGAAGAGGTCGCCGCTTCGCGCCGCGCGCCCGTCGTCTCCGCGCGGAAGGCGGCGGGAGGGGTGTACACGGGGAGCGCCGTCTAGCAGTCGTCGGACGACACGGAACGAACAAGGGGAAAAGTAATGTTTGACTATTTGATTGTCGGCGCGGGGTTCGCCGGGAGCGTGCTGGCCGAGCGGCTCGCGGCGGGCTCCGGGAAGAAGGTCTTGATCTGCGACACGCGCCCGCACGTCGGCGGCAACGCGTACGACCACTACAACGACGACGGCATCCTCGTACACAAGTACGGCCCGCACATTTTTCACACCAACTCGCGCGAGGTCTTCGAGTACCTCTCGAGGTTCACCGAGTGGCGCCCGTACCAGCACCGCGTGGTGGCGAGCGTGGACGGGCAGCTCGTGCCCATCCCGATCAACCTGAACACGATTAACAAGCTCTACGGGCTGAACCTGACCTCGTTCGAGGTCGAGGAGTTCTTCAAAAGGGTCGCCGAGCCGGTCGAGCAGGTGCGGACTTCGGAGGACGTGGTCGTCAGGGCGGTCGGGCGCGAGCTGTACGAAAAGTTCTTCCGCAACTACACGCGCAAGCAGTGGGGGCTCGACCCTTCGGAGCTGGACGCCTCGGTGACGGCGCGCGTGCCGACGCGCACCAACCGCGACGACCGGTACTTCACGGACACCTACCAGGCGATGCCGCTCCACGGCTACACGCGCATGTTCGAGCGGATGCTCGACCACCCGAACATCAAGATCATGCTCAACTGCGACTACCGCGAGATCGAGCGCATCATCCCTTTTCGGGAGATGGTCTACACGGGGCCGGTGGACGCCTTCTTCGACTACCGCTACGGCAAGCTCCCCTACCGCTCGCTCGACTTCAAACACGAGACGCACGGCCGGAGGGAGTTCCAGCCCGCGCCGGTCGTCAACTACCCGAACGAACACCTCTACACGCGCGTCACGGAGTTCAAATACCTGACCGGCCAGGAGCACGAGAAGACGAGCATTGTCTACGAGTTCCCGCGCGCCGAGGGCGACCCCTACTACCCCGTGCCGCGCAGGGAGAACGCCGAGCTGTACGCGAAGTACAAGGCGCTGGCCGACGCGACGCCGGAGGTGCATTTCGTGGGGAGGCTCGCCACGTACAAGTACTACAACATGGATCAGATCGTGGCGCAGGCGCTGACCGTCTACGCGAAGATCAGCGGGGCCGCGAAACGCTCGGAGGCCGCGGCCGTGTCCGGCGCGACGCGCGCTAACGGCAACGGCAACGGTCACGGCAGGCCGCTGCCGGGGCAGGCGTTGGCGGTCGGCTAGCGGAGAATCTCGCACGCCATGTCCATCCGTGCAGACCCCTGCGACGCCGCGCCGCTCGAAGTTTGGGGGGGCGTGGAATGCACCGTGAACCGCGTCCGCTCCGACTACTTCGACCAGTTGGAGAGGAGCGGCCACTCGCGCCGCCTCGAAGACCTCGACCTCTTCGCGGCGCTCGGCCTCCGCGCGCTGCGCCACCCAGTGCTGTGGGAGCGCACGGCCCCCGAAGGGCTCGGGTCGGCCGACTGGGCCTGGGCCGACGCGAGCCTCGCGCGCCTGCGCGACCTGGGAGTCCGCCCCATCGTCGGGCTCGTCCACCACGGCAGCGGGCCGCGCGGGACGAGCCTCGTCGATCCGGACTTCCCCGAAAAGCTCGCGCGGTTCGCAGGCGCGGTTGCCTCGCGCTACCCGTGGGTGGGGGACTACACGCCCGTCAACGAGCCGCTCACCACGGCGCGCTTCAGCGGGCTCTACGGCCACTGGTTCCCGCACGGGCGCGACGCCTCGACCTTCGCGCGCGCGCTGCTCACGCAGTGCCGGGCCGTCGTCCTCGCGATGCGCGCCGTCCGCGAGTTCAACCCCGCCGCGCGTCTGGTGCAGACAGAAGACCTTGGGAAGACCTACGCCCCGCGCGCGCTCGCCTACCAGGCCGAGTTCGAGAACGAAAGGCGCTGGCTCACCTTCGACCTTCTGTGCGGGCGCGTGGACAGGGGCCACCCCGCGTGGGGCTACCTGCTCTGGGCGGGCGTCGCCGAGCCCGAACTCGAATGGTTCCTCGCCAACCCGTGCCCGCCCGACGTCGTCGGCGTCAACCACTACGTGACGAGCGAGCGCTTTCTGGACGAGCGGCTCGAACGCTACCCTGCCTGCACGCACGGCGGGAACGGGAGGCACGCGTACGCGGACGTCGAAGCGGTGCGCGTCCTCGCCGAAGGTTTGGCCGGGCCGCGGGGCATGCTCAGGGAGGCGTGGGAGCGATACGGGCTGCCCGTGGCCGTCACGGAAGCACACCTGGGGTGCACGCGCGAAGAGCAGCTCCGCTGGCTGAAGGAGGTGTGGGACGCGGCGCGGTCGGCGCGGCGCGAGGGCGCGGACGTGCGGGCCGTGACGGCGTGGGCGCTGCTCGGCTCTTACGACTGGGACAGCCTTTTGACACGCCGCGGCAATCACTACGAGCCGGGCGTCTTCGACGTGCGCGGCGCGCGCCCGCGCCCCACCGCCCTGGCGTGCATGCTGCGCGACATGGCGGCCGGGCGCGAGCCGGATCACCCGACGCTGGACGCGCTCGGCTGGTGGCGTCGCCTGGATCGCTTGCAGTACCCGCCACAGCACCGCGCCCGTCGCGCCGTCCCGGCGAAGGGCGAGCGCTGGGCAAAAGTCAGTAGCGGCGGGGCGGCCAGGACGCTCCTGATTACGGGGGCGACGGGAACCCTGGGGCGCGCCTTCGCGCGCGTCTGTCACGCGCGGGCGATCTCCTTCAGGCTCCTCACGCGTCAGGAGATGGACATCGCAGACCCCGCGTCGGTCGAGGCGGCGCTGGCGACGTTCGAGCCGTGGGCCGTCGTCAACGCCGCCGGGTACGTCCGCGTTGACGACGCGGAGCGCGAGGCCGAAGCGTGCATGCGCGAGAACAGGGAAGGCCCGGCGACGCTCGCCGCCGCGTGCGGCGCGCTCTCTCTGGCGCTCGTCACCTTCTCGTCCGACCTGGTCTTCGACGGCTCCGCGCGCGAGCCTTACGTGGAGGGCGACGCGACGGCCCCGGCCGGCGTCTACGGGCGGAGCAAGGCCGAAGCAGAGGCGCGCGTGCTGGCCGCGCTCCCCTCGGCCCTGGTCGTGCGCACGAGCGCCTTCTTCGGCCCGTGGGACGAGTATAATTTCGTGACGGCGGCGCTGCGCGCGCTCGCGTCAGGCGAACGCTTCGCGGCGGCGGCCGACCTGACCGTCTCGCCGACCTACGTGCCCGACCTCGTCCACGCGTGCCTCGACCTTTTGATAGACGGCGAGCGTGGAGTCTGGCACCTGGCGAATCCCGGCGCGGTCACGTGGGCCGAACTGGCGCGGCTCGCGGCGCGGCTCGCGGGGCTCGACGAAGGGCTCGTCGAGCCCCGCCCCTCACGCGAGCTTGGGTTCGCCGCGCCGCGCCCCGCCTACGGCGCGCTCGGCAGCGAGCGCGGGGCGTTGCTGCCGCCCCTGGAAGACGCGCTTGCGCGATACGTGAGAGACTGCGAGGTCGCGTTCCGCGGCGCACTCTCCGTTGCCGCCGGCTCTCAAAGCGGTTAATTTGCGATGCGACATGAATGAAATCCCGCGGCCCGAATACCCGCGCCCGCAGTTCGTGAGGGACGAGTGGCTGAACCTGAACGGCGAGTGGGAGTTCGCCTTCGACGACGAGGACGAGGGGCTGCGGCTCGGCTGGCACGACGGGCGGGGCCTCGCCGGGCGCATCGTCGTCCCTTTCCCGTACCAGAGCGCGCTCTCGGGGATTGACGACAAGCGCGTCCACGAGCGCGTCTGGTACGCGCGCTCGTTCGAGTTGCCCGAGGCGTGGCGCGGCCGCGACCTGCTCCTCCACTTCGGCGCGGTGGACTACCGCTCGACCGTCTGGGTCAACGGCCAGGAGGTCGGTCACAACCAGGGCGGCCACGTGCCCTTCCGGTTCGACATCGCCCCTTACGTGAAGCCGGGCGTCAACCGCCTGACCGTGCGCGTCGTGGACGAACAAGACCCCGGCCAGCCGCGCGGCAAGCAGTCCACCACCGGCCTCCCGCACGACATCGACTACTACTGCACGACGGGCGTCTGGCAGACGGTGTGGCTCGAACCCGTCCCGTCCGTCCGGATAGAAGAGCTCAGGATCACGCCCCGCGCCGGCCAGAACGCCTTCGAGCTGGAGGTCTACCTCCACGCGCCTTCGTCGGCGTGGCGGCTCGAAGCGGAGGCGCTCGAAGGCGGGCGCGTGGTAGCGCGCGCGGAGGACAGGACGCCCGTGGCGACGGGCAGGCTCGTCCTCAGCATCCCTTACGCCAAGCTCTGGTCGCCCGAAGCGCCGAACCTGTACGACCTCAGCGTAAGACTCTTCGACGGCGACGAGCTGCTCGACGAGGTCAGGTCGTACGCCGGGCTCCGCAGCATCGAGATGCGCGGCGGGAGCGTCTGCCTCAACGGCGAGCCCGTCTACCTGAAGATGGTTCTGGATCAGGGCTACTGGCCCGAGGGCCTTCTGGCCGCGCCGTCGGACGAGGCGCTCCAGACCGACATCGGCTGGGCCAAGGCGTTCGGCTTCAACGGCGTGCGCAAGCACCAGAAGATCGAAGACCCGCGCTGGCTCTTCTGGTGCGACCGCCTGGGGCTGCTCGTGTGGGAGGAGATGCCGAACGCGCGCGAGTGGTCGCCGCTGGCCGAGGAGCGCCTCGCGGCGGAGTGGCGGCGCGCGGTGCGGCGCGACTACAACCACCCGTGCGTCGTCGCGTGGGTCCCCGTCAACGAGAGCATGGGCTTCCCCGGCCTCGGCTCGCACCACCCGGGGCAGTACGCGTTCATCGAGCGGATGGTGGCCGACACGCGCCGCATCGACCCGACCCGCCCCGTCATCGACAACGACGGCTGGGAGCACACCGACATCACGGACATCTGCGCCATCCACGACTACACGCCGACGGCCGAAGGTCTGCGGAGCCGCTACCGCGTGAGGTCGGAGGGGGGCGAGTTGCCCCCGACGGTCTGGATCGGCGAGAAGCCTCTCTTCTCGCGCGGCTCGAAGTACCGCGGGCAGCCCGTCGTCCTGTCGGAGGTGGGCGGCTTCCTGATGATCCCGCCGAACGTCCCCGCCGAGGAGCGCGACATGCTCTACAACTTCTACGCCTCGGTCGCCACGCCGGAGGAGATGCTTGAGAAGTACCGCGACCTGATGGAGGGCATCGCCTCGCTCAAGTTCCTCGCGGGGTTCTGTTACACGCAGCTCACCGACATCGAGCAGGAGATAAACGGCCTGCTGACCTACGACCGGCGGCCGAAGGTGCCCGCGGAAGCGCTGACCGAGATTCACCGCGAGCTTTTCCGCCGGACAGGTTAGGGCGCGCCGCGGCCCGCCCCGACGCCCCCTGACCCGAGTCTCGTAAAACGACTTGCCCGAGTCGTCTCTTCCGTCCATCCTCTCCCTCCGCCTCTTACCGCCTCGGAGCCCGCACGCAACCAAACGCGAAGGCCGCGCACCTTTAACGTCCCGACGAGGGGAGGGGACGCATGGGTGTATAGCTGTTTGCATGTGAGTGTGACCGTTTAGAGGCGGGCTGTGCCCGCCGGCTCAAGCACCGCGGCCGGCGGCGGCGGGCCGCAGCCCGCCTCTAAACGAACGCCGAATCGGTCATACCCAAATGCAAACAGCTATATCGTCGTGGGCCTAAAGTTGTATTTCGCGGACGTAATCAGGAAAGGAATCATGAAGAGGATGAAGAAAAGGATGAGTCGGTGTCGCGGGGTCGGGCTGGCTTTGGCGTTCACGCTGCTCGCGTGCGCGGGCGCGCAGGCCCGGCAGGATAGTCAGTTCGCGCAGGCGCAGCGGGAGAACGCGAAGGGGCTGCGGCAGTACACCTGGAAGTCGCGGACGGAAGTCCGCAAGGGCGGCGAGTCGAAGAGCACGCAGTTGCACCTCGTGCGCTACGACGCGGACGGCAACGTCCAGCAGACGCTCGTCAGCAACACGTCGCAGCAGATACCCACGCGGGGCCTGCGCGGCTTCATCGCGAAGAAGAAGAAGGATGACTTCGTCGAGCTGCTCGACGAGCTGAAGGCGGTCGCGAAGTCTTACGGCGCGCTCCCGCCCGAGAAGATGCAGCGCTTCATGGCGGGCGCGACCGTCTCGCCCGAGCAGCAGGGCCGTTGGAGTCTCGTCCGCCTTCAGGGCCGCGACGTGCTCCAGCCGGGCGACTCGATGACCGTCTGGCTCGACGCCGCCACGCGCAGGCAGCGCAAGGTCGAGGTGCAGACCACGCTGAAGGGGAAGCCCGTGCGCATCGTCTCGGAGTTCAGGGACCTGGACGAAGGCCCGACCTACCTCGCGCGCTCGGCGGTCGATTACCTGAGCCGCGAGCTGTCGGTCGTCACCGAGAACTTCGACCACGAGCGGGCGCGGCCCTAAGCGCGCCGGACGGGGAGGTGAGTGATGAGAAAGTTTCGCGCGCTCAGTCTACTGTGCCTGACGCTCCTGTTCGGCGGCGCGGCCGCGGGGCAGACGGTCACGAGCACCTACGACAAGGACTACGGCCTGTCGAGGCTCGACACGTACGAGTTCTCTTCCGAAGAGAGGGACAGGTCAGACCCCCTGGCGACGAACACGTTGACGGCGGGGAAGATCAAGGACGCGCTCGAAGAGGAGTTGCAGAACAGCGGCCACCGCCCGCCGCCGCAGGGTGGTGCGCCGAGCTTCCTCGTCTCGTTCCACGTCAGGGCCGAGGACAAGGTGGAGGAGTACGGCGGGAAGACCGCCTACGTGCAGGGCGTACTGGTCGTCGATTTCCACGACGCGGCGACGAAGAAGCTAGTCTGGCGCGGGGTCGTGACAGGAGTGGTCGGGCGGTCGTCGGTTGACCTGCGGCTGGCCGAGGAGGCGGCGAAGAACGCCGCGAAGATGCTTCTGGAACAGTTCGGCCGGGATCAGCTCGGCTTCTGAAGTCGGGTCAGAACTACCTGCGGTGGCGGGTGGGGCTGTGTAATGTGGCGCATTCGGGTGACAAAGGCCCACCCGCTACCGCGGGCGGTTCTGACCGCTACGGCGGCGCACCCTTTACCAACTAACCATAGACGGAGAGGAGAGCAATCATGAGGATGGTGAGGATGTTAAGTGTTTTGGCCTTGTTCCTGTGCGCGTGCGCCGCCACGGCGAGCGCCCAGACGGTGCAGTCTGACTTCGACAGGTCTTACGACTTCTCGAAGCTGAAGACGTTCGACTTCGCCCCGCAGCCCTTCGACGGCCCGCTGGCGAAGGACTCGCTCAACAACGGCCGCATCCGGCACGCGCTCGAGTCGAGGCTGATGGCGGCCGGGTACGGGATGGAGGAGGTCGAGAGGCCGGACTTCGTCGTCGTCTACTACGTCACGTCGCGGAACAGGTTCAGCGTGCAGGACTACGGCTACGGCCCGCCGCGCTGGTTCGGCCGCCGCGACGTGCGCGTGGACGAGTACACCGAAGGGACGCTCACCGTCGATCTCGTAGACGCGAAGACGCGGCAACTCGTCTGGCGCGGCCGCGCCTCCGGCACGGTCGAGCTGAAGGGCAACGACAAGAAGATCGACAAGGCGGCGGACAAGCTCGTCAAACAGCTCCTCAAGGACGCGAAGAAAGGGGCGTGAGCCGTAAAGGACGAACAATAGAGACGGAGAGGCACGGCCCGGACTCAGCCTTGTTTGTAGCTGAGTCCGGGCCGTGCCTCCCGTACTCCCTTTCGGCCCGCGTCGTCGCCCCTCTTGAGGTTTCATTCGACGGACTCGACGCCGGCCGGGGCGAGCCGCCTACTTATCCCGCGACTTTTTGGTTGAACGCGCCGCCACCCTCTTCGGCCCCGCCGCACGGCTCTTGCCGGAGCCCTGGCCTTCGCCGCCCTTGCCCGGCTTCTTGCTCCCGCGGCTCGGCGATTTCTTCCTGCCGGTCGGCTGCGTGCCCGTCTCGTTAGGGCCTTTACCCCTGTCTCCTCCCTGTGCCATCCATCTCCTCCTTCAGAAATGTTGAGTGCGTCTATTTCGCCGGGGCGGCGGGTATTTCCTGGTGGAACGCTATCAGCCACCTGCCGCCGCGCCTGACGTAGGCCGTGGACGCCCACAGACGGCCGGCCTCCGGCTTGCCGCCGCAGACGATGTCGTACGTGTAGCCGTAGGTCAGCAGGGCGGCCTCCTTGCCCAGCATCGTGACTTTGGTCTTGTCCAGCGCGTAGCCGTTTATCTTGCAGTCGTTGTCGATGATGGCCCGCACGTACTGTGCCTTCCCCCCCACCCCGTTCTGGTCGATGTACTGGCCGTCTTCGGCCATGTGCTCTTCAAAGAACCGCCTGTCCTTGTTCTTCCAAGCCTCGAACGCCCTCCTTTCGAGCGCCACGATCTCCGCCCCGGCCGGGTCGTCGCTCTTCACCTGGCCCGGGGCGAAGGTGAATGCCGCCGCCACCAGCGTTAACGTCATGAAGAATCGTTTCATCAGGGTTTCCCTTTCCCTTAGAAGAGAGAGCAGGCGGGCAATAACCGTTCGGCCCTGTGGGGGGAACTCACGGCGGCCCTCTTCCTGTAAAGGGCTGACCGGCCCTGCTTGACTGCGCCGCAGAATAGTTGAAAGCACCTACGGATTCAACCCCGCCCCTTAAGGGCAAACAGGTCAGAACCGCCCGCGGTAGCGGGTGGCCCTTCATTATCCGGCCCCGCCTTATCACCAAGGAGGGGTGGGCCGAAACGGTATTTGGTTTCCGAAACCGTATTTGGCGTCGCCGCGGCCGAAGGCTCTTCAACGTCGGATAGCCCGACACTCCGCCTACTCCTTTACTCGCAATCGATTAGTCACGCCGCCCGGTAGTTCCGACGGTGCGGCCCCGCGCTTGCACTAAGAGCGGCCGAGAGGAACGGCGACGACTGGAGGAGGAGAGAGAGATGAACCAAGAGGAGAGAACGAGCCAGCCCGACACCGAGCTTGCGCGCCGCGCGGCGGAGGGCGACGAGGCGGCCTTCGAGGAGCTACACAGGCGCTACCGGCGCTCGGTCTACGCACTCGCCTTGCGCATGACGCGCAACGCGGCGGACGCCGAAGACCTGACGCAGGAGTCTTTCATGGGCGTGCTGCGCAACGTCGGCAGCTTCCGGGGCGAGGCGGCCTTCTCATCTTGGCTCTACAGGCTCGCGGTCAACGTCGTCAGGATGCACTTCCGCCGCCGCAGCGCGCGCCCGGAAGACCTGACCGACGACGGCGAGATGTGCGAGCGCAAGCTGGGCGTCGCGCGCCGCGCCGGCTCCCCCTCGGTCTTCGACCGCATCGCCATCGAGAAGGCCGTGCGGGCGCTCCCGCCGGGCTACCGCGCGGCGTTCGTGCTGCACGACGTGGCGGGCTACGAGCACGCGGAGATCGCGCGGATGCGCGGCTGCACGACCGGCAACTCGAAGGCGCAGCTCCACCGCGCGCGCGGCAGCCTGCGCGCGCTGCTCTCGGCGCGCGTGCCCGCGCTCCAGGTCTCATAGCGGTCAGAACCACCCGCGGTAGCGGGTGGGCCTTACGGTTGAGGCTTGATGACTGATGAGAGGCACACGGTCATCAATCATCCGGCATGTGCTACGCCCACCCGCTACCGCGGGTGGTTCTGACCCGGTATTCGAGGTGAAGGAATCATGAAACCCTTAACGACTCTTATCGGCGCTCTCGTAATCCTTCTGGCCGGCGCCGGACTGGCACAGGCACAGCAGGCGGACGCGCCGCCGGCCGAGGCGCTGACCCTCGAGCGGGCCATCCGGATCGCGCTCGAAGGCAACCGCCCCGTGCGCAACGCGCGGCTCGACGTTGAGAACTTAGGCGACCGCGTGGCCGAGCTGCGGACGAAGCGTCTGCCCTCGTTCAAGGTCTCGACGCTCGTCTCGCAGCCGCTGACCCCCTTCGAGGTCAAGTTCGAGAAGGGGGCCTTCGGCACGTTCCCCGAGACGGGGCCGATACCCGACGAGAACACGACCATCAGCTCTTCGATGAGGCCCACGATGCTCGTGCAGGGGCAGCTCACGCAGCCGCTCTCGCAACTCCACCGCATCAACCTGAATATCAAGCAGGCGGCGCTGACCAAAGAGATGAGCGCGCAGGAGCTGCGGCGCAAAGAGCAGGCCGTGGTCAACGACGTGAAGCGCGCCTACTTCGCCATCCTCCAGACCCAGAGCTCGGTCGAGACGGCCGCGGCCGAGATCAAGCTCTACCGCGAGCTGGAGCGCGTCACGACCGAGTACGTCGTGCGCGAGGTCGCGCTCAAGAACGACCAGATGGAGGTGCAGACCAGTCTCGCCAAAGCCGAGTACCAACTGCTGACGCTCAACAATCAACTGGCTTCGCAGAAGGAGCAGCTCAACCTGCTGCTCGGCCGCGACGTGCGGACTGAGTTCGGCGTGAGCGACGGCCTCGACGCCGCGCAGACGGTCATCCGCGAGACAGACCTCAACGCCGCCCGTCAGAAGGCGCTCGCGCAGCGCCCGGAGGTCGCCGCGGCGCGTCTGAAGCGCGACTCGGCGAAACTCGACCGGCGCATCAAGAAGGCCGAGCGCATCCCCGACGTGAGCCTCGCCGTCAGCTACTACTCGCCCTTCGGCTACAACGGGGTGGTGCCGAAGAACATCGCCAACGTCGGCGTGCAGGTCGAGTGGGAGGTCTTCGACTGGGGGCGGCGCAGGCACGAGCTGGCCGAGAAGACGCGCGCCGTCGAGCAGGCCGACAACTCCCTGCTCGAAGCCGAGAGCCAGGTCTTGATGGAGGTCAACAGCCAGTTCCGCAAGATGCAGGAGGCGAGCCACCTCCTCCGCGTCGCGCGGATGGCGCAGGAGACCGAGCGCGCGAACGTCAAGGTCGCCGCGCACAAGTATCACGTGCGGACGGTTCTTCTGAAGGACGTGTTGCAGGCGCAGGCCGTGCTGGCCGGCGCGAACAGCGAATACCAGAAGGCGCTCCTCTCCTTCTGGATGGCGAAGGCCGATTTCGAGAAGGCTATGGGTGAAGACCGATGAAAACCAGAACACTGCTCGCGACCGTCATCCTCGTTGCACTCGGGCTGACCTTCGGCTGCACGAAGGCCGAGACGAAAACGCGCACGCTCAAGCCCGTGCGCGTGAAGGCGGCGGAGAGGCGCGCGGCCGACTCGGGCGGCGTGCGCTACTCGGCCAGCATCCGCGCGAACTCGCAGGTCGAGCTGGCCTTCAAGGTCGGCGGCTACGTCGAGGGCATCGCGCAGGTGCGCGACGCGGGCGGCGCGTGGCGCCACCTGCAAGCGGGCGACGTGGTCGCGAAGGGGACGGTGCTCGCGCGGCTGCGCCAGAGCGACTACCTCGCCAAGGTCAACCAGGCCGGCGCGCAGCAGGCGGAGGCGCGCACGGCTCTGGAGACGGCGGGCGCGCAGATGGCCGAGGCGCGCGCCTCGGTCGAGACGAGCCGCGCGCAGGTGGCCGACGCGCGGGCGACCTTCGACCGCGCCGCGCTCGACTTCGAGCGCGCCGAATCTCTCTACGCCGCCGAGAGCATGACCCGGACGGACTACGACGCGGCCCGCTCGCAGTACGAGGCGTCGAAGGCGCGGCTCGACTCGGCGCGCAGCCAGTTGGCGGTGGCGCAGGCGCGCGTCTCGACGACGCGCTCGCAGGCCGGGCAGGCCGAGGCCAAGATTAAGACCGCCGCGGCCGTCTCGGCAGAGGCCGCCATCCCGCTCGGTGACACGGCGCTCAAGGCCCCCGTCAGCGCGGTCGTCATCGAGCGCAAGGTCGAGGTCGGGGCGCTGGTCGCGCCGAACCAGTCGGGCTTCGTGCTCGCCGACCTGACCTCGGTCAAGGCCGCCTTCGGCGTCCCCGACCTCGCGCTCCAACAGATCAAGACGGGCGACGCGCTGAAGCTCTCGACCGACGCCCTGCCGGGCGAGGAGTTCACCGGCCACGTCTCGCGCGTCTCGCCCTCGGCCGACCAGACGAGCCGCGTCTTCGAGGTCGAGGTGACCGTCAACAACCAGCGCGGGCTCCTGAAGCCCGGCATGATCGCCTCCATCCAGGTGCGGGAGGGCGCGCCGCAGGCGCAAGGCACGGCCGTCCCCTTGACGGCCATCGTGCGCCCCAAGGGGAGCCCCGACGAGTACGCCGTCTACGTCGTCGAGGAGCGCGGCGGCCGTCACTTCGCGCGCCTGCGCCGCGTCACGCTCGGCGAGGCGTTCGGCAACGCGGTCGTCCTGACGGAAGGCGTGCGCGAAGGCGAACAGGTCATCACCACCGGCGCGACCCTCGTCGCCGACGGCGAACAAGTACAAGTAGTCAGTAGTCAGTAGTCAGTAGGGCTCCGCCCCGACGACGTTGACGCTGGAATGCTGACCGCCTGACTCGAAGAGTTTTTTCTACTGACTATTGACTACTGACTACTTCGGAGGAGCCATGTCCCACGGAAAGACCGACAGCGAAATGATCGAGCGCACGCACAACACGGCGCGCTTCTTCGTCGAGACGCGCCACGTCGCGTGGGTGCTGCTCGTGGCGACCTGCCTGTGGGGCGTCTACGGGTACTTCACCATGCCGCAGCGCAAAGACCCCGAGGTGCAGGTGCGGCAGGCCGTCGCGCTCGTCCCCTGGCCGGGCGCTTCGGCCGAGCGCGTCGAGCAGCTCGTCACCAAGAAGGTCGAGGAGCAGATGGCCGCCAACACCAAGGTGACGAAGATCGAGTCCATCTCGCGCACCGGCATCGCGGTCGTCTACCTCGAACTGGACGAGAACCTGAAGGAGACGGGCAAGGAGCTGGACGACATCCAGCTCAAGCTCGACTCCATCCGCAACCTGCCGCAGGGCGCGGGCCCGATCAACTTCATCAAGGACTTCGGAGACACCGCGGCGCTCATGCTCACGGTCGCCGGCCCGCCCGTCGGCGCGTCGGAGCTTGAGCCGCGCGCGCGCGAGCTGCGCAAGGCCGTCGAGCGCGAGCGCGCCGCAGCCCCGGCCGGGGGGCGCAGGTTCACGCTCGTCTTCAACCTGCCGCAGTCCGTCCCGCCGCGCATCCTGCGCGAGCCGACCGCGATGTTCACCGCTTACGTCAACGAGAAGGGCTTCGCCCGCGACCTCCGCGCGTTCGAGGGCGGCGGCTTCCTCGCCTTCGACGGCGCTTCGGAGGCGGGCGACGAGGAGATACTCGGCCACGTCCGGCAGTTCACGGCGGAGAAGCTACAGTCGGCCGAGTTCCACCCGGACGCGTGGCCGCCCGTCGTCATCCGCGACCCGGCGGAGACGCAGGCGCGCCTGATGACCGTCGCGGGGGACAAGTACAGCTACCGCGAGCTGGACGAGTACACCGAGCGCATCGAGAAGACGCTCAAGCTCATCCCGCAGGTCTCGAAGGTCAGCCGCTCGGGGCTTTTGAACGAGAGCATCTTCCTCTTCTACTCGCAGGAGCGTCTGGCCGCCTACGGCATCCAGCCCGCGAAGCTCGACGACGTGCTCGGCGCGCGCAACATCAACACGTCCGGCGGCCAGGTCAACGTCGAGGGCAAGAACGTCTCGATCACCCCCTCGGGCGAATTTAAGGGCGAGGACGAAATAGGAGACACCTTAATCCCGACGAGCGCGAATCGCTCGGTCTACCTGCGCGACGTGGCGGACGTGGTGCGCGGCTACGACGTGCCGGCGCGCTACCTGAACTACTTCAACTGGCGCGACGCCGAAGGGAACTGGCACCGCAGCCGCGCCATCACGCTCTCGGTGCAGATGCGCTCGGGCGAGCAGATAGACAAGTTCGGCAGGGCCGTGGACGAGACGCTGGCGGGGCTCAGGGAGCAACTGCCCGCCGACCTCATCTACGCGCGCACCTCCGACCAGCCCTTGCAGGTCGAGGAGAGCATCGACCTCTTCATGAAGAGTTTGTACGAGGCGATCTTCCTCGTCGTCATCGTGGCGCTCGTCGGCTTTTGGGAGTGGCGCTCGGCGCTGCTGATGGCGCTCTCGATACCCATCACGCTGGCGATGACCTTCGGGATGATGAAGGTGCTCGGGATCGACCTTCAGCAGATTTCTATCGCGACGCTCATCATCGCTCTGGGCCTCCTGGTGGACGACCCCGTGGTCGCGGGCGACGCCATCAAGCGCGACCTCGCGCTCGGCCACACGTCTCTGGTCGCCGCGTGGCTCGGGCCGACGAAGCTCGCCACGGCGATTCTCTACGCGACGATCACGAACATCGTCGCCTACCTGCCGTTCCTTCTGATCGGCGGCTCGATGGGCGAGTTCATCTACAGCCTCCCCGTGGTGCTGGCCTGCTCGCTCGTCGCGTCGCGGCTCGTCTCGATGACCTTCATCCCGCTGCTGGCCTACTACCTTCTGCGGCCGAAGGCGGAGAAGCCCATCGCGGAGCGGCGCAAGAGCGGCTTCGCGGCCCTGTACTACCGCGTCGGCACGTGGGCCATCGAGCACCGCTGGCGGACGCTCGCCGCGTCGCTCGTCGTGCTCGTCCTGGGCGGCGTCATCATGAGCCAGCTCAAGACGCAGTTCGTGCCCAAAGACCTCTCGTACCTCTCCTACGTGGACGTGTGGCTCCCCGAGGACGCACCCGCGTCGGCGACGAACGAGGCGGCGGCGCGCGCCGAGGAGATCATCCGCGAGACGGTCGCCGAGTACGAGCGCCGCCACGCGGAGGAGGAGGGCGAAGCGCACGAGATGTTGAAGTCCCTGACGACCTTCGTCGGCGGCGGCGGGCCGCGCTTCTGGTTCTCGGTCGCGCCGGAGCTGCAACAGCAGAACTACGCGCAGATCATCATCCAGGTCAGAGACAAGCACGACACGTCGCACCTGATCGAGCCTTTGCAGGAGGCTCTGTCCGCACGGATTCCGGGGGCACGCATCGACGTGCGCCAGTTGGAGTCGGGCTCGGCCGTCGGCATGCCCGTGCAGATTCGTCTGACCGGCGAAGACATGCAGACGCTCCGCGCGCTGGCCGAGCGCACGAAGGCGATCCTCGACGGAACGGGGCGCGCCGAGCGCACGCGCGACGACTGGGGCGGCGAGAGCTTCGCCGTGAAGCTCCAGACCAACCCAGACCGCGCGGCACTCTCCGGCCTGTCGAACATGGACGTGGCGATGGCCTCGTCGGCGGCGACCTACGGCTCGCGCGTGACCTCTTTGCGCGAGGGCGACAAGGAGATTCCCGTCGTCGCGCGGCTCAAGATGGAGGAGCGCGCGCAGCTCGGGGACTTGCAGAATCTCTACGTCTACTCGTCGCAGGGGCAGCAGAAGGTGCCGCTCAGGCAGGTGTCGCAGACCGAGTACGGGATGCAGGCCGAGAAGGTGCGCGCGCGCAACCAGTTCCGCACCATCACCGTCTCGACCTCGCCCGCGCCGGGCTACCTCGCCTCGGAGGTGATGGCGGCGGCGCGCGCGGGGCTGAAGGAGCTGGAGGCGTCGCTCCCCGCCGGTTATCGGCTGGAGATCGGCGGCGAGGAGGAGGATCAGATCGAAGGGTTCACGGACCTGACCATCGTGCTCGGGATTTCGGTCGTGATGATCTTCCTGGCGCTCGTCTTCCAGTTCAAGAACGCCATCAAGCCGTTCATCGTCTTCGCGGCCGTGCCCTACGGGATGGTCGGGGCCTTAGCGGCGCTGTGGGTGATGGGCGCGCCCTTCGGCTTCATGGCCTTCCTCGGCATCGTGAGCCTGGTGGGCGTCATCGTCAGCCACATCATCGTCCTCTTCGACTTCATCGAGGAGAAGCACGCCGAGGGCGAGCCGCTGGTTGAAGCGTTACTCGACGCGGGCATCATGCGCCTGCGGCCGGTGCTCATCACGGTGGGCGCGACCGTCATCGCCCTGTTCCCGCTCGCCTCGCACGGCGGCCCGCTCTGGGAGCCGATGTGCTACGCGCAGATCGGGGGCCTCTGCGCCGCGACCTTCATCACGCTGCTGCTCGTGCCGGTGCTCTACAGCATCTTCGTGCTCGACCTGAAGCTGGTGAAGTGGGAGACGGCCGGCGGCCACGAGGTCGAGGAGACAGTTGACGGGGGGCAGACGCCCGCGCTGGCGGAGCAGCAGGCGTAAGAGGGTAGAGATGGCGACGGTAGCGATACAACTACGCAGGCTCGGCCGGCGCGCCCGCGGCGGGCGCGCCGGGGCCGAGGGCATCCTTGAGGCCGAGTTCGAGCGCGAGGCGCTGGGCGCGGAGCGGCTGCGCGTGCTCGTGCTGCTGATCGTCATCGGCACGGGGCTGTCGCTGTCGCTGCTCTCGCCGGCCTTCATCTCGGAGGAGCTCGCGCGCGCGTTCCGCGGCGGCGCGCGCACTTTCATCCTGTGGCGAGTCGCCGTCCTGCTCGCGCTGATCGCGTACCTCGTCGCGGAGCGCGTCCGGCTGAACCGCTTCATCAAAAGCGGCCGGAGGATTCCACGCCCCTTGCGTTACTTCTCGGCCTTCGTCGAGACCAGCTTCCCGACGGTCGAGGTGTTGGTGGCGTCCTCCTACATCGACCCGGCCGTCGCCCTTTCCACGACCCCCGTCTCCATCTACCCGCTCTTCATCGCGCTCTCGGCCCTGCGCCTGGACTTCAGGCTCTCGGTCTTCACGGGCGCGGTCGCCGCGCTCGAATACACGCTCGTCGCGCTGGCCTTCGGCGGCGGGGGCGGCGAAGGGATCAGCCCTCTGCTCGTGAGCGCGCCCGTCCACTTCGTGAGGGGCGTGGCGCTGCTCGCGCTCGGGGTCGTGACGGGGCTGGTCGCGTTGCAGATCAAGCGGCGCATGCTCGACTCGTTCCGGCTCGCCGAGGAGCGGAACGAGGTCGTCAACACGTTCGGGCAGCACGTCTCGCCGGCCGTGGTGGACAAGCTGTTGGAGCGCGGCGCGGGTCTCAGGAGCGAGAAGCGCAGCGTCTGCGTGATGTTCCTCGACATACGCAACTTCACGGGCTTCGCCGAGCACAGGCACCCCGAGGAGGTCGTCGAGTACCTTGAGTCGCTGTTCGACTTCATGATCGAGATCGTCAACCGGCACCACGGCATCATCAACAAGTTCCTCGGCGACGGCTTCATGGCCGTCTTCGGCGCGCCGCTCTCGGAGGGGCGCGACTGCGCGAACGCGGTCGAGGCGGCGCTGGAGATTCTCGCGCGCGTCGAAGAGGAGGTGGCGCGCGGGCGCGTCCTGCCGACCCGCGTCGGCATCGGCCTGCACGCGGGCGAGGCCGTGACGGGCAGCATCGGCTCGAAGCTCCGGCAGGAGTACACGGTCATCGGCGACGTGGTGAACCTCGCCGCGCGCATCGAGCAGTTGAACAAGCAGATCGGCTCGCAACTCCTAGTCTCCGAAGTCGTCTGGGAGGAGGCGGGCCGGGAAGGGCTCATCGAGGGCGCGACCCCGATGGGCCACGTCCCCGTCAAAGGGCGCGAAGCGCCAACCAGGATTTACAAAGTCGCCTGACGGTGCGGCGGACGGAGGTTTGAAGGGATGAGACTGTTGAGGCGTTCGGCAGTGGCGAAAGAGAAGAAGCGCGTCGTCATCCTGGGCGGCGGGTTCGCGGGCGTCTACACGGCGCGCTACCTGGAGAAGGCCCTGGGGCGGCGCGGAGACTTCGAGGTCGTCCTCGTCAACAAGGAGAACTACTTCGTCTTCCAGCCGTTGCTGGCCGAGGTCGTCTCCGGAGCCATCGGCGTCACGGACGCGGTGAGCCCCCTGCGTCGGCTCCTGCCGCGGACGGAGCTGCACGTGCGCGAGGTCGAGTCGGTCGATCTTAAGCGTCGGACGGTGACGACCGCGCCGGGCTTCCTGCCGCACCCGCACGTCTTGAAGTACGACCATCTCGTGCTCGCGCTCGGCAGCGTCACGGACTTCCGAGGCATGCGCGGCGTCGCGGAGCACGCGCTCCCCTTCAAGAACCTCGGCGACGCCCTGCGCATACGCAACCACGTCATCCACGCGCTCGAAGAGGCGTCCATCGAGTCGGACTACGAGCCGCGCCGCCGCCTGCTCACCTTTGTCGTCGCGGGCGGCGGCTTCTCCGGCGTCGAGGTCGTGGCCGAGCTGAACGACTTCGTGCGCGAGGCGGCGCGCAGCTACCGCCAGATCAACGCCGCCGAGATTCGCGTCGTGCTCCTGCACGCGGGCGCGCGCATCCTGCCCGAGGTGACCGAGCGGCTCGGGCTCTTCGCGCAGAGACTGCTGCGGCGGCGCGGGGTGGAGATTCATCTGAACACGCGGCTCCACGCGGCGACGGGCGTCGAGGCGATTCTCGAAGACGGGCGACGCATCCCGACGCGGACGCTCGTCTCGACCGTGCCCTCCTCGCCGCACCCTCTGGTCGAAAGCCTCGAACTGCCGCGCAACAGGGCGGGGCGTCTCTTGGCGAACTCGTTCCTCGAAGTCGAGGGGGCCGAAGGACTCTGGGCGCTCGGCGACAACGCGCTCGTCCCGCTCGCGGGCGGGCAGGGCAGCAGCCCGCCGACCGCGCAGCACGCCACCCGCCAAGCCAAAGTCGCCGCGCACAACATCGCCGCCGCCATCCGCGGGGGCGAGAAGAGAGAGTTCAGTTTCAAAGAACTCGGCAAACTCGGGGCGCTCGGCCGCCGCTCGGCCGTGGCCGAGGTCTTCGGCGTCCCCGTCGCGGGCCTGCCGGCGTGGCTCATGTGGCGCGCGGTCTACCTGTCGAAGATGCCGGGGTGGGGGCGTCGCCTGAAGGTCGCGGCCTCCTGGGCGCTCGACGTGCTGCTGCCGACGGAGCTGGCGCAGTTGAAGCTGGACGACTCCGCCAAACTCTCCAAGGAGCACTTCGAGCCGGGGCAGGAGGTCTTCGCCCAGGGCGACCTCGGCGACCGCGTCTACATCATCGTGAGGGGGCGCGCGGCAGTGCTGCGGGAGGAGGGAGGCCGGACGTTCAAGCTGGCCGTGCTCGGGCCGGGCGAGTTCTTCGGCGAGATGGCCGTGCTCGGCGACACGACGCGCAACGCGACCGTCCGCGCGGTCGAAGCGCTGGACGTGGTCGCCCTGCCGAAGCGCGAGTTCATGCTCGTCACCTCGAACCTGCCCGACGCGCGGCAGAGGTTCGGCGAGGTGGTCAGGCGTCGGCGGCGCGCGGCGGCCGTGGCGTTCGGCCATCCGATTTAGCGAAGAGTGATGTATCCTCTCGCGCCGGAAGGGTCTTTACATCTGGGAGGACGGGATGAAGGTCATCGGGTTGATCGGCGGGATGAGTTGGGAGTCTTCGGCGGAGTACTACCGGCTCATCAACCGGGGCGTGAGGTCGCGGCTCGGCGGGCAGCACTCGGCGCGCTCGCTGATGTACAGCGTCGACTTTCACGAAGTTGAAATCTTGCAGCGCGAGGGGCGTTGGGCGGAGGCCGCGCGCGAGATGGCGGAGTGCGCCGTGCGCCTGGAGAGGGGCGGCGCGGACTTCGTCATCCTCTGCACCAACACGATGCACAAGCTGGCCCCGGCCATCGAGGAGGCCGTCCCCCTCCCGCTCGTCCACATCGCCGACCCGACCGCCGCGGCGGTGCTGCGCGCAGGGGTGAGGCGCGTCGGCCTTCTGGCGACGAGGTACACGATGGAGGACGACTTCTACAGGGGGCGGCTCGCGGAGCGTCACGGCCTCGAAGTCCTGACGCCGGACGAGGCGGGGCGGAAGGTCGTTCACGACGTAATCTACGACGAGCTGTGTCAGGGCAAGGTGTTCGAGGAGTCGAGGCGGGAGTACCTGCGCGTCATCGACTCGCTGGCCGAACGCGGGGCGGAGGGAATTATCTTAGGCTGCACGGAGATCACGCTCTTAATCAGGCCGGAGGACACGGGCCTCCCCCTGTTCGACACAACGCGGCTGCACGCCGAAGAGGCGGTCAGGCTGGCGCTGGAATGAAGAGGGATAGAACTAACCCTGCCAGGATAGGCTCATGGACAAGAAGGCCCTGACCCGCGAGTACAAAGAGAACAGGCGCCCGATGGGCGTCTACCAGGTTCGCAACACCGTCAACGGGAAGCTCCTGGTCGGCGTGAGCGTTGACCTCCCGGCGATTCTCAACCGCCACCGGGCGGAGCTGCGCATGGGCGGGCACCGCAACAGCGAGCTACAGAAGGAGTGGGCGGAGTTCGGCCCCGACGCCTTCGAGTTCGAGGTGCTCGACACGCTCACGCCGCCCGGGCGGTCGGACTACGAGCCTTCGAGCGACCTGCGTGCTTTAGAAGAATTGTGGCTCGACAAGCTCTCGCCCTTCGGCGACAAGGGTTATAACCCCATACGGAAGCGCGCCTCCTGAAGCTAGAGCGGTATGCTTATCACTTTACCTTCCGTTTAGAGGCGGTCTCCGACCGCCGGCCCGAGTTTCGGTGTGGCCGGGCCGGCGGGCAGAGCCCGCCTCTAAACGGGAGACGGTAAACTCAAAAGCAAACCGCTCCAGGACAAGGCTCCGAGGGCGTGGGCGAGTCTGTGGGCCGCTATCAGGAGATGCGCGTCCTGTAGCAGCGCGGGCTGACTGATAAGCTCGGGCAGGGAGACGAACTGAAGCGTCGCGCCGGGTTGCTCGTCGGCCCCGACCTCGACGGCGAAGGGGTGGACGACTTCGGGCGTGACGCCGGGGGTCGGGAAGTACGCCCCTCCCAACTCCCACACGCGGCGGGTTTGGAGGGCGAAGTCGCGGCTGAGCGCCCCCTTCAGGAAGGGCGGAATCTCGGAGACGTGCGTGACCGTTGACGGCAGACGCCACGCGGGCGCGGTCGTTATCTGCGAACTTCCGCTGAAGGATTGGACGGCGGGCAGGTCGCGGGTCTCGACGCCGACGAACACACCCCGCTCAGTCCTCGCCACAGGCAGCGCGACCACCGTGTTAGCGCTCAGGTGCTTGGGGCGGACGTACTCGAAACGCGCTTCGGCCAGCGTCCGGCCCGCGCCGTCACGCTCCTCAAAGCTGCCCTCGGACAGGGATAGAAACTGCGTTTGAGAGAGGGGCGTCGGCGGGCCGAACGCGGCGCGGGCCGGCGGGGGCGTGACCTGCGCCACGTCTCCGGGGGCGAAGGCGTGCGGCCGGACGGAGAGGGCGACGGGAGCCCCGATCCAGGGGCCGCAGCCCCTGCCGAGTTCGCGCAGCAGGCGGTAGATGTTTATCTCAAGCCGCGCGTCGGACATGCCCCCGACGTGGCACGCGCGCAGCACCTGCGCCGCGTCCAGCTCGCGCACCGTCCCGGCGTCTTTGAAGGGGGTGTAGTTGGGGAAAGAGAGTTCGGTCTGACGCGGGCGGACTTCCACCAGCCGCGAGACGACGAGTTCGTCCACCCCGCCGGGCGAGGTGTAGTAGGAGACGGGGTCGCCCACGCGGACAACGTCTGCGGCGTCGAAGCCGGCCCTCTCTTGCAGGACGCGGTAGACCTCCTTCTCTTCGTCGGCCTCTCCGTCAACGATGGCGCTGACGGGCTCCGTGACGTAGCCGGAGTGGTTCGCGCGGTCGAGCCGCGGGCGGTCTGTGGAGGCGTTGATGACGGGGCGCGGGAAATCTTTCTTGGCGACGACGAAGAGTTGGCCCGCGCTCTCGAACCAGGGCACCACGTCTATGGTTCGGTGGGGCCGCTCGACGAGTTCCAGAACCCGCCCGGACTCTTTGTGCCTGTACCCTTTGAGGCTGAGGAACGTCGGCCCGGAGATGGCCGCGCGCTCCCGCTCTGCGAGTGTGACGCCGCCGCCGGCGCGCACCTTCTCGCCGACGATGAGGTAGTTCGTCGGCGGGAACGGCAAGGGGCTCCCGTCTAAATCCGAAAGGTAGAACTTCCCCTCGAAACGGTTCTGCACGATCCACGGGTTCCAGAGCGGGCGCGAGGTGACGACGCGCAGGCCCCGTGAGCGGAACGCCTCCTCGAACTGCGACTGGCTGAGGTACGTGTACTCCTCAAGAATCTCCGTCGCCCAGTCGGCGCGGTAGTCCTTGCGCAGCACGAACTCGGCGGCCGCGCGCAGGGCCAGCTCGTAGCGCACGAAGCCGGGGCGCGGCGAGTCCGTCTTGACGAAAGGCACGGGGCCGTCACGGTTGACGCTGCTGCGCCACTCGCGCGCGAACCGCTCGAAGAGGGCGGCGGTGGAGAGTTCGACCACTTCACCTGCGTCGGAGCCGTCTGTCGAGGGCAGGTCGAGGCGGACGCGCTCAGGCCCGTCGGGGATGACGAAGTCCCTGACGACGATGACGCCGCCCGTCTTCAACTGCGCCACTTGATTATCGAGCGTGCTGAATACACGGCGCACGTCGAAGTCGTTGAAGCTCGTGACGTGGTGGAGGACGGAAGAGTCGAGGACGCCGTCGAGCGACCCCGCGGGGAAGACCATCCCGGAGATGTCGCCCTCGACGTAGGAGAGGTTCGGCCGCCGGAACTCGCGCGCGGCGCGCTCGACCGAGACGGGGTTGATGTCCACGCCGACCAGCTCCAGCCCGCCGTAGAGGCGCGCGAGGTCGTAGGTGCCGCGCCCCGAGCCCGAGCCCATGTCGGCGATGCGCCCGCGGACGGGGAAATGCGCCGTGGTGAGCGCCACCTTCTGCTGCATCGAGGCGTCCATCCCCCTGAAGTACGCCTCGTAGGCGGCCTCGGTGCCGCGGTGCTGCTTCTCGTATCGCCCGCCCGGGTTGGTCGAAGTCATCCGTCATCAGGGCCTGCGCCGCATCGTGAACTTGTAGAGCTTCGTGCCGCGCGCGACGTAAGCCTGCGCGCCGGTGTGGAAGAGTCGGGCGTCCGCGCCGACGCCGGGGTCTCCGAAGGTCTTAACGTCCGGCGCGCCCGCGCGCCGCGAGAAGAGTTCGAGCGCGCCCTCTTCGTCGAGGTGCAGGACGACGCCCGTGTCGAGCACCGTGAAGTTGATGTCGGCCGACGAAACGTCCCCGACGACGCGCGCGTCGTAAGAGCCGAAGTCGTCCGCGAAGCGGAAGACGAGCCGGTCGTAGCGCCCGCCGCGCGCGCCGACCGCCAGCAGAACGTTTCGGCAGAGCCGCGCGTCGAGGGGCTGATAGCCGTCCAGCTCCGCCAGCCGCAACTGATGGCACACGCCGGGCGCGGGGAAGAGAGAGGCGTAGTGCGTCCCCAGCATGTTCTGCACCGCAAGCCCCTCGAACATCCGCGTGGACTTCATCATAACATTGGCCGCGGCCCTCACGCCGGGTGAAATGTTCTTCCCCGCTTCGAGGAACTCGACGGCGAAGACCTGCTCGCCCTGCTTGACGTAGAGCCAGCCGCCGCACAGCGCCATCTCCTCACACCCGATTGAGAGCGGCAGGTCGCGCCCCGCGGTCAGGTCGCGCAGGCGTGGCGCGCCGGCCTCCATGTACGCGGCGACAAGGTGGCGCAGGCGAGGCGTCACGACGACGAGGGCGTCGGCGCTCGGCAGCCCGAACCTCTCGCCGCCGAAGTGGACGCTCGAACGCGTGACGGTGACGAGCCCGTCGTGCCGGACTATCTCGTCGTCAAACTCCTTCGCCAACGTAACCTCGAAGAGGGAGCTTCCGGCGCGGCTCGAAGGCGCGGGCGCGGCGAGCGGAACGGCGGCGCGCACGCCGTCGGGGGGCGGGAGCCGCTTGCCTTCGTCGAAGACGGCCCTGTACCAGTCGAGGTAGGCGGGCGGGATGAGATGGAAGGGGAGGCAGGAGGCCGGAACCGTGACCTCGGGCCTGAGCACGGAGACGTTGGCGCGCATCCTCGCGTCGAGCTTCTGCGCAGTGTCGGCGAGCCCCTGCGTCGGCGGGTAGCTGCCCTTGTAAGGGTGTATGCCGACGAACGTCTGGAAGGAGACGACGGCGAAGGAGAACCAGTCCGACGCGGTCGTAAAACTCCGCGCGTGCCGGTCGCGCACGCTCTCCATCAGCGCCGCCGCGGGGAACGAAGGCGTCTGGTAGCTGTCCACGTCGATGAAGTAGACCTCGGAAAAATCCTCCGCGACGAGGAAGTTCAACTCGTTCAAGTCAACCACGAGGACGCCCCTTGAGTGGACGTGGCTCACTCCCTCCTGCATCCGGCGCACGAGGCGCAGGGCCGTCTCGGGCGTCAGGTTGTTCCGCCGCCGGAAGGCTACGGGGAAGAGCTGGCAGAGCGCGTAAGAGCGCCCGACCGCGCGCATCGAGTAGCCCGCGGCCCGGTTCCTCGCGTCGAGGAGGAGTTCGAGCGGGCGGATGATGTTGGGCCGGTCGAGCGCCGACAGCTCCTGAATCTTCGCGGCCGGGATGGCGCGCCCCGGGTCTGCGTAGACCTTGTAGGCGTGCGCGCCCTTCACATAGATCGAGCCCTCGCCGCCCTGCGCCTTGAAGTCGGACCTGTTCAGACGGACTTCGCCCCCGCCCTGTATGTAATAGCGTGTTCCCACGGCGTCGCCTTTAAGGAGAGTGTTCAGACCGGGGAAGATGGCCTTCAGCGTCAACTTCAACCTCCGAGGTGCAGCGCCGCCAGAGAGAGGTCGTCCGCGTGCCGCCAGCCTTTAGACTGGCAGTCCTTCAGAAACATCTTCACCCGACGCCCGACGAAAGCGCCGCGCGTGTTCTTGAAAGAGACGAGTCCCGGCAAGACAGACTCGAACGGAACCGGCTCGCTCCGGCCCGCGGCCTCCCCCTGCCCGGAATGGAAGAAGGACTGGACGCCGTCGGAGAAGAGCGCCGCGAACCTGTAAGCGGCGGCGTCGAAGGCGAAGACCTCCGTCAACGCGCCGCCGTCCGACACGCCGTCCGTCCGCAGTCGCTCGCCGGCCGAGGCCGCGCGCAGTCGCGTCACCTCTTTGCGTGCGCGCCCCGCGTCCGCGAGCGCCCGCAGCCGCGCGGGCTGGTGCGCGTAAGCCGGGTAGACGGGGAAGCCCGAGGGGTACGAGACGGCGTACACGTCGAGCGCGCCCTCCGTTGTCTGTAGGCAGACGACGCCGTCGCCCGAACAGCCGACGATGAGCCGCCCGCCGTTCATGTGCGCGGTGAGCAGCGTGGCATCGACGGCCTGCGGCCTCAGCCCGAGCATCTCGGCCCACGAAAGCGCGAGGCGCGCGGCCTCGGAATGTAGTCCGGCGACGCCGCCGGCGGTCGGCCCGCCCGTCTCGCGGAGCAGGCGCTCGGCGGCCTTGACCAGCAGCCGAGCGCCGATGTCCGTGTCCGCCGAGGACGAGCAGCCGTCGGACAGGACGACGTACGGGCGGCCCCGCTCGCGCAGGTCGGCGACCGCGTAGTCCTGACAGACCGCGTGCGTCGAGCCCGTCTGGAAGGCGCTGTCGGCGTTCATCCATTTCCCCCTCTCAGAAGACGAGCGGCCGCGAGGGGCCGCCCGTGCCGAGCGCCTGCGACTGCGCGCTCACGCTGCGCGAGACGAACTCGGCGAGGCGCGCGAGCGTCTGCGCGTCGGCCTTGTCCAGCTCGACGTACTGCGTGAAGCCCGCGTCCCTTTGGAACTGCCGCAGGGCGCGCGACACCTGCGCGTCCTGCACGTTCACGCCGATGAGCACGGAGACGACCGACTCCAGCGCCTCGCTCTTGACCGCCCGCGCCAGAGCCTCCCTGACCTTGCCCGCGGGCAGGCGCGAGGCGTTGTCCAGCCCGTCCGTGATGACGAAGAGGATGGCGTTGGCCGAGAAGTCCCCGGCGAGGAGCTGCCGCCCGTAGCCGATGGTCGAGGAGACGGCGTTCTCCGCCGCGTCGTAGAGCGCCGTCGAGCCGCCCGCTCTCAGCACGCCGCCGTAGTCGGCGAGGTTGCAGTTCTCCAGCAGCTTGAAGCCGTGCAGCTCGGAGAGCGTGTCGTCGAAGGCGACGAGGCGGAGCAGGAGGTTGTCGGCGCGCGGGCTCGACTTGCAAGCCTGCACGACGCGCGTGACGGCCGCCTCCATGTCGAAGATGAAGTCGGCCGTGCTCCCGCTCACGTCGCAGGCGACGGTCGCGACCGTGTACTCGGTCGCGCCCAGCTCTTCGAGGCGCGTGGCGGAGTAGCCGTAGTGGCTGTTCGGAAGTGTGACCGCGTCGAGGCTCGCGTCGTTCAGTATCGGCATCGTCGTTGGCTCCTTTCTTCAGGCCAGGAATTCCGTCGTGGTCGAGAGCTGCATCCCGCGGCCCGTCATCTCGCTCATGAAGCTTCGGGCGTGCGCCTCGAAGCCGGGGATGTCGCTCGAAGCGTCGGTCAGCAGGACGAGCTTCGAGACGAACGAGTCGTCGCCGAAGGCGTCGGCGATGTCGCGGACGGTGTTCGCCAGGCAGTGTGTGCGCGCCTCGCCCGCGATGGCGACGAGGTCTGCCTGCTCCAACGCCTGGACGAGGCGCGTGTTGATCTGCGTCGAGGCGTCCGAGGGGTCGGGCACGTCGGCCTGTACGGCCGAGTAGTGCTCGGTCAGGACGTTGCTGCCCTTGGTGACGTAGTCCACGAAGGCGAAGCGCGTCTCCCACTCGGTCAGTGCCGAGAAGAGTTCGGGGAAGACGGCGTGGCCGGGGCTGCCGATGAGGCAGTGCGGCGGCCAGACCGTCAGCTCGTAGCGGCCGTTCTGCTCAAGCCTTCGGACGTATTCGAGCGCGCGGCGGTACATGCCGGGCACGGTCGGCGTCCAGACGCCCTGCTTGACCTCGGCGCGGCTGATGCGCGTGAAGACCGGCGGGTGCGCGCCCTTCGAGTCCTTCCAGAAGATGGGGTGCGCGATGTGTATGAAGTGGTGCGAGTCGAGCGTGACGTGCACGTCGTCGAGCTTGCCCTTCAGGCGGCGCACCAGCGCGGCCAGTCGCGCCATGTCGTGCTCGGCCCCGGGCACGTAGAGCGCGCCGCGCGCCGGGTCGCAGAAGTCCACCTGCGGGTCGATGATTAGCAGTTCGATCCTCTTGCTCATTGCCTGACCTCCTTCGGCCTGCTTAACGTAAAATCTACGCTAAGGTTTCGGGGTAAAATTTTTTAGCGCCGTGCGTCGGCGCCGAAGCTGATGTAGCGGGCGGGGACGTGCTCGGTGAGCCAGACCCCGTTCGCCGCGCGGAAGAACGCGTGCCCGTCCGCGTGCATCGCGCCGCTCGCTATTTCGAGGACGACGGGGCGGCCGTAGCGCCTGCCCACGGTGACGGCCGTCGCCTCCTGTTCCGAGAGGTGGACGTGGTGCCTGCGCCCCTTCGAGAGACCTTGCTGTTTAATCGAAGGGAGGAAGCGCTCGGCCGTCCCGTGGTAGAGGGTCGGGGGCGGCTGCCGCGGCTCGTAGCCCAGCTCGACCTCCACCGAGTGTCCCTGGCTGGCCCTGATCGAGAGGCCGTCCGCGCTGAACGAGAAGCGCTGCTTGTCGTTCGAGCGGACGACCTCGCGCAGCTCGTCCACAGACAGGCGCAGGCCGTGCGCCCCGAGGGCTTCGAGCAGCGCCGAGACCGAGACCCACCCCTCGCGGTCGAGCGTGACGCCGACCTTCTCGGGCTGGTGCCTCAGCACGAGGCTGAGGAACTTGCTGACTCTGACGTGTCGGTCTTTCGTAGACATAAACTAGAGCCCGAAGCTCAGGCCGCGCTTGACGAGCTGGCGGTACTTGCGCTCGTCGAACTCGTAGAGGCGCGCCGCGCGGTGGGGCACGCCCTTCTGCATCTCCTTCAGCTCCTTGAGCACGTCGAGGCCGAAAATCTTCTTCCTGAAGTTGCGGTTGTCCAGGGACGTGCCGAGCACGATCTCGTAGAGCTTCTGCAACTGCTTGATCGTGAACTTGCGCGGCAGAAGCTCGAAGCCGATGGGCGCGTAGGTCAGCTTCCCGCGCACCCTTTCGAGCGCCTTCCCGAGTATCAACGCGTGGTCGAAGGCGAGCCGCGGGAGCGAGGCGACGGGGAACCAGCGCGCCTGCCGCGCGTCCGTCGAGGCGTGGATCGTGTGCTTCTCTGGGGAGACGAGGGCGTAGTAGGCCACCGAGACGACCCACCCGCGCGGGTCGCGGCCGGGGTCGCCGAACGTGTAGAGCTGTTCCAGAAAAACGTCCGCGATGCCGGTCTCCTCGCGCAGTTCGCGCGCGGCCGCCTCTTCGAGCGTCTCGCCGGGGCGGACGAAGCCGCCGGGGACGGCCCACATCCCCCGGAAGGGCTCGAGGTCTCGCTCGACGAGCATGACCTTCAGCGTCTCCTCCTCCAGGTCGAGCCCGAAGATGACGCAATCGACCGTCAGCCCCGGCCTCTCGAACTCGTAGCTGAATCTCATCGGCCCCGCCTCTCAAAAAATTCTTTACACCTGATAGCGTCCGTGTTACGCTATCATTAGCGTAGATGATACGCTAAGTCGGGCGGTTGTCAAGAAGATTTTTTTCGGGGGGGCGGTGGCGGGTGGGAAGCGGTCGCGCGTCGCGTGAGGAGAGGGTGGCGGGTTGCCTGTTCGGGCTCGCCCTGGGGGACGCGCTCGGCGCGCCGACGGAGTTTCTGCCGGTGGCGGAGATTTTAAGGCGCTGGCCGCCGGACGGCCCCGCGGAGCCCTCGGGCGAGCCCGCGCGCGTGACGGACGACACGCAGATGGCCCTGGCCGTGGGCGAGGCGCTGGCGGAAGCCATCGTGAGGCGCGACCTGTCGCCCGCGCACCTTGAGTCGCTCATGCGCGCGGCGTTCGTCGGGTGGCTGAACTCGCCCGACAACGACCGCGCCCCCGGCGTGACCTGCCTGAGGGCCTGCGAGGCGTTGGAGGCCGGCGGGCACTGGCTCGAAGCGACGGCGAAGGGCTCGAAGGGGTGCGGGGCGAACATGAGGGTGGCGGCGGTGGGTCTGCTCGACCCAGAGGCCCACGGCGCGGGCGAAGCGGTGCGGGCCGCCGTCGCGCAGTTCCAGGCCGCGCTGACTCACGGCCACCCGACGGCGCTGGCGGCGTCAGACCTGACCGCGTTCACAATCGCGCGGCTGGCCGCGGGCGCGGAGCCGCGGTCGTTGGTCGGAGTGCTCGCGCACTACGCGCTGTCGCAGAGGTCGGTTTATCACGCCGACTGGCTGGGCGGGTTGTGGCGGCGCCCGGGGGTCGGATCGGCGGAGGAGTTTATCGCGCGGGGGTGGGACGAGTGTCTGGGCGTCCTCGACAGGCTCGCGGCGGCGCTCGCGTCGCCGGACTACGAGGCCGACCCGTGTCTCACCACGGGCGAGGGTTGGGTGGCCGAAGAGGCTTTCGCCACGGGGCTCCTGTGCTTTCTGCTCTACCCGGACGAGCCCCTGAAGGCGCTGCGCAGGGCCGCGGTCACGTCGGGCGACTCCGACTCGATTGCGTGCCTGACCGGGGCCTTCGCGGGGGCTCACCTCGGGGCGGGCTGCTGGCCGCGGGAGTGGGTGCGGAGAATCGAGTACCGCGAACGGCTCGCCGCGCTGGCGGCCGGGTTGTCGAAGTAATCGCGGGGGCTTCTAATCGAACGGAGAGTTTCATGCAGACGCAGGTCATCAAGTTCTACAAGGTGGACGAGCCGTACGGGGTCTTCTCGAACTTCGCCGCCTACCCCATCGAGTTGGACGGCAAGGTCTGGCCGACGAGCGAGCACTACTTCCAGGCGCAGAAGTTCGCCGGGACGGAGTTCGAGGAGGAGATACGGCTGACCGGGTCGCCGATGATCGCGGCGCGGATGGGGCGTGACCGCAGGAAGCCTTTGCGTCCCGACTGGGAGCGCGTCAAGGACGAGCTCATGCGCAGGGCCGTGCTGGCGAAGTTCACGCAGCACGCGGGGCCGCGCGAGACGCTGCTGGCGACCGGCGACGCGACGCTCGTCGAGCACACGCGCAACGACTCGTACTGGGCGGACGGCGGCGACGGGCGCGGGCGGAACATGCTCGGCCGGATTCTCGAAAGCGTCCGGGAGGAACTCAGGCGAAGCGGGGAAGTTTCGGGGGAGGGTTGAAGATGACGAACTCGTCCGTTGAGAGATTCGAGCGCGCGCGGGCGAGCCTCGAAGGGCTCTCGGTCGGCGACGCCTTCGGCGAGACGTTCTTCGTCAGCCCGGACGTGGTCGAAGGGCTCATCGAGCAGCGCGCGCTCGCCGCGAGACGTTGGCACTACACGGACGACACGCTGATGGCGCTCTCGGTCGTCTCGGTGCTCCGCCGGCACGGGCGCGTCGAACAGGGCGAGCTGGCCCGCAGCTTCGCAGAGCGTTACGACCGCACGCGCGGGTACGGCGCGGCGATGCACCGCCTGCTCTGGGAGATCAAGTGCGGCGAGGACTGGGCGGAGCGCGCCGCGAGCCTCTTCGACGGCCGTGGCTCGTTCGGCAACGGCGCGGCGATGCGCGTGGCCCCGCTCGGGGCTTACTTCGCCGACGACGTAGACGCCGCGGCCGAGCAGGCGGCGCTCTCCGCGGTCGTGACCCACACGCACGAGGAGGCGGTCGCGGGGGCGGTGGCCGTCGCCGTGGCCGCGGCGCACGCGTGGCGGCTCGGGCGGGAGCGCGCGCGGCCCGGCCGGGGTGAGTTCATCGACCTCATTTTGCCGTCCATCCCCGAGAGCGAGTTGAAGGACAGGGTGAGGCGTGCGCGGGAGATGGGGCCGGGCGCGTCGCTGCGTTTCGCGGTCTCCGTGTTGGGTAACGGCTCGCGGGTGACGGCGCTCGACACCGTGCCGCTCTGTTTGTGGTGCGCGGGCGAGAAGCTAGACGACTACCAGGAGGCGCTCTGGCTGACGGTCGGCGCGCTCGGCGACCGCGACACGACCTGCGCCGTCGTCGGCGGGATCGTGGCCGCGTACACGGGGCTCGAAGGAATACCTGTCCAATGGTTGAAGGCCCGCGAGCCTCTGCCGTCTTGGCCCTTTGAAGAGGCCGACGCGCCGTGAGTGACGCCGCACCCTTTACAAGCCGAAAGGCTTTTCGGTATCTTGGGCGTGCCCGGCTATGCACGCCCTTCCTTCTAATCACCGAACAACTAGGTCGTGCGCTTCCCGGGCCTTTTCCTTCCGCCGCGGCCGGGCGCCCCTTCCGAGATGAACCGCAACAGCATCCTCCTCCGACGCAAGCAGAAGGCCATCGTCCCGCGCGGCGACTCCGACCTGCCCGACACTTACGTCGCCGCCCTCAGCAAGAACCTTGAGGGGCTCGGCTACGCCCTCGCGCCGGAGGTCATCGGGGCGCTGAAGACCCTCAGCCCCGAGGAGGCCGGGCGCTTCCACGACGAGGTGCTGAGCGCCCTCAAGGAGCTGCGCGGGGTCAAACACTACAGGCCGATGTACCCGAACTTCCCGCGCCAGGTGATGGAGGCCGGACGGGCGGAACTCTACCTGAACGCGCTCATGCACTACCTGACCGCGTGGCTCTCCGACCTGTCGGGCGGCGGCGAGAAGCGGCGCATCTGGCTGCCCGCCTACGCGAAGGAGGAGCGCGGGCCCCTGGACGAGGAGGTCGGGCTGACCGTCGTCGGGCTCGGGACGGAGGAGGAGCTGCGCGAGGTCTTCACCCGCGTCGTCTCGTCCAACGCGTCCATCTCTGAGACGGACAGGGCGGAGCTGAAGTGGTTCGTCGAGAACTACGGCCTCACGCTCCCCGATGCGATACCCAACAAGGAGGTGCTCGCCTTCGTCGGCGGGCTCATGCCGGACGACCCCGGCCTCCGCCGCCACGTCCGGACGGCGACCGACGTGCTGCGGCTCGCCGTCTCGATGAGCGGCGGCGACCTCTCGCTCGCCGAGGCGACGAAGTTCCGCCGCCTCTCAAGGAAGGAGCGGAAGGCCCTGCTCTCGCTCCTTGAGGGCTGTGGGAACCTCGCAGAGGACATGCTCCGCTGGAAGGGGCGCTGGCTGCGGCTCGGCGAGCGCCTGCACCCGGGCGAGTACCGGAAGCGCTACCCGAGGGCCGCGGAAGCCTTCGACCTTCTGCGCGGCGACGCGCCCGTCCAGACCTTCAACTCGCGCGTGGAGCACGCCGTCCGCAGCCGCGATGTCCGAGGGGCCGTTGACCTCCTGCGCGACCGCCCCGGCGAGTTCGCGCGCCGCCTGGATCAACTGCTGAGGATGCGCCCCGGCCCGTCGGTCGTCTCCGCCTTCGGCGAGGTCGCGCACGCCGTCTCCACGCCCGTGCTGCTCCAGACGGCCACGCACTTCAGACACCGCAACGACGCGCGCGACCTACGCGTCTTCTTCCCGAAGGGCAGCCTCGCGAGAGTGACGGCCGTCGAGAACGACCTGCCCCCGATACCGCAGGAGGCGTGCGAGGCTCTGGTGCAGGTCTGCGAGGGCGTGCTCGTCCAAAGGTTCTCAAGGCTTCGGCCGCTGGGCCGCGTCTTCGTGGACGAGAGGCTGAGGGACTACCTCGTGCCCTTCTCGCAGCGCTCGGCCAGCCGCTCTTTGCGGACGCTCGTGCGCGGCTCGAAAGTGCCTCTGCCCGCGGGCGGCGAAACCGTGCGCTTCTTCCTCTGGTGGAGGGAGGGCGAGGTCGCGGGGAAGCGGACGGGGCGTGTGGACATAGACCTCTCGGCCGTGCTCTACGACGAGCGCTGGCGGTACAGGGAGCACGTCTCCTACACGAACCTGCGGTCGGCGAAGTACCGCGCCTGCCACAGCGGCGACGTGACCACGGCCCCCGAGGGCGCGTGCGAGTTCATAGACGTGGACGTGCCTTCGGTGCTCGCCTACGGCGGGGGCTACGTCGTGATGAGCGTGAACTCCTACACGCAGCAGCACTTCATCGACCTGCCGGAGTGCCGCGCGGGCTGGATGGCGCGCCGCGAGCCGAACTCGGGCGAGGTCTTCGAGCCCGCGACCGTGCGGGACAAGGTGGACCTGGCGAGCGACACGGCCATCTGCCTCCCCGTCGTCTTCGACCTCGAAGAGCGCAAGGCCGTCTGGGCCGACATCGGGCTCAAAAGGAACCCGAGCCATGTCAACAACGTCGAGGGGAACTACGCGCAGATGACGCTGCTCGGCAAGTCGCTCACCGAAGTCGTCAAGCCCGACCTCTACAACCTCTTCCGCCTCCACGCCGCGGCGCGCGGCCGCCCGGCCGAGACCGAGGCTGACGCCGACACCGTCTTCTCGCCCGACAAGGGAATCACGCCCTTCGACCAAGAGACGATAGCGTCCGAGTTCCTGTGATTCGTTGACAGCCGCCGCCGGCGGGGATATCTTTCCGCGCGTTCTGAACCGTCACCGACGCGCCGGCACTTCACGTCTAATTAGTCCACGCGGGACACTCTCACAGGGCAAACATGAGCACCGACTACAGCGAAAATCAGGCCCGACAACTCTTCCTTTTCCTGCTTGAGCACCGCCGGCACGAAGTCCTGGGCTTTGAGCTGGACAGGGACATCGTCGGGGCGTTCTTAAAGGTCGCGCTGTCTACCGGCCGGAAGGCGTCCGAAGTAATCGAGGGGGCGGTAGGTGGTACGAGGAACGGCACGATGGCGGAAAAGGTGTTCGTGTCGGACGTGCTCCTCGCCATCGCCCTGTACGGCTTCCGGGAGACGGTCGTCGAGGTGAGCGCGTGCGCGAATGCGGGTCTGAGGGCGGCGGCGGAAGACGCGCTCCTCAGGTACGAGAGATTTAAGAGCCGCGGCATAGAGCCCATCGCGCCCGGCCCGTTGAGCGGGCGGGAGCGCGCGATGGCCTCGCTCGTCCTTCGGGAGCAGGTCGCGCCGGATGAGTTGGAGAGCCTTGTGGCCCTCCTGGGGGGCGAGCAGAAATCCATGCGGGCCCGGGCCAAAGTTGTGCTGGCCGGCCTGGGTGCCGACTCCCGCGACGCGCTCTTTGACCTTTTGGAGAAGCGGGCTGTCACGAAGACCGCCGAATTCATCGAACTCCTGGGCCTGCTGAAAGACCCCAGAGGCGTCAGGCACCTCGCGGCGGCGTTCAGGGACATTGAGCGAAGATACGACCACCGTTTTCGAGAGACGGCTTTCAACGCTCTGGGACAAATAGAGGGCGAGGAGACCATAGAGTTCCTGATCTCTTTGCTGATCGCCGATGGCGCTTTTCGGGAGGTGCCCCGGGCATTGCTGGAGATCGGGGAGCCCGCTGCGGCGCCGCTGAAGCGCGCATATGAGGAGCACGTCGTCCTCCGCCGCCACGAGGGAGAGCTTTTAGCGCGGGTCGTGGGCGAGGGCGCCGTGGGCGTGTTGGTTAAGAGGTTGAAAGACCCTGACGAGGAAGTGCGAGACGAGACCGAGCGCGCACTTAAAATTTTAGGCAAGGTCGCGGTCCCACAAGTCCTCCCGCTGACCCGCGACGAAAATGGCGAAACGCGCCGACGCGCCGTGCGCGTCCTCGGCTCTGTCGGAGACATGCGGGCGTTTGAGCGTGTGATTGAGTTGGTCTTCTCCGGCACGCCGGAAGATCGTGCGGCCGCGATTGAAGCTTTGGGCGGCTTCCCCTTTGAACATGCCGGCCCGAACCTCCGCGGCCTCTTACGTTCTGCCAGGAGTGAGGTGCGCGTCGGCGCGGCACGAGCCCTCGGCCGCTACGAAGGGTCGAAGGAGGCGCTTAAGCTCCTGACAGAGGCCGGCAGGGATAAGGATAAGCAGGTTCGACTTCAGGCCATCGAGTCAATCCGGGTCGCCGCTTCCTCACTCACGTCTGAGGAAGACCTCGTACCTGTCGTCCGGGCTCTCCTGCGAATGCTGACGGACAAGAGCGAAGCCGTAGCCGCCGAATCCCTTAGGGCGTTGTCCCACCTCGCAAGAAATGATTTTGCACAGGCAATAATCATCAGGCTTATCAAGGAAGCCATCCCGGCCTCAAAGGGCGTTAAGAAACGAAAGTTGAGTGACGCGCTTAAGTTCATCATACTGGAATGGACAAGGCGAGAGCGCCGGGGCGGGCTTGCTGCATTTGTTGATTCAGCCGCTTCTGATTACTCCGATTCTGATTACTCCGAGCCGATGCGCTCTTTGGAACATTCATTCGAGGCGTACTGGCCGGACGACATTTTGCTATTTGAGCCGACCGCTCAGCGCCCGATTTCAGAGGAGACACATTTTTCAATCACGGCCCCTCCGGCGGTCAGGGCGGGCACCTTTTTCCTTCTGGACGTGTGGGCGCATTTGGAGGCCGACAGGGATGAGGTCATGAGGCGCGCCCAGTCCGCCCTGCGCGAGAAGGATATTTACCTCAGGTCAGTCGGCCCCTTCCTCGTCGAGCGCGAGACGCTCCTGCAAGTGCGTTTGAGCATCCCCGACTTCGGCGGCGCGACGCAGGAAGACGCCATCCTCTGGTCCGGCAAAATCGGTAACTGCACGTTCCCCGTGCAGGTGCCCCGCGAGGCCGCCGCCGGTAAGCACCTCGGCACGGTCTATATCCTCGCGGCCGGGCTCCAGGTCGCGAAGTTACATTTCGACGTCGAGGTGGGGGAAGAGAACGCCCCCGCCGGCAGCCTGCCGACGCGAGAGTCGAGGATCAGGAGCGCGTTCGCTTCGTACGCGAGTAAGGAGCGCGGGCTGGTGCTCGGACGAATCCAGGGCATGCTCAAGATAGTTCCTTACCTCGACATCTTTCTCGACGCCGCGTCGCTGCGTTCCGGCGAGAGGTGGGAGGACAGGTTGATGGAGGAGATTAACAGGCGCGACGTCTTCTACCTCTTCTGGTCGCTCGCGGCCAGTCGCTCCAGGTGGGTCAGGAAGGAGTGGCGGGCCGCGCTTCAGGCGAAAGGGCTTGACTTCATCAACCCGGTGCCGCTGGAAAAACCCGAGAAGGCCCCTCGTCCCCCGGCAGAGCTTGCCGAACTTCACTTCGACGAGTGGACGTTACACTTTAGCTAAGGCCGGCATGCCCGTGCCCTACGGCTTTCACGGGGCCTGGATTCCCGGCGGGATGCTTCCGAAAGGGTAGATGGTCGAAGGCGTGGGCGGCGGGAAAAGGGCGAAACGGGGCCGGGCGAGCGCAGCAAATGCGGCAAGGCCACCTAAGTCTAATGTTTCGGGGTCAGGCCCTATTGAATAATCGTTGACCTTCCAATCGCGAACAGGTATAACACACGGCACTTGGGCGGTTGGTGAATCCTTCCGCTCCCTGGTTTGCTGGGGTGAGGACAGTGAGCCAGACATAGAACAGGCGCGAAGCTCCCAAAGCTGACGCGCCTGTTCGCTTTTTACCGCCCCCGCATAAAACTCCGGGAGAAGTAATCAACGCGCCGGGATCGACTGGAAGAGGCGCAGCACGCTGAGCGCGATCTTCGACTCGGGGGCGAGGAGGTTGTCGGGGCCGTTGACGGTCGGCCGCGTCTCCGTGTTGAAGGCGAGCAGGCTCGCCGTGCGCGTCTCGGGGCAGAGGCTCACGTACGCCTTGAACCCGTTCTGGTCGCCGTTGTGCCCGACGTAGCGCCGCCCCCCGATGTCGTCCACGAAGAAGGAGAGCCCCACCGAAGTCTCGGCCCGCATCCACCCCTGCGTGAAGTCGTCCTTCGCCGCGAGCTGCGGCCGCCACATCTCTTCGAGCGACGAGCGCTTCAGCACGCCGTCGTACACGTCCCGCTTGGAAGGGTCTCCCAGGAGGAAGTTGACGTACCTGACCATGTCGGGGAGCGGGGCGTTCAGGCCGCCGTTCGAGACCGTGACCCCTGTGTCGGCGTCGAAGCGCGCCGCCGTCCTCACGCCGCCCTTCACGTAGTAGCTGTGCGAGCGGTGCCTGAGGAGGTGGTAGGGCGTCGAGTCGAAGTAGCTGCGGTACATCTCCAAAGGCTTGAAGATGTTCTTGTCGATGTAGACCTCGTAGTCGTCGTGCGACAGGGTCTCGACGACGCGCCCGAGGTAGATGACGCCGGGGTTCGAGTAGCCGAAGCGGCTGCCGGGCTTAAAGAGCACCTCGGTGTAGGGCATCATCGCCGCGAGCTGCGCCCAGCCCGGCGGCTCGAACGGCTGCCAGTCCTTCGAGCCGTCGCGCCAGCTCCCCCACGTCGGGTTGCGGAAGCCGGCGCTGTGGGTCAAGAGGTGGCGGATGGTGATCTCCGACATGTCGCCGAAGGGGTTGTGCGCGCCCCGCAGCTCGGGCACGTACTTGACGACGGGGTCGTCGAGCCTGAGCAGCCCGCGGTCGCGGAGCTGCATGATGGCGATGCCTGTGAGGGTCTTGGTGATGGAGGCCCAGTGGTAGATGGTCTCCTCGTCTACGGGCACGCCGCGCCCGGCGTCCGCGAGGCCGTAGAGTTCACGCGCGACGACCCTGTTGTCCCGGACGAAGTAGAAGCTTGAGCCGACGAACCCGGCCCCGCGCAGCTCGCCCAGGTAGTTGGCCCTGAACTCCTGATACGCCCGCGCGAAGTCGTCGCCCGCTGCGGATTGAGCGAGTGCGCGCGGGGCGGCGCACAAGAAGCCGAGCAGCAGCGCCGCCGACAGAAGTCGGCGCATCTTCTTCCTTCCGTTCATGCTAATTTACCTCCCGTTTAGAGGCGGGCTCCGGCCCGCCGGCTCGTGCTGCGATGTCTAACGCCCCGGCGGTCGGAGCCCGCCTCTAAACGGTCGTCGGTATGCTCATACGAAAACGCTCTAAGGGAAGAGAACGTCGAAGGTGTGAATGATGTCATGTCCACTCGGCTCCGGTTCGGGTCGGCCCGGCCGCACGCAGAGCGCCGTCCGCATCCCGGCGGCGCGCGCGGCGTCGAGTTCGGCCGTCACGTCCGAGACGAACAAGACCTCGGACGCCTCCGCGCCCGTCGCCGCGCCGATGGACTCGTAGCTTGAGCGCTCCGCCTTCGCGCCCGTCGTCGTGTCGAAGTAGCCGCCTATGTAGCCGGTCAGGTCGCCTTCGTTCGTGTGTGCGAAGAGCAGCTTCTGCGCGAGCACGCTGCCCGAAGAGAAGATGTGGATGCTCCGCCGCTGCCCGCGCCAGCGCTCGAAGGCCGTGGGCACGTCCGCGTAGACCTGCGCCCTCAGTTGTCCGCTCAGGTAGCCGCTCTCCCAGACCTTCCCCTGTAGTGACTTCAGGGCCGTAGATTTTCTGTCCTGATCCATCAGCCAGTGAACGTACGCGGTCGCCGATTCGAGCTGTGAGTCGGCCGACTCGTCGCGCCACGCGGGGGGCTCGCGCCCCGCCTCCGTGTCCGCGCGGTGCTCCGCCTTCAGCGCCTCGATGTCGGCGCGCACGGCGTCGGAGCGTTGATGTTGACTGAGGAAATCTCTGACGTGACGGCGCGCGAAAGGGAAGAGGACTTCGTAGACGAACTCGACCGGGGTGGTCGTCCCTTCGATGTCGAGCAGGATGGCCCGCGTCTGACGTTCCGCCATATGAATCTACAGGCTCACGCAGTCTCGAACGGCGGCGCGTACGAAGGCCCGAGGCAGACCGGCTGGTAGTCGCGCTCGGCCCCGCTCTCTGTGTAATGCGGGGCCCAGCCGGACGGGTCTTGAAAGAGGCGGATGGCGCGGATGCGCCGGTCGGGGCAGAGGCCGAACCAGTGTCGCATCCCGCGCGGCACGGAGAGCAGGTCGCCCGGCCCGACCTCGACGCACGTCACGGGCCCGCCCTCCGGGTGGAGGTGGAAGAGCCCGCGCCCGCCGATGACGAAACGCACCTCGTCCTCGTCGTGCCAGTGCTCGCGCTTGAACTTCTCCAGCATCACGTCGAGCCCGGGCGTCTGCGGCCCCACGTCGATCACGTCGGCCGTCACGTAGCCGCCGCGCGCCTTCAGACGTTCGACCTCCGCGGCGTAGGCGGCGAGCACCTCCTCGGCGGGCGCGTCCTCCGCCAGCGCGTGCGCGGGCTCCCAGCGCTCGTAGCAGACGCCGACGGCCGCCAGGTGTCGGCGAACCTCCGCCTCGTCCGTCAGGGTCTTCCGCTCTTCAGGTATGCTGACGATTGCCACTTCCTTCCTCCGCGCTCACATCAACTAAACCGAACGGCCGGAACCGCCCGCGCAGTGCTCGCGCCCAAGGACTTCGAGCAGGAATTCCAGAATCTCGACGTGCCGCCGCGCCTCGGCCAGGTCGCGCCCCCACGTGTAGAGGCCGTGGCGGCGCAGCAGGACGCCGTGCGCCTGCGGGTACGCCTCCAGGGCCCCTTCGAGCGCGCGCGAGAGCACGCCCATGTCCTGAGAGTTCTCGATGACGGGGAGCGTCTCGCGGTGCTCGTGCGTCCTCACGCCCGCGAGACCTTTGAGCATCTCGAACCCTTCGACGAGCAGCCGCCCCTCGCGCGCGAAGGCTTCGGAGAGGAGCGTGCCCCAGACCGAGTGCGTGTGGAGCACCGCGCCCGCACCGCGCGCGCGGACGACCGCGAGGTGGAGCCGCGCCTCGTCCGAAGGCCGCCCGCTCCCGCGCGTGACCGCGCCGCGCTCGTCGATCTCAAGGATGTGCTCGGGCGTGAGCGCCCCTTTGTCCAACCCGCTGGCCGTGATCGAGAGCCGCAGGGGGTCTCGGCCCGAGACCGCGCTGAAGTTCCCGCTCGTCCCGAGCACCCAGCCGCGCCCGTAGAAGTCGCGACCCGCCGCGGCCAGAAGGCGTGCGAGGGAGGCGTGGCCGTCCGCGACTTCGTCCCTGTTCTCTTGCTTGCCCTGACGCGTCATCTTCGCCGACCGTGGTCGGACATTCTATTGCCGCGCGTTCGTGAATACCAGCCGGAGGCGCGGCCGAAGCCTCAATGCAGCAGCCGCCTGACGGTCTCGACGAGGAGGGCCAAGTCCCCCGGCTTGACCAAGTAAGCCTGCGCGCCCACCGCGAGCGCCTCCTCCCGTTCCGCATCCAGCCCCGCGCCCGAGTAGAAGACTACAGGGGTGGAAGAGTCCGACCGCCGAATCTCGCGGCAGAGCTCGACGCCGCTCCCGCCCGGGAGCCAGTTGTCCAGCAGGTAGAGGTCGAAGCGGCCGCGGCGGGCGATCAACTCCGACGCCTCGGCGGCCGTCGCGGCCGTCGTGACCTCGCAGTCGATGAGGCCGAGCAGGTCGCGCAGCATCGTGCAGGTGTCTTCGTCGTCCTCGACGCAGAGGACGCGTGCGGTTCGGGCGGGCATTCCCATCTCCGTGGTGAAGTTTGTGAGAGCGTACGGGCGAGGGTGAAGATATGCCGACGCGGGCCCGGCCGTCAACGTCGGGCGGCCCGTCCCGCCGACCCTCGCGGCCCGGGGGCAACCGCGTGTCGTCTCCCGCATCTAAAGTTGGATTCGCCCAAGCCTCACAATAAAGAGCACTCGGCAGTCCGGCGGAAGGTCTCGGGGTTCGTCTCCGCGACTCTCCGTCCTTCAGGCTCGACGCGGGGCCGTAGCTCAGTTTGGCAGAGCGCTTGAATGGCATTCAAGAGGTCAGCGGTTCGACCCCGCTCGGCTCCATCCCGCGCGGGAGTAACTCAGTGGTAGAGTGCGACCTTGCCAAGGTCGAAGTCGCGAGTTCAAATCTCGTCTCCCGCTTTTGAAACGATGAACGATGGACTGAAAGCCGTTTGTCTTCAGTCCATCGTTCATCGTTCATCGTTCATCGTTCTGAGTCGCCCCTGTAGCTCAGTTGGTAGAGCAGATGACTCTTAATCATCGGGTCGAAGGTTCGAGTCCTTCCGGGGGCATCTCTTCTTTACACCCTCAAAATCGAAAGCCCGACACACAAAGGTGACATCTCGCCGCCGCAAGATGCCGCCCCGGCGGTTGCCAGGGGCGGGGCGCGTGGTGCATCCTAACGGAGTCCTTCCTTCTCTCGCGCATCGGCGGTGATGCGCCCCATCGCCTCGTTCGGCGGCGGCGTTCTGGATAGTTCGAGAGCGGGCTTAACATCAACTTCAGAAGCCGCTCAACGAGTTGAGCACCCGAACGCAGGTTCCTTCGCTGCCACCGTTCCGACGAAGCCACTTCGATTCGAAGCTTCTCCTGACGCCCCGCTTCAGGCGGGGGAGGTAACACACACATGTCCATGAAACTTTACGTCGGCAACCTCTCTTT
>DATMVD010000071.1:0-8069 GCA_035563535.1 Pyrinomonadaceae bacterium | reverse complement strand
GTCGGGCAGGTACGGCATGTCCTCCTCGGGGAGGATGCGCGCGATGACGCCCTTGTTGCCGTGGCGGCCGGCCATCTTGTCGCCGACCGACAGCTTGCGCTTCATCGCGATGAAGACCTTGACCATCTTGATGACGCCGGGGGCGAGCTCGTCGCCCTGGCGCAGCTTGGCGATCTTCTCCTCGTAGATGTCGGTGAGGATGCGAATCTGGCGCTCGGTTCTCTCCTCGAAGTCCTTCGCCTCGGCGAGCACGTCGGCCGCGCGCGCGCCGGCCAACTGCGCCTTGCGGAGCTGCTTCGGCTCGATGCCTGCGAGCATCTCGCGCGTGATGGTCTCGTTCTTGGGGATGCGCACCTCGCGCTCGACCGTGAGGTCGGCCGTGAGCTTGCGCCCCTCGAACAGCTCGAAGATGCGCTGGTCGCGCTGCTCGCGCAGGATGCGCATCTCGTCTTCGAGGTCGCGGCGGAGGCGGTTCTCCTCCTCCTGCTCGATGTTCAGAGAGCGCTGGTCGCGCTCCTGACCCTTGCGCGTGAAGACCTGCACCTCGACGACCGTGCCGTCGATGCCCGGCGGGCAGACGAGGGACGCGTCCTTCACGTCGCCGGCCTTCTCGCCGAAGATGGCGCGGAGCAGCTTCTCCTCGGCCGTCAACTGCGTCTCGCCCTTCGGCGTGACTTTGCCGACGAGGATGGAGCCCGGCTTGACCTGCGCGCCGATGCGGATGATGCCCGACTCGTCGAGGTCGCGGAGCATGTTCTCGCCGACGTTCGGGATGTCGCGCGTGATCTCTTCGGGGCCGAGCTTCGTGTCGCGCGCCTCGATCTCAAGCTCCTCGATGTGAATCGACGTGTAGTAGTCGTCCTTCACCAGGCGCTCGGAGACGAGGATCGCGTCCTCGAAGTTGTAGCCGCGCCACGGCATGAACGCGACGAGCACGTTGCGGCCGAGGGCGAGTTCGCCGCGGTCGGTACACGGGCCGTCGGCGATGACCTGCCCCTTCTGGACGCGCTCGCCGATCTGCACGATCGGGCGCTGGTTGATGCAGGTGTTCTGGTTCGAGCGCTTGAACTTCGTCAGCGTGTAGATGTCGGCCGTCACCTCGCGCGAGATGGTGCCGTCCACGTTGTGGTCGGCGCGGACGATGATGCGCTCCGAGTCCACGTAGTCCACGATGCCGTCGCGGCGCGCGGCCACGACCGCGCCCGAATCCCTCGCCGTCACCTGCTCCATGCCCGTCCCGATGTAGGGGGCCTCGGCGCGCAGGAGCGGCACGGACTGGCGCTGCATGTTCGAGCCCATCAGCGCGCGGTTCGCGTCGTCGTTCTCGAGGAACGGGATGAGCGACGCGGCCACGGAGACGAGCTGCTTGGGCGAAACGTCAACGTACTCGATGTCGTCGCGGTGGGCGTTGATGAACTCGCCCGCCTTCCGCGAGGCGTTGCGCTCGTTGATGATGGTGCCGTCCTCGCCCAGCTCGATGTTGGCCTGGCCGATGACCCACTTGTCCTCCTCCCACGCCGTCAGGTAGAAGGGGTAGGGCTCGGCCTCGGCGCGGCGTCCGTCGGTCCCGACCTTGCGGTTGGCCTTGGCGAACTCCTCCTCGGTGACGTGCTCGCCCGGCTTGAGCTTGGTGTCGCCGCCGTTGATGACGCGGACGTACTCGATGACGCGCCCCTCCTGCACCTTGCGGTAGGGCGACTCGATGAAGCCGAACTCGTTGATGCGCGCGAAGCACGAGAGCGACGAAATCAGGCCGATGTTCGGCCCTTCAGGCGTCTCGATGGGGCAGATGCGGCCGTAGTGCGTCGGGTGCACGTCGCGCACCTCGAAGCCCGCGCGCTCGCGCGAAAGGCCGCCCGGCCCGAGCGCCGAAAGTCTCCGCTTGTGCGTGATCTCCGAGAGCGGGTTGGTCTGATCCATGAACTGCGAGAGCTGCGAGGAGCCGAAGAACTCACGCACCGCGGCCGTCACCGGCTTCGCGTTGATGAGGTCGCGCGGCATCGTCGTCTGCATCTCCTGCTGGATCGACATCTTCTCCTTGATGGCGCGCTCCATGCGGACGAGTCCGATGCGGAACTGGTTCTCGAGCAGCTCGCCCACGGCCCGCACGCGGCGGTTGCCGAGGTGGTCGATGTCGTCGGCGAGGTACTCGACCGGGTTGCGCCGCATCTTCAGGAGGTAGGAGATGACCTGCACGAAGTCGTGCGACGAAAGCAGCGGGTCTTCGATGCGCTCGCGCTCGGGGCGGCCCATCTTGATGTTGAACTTCAGGCGGCCGACCCTTGAGAGGTCGAACTTGCGCTCGTCGAAGAACATGCCCTCGAAGAGGCGGTAGGCCGTCTGCACCGTCGGCGGGTCGCCGGGGCGCATCTTGCGGTAGATTTCGAGCAGCGCGTCCACCGGCTTCGTAATCACGTCCTTCTTCAGCGTCTGCGAGAGGACGTTGCCGAGGTCGTCGCGCTCGGGGAAGAAGACCGTGAACGACTGGACGCCGGACTCGATGACCTCCTGGAGCTTCGCGGGCGTGATCTCGGTGTTCGCCTCGACGACGACCTCGCCGGTCTCGGTGTTGACCACGTCGGAGAGGGCGTAGGCCCCGTCGAACTGCTGCGAATCGACCTCGACCTCCGTGACGTGCCCCTTGCGCAAGTCCTTGAGCGAGGCGTTGGTGACCTTCTTGCCGGCCTTGACGACGGGCTCCGAAGCGCCGCGCGGCTTGATGTCCTGCTCGGCCTTCATGCCGACGAGGTTGGTCGGCCCCTCGGGGCGCACCTGGACGAAGAGGCGGCCGTCCTGGAGGCGCACGTCGTCGCCGATGTAGAAGGCGCGCAGGATGTCCTCGTCGGCGAAGCCCGCGTTCTTGACCGCCTCTTCGAGCTGCGAGTCGCTGCCGAAGCCCTTCGGGTCGAACTGCGGGTTGAGCCAGATGCCCAGCGCCCGCAGGAAGATCGACGCCAGGAACTTGCGCTTGCGGTCGATGCGGACGTAGAGCAGGTTCTTCTGGTCGTACTCGAACTCGACCCACGAGCCGCGGTACGGGATGACCTTCGCGAGGTAGACCGGGGACTTCTCGAAGAAGACGCCGGGCGAGCGGTGGAGCTGCGAGACGATGACGCGCTCCGTGCCGTTGATGATGAAGGTGCCGTTGTCGGTCATCAAAGGGATTTCGCCGAAGAAGACCTCCTCCTCCTTGATGTCGCGGATGGACTTGGTCTCGGTCTCCGGGTCTTTGTCGAAGACCGTCAGGCGAATCTTGACCTTGAGCGGCACGCTGTAGGTCATCCCGCGCTCCTGGCACTCCTGCTGGTCGTGCTTGTGCTTGAGGCCGACCGGCTCGCCGCAGTTGTCGCAGAGCGTGGGCCGGACGGCGTTGAACGTGCCGCAGTTGTGGCAGAGCGTCTCGCCAGGCGTCAGCGGGTCAACCTTGACGAGCGAGCCGCAGGACTTGCAGTTCGCGCGCAGGTAGCGCAGGCCTTCCAGCCTCCCGCACTTACACTGCCAGTTGCCGATGTGGTACTCGACGAAGTCGAGTTCGGCCGTCTGGCGGAAGTCCGAGATGGGGAAGACCGAGCGGAAGACCGCCTGGAGCCCGGCGGGCTCGCGCTCCTCCGGCAGCAGGTCCATCTGTAGGAAGCGGTTGTAGGAGTCGCGCTGAATCTCGATCAGGTTCGGGATGCGCACCGCCGTCTTGATCTTCGAGAAGTCGTGGCGCTGGGGCGGCTGACTCACGCGGCGGCCCGAGCCGACGGCGCTCTTCTGGAGCGGGTTCTGAACCGGATTTGCAGACATCAGGAGTTCCTTATGGCTGGCGGGCATCAGCAGTCGGCCGCCGGCCATTGAGTATTAAAGAGGACTATTCAAGTCGCGCCGCGCCGGCCTGCTGACCGCCGAACACCGAGCGCCCAAAACTTCTTTTAGAGACGCCAAAGCGCGGCCAGAGCGCACGAGTCTCCGGCCGCTTCTTTTTCAAAAGCGGTACGCTTCGTCAATATATTAGGGAGTATCGACAGCCCCTCACTACTCCCACACCTTAGCCGCCGAGCCGGCCAATGTCAAGAACGGACAGAAGTCGTAAACCGTGAACCGTAAACCGTGACAAGTGAGAACTGAGTTTTTATCTTGTCACGGTTTACGGTCTACTGTTCACGGCTCTTACTTCACTTCGACGGTCGCGCCGGCGTCGGCGAGCTTGGCGCGGATGCCCTCGGCCTCATCCTTCGAGACGCCCTCCTTGACGGCCTTGGGCGCGGCCTCGACGAGGTCCTTGGCCTCCTTCAGGCCAAGCGCGGTGATCTCGCGGACGACCTTGATGACGTTGATCTTGTTGGCGCCGGCCGCCTGGAGGATCACGTCGAACTCGGTCTTCTCCTCGGCGGGGGCCGCCGCCGCCGCCTCGCCGCCGCCGGCCGCGGGCGCAGCCGCCACCGCCGCCGCGGCCGCCGAGACGCCGAACGCCTCCTCGATCATCTTGACCAGCTCGGCCGCCTCAAGCAGGCTCTTCTCTTTCAGAGCGTCAACGATTTCCTGGTTGCTAAGTGCCATGATTACTCCAACTCCTCCTCAAAAGGGTTCTAGTGTTGCTGTTCGGTTGACTGTTCGCAGCAGGAGAACCCACGGGACACAACGCGAAGTCTGTTGCATCCAGACTCGCCTCGCGTCCGAGCCGTCAAAGGCGACCTGACAAATCGCCCCGCTCGTTTTCCGCGTCCGGCTGACTCCCAAGAGATTTCAAATTTGAAATCTCAAATTTCAAACTCTTAAGCGGACTCGCCGCCCTTCTCGCTCACCTGTCTGACGACGACGGCGAGGTTGCGCGGGACGGCCGAGATGACCGTCGCGAGGCGCTGCGCCTGCGCGTTGATGAGGAACATGATCTTGGAGATCATGACCTCCTTCGACGGAAGCGTCGCCAGGGCCTCCACGTCGCGCAGCGCGACGACGCGCCCCTCGACGACGCCCGCCTTGAAGGTGAAGACGTCAGGGTTCTCCTTGACGAACTTCGAGATCGCCTTCGACAGGTTGACGGGGTCGCCCTCGGCCAGCGCCAGGGCGGTGACGCCCTTAAAGTACTCCGACGCGCCCTCGAACGGCGTGCCCTCGGCGGCCTTGCGCGCCAGCGTGTTCTTGACGACGGAATAGCTCGCGCCCGCTTCCGCGAGGCGGCGGCGCAACTCCTGATCCTTCGCGACGGTCAGCTTCGTGAAGCCGACCAGCATCCCCGCGGACGCCGCCTGGAACTGCTGCGCGAGGGCTTCGAGGTCTCTCTGCTTCTGCTCTCTGGTCTTCATAGCTCTGCTCTCGCCTCCCTTACCGCGCGTAGACGGTCTCGTCCAGCAGCACGCCCGGACTCATGGTCGAGGCGAGGTTCACCTTCTTCACGTACTTGCCCTTCGCGGTCGAGGGCTTGGCCTTCACGACGGCGTCGAGCAGCACCTGCGCGTTCTCGCGCAGGAGGTTCTGCTCGAAAGAGACCTTGCCGATGCCGACGTGGATGACGCCCGTCTTATCGACGCGGTACTCGACCTTGCCGGCCTTCGTCTCGCGCACGGCGTTCGCCACGTCGAAGGTGACGGTGCCGGTCTTCGGGTTGGGCATCAGGCCGCGGGGGCCGAGCACCTTGCCGAGCTGTCCGACCAGACGCATCATGTCGGGCGTGGCGATGACGGCGTCGAAGTCGAGCCAGCCGCCCTTGATCTTGGTGACCATGTCCTCGCCGCCGACGATGTCCGCGCCGGCCTCCTCGGCCTCGCGCACCTTCTCGCCCTGCGCGATGACGAGCACGCGCACCGTCTTGCCGACGCCGTGCGGCAGCACCACGGTGCCGCGCACCAACTGGTCGGCCTTGCGCGGGTCAACGCCCAGCCACATGGTGAGTTCGACCGTCTCGTCGAACTTGCGGGCCGTGACCGCCGAGACTTCCTTAACTTTCGCCAGCCCCTCGTCGAGGCTGTACTTGCGCCCCTCCTCGATCTTTTCGAGGGCGGCGCGGTACTTCTTACCCTGCTTAGCCATTCCAAATCCTCTGAGGTGCGAACGAAGCCGGTTGAAGGCTTCTCCCTCTCAATGGGTGCTAGGTGCCGGGTGTTAGGTTTTGGGTTTTGGTTTTGACCAGCACCCAACACCCAGAACCCCTATTCGATGTTCAGCCCCATGTTGCGGGCCGTGCCCTCGATGGTCTTGATGGCCGACTCCAGGTTGGTCGTGTTCAAGTCCTGGAGCTTGAGCTTGGCGATCTCCTCGATCTTGTCGCGGGAGATGGAGCCGACCTTCTCGCGGTTCGGCTTGCCCGAGCCCTTCGGGATGCCTGCGGCCTTCTTCAGAAGGTCGGCCGCGGGCGGCGTCTTCGTCTCGAACGTGAAGGAGCGGTCGGCGTAGACCGTGATGACGACCGGCACCTTGAGGTCGGGATCCATCTGCGCGGTCTTCGCGTTGAAGGCCTTGCAGAACTCCATGATGTTGACGCCGTGCTGGCCGAGCGCCGGCCCGATGGGCGGCGCGGGGTTCGCCTTCCCGGCCGGCACCTGCAATTTGATGTAACCCGTAATTTTCTTAGCCATGATTCTTTAAAAGCCTGACAGCTTCCTTACTCATCTTCTGTAAACGTCACCTTCTCAACGTCGAGGAAGTTAAGCTCCACCGGCGTCGAGCGCCCGAAGATGGTGACGACCACCTTGAGCGTGGACTTGTCGGAGTTGACCTCCTCGACCTTGCCCGTGAACGAGGCGAAGGGGCCGGACTTGATGCGCACGGTCTCGCCCGGCGCGTACGTGAACTTCGGCTTCGGCTTCTCGGCCGCCTCGGTCACGTTGTGGACGATCTGGTTCACCTCGTCGGGCGTCAGGGGCGTCGGCTGCTGCCCGCCGACGAAGCCCGTCACCTTCGGCGTGGACTTGATCAAGTGGAAGACGTTGTCGGGGATGTGCCCCCGCTCGTCGCACTCGATCTGGACGAGGACGTAGCCGGGGTAGAACATCCGCGACGACTCGACGCGCTTGTTGCCGCGCATCTCGACCACGGTCTCGGTCGGGACGAGCACCTCTGTGATCTCGGACTGGAGGTCGGTGTCGCGGACGCGCGCCTTCAGGCTGTCGCGCACCTTCTTCTCGTGCCCCGAGTACGTGTGTAGGATGAACCACTGCTGCATGACTTCAAAACCCTTTAGGCGGCGCCGAAGAGCTTCGCCAACTGTTCGAGCAGGAACGTGAAGAGCTTGTCAACGGCGAAGAGGTAGGCGGCGAAGAAGGCGACGGCGACGATGGTGATGATGGTCGTGTTCCGGACCTGGACGGCCGTCGGCCAGCTCGTCCTTCCAAGCTCGGCGCGCACGTCGCGCACGAACTTGCCCGAGCGGTCGAAGAAGCCGTCGCGCGGCTCCTCCGCGAGCGCGCGCTCGCGCCGCGCCGGACGCCCCTCCGGCCCCTCGCCGAACCTCGCCATGCGCGGGGCCGCCCCCGACGCCGTCGCCGTCTCGGGCAGGTCCTCCGGCTCGTCATGGCTCGCAGTCATCTGTTCGTCCCCTCTCTTCGACACCTGACCTCTACTTCCCTTCCATGCTCCTCTCAGAGCCAACAGGGGTACCAGGACTTGAACCCGGCCTTTCGGTTTTGGAGACCGACGTGCTAACCACTGACACTATACCCCTTCAAAGAGCGCGAACCGCGAACCGTAAACCGTGACAAGAGAAATTCAGCTCTTACTTGTCACGGTTTACGGTTCACCGTTTACGGCCTTACTTCGTCTCCTTGTGCGCGCGGTGCAGGCGGCAGCGGCGGCAGAACTTCCTGAACTCCAGGCGCTCGGGCGTCGTCTTCTTGTTCTTGGTCGTGACGTAGTTGCGGCTCTTGCACTCGGTGCACTGCAACACAATGTTGTCGCGCGGCATAAGTTAAACCTCTACCTCTTACCTGTTCAGCCTCGGTCAGGCTACTTACTCGATGATGTCGGAGACGGTGCCGGCGCCCACCGTGCGCCCGCCCTCCCTGATGGCGAACCGCAGCCCCTTCTCCAAAGCGATCGGCGTGATCAGCTCGATCTCCATCGCCACGTTGTCGCCCGGCATCACCATCTCC
>DATMVD010000070.1:0-284704 GCA_035563535.1 Pyrinomonadaceae bacterium | reverse complement strand
GGCGGCAAGGAAGGCCGGACGGCGTCGCCGAACGGGTCGCGGCCGCGGTTGCCCACCGTCCAGAGGCCGAAGGTGAACTTGTGCTCCGGCTTCGGCTCGTACTTCTCTTCTGCCATCGTCTTACTCTCCCTCTCTCCTTGTTAGTCTCCGGCCGATGCCTCGGCGATGCGGTGCAGCGCCGGGTAGATCGCCCGAAAGATTTTATAACGCTCGTCCATACGGCGCCTGCCCTCAGCGTCGGGCTGCGTCCGCTCGCGCACGCGCACCGCGGCCGCGCACGCGTCGTCTACCGTCTCCCACGCGCCGCCGCCCACGCCCGCGAGCAGCGCCGCGCCGTAGGCCGCGCCCTCGTCCGCCTCGACCAGCTCGACCTCGCGCCCGTACACGTCCGCCTGTATCTGCCGCCACACGCGAGACCGCGCGCCGCCGCCGCCCAGCCTTATCGACTCTACGGGGACGCCCATCTCCGCGAAGATGGTGAACGTGTCTCTTAAGCTGAAGGCGACGCCTTCGAGGATGGCGCGGACGACGTGTGCGCGCCTGTGGCTCGCGTTCAGGCCGACGAGCGCCGCGCGCGCGTGCGGGTCGAGGTGCGGCGTCCGCTCGCCCATCAGGTACGGGGCCCACAGCACGCCGTCGGAGCCGGGCGGCACGGTGGCGGCCTCCTCGCCCAGGCGCTCGTATGGGTCGCGCCCGTCGTCCGCGCCCGCGCCGAACTGGTCGCGGAACCAGCGCAGGGAGAGCCCCGCGCCCTGCGTCACGCCCATGACGTGCCAGCGCCCGGGGACTGCGTGGCAGAAGGTGTGGACTCGGCCCAAGGGATCGAGCGCGGGCCGGTCGGTCGCCGCGAAGACGACGCCCGACGTGCCGATGGTCGCGCTGACCGCGCCGGGGCGGACTATGCCCATGCCGACCGCGCCCGCCGCCTGGTCGCCCGCGCCCGCGACGACCGGCGTCCCCTCGCGCAGGCCCGTCGCCCTCGCGCCCTCGGCCGAGACGCGCCCCGTCACCTCCTGGGACTCGGACGCGCGCGGCAAAAGGCTCCGGTCGATGCCCGTGACCTCCAGCATCTCGTCCGACCAGACGCGCCGGGTCACGTCGAAGAGGAGCGTGCCCGAGGCGTCGGCCACGTCCGTTCCCTTCTCGCCGGTCAGGCGCAGCCTCACGTAGTCCTTCGGCAGGAGCACGGAGCGCACGCGCCCCCACAACTCGGGCTCGCGCTCGCGCACCCAGAGCATCTTCGGCAGTGTGAAGCCTTCGAGCGCGGGGTTCGACACGAGCCGGATCAGGCGCTCGGCCCCGACCTGCTCGGTCAGCGCGCGACACTGCTCGTGCGTGCGCACGTCACACCAGATGATGGAGGGGCGCAGCGGCTCGTCCCTTTCGTCGAGCAGCACCGCGCCGTGCATCTGCCCCGTCAGCCCGACGCAGGCGATCTCCTCGGCGCGCACGCCTTCGGCCTTAAGGACTTCGCGGACGGCCGCCTCGCTCGCGCGCCACCAGTCGCGCGCGTCCTGCTCGGCCCAGCCCGTCTGCGGCGAGGCGAACGGCTCGTGCTCGACGGTCGCGGAGGCGACCACCTTCCCCTGTTCGTCAACCACGAGGGCGCGGCTCCCGCCCGTCCCCACGTCAATCCCGAGTAGCTTCATCTCACTCCGTTCGCGTGAACCGTGAACCGTAAACCGTGACAGGAAGGAAAGCAGTTTTTATCTCGTTACGGTTCACGGTTCACGGTTCACGCTCCTGTCACGGTTTACGGTTCACGCGTTTACCACCAGATGTCCGAACGCCGCCGCGCCCGGCGAGGAGCCGGAGATGATGAGCGGGGCGTGGCCGGTGCGGCGCTCGTACTCCTGCGCGACCGCCTCGACCGACGCGCGCGCGCCCTTGCGGCCGAGGACGGCGACGGTGCCGCCGCTGCCGCCGCCCGTGATCTTCGCGCCGTAGAGCCCCGACTCGGGGCCCGCCTCGCGGACGAGCCTGCACAGCTCGTCCGTCCCCGGCGAGCCGAGGCAGCAGGCCGAGTAGCTCTTGTGCGACTTGTACATCAGCTCGCCCAGCTCGCCCGCGCGCGCGGCGGCGTCCGGGCCTTCGAGTATCTCCTTAAAGCGCGTCACGCGCGCGTGCTCTTTGACGGGGTGCTGCGTCGCCTGCCGGACGTGGTAGTGGCGCGCGGGTTCGACCCGCGTCACGGTGTCCGTGATGCCCCGGTACCGCTCAAGGAACTCCGCGCCCGACATGCGCGCGGGCAAGTGTGAGGCGTAGCGGGCCTCGAACTCGGCTGGCGTGATGTTGGCGAGGTAGCCGCCCCACAAGGGGTCTTCGACGCGGACGTGCCCGTGACCCTCGCCCTCGCTCACGCGCAGGCCGGCCATCTCGGCGATCATGCGGTAGCCCATGAAGGCCGCCGTGCGCACCGTCCCGTAGTCCGCGCCGCCGACCGAATGCCTGATGCCGGAATCGACGCCCCAGACTTCCAACTCTTCGGGCAGGGCCACCGTCCCCTTCAGCTCGCCCGGCTGACAGAGTAAGGCCAGGAGCTTGTCGGCCTCGCCGCACGCCGAGGTCATCTGATCCATCACGCCGCACGGCGCGCAGGCCACGAGGTTCTCGACCTTCTGACAGAGGAACGCCAGCTCGCGCGGGTCGAGTTCAATCTCGTAGGCCGCGCAGACGGCCTGCATCGTCGCCACTTCGAGCGCGGCCGACGAGCTGACGCCCTTGCCCTCCGGCACCTCGGAGCGGATGAGGATGCGCGCGCCGCGCCGGAAGCGGATTCCGCGCTCGCGCGTGAGGACGTAGAAGGCGCCCGCGACGTACGCGGCCCAATCATCCCCCGGGCGTTTGAAGTCGCGCGCGGCCTCGGCGTATCCGAGCGGCCTGCCCGCCGCGTCGTAAAGGTCTTCGAGCGGCATCTCGAACACGCGCTCGCGGCCGGCGTCTGTCGGCGGCAGGCTGACGATGACGACGGTTTGCTCGGTGCTGAGCTGCAATGCGGCGTGTGCGGCGGAGGCGATGGGTAGCTCAAGGACGAGCGACCCGGAGTAGTCGGCGATGCCGCCCATCAAATCGAGCCGGCCGGGCGCGCGCGTCACGTAGACCTTCCGGCCGCCCTCGAAGAGCACGCTCTTCGAGGGCGACTCGCCCGCGAGCAGACGCTCGACCATGCGGACGAAGTCGTTCGTGTCTGCCAGTCTGTGTGTCATGCCCTGTTCAGTGTCGCCCATCTGCACGTAAAGTCCCTGTCGCTTCAAGGCCCCGGCGCGTAGTAAGACTTGCGCCCCCAGACCGTGTACTCGGGGTGGCCGCGCACCTCTATCTGCACATGGCGGCGCTTGCCGTCGCGCTCCCTGTTCGTCGGGTAGAAGCCGACGACGTAGCGCCGCCCGATGTCCGAGAAGATGCTTGCGTAGATGCCGGCCGCCTGCGAAGGCTCTTCGAGAAAGTTCGTCCAGCCGCCCGTCAGCTTCGACAGCCCGTAGAGCGCGGTCTGCTGCGGCGCCGTCCGCCGGATGGTCTCTTCGAGCCAGAGGTCGCGCGCCGGCAGGTAAGTGGAGCCGGGCGCGCGATACTTCTCCAGCTCGCGGCGCAGCTCCTTGGTCTTCGCCTGCTCCTCGCCCGGCTTGAGCCCGATGAGGCGGACGCCGGGGATGACCGTGTAGATGGTCGCGCGCGAGCGCTCGGCCTCGCGGAACACGTCCGCGATGCTGAACGCCCTCTGCGACCTCTCAAGCGCGGCCCTGTACGCCTCGGGCGAGACGCCGGGCGGGACGGGCGGGGGCAGCGGCGAGTCGTGCAGCGCCCCCAGCTCGTCGCCGTCGGTCTGGAAGATGACGATGGGGCGCGTGTCCTCCTCGTCGAACAGCTCGCGCAGCGTCGCCATCAGCGCGCTGTACTGCCGGCTGCGGCCGAAGCGCGTGGGGTAGCCCGACTCGTTTGAGGTCGCCTTCCGCAACAGCCATTCGAGCTTCTCTTTGAGCAGCCTCTTGTCGCGCGTGAAGTCGGCGAGCAGCTCCACGTCGTCGGTGACGACGGCCATCCGGTCGCGCGGGCTAAGCTTATCGACGAGCGTCTTCGCGGCCTCGATGCTGTTCTCAAGGAAGGGGCGCATGCTGCCGCTGTAGTCGATGACGAGGACGATGGAGCGCGCCACGTTCGCGCTGTCGCCGAGCGCGAACGCGCCGACCTCCTGCGGCCTGCCGTCTTCGATGATGAGAAAGTCTTCGCGCTTCAGCCCCGCGACCGCCTTCCCCTTCGCGTCGAGCACTAGCACGTCGCAGACGACGAGCGAAGTCTCGACCCGCACCACTTCATCTTCTTCGACGCCGCCCCCGCCGTCTTTCGCGGGCGCGGGCGCGACCTCGACCGCGCGCTTCTGCCCTGCGTCCCACTTGAGCCGTTCGAGGCTCGACCCGAACGCGGGCTTGGGCCGCGGCTCTAAGGACTGACCCGGCGTCTGCGTCTGCGCCCGCGCCGCCGACGGAGCCAGCAGCAGCAGGCACAGCGCCGACCTCAAGAGCTTTGACCGCGTAGCGCGCTCAAGCATCCGTCGCCCCCGACTTCGGCAGCAGCCCGCGTCGCTCCAACGCCGCTCGCAGCAGCGGCTCGATCTGTGCCTGTATCTTCGCGTTCGCGTAGCCGACCCAGGCCACGTCGGGCTCGACCGCGAGCGGCGCGCGCAAATGTTGGCCGTCAACGTCCGTAACGACGACGCCCGCCTCGCGCGCGATCAGCTCCGTGCAGAGGTCGTACGGGTGGCAGCAGATGCCGAGCGCGCGGCCCCGCGACTTCAGAGACTCTTCCATCAAAGGCCGCAGGTCGGCCGTGAAGCGGTCGTGCCCCGCCATCAGCTCGTAGAGCTGCCCGCCTGAACACGTGTACTGGTCTTCAAAGCAGTGCGCCTTGCCCGGCTGCACGGGCCCGAGCGCGCCCAACACGACCTCCTCGTCAATCGCCGCCAGCTCCTCGCGCGCGCCGGGGAAGAAGCGCGCGACCTGCGCGTAGCCGTGCGCGATTGTAGGCGACTGCGAAGGTCTTAACTTGACCGGCGTGCTCTCGCCCGTCAGGCGGTTGAAGCGCTCGGCGTGCGCGCCCTCGCCGCGGACGGCCCAGGCCACGTCCGAGAGGTGCTGCTTGACGAGCGGTATCTCGGTCTGCACGGCCAGCTCGATGTCCGCGAGCGAGGTCTCCGCGCCGCGGTTCGGCGCGACGCCGGTCAGAATCCACCCGCTGCGCTTCTGGTACATCAGGCCCCGCGTGCCGTCGATGGGGTCTACGACGACGCGCCAGACGGCGTCCGCCTCCAGAGCGCCGTGCGGCAGGACGACCTGCCCGCCATCGGGAAGCCCTTCGGCGACGAGGACGACGGGTGCGGCGTGCGCCACCTCGCGCTCGAAGAACTCGACGATCAGCTCCTCGCTCACGCGGTCTACGGCGTAGATGGTGTCGCCCTCCTCCTCGCGCTCGACCTCGCTCAAAGACTCCACGGCCGAGCGCTCGCACGCGTCCACCACCGCCGCGCGTATCCGCTCGTGCAAACGCCGGATGGGTTCCAACAGCCAGCGCGGGTCGTCCGTCGAAGGGTTCAGTGTCATCGCTTTATCCCGTGTGTTGGGTGTTGGGTGTCGGGTACCGGGTAAAAGCAGTTGCCTTTAACCAACACCCGACACCTAAAACCCGACACCCTTCATCCTTCCGCGAGGCAGCGCTCGAACTCTTCCATCTCGGCCTTACCGCCGACGACGAGCGGGGTGCGCTGGTGCACGTCGCGCGGCTGTATGTCAAGAATCTTCCGGCGGCCGTCGCTGGCCGACCCGCCCGCCTGCTCCGCGAGGAAGGCGACGGGGTTGGCCTCGTACAGCAGCCGCAGCTTTCCCTCCGGGTGGTCTGTGTTCGGCGGGTAGATGAAGACACCGCCGCGCAGGAGCGTCCGGTGGAAGTCCGCGACCATCGAGCCGACGAAGCGCGAGGAGTAGCGCCGCCCCGTCTCGCCCGACTTCAGACGGTTCAGATACTTCGCGTAGACCCCGGGCCAGCGGTCGCAGTAGGACTCGTTGATCGAGTAGTAGTTGCCGCGCTCGGGGATGCGCAGGTGCTCCTTCGTCAGGATGTAGGAGCCGACCAAAGGGTCGAGGGTGAAGGCGTGGACGCCGTTGCCCGCGCTGTAGACGAGCACGGTGGACGAGCCGTAGACGACGTACCCGGCGGCGACCTGCTTGCGCCCCGGCTGGAGCACCCACGCCAGGGGGTCGCCCGCCTTGTCCTCGTCGGGGCGGCGGAAGACGGCGAAGGTCGTCCCGATCGTGACGGCCACGTCGATGTTCGACGAGCCGTCCAAAGGGTCGAAGACGATGGCGTACTTGGCCGCGGGCGAGTCGTGACGCAGGACGAGCGGCTCCTCGTTCTCCTCGCTCGCGATGATGCCGATGCTCTCGCGCAGAGAGAGGCAGTGGATGAGCGCCTCGTTGGCGTAGACGTCGAGCTTCTGCTGCACCTCGCCCTGCACGTTGACCTCGCCGTGCGAGCCGAGGATGTTGGTGAGCCCCGCGCGCCTGACCTGCGACTCGATCATCTTCGTGGCGAGCGTGATGCCGGAGACGAGCCACGAGAACTCGGTCGTCGCGCCGGGGAAGCGCTTCTGCTCGTGCAGGACGTGCTGCTGGAAGGTCGTGATCATCGTCTTCACTCGTCCGTGCCGGGCTTAGGGGATGTCAGAGCAAGAGGGTTGCGGGGACGATTATACAGCCGCGCGGGGAATTAGGCGCGCCCCAGACAACGCGCGGGGACGGCGCAGCGCAGTAGCCGCGCGCCGCCCTCACCCGCGCGCACGCGGTAGCGGCGCGCGCCGCCCGCGACGAGCGCCGTCTCATACTTGCCTAACGTTACGGCCTCGCCTTCGAGGGAGAGTTCCGCCCCGCCCTCCGTCAACGTCAGGAGGTGGAAGGTCTCGCCCCGCGTGTCCTCATCCAGAGCCTCTTCGCCGAGGCCGATGACTTCAAGCTCGAAGTAGGGGCAGACGAGCGCGGCGGCGGCGGCCGTCCCCTTCAGCTCCGGCGCGGGTTGGACGGCGACGACCTTGCGCGGGTCTATGACTTCGACCGACTCCTCGACGTGGAGCTTCCTTCCGGCCGAGGCCGGCCTGTCCCAGTCGTAGACGCGGTAGGTCGTGTCGCTCGACTGCTGCACTTCATACAGCAGAAGCCCCGGCCCCAGAGAGTGCAGGGTTCCCGCGGGGATGTAGACCGTCTCGCCCGCCTTCACCTCCAGACGCTCCGCCACTTCGAGCACGCGCCCCGCCCGGATGGCCTCTTCCAACGCCTCCTTACTCGTCCCCTCTTTTATCCCCGCGTAGATGGTCGCGCCCGGCTCGGCCTCGATGAAGTGCCACGCCTCACTCTTGCCGAACTCGCCGGGGCCGACCAGCCGCGCGGCCTGCTCGTCGTTCGGGTGGACTTGAACCGACAGCCAGTCGGCGCAGTCGAGTAGCTTGACGAGCAGCGGGAAGCGACTCCCGTAAGCCTCGAACACCTCGCGGCCGAGTAGGTGTTCGCCGTACTCCTCCGACAACTCCGCGACGGTGCGTCCCGCGTGTGCGCCCGATTGAACGCGGCTCTCCTCGAACGCGACCCACGCCTCGCCCACCGGCGGGTCGGCCGCCTTCAAACGCTGCCCGCCCCACACGCGCTCGCGGTACTGCGGCTCAAGGAGAAATAGCTTTTGCGTCAGCGTCTTCATCTCCCCATCCAGCCGCCGTCAACCACGAGGACGTGGCCGTTGACGTAGTCGCTCGCGGGCGAGGCGAGGAAGACGGCCGCGCCCGCCAGGTCAGAGGCTTCGCCCCAGCGGCCTGCGGGGATGCGTTCGAGTATCTGGCGGTTGCGCGTCTCGTCCCTTTGCAAGGCCGCGGTGTTGTCCGTGCGCATGTAGCCGGGCGCGATGGCGTTGACGTTGACGCCTCTGGACGCCCACTCGTTGGCGAGCGCCTTGGTCAACTGCGCCACGCCGCCCTTCGACGCCGCGTAGGCCGGCACGGTCACTCCGCCCTGGAACGAAAGGAGCGAGGCGACGTTGACGATCTTGCCCGAGCCCCTTTCGACCATGTGGCGGCCCGCCAACTGCGAGAGGCGGAAGACGGCGTTGAGGTTGACCTCGATGACGGCCGCCCAGTCCTCTTCGGAGTAATCGACCGAGGGCGAGCGGCGGATGATGCCCGCGTTGTTGACGAGGATGTCGAGGCGGCCGAACTCTTCCAAAGTCTGCTCGACCAGGCGGCGCGGCACCTCTTTATCCGAAAGGTCTCCGACGACCGCGCGCGCCCGACGGCCCGCGCCTTTAACCGCCTCACAGGTCGCCTCGGGGCTGCGCGAGTTGCCGTGGCAGGCCACGTCCGCCCCCGCCTCCGCCAGCGCCGTTGCGACGGCCGCCCCGAGTCCCGCGGACGCGCCCGTCACGAGCGCCGCCCTGCCGTCCAGCCTGAATGCGTCAAGAATCATCAAGGTAGCTCCGTCAAGCCCCGCGCGAGCGAAGGGGCGAGGCCCCTCACGTTACAGCTCGAACTCGCCGGAGGTTTTTCCACGGACTCTAATATTTTATCGCCCCGACCGCAAATAGAAGCGCGCGGTGGTAGAATCCGAGCCCGGCAAGACCCCAATCGAACACAAAGGGACGAGGGCAGATGTTGGAGCGCGAGGCGGTCGGCAGGGCGTTCCGGGAGCGTTACGGGCGCGGGGCGCGCATCTTCCGCGCGCCCGGTCGCGTCAACCTCATCGGCGAGCACACGGACTACAACGGCGGCTTCGTGCTCCCGATGGCCATCGAGCGCGAGACGGTCGTCGCCGCGGCGGCGCGCGAAGACCGAACCGTCCGCGCCTACTCCGTCGGACTCGAAGAGGAGCTGAGCTTCGACCTCGACCGCCCCAACCCTCCGCGGCGCGGCGTCTGGTTGGACTACGTCGAGGGCGTCGCGCGCGCCCTCGAAGAGAAGGGTTTGAAGCTCTCGGGCGCAGACCTCCTCATCGACTCGGACGTGCCGGCCGGCGCGGGCCTGTCGTCTTCGGCCGCACTCGAAATCTCGGTCGGGCTCGCGCTCACGCGTGTGTCGGGGCAGGAGGTGGACGGCGTCACGCTCGCGCTCGCGGGGCAGCGGGCCGAGCACACATACGTCGGCGCGCAGGTCGGCATCATGGATCAGTTCATCTCGGCGCTCGGCCGCGAGGGGCACGCCCTCCTCATCGACTGCCGGAGCTTAGAGACCGAGGCGGTCCCGCTCGACACCAGCGGGGCCGCCTTCGTCATCGCCGACACGCGCGTCAAGCACGAGCTATCGTCGTCGGAGTACAACGTCCGGCGCGCCGAGTGCGCCCGCGGCGTCGAGCTTCTGCGCGAGCGACTGCCCGGCGTCACGCAACTGCGCGACGTGAGTGTCGCAGACTTCCGACGACACGCCGACGTGCTACCCGACCCCATCGTCCGGCGCTGCCGCCACGTCGTCACCGAGAACGAGCGCACGCTCGCCGCCGCACGCGCCCTGCGCGGCGGCGACCTCGCAGGGATGGGGCGGCTCATGTACGAGTCGCACTACTCCCTGCGCGACGAATACGAGGTGAGCAGCCCGGAGCTGGACTTGCTGGTCGAGATCGCGCGGGCCTTACACGGCGTCCTCGGCGCGCGCATGACCGGCGGCGGCTTCGGCGGCTCGACCGTCAGCCTCGTCCGCCGCGAAGCCCTGGAAGATTTCGAGCGCGCCCTCTCGGACGCTTACGAGCGCGAGACCGGCCGCCGCCCGGCCGTCCTCGTCTCGGAGGCCGGCGCGGGCGCCGCGGAAGTAGGTCAGAACCGCCCGCGGTAGCGGGTGGGCCTTTCTTAGACGGCCGGTTGATTGATGAGAGACGCGCCGTCATCAACCGGCATTCGGGATTTGGTACGCCCAGCCGCTACCGCGGGCGGTTCTGACCTGATAACCACAGAGATGACGAACATGAGAAGAACCCTCTGCTGCCTGCTCGCCCTCCTCACCCTCGCGGCGCTTTCGCCGCCGGTGCTGCGTGGGCAGGACGGGGAGGCGGCCGGGCTCTACAAGACCGTCGAAGACTACCCGCGCGACCAGCTCGCAGAGATGCGCGCGCAGGGCAAGTCGCCCGGCCACGAGACGCTGGAGCTGTTCCAGCGCGAGCAGCGAGAGCTGGCCGAACGCTACGCCGCGAAGCTGGCCGCGCGCCAGGGGCTCGCCGGGCTCGACCTCTACTACCTCGGCGCGCTCTACAACGTCGCCGGGAGGGGGCGGGAGACGCTCGACGCGATGCGCCGCTTCCTCGCCGACGGCGCGGCGCAGAAGGCGGGGCCGGAGGCGCAGGCCGCGCGCAACCTGGTCGTCGTCTACGCGGCGCAGGCCAAGCTCTTCGAGGAGGCCGAGGCGGCGCGCGCGGCCTACGCGTCCCACGAGCCGAAGACGGCGGCGCAGCTCCTCCAGAACGAGCACGAGCTGTGCGTCGCCTACTTCAAGGAGAAGCAGTACGAGCGCGCCGCCGAGCGCGCGGACGAGGCGTTCCGGCTGGCGAAGGCGCTCCGCGCCGGAGACCTCCCGCAGGCGCGGCGCGAGGAGTTCATCTTCGCCGCGGGCGAGACGCTGGCCGCCTCCTACAGCGCCCTCAAGCGGAAGGAGGAGGCGCTCGCGGCCGTCGTCCGGCTCTTCCAGTTCGCGCTCGAACTGCCCTCGGCCAACCTCTACCGCCTGACGGCCCGCCGCTTCCCCGACAAGGCGGACGACGCCGAGCGCGCCGTCCTCGCGCTCCCGGCCGACCGCGTGGCCGCGCCGCCCGAGCTGTCGGTCGCCGAGTGGCTCGGGCAGGAGCCGCTCCGCCTCGCAGACCTGCGCGGGCGGGTCGTGCTCCTCGACTTCTGGTACGACTGGTGCGGCGCGTGCCGCGCCTCCTACCCCGCGCTGCGCGACTGGCAGCAGAAGTACGGCGAGCGCGGCCTCACCGTCATCGGGCTTACGGACTTGCAGCGCACGCTCGGCGGCACCGGCAAGAGCCGCGCCGAGAAGCTCGACTTCCTGCGCCGCTTCAAGGAGGGGAACCGGATGACCTACGCGGTCGCCGTCGCCGAGGGGACTGAGAACCTGCCCGAGTACGGCGTCAGCGCCTTCCCCACGGCCGTCCTCATCGACCGCCGCGGCGCCGTCCGCTTCATCAGCATCGGCGTTAGCCCGTCCGAACTCGCCCGCCTCGGCGACATGGTCGAGAAGCTGGTCAAAGAGCCCGCGCCGTCGGAGAGTAGGCAGTAGGCAGCAGGCAGTAGACAGACGGCAGATGGCAGTAGACAGACGGCAGTAGGCAGATGGCAGATGGCAGATGGCAGAAGGCAGTCCGAGCCGCGTCAGCGGCGTCTGAATTTAGCCCGGCCTTTCAAGGCCGGGGACGCCGCACGTTAACAAGTATTGCGTCGCGTCAGCGACGCCTGAACGGGCCAGCTCAGGCGACGACGGACGCGACGCGGCCGTCTTCGTCCCGATTACCCGGCCTTGAAAGGCCGGGCTAAATTCACACGCCGCTGACGCGGCGAACGGTCTTCCGAGGCTCAACATCTCGCCTCAAAGGCTCAACGTCCGAGAAAAAAGCCCGAACCTCAGAGAAAAAAGCTCGGACGTTGGAGCAAAAAGCTTCGACGTTCGAGAAAAAAGCTCGGACTCCCGAGCAAAAAGCCTCGTCGTCCGAGAAAAAAGCTTGAACGTCCGAGAAAAAAGCTCGGACATTCGAGAAAAAAGGGTGGAGGTTCGAGCTAAAAGCTCGGATTTCCGAGAAAAAAGCTCGGGTTTCCGAGAAAAAAGCTTGGACTTCCGAGAAAAAAGCTCGAAGCTCCGAGAAAAAAGCTCGGGCCTCCGAGCAAAAAGCCTCGAAGTCCGAGCAGAAGTGCTCGGAGGCCCGAGAAAAAAGCTCGGAGCTTCGAGAAAATAGCTCGGAGGGCCGAGCAAAAAGCTCGGAGGTTGGAGAAAAAAGCTCGACCGCCCGAGCTTTTTGCTCGGGACTCCGAGCAAAAAGCCTCGACGTTCGAGCAAAAAGCCTCGGCCTTCAGGTAAAAAGGCTCGACGGTCGGGTAAAAAGGCTCAACCTTCCGCCTCGGAGGCCCGACTCTCCTTCTACGGGAATCAAAATTCCGTCCCCGAAGCCCGACGTTCCCTCTCGGAGGCCCGGCCTTCGGCCTCGAACGGCCTGCTGCCATCCGCCTCCCGCCTACTGTATAATGTCCTTCTACATTAGAGACGTTTAAGAGCTACCCTTATCGGTAACAGTCAGGCCCAGAGTCGTATCGGATGATTAAGTTTTTACACATGTCGGACGTGCACCTCGGGTGCCGTCGGTACAACCTCGAAGAGCGGACGAAGGACTTCTTCCGGAGCTGGTACGACGTGATCGAGAATCACGCGATACCCAACGGGGTGGACTTCGTCCTCATCGCGGGCGACTTCTTCGACCGCCGCAACATCGACCCGCAGACGATGAACCACGCGCTCGCGGGCCTCCAACGTCTTAAAGATAACGGCATCCCCGTCGTCGCCATCGAGGGCAACCACGACCGCCGCGACGCCGTCTCCGACTACAGTTGGATGCGCTCCTTCTCGCAGGCCGGCTTCTTCATCCTGCTGGAGCCCGCGCGCGCCGAGGAGACTTCCGAGAACGCCCTGCCGTGGCAGATGGTGCCCTGGGACGAGGAGTCGCGCACCGGCTCCTACGTGGACATCAAGGGCGCGCGCATCTTCGGCACGCACTGGTACGGCACCTCGGCCAACGCCGCGATGCCGATGCTCGCCGAGTCCCTGCGCGCCGCGCGCGCGGACGGCCTCTTCCACATACTTCTGCTCCACACAGACGTTGAAGGGCAGCTCAACCGGCCCATTCCCGCGCTCTCGGTCGAAAAGTTGAAGGAGCTGCGCACCCTCGTCGATTACGTCGCGCTCGGCCACACGCACAAGAAGTTCGAGATTGACAACTGGGCCTTCAACCCCGGCTCGCTCGAAGCCTGCTCGATTGACGAGTACCGCGAGGAGCGCGGCCTCTACCTCGTCGAGGTGGACGACGAGCGCGCGGTCAAAGCGACCTTCATCGACGAGTACGTCCAGCGCCCCTTCCAGCGCCTGACCGTCGATGTCTCCGGCGCGGAAGACCAGACGGAAGTCCACGAACGCGTGATGGAGACCGTCCGGCGCGAGGCGCGCCCGCACGACCCCGACTCCGGCAGGCCCGCGCCCATCGTCGAGATCAACCTGCGCGGACACCTCGGCTTCAAGAACTCCCTGCTCGACATGCGCAAGATGCGCGAGGAGGCCCTCGCGCACACCGGCGCGCTCCACGTCATGCTCAAGAACCAGAGCGTGCCCGTCGAGTACGCCGTCGCCGCGGGCCTGGACGCCGACACCTCGCGCGCGCACCGCGAGCGCCGCATCGTCGAAGACCTCATCGCGCGCGACAACCGGTACAGAGACCGCGCCCGCGAGATGGCCGAACTCGTCCTCGAAGCCAAGCGCCGCGCCCTCGGCGACGAGCCCCCCGAGTCAATCCTCGAACTCATCGAGCAGAAGGTCGAGCCGCGCGCGCGGCCCGACGGGCAGGAGCCCGCCCCCTCCCCCGCGGCCATCGGCGCGCTCGAACGCAGTGCGACAACAGCAGCGACGAGTGACCAGTGACGGGTGACAAGTCAGAGCTTGTCTTAACTCGTCACTCGCCACTCGTCACTCGTCACTTCTTTCATGTCTGACGCCCTCGACAAGGTGCGCGGCGTGCGGGAACTGCCGGTCTTCCCGCTGCCGCTCGTGCTCTTCCCCGGCGTGCCGCTGCCGCTCCACATCTTCGAGGAGCGCTACCGCCGCATGCTGGCCGACGTGCGCGCCTCGAACAACCTCTTCGGCCTCTCCTACTTCGTCCCCGACGCCGAACGGGAAGACCGCCCGCCCGCCGGCCACGTCGGCTGCGCGACCGAGGTCGTAGAGGTGCAGCCGCTCCCCGACGGCCGCTCGAACATCCTGACGCTCGGCGTCGCGCGCTACCGCGTCACGGAGTACGTCGATCGCGGCGACCCGTACCTCGTCGCGCGCGTCGAGTTCTTCGAGGACGGAGAGGAGGACAGGGAGGTGGTCGGACGCCGGGCGGCCGAAGTCTCCGAGATGTTCATGCGCATCGCGCGCGCGATGCGCACCGTCAACGCCGAGCGCGGCGCTCTGCCGGAACTCCCGCAGGACGACCCCGAGCGCCTCTCCTTCCTCGTCGCGGCCGTCGTCGAGATGGACGCCGAGGCCAAACAGCGCCTGCTCGAAACCCGCTCCACCTCCGAGCGGCTGCGCCGCCTCTACACGCTGCTCGCGCAGGCCGTCACGGCCTACGAGGAGCGCGCGCGCACGCACGAGCTGGCGCGCGGCAACGGCCACGCCGGCAAGAAGATCGACCTCGACCAATGAAGGAAAGTCCCGACGAGCGCGAAGTCCGAGTCCGCGTCCTCTTCTTCGGCGCGGCGCGCGAGCTGGCGGCCGACGAGGCCGTCCTGACGCTCGCGCCGGGCGCGACGGCGCAGTCGGCCTTCGCGCGCGTGCTCGAAGAGTACCCCGACCTCACGCGCTTCCGCTCCTCGCTCCTCGTCGCCGTCAACCAGGAGTACGCGCGCGACCTCGACGTGGAGCTGGAGGACGGCGACGAACTCGCCCTCTTCCCGCCGGTGAGCGGCGGCGACGGCGAGCCCCCGGAAGCGGACGACGCCGAAGACTTCTACGAACTGACGACCGAGCCCATCGACGTGGGGGAGGTCGCGCGCCGCGTCGTCCCGCGCCGCTGCGGCGCGACCGTCACGCTCGACGGCTACGCGCGCGAGTGGACGAAGGGGCGGCGTACTCTCTACCTCGTCTACGAAGCCTACGCCCCGATGGCGCTCTCCGAGATGCGCCGCCTGGGTGAAGAGGCGCACCGGCGTTTCGACATCGCGCACGTCGGCATCGTCCACCGCACGGGGCGCACCGAGATCGGCGAGACCTCCGTCGTCATCGCCGTGAGCGCCCCGCACCGCCGCGCCGCCTTCGAGGCGTGCGAGTGGGCCATCCGCGAACTCAAGCGCACCGTCCCCATCTGGAAGAAGGAGTTCTTCGAGGACGGCGAAGTCTGGGTCGAAGGCGAGTTCGCGCCGCAAGAATCCGCAAGGGGGATCGAGTCGGAAAACGCATGAGCCTCTGGACTGTCGCCCTCCTCGTCTTTCTCATCAGCCTGCCGTTCGGCTACTGGCGCGCGAGCGCGCGGAAGCATTCGCGGCAGTGGTTCCTGGCCATGCACCTGCCGGTGCCTCTGGTCATCGCTTTAATCTTCGCGGGGCCGGGCTATAAGTTGATAAGTTTCACCGTCGCCATCGGCGCGTTCGTCCTGGGGCAGTTCGTGGGCGGGAGGCTGCGCAACATCATACAGGGACGCGGCCCCGGCAGGCCGCACCACTGAAGTTTCGGACACGGCGACTCTCATGTTCGAGCGCCTACACTTCAAGCGGCTCCACCCGGAGGCGAGGCTCCCCACCCGCGGGAGCGCGCGCGCCGCGGGCTTAGACCTCTACGCGGTCGAGCGTTTGACGATTGAGCCGGGCGGGCGGGCGGCCGTCCGCACGGGTGTCGCGGTGGCCGTCCCCGTCGGGTTCTACGGCCGCGTCGCGCCGCGCTCGGGGCTCGCCGTCCGCCACGGGATAGACGTGCTGGCCGGGGTGATCGATTCCGACTACCGCGGCGAAATCTTGTGCGCGCTCGTCAACCACGGCCGCGAGCCCTTCGAGATAGAGCCCGGCGCGCGCGTCGCGCAGCTCGTCGTCGAAGCCATCGCCACGCCCGACCCCGCCTGGGCCGAAGACCTCGAAGAGACCGACCGCGGCGCGGGCGGCTTCGGCAGCACCGGCTAAGAAGGCAATTAACCACAGAGACACAGAGGCACAGCTTTGAGGTTATAACTCAACAGGCTGTGTCTCTGTGTCTCTGTGGTGAACTCTTTCTTAAGGCACGACAGTGATCGGAACGTCGCGGTTGTCGGTAGCTTCGTTGCCGGCGAAGTCCGCGGCCAGGATGCGGAGGGTGTAGTCGCCGGGCGGGAGCGCGGTCGTGTCCCAGGTGCCGCGCTCGGCGCGGCCTTGGCGGACGGTATTGGTGACCTCGTAGAGGAAGCGCGTCTCCTTGCTCCCGTAGACGGTTATGCCGCTCTCGTCGGCGTAGGCGATCTTGGGAGCTTCGCGGTCGGGGGGCAGGCGGTCGAACTCGATCTGGACGCGCGGCTGCTCGAAGCCGGGCGCGGGCGAGCCGTCAGGTTGTAAAAGTTGGTAGCCTAGTTTGTAGAGGCCGAGGCGGCGGCGCGGCTGGTTACCGTCCACCTGGTCGAAGGCGTCCACGACGACGCGGACGCGGCCGCGCACGACGAGGCGTCCGGCGCGCTTCTCCGTGAGGCGCGCGCCCGACTCGTCGAAGAGCTGCACGCCGTCGCGGTTGATCCTCGGCGCGAAGCCGTCGCTGTATCCGGTGAAGGGGAGCGCGAGCGGGTTCAGCTCCGCGCCCGGCGGGCCGAGGTTCATGTGGACGTGGTACATGCGGTTGATGGTGCCCAGCTCCTCGCCGACGGACAGCATCGTCCCGCGCCGGATGCGCACGCGCACGACCTTGCCCTCGGCGTCGCGCACGGGGATGAAAGTGTTCGGGTTGAGCACCCCGTCCTTCTCGTCGCGCCCGACGCGCAGGTGGACGTAGGTCATGAGCCCCGCGCGGAAGCCCTCGTTGAGCGTGCCGAAGCCCCAGTTGGCGAGCGGGCTCGTCACCCTCTCCCGGCGGACGGCGAGCACCTTCTGGCCGTAGACGCCGAACACGTCCACGCCGCTGTGCAGGTGGTGGCGGCTGTCGTCCGTGTCGTAGGAGCCGCGCGCCTCGCCCATCGTCGCCGTCAACTCGTGCCACGCTTCCTGCGGGTGGAGCGGCCACGGGAACGGGGCGCGCAGGCTCTCGACGCTGATGCGCGGGAGCACGTCCGTCCGCGGGACGTTCGTCTGTGCGGCGGCGACGACGACCCCTTCCTTCTTCTCCCTGTCCTCGAAAGGGCTGACGCGGCGCAGGAGGTAGTTCGCGCCGTCGGCGACGACGAGCGAGCCGTCGGGGGCGAGCGCGACGCCTGCGGGCTGATTGAAGCGCGCCTCCGTGCGCCCTTCGCCGTCGGCGAAGCCGGGGCCGCCGCGCCCCGCGATGACGTAGGCCGCGCCGTCGGGCGCGACCTGCACGACGCGGCCGCGGTCTAACTCAGTTACATAAAGAAAGCCGTCGCGCGTGACGGCGAGCCCGGCGGGCTTCGACAGCTCGAAGGGCGCGGTCGGCGAGGGCTGCGGGGCCGCCGCGTCGGCCGGGGACTGTGTCGCCGTCCGCGGCGCGCCCTGCGTGTTCGGCTCGGCGGTGGCCGTCGGGTCGTAGAGGCTGAGCGTCGAGACCTGTCCGTCCTTCGTTATCTTCCGCAGGCGGTTGTTGCCCGTGTCGGCGACGTAGATGTCGCCGGCCGCCGAGACGGCGACGGCGCAGGGCGTGTCGAAGCGCGCGGCGTCGAGCGCGCCGCCGTCCGCATGGCCCGGCCCGCCCGAGCCCGCGACCGCCCTCACCTGCCCGTCCTTCGCGATGAGCATGACGCGGTCGTTGTACGTGTCGGCGACGTAGACGTTGCCCTCCTTGTCCAAGGCCACGCCGACCGGGCCGTTGAACTGCCCTTCGCCCGCGAGCGCCGTCGCCGCGCCCTCCTTCGAGACCTTCACCACGCGGTTGTTGCCCGTGTCGGCGACGTAGAGATTCCCCTCGCCGTCGAGCGCCAGTCCGGAGGGCGCGTTCAGGCCCGCGTTCAGCCCCGCGAAGGTCGAGACCTGCCCCTCCGGCGTGAGCTTGCGGACGACGCTCGACCCGCCCGCGTCCGACGCGTAGACCGTCCCGTCCGCGCCGACCGCGACGCCGAAAGGGTCTTCAAAGCGCGACTGAAGCGCCGCGCCGTTCTCCGGCCCCGGCGAGCCGTTACCCGCCAGCGTCGTCACGCGCGCGCGCCAGCCCGCGGGCGTCCGCTCGGGCTCCTCCTTCGCGCAGGAGCCGAGCAGCAGGCACAGCAGCAGCGAGGCGAAGGCGAGCGTGCGGCTTGTTCGTTCGGAAGTTTTAATCAAGGTCTTTCTGTCGTCTCTACCTCCCGTTTAGAGGCGGGCTCCGCCCGCCGCGTCGAGTTACATCGGAACGTGAGGCGGCGGGCGGAGCCCGCCTCTAAACGGGAGGTGCTAAAATTAATAGCAACTTGCTCTAAACCACCGCACGAGTTTTCACGCCACACGTGCGTCCTGTCAAACGCGCCCGCGTAAATGTCGTTGGACGGCCGCGGGCGGTCTGGTTTATCCTCTCGGGACACGTCTTAAACAGCACTTACCCGGAGCCGTAACTCATGCTAGAGACGAAGAGTTTTTCTACGCGCGCGGCGCTCGCGTGCCTCATGCTTTTGTGCCTCGCGCTCGGCGCACAGGCGAGACAGGCGCAGCAGGCGACGCCGCAGTCGAGCCCGAGCCCGACGCCCTCCGAGCACCCCGAAGACGCGACGACCGAGACGAAGTCCTTCGACCGCCTGGAGTGGCGCAACATCGGCCCGGCCAACATGGGCGGGCGCGTCGCGGACATCGAGGGCGTCGCCGGCCGCCCCGAAGTCGTCTACGTGGCGACGGCCTCGGGCGGGCTGTTCAAGACGACGAACGGCGGCGTGCGCTGGACTCCGCTCTTCGAGCGGCAGGGCACGCTCTCCATCGGCGACATCGCGCTCGAGCCAGACAACCCCGAGGTCGTCTGGCTCGGCGCGGGCGAGTCGGCCGTGCGCAACTCGGTCTCTTTCGGCGACGGCGTCTACAAGTCAACCGACGGCGGGCGGACGTGGCAGCACATGGGCCTGCGCGACTCGCTGCACGTCTCGAAGATTCTCGTCCACCCGCGCAACCACGACACGGTCTACGTCGGCGCGCAGGGCCACGCCTACGGCCCGAACGAGGAGCGCGGCGTGTTTATGACGACCGACGGCGGGAAGACCTGGGCCAAGACTCTCTACATCGGCCCCGAGCACGGCGTCGCCGACATGGACATCGACCCCTCGAACCCGAACGTCGTCTACGCCGTCATGTGGAAGTTCCGGCGCACGCCCTGGGGGCACACGTCGGGCGATGACAAGGGCGGACTCTTCCGTTCAATCGACGGCGGGCGGACGTGGAAGAAGTTGGAGGGCGGGCTCCCCAAGACGGTCGGGCGCATCGGCGTCGCGGTCGCGCATTCAAATCCGAACGTCGTCTACGCCATCACGGAGGCGAAGGAGGGGACGCTCTGGCGCTCGGACGACCGCGGCGAGACGTGGCGCAACGTCTCGAAGCAGACTTCAATCGTCTCGCGCGGCTTCTACTACACGCACGTCCGCGTTGACCCCACCAACGAGAACCGCGTCTACGCCATCGCCTCGCAGCTCTTCATGTCTCTGGACGGCGGGCGCACCTTCCGCAACATAACGGGACGCCAGCACATAGACTTCCACGCCCTCTGGATAGACCCGCAGCAGCCGCGCCGCGTCTGGGCCGGGCAGGACGGCGGCGTCACGGTCACCTACGACGGCGGCGAGAGCTGGGAGTACGTCAACAACGTGCCGTGGGGGCAGTTCTACCAGATTCACGCCGACAACCGGCAGCCCTTCTACTACGTGATGGGCGGCCTTCAGGACAACGGGTCTTGGACGGGGCCGAGCCGCACGCGCGAGCCCGTCGGCATCCAGAACGACGACTGGCGGATGGTCAGTTTCGGCGACGGCTTCTTCATCTTCAACCACCCCGACGACCCCGAGCTTTACCTCTCGGAGTCGCAGGGCGGCAACGTCGTCCGCACCGACATGCGCAACCGCGAGCAGCAGTTGGTCGTCCCTTACATGGGCGACGACGGCGGGCCCGCGGAGTTCGCCAAGTACCGTTTCAACTGGAACTCGCCGCTCGTGCCCGGCGCGCACGACAAGAACACCGTCTACCTCGGCGGCAGCGTCGTCTTCCGCTCGACCGACTTCGGCAAGACCTGGACGGCCATCAGCCCCGACCTGACCACCAACGACAAGTCGAAGCAGAAGTCGGCGGGCGGCCCCGTCGCCTACGAGAACACGGGGGCCGAGTACCACTCGACCGTCATCAGCCTCGCCGAGTCGCCGGCGCGCGCGGGCGTCATCTGGGCCGGCACCGACGACGGCAACTTGCAGGTGACGACCGACGGGGGGAAGAACTGGCGCAACGTCGTCGGCAACGTCCCCGGCCTCGCCGCGGGCTCGCCCGTCTCGCACGTCGAGCCCTCGCGCGTCGAGGCCGACCGCGTCTACGTCTCCTTCGACCGCCACCAGCTCGACGACCGCCGGCCCTACGTCTACAAGACCACCGACGGCGGCCGCACCTTCCAGAACGTGACGGGGAACCTGCCCGCGGGCGCGTACGTCTGGGTCGTGCGCGAAGACCCGAAGAACCCGAACCTGATCTACGCCGGCACGGAACTCGGGCTCTACGCCTCCTACAACGGCGGCGGCAACTGGACGAGCCTCGCGCTCAAGAACCTGCCGAAGGTCGCCGTCCACGACATCGTCATCCACCCGCGCGACAACGACATCATCCTCGGCACGCACGGCCGCAGCATCTACGTCCTCGACGACGCGACGCCGATCCAGCAGATGACGGCCGAGGTCGCGCGCGCCGACGCCCACCTCTTCGCGCCGCGCCCGGCGCTGCGCTACGCGACGCGCATGACGCGCTACGGCGTCGCCGAGAAGGCTTTCGCCGCGCAGAACCCGCCCTACGGCGCGCTGCTCACCTACTACTTAAGGACGAAGCCGGACGAGAAGACGAAGGTCAGATTCCAGATACTCGACGCCGCGGGCAAGACCGTCTCGGAGATCGAGAACGTGGCGAAGGAGCAGGGCCTCAACCGCGTCAACTGGAACCTGCGCTACGGCGGCCCGCAGGTGCGCCGCCCGCCCACCGACGAGGAGACGCAGTTCACGGGCGGCCCGCGCGGCCCGCAGGTCTTGCCGGGCACGTACACCGTGCGCCTGCTCGTCGGCGACAAGTCTTACGAGCGGAAGGTGGAGGTGCGGCTCGACCCGACGGTCAGCGTGCAGGCGTCCGACCTGAAGGAGATGCTCGACATGACGCTCCGTTTGCGCGACATGCAGACGGCGACGAACAACGCCCTGCGCACGCTCGACAGTCTGAAGACGCAGATCGAGTTCGTCGAACGCACCGTGAGGGACAGGCTCGGCGCGGCCGACGTGCCGAAGGAGTTGACCGACCGGCTCGCGGCGCAGAAGAAGCGGGTCGAGGAGTTGCAGAACAGGCTCGCACAGCCCGAGGGCGGCCTGGGCTTCGAGGGCCGCGCGCAGTTGGTTGACCGCATCGGCGGGCTCTTCTTCACGCTCGACGGGACGAACGCCGCGCCCACGCCGGCCGCGCGCGAACTCTACGCCGAGCTACAGAAGGAGTTCAACGAGAAGATCGGCGAGGTCAACGCCTTCCTCTCCGACGCCGTGCCGCAGCTCAACGAAGCGCTCCGCCGCACGGGCGCGCCCACGCTCATGACCGGCAAGCCCATCGAGCTGCCGAAGCCGTAGCCGACGCGGGCGCGCGGCCCGAAGAGATGACCCTTCAGGCCGCGCCCCCGTGTCCGACTTGCGGCGGGCTACTTCGCCGACGCCGCGGCGGCGAAGGCGGAGAGAAAGATTGTGCCCATGATGCCGGCGAAGATGACGAGGTCTTTGTTGGGCAGTCTCAGGCCGGACTTGCCCCCGGCGGCCTTGACCTTCTCCACCTCCGCGTAGGCGACGCGGGTCGTCTTGCCCGACTCGTCCGCGACGGTGAAGCCGTCTTCGGACGACTCTGCGACGTGGCCTTTCAGCTTCGTCCCGTCCTTCAGCCTGACCTCAACGCGGGCCTTCGGCCCCGTGCCGACTTTGGCAACCGCCTCCTTCGCCTTACGCGCTGAGTCTGCGTCCTGCGCGGCGCGCGCGAGTGCGGGATGGGCCGCGGTGAAGTTTAGAAACAGGGCAGTGAGTATCGTGAGCAGCGATTTCTTAAACATGCTTCCCCCTTGAGAAATTCAGACCGTGCCCGGCGAGGGGCAAGAGGGGTGCCACGGCGCGACCCGCGCCCGCCGTGGAAACCGGCGCGGGCTTACGGCCGCGCCGCCGCCTCAGCCCGACACCTGCCGCATTCTTCCTGCGCGCGAAGAGTGAAGCGCGCGGGAAACGTGGCGGCGTTAGACCGGGAGGCCCGCGGCACCGGCCTTGCAGAGGGGAGGGCATACCGCCCCGGGGCTTCGGATTCCCCCGGGCACGAACGCACCGCTTCAGTCACACAGGAGAAGGGAAGAGAATAATGTTTAAGAAGGTCTGTTCCGTCGTACTCTCGGCGCTGTTCTTGCAGGCCGCGGCCGTCCCCGCCTTCGCCGCGGCGAGCGCCGAGAAGGAGGCCAAACGCGCCGAGAAGGTGCGCACACAACTCGCCAAGCTCGGCACCGGCACCGACGCTCGCATCCGTGTAGTCCTCCGCGACAAGTCTCGGCTCGAAGGCTACGTCAGCCACGCCGGCGACTCGACCTTCGCCGTCACCGACCGCGAGGGCAACACGACCACGGTCGGCTACGGGCAGGTCGGCCAGGCGCGCGGCCACAACCTCTCGACGGGGGCCAAGATCGCCATCGGCGTCGGCATTGGCGCGGCCGTCACCCTCATCATCTTCTTAATCTGGCTCTCCAGTGTGGACTAGGCGCGCGCCGCGCGGCGCCGCGATTGCCCGGAGGGTTCGCTTAAACTTCGCAGGACGGAAATCCCCCGCAGGAGAAGAATCATGCTGAAGAAAATCTGTTCCGTGGCGCTGGCCGCCATGCTCCTACAGGCGGCCGCCGCGCCCGCCTTCGCCAGGTCGGCCGCCGAGAAGGAGTCGAAGCGCGCCGAAGCGGTCCGCGCGAAGCTCGCCAGGCTCGGCACGGGCGAGGCCGCGCGCATCCGCGTGGAGCTGCGCGACAAGACGAAACTCGAAGGCTATGTCAGCGAGGCGGGCCCGGAGGGCTTCGTCGTCGTGAACAAGGCGGGCGTCGCGACCGCGGTCGCCTACCCGCAGGTGGCCAAGGCCAAAGGCCACAACCTCTCGACGGGGGCCAAGATCGCCATCGGCATCGGCATCGGCGCGGGCATCACGCTCCTCATCCTCTTCCTCATCGCCACCTCGGACGACTGAGCCCGCCGGCCCGGGCCTGTAAAGCGTCGGGCGGGTTGAGATGTAACTCAACCCGCCCGACGCCTTTTCGGACTGCTGCTGGCGCTCGCGCCGATCATCCGGTGCTGCCGCAAGGGGTGCAAGCGTGAGCGCGGCGTCATCACGCACGCCGCCGAGGTGGTCAGCGTAGACCCCTCGGAGTAGCGACCCGACCGCCCAAAGTAACGGAGCGAAAGGGGGAGGGCCCGCCCGGCGCGTGACCGGGCGGGCCCTCCCCCTTTCGCTCCGCGAGCAAGTCAGGCGCTAAGCCTCCACCTGCGTCTCGGCGCCGAGCAGCGAGGCGCTCATGACCTTGCCCCCTCCCCCACAGCGCCCTCTTCACGGACAGGCTTTAACCGCCCGGGCCGGCGTTTTCTTCCGAGCGAATTTCCTCGGTCAACACTCTCATCAGTTGCCCCAGCTTATCCCGTACCCCGCCCGGCCTGTTCGTCCGCTGTAGCAGCTCTTCCTTCGCCTCCGCGATTCGCGGCCCGCGCAACGCCTTGAGCTTGTCCTTCTTCAGCATAGGCATGATGTCGTTGAACTCGAAGCTCACGTTTAAGACGTGCCTCTCGATGTCGTCGTAAAGTGACAGGGCGGCCTCGCTCTTGAAGTTGACGGCGAGCTTCTGCTTGAGCGTGTATGAGTTCACCAGCCACGCGCGGTTAGAGTGCTTCCAGTACAGCTCGCGCTCCGTGACCTCTTTGTCGAATGCCGCCTCGTCGAACATCGCCTCATCCGGGGGCTGGTAGATTAAGGGGTTCAGCATCACCTGGGTGGCCGTGTAGACCTCCGCGACGGCCTTGTTGATCTGGTCGGCGGCCTCGTACTTCTGTTGCAGGGCGCGGGCGCGCGCCTGCTGCGCGCGATCCACCTCCTGCTGTCGGCCCTGCCAGAACGAGGTGAACCAAGTCCCCATCACGCCCGTCAACAGGAAGCCGAGCAGCAGCAGGAAGGCCGGGTTTTGCGTGAAGCTCTTGCCGCCCGCCCCCCCGGCGCTCTTCAGCTCGTCCAGAATCTCCTTCTTCAGGTACTCCTTCTCAAGCTCGATAAGCCTCTTCTTCAACTCCTGCGTGCGGGAGTCTTCCCCCGCATTCCCGCCGTCAACGTCGTTCGCGCTCATGGGTTGTTCTTCGTCCCCGCCGTGGGTGGGCGAGGTGTCGCGTCACGGCTTAGGCTCAGGCGTAGCGTTCGCGGACGTGGGCGTTGTGTGCGTGGCGGCGGGCGTGACATCGACCTCTACCGCGCCCCCGATTTTCGTCGTCTTCCCCGATTTGACCTGGAAGGGTTCTCTGGTCAAGGAGTCGGCGGGCTGCCCGCCGACCTGGAGCGTGAGCAGGTAGACGCCTTCGGGGACGTTCTCAAACCTGGGCCGTTCCCCGCCCGCCGTGACGGACTTGGTGGCGATGGGCTTCGCCCCCGGCGAGCAGCACTCGATGCAATCCCGCCTATCCTTCTTGCACGGGTCGCAGCAGCGCGGGGACTGAATCTCGACGAGAACCAGCGTCACGGTGGTCCCCGGCGCGGCGGGGTCGGGTTTTATCTTGGGAGCCATCACGCTCCCGGTACTGCCGTAGGCCGGCACGTGCAGCGCCGCGGCGCAAACCACGAGTGAGGCCGCGCGGAGCGCCTTCGAGATTGGCTTCAGGTCAAACGACATGTCGGAACCTCCTTCAGGTATTCAGACCTGCGGGACGCAGACCCGGACGGCGTACCGGGGCCACCTCAATCGCCCTTTTTCGCCTTCCGGTCTTTCCCCGCTTCTTCGGCTTCGATCTTCTTCCTCAACGTCTCTTCCCCAGCGTCCAACTCGTTGAGGGTGTCCAGTTGGGCGCTCTGTGCTTCCAGCAGCCCGATGTCCCTGCGCACCCGCCGCGCCAGTTCGTCATTATCTTTCAGATCCGCGTACTCGCCGACGTACTTCCTGAGAACGTCGGGCTCCAGCATCATCTTCTCCAGGATCGCCGTCTGGCCGCCCGCCAGAGTGGTGTAAGACTTTTTCAGCACGTCGTATCTTTTTTTATACCTTTCGTTCTGCTCCTTCATCGCCTCGTACTTCTTCTTGTAACTGGCCTCGCTGCTGCTTTGCATCAGGAAAAAGGCCAGCACGGCGCACAGCACGAGCAACAAGAAAAACAGGTACACCCAGTAGTTTTTCTCCATCGCTGCACTCTCCTATTATTAAGGTCAGGATCGGTGGCGTCGCCGGGTCGTTGCGTGTTCCGAGGTTACGGCGTGCCCTCATCATACCGCATGTGCGCGGCGGAGGGGGTAACTATATTTCACGCCGCGCCGGGCGACAAAAAGCCCCGCCGAGATGTACTCCGGCGGGGCGAGGGTGAAACCCGGGTGAAAGGCGGGGCTCCTCACGCGGGCGTGCTTTCCAACGACTCCGCCTGCGACTCGGCGTCGAGGAGCGAGGCGGAGGTGACCTTGTCGCCGCCGTCGGTCTTGATGAGGCGCACGCCCTGCGCGCCGCGGCCGGTCTTGCGGATGTCGCCCGCCTCGATGCGGATGAGCTTGCCCTGCTTGGTGATGATCATCAGCTCGGACTCCTCGTCCACGGGGAAGACGGCGACGACCTTGCCGGTCTTGTCGGTCGTCTTCATGTTGATGACGCCCTTGCCGCCGCGCGACTGCAAGCGGTAGGTCGTGATCGGCGTCTGCTTGCCGAACCCGCACTCGCTCACGGACAACATCTTCTCCGAGTCGTCGGCCGAGACGGCCGCGACCGAGACGACGTAGTCGCCCTTGCGCAGGTCGATCCCGCGCACGCCGCGCGCCGTGCGCCCCATCGGCCTCACGTCCGACTCGTCGAAGCGGATGGCGAGGCCGTCGTGCGTGGCGATGAAGATGCGCTTCGTGCCGTCGGTCAGGACCACGTCGAGCAGCTCGTCGCCCTCGTCCACGTTGACGGCGTTGATGCCGTTCGAGCGGATGTTGCGGAACTCGGACAGCTCCGTCTTCTTGATGACGCCCGCGCGCGTGACCATCACGACGTACTTGCCCTCGACGAACTCGCGCACGGGGATGACGCCCGCGAGCTTGCGCGCCGAGGGGATGTTGATGAGGTTCACGACGGCCTTGCCGCGCGCGCTCGGTAAAGCGTCCGGTATCTCGTGGACTTTGAGCTTGTAGACCTGCCCGTCGTCGGTGAAGATCATCAGGTACGAGTGGGTCGAGGCGATGAAGAGGTGCTCGACCCAGTCCTCGTTCTTGCCCGTGCCCGCGCCACTCCTACCCTTGCCGCCGCGGCCCTGCCTCTGGTAGGTCGAGACCGCGGTGCGCTTGACGTAGCCGTTCTTCGTGACCGTGATGGCCACGTCCTCGTCGGCGATCATGTCCTCGATGGAGAGCTCGACGCCCTCGTCGATGATCTGCGTGCGGCGCGCGTCGCCGAAGTCGCGCTTCACGTCTTCGAGCTCCTTGACGATGACGCGCCTGAGGCTGGCCTCGTTGGCGAGGATGTCTTCCAGCTCGGCGATGAGCTTGATGATGGCCTCGTACTCGTCGATGATCTTCTGCCGCTCGAGCGCGGAGAGGCGGCGCAACTGAAGGTCGAGGATGGCCTGCGCCTGCGCCTCCGAGAAGTCGAGGCGCTTCATCACCTTCTTCAGCTTGTCGATGAAGCCGGCGACCGTCACGTCCGAGGGCGTGCCCTTCCACTGCTTGACCTCGGTCATCGTCTCGGCCCTGTTCGTCAGCCACTGGCGCGCCTCGTCCACCGAGCGCGCGTTGCGGATGAGCGGGATGATGTAGTCGAGCGCGTCGATGGCCTTGTTCAGGCCCTCCAGGATGTGCGCGCGCGCGCGGGCCTTTCTGAGGTCGTACTCGGTGCGGCGGCGCACCACCTCGCGGCGGAACTCGATGAAGTGTTCGAGCATCTGCCGCAGGGTGAGCACGCGCGGCTGGCCCGCGACGATGGCGAGGTTGATGACGCCGAACGTGCTCTGCATCGGCGTCAGCTTGTAGAGCTTGTTGAGGACGATCTGCGGGACGGCGTCGCGCTTCAGCTCCACCACGACGCGCATGCCGTCGCGCGAGGACTCGTCGCGCAGATCAGCGATGCCGTCGAGCTTCTTCTCGTTGACGAGTTCCGCGATGCGCTCGATCAGGCGCGCCTTGTTCACCTGGTAGGGAATCTCTGTGATGATGATGGCGTCGCGCTCGGTCGTGCCCCGCCCGATGCGGTCGATGCCGGCGCGCGCGCGCATCTGGATGATGCCGCGCCCCGTCGTGTAAGCCTGGCGGATGCCTTCGCGGCCGTAGATGAAGCCGCCGGTCGGGAAGTCAGGCCCCGGCACGAGCGAGAGCAGCTCCGACTCCTTCATGTGCGGCTTCTTGATGAGCGCGATGGTGGCCTCGACGACCTCCGAGAGGTTGTGCGGCGGAATCTTCGTCGCCATGCCGACGGCGATGCCTTCGGAGCCGTTCAGCAGTAGGTTCGGCACGCGCGTCGGCATGACCGAGGGCTCGCTCAGAGACTCGTCGTAGTTGGGATTGAAGGTGACCGTCTCCTTCTCGATGTCGGCGAGAATCTCGCCGGCGATCTTCGACATGCGCGCCTCGGTGTAGCGCATCGCGGCGGCCGAGTCGCCGTCCACCGAGCCGAAGTTGCCCTGCCCGTCAACCAGCGGGTAGCGCATCGAGAAGTCCTGCGCCAGGCGGACGATGGTGTCGTAGACGGCCGAGTCGCCGTGCGGGTGGTACTTGCCGATCACGTCGCCGACGATGCGCGCCGACTTCTTGTAAGGCTTGTTGTGCTGGTTGCCGAGTTCGTGCATCGCCCAGAGCACGCGCCGGTGGACGGGCTTGAACCCGTCGCGCACGTCCGGCAGCGCGCGCCCGATGATGACCGACATGGCGTAGTCGAGATACGACCGCCGCATCTCGTCTTCGATGTTGACGTAGTTGCGATCTAAAGTTTCCATCTAATAAACCTTTCCGGTACAATCTGCCGCGCCCGGGCGTCGAGACGGGCGCGCCTTTCTGCTTCTAAAGTGACAACCGAACCGTCCCCTGAAACGGGCGCGCAGGTAACCGCGCGAGGGTCGTTTTCCTGTCTGTCAGGGCGGCACTTTCCGGTGCGGATAAGGCGTTCGGAAAGTACGGCATATTGTAGCCCGAAAGGGGCTTTTTGGCAACCCGCCCGGCGGGCGTAAGGCCCTGTAAAATCAACAGTTTTGCCGGCCCGGCGCCCTCCGGGGTGGGCGTCCGGGCGCAACATTTCGCGGGCCGAATCACCCTCAAAAAAGTCTCAAAGTGCCCGACCAATTTGATAAATCCAGGCGCGTGCGCGAGCGCATCAAGCTGACGCTCCCCGTCCGCGTCCACTGCCGCGAGTCGGCCGACCACGAGTGGACGGAGATGTCGCGGCTCGTGGACGTGACGCCGTTCGGCGCGCGCTTCCCGCTGACGCACCCGACCGAGCGCGGGAGGCTTCTGCACCTGACACTGCCGATGCCGCGCCAACTCCGCTGCTTTGACCACGTCGAGGATCAGTACCGCGTCTGGGCGCTCGTCTGCCGCCTCACGGCGCAGTTGGAGCCCGACGGGGTCGAGACTCGCTTCGAGGTCGGGGTGGCCTTCACGGGCAAATACCCGCCGCAGAGCTACGTGAAAGACCCTTCGACGCTCTACGAGGCCGAGTCGGTCTCGGCGGAGAACAGCCTCTGGCGTCTGAAAGAACTCGAGAAGAGGACGGCCAGCCAGCGCTCGGAGCAGACGCGGCTCCAGATGGCCGTGAACGTCAGGCTCGAGGTCTTCGACGCGGAGGGGCGCGTGACGGCGAGCGAGCAGACGGTGACGGAGAACATCAGCCGCCGCGGCGCGGCCGTCTGGACGACGCTCCGGGTCGAGCGCGGCCGCTTCGTGCGGCTGACCAGCACCGAGACCAGCCTCTCGGTCGTCGCCGCCGTCCGCGCCGCCCGCACGGGCCCCGACGGCATCCCGCGCCTCCACCTCGAATTCATCGACCGGCAGTGGCCGCTGGAAGGGATAGAATAGTGATAAGTGATGAGTGATAAGTGATAAGAGAAGGCAAGCTTTTTCTTATCACTTATCACTCATCACTTATCACTGCTTTAAACTTATGAAGCGTATCGTCATCCCTCGTGAAGTGTTGTTGGTCGAGGTCGAGCGTTGGTGCGGCGACCACGCGTGCAACGCGCGGACGCGTCTGTCTCTGACGAAGGCGGAGGCGCGCGCCTACACGGGCTTCGGGTGCTCGCGGTGCGAGCGCCGGAACGAGGACGCGCTGACGGAGCGCGACATCCCCGAATGGTGGGAGGAGCTGAAGGTCGCCTCGCTCGAAGGCTTGAGGCCGCCGCCCGGCCCCCCCGCGGGGGAAGACCCGGGCGAGGTGGTCGCGCGTCTGAGCGACGCGTGGCAGGGGTTGGGCGGGGCGGAAGCGTTCGCGGACGAAGAAGAGGAGGGCGGTGACTCGTTTTGAGCAGGGCGGCAGACACGGGCAGCGGGGAGGGGCGGCGCGCGGGCGAGGCGCAGGAGCCGCGACCCGCCCCGCAGTGGTTACTGGACTCTCTGCGGCCGGTCATCCGCGGCCTCTCGCGCGCGCTGTGGCGCATCAGTTACCGGGGGGTTGAGAACATCCCCGCGGGCGGCGGGCTCATCATCGCCGCCAACCACCAGACCTACGTCGATCCCTTCTGGGTCGGCTCGCGCGTAGACCGCCCCGTCCGCTACCTCGCCTGGAGCGAGGCGTTCGGCTGGCCGCTGGTGGGGAAGGCTTTGGAGTGGCTCGGCGCGTGGCCCATCGTCCTCGACCGCGGCAACCCGACCGCGCACCGCCGCTCGCTCCAATGGCTGCGCGCGGGCGGCGCCGTGATGATCTTCCCCGAAGGGCAGCGCGCCTACGCCGACGGGGAGTTCGCGCGCTTCAAGGCCGGGGCCGTCCGCCTCGCCCTGGAAGCAGGCGTGCCAGTCCTCCCGGTCACCATCCGCGGCGGCCAGCGCGTCTGGCCGCGGGGGCAGCGCCTCCCGCGCCTCACGCGCGTCGAGATCGTCTTCCACCCCGCACGCCGCCCCGCCCCCCTCCCCGGCGAAGACACGCGCCACTGCGTCCAACGCGAGACCGAAGCCCTCGCCGCCGTCATCAAGTCCGCGCTGTGAGAAGAAAGCGAGCGGTGTGAATCCTTAACGCCGCGTCTGTTTGGCTGGAAGCTTCGCCGGCAAGTCTGTCTCGTCGTCAACCAGGTCTTCCATGTGTACGCCCGCCAGGCGGGAATACTGTAAAAGGATGAGTAGTGACGGGTCGCGCTTGCCCGATTCAAACTCCGAAATTTTGCTCTGCGTGGCAAGCCCCTCAATCTCCAACTGTCGCAGAAGCTCCGCCTGCGTTAAATCAAGTGATATGCGAATGTAGCGAAGCTTCTCCGCGAGACGTTGCGGCCTGACGCGCGGGTTCGTTCCCATCAGGAGTTGCCTCCTGAAGAAACGAACGGCGTTCGGGGCTTGCTTTTATCCCAACTTGAGATAAAACGATGGTCGCGTAACTTGTTCGCCGTGAGTAGAGACCTCTCATGCTCAACGGCGATGCTCATCACTCGGTTGAGGGTGAGCCGCTACACGCATCCGACCCGTTGCCTTATTTTCAAAGATTGAACGAAAGGGAGATTATCACATGAGCATTCTCGTCTCTTAGCGCTGGCACGCCCGAAGGGGGGCTGTGCCGCCGCCCCGGCGATCCACGCCGGGGCGCGAGGGGCCGCGTACGTCCGGGCGGGCATGTACGCGGCCTCCCCGGTTCTATTATCGTGACTTCAGGTCGTCAGGCGGCGGTAGATGGCGGGCATGCGTTCGGGGAGGGAGAGCACGTCGTCGATGATGGTGTAGCCGACTTCGCCGTAGAGGTCGCGGAGTTCGGACTCGGAGTCGCGGTCGATGGTGACGCAGAAGGGGGTGATGCCGTCGAGGCGCGCCTGCCTTAAAGCCTCGCGGGTGTCTTCGCGGGCGTAGCGGGCGTCGCCGTAGTCGTGGTCGTAGGGGCGGCCGTCGGAGAGGACGATGAGCAGGCGCGTGCGCGCCTCCTGCCGCCGCAGCTTCGCCGCCGCGTGGCGGACGGCCGCGCCGAGCCGCGTGTTGTTCTGGTAGTTGATGCCGCCGATGCGCTGCTCGACCTCGCCCGCGTAGGGCTCGTCGAAGTCTTTGACGACATAAAACTTCACGTTGCGCCGGCCCTCCGAGGTGAAGCCGTAGATGCTGTAAGGGTCGCCGACGGCTTCGAGCGCCTCGCTCATCAGGACGAGCCCCTCCTTCTCGACCTCGATGATGCGGCGCCCCGGGTGCGTGTAGGGCTGCAAGGGGTGGCGGCCGATGGTGCGCGCCGTCGAAGAGGACTGGTCGAGCAGGAACGAGACGGCCACGTCGCGCTCGCGCCGCAGGCGCTTCGTGTAGACGCGCTCCGACTGCTGCCCGTCGGCTCGGCGGTCGATGACGTAGTCGATCAGCGCGTTCAGATCATAGTCGTCGCCGTCCAACTCGTTCGCCACGCGCTTCAGACTCTCCGGCCTCATCAACTGGAACTGGTGACGGATCGAAGAGATGACGCCTCGGTAGCGCGAGCGCGTGAGTTCGACGAACGTGCGGTCGCCGCGCTTGACCCTCTTCTCGACGACGCGGCACCACCCGACGCGCGTGTCGGACAGGTCCCTGTCCCACTCGTCGTACTCGAAAGCCTCTTCGCCCGCCTCCAGCTCCTGCTCGGCCGACTCGCCCGACATCCAGCGCTCCATGCCGGTCAGCGTCTCCTCGCCGTCCGACTCGGCCTCGCTCGCGGCCCACGCGTTGAAGAGTTCGCGCGCGTCCCGCCTGCGCTGCTCGCGGCGGCGCTCCTCGTCCGCCTGCTGGTCGTCCCCCTCTTCGCCTTCGGCGTCGAGGTTCGACTGCGCGCCCGACTGCTTGTCCTCGCCGCCCTCCTCCTCCGCCTCCGTCTGCCGCTCGGTCATCTCGGGCACGACCGACTGGAAGAGCGTGTAGACGCGCGAGGTCGCCATCAGAGTGTCCGCGACCGAAGAGTCGGCGGCCGTCAAATAATCGACGACGATGGTTTCGAGTTCCGAGACCACCTGGCCGTAGACCGCGCGCGCGTCTTCGAGCGCGCCGCCGCAGAGCGTGATCTGAAACAACAGCTCGAAGGGGACGAGCGTGACCGGAAGGCTCACGATGCGCGGCCGGTTGCGGCGCAGGTGCTCGCGCACGAGGTCGAGGTCTCGGCCCAGGCCCCTGTAAGCGTGGCGCAGCCGCCGGTCGATGCGGCCGTTCTCCAGCGTCCCGAAGACGCGCGCGGCGAGTCCGCGTTGTGGGAAGAGCGCGAGCACCGAGCGGTAGTCGCCGCCCTTGGGCAGCACGCGCCTCCTGCTTTCCGCGAGCCGCGCCTCCTCCTCCGGCGCGAGAGCGCGCTCGGACTTCGAGGGGTCGTTGATGTAGCCGTCGAGCGCGAAGGCGTCGAGCGCGTCGGCGTGCTCCGGCGCGTAAACCGCGGCGAGTGAAGCGTACGCCGCGCGCAGGGCGGCCGTCTCGCGCTCGTGCGTGCCGAACTCGATCTGCCCCGCGGCGTGCGCGGCCAGGACTTTGTAGAGGCGGAAGTCCAGCTCCCTCTCGCCGAACTCCGAGACGACCGAAGGCAGGTGTATCGTGCGGCCGTCGCCGATGCGCTGCTCTTCGGGGATGGCCGCGAGCGGCGCGACCTCGACGGCGCGGCCCGTCAGCCCCTCGACGTAGAGCCGCAAGGTCTGCGCCACCTCTTCGAGCCCGAGCCCGTCGCGGCCGCCGCTCTGCAAACGCTCGTTGCTCTTGCGCGTCTCCAGCGCGAAGTAGCTGCGCCGCGCACGCGCGCTCAGGTTCTCCGCCAGCAAGCCCTCGCGCGCCCACTCCCTGAACTGTTCGAGCGTCGCAGACCTCAGCGCCCGCGGCGCCGCGCGGAAGCAGGAGATGGCCGCCTCCGCGTCCACACGCGCCACCTCGTGCGTCGCCTCGACGACCGTCAGCGCGACCTCCGTCAGGCGCTCACGGTCGGCCTGATGCTCGGCCAGCGAGCGCAAGGCCGCCGGCCCCGTCCGCGCCAGCGCGACCAAACACGCGTTGTTGTGCGAGGCCACCGTCCGCAGCAGAGCGCCCCACGCCTCGAACGCCTCGGGCACGAGCCGCAACACCTCGCCGCCCGACCCGAGCACGTGCAGCGCAGCCGCCCCGCCCCTGTCGAGAAAGCCTTCGGCCTGACGGAAGAGACGCAGGGTCTCGTCCGCGCTCAGCCCCTCGACCGCGCCCGGCAGGGCCGACCACATGTCGGCCGCGATGCCGCCCACGCGCTGCGCGAACGACCCGGCCAGGTCGAGCGCCGCCGGCCACACACCTCCCGAAGGGTTTTCGACCGCGCCACTTTCTTCAAACTCTCTCTCGAAGGCGGAGAGCGCCGCCGCCGTCCCAAGCGTCGCCGAGATGAAGTCGGCGCTGTGACGCGCCGAGCGCCGCGCAACTTCTAACGCGACCTCGAAGACGCGCCTCAACCGTTCAGCGTCGCTCACCGCGCGCGCAACCTCCGGCCCGCGCCCGTACGTCTCAAGCGCGAACGAGGTCGAGAGCGACAACTGCCGCCCGCACACCTGCAACAGCAGCAGCCGCGCCCCCCTCGGCACTTCCGACAGTCCGCCGACGCCCGCCGTGATGAACGCCGCCCCCGTCTCCGCGTCCGCCATCACCAGCCGCCGCCCCAACTCGCCCCACGCCCTCAACTCCTCTGCGTCGAGTACGCGCGCCGCCGCCGGGACTTCTCTCAGGAAGTCTACGCCCGCGCGTAAGGAGAGGGCCGCCAGCCCCGCCCCCACCTCCAACGCCGCCCGCGCCACGTCCACCGGCAGCTTCCCGACCTCCCGCGCCAACCCCGCAATCGTCCGCCGCTCCCCCGCGTCGCGCACAGACCGCAAACGCTCCCGCAGCTCGCGCCCCAGCGGCCGCTCTCCCTCGTTCTCTTCTTCAGCGAAAATGTACTTTTCAGGCATCCGGAAAACTTAGCCTTAGGGTTGTTTACGGCTCAGGCCGTCTCGGCCTACTTCAGGCTGCCGGCGAAATCGCCCTCCGTATGCCAGTCAACTCCGGAGAGATCGACCGGGCAACCGGCGCTCGCAAGTCTGTGCGCGAGTTCCTGGCGTTTTTGAGTGGAGTCTGTCAGCTTAATTACATGCCTCCCGCCAATATCACTGAACGGACGTGTCTCTCCTAACTCGACCAGCACGGTTCGGTCAGCCGATCTGCCCATCGCAATTCCGGCTTCAAACAGCACGTTGGGGCGGGCTTGCGGGGTGAGGCTGGATTCGTAGTGCGGATCACTCTGCGTCTGTAAAGGCTCTCTCAAACGAGCTTCGTCATCCGGCGTCATCAAAACGACGACTGCCTGTGCCAGGGAGAAAGCCACGTTCAAGACATTCCCGATATACGGCGAGGGGTCGCCGGTAGCATTGACAGCCTGCGACCACTCCAGAGGCTTCAAGCCAATTGAGCGTAAGAAGCGAAACAATGCCTCTCGCGCCTTGAGGTTTCTTCCGTGCACAACGAAAACGGTTCTCCGATCCGGAACGTCATCGTCGTTGCGCCCGGGCGGGGAGACCTCCTTGCCTCTCGCCGCTTCTTGCGAATCGGGCGGAGCCGGATTCCCGCCGCTCCAGAAGATTTCCGCGTCGTCTTTGATAGAGTTGAGTATCGATATGTGTCCCGATAAACTTGACCAACTGTTGAAGTCCTGAAGTTGTTTAGACTGCTCCCCGAAAATATTGACGAGTGCCACCCGGACGCTACGCAGCCACCCAAAGTAATCAGTCGTCTTGTCCTGAAGGCTTTTAGACCTCTCCAACAACTTCTCTAATATCGCAATCGCGTCCTGCTGTGAGATGTTTGGCATACTACACGCTCTTGGTCTAGACCGAGTTGCTGACTTCCTAGATTACGGTGGTGACGATCTCGCGGATGCTGCGTTGTAAGTCTCGGTCGTCGGTGATGGGGGAGCAGAGGGCGACCTCGGCGGCGGCCGTCGGGGGGATGCCGCGGGCGGTGAGTTGGGCGGCGTAGATGAGCAGGCGCGTGGAGACGCCCTCTTCGAGGCCGTGGCCGCGGAGGTTGCGAACCTTCTGGCCGATGAGGACGAGGTCGCGCGCCTGTTCGAGCGAGACTCCGCCCTCGCGCGCGACGATCTCGGCCTCCAGCTCCGCGGGCGGGTAGTCGAACTCCAAAGCGATGAAGCGCTGGCGGGTGGACTGCTTGAGGTCTTTGAGGATCGACTGGTAGCCGGGGTTGTAGCTGACGACGAGCATGAAGTCGGGCGGCGCGTCGAGGATCGTCCCGCGCTTCTCGATGGGGAGGCGGCGGCGGTCATCCGTTAAAGGATGGATGATGACGACGGTGTCCTTGCGCGCCTCGACCACCTCGTCCAGGTAACAGATCGCGCCGCCGCGCACGGCCGCCGTCAGGGGGCCGTCGTGCCAGACCGTCTCCTCGCCTTCGAGCAGGAAGCGGCCGACGAGGTCTGTCGCCGAGAGGTCTTCGTGGCAGGCGACGGTGATGAGCGGGCGTCCCAGCCGCCACGCCATGTGCTCGACGAACCGCGTCTTGCCGCAGCCGGTCGGGCCTTTGAGCATGACCGGCAGGCGCGCGGCGTTCGCGGCCTCGAACAACTCCACCTCGCGCCCCACCGCGAGGTAGAAGGGCTCGTCCGTGACGACGTACTCTTCGATGGCTCTCTCTGGCATTGTTAAGGGATTGGTGTGCTAACCGCTGGACTCGCCATTTCGGCCGCCCCGCACGATGTCAATCAACGCGCCCAGCCTTTGATCGGTGTGTGCCTGCGACTCCGCAAGCTGTGCTAAAGCCGCCTGAACGCGCTCGTTGCCACGTTCCATCGCGGCCTCGGTACGGATTTGCGCGTCGGCGAGGGCGGCGATCTTAGCGTCGGCGTTAGCCTGCGCCGCCCTCATCTCGGTCATCCCGTCTTGATGGCTTTCGAGCAGCCTGGTCATCGTAACGTAAGACTCTTCGAGACCCGTAACGCGCCGCTGCATGTTAGCAATCGGCTTGTGATGGTCGGCGGCCAACTCTCTCAGCATCTGATTCGCACGTTCTATGGCGGCCATCCTCTCCTTGTGCGCGGCCATCTGCTCCTTGTGCTCGGCGAGCCGCTCGTCGTGCTGCGCCGAGGTTTCCGCCAGCGTCGCCATCGCCTTTTCGAGGCGAAGTATGTTCTCTTCACTCATCTGTTCGCGCTCCTTCCGTCTTCGGCGTCAGATGGCGGGCTGACGTTTTGCAGGATGTCGGGTATCCTGTACTGTGCTGAAAAAGCAGTAAAAACCGGCTGAAAGGCATCTTAGCACCTCGCCGAAAAGGGCGGCAAATTGTAAGGAAAGTGATAAGTAATGAGTGATGAGTGATGAGAAATAACAAGAGGCTTCCGACTTTTCTTATCACTCATCACTCATCACTGATTTGAAGAATGAAGATTGCAGTGGCTATGAGCGGCGGCGTCGATAGTTCGGCGGCGGCCGTGTTGTTGAAGGCCGGAGGGAACGAGCTGGTCGGGTTCACGATGCAGCTCTGGAACCAGCGGCGGGGCCTGAGTGTGGGCGAGGACGGCGAGCCCCTGCCGAGCCGCTGCTGCTCGCTCGACGACGTGTACGACGCGCGGCGCGTGGCGGAGGACCTGGGCTTCCCGTTCTACGTCCTGAACCTTGAGCGCGACTTCGAGCGCGACGTGGTCGCGCCGTTCGTGCGGAGCTACCTCGAAGGCGAGACGCCCATCCCCTGCGTCGCGTGCAACAGCCGCCTGAAGTTCGCTTCGCTCGACCGGACGGCCCTGAGCGTCGGCTGCGAGAAGGTCGCGACCGGCCACTACGCGCGCGTCTCGTTCGACGAGGCGGCGGGGCGGCACAGGCTGCTGCGCGGGAGGGACGCGCGCAAGGATCAGTCGTACTTCCTCTGGGAGCTGTCGCAGGAGCAGTTGTCGCGCTCGCTCTTCCCTCTGGGCGAGATGACGAAGGAGGAGGTGCGCGAGGTCGCGCGCCGTCACGGCCTGTACGTCGCGGAGAAGCGCGAGTCGCAGGAGATATGCTTCGTGCCCGACGGCGACTACGCGGGCTTCATCGACCGCTACCTCGAAGCCGAGGGGAGGGAAATGGAGCGCCCCGCGCGCGGCGAGATAGTGGACACCGAGGGGCGCGTCGTCGGAGAGCACGAGGGCGTCCACCGCTTCACGGTCGGGCAGCGCCGGGGGTTGGGCGTCTCGCGGCAGCTCCCGCTCTACGTCGTGCGCGTCGAGCCCGAGTCGAACCGCGTCGTCGTCGGCCACGACGAGGAGCTGCTCCGTCAAGAGTTCACCGCCGCGGGCGTCAACTGGGTCGCCTTCGAGGAGCCGGCGGAGCCCGTCCGCGCCGACGTGCGCGTCCGCTACCGGCACAAGGAGGCTCCGGCCACCATCACGCCGCTCGGAGGGGGCCGCGCCCGCGTCCGCTTCGACGAGCCGCAGCGCGCCGTCACGCCGGGGCAGGCCGCCGTCTTCTACCGCGGCGAAGAGGTCGTCGGCGGGGGGTGGATCGTAAGGGAGTAGGCAGTAGGCAGTTGAAAGCCTTTCTAATTACGAACCCTACGACCGTCATCCTCAACGTCCGCAACGCGGAGCGTACTGCCTACTGCCATCTGCCTACTGCCTACTGCCACAAAACCTTTTCCCCCCTCAAATCGTAATAGAACCGACCCGGCCTCTCCCGCTCCGGCCGGGTCGAATTCATTCGGATGAAGGTCTCAAAGTTATGACGCGTGGAAGCAAGATCGCTCTGATCATCGTCGGGCTGCTGGCGGTGTTCGTGCTGCTGGTGGGGCTGGTCGTGGTGGCCGTCGTGATGTCTCTGGACAGAGAGCCGGAGGTGGCGTCGAACAGCGTGCTCGTCCTCAACGTCGAGGGCTCGCTGCCCGACTACACGAACGCCGACGAGATGTCCGCGCGCCTCTTCGGCGGCGAGACCAACTCGCTCGCGAGCCTGCTGCTGCAACTGCGCAAGGCGAAGGCCGACAAGCGCGTGAGCGCCGTGCTGCTCGACATCGGGATGCTCGGCGGCGGCTGGGCCAAGGCCGACGAGGTACGAGAGGCCATCGCCGAGTTCCGCAAGTCGGGCAAGCCCATCTACGCCTACATGGAGTTCGGCGGCGACAAGGAGTATTACGTCGCCACCGCGGCCGAACGCATCTACGTGCCCCCCATCGGCGACCTCTTCGTCAACGGGCTCGCCGCCGAGTCGATGCACTTCAAGGGCTCCTTCGACAAGCTCGGCATCTACTGGGACTCGTACCAGATCGCGGAGTACAAGACGGGGCCCGAGCCCCTCACGCGCGAGGACATGTCGGAGGGCGAGCGCGAGCAGCTCAACTCGCTGCTCGACGAAATCTTCAACCGCTACGTGACGCAGGTCGCGGAGGCGCGGCGCAAGTCGGTCGAGGACGTGCGCGCGCTCGTGGACAACGCGCCGCACAACGCGCCCGCGGCGCTGGAGGCGGGGCTCATCGACGGCGCGCTCTACCGCGAGGAGGTCGAGAAGGAGCTGAAGAAGCGGCTCGGCTACAAGGAGGACGAGAAGCTGCGCAAGGTCTCGACGGCCGAGTACCGGCGCGTCACGCCCTACTCGCTCGGCCTGAACCAGGGCGAGGCCATCGCGGTCATCTTCGCCTCGGGGCCGATTGAGCCGGGCCACTCGAACGACGGCACCTTCGGCGGCGACCAGACCATCGGCTCCGACACCGTCGTCAAGGCCGTCAACGACGCGCGCGACAACAAGGACGTGAAGGCCATCGTGCTGCGCGTGGACAGCCCCGGCGGCGTGACCTACCCGTCCGACCTCATCTGGAAGGCGGTCGAGGAGGCGAAGAAGAAGAAGCCGGTCGTCATCTCGATGGGCGACCTCGCGGCCTCGGGCGGCTACTACATCTCGATGGGGGCCAACCGCATCGTCGCCGAGCCGCTGACCTTGACGGGCTCCATCGGCGTCTACGCCTACAAGCCGGTCGTCAAAGGGTTCTACGACTGGGTCGGCGTGTCGAGCGAGTACCTCATGCGCGGCAAGAACGCGGGGATGTACCGCGAGACCGAGAAGTTCACGAAGGAGGAGCGCGAGAAGTTCGAGTCGTCGATGCGCAACTTCTACTGGAACCAGTTCCTGCCGAAGGTGGCCGAGGGGCGCAAGTTCCAGAACGTCGAGGCCGTTCACGAGGTGGCGCGCGGCCGCGTCTGGACGGGCGCGCAGGCGAAGGAGAAGGGCCTGGTTGACGAGTTCGGCGGCCTCGACCGCGCCGTCGAGGTGGCGAAGGAGCTGGCGAAGATACCCGCCGACAAGGGCGTCCGCCGCGTCGTCTACCCCGCGCCGCGCACCTTCTTCCAACAGCTCTTCGGCGGCGGCGACGACCAGGACGCCGCCAGCATCAAGGCCCGGCAGCAGCGCGCGGCCTTCATCAACTCGATGCCCGCCGAGGTGCGCCCCGCCCTGCGCCGCGCCGCCATGTTCGAGCGCTTCCCCGCCAACCAGACGCTCGCCATCATGCCGTTCGAGTTGAAGATTGAATAGCAGGCAGTAGGTAGACGGCAGTAGGCAGTTAAGGCAGGAGGCCGACGCGGAGCCCCGCAGGGGCGGCATAAGGTAGCCAGGGGCTGCGCCCCTGGCTACCTTATGCCGCCCCTGCGGGGCTCCGCGCCTACAGCCTATCCACTTCTATCTTTTCCACACCCATGTACGGCCGGAGGGCTTCGGGGATGACGACGGAGCCGTCCGCCTGCTGGTAGTTCTCAAGGATGGCGAGCCAAGTGCGCCCGACCGCGAGCCCCGACCCGTTGAGCGTGTGCACGTACTCGGGCTTCGCGCCGCCCGCGCGGCGGAAGCGTATCTGCGCGCGCCGCGCCTGGTACGCCTCGAAGTTCGAGCAGGAGGAGATTTCGCGGAAGGCGTTCTGCGAGGGCAGCCACACCTCGAGGTCGTAGGTCTTCGCCGACGCGCCGCTGATGTCGCCGGTCGAGAGCGCGACGACGCGGTAGTGCAGCCCGAGCTTCTGCAAGATCGTCTCCGCGTCGCGCGTCAGACCTTCGAGTTCTTCGTAGGAGTTTTCGGGCAGGGCGAGCTTCACCAACTCCACCTTGTCGAACTGGTGCTGGCGGATGACGCCGCGCGTGTCGCGGCCGTAGGAGCCCGCCTCGGAGCGGAAGCAGGGCGTGTAGGAGACGAACCGGCGGGGCAGCCCCGACGCGTCGAGGATCTCCTCGCGGTGGATGTTCGTCACGGGCACCTCGGCCGTCGGGATGAGGTAGAGCCCGCGCTCGTCCGTCAGCTTGAAGAGGTCTTGCTCGAACTTCGGGAGCTGGCCCGTGCCGAAGAGCGAGTTCGCGTTGACGATGAAGGGCGGCAGCGTCTCCTCGTACCCGTGCTCGCGCGTGTGCACGTCGAGCATGAAGTTAATCAGCGCGCGTTCGAGTCGCGCGCCCGCGCCTTTGAGGATTGCGAAGCGCGCGCTGGCGATCTTCGCCGCGCGTTCGAGGTCGAGGATGCCGAGCCGCGTGCCGATGTCCACGTGATCCTGCGGCTCGAAGTCGAAGCGCGGCGCTTCGCCCCACTGCCTGACTTCGACGTTCGCCGTCTCGTCGCGCCCGATCGGCACGCTCCCGTGCGGCACGTTCGGGACGGTGGCGAGCAGCTCCTGCATCCGCCGCTCGGCCTCGTCGCGCGCGCGTTCGAGTTCGGCCAGGCGCTCCTTGAGTTCCGCGACCTCCTTGCGGCGTGATTCGGCCTCCTCCTTCTTGCCCTCCTTCATCAGCGCGCCGATCTCGCGGCTCGAAGCGTTGCGGCGCGCGTTCAGAGCGTCGGACTCGGCGATGGCGCGGCGGCGCTCGGCGTCGAGCGCCTCGAAGTCGTCGAGCGCCGCCGTGTCGTACCCGCGCGCTTCGAGCGCCGCGCGCACGCGCTCGAGGTTGGAGCGGACGTAGTTCAGGTCAAGCATTCTTCAGTCACCCTTCGGCCTGTGCCCGGTGCCGCGAGAAGATTCGGTTGGACTCCGCCAGAGTCTCCTTCGACCCGACATCGTACCAGATGCCCGGCACGCGCCACGTGTAGAAGGGCGTGCGCTCGTACATCCATTGCACGAGGCGGCCGGGCTGGTCGGGGTTGTTCCCCTCTGCGATGTACTGCCGGACGAGCGGCAGCGTAGACTTCGGATAGTAATAAAGCGCGATGCCCGTCAGGGTGCTCTTCGGGTTCGCCGGCTTCTCCTCGAAGAAGGTGATGCGGCCGTCTTCGTCAACGTCGATGGAGTTGTACTTCTTGATGGCTTCGAGGTCGCCCACGTCGTAGACGGCCAGGACGGGCGCGCCCTTCGCGCGGCAGAAGTCGCCGAACTCTTTAAGCTTTTCGCTGAAGAGGTTGTCGCCCGCGACGACGACGATGTCGTCGTCAATCCCGGCCTGATTCAACACCAGATTCAGGTCGCCGATGGCGCCGAGCTTGTTCGAGTCGTCGGTCGAGTGGTCGTTGATGACGGTGATGTCGGGCCCGCCGAGCTTCGTGTGGCGGCCCTCGGCCCAGCGCTCGAAGTGGCCGGCGAACTTGCCGTTGGTGACGACGTAGACGTGGTCGATCTCCTCGACGGGCGCGAGGTTGTCGAGCACGTGTTCGAGCATCGGCTTGCCGGCCACGTCGAGCAAAGGCTTCGGCTGGTCGAGCGTCAGCGGGTAGAGCCGCGTGGCGTACCCCGCGGCGAGTACGATTAACTTCATCCCCTCCACCTCCGTGCGTTCTGTGTGGCGCGCTTGCCGTTAATCTTTACAACAAAACCCGCCCGCCGCCAAACGCCTCGGCCCCGCCGCCTGTGTTAAGATTCCCGTTCGCCGAGAACACACCTTAACGGAGGAAGAAAAGTTTGAGTGCCGAAGTGAAACCCTTTGCCGGGCGCGCGGCCGTCGTCACCGGCGCGACGCGCGGCATCGGCCGCGCCATCGCCCTCGAGCTCGCGCGGCGCGGAGCCGACGTGGCCTTCAACTACGCGCAGAGCGCCGAGGCGGCCGAAGGTTTAAGGGCCGAGATCGAGACTTTGGGCGTGCGTGCGCTCGCCGCGCAGTGCGACGTGGCGAGCACGGAGGCCGCGGCCGAGATGGTCAAGCAGGTGAAGTCGGAGCTGGGCCGTGTTGACCTCCTCGTCAACAACGCCGGCATCACGCGCGACAACCTTATCCTGCGCATGAAGGAGGAGGACTGGGACTCCGTCATCGACACGAACCTCAAAGGGGCCTGGAACTTCTCTCGCGCCGCGCTCCGCCACATGCTCAAGAACGAAGGGGGCGGCTCCATCCTCAACATCTCCTCCATCAGCGGCGTCGTCGGCATGGGCGGCCAGTCGAACTACTCGGCCTCGAAGGCGGGCATGATCGGGCTGACGAAGGCTCTGGCGAAGGAGGTCGCCAGCCGCAACGTCTCGGTCAACGCGCTCGCCCTCGGCCTCGTCGCCACGGACATGTCGCAGGCGCTCAACGAAGAGTACCGGCAGAAGCTGCGCGAGCAGATTCCCATGGGCCGCTACGCGCAGCCCGAAGAGGTCGCCCGCATCGCCTGCTTCCTCCTCTCCGACGACGCGCGCTACATCACCGGCCAGGTCATCCAGGCCGACGGCGGCCTCGCGATGTAGAAGCGTTCAGCCGTCAGCCATCAGCTTTCAGCCAAACCCGGACGTGAAAGTTCAAGCCGGAAGGAGAGACGGGCGGGCGACGAAAGACGAAAGCTGAAAGCTGACTGCTGACAGCTAAAAAGAAGAGCGCCCCGTCGGTCTAGGGTAAACCGACGGGGCGTTGTTTCGGGCAGGCTCGGAGATTCAGGGTGGCGTTGACTATTTGCTGGAGATCGTCACCTACGGGCGATCCGGCTGTTTGGCGGTCGTGTTGGACGGGCGGAAAATATAGCTTCGGAACTGCTCAACCTTACCGGAGCAAAATTTAAAGAACGCTCCTGCCCGTAAGGCCGAATGAACCAACCCGGCCGCTCTTGTCAATCATCTGCGAAGCACTGCTTTAATTTAAGATTATTGACTGCTTCGTCTTGGTGAGGAATTATACGTATTTTTCGACAACTGTCAAGAAGAAAATGCAACGTTCTTAACAAATTTGTGACAAGCGCGGAAGGTTTACGTAAACCTTTGAGCCCCAAAGGTTAAAGTAATTTGTGAAAATACGCGCACTAAGCTTTGTAAATCTTTTCGGTTGGCGGAGGCGAAGAAATTTTCGCCTCCGGAGCGCTCGGCGCGGAAATTTGTGTCGAACGCGCGTAGAGGTCGGGCTCGCCTTTGGGGCGCGTCTTCCAGCGTTTGTGAATCCAGAGCCATTGGTCCGGGAACATGCGGACGTGGCGTTCGATGGCGGCCGTGAAGTTGGCCGTGTTGATTTCGATGTCGCGGCGGTCGTCGCCCGTGCGGACGAGTTCGATGACGGGGCCGCCGCGGAAGACGAACTTGCCGCGCTCCGCGTTCCAGGGGGCGCAGACGGGGATGACCGTGGCGTCGGTGCGAAGCGCCAGCGTGGCGACGCCCGCGGTGGTGCAGGCGAGGCGGCCGAAGAAGGGGACGAAGACGCCCTCGCGCTCCTGCGTGTTGAGGTCGGCCAGCACGCCGAGCGTGCCGCCCTGCTTGAGGAGGCGGAGCGCGGTGCGCGCGGCGGCCCCCTTGTCGATAGGGCGGTTGCCGAAGCGCGTGCGCAGGGCTTCGACCATCGCGTCGATGCGCGGGTTGTCGAGGGGGCGGACGAGGAAGCTCAGGGGCTCGTAGAGCGCGGAGTGTGCGAAGCAGAGCATCTCCCACGCGCCGAGGTGCGAGGTGAGGAAGATGACGCCGCGGCCGCGCTCGCGCGCGACATCCAGGAGCTTCACGTCCTCGCTGTCGTACTCGGCGACCTCGCGCAGTCGCTCGGGCGTGGCGCGCGGGAACTGGCTGACCTCGCCGAGCTGACGCCCGAGGCTCTCGAACGACCCGCGCAGGATTCGCTCTCGCTCCTCCGCGCCCATCTCGGGGAAGGCCAGCTCAAGATTGCGCAGGCCCGTGCGCCGCAGGCCCCCCGCCACGCGGTAGGCCGCGCGCCCGAGCGCGAGCCCCACCCCGACGGCCGCCGGCCGCGGCAGCGCGCCGAGCCCCGACAGCAGAGCGCGCGCGGCCGCGTACTCCAGAAATTCCTGTGCCTTCCCTTTTTTACCCATGACCGTACCTAAGAAGCTCGACAGTGTACACGCCCGCCCGACGCGCGGGCAAACGGCTGGTCTCCCGCGCTTAGCGCGTGCTATAAGCAGAGGCCGGTCGCTGACGCTTGCTCCGTCTTTTCTTCTGCGCCTTCTTCTCAGGACGACGCGCCGGCAGGTTCGAGCAAGGCGCGGAAGGTGTCGGCTGCTCGACAGGCATGAGCGTAGGGGGACGCGGAGTGCCGTGGGGCACTTCGACCAGCACGACCTTATACATCCCGAGGAGTGTTAGGACGAGAAAGAAGATTTGGAAGATATGATGTTTGACCCGCGCGTACAGATCTCCGTGCGGCTGAGCTGACATAAGGCCCCCGTTATTCTACTGACACTGGTAGTCGGTGTCAGTGTTTACGAAATGCCACGACGGGTATGGGAAAACGTGCTGATCCTTGCCGTGAGTTAGCCGGATTGTCGGAGGGGGTTGCTGGCTAACCAAGGTGGCCTGCACGGATTCCAACCCCTGCGGAGCAGGACTTGAAAACGGTGATTCGATTGGCCAGCAACGCGAACTTTATAGCACACTGCTAATGTTACGGTAAAGATAAATGTGGCCGCGCGCCGCGGCGTGCCGGCCCCTGACTAACACTCCTATGCCTTCGGGGAAGACGCACGACATGGTGACGCTGGTGTTGGCCCCGCCGACGTTCGCGGCGGCGTGGGGGCTGACGGGGAGCGTGTGGCTGAGCGCGGCGGCGACCGTCGCGATGCTGTTCGGGGGGCTGATGTTCGGGCCCGACCTCGACATCCAGTCGAAGCAGTACACGCGCTGGGGGCCGCTCAGGTTCCTCTGGTGGCCGTACAAGGCGGTCTTCCGCCACCGTTCGCGCTGGTCGCACGGCATCGTCTTCGGGACGCTGATCCGGGTCGTCTACTTCGCGGCGGTGGTGACGCTTTTGGCGTGGGCGTGCGTCTACGCGCGGGCGGCCTTCCTCACGGGCGACCCCGCGCCGGGGTGGCGCGAGGTGGCGCAGGCGTGGCGGTTCGTCGAGGCGTCGGCCGGCGCCTACGGCCTGGGGCCGCGGGCGTTGGCCTCCGTGCTCGCCGGACTCTGGTGGGGGGCCGCCAGCCACACACTCACCGACGTGGCCTGGTCGGTCGTGCGCAAGGGCTCGGAGATTTTTTAAGAGCCGTGAACGGTAAACCGTGAACCGTGACAAGAAGGAAACGCCTTCCTCTTGTCACGGTTCACGGCTTACCGTTCACGGCCTTTTACTGTCCGCGGGCGGTGGCGAGGCGGAGGGCCTGGCGGCGGACGGCCTCGGAGACGTTGCGGTTCTGGCCGAGGGCCTTGAGTTCTTTGGCGTGGAGTCGCGGGAGGATGGACATTGCGGTCGGGAGGGGCGTGCGCGGGTTGCGCGCGAGGTTGTGGATGATCGGGTACTGGCGCGCCCAGCCGCGGTTGAGCGCGATCAGGCGCAGCACCTCGTCCGAGACGGTGCGCATGGCGGCGATGGCCTCGACCTCCTGGTCGGTGATGCGCGGGTTGTTGATGACGGCCTGCGAGACGACCTTGTTGGTGTCGCGGATGAGGATGGAGCGGGCCTCGCGGTCGCCCTTCATCCCGAGCTTCATGCGGTCTTTGACCTTCATCAGCATGATGCGGCGGATGAGCGAGACGCGCTCGGGCGCGGCCGACGAGCCGCCCTCGGCCGCCGCCTCGGTCACCAGCCGCTCGGCCGCCGCCTGCCGCTGCTCGAACGTCTCGTCCAGCAAATCCTCGTAGCGCTCCGAAGGGAGCCACGAGTCGTCCACGTCAACGTCGAAGACTTCGATGTGCTGCGCGATGAGCCACGCGTCGTCGAGGCTCAGGCCGCCTTCAACGTCGAAAGACTCGGCCGACTCGACGAACTCGGCCGCCGCGCTCATGCCGCGCGCGCGCATCTCTTCGGCGACTTGGCGCGCGCCGCGCTCCTTCTCGAAGAACTCGCGGCGCGTCTCGCGGACGCGGCGGTCGGCCTCGGAAGTGCGCGCGGGGTTGGCGAGCACGGCGTCGATGATAGCGGGCGCGCGGATGAGGCGCTGCTGGTTGAGGGAGACGAGTTCGAGCACGGGCCCTTCCGCGGTCGCGCGCGCCAGCGCGGCCACCGCCTCGTCGGGCGTCGAGGCGTTCAGGGCGAGCGACTCCTGCACCTCGCGCGCGAGGCCGGGGCGGGAGGCTAAGTAGGAGAGCACGGCCGGGGCGGTCCCTTGCGCGGAGGCGACGCCGAGGAGCGTCGCGGCCTCCTGGCTGTTGAGCGTCTCGTCGGCGGCGCGCGCCACCGCCTCGTCCGCGTCGGCGCGCAGCGCGACGAGCAGTTCGAGCAGAACGTCCTGCGGGACGGGCAGCATGCCGCGCGCGGCCGCCATGCGCGCGGGCTGTGGCGCGGAGCCCGAGAGCACGGCCTGCACGACGGGGTTGTTCGAGGTGGTGTTGGCGCTCATTCCTTGCGAGGGGGATTGTACGGCGGCGGCGCGCGATTACAAGTTGAAGTTGTACTCCAGCGTCACGAACTGCGAGACGGGCTGCCCGTCTACGAGGGCCGGGTTGAACTTGATCCGCCGCGCCGCCTCGACAGCCTTCTCCGTCAGCCCGTCGGGCAGCCACCTGATGACGATGATGTGTTTGATCCGGCCGTCGGCGGCGAGCACGGCGCGCAGGCGGACGATCCCGGTGACGTGGTTGCGCCGGGCCTCCTCGGTGTATCCGGGCTCCGGCTTGGAAGTGATTATCGCCTTCCTCTTGACCTGGGCCTGGCGGAAGACCTGTAAGGGCGGGTCGCCCGGCCCGCTCCCGTAGACGCGGAGCGTGGTGGCTAATTCCATCGCTTCACGGCGCGCGCCGCCGCCCGGCTGCGACCCGGCCAGCGTCTCCAGCTGGTCGGCCGCCGCGCGCATCCGCGCCTTCAAGGGCGCGAGCGCGGCCTCGCGCTTCTCGAAGACGGGCCTGCGCGTCTCCTCGTTGGCGTCCCGAGGCATCGGGTACTGCTCTTCGGCCCGCGCGCTCTCGCGGACGTAAAGCTCCAGCAGGCCGTCGCCGTGGCGCGTCGCCTCGGCGAGTTCTTTCTGATTTTGGGGGGCTTGCCGAGTGGCAGGAGGCGGCTGCCGAACGGGACGTGCCGCGGCGTACGCGCACGGCGGCGTGGCGAGCGACAGCACGAGCGGCAGGAGTTTCAGCTTGCGAGGCATAACTACTCCGTAGAGACTTTCCTTAAATACCGTTCCGACAGGAAGGCGGGGCCGGCTCCCTCAAGCCTCGCCCCGCCCTCATCATAGCACCAAGCGGGTCGCTTCCGCCTTACGCGTTAGCGCCGCAGCACTTCTTGTACTTCTTGCCGGAGCCGCAGGGGCAGGGCTCGTTGCGGCCGACCTTCGGCTGGTCGCGCGTGACGGTCTTGGTGCGCGCGGCCTCTTCGCCCGCGGCCGTCGCGCCCTGGTTGGGGCCGGTGAAGGTCATCGAGGTCGGGCGGCGCTGGCGGCGCTGCTGCAACTGCTCGGGCTGCTGCTCGGCGACGACCTGGAGGTTGAAGAGCGTGCGGACGGTCGCCGTATCGATCCGGTCGAGCATCGCCTGGAACATGTCGAAGCTCTCCTTCTTGTACTCGACGAGCGGGTCCTTCTGCCCGTAGCCGACGAGCCCGATGCCCTGCTTCAGGTGATCGATCGCGAGCAGGTGATCCTTCCACTGCGCGTCGATGATGTTGAGCATGATGATGCGCTCGTAGGTGCGCAGGGCCTCGGGGCCGACCTGCGCCTCCTTCGACTCGTAAGACGCCTTCGCCTTCTCCCAGACGGCCTCGTTAATCTGCGCGGGCGTCCAGTTGTCGAAGTCGATGCCCTCGGCGTCGGCGTCGAAGGCGTAGGTCGCCTGGAGCTGAATCTTGAGGTTCTCCACGTCCCAGTCGTCGGGCAAGACGTCCGCGGGCAGGTACTGCTTGACGAGGTCTCCGAGCAGGTCTTCGGCCACGCCCAGCAGGTACTCGCGCTGGTCGGGCTCCTCCATCAACTGGCGGCGCAGGCCGTAGATGGTCTCGCGCTGCCGGTTCATCACGTCGTCGTACTGGAGGAGGTGTTTGCGCGTCTCGAAGTTGCGCGCCTCGACCGACTTCTGCGCCGCCTCGATGCGCTTGGAGACCATCTTCGACTCGATGGCGACGCCCTTCTCCATGCCGAGCCGCTGCATCAGGGCCTTCACCTTGTCGCCCGCGAAGATGCGCATCAGGTCGTCTTCGAGCGAGAGGAAGAAGCGCGAGCTGCCGGGGTCGCCCTGGCGGCCGGCGCGGCCGCGCAACTGGTTGTCGATGCGGCGCGACTCGTGGCGCTCGGTGCCGAGGATGTGCAGGCCGCCTAAAGAGACGACCTCCTTGTGCTCCTTCTCGACGATGGGTTCGACGTAGCGGAGCGCCTCGGCGATGGTCGCCACCACCGGGTCTGAAGGCTCGCCCGCGCGCTTGCCGCTCGCGTACTCGCGCGCCTCCTGCCACTGCAAGTCGGTCGCCTCCTCGGGGTCGATCTCCTGGCGCTTCAGGTGCTCGCGCGCGAGGAACTCGATGTTGCCGCCCAGCAGGATGTCTGTGCCGCGGCCAGCCATGTTGGTCGCAATCGTGATGGCACCCTTGCGGCCCGCCTGCGCGACGATCTCGGCCTCGCGCTCGTGGTGCTTGGCGTTGAGGACGTGGTGGTAGTTCGGGATCGTCCCGTCGCCCTCGATCAGGATGTTGCCCGCCTCGTCGCGGTGGCGGATGCCGGCCTTCGCCAGCCGGCGCGAGATCAGCTCCGAGTTCTCGACCGAGACCGTGCCGACCAGCACGGGCTGGCCCGTCTCGTGGCGCTCGACGATCTCCTCGATGATGGCGTCCCACTTCTCCGGCAGCGTCCTGTAGATAACGTCCGGGTTGTCCTTGCGGATCATCGCCTTGTTCGTCGGGATGACGGCGACTTCGAGCTTGTAGGTCGCGTCGAACTCGGCGGCCTCGGTCTCGGCCGTGCCGGTCATGCCCGAGAGCTTGTCGTAGAGGCGGAAGTAGTTCTGAAGCGTAATCGTCGCGAGCGTCTGGTTCTCGCGCTCGATCTTGACGCCCTCCTTCGCCTCGACCGCCTGGTGCAGCCCGTCCGACCAGCGGCGGCCCTGCATCAGTCGCCCCGTGAACTCGTCCACGATGATGACCCCGCCGTCCTGCACGACGTAGTGGTGGTCGAGCCGGTAGAGCGTGTGCGCCTTCAGCGCGTTCTCCACGCAGTGGAGCATCTCCATGTTCGACGGGTCATAAAGATTCCCGACGCCCAGGAGACGTTCGGCCTTCTCGACGCCCTCTTCGGTGAGCACCGCGGAGTGCTGCTTCTCGTCCACGACGTAGTCGCCGGGGCCGGGCTTGTTGTCGGGCGGCACCAGCTCGGCGCGCTTGAGGTGCGGGATGATGGCGTTGGCCTGGTAATACTTGTCCGTCGCCTCGTCCGACGCGCCCGAGATGATGAGCGGGGTGCGCGCCTCGTCGATGAGGATCGAGTCCACCTCGTCCACGATGGCGTAGTGGTGCTGGCGCTGGACGCAGGTCGCCAGGTCGAACTTCATGTTGTCGCGCAGGTAGTCGAAGCCGAACTCGTTGTTGGTGCCGTAGGTGATGTCGGCGGCGTAGGCGTCCTTGCGCTCCCAGTCGTCGAGGTCGTTGACGATGGCGCCGACCGTCAGGCCCAGGAACTTGTAGATGCGCCCCATCCACTCGGCGTCGCGCGTGGCGAGGTAGTCGTTGACGGTGACGACGTGGACGCCGCGCCCCGTCAGGGCGTTGAGCGTCGCCGGCAGGGTCGCGACGAGCGTCTTGCCCTCGCCCGTCCTCATCTCGGCGATGCGGCCCTGGTGCAGGGCGATGCCGCCGATGAGCTGCACGTCGAAGTGGCGCATGCCCGTCGAGCGCACCGAAGCCTCGCGCGTGAGCGCGAAGACCTCGGGGAGAATCTTGTTGAGCGCCTCCTGCGTGCGGCGCTTGCGCTCCTTCTTCGCCTCCTCGCCCTTGCCGGTGGTGTCGCCGACCTCCTCGATGACCTGCTCGCGCAGGGCCGCGATGCGCTCGCGCATCTGGTCGTCGGTCAGCTTCTTGACCGACGGTTCGAGGTCGTTGATCTGCTGGATGAGGGGCAGCAGAGTCTTGATGTAGCGCTGGTTGCTGCTGCCGAAGACCTTCGTTAAGAATTTATCTATCATCTTTTTATCCCGCCGGGGGACTGCCCCCTCTCCGCGCCGCGGCCGGGGCCGGGCAGGGAACCGACTCCCTGTAGAACCCCGCCCCGTCCGCGACTTTAGGCCGATGTTCGATTGTATGTGAGCGACCGGGGGGGCGCAAGGAGGGTGCTGGGTGTTGGGTTTTGGGTGTTGGTTAGAACTAAGTTTTTAACCAACACCCAAAACCCAACACCCAGCACCCCGCGCCGGAGGCGCGGCTAGTTGGGTGTGATCTGGCGCAGGAGGATGTTGCCCATCTGCTCGCGGGGCATGTCGAGGTTCATGAGGAGCTGCTTGCCGCTCGCGGAGACCTTCATGCCGCCCATCAGCGCCCCCTCGTCCGTGCCGCGCTTGGCGAGACGGCCGACGTTGAGGAGCATGCGGTAGCCGCGCGCCATCTCCTCGGCGCGCGCCTCCGAAGGCGTGTCCGACGCCGTCAGCGCCTTGAAGCGCTCGCCGTCGAGCGTGAAGGTCATCGAGACGCGGCTCACGTCCGAGAGGATCGAGAGCGCGTGGCTCTGGTTGACCGACGAGACGAAGTCCTGCGCGACGGCGCGAAGCTGCGGGTCGGCGGCCGACTCGCCCGTGATCTGGACGTTCGTCAGCGTCCCGTCCGGCTGGCGGTCGCCGACGACCACTATCGTCTGCGGCTTCGAGAGGTCGAGCTTGCCCTCCGCGTGCAGCCTCTTCGAGCGCGCGATGAACGCCTTGATGGGGCGGACGTTGACCTTCGCGCCTTCGGACTTCGGCCCTTCAGACTTGGAGGTCTTCTTGACGCCCGAGTCCGTCGCCGCGACCCCGCCCCCGTCCCGGCCCGCCTGCGCGAGCGCCGCCCAGCCGCCCGGCGCGACGCTCAGGACGAAAGCGCCGAGCACGGCGAAGCGCGCGAACAGGCGCGCGGCCTCGCCGCGCCCCTGCGCCGCCTCCCCCGCGTGGAAGATCATGCTGAAGAATTCCCTCATGGTTCGTTCTTTGACTCCCAAGCCCCTTTAGCTCCTGGCCTGCGGCGTCGCCGCCGCGGCGGCGTTCGCCTTGTTGGCCTTCTTCGCCAGCATCTCGGTGATCATCTTGCCGGCCGCGTCCTTCGCCATCTCGAAGTTCATGTTGAACTGCTTGCCGGCCGAGTCGAACTTGAGGTTCTCGTAGAGGACGCCCTCGTTCGTCCCCTGCTTGACCTTCTTGCCGACGGCGACGAGCGCCGAGCAGCCGATGGCCGTGTTCATCGCGTCCGTCTCGGTGGGCAGCTCGCTCGCGATGGCGATCTTGACGGTCTGCTGGTCGAGCTTGAGCGAGATGCGCACGTCCTTCGCGCCCTTGAGGACGACGAGCACCTTGCTCTGGCTCATCGCCGTAATCAACTGCTGCGCGAGGTCGGCCGTGCTCTGGTCGGTCGGCGGGGTCGTCCAGTCGATCTTGACCGTCTCGGGCTTGAGCGTGCCGTCCTCGTTGAGCGTGCCCGTGGCCGTCACGTCGATGGCGCTGTTGAGGTTGAGCTTGCCCTGGTCGAACAGCTCCTTGCCCTTGACGGCGATGTCCTCGAAGGGCTTGGTGTTGATGTTGCCGGGCGGGCGCGCGATGCCGTTCTCCCTGGCGATGCGGGCCATCTCCTCCTCGGCCTTCTTCTCCTCCTCGGTCAGGGGGGCGGGCGTCGGCGTCGTGCCGGCCTGCGCGACCTCGGGCGAAGGGCTGGGGCTCGGCTCGGGCGTGGCGACGACGCTCGCCTCGCGCGGTCGGCGCGGCCTGTAGACCGGCGCGGGCGGCGGCAGGGGCGGGGGCATCGTCTGCCCGACGACCATCGCGTCGAGCTGCGTCGTCTCGGCCACCTCGGGCGCGCCGAAGTAGTCGGGCGGGTAGTAGAGCTTCTCGTGCGGCTCAAGCTTGACGATGGTCGCGCGCTGCCCGATGAGCGTCGGGTCGTAGTCCTCGCTGACGAACTTGATGCCCGAGACGTTGGAGGCGACGTAGAGCATGCTCCGCAGCGTCGGGACGTAGACGACCGCGACGAAGAAGAGCCCGTGCGCCACGACCGAGAGCGCCACGAGGCGCGAGAGCATCGGCCAGCGCGGCGTCCGGTTGACTTCAAACCTGTCGAAAAGCTCGGCCATTCCTTTTGAAACTCCGCACGCCGGGGGCGCGCACAAGACACGAACGATTAGACGCTTTATGTGCCCCGGGCGTTGCGAAAATCACACGAAAGCACACAAAAGTTAGCATTACCCGGGCGCTTTCCACAAAGCTCCTGCGGTAAAATCTACGTTAATGACGCGTTCGCGAAGAGGAGACAGGGGGCGCCGCCGCGCCTCCCACGCAGGCCGCCAGGGCAGGCGCGACGACGGACAGCAGGACTCTCGTCCGTCAGACTCTCGTCCGTCCGCCGAAGGGCGCGGGCGGGGCCGCGACGGCCAGGACAGGCAGTCGCGCACGGCCGCGGCGGCCGCCGCCGACAACGCCTCGCGCGTCGCCGCGCGCCAGTCGCGGACGCGCCCTTTGCGCCAACTCCTCGAAGGCATCGGCGCGCCCGAGCCCGTCCCTTTCAAACCCGACCCCTTCCAACTCGAAGCCCTCGCCGCGCTCGAACACGAGGACGTGCTGGTGACGGCCCCCACGGGCAGCGGCAAGACCTGGATCGCGCGCGAAGAGATTCGCAGGCTGCTGGCGCAAGGCAAGCGCGCGTGGTACACGAGCCCCTTGAAGGCCCTGACCAACTCGAAGTTCCACGAGTTCTCGGCGGAGTTCGGCGACGAGAAGGTCGGGATACTTACCGGCGACCGCAAGGAGCGTTCGGACGCGCCGCTCATCGTCGGCACGACCGAGGTCTACAGAAATCAACTCTTCGACGCGCTGCGCCGCGACGAGCAGTTGATGGCCGACCTCGTCGTCCTGGACGAAGCCCACTACCTCGCCGACGAGGAGCGCGGGCACGTCTGGGAGGAGGCCATCATACTTACGCCGCCGCGCGTGCGGATGCTCCTGCTCTCGGCGACCGTGGGGCGCGCCGGAGAGTTCGCCGACTGGATAGCCGAAGTGCGCGGGCACCCCTGCCGCGTCATCCCGCGACCCGGCGCGCGACCCGTACCCTTGCGCGCGGCCTTCCTCTTTCCGGACGGCGGACTCACGCCGCTCTTCGACGAGCGCGGACACTTCAACAACGAGATCGCGCGCTTCACGCAGACCGCGAAGAGCGAGCGGCAGTCCTCGCAGGGACGTTTCCAGCGCGGGCCGCAGCGCCGCGCGGGGATGCCCGAGATGCCGCCTTCGATTCTGCTCGCGGCGCTCGGCTCTTATGACCTGCTGCCCGCCATCATCTTCCTGCCCACGCGCCGCCGCTGCGACGAGGCCGCGGCCGAGGCCGCCTACGCGACGCGCCGCGGCGTCGGCCCTGAAAGACGAGACGCTCGTCGGCGCATTCTCGAAGAGCTGTCGGAGCAGTACCCGGAGGTGCGCAAGCACCGCCACTGGGACATGGTCTTGAAAGGGGGCGTGGCCTCGCACCACGCCGGACACCTGCCCGCGTGGAAGCTCGCCATCGAGAGGCTGATGAGCGCCGGACTGCTCGACGCCATCTTCGCCACGATGACCGTCGCCGCGGGCGTTGACTTCCCCGCGCGTACCGTGGTGCTTGAGAACATCGACGTGAGGCGCGGGCAGGGGTGGCAGACGCTCTCCGCCTCACAACTCCAACAGATGACCGGCCGCGCCGGGCGCAGAGGTAGAGACAACGTCGGCTTCATCGTCGCCGCGCCGGGCCAGCATCAGAACCCGCAGAAGCTCGCGTCGCTCCTGCACGCAGACCCCGACCCGCTTGAGAGCCAGTTCCGCGCGACCTACACGACGCTCCTCAACCTGCTCGACGCCTACGGAACCTTCGCGCAGGTGCGCGAGATCGCCGAGCGCTCCTACGCGCGCCGCGACGTGGCCGAAGAGGTCGCGCGCATCGGGCGCGCGCGCGCCGAGGCCGAGCGCCGCATGCAGACGAAACTACAGGAGGCGGGCTGCGACCTCCCGCCCGAGGTCGCGCGCGGGCTCGAACGGCTCGCCAGCGCCCGCTCAAGACTTCTCGAAGACGCGCCGCAGACCCGGACGGACGCCTACCTGCGCTGGCTCGACAAGGAGGTCGTGCCCGGCCGCGTCGTCTCGGTCGGCCGCGGCACGCGCCGCCTCGTCTTCGTCACCGAGCGGCGCGGCGACGGGCTCGCCGGGGTGCGCGACAACGGCAAGCGGGTCACGCTCGCGCTGGAGCGCGTCGGCCGCGTGTGGGAGGAGACGCACGCGCTCAACGAATCGGCGCGCGACGCGGCGTTTGAACTCGTGCAGTCGAACCGCGCGACGCCCCTGCGCGAGCCGCGTCTGCGCGAGGCGCGCTCTTCGACGGAAGAGGCCGTCGCCGTCATCAACGACCTCATCGAGTCGCTCGCGGGCGGCGACGGGTCGCGCACGCGCTGCGAGGAGGCGCTCTGGTCGGTCATGCAGGAGGCCGAATCAATCGAGCGCCTGGGCCGAAGGCTCGAAGCCGTGCACGGCGAGGCTTGGCAGCCCTTCGAGCGGCGCGCGCGCGCCCTCCATCATTTCGGTTATCTGGACTTCTTCGCCGAGCGCGTCACGGAGCGCGGCCGCTGGCTCGCGGACTTACGCTTAGACCGCCCGCTCCTCGTCGGCGAGGCCATCGGGCGCGGCCTCTTCGCATCGCTCGACGCGCCGCGCGCCGCGGGCCTGATGGCCGCGCTCGCGGCGGACGCCGAGCGCGACTACGGCGAGCTAGAGCTGGACGACGCGCTCATCACGGCGCTCGCCAGGTTCGACCGCATCGCCTACGACGTGGCGAGCGTCGAGTGGCAGCAGGACCTGGAGCCCGCGCCCGAGATCAACTTCTCGGCCGCCGCCACGGCCGCGCGCTGGGCCGCGGGGATGGACTGGGCGACCCTCGTCCGCCGCACGCGCGCCGAGGAGGGCGACCTCTTCCGCATGCTCTCGCGCACGGGCGAGTCTCTGCTCCAGGTCTCCAACCTGACGGACGCGCACCCGGACGCCGCCCGCGTCGCCGCGCAGGCCGCGTCGGCCGTGCTGCGCGAGCCCGTGCGCTCCGAAGCGGCCGTCTGAGATTTGAAATCTCAAATCTGAAATCGAAGCTTTGTGTCTCTGGGGCAGTTTTGAATCGGACGTTGGGTGATGGGTGAAGAGGTCGAGGGGGAGCCGGTCGTCTACGTGGCGCTGGGGGATTCGACGGGCGTCGGCGTAGGCGCGCGCAAAGGGGGCGGTTACGTCGCGCGCCTGTTCGAGCGCATCGAGCGCGTCCGTCCGGGCTCGCGGCTCGTCAACCTGTGCGTGAGCGGCGCGACGACGGGCGACGTTCTGCGCTCGCAGGTCGGGCGCGTCGGCGAGGCGAAGCCCTCGCTCGTCACCCTCGGCATCGGCATCAACGACCTCACGCGCATGGCCGCGCCCGAGCAGTTCGCGCGCAACTTCGACGAGATCGTCACGCGCGTGCGCGAGCAGACCGAGGCGGCCTTGGTCGTCTCGAACCTGCCGGACATCTCGCACGCGCCGCGCGTCCCCGGCTTCCTGCGCGGGGAGGCGCGCCGCCGCCTCCGGCGCTTCAACGAGCGCATCGCCGACGCGGCCGCGCGCCACGGCTTATACCTCGCCGACTCCTACGCGAAGAGCGCCGAGGTCATCCCCGCGCACCCCGAGTTCTTCTCCCCGGACGGCTTCCACCCCTCCGACGAGGGCTACGAGTTCTGGGCCTTCGAGATGTGGCCGACGGTGAAGCGGGCCCTCGGCTGAGGGGCGGGCCTCATCTTTTGAGGGGGTAGCCGGCCGCCCGTCACCTGAAGTTCTGAATCAGCACCAGGTCGATGGTCGAGGTGTCGCGCACGACGGCGAGGTTCTTCCCGTCGGGCGACCAGGCGAGCCAGTAGAGGGGCGCGTCCGACTTCCACGCCGTGACCTGCCGGGGCTTGCCGCCCGCCAGCGGCAGCCGCCAGACGTTCGTCACGCCTTCGCGCGTGGCGACGAAGTCCGCACCCCGGCCGTCGGGCGACCACGCGAACGTCTGGAAGTTGTGCGGCGCGTCGAGGTTGCGCGCGGGGTCGCCGCCCGAGGCCGGGAACACGGTCAGTGCGGATGGCGCGTCGGGCCCCGTCGGCTCCTGCTTCATAGCGAGGAAGTATTGCCCGTCCGGCGAGAGGCGGTTGAGCATGACCCTTTCGCGCAGCTTCGCGGGCTCGCCGCCGTCGATCGAGACCCTCATCAGCACGACATTGCCGGTTGTCAGGTCGAGCTGCGTGTAGTAGACCCACCGCGAGTCGCGCGAGACCTGCGGGAGAACCTGCGCGTACACGTTGCGCACGAGCTCTTTCGCCCCGCCGCCGTCCGCGTCCATGCGGTAGAGGCTGACGACCCCCTCGCGCACCGACTGGAAGACGACGTAGCGCCCGTCGGGCGAGGGCGCGGGGTGGTAATCGTCTTCGGGGTTGAAGGTCAGTTGACGGTTACCCGTCCCGTCGGCATTCATCACCCAGAGGTCTCTATTCCCGCTCGCGCTCGACACGTAGATGATGCGGCCGTCGGGCGCCCAGGCGAGCTGGCCGATGGGGGCGGTGCTGTTCGTAATCTGGGCGGCGCGCGCCGGGTCGTCGGCCGGCACGACCCAGACGTTCGAGTAGCCCGTGCTCTGGGCGGTGAGCAGCGTCCGCGAGTCGGCGGTCAGGCTCACCGTCGAGTACCCGTTCGGGTCATTGGTGATCTGGTAGGGCTCGCCACCGGGATAGGGGGCGTACCAGAGTTGGTCGCGCGTGCCGGGCGGCGGGGTGCGGCTCGTGCCCGAGAGGATGAGGCCGCGGCCGTCCGACACCCAGGCGAAGTTGAGCAGGCCGCGCCAACGTACCGGCAAGACCGTCTTCGTCGTCCGCTCCGAGACGTCGGCCGTCTCCAAGGTCGTGTACAGCCCCTCGTCATCCTTGTACTTGGCCGAGTAGGCGATCAGCCTCCCGTCGGGCGACCAGGCGGGCGTGCCGAACTGTGCCGGGCGCGACGGCCGCGTGATAAGGGTCTGCTCGCCGCCGCCGTCCGCGCCGACGACCACGAGGCTGTCCTCCCCCGTCTCCGTCGAGTGACGCTTGAAGGCCAGGCGCTTGCCGTCCGGAGAGAAGGTGACCGCGCTGTCCACGTCAAAGACGAGCTTCTGCGGGTCGCCGCCGATGACAGGCACGCGGTACAGCGTACTGAAGCCCGAGCCGCGCGCGCCCGCGACGTAGTACAGGCTGCTCGCGTCCGGCGCGAAGGTCACGCCTACGTAATAGACGTCGGCCGGCGGCACGATCTCGCGCTCGCCCGCGGCAGCCGCCTGTCGCAGACGCAGACTCCCCTGGCCGCCTTCGAGCGCCGCGCGCGCGATGAGCTTCCCGTCCGGCGAGACGGTGTTGAAGCGCGTCCCGCCCTCCACCGACAGCTTCGTGAACTTCATGCTCTGGAGCGGGGCGACGGGCGGGCCTACACCCGCCTGCCGCTGCCCGAAGAACTTGTACAGCCCGAAGCCGAGGCCCGCGAGCGTGGCGACGGCCAAGAGCGCCGCCCATCCCACAGCGCGACTCCACCGCCGCCCCGCACGGCCGCGGGCCGCTGCGGCCGTTGCCGAGCGCCCCGGGTGTGGCCTCCCGCCGCCGTCACTCTGGTGCAATTCCTGCCGCGCGCGGAACTCCTCCTCGGCGCGCGCCTCGCGCAGCTCCGACAGCATCTCGCCCATCGACGCGTAGCGGTCTTCGCGCCGCTTCGCGAGCGCCTTCGAGACGATGCGCTGCAACTCTGCGGGCGCGTCCGTGCCGTGCGCAGAGAGCGGCGCGGGCTCCTCCTTCAGGATCGAGGCCAGCACGTCGCTCATCGTCTCGCCGTCGAACGGCGGCCTGCCCGACAGCATCTCGTAGAGGACGACGCCGAGAGACCACACGTCGGTGCGCGCGTCCACCCTCAGCCCCCGCGCCTGCTCCGGCGACATGTAGTGCGCGGTGCCCATCACCACGCCGCTCTGCGTGAGCGGGCCGATGAGCGTGGGCTGCTCCCCGCCCGCGCCCGGCCGCTCGGCCAGCTTGGCGAGCCCGAAGTCGAGGACTTTGACGTAGCCGTCGGGCCTGACCATCACGTTCTCGGGCTTCACGTCGCGGTGGACTATCCCGGCCTCGTGCGCCGCCTGAAGCGCCGAGGCCGCGTGCACCGCCACGTCGAGCGCTTCGCCGACCTTGAGCGCCCCGCCCGCCAGCAGCTCGCGCAGCGTGCGCCCCTCGACGTGCTCCATCACGATGCAGTGGAGCCCTTCGTCCGCCTCGAAGACCTCGTGGATGGTGACGATGTGCGGGTGCGAGAGCGCGGCGACGGCCTGCGCCTCGCGCTCGAAGCGGCGCACGCGCTCGGGGTCTACGGTGAGGAAGGCGGGCAGCAGCTTGAGCGCGACCTTGCGCTTGAGGCGCGCGTCTTCGGCCAGGTAGACCTCGCCCATCCCGCCGGCGCCGAGCTGTTTGACGACGTGGTAGCGGCCGAAGATTTGGCCGGGCTTCAGCTCGTGCGCCGGCCCCGCGAGCAGCGGCGCGGCCGCCTCGAACACCCTCGTGTCGAGGAACCCGCCCGCCTCCTCCGAGGCTTCGAGCAGCGCCTCGACCTCGCGCCGCAGCCCCTCGTCTTCGCCCGCCAGCTCCGCGAGCAGCGCGCCGCGCCGCCCGGGCTCGGCCTGCGAGACGGCCCGGAACAGCACGTCGATCTGTCGCCAGCGCTCGGGGTTCATAAAACGAGTGACGAGTGACGAGTGACGAGTAAAGGCAAGTCCTTCGACTTGTCACTCGCCACTCGTCACTCGCTTTTCATCTGCTGGTAGAGCCAAGCCTTCGCCATGTTCCAGTCGTGCAGCACGGTCGAGCGCGAGACCTTGAGGACTTCGGCCGTCTCCTCGACGGAGAGTCCGCCGAAGTAGCGCAGCTCGACGACGCGCGCCTTGCGCGGGTCTACTCCGGCCAGCTCGCCGAGCGCTTCGTCCAGGGCGAGCACGTCCGTGGTCTGCTCGTCCGTGCGGGCTTCGGCCTCGACGAGCGAGACGCGGACAGCGCCGCCGCCGCGCTTGTCGGCCAGACGCGCGCGCGCGTGGTCGCACAGCACGCGGCGCATCACGTTCGCGGCGATGCCGAAGAAGTGCGCGCGGTTCTGCCAGCGGATGTTCGTCTGCTCGACGAGGCGGAGGTAGGCTTCGTTGACGAGGGCGGTGGGCTCGATGGTGTGGCCGGGGCGCTCGCGCCGCATGTAGTGGCGCGCGAGCCGCCGCAGCTCGTCGTAGACCAAGGGCATCAGCCGCGCGAGCGCCGCCTCGTCGCCGTCGCCCCACTCGGCGAGCAGGCGGGTCACGTCGCTGTGCGTTGAGGACTCTTCCGTCACCCTGCGAAACCCCCGCGCGACTTCACGGACTGCCGACGGACGCCGGGGATTCTAGCACCATTAAAAATTTACCCGAAAAATTTTCCCGCCGCGTCTGGACTTTTCCGCCGCCCACTACGCATGCACAGGTGAGGGCGGCAATCACGCCGCCCCGAAATCAAAAAGAAGAGGAGAGCAAATCATGAGAGTCAAAACCAAAGTCAAGGCCGGCGGCAGGGAAGTCAACCACAACCAGACGACCAAGGGCCTCCGCGTGAAGTCCAACGTGAAGGCCGGCGACGGCGGAGGCGACCCCGGCCGCATCTTCACGAACCACAACCAGACCGTCAAGGGCCTCCGCGTCAAATCGAAGGTCAAGGCCGGCGGCGTGGACGGTCAGCACAACCAGACGTTGGCGGGCAAGCGGTGAAAGCGCAGGGTGGGTTGAAAGGAGGAAGGCAGAGGTGAGAGGCCGCACGGCCCGACCTCTGCCTCCTCTCTTTAACGCCTCCGGCCCGAGAGCACGTAGCCGAGGCTGACCGTGCCGCGCAGCGTCGGCTCGGAGCCGACGAACCCGATGCGGGCGTCCGGGGCGATGAACAGGCGGTCGTTAAGAAAGATTTTCACGCCGCCGCCGCCGCCGGCCGTCCAGGACGTAGACGACGCGAACCGCCCGCGGTGGTGGAGCGCGCCCACGCCTCCGGCGATGTAGGGCACGGCCCTCTTCGTCGGGTCGGTCAGGTCGTAGGCGAAGCCGGGCGTGAACACGTAATCCTGGTCGTCGGCGGAGTGTCGCATGTAGAGCAGCTCCGGCTCGAAGCTCAGGCGGCGCGTGAGGTAGAAGCGCACCGAGCCGCCCGCGACGACGTGCGGGTGGGAAATCTCGTCGCCGAAGCCCGCCGCGCCGAACGTCGCCTTGACCTCCACCTTCGGCGGGGTCAGGTCGCCCTGCTGCGCGCGGGCGGGGAAGAGGCAGAACAGTACGAGCGCCGCGGCGGCGATGAGGCGTTCGGGCGTGTAGTGCGCCCGCGCATTTGATGTCGGAGTCATTCGTCCTTCGCTCCTGCGGAGAGTTTGGGGTAGAGCGCAGGGCTCCGAGGGCAACCGCCGTACCCGAAGCGAAGGCCGGACAATTCGCGCGGTTCGTCCGGCGGCGCGCGGGCGGGCGCGGGCGAAAGCGCTCCAACAGAAAGAAAACGATCCCCGTCACCCGCCCCGCGCGGCTCCCCGCTTTCCCGTCCTTTGCCTTTGCACACACCCTTCATTAAGATGGTCTGGCGCGGAACGTGCGTGGCGTTTCGGCCGTATGGGTTGTGGAAGGAGGTTCTCCACTAAATGGCTGACACGAATGATTCGAGATACAAGACCGGCAACCCCATCTGCGACGCGGTGCGCTTCCTGTGCGACGCGTCCTTCGCGGTGTTGCCCGCGGACGCGGCGCAGCAGTTGGGCGAGTTCGAGAAGAACTTCTGGGGCGGCGTCCGCTGGTTCGCCGACAAGAACATCGGCTGGATCGACGACAGCCTCGCCGCGGCCGAGCGCCTGCGCGAGGAGTGGCGCGCCCGCTGCGCCCACACGCCCGGCCCCGAGCCGATCACACAGACCCCGCCGCCCGAGGGCGTGGGGTAAAGGGCAGTCAGCGGTCAGCCTTCAGCTTTCGGCCGAACCGTCTCGCGCGAGACGCTGGCCGAAAGAGAAGTTGGCCGCTGATAAATTTTTAAAGCTGATAGCTGACCGCTGACCGCTGAAAGCTTCCTATGCAAGTTCTGCTGGCCGAAGAGTACGGGTTCTGTTTCGGGGTCGAGCGCGCCGTCGAGATGGTCGAGGGGGCGCTCTCGGAGGGCGCGACCGTGCGCACGCTCGGGCCGCTCATCCACAACACGCAGGAGATACACCGGCTCGAAGCCGGGGGCGTCCGCACCATCGACGCGCCGGCCGACGTGGGCCGGGGCGAGACGGCCGTCATCCGCGCCCACGGCGTCACGCCGCAGGTGCAGCGCGAGCTTGAGGAGCGCGCCGAGCGCGTCATCGACGCCACCTGCCCGTTCGTCACCAAGGTGCAGAAGCTGGCCGAGCGCGCCGCCCGCGAGGGGCGCGACGTGGTCGTCGTCGGCAACCCCGACCACCCGGAGATGATCGGCGTCGTCGGCTACGCGCCCGAGCGCACGCGGGTGGTGCGCGACGCCTCGGAGGTCGCCGCCCTGCCGCCGCTGCACGCGCCGCTCGTCGTCTCGCAGACGACCCTGAAACTCTCGACCTTCCTCGAAGCGGCCGAGGCCGTGCGCGCCCGGGCCGACTCGGAGCCGCAGGTCGTCAACACCATCTGCTCGGCGACGCGCGACCGGCAGGACGCGGCGCGCGCCCTGGCCGGCGAGGTGGACGCCTTCTACGTCATCGGCGGCAAGCACTCCTCGAACAGCCTGAAGCTCCTCTCGGTCTGCAAGGAGCAGTGCGAGCGCAGCTTCCTCATCGAGACGCCCGACGAGATCAACCCCGCCGACCTGACCGACGCCGAACGCGTCGGCGTCACCGCCGGGGCCTCCACCCCCAACTGGCTCATCGACCAGGTCGTCACGCGCCTGAAGGAGATAGGAAAGAAGGAAGTAGACAGTAGTCAGTAGTCAGTAGGGAATAACAAACAGCGCGGCTCTCATCGGTTAATGATGAGAGCCGCGCTTTTCTCGTCTTCTACTGGCTACTGACTAGTGTCTACTCTAAAAGTCGTCCTCCGCGTCTTCGACCTGTTGGAGGGCCGTGACGACGATGCGCGCCTCTTCGGACTCGTACTCGTCGGCCTGCGACTCCAGCGCGTTGCGCGCGGTCTCGGCATCCACGGGGTCGCCGAGGAGCGCGACGAGGATGGCGGTCGGCAGTTGCAGCAGGGCCTCCTGCGCGACGGCGCGGACGGCCGGGTTGAGGTGGCGCGCCGTCTCGCACAACTCGCTCGGGGCGAGGCGCGCCGTCATCACGTCGGCGATCTCGTCCACGCGCGCGTAGTCCCTGGCGCGCAGCGCGCGTTCGAGCAGTTGCGCGAAGACCTCTGAGGAGCGCGCCTCGCGGTTCAGGACCGCGGCGCAGGTCTCGGTCATGCGGCGCAGGTCGCGCGACTGCTCGGCGCTCAAGGCGTCGCCGCCGACCTCCGCGGCGCGCTCGTCGAGCGCGGCCAGCAGCCGGCTCAGCTCCCACTCGGAGCGCGCGTCGTACATGTTCTCGCGGCGTGAGGCCGTCGTGGCGACCGCGCCCTGCTGAGGGGGCGCCGGCGTCGAAAGGGCGCGCTCGACCAGGCTGCGCGTCGAGGGCCTCAAGCCCTGCCACACGCTCACCACGCGCGCTCCGAAATCCTCAATCGTCATCATTCAAAACTCTTCCCGCGGCCCTGAGGCGGCCGAACGGCCGATACTGTAACACCGTAAACCGTAAACCGTAAACCGTGACAAGATGAAGAGCACGCCTCCTCTTGTCACGGTTTACGGTTTACGGTTCACGGCTTTTCAGCGGTTGTGGTCGATGATCTCGGTGATGGTTGAGAAGAGGATTTTGACGACTTCGCCGTCGGCGCGTTCGATCTTGACGCTGGGGCGTGTGAGCGCCTGGGTCTGCTTGAGGCTGCGGACGACGCCGCGGACGCGCACGCCCGTCTCGGTGACGATCTCGACGTTGTCCTTGCCGTAGAGCGGCTGGAGCGCCGCGAGTGCCTTGGTTACTTCCACCTGTCCGACCTCCTCTTAGTAGGCAGTAGGCAGATGGCAGTAGGCAGTTAAGAGCGCCGCCGTCGAAACTTCGGACTCGACCTTTCAACGTCAGAAACGCGGGGCGGCTGCCTACTGCCGTCTGCCTGCTGCCTGCTGCACTAGAGCACGCGCCGTGCCGGGCGGCCGGAGGCGCTTGCGCGCGGGCGCGCCGCGAGCCACAATACCTGCACGCGGCGTGGCCTGGAACGTGTGCACGAGTCTAAGTCGCGCGCGCGCGGGATGCAACCGCGGCACTCCAACAGGCGTATATCGGTAACGACAGACGCCGGCCGGGCGTACGCCGAAGGCCGCGAACCCCCGGGAACAGACTCTCAGGCGTAGCGGGAACGGAAGGTAAAGGACATGCGAGCAGAGAACATGGTGAACTGCCCGAGCTGCGGCGCGACGCTGGTCGCGGGGCTGCGTTTCTGCCGCATGTGCGGCTACCGCCTCGGCGAGGGCGTCGAGGAGTACGTCGCCACGCAGCGCTTCGACGCCTCGTCGATGCCGACGACCGCGCCGCCGCCGCCCGCGACAGACCCCTTCCACGCGCGCCAGACCTGGGGCCCCGCGCCCGTGCAGCCCATCCAGCCGTTCGGCGCCACCACCGCGCTCGGCCAGGCGCGGCCCGAGGGCGTGACCTCCAAACTGGCGAAGATGTGCCGCCCCGTGCGCGGCGTGTGGCTGTGGGTGACGATCATCATCGTCATCCTGGTGGTGGGCGGCATGATGCCGCTCGCGATGAGGGGGCGCAGGGGAGCCGCCCCGCCCGTGGCGGTCAAATCTTTCCTCGGCGTTGACGGGTTCGAGGACGCCCCCGGCGGCGGCGCGTTCGTCGAGGGCATCGCCGGCCCGGAGACGCCCATCGTCCGCGCGGGGCTCATCGGCGGCGATGTCATCAAGAAGTTCGACGGCAAGGACATCCGGGACGCGGGCGACATGCGGCGGGTTCTCGGCGAGACGCCGGTCGGCAAGACGGTCGAGGTCGGCTTCGTCCGCGACGGCGTGTTCGGCACGACCGCCCTGACCACCGCCGCGCAGAAGGACACGCCGGGGATGAGGCCCTTCGAGCAGCGGCCGGGCGGCCGCGGCGTCCTCGGCATCGACGTGGGCGGGCGCGTGCAGGTGCCGAACTCGAACCTCTACGGCGTCGAGCTCGACGACGTGAACCGCAACGAGCCGGCCGACATCGCGGGGCTGAAGGACAGGGACATCGTCGTCAAGTTCGGCGACCACCCCATCCGCACCCCCGGCGACCTGCGCTACCGCATCGCCGAGGCGCTGCCCGGCACGACCGTCCCCGTCACCGTCTTCCGCGGCACCGAGCAGCTAGAGATTCCCGTCAAGGTCGGCCGCAGCAGGGACTAAGAACAGTAGGCAGTAGGCAGATGGCAGCAGGCAGTTGAAACAACATCCTTCTTGACTTAAGTAAAAATTCGGAGGCGGCGAGATGACGACTCGCCGCCTCCGTTTCGTTGAGACCTCTTTCGTTAAAGGCTTCCTGCTTTAACTGCCTACTGCCATCCGCCTACTGCCTACTGTCTTCCGTTCCGGGGGCGGCGTAGTCGCGCAGGCGCGCCTCCATCTCGCGGCGCACGTCGGCGCGATCCTCCTCGGCCTCGTCGGCCTCGAACAGCTCGAAGAGGGCGTAGGGCGTGTCGCCGACGAGGCGCAGCTCCCACGCCTCGCGCCCCTCGGCCGAGGGGCGCGTGAACCACATCGCGTCCACCTCCGACCCGGCGACCGGCGCGCCCTCGAAGACGGGGGCGGCATCCTCTTCGGCTCCGCCGCCCAGCTCGGCCAGCGTGTCGGGGCGCGCCAGCACGCGCGCGAGCCGCCAGCCGTGCCTGCGGTACTGCGCCAGTATCTCCTGAAATTTTTTGAGCCGGCTCATACTTTTAAAGTTCCCGATTTGTCAGCGCCCGCCCCCGTTCGTTTACAATCACCCTTGCGTGTTACCACACGACGCCGGGGGGCACAAGCCCCGGCCTCACGCGGCGCGCCGAGAGGAGAACCAACGGACTTGTCCGTCGAAGAGTTTGCCGAGAGAGAGGACGCCTGCGCGCGTGACGCCGAAGGCTCGCCCTTCCACGCAGCTTTGGGCCGCGCGCTGGCGCGGAGGGGCCTGAGCCTTGAGAGCTTCTGCCCGGCCGGCGACACGCTGACGCGGCGCGTGCTCGAAGAGTACGGCGCGATGTTCGTCGCGGAGGGCGTGACGCTCCCCGACACCTGCGTGTTCGAGAGCGAGGAGGCGGTCGAGGGCTTCCAGCGCGAGGCGGGCTGGCGCGCCGGGGTCATCGACGGCACCGTCATCGAGTTGCAGCCCCCCGCTATGGACGCGCTCATGGCGGCGCGTGAGGAGGCGGCCTTCAACGGCCTGCGCGTCACGCCGCGCGGCGGGGGCGAGGCCGGGCGGCGCAGCTTCGCCGACTCGCTCCGGCTCTGGCGCTCGCGCTGCGACCCCGCGCTCGAACACTGGTGCGCCGCGGGGAGGCTCGGCGTCGCGGAGGCCGAGCGCCTGCGCCGCCTCCCGCTGCGCGAGCAGGCGGCGGCCGTGCTCGAACTTGAGCGGGGCGGCATCTTCTTCAGCAAGTGTTTCGACAAGAGCATCCTCCAGTCGGTGGCCGCGCCCGGCGCGTCGCAGCACCTCGCCATGCTCGCCTTCGACGTGACGGAGTTTCAAGACCCGCGCGTCGGGGCCGTGCTCGCGCGCCAGGGCTGGTTCCAGACGGTCTTGAGCGACCTACCCCACTTCACCTACCTCGGCCTCGGAGAGCGCGACCTGCCCTCGCGGGGCCTGCGCCGCGTCGAGTCCGCCGGCCAGACGTTCTGGGTGCCCGACATGGTGAACGGCGAATAGTAAATGGTGAATAGTGAGAGCCGTTCTTTTCTATTCGCCATTTACTATTCACTATTCACCTCTTTACTTTTGCTCCCGTTTGTGAGAAAGACTTGGCCGTCCGCCAAGCTTTAAAATTCCACCCGTGAAAGTTGAGCCCCGGCCGCGCCGGGTCGTGATAAGGAGAGAGAGATGATCGCATGTCCTTCCTGCGGTGCCGAGAACGTCGAGGGGACGCGCTTCTGCGTGAAGTGCGGCACGACGCTCCCGGCCTCCCCCCAACCTGAGTCCTGGCGCCAGAGCGGCGATCTGGGGCAGCAGACCCAAGACTACCAGCCGGGCAGCGGCTACTCGACGCCGCCCGCCTCGGGCTATCCCTCTTACACGCCGCAGCAGGATCAGCTGTCGAACTACCAGCAGCAGGCCGGCGACTGGATGGCGCAGGGCGCGAACAAGAAGATGGCCGCGGGTATCTGCGGCATCCTGCTCGGCGGCTTCGGCGTCCACAAGTTCATCCTCGGCTACAACACCGAGGGCATCATCATGCTCGCCGCCTGGGTCATCGGCATGTTCCTGACCTGCGGCATCGCCTCGATCGCGGTCGGCATCGTCGGCCTCATAGAGGGCATCATCTACCTCACCAAGTCCGACGAGGAGTTCGTCCGGACTTACGTCCAGAACAAGAAGGCTTGGTTCTAAAGGGCCTTCGACCTTGAGACCGTGTTGGGGCTGAGTCGAGAGGGTTTGAAGACCGGCCTAGGCGGCGTCGCACTCCTGGCGTCGCTGGCGTTGGCGCGGGGGCTCGCTGCGGCGAGCCCCTCGTCCGTCCACGTCGCGGGGCGCGAGCTGCCCGTCGTCTGCCCTTCGCGCCTTCTGTTCGGGTCGAGCTGCCCCGGCTGCGGGATGACGCGCAGCGTGCTGCTGACGCTCGGCGGCGACCTCCGCGGCGCGCTCGAAGTGAACCCCGCGGGCCCCTTCCTCGTCGCCGCCTTAATCCTGTTCTCAGTCCAGCTCATCCTCGCGGCGCGCGCGGCCGAAGGGGAGACTCCGGTTAAGCGCCGGCTCCTGCCCTGGGCCTCCGCCTACGGGGTGGTCGTGGCCTGCGTGATGCTGATCCAGTGGGCGGGCGGCCTCGGGCGCGCGTAAGGGAGTCCGGGCCTGCGCCCCCTCGTCGTCCGCCCGGCCGCGGAAAAATTCTTGCGCGCCGCGCGAGAAGTGCTAAACTCTGCAAGCGCCCGCCAGCGTCTGATGGCCGGGCGCAAACGTTTCTCCCTACAACTGTCCCGATTAGGTTTCACCCGTGGCGCTCGGCCGCGGCCCCTTCTTCTCTCTGCTGCCCCGCGTCGAGAAGCGAGAAAAGTGCGCCGTCCGCAGCGACCCTGCTTTCCCGAACGAGAGGGTCAGGAGATGGATACCCCCCAGATTATCGCGGGCCGGTTTCGCGTCGAGTGCGAGATCGGCCGCGGCGGCATGGGCACGGTCTACCGCGCCTCCCACCTGGGGCTCGAACGCCCCGTCGCCATCAAAATCTTAAAGCAGGAGTTCGCCGCCCACCCCGAGATCGCCGACCGCTTCATGCGCGAGGCGCGGACGATGGCGCGGCTCAAGCACCCGCGCGCGGCGATGATCTTCGACGCCGGCCACCTGGCCGACGGCCGCCCCTTCATCGTCATGGAGTACGTCGAGGGCTCGACGCTCGCCGAGACGCTCGCGCGCGAGGGGCAGTTCGAGCCGGAGCGCGCCGTGAAGGTCGCTTCCGAGATCTGCGAAGTGCTCGGCGAGGCGCACGCGCTCGGCATCGTCCACCGCGACCTGAAGCCCTCGAACATCATCCTCAACGAGCGCGGCGTCTGCGTGCTGGACTTCGGCATCGCCAAGGTCTTGCAGGACTCGACCGACGTGACGCGGACGCACCCGACGACCGAGTCGGGGCTGGTCATCGGCACGCCGCGCTACATGTCGCCCGAGCAGTGCCTCGGCCACCGCGTCGGGCCCGCGACAGACCTCTACAGCGTCGGCGTCCTCCTCTACGAGATGCTGGCGGGCCGGCCGCCGTTCGTAGACCAACTCTCCTCGGTCGTGCTCGTCAAGCAGGCGACGGCGCAGCCGACCGCGCTGCTCTCGCTCCGCCCCGAACTCCCGCGCCCGCTCGCGCTCGCCGTCCACACGCTGCTCGCCAAGAACCCCGCGCAGAGGCCCGCCTCCGCGGCCGAGGCGTGCCGCCTCGTCGAGCAATCGGTCGGACGGGCGCGCCGCATCAACATCCCCCTCGGGGGCTTCGAGCCCGAGCCCTTCGCCGGAACCATCGGCGCGCTAGACTCCAACCGCTACACGTTCACGCGCGTCGTCACGCTCTTCGCGCTCTTCGCGATGGCCGTGACGGTGGCGGTCGCGTGGACTGCGCGCGCCGCGCGCGAGGGCGCGCTCGAACAGGTCGCGCGCGACCCGTCGGCAGTCTCCGCGGCGCTCATGCCCCGGAAGGCCCGCGCGGCGCGCCGCGCGGAGCCGCCGCAACTCACGCGCGACGGGGCGTGGCGCGTGGCCTCGTCGTTGGCCCGAGGCCGCGTCTCGGACGTGCGGCTCGTCGGCACGGGCGCGGGGCAGGTCGTGGCGGCGGTCGCGGCAGACCCCTCGGACGGGATGGCGAGGCTGCTCGTCATCGAGCGTTCGTCCGCGCGCGGGAGTTACGCGGTGACGAAGGCCGTGCCGCTGGACGTGGAGGGCTTCCGCGGCGCGGGCTGGAAGGCGGAGGTCGCAGACCTCGACGGCGACGGCTACGACGAGATCGTCTGCGAGGGCGCACGTCCCTCGGACGGCGCGCAGGAGGGCCGCCGCTACGTCGTCTACGCGCCCCGCGCCCGCGAGACCTACAGCCTCCACCTCGCCCCCGACACCACCGGCGCGCGCGCCCTGCGCGCCACCTGGTCGCCCAACACGCAGGGCCGCGAGGCGCAGCTCTTCCGCCACGCGTTAAGACAGCGCGCGCTCGTCAACTGAAAACATAACCACAGAGGCACAGAGACACGGCCCGTTGAGAGTTACTCAACGGGCCGTGTCTCTGTGCCTCTGTGGTTATGTCTTTTAGAAGAGGTCGCCGGCGAACTCGCGGACGATGTTGCCTATCGCGCCGGAGATGAAGGTGTTGCCGAAGCGCTTGAAGGTGGGGCCGACGCCGATGCGGTCGTGGTCGGGCGTGCTGCGCTCCCAGACGTTGGCGAGCGCGCTCGACGTCATCGCGCCGGCGAAGCGCGAGTAGTTCGGCTCCAGGTTCCAGTCGTCGTCGCGCGTCACGAAGACGCGGCTGACGGCGTGGCCCAGGCGGCTGCCGAAGCCCTTCTTCTGCGAGCGCTCGTAGCGCGGGTCCTGCTTGAAGAGCGCCGGGTAGAAGCCGTTGCCGAACATCCTGTAGGTGGTGCCGGTGGCAAAGACGCGCGCCGTGCGCGAGCCCCAGTCGGCCAGCTTGTCGCCGGTCTCCTTGTGCGGCGGGTAGTCTTCGCCGAGCTGCGTGATGCCCGCATTGAAGGCGGCAATCGCGTAGGGCGCGGGGCTGAGGAACGCGCCTTTCGCCGCGCGCTTGATCTTCTGCTCGCCCGTGAGCGGGTCGGGCCGGTTCTGAGTCTGCGGCGTCGGCGTCGGCTGCTGCTGGGCCCCGCCCGCCTGCGCGTCCGCCCGCCGCAACACGTGCGCCGCGACCGCGTCGGCTTCATCCGACTTCGACGCAGACTCCTCCTGCGCGCGCACGAGCGCGGCGGCCGACAGCAGCAGGACGGGCGCGAGGAGCAGACGCGAGAACGCCTTGAACATCACTCTTCAGTTCCTCCGGTCACTTCTTCAAGGTTTGGGGTTAGGCCGCCGGCATTGTAACATCCCGCCGCGGAAATCTTGCGGCCGTCGTCTTAAATTTCTCCTCCGCCTTAACCGAGCTGAAGAGTCCGACAGGAGTCCCGTTCATGTACTTCAAGCAGTTCTACCTCGGCTGTCTGGCGCACGCCTCCTACCTCGTCGGCTCCGAAGGCGAGGCCGCGGTCGTAGACCCGCAGCGCGACGTTGACCAGTACGTCGCGGAGGCCGAAGCGCAGGGGCTCAAGATCAGGTACGTCGTCGAGACGCACCTGCACGCCGACTTCGTCAGCGGCCACCGCGAGCTTGCGGCGCGCACGGGGGCCGAGATCGTCATCGGCGCGCGCGCGGGCGCGACCTTCCCGCACCGCGCGGTCAAAGACGGCGACGAGCTGCGAGTCGGCAAAGTCGTCATCAGAGTCCTGGAGACGCCCGGCCACACGCCCGAGAGCATCTCGCTCGTCGTCATCGACACCGAAGTCTCCGACGCGCCGCAGAAGGTTCTGACGGGCGACACGCTCTTCGTCGGCGACGTCGGAAGGCCCGACCTCGCGGGCGCGCGCGGCTTCACGCCGCAGCAGATGGCCGCGATGATGTACGAGAGCCTGCACCAGAAGCTCCTCAAGCTCGACGACGGCGTCGAGGTCTGGCCCGCGCACGGGGCGGGCTCGATGTGCGGCCGCAACATCTCGAAGGAGACCTCCTCGACCATCGGCCAGCAGCGCCGCTTCAACTACGCGCTCGCGCCGATGGGGCGCGAAGAGTTCGTCCGGCTGTTGACGACCGACCTGCCGGAGGCCCCCGCCTACTTCAACGCCGACGCGCGCATCAACCGCGAGGGCGCGCCGCCGCTCGCCGAGGTGCACCGCCCGGCGGCCCTCCTCCCCCAACAGGTCGTCGCCTACGCCAACCTCGGCTACGCCGTGCTCGACGTGCGCGCGGCCGCAGAGTTCGGCGCGGGTCACGTCCCCGGCGCGCTCAACGTCGGCCTGGGCGGGCAGTTCGCGAGCTGGGCCGGCGCTCTGATCCCTCTGGGCACGCCGCTCATCGTCGTCGCGTCGGACGAGGCGCAGGTGGACGAGGCCGTGACGCGGCTCGCGCGCGTCGGCCACGACGCGGTGCACGGCTACCTGCAAGGCGGGATGGGGGCGTGGCGCGAGGCGGGCTTTGAAGTCTCGGAGGTCGAGCAGGTCTCCGTGGCGGAGCTGCGCCGGATGCTCGAAGAGCAGGGCGAGCTGCAACTGCTCGACGTGCGCCGCCCGGCCGAGTTCAACGCGGGCCACGCGCCGCGCGCCTCGAACACGCCCCTGAGCCCGCGCCTGCGCGAGGAGGCCGCGCGGCTCGACACGGAGCGCCCGCTCGCCGTCATCTGCGCGGGCGGCTACCGTTCGAGCGCCGCGACCAGCCTGCTCCGCCCCTTCGGCTTCCGACGCCTCTACAACGTCGAGGGCGGCACCAGCGCATGGATCGCCGCCGGCTACCCCGTCGAAAAACCCGCCGCCGCCATCTGAAAGAGTGGGCAGTAGGCAGATGGCAGTAGGCAGTTAAAGCAGTTGCGAATTAACGGTCGAGCCACTTTATCCTCAACCAACTGCCAACTGCCAACTGCCTACCGCCCACTACCCTTCGCAAACTGCTAACCCCGTCTTCCACTCTCGCCTTTTGCAAGGCCCGTCTCGAAAAACAGGGCGGAAGTGCCCTCTTCGCGTCCGGCATGGTGCTTGAAGAACTAACTCGCGAAGGCGCGCGGGTCGCGCGGCGAGGAGGTTCGAGGCCATGTCTGAGGCGCTTGTGTCGAAGGGGCGTGTGGTGCTCGCGGGCGGGAGCGGGTTTCTCGGCCGCGCGCTGGCGGAAGCGTTCGCGCGCGCGGGCTACGAGCCGGTCGTGCTCACGCGCGAGGTGAAGAGGACGCGTTCGCGCGTCCGTCAAGTCCGGTGGGACGGCCGCACGCCGGGCGCGTGGGCGCGCGAGCTCGAGGGCGCGGCCGCGGTCGTCAACCTCGCGGGGCGCAGCGTGGACTGTCGGCACACGCCGCAGCACAGGCGCGAGATAGTCGAGTCGCGCGTCAACTCCGTCGAGGCCATCGGCCGCGCGATTCGGTCGTGCGCGGAGCCGCCCGCGGTGTGGGTGCAGGCCGCTTCGCTCGCCGTCTACGGCGACGCGGGCCGCCGCGTCTGCGGCGAGGGCGCGCCGACGGGGCGAGGCTTCCCCGTCGAGGTCTGCCGGCGCTGGGAGCAGGCGTTCGACTCCTTGCAGTTGTCGCGGACGCGGAAGGTTCTGCTGCGCATCGGCTTCGTGCTCGGCCGCGACGGCGGCGCGCTGCCGACGCTCGCGCGGCTCGCGCGACTCTACCTCGGCGGCGCCATCGGCGAGGGTCATCAATACATAAGCTGGCTCCACATCCGAGACTTCTGCCGCCTCGCCCTCTGGTGCGTCGAGAACGCGAGCGCGGAAGGCGTCTACAACGCTACGGAGCCGTGCCCCGTCACCAACGCCGAGTTCATGTGCGAGCTGCGCTGCGCCCTCAAGCGCCCCTGGAGCCCGCGCGTACCCGCCTGGCTCGTCTGCCTCGGCGCGTTCTTCCTGAGAACCGAGCCGGCCCTCGTGCTCGAAGGCCGCCGCTGCATCCCCGAACGGCTCGTCGAAGAGCACTTCAAGTTCATCTACACGAACCTTGAGAGCGCGCTCGCAGACCTCTTCATGGAGAGGAAGGGGCAGGGGGTTGACGTTGAAGTCGGGCGGCGAAGGGAACTGGAGCGCGGCGGGGTGGTCGCCCACGCGCGGACGGCGCCGGTGGGCCGCGGGTGATTTGACGCCCCGCGCGCCGTGCGTTTAGCATCGAAGGCGTTCCCCCTTAAAATCCGCCGCGCGCATGTGGGGTGCTCTCCATCGAGTGGGTTAACGCCGTCATCCACAGCAAGTGGTTCGAGCTGTTCCTGATCGTCTTCGTCGCCACCTTCCACGGCTACGGCGCGGCGTGGCTCGCCGTGCGGATGCTCTTCCGCCCGCACCGGCCCGTGAAGATTTTCGGCCTCACCATCTGGCCGCAGGGCATGATCCCGCGCCACCGCGAGCGGCTCGCGCAGACCATCGGCCACGCCGTCGGCAACGAGCTGGTCTCGCAGGAGACGGTCGTCCACGCGCTCTTCGAGACCGGCTTCTTCCGCCGCAAGGTCGAGTCGCTCGTCAACTCCTACACCGAAGAACTCTTAGAGAAGAACTACACGACCGTCCTCGACGCCATCCCGAAGTCCGCGCGCCCCGCGGTGCTCGACGCCATCGCCGCGCTCGAACTGCGCATCGCCGAGCACATCGCCAGCGCGCTCCGCAGCGAGGAGACGGCCGAGGCTTTGACGCGCTTCGTAGACCGGCAGGTCGATAAGCTCCTCTCGCAGCGCCTGTCCGAGGCCGTGAGCGCCGAGGCGTTCGATCAGGCGCTCGGGTTCGTCGAGAACCGCTTCCGCGGCCTCGTCGGCGAGCGCGGGTTCGAGACGAAGGTGCGTGAGTTCGTCTCGGCGCGCGTGGACGAACTGGCGCAGAGCCGCGCGACGCTGGCCGAGATGTTCACGCCCGACACCGTCGCCGTCATCAAGGAGCGCATCGACAGCCAGGTGCCCCCCGTCGTCCAGCACCTCACAGAGCTCGCCACGAGCCGCGACACGCGCAGGCAGATCGGCGCGCTCATCAAGCGCGAGGTGGACGACTACTACAAGCAGCTCAGCTTCTTCAAAAAGATTTTCGTCTCGCGCGAGCAGATTCACGGCGAGGTGGACGACCTCGTCAACAAGACCCTGCCGCGCCGCGTCGGCGAGTTCCTCTCGGGCGAGGCGTTCGAGCGGCAGGCCGAGGAGTTCATCAACGCCTCCATCGACGGCCTGCTCGCGCGCCCGGTCAACGAACTGGTCGGCAACGTCGAGCCCGACAAGCTCGAACTGGTCAAAGACCAGATCGCCGAACGCATCCTCGCCGTCGCGCAGAGCCCCGAGCTTTCGACCTCGGTCTCGGCCTACCTCACAGACGCGCTCGAACGCCTGAAGCCGCACAGCCTTCGCGCGCTCCTCGAACACGCGCGCCCCGACTCGCCCGACGAGATCAAGCGCCTCCTCTCGCGCGGCCTGACGGGCGTCCTCGCCCGCGAGGAGACGGCGCGCACCATCAACGCCATCCTCGCCTCGCAGATCGAGAAGCTCCTCGTCCGCCCCATCGGCCGCGTCGGCGACCTCGTGCCCGAAGAGAAGGTCAGGCGCGCCGCCGACATGCTGACCGAACGCATCGAGTCGGCCGCGCGCGAGCGCCTGCCCGCGGCCATCGCCGAGTTCGACATCGGCCGCATCGTCGAAGAGAAGGTCGCGGGCTACCCCATCAAGAAGCTCGAAGACCTTGTCCTCTCGGTCGCCAAGCAGCACCTCCGCACCATCGAGCTCTTCGGCCTCGTCATCGGCCTCGTCATCGGCCTCGCCCAGGCCGCCTACCTCTACTTCCGCCTCATGTGGCAATAATCAGGTCAGAACCACCCGCTACCGCGGGTGGTTCTGACCACTATGCCGCGGCGTACTTGCGCCGGACAACCATTTCGTCGGATAACTATACCTACCCCGAGACCCCCGTTGCAGACAGGTCAGACCCGCGCCCGGCTCTCCCTCCCGGCGGGCGCGCGGGCTTTCGTTCAGGAGGGAGTAGTATTCATGTTCGCACGCGGAATGTTGAGAGTCGTCGGGGCGGCAGTCGCCCTGGCGTTGTCGGCGGGCGCGGCCTACGCGCGGCAGCAGAACTTCATACGGTACGACCGGTTCGAGTCGGAGCGCTCGGACAAGCTGACGGGCGGGAGCATTGAAAAGGCTGAGTTCGAGGCCGGGCAGCCCGACATCAGGCTCACGCTCAACGTGCCCTCGTTCCGCCTGACGCTGTGGCAGAACGGGAAGGAGGTTAAGTCCTACTTCATCGGCGTCGGGATGAAGGACTATCCCATCTACATCGGCGAGCGCGAGGCGACCGAGGTCATCTGGAACCCGGCCTGGATTCCGCCCGCGAGCCCGTGGGTCAAGGGCGTCCGCCCCGGCACGGTCATCAAGGCCAGCGACCCGCGCAACCCGCTCGGCAAGCTCAAGATTCCGCTCGGCGACGGCTACCTCATCCACCAGGCGAAGGGGCGCGGCGACCTCGGCAACCTCGTCTCGCACGGCTGCGTCCGCATGATGCTCGCCGACCTCTACGACCTGGCGGAGAAGATCGTCGCGGCGCGGAGCCTCCCCGTCACGCGGAAGCAGATCGCGGCGGCGAAGGCGAGCAAGCGGACGCTCGCGGCCGCGCTCGACGAGCCTTTGGAGGTTGACATCAACTACGACACGCTGGTCGTCGAGGGCGGCGTGCTCCACATCTACCCGGACGTGTACGACCGCCGCACCAACACGGTCGAGCGCCTGCGCGACGAGCTGAGCACGAGCGGCGTTGACGTTTCCGACCTCGACGATGCCGAGCTGAAGAAGATACTCGCCGCCGTCACGCGCCGCACCAAGTTCGTCGTCCCCGTCGCGAGCATCCAGCAGGGCCGCGCCCTCGCCGACGGCCGCACCGAGCCGCTCCTCGGCTCGCCGAAGCCTGCGCGCAGGAGGAGGGCCGCGGCCAGCAGCGGCCGGTAGCCCTCCGCCGAAAGTCTAGGGGCGGCGCGAGACTTCGTGCAGGACGTTGCCCGCGATGAGCGAGGCGAGCCAGGCGAAGATGAAGACGACGATGAAGACCGCGGACGCGTCGTCGTCGCGCACGGTGTTCTCGCGCTCGTAGAGCCTGTAACGCGTGAGCGCGCCCTGCGCCGCGCCGAGCGCGAGCAGCAGGAGGCTCGCGCCGCCCCAACTTCCTTGCAGCACGTCGCGGCAGTAGGGCCACGCCAGCGAGTAGGTGGCGGCGAGCGCGACCGCCATTATCCCGACTGAGGCCCAACGCTGCCCGTGCGTCGGCAGGTCTGAGCGCAGCGCGAGGACGAGGATCGAGGCCCAGACGGCCGTCCCGTCAATCAGGAAGCCGTTGACGGCGAACGCGAGCGGCCGCTCGTATTTCAGCAGGAGCGAGAGCGCGGCCCACGCCGGGCCGTCGAGCAGCACGAAGAGCGCGAGGGCCACGTTGCGCGGCCGCGGCGTGTAGACGTAGGTCGCGGCGAGGTAGACGCTGACCGCCGCCGTGCCCGCGAGGAAGAGCAGAAACGGCGCTATGTGGCCGTAAGAGTAGAGCAGCGAGAAGGTCGCGACGACGGGCAGCAGCCCCAGATAGACCATGTGCGCCCAGTCCAGGGCGCGCAGGAGCGACTCGTCAGTCCGCCTCTTTCCTTCCAACCTCAGTCGCCTTTCATTTCAAACCCCTAGAGCGGGTAGCGGTTAAGTTAATCTCCTACGGTTTAGAGGTGGGCTGCGGCCCGCCGCCTGCTGCGATGGGACCCGGGCCGGCGGTCGGAGACCGCCTCTAAACGATAGCTCAACTGATTCGCAATACGCTCTAAAAGCGAAAGGGCGACCAAAGTCGCCCCCGCTTGAGTGTGCCAAGTCCGTGTTGACGGTTCATTCAGAATCCGGGCGGCGGCCGATGTTTTCGGCGAGGGCTTTGGCCTCGGGGAAGAGTTCGAGGGCGCGGAGCACCTGCGGGTCGCCGTCGAGGACGTAGCGCGTGGCGGCGTCGCCGCCGTAGGAGGCGTTGACTAGGTTCTCGCGGAGGCGCAGCTTGACGTACTCGATCTCGCGGTCGATCTGCGCCGGCGTGAGGCCGGACTCGGGGTCGCGCCTGGCGAAGTCGCGGAACGCCTGCAAGACCTTGTCGTTGACGGGGAAGTCGGTCGGGCGCGCGCTCCTGCCGAACTGCACCTCGGCCGGGGCGCGGTAAGATTCAAGCCCCGGAATCTGACCCCCGACGAGCTGGCGCGCGAACTGGAAAGCCTCCTCGTAGATGCGCGCGCGCACCGGCGAAGCCACTTCGAGCGGCTTGACCTCGCGGTCGGGCCTGATGCCGCCGCCGCCGTAGAAGACGCGCCCGCCCGCCGTCTTGATCGCGGGCCCCGAAGGCGTCGGGGCGGGCGTGGGCGTCGGGGCCGGAGAGCCCGGCACAGCGGGCGTCGTCGGGTTGAGGGACTGCGGCGTCGGCTCGGCGTTCGGGTTCTGGTGCGTGTAGTAGTCGTAGATGGAGCCGCCCGTGTACGAGCGCTGGATGAGTCGGCCGTAAGGCGTGTAATACTTCGCCGTCGTCAGCGTCAGCCCCGCGCCGTAGGGCAGGTTGAAGATGCGCTGGACGAGGCCCTTGCCGAAGGTCGTCTCGCCGACGACGAGGCCGCGGCCGTGATCCTGCACCGCCCCGGCGACGATCTCGGAGGCCGAGGCCGACTGGCCGTTGACGAGGACGACGAGCGGCAGCTCGACGGGGTCGTAGAAGACGTTCCTGTACTCGCGGGTGTTGTCCGCATCGCGGCTGCGGACGGAGACGACCGCGCGGCCGCGCGGGACGAAGTGGCTCGCGACCTTGATGGCCTGGTCGAGCAGGCCGCCCGGGTTGCCGCGCAGGTCGAGCACGAGCTGCTGCATGCCCTGGCCGCTCAACTCTTCGAGCACCCGCGCCAGCTCCTCCGAGGTCGTGTGCGTGAAGCCGCCCGTCAGGCCCACGTAGCCGACGCCGGGCCGGATCATGAAGGCGTTGCGGATCGAAGGCTGCGGGACGCTGCCGCGCCTGATGGTGAAGTAGAGCGGGGCCTGCGACCCGGCGCGCTCGATCTTGATGTTGACGGGCTCGCCCTCGGGGCCGCGCACGGCCTTCGAGACCTGCGGCGTCGTCCAGTCGCGCGCGTCCTTGCCGTCCACCTCGACGATGCGGTCGCCGAAGCGCAGGCCGGCCTTCGCGGCGGGCGTGCCCTCGATCGGCGTCTGGACGTAGACGCCGTCGCGGTGGCGCAGAATCGAAACGCCTATCCCCGTGAAGCGCGACTCCTGGTCTTGCAGCAGCCTTCGGTACTCGGCCGGCGTGAAGAAGCTCGAATGCGGGTCAAGCGAGAAGAGCATGCCCTGCAAGGCGGCCTCGTTGGCCTTCTCGTAGTCAACGCTGTCCACGTAGTTCTCCGAGATGACCGAGAGCGCCTCGCGGTAGGCCGACTCGATGCGCTGCGCGCCGCCCTCATCCCCGCCCGAGCCCTGCGAGAAGGCGCGCCGCCCGTAGAGGCCGCCGACCAGCGTCGCCGCCAGGATGATGACCGCCGCCGTGATGCGTCCGAACGTCCTGCTGCTCATGGATTGAAACCCCCGAACTCCCCTCGTCCTCCGCGCGTTTCCCCGCCCGTGTTGGGATTTTATCACGGGGAGGGAAGTAGGCAGTAGGCAGACGGCGGCAGGCAGTCGGTAAGATGCCGGGCGGGATTCAGTCGCTGACGCGGCGGAGAGAAATTCTAATGTTTACTGATTACTGTCCGCTGCCTACTTCTGCTATATTTTTTCGGCGGTATTTGACCGGAAAGTTTGCCTAACCGATGTCTTCAGCTTCTCTCTCAATCGTCATCCCCGCATACAACGAGTCGGCCCGCATCGGGAAGACCCTGCGCGAGCTTCTGGCCTACCTCGAAGAGCAGCCCGGCGGCGGCGAGGTCATCGTCGTGGACGACGGCTCGAAGGACGACACCACCGGCGTCGCCGAGGGCGTCTTCAAAGAGCGGCCCGCCCGCAACGTCGAGGGGCGCGTCATCCGCGTCGAGCCGAACCGGGGCAAGGGCCATGCGGTGCGCACGGGGCTCCTGGCCGCGCGCAACACAGTCGCCGCCTTCTTCGACGCCGACCTCTCGATGCCCGTCGCCGAGACGCCCAAGCTCGTCGAGCCGATCCGCTCGGGGCAGTACGACGTGGTCTTCGGCTCGCGCGCCCTCGACCGCCGCCTCATCGGCACGCACCAGCCGTGGATGCGCGAGCAGAGCGGCCGCGTCTTCAACCTCGTCATGCGGCTGCTCACGGGGCTGCCCTTCAAGGACACGCAGTGCGGCTTCAAAGCCTTCCGCATGGACGTGTGCCGCGCGGTCGTCGAGGGCGCGCTGATCGACCGCTTCGGCTTCGACGTGGAGCTGCTCTTCATCGCCCACCGCGCGGGGCTCAGGATGCTCGAATACCCCGTCCGCTGGGACGACGTGGCCGGCGGCTCGGTCAGCTTCCGCAGCGGCCTGCAAGGCTTCGCCGAGCTGAACGAAGTCCGCCGCAACAACGCCCGCGGCCTCTACGACGCGGCCGTCGCGCGCGCCCGCGAGGCGGCGCAGAGCGTTAAGAACCATCGGCGTCTGACCGAACCTTCGGAAGTGGAGACCGACGTGTCGCCCGAACTCGCCGGGCAGAGGATTTGAAGACTTTCATCGGAGGTTGAGTGATGACGGCAAGGCTCAACGTCAACATCGACCACGTGGCGACCGTGCGGCAGGCGCGGCGCGCGCCGGAGCCGAGCCTGGCCGCGGCCGCGCTCATCTGCGAGGACGCGGGGGCCGACGGCATCACCATCCACCTGCGCGGCGACCGCCGCCACATACAGGACGAGGACGTGTACACGCTCCGCCGCGTCGTCTCGACCTACCTCAACGTGGAGATGGCCGCCACCGAGGAGATGATCGGGATCGCCGTGGACGCGCGCCCCGACGCCGTCTCGCTCGTCGCCGAGACGCCCGGCGAGATCACGACCGAGGGCGGCCTCGATGCGGTCGCCAACTTCGACACGGTGCGCTCCGCGGTTGACCGCCTGCGCGAGGGCGGCCTCTTCGTCAGCCTCTTCATCGACCCCGACCCGCGCCAGATCGAGGCCGCGCACAGGGTCGGCGCGCAGCAGGTCGAACTCTGCACGGCCGTCTACGCCGAGTCCACGCTCGGCGCGCGCGCCGTCCACTCCGAGGGCCGCGCGCGCGCCGCGGCCGAGTTGCAGCGGCTGCGCGAGGCGGCCGCGCTCGCCGCGCAGTACGGGCTGCACGTCGCCGCCGGCCACGGCCTCACCTACCGCAACGTCGGCGAGGTCGCCGCCATCCCCGAGATCACCGAGTTCAACATCGGCCACAACGTCGTCTCCCGCGCCGTCCTCCACGGCCTCGCCGACGCCGTCCGCGAGATGCGCGCCAGGATCAGAGAGGCTAAAGCATAGCGGTCAGAACCGCCCGCGGGTGGGCCTTACGACAGAGGCTTGGCGATTGATGAGAGCCGCACGGTCATCAATCGCCAAGCCTTGTCGTAAGGCCCACCCGCTACCGCGGGCGGTTCTGACCTGATGTGTTAAAATGTTCCTGCTCCCCGGCGACCAAACTCAAACGACAAACGGAGAAACTTCTTTCCCATGTCAGCGCCTCATCGTGTGAAGTCCGCCGCCGCGCTCTTCGCCGCGTGCCTCTTCGCGCTCGCCCCCGCGGCGCGCGCGCGGCAGCAGTCTCTCAAGCTCGACAGGATAGAGTTCAAGGGCCTCGAACGCGTCAAGGAGGAGGAGGCGCTCGGGAAGAGCGGCCTCACCGCGGGGCAGACCGTCAGCGTCGACGACGTGGAGGCGGCCGCCAACCGCCTGCTGGAGTCCGGCCTCTTCAACAACCTCAGCTACAAGATCAAGGGGACGACCGACAAGGCGCTCCTCACCTTCGAGGTCATCGAGCGGAAGTGGACGATGCCCGTCTCGTTCGACAACTTCGTCTGGTTCACGGACGACGAGTTGAACGCGGCCGTCCGCCGTAAGCTCCCCGCCTTCGACGGCACCGCGCCCGAGGCCGGCGGCGTCACCGAGCAGATCAAGCAGGCGCTCGCGGAGCTGTTGGCCGAGCGCAAGATCGAGGGCACAGTCCAGCACGACCTCTCGGAAGACCCCCTGACCAAGCGGGTCTCGCACCTCTTCAGCGTCAAGGGGCCGGGCCTGCGCGTCTGCAAGATTAACTACGCGGGCGCGCGCGCCGTGGCCGAGGAGCAGTTGGTGACGAAGTCGGGCGGCATCTTCGACAACGACTACTCACGCGCCTACACGTCGGGCTTCGTCGAGTCAAACCTGCTCCCGCTCTACCACGAGCGCGGCTACCTGCGCGCCGCCTTCAGCCCGCCGAAGGTCGCGCCCGAAGCGAGCCCCGAGTGCAAGGGCGTCGCGGTCTCTTTCAACGTGGACGAGGGCTCGATCTACGTCTGGGACAAGGCCGCCTGGGAGGGCGCCGAAGGGTTGACCGCGCAGGAGTTGGACGCCGCGCTCGGGATGAGGAACCGCGAGGTCGCCAACGCCGTCAAGATCGCCAGAGGTCTCAACAACGTGCGCAAGGCTTACGGCCGCAAGGGCTACATCGCCGCGCGCGTCCGCCCCGAGACCGACTTCGACGACTCGGCGCGCAGCGTCTCGTACCGCTTCCGCGTCACCGAAGGGCCGCAGTACCACATGGGCGACCTCACCATCACGGGGATTCTCGACGAGGCCGCGACGAACAACCTGCGCGGCCGCTGGCGGCTGCTGCACAAGGAGGTCTACGACGAGGGCTACGTCGAAGAGTTCATCCGGAAGAGCGTGACCGAGTTCCAGAAGGAGGCCGCCCGCGCCGGCAACGCCCTGCCGCCGCTCAAGGTCGTCAGCCATGTCAAGCCCGACCACGACAAGCGCCTCGTCCACGTCACCCTCGACATCAAACGCGACACCACCCCGCCCATGGCGAAGCCACAACCTTAAGAAGGTAGGGTGTCGGGTGTCGGGTGTCGGGTTTTGGTTTTGACCAGCACCCGACACCTGACACCCGACACTCCTCTTCAGATACACCGAGGCGGGCGGCGTCAACGGCTCCCGATCCACCAACGCGCGCCCGCCCGGCTACTTTCGACCTCGTTAAAGGCCGAAACTTAATCCTTCCGCTTCGGCGGCGTGAACCCCATGTGCCTGTACGCGGCGGGGGTGCAGACGCGGCCGCGCGGCGTGCGGTTGAGGAAGCCGATCTGGATGAGGTACGGCTCGATTATCTCCTCGATGCTCTCGCGCTCCTCGCTGATGGAGGCCGAGATGGTGCCGACGCCCACGGGGCCGCCGTCGAACTTCTCGATGATGGTCGTCAAGACCTTCCGGTCGATCTCGTCCAACCCGAACTTGTCCACCTCCATCTCGTCGAGCGCGCGCCTTGCCACCTCGCGCGTGACACGGCCGTCGTACTCGACCTCCGCGTAGTCGCGCACGCGCCTGAGCAGCCGGTTCGCGATGCGCGGTGTCCCGCGCGCGCGCCGCGCGATCTCCGACGCGCCCGACGCCTCCATCTCCACGCCGAGGATTTCGGCCGAGCGGTGGACGATGATTTCGAGGTCCTTCTGCGAGTAGAAGTCCAGGTGGAAGACGATGCCGAAGCGCCCGCGCAGGGGCGCGGTAATCAGCCCCGCGCGCGTCGTCGCGCCGACCAAAGTGAACTTCGGCAGGTCGAGCTTGATGGAGCGCGCGGCCGTGCCCTGCCCGATCATGATGTCGAGCTGGTAGTCCTCCATCGCGGGGTAGAGGACTTCCTCGATCTGAGGCTTGAGCCGGTGAATCTCGTCGATGAAGAGGACTTCGCCCTCCTGCAGGTTCGTCAAGACAGCCGCGAGGTCGCCGCCGCGCTCGATGGCGGGCGCGCTGACGGACTTCAGCGGCGCGTCCATCTCGGACGCGATGATCTGCGAGAGCGTCGTCTTGCCCAGGCCTGGCGGGCCGAAGAAGAGGACGTGGTCGAGCGCCTCGCGCCGCGCTTTGGCCGCGCGCAGGAAAATCTTGAGGTTGGTCGTAATCTTCGGCTGCCCGACGTACTCTTCGAGCGTCCGGGGCCGCAGGGAAGACTCGACCAACTGGTCGTCCTGCGTCGCCGCGCCCGACACCTCGCGCGGCATCTCGACAACGTTTTTGAGCGCCTCCGGCGCCGCCTGTGACATCCCCTAAAGCCCCCTTGCCTGCTCCTCGTTTGAGGTCGCCATTATGCCACGTGCGGGCTCACGTTTCAAGCATGAAACGAAGAAAAGGTGAAAATAATTAACCGCAGAGACACGGAGGCACGGCTTTGAAGTCATAAGTCTTCAAGCCGTGCCTCCGTGTCTCTGCGGTTATTTCCTGCTGACGATTAGCGCGACGTGTCGCCCGCGGAGAGTTGGAGGCGTGTGGTGGCGCGGTCGAGGCGGGCGCGCACGTCGGCCATCTCTTCGGGCGTGCCGGTGAAGGCCCCGAGCTGCCGCTCGGCCTCCTCGCGCTCGGTGCGGGCGCGGGCGGCGTCCACCTCTTCGGGGAACTCGGCGAGGTCTGCGAGGACGGAGACGCGGTCGTTGTTGACTTCGACGAAGCCGCCCGAGACGAGGAGCCGCCGCGTCGTCGGCCCTTGCGTGTAGGAGAGCACGCCCGTCTGGAGCGCCGAGATGAGCGGCGTGTGGCCGGGCAGGATGCCCAGCTCGCCGCCCAGTCCCGGCACGGTCACCGCGTCCGCCTGCTCCGACAGCAGCCGCCGCTCCGGCGTGATAACGTCTAGTTGAAGTGCCATCGTTTTCAAAAGCAGTGACGAGTGACGAGTGACAAGTGACGAGTAAGAGCTTACTGCTCGTCACTCGTCACTTGTCACTCGTCACTGCTCTTAAGCTCCGGCGGCCATCCGCGCGGCCTTCTCGCGCGCCTCTTCGATGGTGCCGACCATGTAGAACGCCTGCTCGGGGAGGTCGTCGTGCTTGCCGTCGATGATCTCCTGGAAGCCCTTGATGGTGTCGGCGATGGGGACGTACTTGCCGCTCATGCCGGTGAACTGCTCGGCGACGTGGAAGGGCTGCGAGAAGAAGCGCTGCACCTTGCGCGCGCGGCTGACGACCAGCTTGTCCTCCTCCGACAACTCGTCGAGGCCGAGGATCGCGATGATGTCTTGCAGGTCTTTGTAGCGCTGCAAGATCTGTTTGACCGCCTGCGCCGTGCGGTAGTGGTCCTCGCCGACGATGCGCGGGTCGAGGATGCGCGACGAGGACGCGAGCGGGTCAACCGCCGGGTAAATCCCCAGCTCGACGATCTGGCGCGAGAGCGCGGTGACGGCGTCGAGGTGCGCGAAGGTGGTCGCGGGCGCGGGGTCTGTGTAGTCGTCCGCGGGGACGTAGACGGCCTGGATCGAGGTGATGGCCCCCGTCCGCGTCGAGGTGATGCGCTCCTGCAACTCGCCCATCTCGGTCGCGAGGTTCGGCTGGTAGCCCACGGCCGAGGGCATGCGCCCTAAGAGCGCCGAGACCTCGGAGCCGGCCTGCGTGAAGCGGAAGATGTTGTCGATGAAGAGGAGCACGTCGAGCCCCTGGTCGCGGAAGTATTCGGCGACCGTCAGGCCCGAGAGCGCGACACGCAGGCGCGCCCCCGGCGGCTCGGTCATCTGCCCGTAGACGAGCGCCACCTTCGACTGGCCGAGGGTCTCCATGTTCACCTTCGTCATGTCGAACTCGCCGGTCTCCTCGAAGTGCTTGTTGAACTCCTCGCCGAACTGGATGACCTGCGACTCGACGAACTCGCGCAGCAGGTCGTTGCCCTCGCGCGTGCGCTCGCCGACGCCCGCGAAGACCGAGAAGCCCGAGTGCTTCTGCGCGACGTTGTTGATGAGCTCCTGGATGAGCACGGTCTTGCCGACGCCCGCGCCGCCGAACAGTCCGATCTTGCCGCCGCGGAGGAAGGGCTGGATGAGGTCTACGACCTTGATGCCGGTCTCGAACATCTCCATCTCGGTCGCCTGCTCGTCGAGCGTGGGCGCGTGGCGGTGGATGGGGTAGCGCTCCTGCGAGTTGACCGGCCCGAGGTTGTCCACGGGCTGGCCGATGACGTTGAGCACGCGGCCCAGGGTCGTCTCGCCGACCGGCATGGTGATGGGGCCGCCGGTGTCGGTGGCGACCATGCCGCGCACGACGCCCTCGGTCGGCTGCATCGAGACGGTGCGGACGCGCCCCTCGCCCAGGTGCTGCTCGACCTCGCAGATGATGTCGATGGGGTCGGGCACGTCGAAGCCTTCGGAGGTGACGCGCAGGGCGGTGTAGATCGGCGGCAGGTAGCCGTCGCCGAACTCCACGTCGAGGACGGGGCCGATGATTTGGACGACCTTTCCGGTCTGGCCGATGCCGATGCTGTCTGAGTGTGCGGACATACCTTTAGTTAATGCTCCTCTTCGGCAAAGCTATAAGGCGAGAAAATCTCAGTAAATTTAAGCGGGAAGGTTAGCACACGCGCGCCCCCGGAGGCAAAGCGGACGCACCGGGCGGCGGCCGGAGCGATTGACATTTTCTGCGCCCTTACATACAGTTCGGCGGCTTTACCAACCCCCCGCCTGCTGCAAACGGAAGGAAGAAGAATTAGATGAAGAGTCTGAAGCTGATCGGCGGCGTGGCCTGCGCGCTGCTTTTGACGGCCGCCTGCTCGGCGCCCGCTCCCACGAACAACACCGCGGCCAACACGAACACTAAGGCCGCCGCCACGCCGGCCGCGGCCGCGAGCCCGGCCGCGAGCCCGGCCGCGAACGCCAACAACTCCAACACGTCCTCGGCCGCCGCGCAGGACTTCACCCTCGTCAACGAGACGGGCGTCGAGATCGACAAGGTCTACATCTCGCCGCACGACGCCGACGACTGGGAGGAGGACATCCTCGGCAAGGACACGCTCCCCTCGGGGCAGAGCGTGGAGGTGAAGTTCAACCGCGCAGAGACGGCCGCCAACTGGGACCTCCGCATCGAGGACAGAGAGGGCAACGGCATCGAGTGGGAGAACCTGGACCTGCTCAAGATCTCGAAGCTCACGCTCAACTACGACGCCGCGACCAAGAAGGCCACGGCCAAGGCCGAATAGCCTCCCCGCCCGGCGCGGGCAAGGAGAAAGGGTGGGACGCAACCGAACGGCGTCCCACCCTTTCTTTTTAGCTCGAAGTTACAAGTTCAGTCCCCGTCGTCGAGGCGTATCTTCATGCTGCGGAGCGTCCGCCGGTCTTCGTCGGTCAGTTCGAGCCGCGCCGAGTCTTCGCCCTCCTCGTCGGGCTCAGCCTCGTACTCGCGCAGGCCGATCTCCAGCCTGAGCGTCAGCTCCATCTCGTAGCCGGCCTCGCGCAGCCGCTCGATGGCGGCGGCCACCTCCGAAGAGTTCTCGACCGCGGAGTTGATGGCCGCGCCCAGCTCCTGCACGATCTCCTTCGCCTCGTCGTTGATTTCCAAATGCTTCTCGCGTCGAACGGAATTTTAAGGGGGTAACTCTCTAACCGAAGATGCTACGCGGCGCGCGCGCGCAGGTCAACCGCGCGCAGACCCCAAAGTTCGTTTAGCCACGGAGACGCGGAGGCGCGGAGATTCTAAATCAGAATCTCCGCGCCTCCGCGTCTAACTCTGAAATTGACGCCTACGAGCGGCCGTCGAAGACGTTGGCCTCGACCGAGGCGTAGATGCGGAGGTACATCTTGGTCTCCTCGGGGATGAGCGTGCGCCAGGCCGAGCCGCCGCGCGCGAGGTAGCCTGGCAGCTTCCGCGGGTTCGAGTTGTAGCCGGCCGCGAGCAACTCCTCCTGCGTCGCGAGGCCCGCCGCCATCGCCGCCGCGACCTCCTCCTGCTTCTTCAGGTAGTCCCACGTGTCCTGCATGTAGAGGAGCATGGCGACGGTCGCGTTCTCGTGGTCGCGCATGCCCTCGACGAAGTCGGCCTTGAGGCGCGCGCGCGGGAACTGCTCGCGGATGGCCTCGTAGGTCGGCGGGATCATCTGCACCATGCCGCCCGCGCCGGCCGAGCTGACCGAGTAGCGGTAGGTGTCGCCCGCGTTCAGCGCGTAGAGCGTCCGTATCTCGTCGAAGAGCGCCGGGTGGCTCTCGGTCTTGAAGCGCTTGTGGTCGGTGTGCTCGACGTGCGCGAGCCGCTCGGCCACGTCGATGATGGCCGGATCGATGTGCTCGCCGATGGCCGCGAGCCTGCGCGCCGCCTCGTCCAGGCGCTCGCGGACGTAGTCGCCGCCCGCGCGCACGACCTCTTTATCTTCGACCGCGGGGTGCGCCGAGGTGTAGTAGGCGACCTCCTTCAGCTTCCCGCCCTTCTCGATGGGGTAGCGGACGACGAGCGGCTGAAGCTCGCGCCCCTTCGCGTCGGTGACGCGCACCGCCGTGTTGACGTAGTTCGGGCGGACGACCGCGACCTTCAGGGGCTCGCCTTCGGAGGAGACGGCGGTGAACTCGCCGCCCTGCCGGAGGAACTCCTCCTTGGAGGCGCGCAGCGTCTGCACCTCGCCCGACGGGTCGGCGACGGCGAGCGTCACCTCGTCGAGCGAGTCGGCGGGGAGCTTCTTCAGCTCGCGCTTCGCCTCATCGATGCGGCCGCGCAGGGCCAGCGCCGCGGGGTTCGCAGAGGGCTTGCGGAGGTGGTTCGGCTCGACGCGCACGTCGGCCGCCGGCGCGATGCTCAGCCCGAAGAAGGGGAGCAGCTTCGTGTAGGTCGGCCCCAGAAACACGAGTAGCGGGAGAACAGAAAAAAGCGTCTTTCTCATCGGCAAATATTCCTGAATTTTTTAGGAAGTTTGTGACGCCGGAGTGACCGAACCCCTCGTTCGTACCCGGAAACCTTGCTCGCCCGTTGCGCCCGCATTGCGCGTTTATTGCAACATATCTCAGACGCCCGAGCAGGGCTTCCAGTTGTACCCGCGGGCCCGTTCAAGTTGGCGAAGCGTTAGCGCACACCGGACGTTAAACGATGTGAACAGAAACAGTTCGTTGCCCGCCCCCGAGCGCCTGTGCTAGGCTTCGAGACAACCCCGCGTGAGAAAAAAGTTGTCCGACGCACACGTCAGAAAAGGGACTTTATGAGTACGAAGACGGACGCGCCGAAGGCCGCCGCGCGCGAGCGGCGGGAGCACTTCGAGACCTCCTCGGGCATCCCGCTCCCGACCGACTTCAACCCCTCGAACACCGAGCCGCTCGACTACGACCGCGACCTCGGCGACCCCGGCGACTTCCCCTACACGCGCGGCGTGCGGCGCAACATGTACCGCGGCCGCCTCTGGACGATGCGCCAGTACGCGGGCTACGCGACGGCCGAGGAGTCGAACGCGCGCTACAAGTTCCTCCTCTCGCAGGGCACGACCGGCCTCTCGGTCGCCTTCGACCTGCCGACGCAGATCGGGCTGGATTCCGACGACCCGCTCGCCGCGGGCGAGGTCGGGAAGGTCGGCGTCGCCATCGACTCGCTCGAAGACATGGAGCGCCTCTTCGACGGCATCCCCCTGGGCGAAGTCTCGACCTCGATGACGATCAACGCGACGGCCGCGATTCTGCTCTGCCTCTACATCGCCGTCGGGAAGAAGCAGAATGTTCCCGCCGACAAACTCCAGGGGACGATTCAGAACGACATCCTCAAGGAGTACACCGCGCGCGGCACCTACATCTACCCGCCCGCGCCCTCTCTCCGTCTCGTCACGGACACCTTCGCCTACTGCGCCGCGGAGGTGCCGAACTGGAACACGATCTCGATATCGGGCTACCACATCCGCGAGGCGGGCTCGACGGCCGTGCAGGAGGTCGCCTTCACGCTCGCCGACGCCGTCGCCTACGTCGAGGCGGCGCTCGGCGCGGGGCTCAAGGTTGACGAGTTCGCCCCGCGCCTCTCCTTCTTCTTCAACGCGCACAACAACCTGCTCGAAGAGGTGGCGAAGTTCCGCGCCGCCCGCCGCCTCTGGGCGCGGCTCATGCGCGAGCGCTTCCACGCGCGCGACCCGCGCTCGCAGATGCTGCGGTTCCACACGCAGACGGCCGGCTCGACCCTCACCGCGCAGCAGCCCGAGGTCAACGTCGTCCGCACCACCGTCCAGGCGCTCGCCGCCGTGCTCGGCGGCACGCAGAGTCTACACACGAACGCGATGGACGAGGCCCTCTCCCTCCCCACCGAAGCGGCGGCGCGTTTGGCCCTGCGCACGCAGCAGGTCGTCGCCCACGAGTCGGGCGTGGCCGACACCGTTGACCCGCTCGCCGGCTCCTACGCCGTCGAGTCTCTGACGAGCGAGATCGAGCGGCTCGCGCTCGACTACATCCAGAAGATCGACGCGATGGGCGGCATGCTCCACGCCATCGAGATCGGCTACGTCCAGCGCGAGATACAGGAGGCCGCCTACCGCTACCAGCGCGCCGTCGAATCCCAAGACGCGGTCGTCGTCGGCGTCAACCGCTTCCGCGCCGAGGCGGAGACGCCCGTCCCGACGCTGCGCATCGACCCCGCGGTCGAGCGCGCGCAGGTCGAACGCCTCCGCGCGCTGCGCCAGCGCCGCGACGCGGAAAAGACCGAGGTCTCCCTCACCCTCCTCGAAGACGCCGCGCGCTCCACAGACAACCTCCTCCCGCGCATCCTCTCCTGCGTCGAGGCACTCGCCACCGTCGGCGAAATCTCCCACCGCCTCCGCCGCGTCTGGGGCGAGTACCGCGAAGCGGTGACAGTTTAAGGAAGTGGTCTTGGCAGCCGGGGCGTCGTTCGTTTACTCTTGCAGCCAGTGACGCACCTTCTCGAAGTCAAAAACCTGATGACGCAGTTCCCGACGCGTGCGGGGTTGGTGCGCGCGGTGGACGGCGTGAGCTTTCACGTGGGCGAGGGCGAGCTGTTGGGGCTCGTGGGCGAGTCGGGGTGCGGGAAGTCGATCACGGCGCTGTCGGTGATGAGGCTGGTCGGGTCGCCGGGGAAGATCGTGGGCGGGGAGATTCTGTTCGCGGGCGAGAACCTTCTGGCGGCGTCGGACGAGCGGATGCGCGAGATTCGCGGCGACGACATCGCGATGATCTTCCAGGACCCGATGACCTCGCTCAACCCCGTCTACACGGTCGGCGAGCAGATCGCCGAGGCGTTGCGCCTTCACCGGAAGTTGAACCGCAGGCAGGCGCGCGAGGCGGCCGTCGAGGCGATGCGCGAGGTGGCCATACCCGACCCCGGCCGCCGCGTGGACGACTACCCGCACCAGCTCTCGGGCGGGATGCGGCAGCGCGTGATGATCGCGATGGCCCTGGCGTGCGACCCGAAGCTGCTCATCGCCGACGAGCCGACGACCGCGCTCGACGTGACCATCCAGGCGCAGATTCTTGAGCTGATAGACGAGCTGAGGAGGACGCGCAACCTCGCCGTGCTCCTCATCACGCACGACCTCGGCGTCGTCGCCGAAGTCGCGGACCGCGTCGCCGTCATGTACACGGGGCGCATCGTCGAAGAGTCGCCGGTCGGGGAGCTGTTCGCGCGCCCGAAGCACCCTTACACCGAGGGGCTCTTGCGCTCCGTGCCGAAGCTTTCGCAGGCGGACGTGCACAGGGCGACGCGGCTCTCGACCATCGAGGGCACGGTGCCGAAGCCGACGAACCTGCCCGAGGGCTGCCACTTCGCGCCGCGCTGCCCGCACCGCATGCCGCGCTGCACGGAGGGCGACCTCCCGCTCTATCAACTCGAAGGCGGCGTCTCGGTGCGCTGCGTGCTCTACGACCTGACGGCGGCGGTCGCGGCCGACACGCAGATAAAGAAGATGGCGGAAGGGGGCAGCGTTGGGAGCGAGGACTAACGAGCGCGGGCAGACCGTCCCTCAGGCGGAAGTCGCGGCCGCGCGCGCGGAAGGCGGCCCGCGCGAAGAACTCGTCGAGGTGCGCGGCCTCTTCAAGCACTTCTCCATCGAGGGGAGCGACGACGTCGTGCGCGCGGTGGACGGCGTGACCTTCGACATCTACCGCGGCGAGACACTGGGGCTGGTGGGCGAGTCGGGCTGCGGCAAGTCCACGGTCGGCCGCTGCGTCCTGCGCCTGATCGAGCCGACGAGGGGGCAGGTCGAGTTCGAGGGGCGCGACGTGCTCTCGACCTCCGGCCAAGAGCTGCGCCGCCTGCGCCGCGAGATGCAGATCATCTTCCAAGACCCCTACGCCAGCCTCAACCCGCGCATGAAGGTGCGCGACATCGTCTCGGAGCCGCTGGTCATCCACGGCATCGGCGACAAGGGGGAGAGGCGCGAGCGCGTGGCGGAGCTTCTACGCAAAGTCGGCTTAGACCCCGACTACATGAACCGCTACCCGCACGAGTTCTCCGGCGGGCAGCGGCAGCGCATCGGGATCGCGCGCGCTCTCGCGCTCAACCCGAAGCTGGTCGTGGCCGACGAGCCGGTCTCGGCGCTCGACGTGAGCGTGCAGGCGCAGGTCGTCAACCTCTTGGAAGACCTGCAAGGCGAGTTCGAGCTGACCTACCTCTTCATCTCGCACGGCCTCGCCGTGGTCGAGCACATCTCCGACCGCGTGGCCGTCATGTACCTGGGGCGCATCGTCGAGGTGGCCTCGGCCGAGGAGCTGTACCGCAACCCGCTCCACCCCTACACGCGCGCGCTGCTCTCGGCCATCCCCGTCCCCGACCCCACGCGCAAGCGCGACCGCATCGTCTTGAAGGGCGACGTGCCCACGCCCATCAACCCGCCCTCCGGCTGCCGCTTCCACACGCGCTGCCCCGAGGCGATTCCAGATTGCTCCCGCATCGACCCCGACCTCCGTGAAGTCTCCCCCGACCACACCGTCGCCTGCATCCGCGTCCCCGGCTGGTTCGAGGCCGAGACCAAGGCGCAGTAGTTCAAAGCAGAAGGGGCAGAGTTTGCACCCTGCCCCGTCACCCGTTCCTTAACTGTCGGTCTTCTTACGTCTTCCCGTTGCGGCCTTCGCTGATGTAGCGCTCGACGGTGTTGATGAGGGCGTTGAGGCGTTCGTCGGTGCGCGACTGTGCCTCGCGGTTCTCGGTTATCTCGCGTTCGTGCATCTCGGCTATGGCGAGTAGGGCCGTGATGCCCTCCGCGTTGCGGTCAGTGCGCTCTGTCAGGCGGTCAAGGCGCTCGGTCAGTTGCGCCATCGTTGATTGAGTCTGCGCGTTAAATGCGGAAGCCTGCGCCTGCTGTTCGAGGATGAAGGCGATAGTCCTTTCTATATCTTCTCCGGTCATATCTGTCCGCCTTTCTGGTTGAACGGTTACTTTGCTTTTAGGCTTTGGCGGCAGCCCGGTGTTTGCGGCCCGGAGCGTTCCGGGTCGATGGGGGGATTATGGCAGAAAGTGTGGGGCGGGGAACAGTGGGGGGTTGAAACCTTGCGGGGGGCGGGCGCGTAACAGAAATCGCTTATGGCGCGTGCGGTTCGGGTTTAGAATGCGCCGAGTGGTTTCTCATCCCGCAGTGAAGTGAGGTCTCTCCCGCGTGGCAATTCGCACACAGTCGTTCGTCGTGCCGGGCGTCGTCTTCGGCGTCGGGGTGCTGCTGGTCGTCGCCGCCTTCCTGAAGGTCGTGGGGTTCGGGCCGGGGGCGGCGCTCATCTTCCTCGGGCTGGCGCTCTTCGGGCTGAGCTTCATCCCGCGGCGCGCGGTCGAGGACGCGCCCCCGCGGATGCCCTTCTTGCAGAAGCTGGCCAACATCTTCTTCGAGCCGTCGTCGGTCTTCCGCAACCTGCGCGCGCACCCGAGCTGGTTCGGCGCGCTCCTCGTCGCCACGCTGCTGAGCTTCGTCTACGCGACCGCCTTCACGCAGCGCCTCACGCCCGAGCGCATCGTCAGCTTCACGCTCGACAAGGTGGTCGAGCAGTTCAACATCCCGCCCGAGCAGGCCGTGCGGATGAAGGAGCAGCAGATCGCCGACGCCAAGGCCCCCGCGAAGGTCGCCGGCAACGCCGTCACCACCTTCGTCGGGCTGTTCGTCGTCATGTCCCTCGTCGCCGGGCTCTACATGCTTCTGGTGCTGCTCTTCGGCGGGCGGATCGGCTTCTGGCAGGCGCTGTCGGCGGCCGTCTGGGCGTGGCTGCCCGCGATCATCATCGGGAAGGTTCTGAGCCTCGTCCTGCTCTACGTCAAAGACCCGGACGACATTCACCCCATCCTCGGGGCGGAGACGCTCGTGACGGACAACCTCGGCGTGCTCGTCAGGCCGGCCGACAGCCCCGTCCTCTTCTCCGTCCTGGCCTCCTTCGGCGTGCTCGCCATCTACACCCTCTGGCTGACGGCCACCGGCCTGCGTAACACGAGCGACCGCCTGAGCAAAGGCAGCGCCTGGACGATAGCCCTCATCCTCTTCGGCATCGGCCTCCTGCTGCGCGTCGCCTCCAGCGCGCTCTTCGGCAGCTTCATCTCTTAAGAGCCGTAAAACGTAAACCGTGAACCGTGACAGGAGGGAGTCAAGCCCTTCTTGTCACGGTTCACGGTTTACGTTTTACGGCTCTTATTCGTAGCGCAGCGCCTCGATGGGGTCGAGGCGGGCGGCCTTCCAGGCGGGCCAGAGGCCGAAGACGATGCCGATCATGACCGAGGCGACGAAGCCGAGGACGGGGGCCCAGAGCGGGACGTAGGAGGGCATCAGCAGCCGCACGAGGAGCGTCAGCAGCCAGCCGATGGTCAGGCCGATGAGGCCGCCGAAGCCCGTGAGCGTCGCCGCCTCGATGAGGAACTGCCAGAGGATGTCCTTCTTGCGCGCGCCGATGGCCTTGCGGATGCCGATCTCGCGCGTGCGCTCGGTCACGCTCACGAGCATGATGTTCATCACGCCGATGCCGCCCACCATCAGGCCCACCGAAGAGATGGCGACCATCGCGATGGCGACGCCGCCCGTGATGGCGCGGAACTGGTCGATGATCGAGTCGGCCGTCGCCATGCCGAAGTTGTTCGGCTTGCCGAACGGCACCTGCCTCCGCACGCGCAGCAAGTCTGTGATCTGATCCTTCGCCTTGTCTATCTCGCCCGGCCTGGCGACCGCCAGGATGTACACGTCGTCGGCGTTCGGCTTCAGCTTGCGCGCGACGTTGAAGGGGACGTAGATGCCGTTGTTGATGTCGTCACTCCCCGAACCGCCGAAGAGCTGCTCGCGCTGCTGGACGACGCCGATGACTTTGAAGTCCTGCCCGCCGATGTCGATCGACTGGCCGACCGGCGACACGTTCGGGAAGAAGTCCTCGGCGACGCGGCTGCGGACGACGCAGACGCGCTGGTTCGTGTCGTTCTCGAACTGCGAGAAGAAGCGCCCCTCCGAGACCACGTCCGTCCCGGCGCGGATGTAGTCGGGCAGCGTCCCTTCGAGCCTGACGGCCTCCGAGGTCTTGCCCTCGGTCGAGACCGTGATCTTGCGGCCGAAGAAGTTGTTCGTGATGTCGAGGAAGGGGACGGCCAGTTCGACCGACGAGAGCTGCGAGACGGCGACGGCGTCGTCGTAGGTCAGCTCCTTGCGCATCCGCTCCTCGCGCGACAGGCGGCCGACGCGGATGCCGGGGTCGAACTTCGCGATGAAGATCGAGCGCGTGCCGAACGACTCGATCTCCTTCTTCACCTGCTCGTCGATGCCGCTGATGATCGACGCGATGAGCATCACCACGATGACGCCGATCATCACGCCGATGACCGTCAGGAAAGACCTCAGCTTGTTGGCCCGCAGGGTCTGCAAGGCCATCCAGAGGTTTTCTAAGATGTCAGTTCGTAGGATTCTCATTTAGTCAGCCCTCAGCGCCTCGATGGGGTCGAGGCGCGCGGCCTTCCAGGCGGGGAAGATGCCGGCGGCGACGCCGACCGCGCCCGAGACGGTGACGGCGATGATGACCGCCGTCACCGAAAGGTAGGTCGGGATGAGCATCGCCGTGACGACGCGCCCGAGCAGCCACGCGATGATGACGCCGGTCGCGCCGCCGATGGCCGAGAGCGTGACGGCCTCGACGAGGAACTGCTTGAGGATGTCCGCGCGGCGCGCGCCCAGGGCCTTGCGGATGCCGATCTCCTTCGTCCTTTCGGTCACGCTCACCAGCATGATGTTCATGACGACGATGCCGCCGACGACGAGCGCGATGGCCGGCACCGCGATGGCGACGATGAAGATGGTGCCGAAGAGGCGGTCGCGCAGCCCCGTGATGGAGTCGGGCGTGAAGATGCCGAAGTTGTCCTTCTCGTCCTTCTCCAGCCCCCGCCGGACGCGCATCCAGCCGCGCGCCTCGTCCACCGCGTCCTGGAACTGTTTGTCGTCCCTGGCCGTGCCCTGCATGTAGAGCGAGCGCCAGTTCTTGAGCGCACCGAAGTTGCGCCGGTAGGTCATCAGGGGGAGCGTGACGAAGGTGTCCTGGGGCATGCCAAAGACCGTGCCCTTCGCGGTGCGCACCCCGACGACGCGGTAGGGCAGGCCGTTGATGTAGATTTCGCCGCCCACGGGGTCTGCGCCGGGGAAGAGCTTGTCGGCCACGTCGGAGCCGATGAAGGCGACGCGCGCCGCCTCGTTGTTCTCGATGTCGGTGAAGTAGCGGCCGTCGGCCACGTCCACCTTCTCGATCTCGCCCATCAGAGGCTGCTTGCCGTCCACCTGCACCTCTTCGAGCAGCTCGCTGCCGCGCTTGATCTGCGCGCGCTGCGGGCGCGCCCCGGCGGCGAACTTGTCGGTCAGGGTCAGGCGGCTCTTGAGGAACTCGAAGTCTTCGAGGGTCAGCTCCTTGTTGCGCCGCTGCGCGGCCGCGATGGAGTCGGTGTCCTTGAAGTCGTCCATGCTGAAGCGGCCGATGGTGTAGGACTTTGCGCCGATGTTGGCGATCTTCTCGTCGATGTAGGCGTTGAAGCCCTGGATGAGCGAGACGACGACGACGACGGCCGCCACGCCGATGATCATCCCCAAGAGCGTCAGCGCCGAGCGCAGCTTGTGCGCCCAGATGGCGGCGACGGCCAGCTTCAGTGTCTCGATGAATTTCATGGTTCGCGTCTACTACGGACAGGCCACCGCTTTGGTTGCACACCGCGGCCCTCGCGTTCGTCACCGGCGACCAAAATCCTTTTGTTTGGAGAAAAGTTTACGCCCAAAGGCCGTGAACCGTAAACCGTAAGCCGTGACAAGTGAAAGACGCCCTTGTCCTGTGGCCGGTTACGGCGCACAGTCAGCCGCACCTTCTTGTCACGGTTTACGGTTTACGGTTCACGGCTATTCATAGCGCAGTGCTTCGATGGGGTCGAGGCGGGCGGCCTTCCAGGCGGGCCAGAGGCCGAAGACGATGCCGACGCTCGCGGAGATGCCGACGCCGACGAGGATGGCCCAGACGGGGACGAAGGCCGGGAGCGGCGAGTAGGCGTTCATCAGGAGGCTCGCCGCCTCGCCCACGGCGAGCCCGGCGAGGCCGCCGAGCCCCGTGAGCACGACGGCCTCGATGAGGAACTGCCAGAGGATGTTGGCGCGCGTCGCGCCGACGGCCTTGCGGATGCCGATCTCCTTCGTCCGCTCGGTCACGCTCACGAGCATAATGTTCATCACGCCGATGCCGCCGATCATCAGCGCGACGAACGAGATGGCCGTCAGCACGAGCCACGTCGCGCCCGTCAACTGGTTGTAGAAGTCGAGCAGAGAGTCCTGCGACGAGACGCCGAAGTTGTCCTTCGCGCCCGCGGGCACCTGGCGGCGGCGGCGCAGGATGTCGGTGACCTGATCCGTCGCCGGGCGGACGTGCGCGCGCGTGTGCGGGCGGAGGATGATGAAGAAGACGACTACGGGCGGCTCGATGTCGCGCCAGTACTTGTCGAAGGTCGGGAGGGGGATGAAGACCGAGTTGTCGCGCGACTGGCCGAAGAAGTTCCCCAGGGTCTCCATCACGCCGACGACGCGGAAGGGCGTCCCCTCGATCTTGATCTCCTTGCCGAGCGGGTCTTCGTTGGGGAAGAGCGCGCGCACCACGTCCTGCGCCAGTACCGCGACGTTCTCGCGGCCCCTCATGTCGCCCTCCGTGACGAAGCGGCCGCGCTCGATGAACTGCGAGAGCGTGTACTCGTACTCGGGCGTGACGCCGAACAGGATCGGCGTGTCGGTCTCCCTGTCGGCGTAGCGCAGGGACGCGGCGATCTTGCGGCGGATGGGGGCGACCGAGTCGATGTTCTCCGCGCCCTCGACGCGGATGGCCTCGGCGTCCTCGACGGTGATGTCCTTGCGGTGCAGCTCCTCGTTGTTCGGCGGGCGGCCGAAGCTCGGGTCGAACTTCGAGACGAAGATGGTGTTCGAGCCCAAAGACTCGATCTGCTCGGCGAAGGCTTTATTCAAGCCCTGGATGATCGACACCATGAAGGTCAGCGTCACCACGCCGATGCCGACGCCGAGGATCGTCAGCGCCGAGCGCAGCTTGTTCGCCCGCACCGTCGAGACGGCCATCGCCGCCGACTCCCTGATGTCGTCAAAGGACATACGAACCTTCACTCGGCACGAAGGGCCTCAATCGGGTCGAGCCGCGCCGCCTTCCAGGCGGGCCACAACCCGCTGGCGATGCCGACGGCGGAGGAGACGGTGACGCCTAAGACGGCCGAGCCGACGCTGAAGAGCAGCGGGAAGCCCATCGCGGTGGCGAGCCCGAAGGCGAGGATGAAGCCCGCGAGGACGCCCATCATGCCGCCGATGGAGGTGATGACGACCGACTCGATGAGGAACTGCAAGAGCACGTCGCGGCGCGAGGCCCCGACCGCCTTGCGCAGGCCGACCTCCTTCGTCCGCTCCGTCACCGAGACGAGCATGATGTTCATCACGACGATGCCGCCGACGACCAGCGAGACGGCGGCCACCCCGATGGTCACGACGTAGATGTTCGCCGTCGCGCTCTTGTAGAGGTCGATGAAGACGTCCTGCGTCTCCAGGGCGAAGCCGTCCTCCTCGTCGCGGAAGGTCTTGCCGCGGCGGTTGCGCATGACGTTGCGCGCCTGGTCTTCGGCCGCGGCGAGCCGCGCCTGCTCGGGCACCTGTATGAAGACGACGAGCGAGACGCGCGACCCGAAAGCCTTCTTGAAGGTCGGGTAGGGGATCTGCACGAAGTTGTCGCGCGACATGCCGAAGATTTTACCCAGGCGCTCCGTGACGCCGATGATCTGGTACGAGCGCCCCTCGACGCGCACCTGCCGGCCGATGACCTGTTCGGGCGGCGCGCCCTGGAAGAGGTTGTCGAGGATGTCGGGGCCGACGACGGCCACGTCGCGCCCCGCGGCCTCCTCCACCTCCGTCCACGCGCGCCCCGCCACGACGTCCGTGTCCTCGATGGCGAACATCGAGAGCGTCAGGCCCCGCACGCGCACGCCGTCCGAAGACTGGTCGCCGGCCTTGACGGTCGCCTGCGCGTTGGCGGCTACGCCCGTGCGCCAGCAGGCGGCGCAGAGTCGAGCGATGGCCTCGGCGTCCTCCTCGGTCACGTCCTTGCGCCGGTTGAACTTGATGAAGTCCTCGCGCGAGGTGATGACCTGCGGGCGCTTCGAGACGGTGAAGACGGTCGAGCCCTGCGAGGAGAAGGTGGAGGCGACCGTCTGGTCGAGCCCCTTGATGATGGTGACGACCGCGATGACGGCGGCGACGCCGACCACGACGCCGACGAGCGTTAAGGCCGTCCTGAGCTTGTTGGCGCGCAGGCTGCCGAGCGCGATGCGCAGCGACTCCCAGGACTTGTGGAAGATCGGCGGGAGCAGGCCGCGGCGCGCCCGGGCGGGCGCAGACCTGAAGCCGCGGGGCACGTCAGCCCGGCGTCCTTCGGCCGGCCCTGTCAGCAGTGCGCTCATGCGTCAAAGGGACGCGAGGGGAGGAAAAGTCAGAGGGAGGATGAGAGCCCGCCGGTTCTCATCCTCCCTCCGTTTTGTCATCAGCCTTGAGCCTCTCGGCCTCCTACCGCGTCCGCTCGTCCTTCTCGATCTGGCCGTCGCGGATGTGGATGATGCGGTGCGCGCGGGCGGCGATGTCGTGCTCGTGCGTGACGAGGATGATCGTGTTCCCCATCTCGTGCAGCCGCTCGAAGAGTTCCATGATCTCGTAGCTCGTCTTGGTGTCGAGCGCGCCGGTCGGCTCGTCGGCCAGCAGGATCGAAGGGTTGTTGACCAGGGCGCGGGCGATGGCGACCCTCTGGCGCTGGCCGCCCGAGAGCTCGTTCGGGCGGTGCGTCATGCGGTCTGAAAGCTCGACGTTGCTCAGCGCCTTCTGCGCCCGCTCGTGCCGCTCCGCGGCCGAGACGCCCGCGTAGATGAGCGGCAGTTCGACGTTGTGCAGGGCGGTGGCGCGCGCCAGGAGGTTGAACGTCTGGAAGACGAAGCCGATCTCCTGGTTGCGGATGCGCGCCAGCTCGTCGTCCTCCATGTCGGAGACGAGCTTGCTGTTGATCCAGTAGCGGCCCTGGCTCGGCGTGTCGAGGCAGCCGATGAGGTTCATCAGCGTCGATTTGCCGGAGCCCGAGGGGCCGATGATGGCGAGGTACTCGCCGCGCTGCACGTCGAACGAGACGCCGCGCAGCGCGTGGAGCTTCTCGGCCCCCATCTCGTAGGTGCGCCAGATGTCGCGCATCGAGATGAGCGCGGCCGGCACGCCGTCGTGCGCCAGCAGGTCGCCGCGTTCGAGCGCGTCCGCGTCCACGACGCTGCCGCCCGCGACGCTCGTCTCTTCGGTCACGCCGTTCGCCACTTCGTCGGTGGTGGGGCTCTCCATCTCTAAAAGTGCCTCGCTCATTTCTTCTCACCCGCCTTGTCGCCGGGCTTGTTCTGCTGACGCTGCACGGTGTCCCCCTCCTTCAGCGTCCGCAGCACGCGGCTCGGGCCGGTGACCACTTCCATGTCCTTCTGGAGGCCGCTCACGATCTCGATGTCCGACTCGCCCGTGATGCCGGTCTCGACGGGGACGAACTTGACCTTCTTGCCTTCGAGCACGAAGACGCCCTTGATGTCCTTCGGCTTCTCGGTCGGGGCCGGGGCCGGCTGGCCCGCGCCCTGACCCGCGGGCGGGGTCGGCGTCGGGGTCGGGGCCTTCTCGACGATGGCTTGGAGCGGGACGGCGATGACGTTCTGCTTCGTGTTGGTCGTGATCGTCGCGGTCGCGGTCATGCCGGGGCGGAGCGAGTCGCGCAGGTCGTTCGGCACTTCCCTTAGGTCGAGCTCGACGATGACCTTGAACTCCTTCGCCTCCTGGACGTTGACGCGGTTGCCGAGGCCCGCGCCCTGCGTGTCGGAGCGCGAGACGGCGAGCGGGTTCTTCTGGACGACCTTGCCGGGCAGGTCGCGCTCGCCCATCGCGTCCACCTTGACCTTGACCGGCTGCTCCACCTGAATCTGCGCGATCTCGGTCTCGTCCACGTTGACCTCGACGTTGATCGTCGTCATGTCGGCGATGGTCATCAGCGAGGTGGTCGAGAGGCCGGCGACGGCGAACTGGCCGACGCGCGCCGGGATGTCCACGACGACGCCGGTCAGCGGCGAGACCGTGACGGCCTTGCTGCGCTGCGAAGCCTGGCCGCGGTACATGGCCTGCTGCGCGTTGGCGCGCGCCTCGCTCGTCTGGACGCTCTCGCGGGCGCGCTTGACGCCGTTCTGCGCGTCGGTCACGGCCACGCGCTGCTGGTTGACGCGCGCCTTCGACTCCTCGACCGCGATCTTAGCCGATTCGAGCTGAGCCTGCGAAGTCTTCAGGGCGACCTGCGCCGTCTTGAGCCTGTCCTGCGCCGTGTCGTACTCGGAGCGCGAGGCGACGCCCGACTCGATGAGTTCCGTGGTGCGCCTCAGCTCGCGGCGGGCGGTCTCCAGGTTGACCTGCTCGCGGTCGACGGCGGTCTGCGCGGTGTTGACGGCCTGGCGCGCCTGCGCGAGCGAAGCCTCGGCGGCGAGGAGCGACTGCTGCGCCTGCGAGACGGCGTTCTCGGCGGAGGCGACGGACGTGCGCGCGTTCTGCACGTCGGAGATGGCGGCGGCGGCGCTGGCGGCCTGCGCCTCGGCGCTGGATTCGAGCTGCGTCGGGTCAACGCGCACGAGCGGCTGGCCGACCGTCACCTTGTCGCCGGGGTTGACGCTGATCTCGGTGATGCGCCCCTGCACCTCGCTCGTCAGGTTGACGAACTTGATGGGGCGCACCTCGCCGGAGGCGGTGACGGTGGACTTGAGTTCGGGGCGCACGTCCACCTTGATGACCGTGACCTCGGCCTCGTCCTTGCCGCGCGCGAAGATGCTGATGACGACGACGAGGCCGAGGACGGCGACCGCCGAGACCGCGATGATGATTTTCTTCTTCCGGCTCAGAGCCATTGCTATTTGATTCCTCTTCTCGAAAAGACTGGGGTTAAAATTTCGGTCGGGACTGGGCTGGCTCCGCAAACTGGAACGCGGCCGGCGCTAAACCGAACAACTGCTGCACCTTCCCGCCGCCGGCAACTCTTCTACGTGCAAAAAGGTGGAACAGTTTCAGGAAACAGTTAATGGTGAACGGTAAATAGTGAATGGAAGCTGTGTGCGGTATGTGTCGGGTGTGATCGCGTCGGGAGGCGTGGTGAACGTCCATTTACCATTCGCCATTTACCATTCACCGCCTTTTGATGCTGTTGGCGCGTCTCGCGTTTCGCGGTACAATGAGCGGCCGGCGCACGGGACGCCTCTCGGGCGCGCGCCGAGTGGGAATTCGGGGGCATCTCAGGGGCGTGCCAGCCCGCACCGCCATCCAAAAATTCGTGAAGGACGCGGCCATGATCACCTGCGAAAGGTGCCAGACGAAGAATATCGAGGGCTCGCAATACTGCGACGAGTGCGGGGCGGCGCTCCAGGCGGGCCCGGCCACCCGCGCGCAGACGAGCGAGCACGCCGGGCCGGGGACGCACGCCGGGCCGGAGCCGGTCGCCTCCGACTCGGGCGCGGCGAGGCGCGCCTCCTCGCCGGAGCTGCGCGCGGTGCCGAAGCCGCAGCCGCTCTCTTCGGGCACGGCCGTCGCCGGGCGCTCGCACGCGCACGCGGACTCGCCTTCGCGCCGCGACGGCGGGGGGGCGGCGCCGCACGCCAAGCTGGTCATCCACCGCGGGCGCTCGGTCGGCAAAGAGTTCCCGATGTGTGAGGACGAGTCGCACATCGGCCGCTGGGACGCCGACGGCGGCATCTTCCCCGACGTTGACCTGGACTCCGACGACCCCGAGGCCAAGGTCTCGCGCCGCCACGCGCGGATCACGCGCCGCGCCGGCCAGTACTACATCGAAGACCTCGGCTCGACCAACGGCACCTTCGTCAACCGCGGCAGGCGTCTGCTCCCGGGCGACCGGCAGCCTCTGCGCGACGGCGACGAGGTCATCGTCGGCAAGACGTTCCTGAAGTTCCACGTGCTCGCTTAGTCGTACCACCTCAGAGAGAAGTTGATGTCGTCCTGTTTCGATTGCGGCGCGCCTGTGGCCCCGGAAGACCGCTTCTGCGGCAACTGCGGCCTGGCCTTGCAGCCCGTCCCCGGCGGGGAGGGCCGGGCCGCGCCTTCACACGACCTCCTGGCGCAGGAGCCCGAGGCCCCGGCGCGAGGCGGCCTTGACGAGTTGCAGCCGACCATCATCGAGGCTTCGCACGGCGGTCAGGCCGTCGCGCCCGCGCGCGAGAGCGAGCCGGCCGAGGCGACCGACGCCCCCGAGCCTTCAAGCACGGAGGACTCGAAAGGTCTCTCGACCGCGGGCTCGGCCGAACTCTCCTCCGTCGAAGAGGACGGCGAGACGACCACGGACACCTCCGAAGAGCAGCCGGCCGGCGCCGCGGGCGGCGGGCAGGCGTCGGCCGGAGGGCAAACCCCCGGCCCCGCCGCACAGGGCGCGGACAGCGCCCCCGCGCCCAGAGACCACCGCACCGGCGACCTGCCCTCGCGCCCGATGGCCTTCACGGGGCGGACGGGCGGCTCCTCCTCTTCGGGCCGCCGCGCGGCGAGCCAGTTGGAGCCGGGCACGATCCTTTACAGCCGCTACGAGATCGTCAAGCGCATCGGCGGCGGCGGCATGGGGGCCGTCTACTACGCGAAGGACAGGAACCTCGGCGACGCCCCGCGCGCCGTCAAGGAGATGATCCAGACGCACATCGACGAGTCGCAGCAGGAGAAGGCCGTCGCCGACTTCCGCCGCGAGTCGATGCTCCTGGCCTCGCTCGAACACCCCTCGATCCCGACCATCTACGACTACTTCTACGACGAGACGGCCTCGCGCTTCTACCTCGTCATGAAGTACATCTCGGGCGGCGACTGCCTCGCGCGCCTGCGCCACGCGCCGATGAACCGCCTGGACGAGCTGACCGTGGCCGAGTGGGGCGCGCAGGCGGCCGACGTACTCGAATACCTGCACAACCAGCGCCCGCCCATCATCTACCGTGACCTCAAGCCCGCGAACCTGATGATCGACGGCAACTCGGGGCGCGTCATGCTGATCGACTTTGGCATCGCGCGCTGGGTCGCGCCGCAGGAGAAGGGCGTGACGGCGGTGGGGACGATGGGCTACGCGCCGCCGGAGCTGTTCAGCGGGAAGGCCGAGCCGCGGACGGACATCTACGGGCTGGGCGCGACGATGTTCCACCTCCTGACGGGCTCCGACCCGCAGGACAACCCGCTGCTCATCTTCGACTTCTCGAAGAACCCGACGCCGCGCCAGATCAACCCGGCCGTCTCGAACGAGATGGAGTGGATTCTGATGCGCGCCGTCGAGTACGAGCCCGAGCGCCGCTTCCGCTCGGCCGCCGAGATGCGCGACACGCTCCAGCGCCACGTCGAGCAGTTGCGCGCGGGGGCCGTCACCTACGGGGTGGTGCGCGGCGCGCAGGAGCAGACCGCGCGCACGATGGCGGTCGAGAGGGTCTTCTGCGGCTTCTGCGGCAAGTCCATCTCGTCCGAGGACGTCTTCTGCCCGCACTGCGGCGCGCGCCAGCCCATCGCGGCGGCGAGCGCGGCGCTGCGCACGGCGCGCGCCACCGCCCGCCTCGTCGTGACGGGGACGACCGAGCTGGACGCGACGTTCCTCTTAAATAAGGAGACGAACCTCGTCGGGCGCACCGACCCGCAGTCGAACATCTTCCCCGACATAGACCTCTCGCGCTTCGACCCGGAGACGAAGATTTCGCGCCGCCACGCGCGCGTCTGGCGCGAGGGCGACACGTTCCTCGTCGAAGACCTCGGCTCGGTCAACGGCACCGTGGTCAACGAGGCCGTCCGCCTCGGCCCCCGCCAGCCGCGCCCGCTCGCCAACGGCGACCGCCTGCGCCTCGGCGAGACGACGCTCCACTTTTTAATCGGATGAAGTCAGGAGTCAGAAGTCAGGAGTCAGAATGAAGAAGGTTCTTATTCTGACTCCTGACTTCTGACTCCTGACTCCTGACTTTTATGTCTGTGCAAATCGAACGAGAGGAAAGGGCGGCGCGGGTGCGCGAGGCCGGGCGCGTACAGAGGGGGGCGGTGAACTTCGAGCGCCTGCGCGCGCCGTTCTCGCTGCGCTGCGGGGCGCTGCTCATCGACTACATCGTCGTCGTCGGCGTGCTGGCGCTGACGACGCTGCTGGCGCGCTTCTTCGGTGGCGACGTGAAGCGGGGCGGCAACTTCATCCTGTTCGTCGGCTACCTGACGACCGCGGGCGTCGCCTTCGTCAACTTCGTGCTGCTCGCCAACCTGAGCGGGCGCACGCTGGGGAAGTGGATGGCGGGCCTGCGCATCGAGCGCAAGGACGGCGAGCCTCTGAGCGTCGGGCGCGCGCTGCTGCGCCACCTCGTCGGCTACCCCCTGACGCTCCTGACGCTCGGCCTCGGCTTCCTCTTCGCGGCCTTCGACCCGCAGGGGCGGGCGCTGCACGACTGGCTCGCGGGCACCGTGGTGGTGCGCAGCCGCGCGCCCCGCGTGACGAACCTGCGCTGAACTTCCGGCGCTTCTCTCCGTACAGACTCTCCGAAGAAGGATGCTGACCTCCTGCCCGAGTTGTGGTGCGGACACCTTCCCCGGCGCGCGCTTCTGCCGGCGCTGCGGCGCGCCCCTGCACGCGCCCGGCGGCGAGACGGGCGACGTCTCGCCGCACGCCGCGACCGTCCCGCTTATCCCGGACGAGACGCGCACGACCGACGGGCTCGCGCCCGGCGAAGAGCGGGTCGCGCCGCAGACCTCGCGCGTCAGCCTCGCCGAGATGGAGCGCCTCCTCCGAAGTCAGGAGGGCGACGGCCAGCAGCCCTCGCAAACGATAGACCCGGAGGCAACGCTCGTCCGGAACAACTCGGCCGTCACGCGCCCGGACGTCCCCGGCTACGAAGACGAAGAGCTGACCATCCACGTCCCGCGGCCCGTCGAGAGGCAGGAGCCCGACTTCGAGGCGACCGGAGACTTCGACGCCACCCGCCCCTTTGACCCCGAGGCCACGATGCCGGCCGGCGTCGGCTCCTGGCCTTACGCCCGGGCGGCCGGCGCGGAGGCGAACGAACCGAAGGCCGAGACGGGCGAACCCAAGACCGCCGACGCCGACGTTCAGGCGGACGCTCCTGTCAACGCGCCTCCACCCGTGCCCCCACGTCCCGCGCCCGCGCGGCGCGCGTGGCCGTGGGTCGTCGCCGTCTGCGTCTTCGTCGCGGCCCTCACGGCCGGCGGCGCGTGGCTCGGGTACAGACTGCTGCGCCGCTCCGACCTGACGGACCTGCCGACGCAGGGGCCGACCGCGCCCGTCACGGGCGACGCCCGGCAGCAGTTCGAGCTGAAGCTTCAGGACGCGGAGGCGCGGCTCGCCGCCGGGGACATGGAGGGCGCGCTGGGCCTCCTGCGCGAGGCCAACGCGCTCGACCCCGGCAACACGCGCGCGCACCGCAGGCTCGGCGAGCTTCTGCTCTCGGCCAACGCGCGCCGCGAGGCCATCGAAGAGTTCCGCGCCGTCGCCCTCAACGCGCCCTACGACTTCAACGCCTGGCGCGTGCTCGCCACGACGCAGTTCGCCGAGGGGCTCTACGCGGACGCGGCCGAGAGCTACCGGCGCGCGGTCAACCTCACCGCGCCCGGCGCGCGGCCCGACCCCAACGACCTGCTCGGGCTGGCCGACTCGCTGCGCATGGCCGGGCGCGCGGACGAGGCGCGCGCGGCCTACGAGCAACTGCTCTCCTTCGCGCCCGCCGAACTGGCCGAACTCGCGCGCCGGCACCTCTCGGAACTCTCGCCCGCGCAGGCGACCCCGACGCCCGCGCACACGCCGCGCCCGGGCGAGCCTTCGCCCACGCCGCAGGCCGAAGAGGTCGCCTCCGTCAACGCGACGCCCGCGCCGACGCCCGCGCCGGAGCCGACCGCGCAGCCCAGCCCGACGCCCGCGACGCCCGCGCCGGCCTCGCCCGCCGAGCGCTACGGCCGCGGCGTCCAGCTCTGGTCGTCGAACCGCAGCGCCGCGCTCGCGGAGTTCCGCGCAGCGGCCGCGGGCGGCAACGTGGACGCGCACTACTACCTCGGCCTCGCCTACGTCGAAGGGCGCAGGCCCGGCTCGCTCCAGCGCGCCGAAGTCGTCGCCGCGCTCCAACACTTCCAGCTCGCGCAGCGCGGCGCGCACGCCGCCCAGGCGCGCGGCTACGCGCAGCAGCTCGAAAGAGAGTTCGACCGCCTGCGAAGGCAGTGAGCCGTCGGCGGGCGGAAAGTGAGAGATGACAAGCGAGGGCGTTTGCCTTAACCTGTCACCCGTGCGTGTCTCTTGTCCCTTGTCACCGCTTCTGAACCGCCATGTCTGAGTTATTAGTTAATTATCCTGACCGCGCGCCGGAGCGCCTGCCGCTGGGGCGTCTGAGGATCACCATCGGGCGCTCGGCGCGCAACGACGTGTGCGTGCCCGACCCGTTCGCCTCGCGCGTCCACGCGGAGGTGCGGCGCGAGGGCGACATCTACGTGCTGCAAGACCTCGGCTCGGCCAACGGCACCTACTACAACGGCTCGCGGCTCGAACAGCCCGTGGCGCTCACGCACGGCGGGCGCATCCAGATCGGCGAGACCGAGATCGTCTTCAAGGATCAGTCCACTTCGCCGCAACTGCCCGCGACGACCATCGAGGAGGACTCGCCCCTGCCGGAAGCGACCATCGCCTTCGACTCGGCGCAGCACACCACGAACGGCCTGCTCGAATCCATCGAGGCCGCGCGCACGCAAAGCTCGGGTCGCTTCGACGTGGCGACCATCATGCCGCACCGCTCGGGCGCGCAGACAAAGACGACGCCGACCGTCGCCGACCACGGCGACCTGCTCGCGCTCATCTCGAAGGTCGGCGTGACGCTGCTCGCCTCGGCGACGCTCGACGAGACGCTCAGGCAGGTGGCGCTCTTAGTCTTCGACGCCGTCCCGGCCGAGCGCTGCCTCATCATGCTGCGCGAGCCGCCCGAGGGCGGCGAGCTGAAGATTCGCGCCGCCGAGATGCGCGACCGCCGCCCCGAGGTCGGCGAAGTCCGCGTCAGCCGCACCATCATCGAGGAGGTCGTCAACCAGGGGCGCTCCGTCCTGACCTCCGACGCGCAGCACGACCCGCGCTTCAAGTCTTCGACGGTCACCTTCCAGGGCATCCGCTCGGTGCTGGCCGTGCCGCTTGGCGTCGGCGACCGCATCTTCGGCATGATCTACGCCGACTCGCCGCTCGCCACCTCGCGCTTCACGGAAGACCACCTGAAGGTGCTCACCACCCTCGGCTCGGTCGCCGCCATCCGCGTCGAGAACACGCGCCTGCTCGAAGAGCACCTCGAACAGGAGCGCTTCGAGCGCGAGCTGCAACTGGCGCGCGAGATACAGCAGCGCTTCCAGCCCTCCGCCCCGCCCAACGTCCCCGGCTACGGGCTCCAGGGCATCAGCTTCCCGTCGTACGAGATCGGCGGCGACTACTACGACTTCATCACGTGCGGCGACGGCCGCCTCGTCGTCGCGCTCGGCGACGTGTCGGGGAAGGGGACTTCGGCCGCGCTGCTGATGTCATCCCTGCACGCGGCCGTGCACGCGCAGGTCGCCTCGTGCCGGCCCATCGGGGAGTCGATCAGCGCGGTCAACCGGTATCTGGCGGACAACACGCCGGCCAACCGCTTCGTCACGCTCTTCTACGCGGAGCTGGACCCGCTGACCGGCTCGCTCTCCTTCATCAACGCGGGGCATAACCCGCCGATCATCGCGCACGAGGGCGGCACGCTCGAACACCTCGCCGCGGGCGGCCTCCCCCTCGGGATAGTCCCCGACTTCGACTACCGCGAGGGGCGCACGCAGCTCCGCCCCGGCGACGTGCTCGTCGCCTACTCGGACGGCGTCACCGAGTCGCAGAACGCCAAGGGCGAGGAGTTCGGCACCGCCCGCCTCCAGGAGGTGGTCGCGCGCAACCTCAGCCGCTCGGCCGCGGGCATCCGCGACCAGATCGAGGCCGCGCTCTCCTCCTTCGCGCAGGGCACGCCCGCGGGCGACGACATCACCCTCGTCATCGTCAAGCGCGAGCCCGAGCTGAAGTAAGGCGTGAACCGCGACAAGAAAATGCCGTGAACCGTAAACCGTGAACCGTGACGAGTAAGAACACGCTCTTACTCGTCACGGTTCACGGTTTACGGTTCACGCCTTTTGCCTTTCCATCTCAGACCCCGGAGACCCCTATGAAAAGCTCACGCGAGAACCCGATCATTTACATTAAGAACGAGACGAACGGGTTCATGAAGGACGAGGAGATCACGGCGCTCATCCCGGCCGTCCAGCGGCAGGTGACGGAGCACTTCGAGCCCGTCTGGGGCATCGGCGCGCGGCTCCTCTTCGCCAAGGGGCGCGTGCCGCGCGACGCCTACCAGATCATCGTCTACGAGAAGTGGCGCGACGAGGCCGACAAGGACTACATCGGCTACCACTTCTCGCCCGAGGGCTACCCCGTCGCCGGCATCTTCGCCCGCGAGGACATGAGCAAGGACGGCACGATCAGCGAGACCCTCTCGCACGAGGTGCTGGAGATGATCATCGACCCCGCGTGCAACCTCTACGCGCGCCGCTCCTCGGCCGTCGGCCGCCCCGAGCGCATCTACTTCTACGAAGTCTGCGACCCCGTCCAGTGCGTCACCTACGAGATTGACGGCGTCAAGGTCTGCGACTTCGTCTACCCGGCGTGGTTCGAGGACAACTGGGAACTCGACCCGAAGGGGCACCAGTTCGACCACAAGCGCAAGATTAAAAGCCCCTTCCAAATCCTGCCCGGCTGCTACGCCGAAATCTACGAGGCGAAGCGCGGCGCGATGACCATCTGGGGGAGTAACCGTAAGAAAAGGCGCGTCCGCCACCGCGGCAAGGCGCGGCGGGGCAAGACGCCGGTGTTCGGCAAGGGCGACGGGGGCGCGTCGGGGGCCTGACGGCGCGCGGCCCTACCCGGCGAGCCTGCGGACGCTGCGGGCGATGCGCTCGGCCGTCTTCTCGCCGACGCCGTCCACGAGGTCGAGCCCGCCCCCCTCGACGAACTGCAAGAGGTCTCGGAGCGAGGAGATTTTGAACTGCTGGTAGAGGGTCGCGGCCGTCCTGACGCCGACGCCCTCGACTTCGAGCAGGTCGAGCACCGTCTCGGGCGTCTCCTCCTTCAGGCGCTCCCACGCGTCGAAGGTGCCGCGCTCCAGCAGCTCGACGATCTTGCCGCTGATGGCCTTGCCCACGCCGGGCAGCGTCTGCAACCCCTTCAGGCCCTCCTCGCGCGCGACACGTTCTACGGGACTCGGCCACGTCTCCAGAGTCTCGGCCGCGTTCCGGTACGAGCGCACGCGGAACTTGTCGTCGCCGCGAATCTCCATCAGCAGCGCCAGCCGCTCGAACCTCCGCGCGAGTTCCTCGTTAGTCATTCGCCTTAGTCCCCGCTGCGGCGAATCTTACCACCGTGACAGCCGGGTCAGAACCGCCCGCGGTAGCGGGCGGCCCTTCGTGATACGAATCGTCCGCACAACAAAGGGCCGCCCGCTACCGCGGGCGGTTCTGACCTGTTTGTTCTAAGCCTTTTCTAAACCGGCGTATTTTTCGACGAGCTTCTTCTGGCCGAAGCCGGGAAAGCTCACCAAGAGCTTGGCGGCGTCGCCGACGCCCTCGCGGCGCAGGACGAGGCCGCGGCCGTACTTCGGGTGCTTGACGTGCGTGCCGGGGGTGAAGCCGGCGGCGGAAGAGGATGATGATGAAGAGGACGCGGCCGGGCGCCCGCCGGCCGCGGGGCGCGGGGGCTGCGGCGCGGGCGGCTGTTGCCGCCGCGTGTCGGCGGAAGCGTTGCGGCGTATCTGGTCGCCGCGCTGGCGGAAGAACTCGGCGATGGAGTCGGCGCTGTCGTAGGTCTTGCCCGCGTAGCGGCGCTCGGGCGGAGTCGCACTCTCGCCGCGAAGAACGCGCGCCGCGTGGCGCGACTCAAGGGCCGAAGAGCTGCGCGCGAACGAGAGCCACGACGCGCCGCGCGAGAGGTCTTCGATTGCTTCGAGCGGCATCTCGTTCAGGAACTGCGAGGGCTCCGAGGCCATCTCCTCGCCGTAGACGCGCCGCCGCATCGCGTGCGAGACGTAGAGGTGCCGCTCGGCGCGCGTGATGGCGACGTAGCAGAGCCTGCGCTCCTCCTCCAGCTCGGCCTGGTCGGCCGCCGCGCGCGAGTGCGGGAACAGCCCGTCCTCCATCCCGACGATGAAGACGACGGGGAACTCCAACCCCTTCGCCGAGTGCATCGTCATCAGCGTGACGGGCGCGTCACCCTTGTACTGATCCGTGTCCGAGACGAGCGCCGCGGCGTCGATGAAGTCGCGCAGGCCGCCGCCCTCCTCCGCGTCGTAATCGACCGCGGCGTTGACCAGCTCTTGAAGATTTTCGAGCCGGCCTTCGGCCTCCTCGCTGTTCTCGGCCTTGAGCGCGTCGGCGTAGCCCGTGTCGAGGATGGCCGCCTTGACGACCTCGGAGGCCGGCTCCTTCTGCGCGCGCGCGACCAGGCCCTCGATGATCGACTGGAACTTCCTGAGCGACGCGACGGCGCGCGGGCTGAAGCCCTCGGGCTGCTCGTTGATGATGCCGATGGCCTCCCAGAGCGAGACGCCGTAGTCCTTCGCGCGCCTGTCCAACTCGTCGAGCGTCTGCTTGCCCAGGCCCCGCGTCGGCGTGTTGACGACGCGCAGCAGCGCGACCGAGTCGTGCGGGTTCAGGGCGAGCTTCAGGTAGGAGACGATGTCGCGCACCTCCGCGCGCTCGTAGAAGGAGAAGCCGCCGACGATGTTGTAGCCCAGCCCCGCCCTCCTCAAAGCCTCCTCGAAGACGCGCGACTGCGCGTTCGTCCGGTACAGCACGGCGGCGCGCGCCTTCGGGTCGAGCCTCCGGTGCTCCTCGATCTTGGCGGCGACGAAGCGCGCCTCCGATTCCGCGTCCAACGCCTGGTAGTAGCGGATCGGCGCGCCCGCCGGGTTCGCCGTCCAGAGCGTCTTCTCCTTCCGCTCGGTGTTGTGCTTGATGACGGCGTCGGCCGCGTCGAGGATGGTCTGCGTCGAGCGGTAGTTCTGCTCCAGCTTGATCGCCCGCGCCTCCGGGTAGTGCTGCTCGAAGTTCAGGATGTTCGAGATGTCCGCGCCCCGCCATTTATAAATTGATTGGCTCTCGTCTCCGACGACGCAGATGTTCTGCTGCTTCTGCGTGAGGTAGTTGATGAGGGCGAACTGCAAGGCATTCGTATCCTGATACTCATCGACGAGGATGTAGCGGAAGCGCTCGTTGTAGTGGGCGCGCACGTCCTCGCGCTTGCGCAGCAGCCGGACGGCCAGGATGAGCAGGTCGTCGAAGTCCACGGCGTTGTTGTTGACGAGGCGCTCCTCGTAGAGGCGGAAGACGCGGGCGATGGCCGCGCGCTTCTCGTCGGTGTACTCGGCGCGCGCGGCGTAAGCTTCGGCGTCGAGGCCGGAGTTCTTGGCGTGGCTGACGGCCGACTGCGTCTGGCGCGGGGCGAGCCGCTGGTCGTCGTAGCCGAGGTCTTTGATGCACGCCTTGACGACGCGCAAGGAGTCGTCCTGGTCGTAGATGGTGAAGGAGCGGGTGTAGCCCTCCTCCAACTTCTCGATGTCGCGGCGCAGCAGGCGCACGCACAGTGAGTGGAAGGTCGAGACGAGCGGCGCGCTCTCTAACCGACGCCCTTCGAGCAGGCGCGTGACGCGGTCGCGCATCTCCTGCGCAGCCTTGTTGGTGAAGGTGACGGCGAGGATGTTGTACGGCGGCACCCCCCTTTCCGAGATGAGGTAGGCGATGCGCACCGTGATAACGCGCGTCTTCCCCGACCCCGCGCCGGCGAGGATGAGCAGGGGGCCTTCGGTCGTGACGACGGCCTCGCGCTGCCGCTCGTTGAGTGATGAAAGTAAGTCCATGTGTTGAAGCGTTCAGCGGTCGGCAGTCAGCTTTCAGCTTTTGTCCCGCCGCCGCGTACGAGTTTTACTTCCGTCTCGCGTCCCGCGCAAGTCGGGTCGGCTGAAAGCTGAGTGCTGACCGCTGAGAGCTACTTTATCAGTTTCTGAATCGCCTTGAACTGCTCGTGGCGGGCGTCGCGCATCAACTCGAAGAGGGCGAGTTCGGTGGAGGAGGGGAGCGCGCCGGAGCGCAGCATCTTGTCGAGGCCGGTCTGCCGGTTCTGCGCCGTGCGCGAGGAGACGCAGTCGGCGAGCAGGTGAACCTGGTAGCCGCGCGCGAGCAGGTCGTGCGCCGTCTGGTTGACGCAGACGTGCGCCTCGATGCCGCAGAGCATGACCTGGCGCGCGCCCGCCGCTTCGAGCCGTGCGACGAACTCCTGCGCGCCGCAGGAGCTGAAGGCCGTCTTCTCGACCGGCTCGAAGCCTTCGGCGAAGACGGCGGCGACCTCCGCGGCCGTCCATCCCAGGCCCTTCGGGTACTGCTCCGTGACGACGACCGCGAGCCCCAGCAGGCGCGCGGCGTGCGCGACCAGCGCGCACCGCGCGGCCACCTCCGAGAAGTCAGGGATGTGATGGCGGAAAGCCTCCTGCACGTCGATGACGGCCAGCGCCGCCCGCCTCGCGTCGAGCGTGTTCTCGTGTAGCATCTAAGAACCCCTTGATGAAGAAGAGTAGGCAGTAGGCAGATGGCAGTAGGCAGTTGTAGAAATATTGTCTTAACTGCCTACTGCCATCTGCCTACTGCCTACTGTTCACAGCTTGCCGGCGGCGCGCTTGGCCTCTTCGACGAGGCGCTTGAGGCGCGCGATCTTCTGCTCCTCGGTCTCGCCGGGCTGCGCGAGAAATTCCGGCCCGTACTTGAAGCCGCCGCCGCCCTTCTTCTTCGGCTTGGCCTCGGCGGACGGGGCGGCGGGGGCCGCCGCGGCCTTCGGCCGCTCGTCTTTGGGCGCGCCGGGCGTCAGTTCGGTCGAGGCTTCCCTGCCGAGGTCTGAGACGGTCTCGGCCCCCGCGGCGGGCGAGGCGGTCGCGGCCGTGGGGCTCATGGGCGCGGCCGAAGCCTGACCCGTGGCGGCCTGCGCCTCGGCGGCCGGCCTGTGCGCGTCTGCCGACGCGGAAGAGTCCGCGACCGGCTTCGCGGCCGGGGCGCGCGCGGGCGCGGAGGTCTTGGCGACCTGTTTCGGCTTCGGCTCGCCGCGCCAGGCGGGCGTCGGGTATTCGTAGGCGGGGAGCGTGCCGCCCGCGGCGCGCAGGATGGCGGCGAGGTCGCGCTCGACGTAGCGCGTCTGCTTCGAGGGGTCGCGCACGTGCCCCATCGGCGGCCCCATGTAGAGCGCGCCGCACGCCTGGCAGCGGTAGAGCGTGTCGTCGCCGCGCAGGTAGACCCGCGAGGGGTGCTGCGTGTTGAGTTCCTTGAGGTGGCCGTTGCAGAGCTTGCCCTTCTCATTCTTCTCGTTGCACACGGTCTGCCCCGTCGCGAAGCGCTTCGGGATGCCGGGCTTCGTCTCCTGCTGCTCGGTCGGGGCCTGCACGGCGGCCGCGCTCGTCGTCTGGTTGGCTTCGCTCGACATAAGGTTAAAGGGTCGGCTTCCTTCTCTTTATCAGTTTTAAGAAAGGCGTGGGACTTCGGCGCATCCGCGCCCCGGCTTTGAACGAATCTTACGCGCGCCGCGTGGGGAAAGCAACGGAGGAAAGGATGAAGGGGAAGGTTTTGGGTGTTAGGTGTTGGGTTCTGGTTTAAGGACAGTCGGCCTGTCTCAAACCCAACCCCCGACACCTAACACCCGGAACCCAACACCCTCTCATCCTTCCGCCTTCATCCTTCATCCTTTAACATGCCTGCATGCTCAAGGGTCTGCTGGCGCGGGTGTGGCGCGGGTCGCCGCGCTTCGTGAGGAGGGCGGGGGTGTGGCTGACGCAGCCGCGGTTCACGGTGACGGCCGGGGCCGTGGTGTCGGACGAGCGCGGGCGCGTGCTGCTGCTGCGGCACGTGCTGCGCAAGGGGAGCGGGTGGGGCATGCCCGGCGGCTTCCTCAAGGCGTCCGAGCAGCCGGAGGAGGCCATCCGGCGCGAGCTGCGCGAGGAGACCGGGCTCGAACTCGACGGCGTCGAGCTGGCCTTCGTGCGCACGCTCGCGCACGTGCAGCAGGTGGAGGTCATCTTCCGCTGCCGGATGCGCGCCGCCGCGCTCGAAGGGCTGGAGAAGGGTTTCGAGATCGACCGCGCCGAGTGGTTCGTGCGCGACGCGCTCCCCCCGGGGCTCGGCGCAGACCAGCGCCGCCTCATCGAGCGCGCGCTGGCTGTAAACGCGCGCGAGTAGTGGTATGCTGGGGAAAAGTAGGCAGTAGGCAGACGGCAGTAGGCAGTTCGCCGTTGGCGTTCGTTCGTCGTAATCCGACCGTCAGGCGGCTGATGCTAAGAACCTGTCTGCTCAAGAGCCCGCTGTCTTGAACTGCCTGCTGCCGTCTGCCTACTGCCTACTTCTTTTTCAGGAGAACGACGATGACGATGCCGCGACTGATACCCGAGCAGGACGAGGTGCTGGGGATGCTCAAGAAGACGGGGGCGTACCGCGAGGGGCACTTCGTCTACCCTTCGGGGCAGCACACGCCGCACTACTTTCAGATGCCGCTCGCCTTCCGCTACTACGACACGGCGCGCGTGCTGGCCGTGGCCCTCTCGCGCAAGCTGCGTCTGGAGAAGGACGTGTCGAGCGCGCTCCCGAAGGTCTCCATCATCTCCCCGAGCCCCGGCGGCATCCCCGTCGCCTTCGCCGTGCGCGAGGCCCTGAGCGCCGAGCAGATCTACTGGGCCGAGCGCGAGGAGGGCAAGCGCATGTTCCGCCAGTACGTCCAGAAGGGCGAGGTGCACCCCTGCGTCATCGTGGACGACATCTCGCGCACGGGCGCGGCGCTCAGCGAGACGGTCGAGATCGTCCAGCAGCTCGGCGCGCGCGTCATCGGCGCGGCCTGCATCGTCCGCTTCCGCAACTCGCCCCCCAGGCTCGAAGTCCCCGGCGAAGACCCCGTCCCCGTCCTCTCGCTCGTGGACTTCGACGCCAAGTGGTACGACAGCGGCCAGGACTGCAAAGAGTGCAAGCAGGGCGCGCCCGAAGAGCCCGTGCGCTTCTGACGAAGCGCCGTGAACCGTGACAAGAAAAAGCCGTGAACCGTAAACCGTGAACCGTGACAGGTAAGAAATGCTCTTCGCCTGTCACAGTTCACGGTTTACGGTTCACGGCTTTTAGCGCAACTCCCCCAGCCAGCCGCGCCGCTCGGCCCACTTCGCCAGTTCGAGGACGGGCGAGATGGTGAAGGCCGCGGCGACGATGACGAGCCAGTCGGTCGTCGTGATGGCGTAGGTGCCGAAGACCCTCCCCAGAAACGGCACGTAGAGGATGAGCCCCAGCATGACCAGCTCCCAGAGGATGGCGATGTTCAGCCACCTGTTGGCGAAGGGCCTGCGCAGCACCGAGTGCCGGTCGGAGCGGAAGTTGTAAGCCTTGAAGAACTGTATGAGGACGAGCGAGACGAACGTCATCGTCATCGCCTCCTGAAGCCCCCGCCCCGAGTTCAGGGCCCAGACGAAGAGCCCGAGGTTGACGACCGTTGACCAGACGCCGCCCGTCAGCATCAGCACGACGACGGGGCGCGTGAAGATGCCGGAGCGCGGGTCGCGCGGCGGCCGCTTCATCAAGTCCTCCTCGGGCGGGTCTACGGCCAGGGCGAGCGCGGGCAGGCCGTCGGTGGCGAGGTTGACGTAGAGAATCTGCACCGCGCTTAAAGGTATCGGCAGGCCCGCCAGCGCCGCCCCCGCCATCAGCCCGATCTCGCCGACGTTGGAGGAGAGCAGGTACATCAGATACTTCTTGATGTTCGAGAAGATGCCGCGCCCCTCCTCGACGGCCGCGACGATGGAGGCGAAGTTGTCGTCGGTGAGCGTCATCGCGGCCGCCTCCTTGGAGACGTCGGTGCCGGTGATGCCCATCGCGATGCCGATGTCGGCCTTCTTCAGGGCGGGCGCGTCGTTGACGCCGTCGCCCGTCATGGCGACGACCTCACCGCGCTTCTGGAGGGCGGTGACGACGCGCAGCTTGTGCGCCGGCGAGACGCGCGCGCAGACCTCGACCGACTCGCACGCGCGCTCCAACTCCTCGTCCGACATCTCCTCCAGCTCCGCGCCCGTGACGACGCGGCCCTCTTTACTGAGCCCCAGCTCGCGCGCCACGGCCAGCGCCGTCAGGGGGTGGTCGCCCGTAATCATGACGACCTTGATGCCCGCCTCCTCGCACTCGCGCACCGCGTCCTTCGCCTCCGCGCGCGGCGGGTCGATCATGCCGACCAGGCCGAGGAGCGTCATGTCGCGCTCCGCATCCGCCAGAGAGGCGTTCCGCTTGTAGGCGACGGCCAGCACGCGCAGGGCCTCGCCCGCCATCCTCTGCGCCGCTTCCAGAACCTCCGCGCGGCGCGCCTCGTCGAGCGTCTCCTCCCCGCCCTCGGTCAACCGGCGCGCGCACGAGCCGACGATGATCTCCGGCGCTCCCTTCGAGTATGCGGTCACGCCTTCCGGAGTCTCGTGCAGCGTCGTCATGCGCTTGGTCTCGGCGGTGAAGGGGATCTCCGAGGCGCGCGGGAACTGCGCGTCCAGCCCGGCCTTGTCCAGCCCGGCCTTGGCCGCCGCCACCACGAGCGCGGCCTCGGTCGGGTCGCCTTTGACCTCCCACTTGTCGCCCGCCTCGCTGCGCTCGACGCGCGCGTCCGAGGCGAGCGCGGCGGCGCCGAGAAGCGTGAGCAAGGTCTCGTCCGGCTCGGCCTCCGAACCTTCAAACGAGAAAGTCCCGCTCGGCTCGTAGCCCGTCCCCGACACTTCGAGCATCCGGCCGCCGACGAAGACGCGGCGCGCGGTCATCTCGTCTTTGGTGAGCGTGCCCGTCTTGTCGGAGCAGATGACGGAGGTGCTGCCCAGCGTCTCGACCGCGGGCAGGCGGCGCACGAGGGCGTTGCGCCTGACCATCCGCTTGACGCCGAGCGCGAGCGAGATGGTGACGACCGCGGGCAGGGCCTCGGGGACGACCGCGACCGCGAGCGCCACGCCGAAGATGAGCATCTCGACGAAGGGCTGTCCGCGGAAGAGGCCGAGCGCGACGATGACGACGACGACGACGAACGCCGCGCGCGCGAGCGCCTTGCCGACGCGGTCGAGGTTGTCCTGCAAGGGCGTCCGGCTCGTCTCGACCTCTTCGAGCATCCTTGCGATCTTGCCGAACTCGGTCGCCATCCCCGTCGCGACGACGAGCGCGCGCCCGCGCCCGTAGGTCACGGCCGTGCCCGCGTAGGCCATGTTCTTCCGGTCGCCCGTCGGCAGCCGCTCGTCCGCGAGCGCGCCCGTGTGCTTCTCGACGGGCGCGGACTCGCCCGTCAGCGCCGCCTCGACCGCTTGCAGGTTGACGGCCTCGACCAGCCGCACGTCGGCCGGCACCTTGTCTCCGGTCGCCAGAAGAATCAGGTCGCCGGGAACCAGCTCGCGCGCGGGCACGCGACGCTCGCGGCCGTCGCGGAGGACGGTGGCGGCGGGCGCGGCCATCTCGCGCAGCGCCTCGATGGCGCGCTCGGCGCGGTACTCCTGCACGAAGCCGAGGACGACGGCGAAGAGTACGATGACGGTGATGGCGATGGCCTCGACGCCGTGGCCGAGGAAGGCCGACAGCGCCGTCGCCAGGAGCAGGATGATGATGAGGACGTTCTTGAACTGTTCGACGAGGATGTCCCAGGCCGAGACGCGCCCCGCGGCCTGCAACTCGTTCGGCCCGAACTCCGCGAGACGCCGCGCGGCCTCTTCCGACGAAAGCCCGCGCGCCTCGGACTTCAGCCGCGCGAAACTCTCCTCGACCGTGAGCGTGTGGCAGGGCTTGTTCGTCCCTGCGTCGAACTGTCCGGCGGGAACCGCTTCGGCCAGCATGGCTGTGTCCCTCCTCGATCTCTCTTCAGGCGGCGGCCGACGTGCGCACCACCTCGACGGAGCACTGCGCGCGCGCGGCCACGGCCGAGGCGACGCTGCCGTGCAGGAGGTGCTGGAAGCCGTGCAGGCCGCGCGTGCCGACGAAGATGCAGTCGGCCCCCCACTCCTCCGCCTCGTGTACGAGGACGTGCGCGGGGTCGCCTTCGCGCGCCATCTCCGACACGCTCAGCCCCGCCGCCCGTAGGTGCTGCGCCGCCGCGCCCGGAGACTCCGGCCCGAGTTCGTGGCCCGCGACGACGAGGCGCGCCTCGCTCCCCTCCGGCCACGCGCGCGCGGCGACCGCCTCGACGGCCTCCTCGGCGAAGTGCGAGCCGTTGAAGCCGACGACGAGGCGGACGGGCCCCTCGCGCCGAACCTCCGAGCAGCGCGCCGCGCGCACGGAGCATCGCGCCTCGTAGAGCACCCGCTGCGAAGTGCTGCCGAGGATGAGCCGGCCGCCCGCCACCGCGTGCCTGTGCGAGCCGACCACGACGAGGTCGGCCGGCATGCGGTCGGCTATCTTGATGAGGGCCCACGCGGCCGCGTCGCAGTCCACCACGGCCCGCACGCGCCAGCCGGGGAAGTCGGCCCTGACGCGCTCGGCCGCCGCCTCGGCGCGTGCGCGCGCCTCGCCGACTGCCCTTTCGGTCTTCTCGTGGACGTGGCGCGCGACCCCGGGGATGCGCACCGCGGGCTCGCCGGGCAGCTCCCTGTCAGGCGGGGGGACGATGACGTCGGCCACCGTCACCACCAGCGCGTCGAGCGATGCGGGCAGCCCCGCGCGCTTCAGGTCGTTGAGCGCCGCGTCGGAGCAGGCGGAGCCGTCGTAAGCGATCAGGATGTTCGAGAGAGATTTCACCTTCCACCTCCTCTTATAGCGCTGAGTCGGCGGCAGCGGGCGGGCAAAAAGGAAAGACCTTTTGCAGGCCGCGTACAGCCGCAAAAGGTCTTGGTCGTCGAGCCGGTCTTCGCTCTCCCCGGTGCGCCGGGCGCCCTACCGCGGGCACCGTCCTGACGGCCTCACCGGACCCACAGAGGTGGGCGACCTACTCCCCTTTCGTGTGACGACAGTATAAACCGTGAACCGTAAACCGTAAACGGTGACAAGTAAGGGCAGGCGTTAATCTTGTCACGGTTTACGGTTTACGGTTCACGGCTTTTAGATTTCGTGCCGGTTGGCGAGCGCCTTGTCCATGGTGACCTCGTCCACGTATTCGAGGTCGCTGCCGACCGGCATGCCCATGGCGATGCGGGTGACGCGGACGCCGAGGGGCTTGAGGAGCCGGCTGATGTAGCTGGCCGTGGCCTCGCCCTCGGTGTTGGGGTTGGTGGCGAGGATGACCTCGCGCACCTCGACGCCGTCGTTGTTCTCGGGGCGCAGGCGCGGGAGGAGGTTTTGCAGGCGGAGGTCTTCCGGCCCGAGGCCGCGGATGGGCGAGAGGCTCCCGTGCAGTACGTGGTAGAGGCCGTTGTAGCTGCGCGTCTTCTCGACGGCGACGAGGTTGTACGGCTCCTCGACGACGCAGATGATGGAGCGGTCGCGCGAGGTCGAGGCGCAGAAGCGGCAGGGGTCTACGTCGGTCAGGTTGTTGCAGACCGTGCAGGAGACGATTTTGCGCTTGACCTCTTCGAGCGCCGCGACGAAGCGCTCCACGTCCGCCTGCGGCATCCGCAGCACGTGGAAGGCGAGCCGCTGCGCCGACTTGTGCCCGATGCCGGGCAGGCGCTTGAACTCGTCGATCAGCTTGGTGACGGGCTCGGAGTACTCAAGCATAGAAGTACTGAGGACTGAGTACTGAGGACTGAGTGTCTGTCTTTTACTCAGTCCTCAGTACTCAGTCCTCATCACTCTTACATCAGTCCGGGCGGGAGCATGCCGCCGAGCTTGGACTTCATGGCCTCGTCCACCTTGCGGCCGGCCTCGTTGACGGCGGCGACGATGAGGTCCTGGAGCATCTCGACGTCGCCGTCCTTGACCGCCTCGGGGTCGATCTTGATGGACTCGACCTCCTTGGTGCCGCGCATCTGGACGGTGACGACGCCGCCGCCGGCCGTGGCGTCCACCACCATCTCCTCCATCTCCTTCTGCATCTTCTCCTGCATCTGCTGCGCCTGCTTCATCATCTGTTGCAGGTTCATGCCGCCCGGGAATTTCATCGCCTTGACCTCACTCTGGCTGTGCTGGATTCGTCCGTGCCGGCAATCCTAACCGCCGCCCGCCGCAAATGCAAAAGCCGACCCCGACAGCGCCACCGCGGTCAGCGGCGCGCGGCGGGTCGCGCGGCCGGCCTGGTCGTCGTCGGGCAGGAGCACTCGTCCGTCACCGCCTCGATGTTGAGCAGGAAGCGGAACGCGCCGGTCTTCTGGACGCCGAGCAGGAAGTTGACGTTGACCGAGTCGCCGTCTTCGAGCGGGTCGTCGAACGTGATGGAGCCGACGGCGAGCGAGGAGTTGAGGCCGCCGCCGTTCGGCTGGCCGGGTTCGTCGAAGGACGGCTGCTCCAGGATCGTCCCCTCGGCGGTCACGTCGCACGGCGCGGGGCCCGCCCCCGACGAAGAGCAGGTCTCCTCGTCGGACACGCCTAGGACGGTGACGTCGGCGGCGTCGCGCGCGCGCAGGTCGGCCCCGTTCGGGGTCGCGGCCGCGGTCGTCAGCTCGATGATGCGGAAGCGCAGCGCCGTGACGGGCCTGCCCGTGCGGTTCGTCACGCGCCGGCGAATCTCCAGCGTGCCGAAGAGCGAGTTGTTCGCCGGGTCGGACGTGAGCGAGCGCACGCGGTTCGGCGGCGCGGCGTTCGACAGCGTGCGGTCGAGCAGCGGGAGCGAGAGCTGTGCGTTCCGCTGGACGGGCGAGAAGAGGTTCTCCGGCCCCGGCGCTCCGAGCTTCTGCCCCGCGGCCGTCGCCGTGAACTCCGTGTCCACGAAGAGGAAGTCCGCGGCGTTGTCGCCCGTGTCCTTCGGCAGCCCCGGCGTCGTGCAGGCCGCGACGCCGAACGAGCAGAGCGAGCGGAAGAAGCTGTGCTCAAGGTTCTTCGAGATGTCGTCGGGCGTCAGCGCCGGGTAGCCCGCGCCCTCCCTGTAGAGCGCGTTGGTCTCGGCCGTCGGGCCGACGGCGTCGAGCCTCGTCTCCTCCGAGAAGTTCGACGGGTTCGACGTGCGGAAGAGGGCGATCCCGACGTTGTCCGGGATGTCCAACTCGTAGCCGAAGCAGTCGGTGCCGTCGCCGCGGAGGACGTAGTCGCCGAAGGCGAACGGCAGGCCGAAGCCGCCGTCGCCCGCCGGGTAGAAGTAGAGGCTGTAGCCGAGCAGGTTGGGGCTGAGGAAGTGCGCGCGCGGCGGGATGACCGTCCCCTGCGGGACGATGAAGCGCACGATTCCGTCGGAGGCGGCCACGGCCCACCCCTCGGAGCCGTCGGTCGTCGTCACCAGCAGCGGCGAGTCCGAGTTGTTGTAAAGCTCAATGAACTCGTCGTTGGCCTCGGGGCTGGTGTCCGGCTCGGCGGCGGCCGGGTCGGCGAGCACGTCCACGGGCACCTTCCGCCGGACGCCCGCGCCCGCGCTCGTCGTGGCACTCTTACTCGACTTGCCGCAGGGGGACAGGGGCGAGCTCGACTTCGGCAGGGCCGGTCTCGACCGCGACGACTGCGCAGCCGGCCTGCCGGGGGAAGACTCTTCCGGGGAGAGGCCGGGGCCGCGCAGGCGGAACTCGGAGATGATGAGCTGGCCCGCGCCGACCGACTCCTCGTCGTTGCGGATGGTGCCGACGCCCGTGTCGTCGCCGATGCTCGCGCCCGAGGCGTTCGAGAGTTTCACGAGGAAGGTCTCGTCTACCTCCGGCGTCGTGTCGCCGTTGACGAGGACGGTGACGGTCTTCGTCGTGTCGGCCGAGTCGAAGTTGAGCGTGCCGGAGTTCGAGGCGTAGTCGGAGCCGGCCTCGGCCGCGTAGAAGGACGCGTCGTCCTCGGTCTCGAAGTCCACGCTCGCCGCGCCCGCGCCCATCTTGGTGACGGTGAAGACGAAGGCGGTCGTGCCCGTGTTGCCCTCGGCCTTCGTCACGTCGTCGATGGAGAAGAAGACCGGCGGGGCGTCGTCGTCGGTGATGGTGACGACGGCCGTGTCCGGCGTGCCGAGCGAAGCGCCCGCGGGCAGGCTGAGGGCGACGTTGAAGGTCTCGTCCGGTTCGTCGTCGCCGTCGCCGCTGATATCGACGTTGAAGCTCCGGTCGGACACGTCGCCGTCCGGCCAGGTGAGCACGTCGCTCGCCGCCGTGTAGTCGCTGCCGTCCTCGGCCGTCCCGTCGCTCGTGGCGTACATGACGGCCACGTCGCCGACGCTGCTGCCGGTGCGCTTGACGACGACGTTGACCGAGCCGCCGCCCTCGCCGACGCTGTAGGTGGCCGAGGAGAGGCTGAGCAGAACCGTGCTCAAGACCTCGTCCGCGCCGATGTCGGGGATGACGGTGTCGCGCGCCTCCTCGTCGTAGTCGTCTGTGACCGAGCCGAGGGGCGTGCCCGCGTTCGAGGCAGGGTTCGTGCCCGCCGTGTTCAGGTGCAGGTCGGTCTCGGACGTGAACATGTTGGCGACGGTGTAGTCGCCGCCCGGGTTCGCGCCCTGCGAGTGGGCGTCGCCGCCCGTCTGAGACTGCCACGTCGCGAACGAGACGGGCTCGCCGGTGTCGTCGGTCGGGCCGCCGGCCGGGGGCGTCTCCATGAAGTCGGACGCCGCCCCGGCCCCGGTGCCGACGAAGATGTTGTAGTCGGAAGAGAAGGAGCCGTCGGCGCTCTCGTTGCCGGCGGCGTAGTGGTTCGCGCCGCCGCCCGTGCGGTTGTTGAAGCAGATGTTGTCGCGCCACGTGGAGGCGGCGGAGCTGTCATCCACCCGCAGGCAGGCCGCCGTCGTTCGAGAGCCGGACGCCGTGCCGCCGACGAGCACGGTGTTGTAGAAGAGGTTGACGCTCGTGCCGGCCGGGCCCTGCTCGGAGATGCCGCGGATGCGCTGGCTCATCGTATTCGACGGGACGAGACTCACCTGGTTGTTGAAGATGTTGACGGTCGCCGTGCCGCCCGGCCGGGCCGCGATGCCCGCAATCTCCGAATTGTTCTCCGCGTGCGTGAGCGAGTAGACGCGGTTGCGCGAGACGTCGGTTGTGCCCGAGATCGGGTCGAGGCGGATGCCGTGCACGCTGACGCCGCCGTCGCCGCTGCTCAGGTCGTGGACGGTGTTGCCCGTGACGGCGCTCGTCCCGCACGCGCCGACCCAGAGGCCGTAGACATCATCCGTGCTCGCCGTAGTCTGGTAGACGTTATTGCCCGTGACCGTCCACGAGTCGTTGCCGTCGTTCGAGGAGGAGACGTGGACGCCGCTGACCCTGAAGTTGAAGAGTTCGTTGTCCGAGACCGTGCCGTTCGAGTTGGAGACCGTCTCGGACGTGCCGACCGAGAGCACGAGGGTCGTGGGGACGCCCGCGGCGTCGCTGCGGTCGCGAATCTGGTTGTCGGTGATCGTGTTGCCGTCGTTGCCCGTGGTCGCGCCCGCGCCGATGGTGACGACGGCGACGGTCGGGTTGACGGCCGCGGCCGCGTCAAAGGCCCGGCCCTCGACGACGGAGCTGCGGACGGTGTTGTTCGAGGCGTCGTTCGAGAGCTTGATGGTCGCGCCCGCCGTGCTCGTGTTGCGGAAGGTCAGGGAGCGGCCTTCGCCGTTAAAGCGGCCGTCAATCGTCACGCGATCCGCGCCGTCGAGTCGAATCATCCCCGCGGCCACGTCGCCCGAGATGGTCTTCATGGTGCCGTCGGCGGGCTCGATGGTCAGCGTATAGCCGCCAGCGCCCGACTCCGTCCACTGGTTGAGTGCATGCGTGCCGTCCTCGACGAGGTCGCCCGCGATCTGCGCGACGAGGTTGCCTTCGACTATCGAGGAGTTGACGGCGGCGAAGAGCCCCGCCGCGCCCGTCAGGTTCACGTAGTCGCAGTCCGAGGCGCAGACGGTCTTCGTCCCGCTGATGGGCACGAAGACGGAGGAAAACTCGGCCAGCGTCCAGTCGGAGAAGCTACTGACGCCGCTCACCGTGGCCGAGTTGTCCGGCGGGCTGACCGACTGGTCGCCGGGCGCGGTGAACGCGCCGTCGTACTTGAAGACCTGGTAGCTGTTCTCGTCGCCGGCCACGTCGCCGTCGAGGTAGTTGAAGGTCAGGTCGGTCGTTATCCCGGAGCCCGAGAGCGTCCAGTAGCGCGCGAGCACGTCCGCACCCGGGATGCCGGGGTGCTTTGTCTGCGTCGCCTTCACCGAGAGCGAGCCCGTTCCCGTCGTAGACTCCGCGTTGACGGGCGAGTAGCCGTCGTCCGTGCCGACGGGGAAGCTGAAGTCCTCGCCCACGGCGGCCGAGAAGTTCTTCCGGAGCGTGCCGACGACGTAGCCGCTCGCGCGCGCGGCCGTGCCCGCGTCCCCGACCGTCAGGGTGTTCGAGCCCGTCAGTACCTTGCCCGCCGTGAGCGTCAGCGTGCCGCCGACGGTCAGGTTCGAGCCGAGGATGACGGAGCCGACGGGGCCCGTCCGGTTGACGGTCAGGTTCCGTAAGCTCTCGCCCCCGCTCACGAAGGTGAGCGTCCCCATCGACCCGGCGGAGCCGCCGTCCTCCAGAGACACGTCGGCGGACGCGTCGCCGACGAAGCCCGAGCCCGCGGGCGTGTTGCCGATGCTGCCGCCGAGCGTCAGCTTCCGGCCGTTGAGCGTCAGGTTGCTCGTGCCGCCGACGAAGTTGATGGAGGCGCCGCCCGCCGGGCCGAGCGTCGTCAGGTCGGTCTCGTCGAGCACGACCGTGTTGTCCGTCTTGTTGACGACGACGTAGGGGATGGTGAACGCGCCGCCGGAGTCCTTGATGCTCTGCGTCGCGCCGCCCTCGAAGAAGACGGCGCGGTTGTTGTGGGTGAAGGTGCCGGACTTGCTTAAGTTGCCTTGCAGCTTGAGGTCGCCGCCCAGGGCGGTCGAGAGCTTGAGCGTGCCGTCGATCTGGACGTTGCCGAGCGCGGTGAGCGCCTTCGACATCGCGCCCATGTCGAGCGTCGAGCCCGAGCCGATGGTCAGGCTGCCGCCCGCCTGGAAGGTCGAGCCGGTCGAGCCGTTCGGGAGGTTGAGGGTGGTGTTGGCAAAGAGCTCGACGTTCGAGGGGTAGCCCGCGCCGCCCGTCGCGTCGGGGAGCCACTCGCCCGAGCGGTTGTAGGTGCCGCCCGTCGAGTACCTGAGCGTAGAGCCCGCGCCGTAGGCGGGCGAGCCCGAGACGAAGCCGCCGGTGAAGAGCGTGAAGGTGCCGCCCGCGCCGACGGTCAGGTTGTTCGCGCCGAAGATGCCGGCGGAGGTCTCGAAGGAGAGGCCGACCGTGCGCGCGACGTTGAGCTGTAGGTGGGCCGTGCCGACCGAGACGTTCTGCGGGCCGTTCGAGGCGGGCCAGAAGTTGAAGTCGTTGACGCCGTAGGTGCCGGCCGTGTGGTTGAAGAAGAGGACGCCGGTCGTCTGGTCGTAGGCGTACGTGCCCGCGCCGCCCCCGGGGAAGCCGCCGTCGTCTACGCGGAGCGTGCCGTCGATCCGCGCCTGCCCGTTGTTGTTGACCGTCCCGGCCGCGGCGAAGATGCCGCCGCCCTCGACCGTGAGGTCGTCGCCCGCGCCGTCGTCGAGCGTGAAGGTGACGCCGCCCGCGACCGACAGGATGCCGCCCGATTCGACGGTGAGCTGGTCGGCCGAGACGGCGGCGGTGACGCCGACGATGTGCGCGCCCCGGACGTTGACGGTGTCGTCCGAGGAGGTCGGCGTGGTGACGGCCGGTAGCCACGTGTTGCCGTCGGCGGAGTACTCCCACGTCGAGGCCGAGTCCCAGTCGCCGGTCTGCTTGCTGCGGTACTTGACCGCGACGGAGTCGTCGTTCGTGATGGTCAGCACAGACGAGCCGGGCGAGCCGAGCGACGCGCCGCCCTGCGGGTTCGAGATGGCGAAGTTGACGGTCTCGTCGGGCTCGGGCAGGAGGTCGCCCCTGACCGTGATGCTGACGGACTTCGGCGCGGTGTCGCCCGAAGTCCAGGTGAGCGTGCCCGTGGAGGGCGAGGCCGTATAGTCTAGGCCGAGCCCCGTCGCCGTGCCGGCGGTGACCGCGTAGTCCACGGAGACGTTGCCGCCGGAGCCGCCCGTGCGCGTGACGGCCGCGCTGAAGGTGTGATCGGCGTTCGTCTCGCCGTCGGAGTAGGTGGCCGAGGAGAGTTGGATGCTGCCGAAGGCCGAGGGGCTTTCGGCGAGCGTCCAGTCGGAGAAGGACGAGACGCCGTTGATGCTCGCGCTCGTGGAGGTGGGCGCGGACGCGGGGGCGAGGGCCGAGAGCGTGCCGGCGCTGTTCTTGATGAAGACGTAGCTGCCGACGGAGCCCGTCACGTCCGAGGCGAGGTAGTTGAAGGTCAGGTCGGCCGCGGCGATGCCCGAGCTGGCGAGCGTCCAGTAGCGCGCCAGCGCGTTCGCGCCCGTGATCTGCGGGAGCTTGCCCTGCGCGGCCGAGACGGTGAAGTCGCCCGTGCCCGCGGTCGCGTTGACGGTGACGGGCGAGTAGCCGTCGGCCGTGCCGACCTCGAAGGTCTTCGGGCCGGCGGCGGCGTAGGTCTTCTTCAGGTTGCCGACGACGTAGCCGCTCGCGCGGGTGACGACCACGCCGGAGCCCAGCGAGAGAGTGTTCGCGCCGGTCGAGAGCGTGCCGCTCGTCAGCGAGAGCGCGCCGTTGGCCATCGTGACGTTGCTGCCGAGCGTGACGCCGTTCGGGTTGTTGACGTTGAGGGTCTGGTTCGCGCCGAAGTTGAGCGCCGCCGAATTGGAGACGGACTGCGCGACCGCGCCGCCGAGGTTGACGGTGCCCGCGCTCGACGGGTTGAAGTTGAGCGTCCCGCCCGTGACCGTGATGTTCCCCTTGATGGTGTGGCCGGGCGTGCCCGTCATGCCCCAGTTGAGCGTGCCGCCGGTCACCGTCAGGTTGTCCATCACGACCGCGCTGCCGCCCGACACCGAGACGTTGCCGCCGGTCACCTCGACGTTGGCGTAAGTGCGGCCGCTGAAGGAGGGCGAGTTGCCGCCCTGCTGGCTGAACGTGCTGCCGGCCTGGAAGACGACGACCGAGTTGGGCGAGGACGCGCCGAACGGATTGCCGCCGGCGAGGTTGACGTACTTCGAGCCGCCGGCGAAGACGACGGAGTTGAGGTTGGTCGAGCCGAAGGCGTTGCCGCCGAAGCCGCTGACGGCCGTGAAGGTGGAGCCGCTCTGGAACGTGACCGCGCCCGCGTCCGCGGCGAGCAGCCTGTGCTGCGCCTGCGAGAAGGTCATCGAGCCGCCGACGCTGCCCGTCGTGCCCGTCGGCAGGTTGATGGAGAGGGTCTCCGCCTGGTTGACGTTGAGCTGCGACCCCGAATCGACGGTGAGGTCTGTCCCCGCGCCGCCGCCGAGGGTGAGGCTGACGCCGGGCGGGTTTGCCTGGAGGGTGACGGCCGTGTCGTTCGAGACCTGGAGCTGCCCGATAGTTTGCGTCGGCACGCCCGTGACCGTGACGCTCCCGCCGCCGTCGAAGACGAGGACATCGTCGGCGGCGGGGCTCGTGCGCGACGGCGTCCAGTTGGTCGCCGCCGACCAGGAGCCGGAGCCCGTCCACCTGTAGGTCGTCGCCGCGCGCGCGCGCACGTAGAGGAAGGCGGACGCGGCCGCCCCGAAGAGGGCGAGCGCGAAGGCGAAGGTTGCGAGTCTGCGGGCGGGGCGGGTAGACCTAGGGGTAGGCATCGGGGTTTGTCTCCGTCGGCTCGTTCCTGGTGTTGTCGGCCGGCAGGCTTGTGGCGGCGCCGGGTCTCGGCCGGGTCCTGGGTAGAAGGCTCAGAGAGGCTCTGCCAGAAAGTGCGAGGGGTTTGGTCTGCGATTAGACTAAGGAAAGCGTCCGCGAAACTATCTCGCCCGAAATCCAAAGTCAAGACTGAGACTGCGGCCGCGGGCCGTTTCAGCCGAGGACTTTCGAGACCGACAGGCGCAGCGGCGCGAGCGTGTGCGACTGCAACCTCCGGCCGCGCTTGTAGGAACGGAAGGTCTGGTACTCGCCGCCCGCGGGGTCGCCGTAGACCTCGACGCACTCCTCGGGGAGGCTGACGACCCACGTCTCCGGGATGCCGGCGCGCGCGTAGAGAGGGACTTTGACCTTCCGGTCGTATTCCAGCGTCGTGTCCGACACCTCGATGACAATCAGCACGTCTTCCGGCCTGGGGTGCGCTTGCCCGTAGAAGTCCGCGCGCGGCCTAAGTACCGCGAGGTCGGGCTGAGGCTCGGAATAGTCGTCGAGCACGATGGGGTTCTGCGCCCAGACGATGGCGGTGCGCCGGAGCATTAGGATGAGAGTCTGCGTCAGGCGTGCGACGCAAGAGGCGTGTGGCTCACCGATAGGCGACATCCTGACGATCTCCCCGTTGACAAGCTCCACACGGTCGTCTTCCGAGAAGATTCCGACTTGGCCCATGCGCTGATACTCGGCGACGGTGAAGCTATATCTGGTTATTTGAACCGGTACTGCTTCCTGAACAGACATGGCTTTTCTCCCGTGCGTGAGTTGGCGGCCTCCGCTGGCGTTGCGGGCATGATAACACGGCCGGCGGGGCCTTGAGCCCGCGCCGGCCGTCGAAGGGCCTTCGTCTTAACCCGCCCCGCATCTTACTTCGTGGCGATGAGTTTGGCGTTGGAGCGGCCGTAGTGGTGGTAGGCCCCCCAGGTGGAGCCCTGGCCGAGGATGGCGCGGCGGCCGTCGGAGAGGGCTTCGCCCAGCTCCCCGCCGGACAGCGCCTTCGTGTAGAAGGCTTCGGCGAAGGCCACGGCCTGCGCGTCACCCACGGGCCAGCCCGAGCCGACGTAGTTCTGGACGCCGCGTTCGAAGAAGGCTTCAGCCATGCCGGCCAACTCGCGGTTCATCTCGTCGGCGGTCGCGGCCCCGCCCGGGCGCACCACGGCCGAGAAGCAGGCGTTGGCGAAGACCAGTCGGGGTACGCGGCGCGCCTTAAAGATTTCGCGCGCCGAGAGCGTGTGGATTTTGCCGTCGGGCTCGCGGCCGAAGACCCAACCGCTATTAGCCGGGTCCTTCTCGTCGAAGACGCCGTGGCCGGCGAAGTGTATGAGGTCGAAGTTCTCGTTGAGGATGAGGGCGAGAATCTCCACCGCGTCGCACTCGGCCGAGCCGATGCGATCGACGACTTCGAGTTCGAGCCCCTTGCCCGCGCCGTTCTTCTTACCCATCTTGAACTCGTTCAGCACGCGAACGACCTCGCGCCCCTCGCGCAGGGCGCCCGGCAGTTGCAGGTCTGCGTCGCGCGCCGGGTCGGCGATGACGAGCGCCTTCAGCCGGCGCTTCGGCGGCGGCGTCACGCCGGGCGCCGACGACAGGCGCGTGCGGAACTGGCGCGTCAGCTTGAGGTCGGGGCCGAGGAAGCTCATGCCCTGCGGCCCGCGGAAGCAGGCCATCTCCCAGGGCAGCCCCGCGGTCGCGCGGTCGAGCACGAGCGTCAAAGGCCGGCCGGTGTCTATCACCTGATGGAAGTCGGGCGGGAAGAGGTAGGTGTAGAGGAGCTGGCCGTACTTCTCCTGCTCCTCCTGCTTGAGCGAGGCCATCAGGCGCTCGGCGGCCTCGTAGGCGTACTTCGGTTTGAAGGCTTCGTCGCGGACGGGGATGACCGCGTCGGCCGTCAGCGCGGAGAAGCGCAGGGTGTCGCCGGCGCGCTCGATGTTGATGCGCGTCTCGTCGGTCTCGTCGTTCACGTCGGGCGGGCGCGGTGCGGCGCTCCGCCGGCTCGCGCGCGGCAGGCGCTGCTCGCTGACCTTCAGCTCCAGCTCTTCGACCGGCGGCTGCTTCTCGAACTTCCTCAGCAGGTCAACGATTTCGTCGTAGAGCCGGTCGTCGTACTCGACGAGGAGGAGTTGGCGCAGCGGGGGGCGCGGGTCGTGCGGGAGTCGGTGCAGGGCCTCACAGACGCCCTGCATCATCCCGCGCAGCGCGCTCTCCTTCGACATGTTGCCCAGCCCCGATCCGATGACGACCGTGGCGAAGCGGTCGAGCCCGAGCGTCGCCGCCGCCAGCGTCACGTTCATCATCAGGAACCGCGCGTCGCCGTCGCGCCGGAACTTGCCCGGCTCACCCATCCCGGCCAGCAGCACGGCCCCCCCCCTCATCCGCCCCGCCCCCGCCGGGATGAAGAAGAGCTGGCCGAGGCTGGCCCCGATCATCCCGTGGTCGTTGGCGCGCGTGATCCAGTAGCCGATGGCGGCGTCCAAGGCACCCTCGGCCCCGCCCGCCGGCGCGGCCCCCTGGTAGTGCCCGACGACGAGGAGCGGCGCCTGCACGCGCGTGATGTCGCCGCGCACCGCCTTGACTTCGAGGCGGATGCTCTTCGCGCGCTTGCGCGCGGTCTCTTCGCGCGCCGCGACCTGCGGAATCTCCTCGGGGTCGATGTCCTGCCCGAGCACGGCGCGCTGGAGGATGATCTCGGCGTCGCGCTGTTCTTCGCGCGTGGCCTGCTTCTCCGCGGTGCGGCGCGCGATAACCTCCAACTCGCCGCCGACCTCCTGACCGGCGGCCCCGCGTGTCCAGCGCGCCCCCTCGGCGCGCGCCGAGCGTGACACAGGCTTCTCCTGCGGGAGGACGGCCGTCCGCCCGCGCTCCAACAGTTCATCGACGGCCGAGAGCACCATCTCCTTCTTGACGAGGTCGCCGTGCGAGGCGTCGGCGTAGTAGGTCGGCACGCCTTCCAGAAGCCCGAGCGCGTGCGGGACGCGGCCGTCGCCGTCGAAGGTCGTGGTGTAGTCGAACTCGCCGGGGTGGAGCACGGTCAGGCCGGCGAGCGTCTCGCGCCCCGCGCCCGCGATGTAGACCATGCGCGCCGGGTCGATGGTGCCCCCGCGCTCCAACTCGTCGTGGAAGCGCAGGGCGCGTTGGAGGTGTAGTTCGGAGACGGGGAAGTCGCCCCAGGTGATGCCGCGGTAGATGGCCTGCGTCGCCGTCGGGAGCTTAGACGGCGCGGGCAGCATCTGGTAGCTGCCGACGAACGTGTTGAGGATTTGGACCACCTCGGCGCGGCTGTGGCGGAGGTCGGCGCGCGCCAGCCACTTGACCAGCGTCTCCGTTCCGGTCAAGACCTGCGGGATGGCGAACGAGCCGTAGTTGGGCGTGCCGAGCATGACGAGGCGTCCGCCGCGCGCGTCCCCGTCATCGCCGACCCGCATCCCGTCCCAAAGCCCGCGGTGGCGTCGTATGAAGTTACGGCTCACCAGGCCGCCCATCGAGTGCGCGACGATGTGGACGGGCTGGTTGCGGAACTCCCTGCGCACGACCTCTGCCAGCGCGTCCGAGGCCGTGTCAACGTCCTTGCGCCAGTCGAAGGCGAACGGCCTCACCCGCCAGCGCGCGCGCAGCCAGAGGATCGTGCGCGCGTAGGCGAGCGGAAGCGGCTCCCCGGCGGCGACCGTCAGACTCGTATCTCTGTCGCGCGCGCCGTCGTTCGTCAGGCGCAGCCGCTCGACGCTGCCGATGGCGAGCCGCGCGAAGTTGAGCCAGACGGAGTCCACGTCCTTGCCCGCGGTCGAACTCAGGCTCGAACCCATGATGCCGGGCACGAGGATGACGCTGCCGAGCGGCTCGGCGCGCTGGCGCATCATGGCGGAGTGCGTCGCGAGCTTTTGCAGGTACTCGAACTCCGCGTCGCCCAACTGGTCGCGCAGCGCCTCCCCGTCCGCCGCCCTCGCCTTCGACGCGCCGCGCGCCGAGGGGAGCAGCGCCGCCTCAAACTCGTCCCAGTTCACCGAGCCGGCCGGCCCGCGTTTCGTCGTCGCCATCTCGGAACTCCTTTAAGGCCGTGAGCCGTGAGCCGTGAACAGATAAAAACCGGTTTTTATCTGTTCACGGCTCACGGCTCACGGCTTGTCACGGTTCACGGTTTACGGTTCACGGCTCACGGCTTTCTCGCTCAGGTGAAAATCTGGCGGCGCTTGTTATCCTTCTTCCCTTCGAGCTGCGGGTGCTGCGGGTAGTCGGTGATCAGGTTGAGCAGGCGCGAGTGCAGTTGCGCGTAGGTGAGCTTGTAGTTGGACTGGCGGATGGCCTGAAGCGCGTAGTAGGTCATTGCGCCGTGGTAGACGCCGTTGAAGTACGCGTCGTAGGAGTACTCCCGGTCGGTGCAGCCCGTCAGCAGCACCTCGTTCATCTTCGACTCGGGGTACTTGCCCTCGGACTTGGGCCTGGCCGCCCAGGGGTTTTCCAGGATGCGGCGGCCGCGCAGCGCGGGGCTCAGGAAGCGCCGCCGCCGGTCGTCGGGCGTGCGCATGCCCATCCCTTCGCCGATCAGCGCGCGCGTCGCCGTGCCCGAGAAGCAGTTGTCGAGGATGACGGACAGGCGCACGCCGGAGCGGACGCCCGCGAAGATTTCGCGCAGTTCGTCGTCGCGGATTTCGTTCGCGTCGATGTCGTAGGGGCAGAGGATTTCGTCGTACGTCGGCTCGTCGCCGCCCACCTCGGCGACGTAGGAGCCGTGCGAGGAGTTCTGAAAGACGAGCACGTCGCCGTCGCGCGCGCCCGCGACGAGGTCTTTGAGCGCGGCCAGCACGTTCTTCTTGTTCGCCTCGGCGTCGTTCAGCACGCGCACGTCGGAGCTTGCGAAGCCGTACTTCGAGATGAGCAGCTCGGCCCACGCGCGCGAGTCGTTGACGCACCCGTTGAGGTCGCTGCCGTCATAGGGATAGTCGTTGATGCCGACGCAGAGGGCGCGCTTGGGCGCGCGCCGCGGCGGAAGGGCCGGGCCCTTGGCGGCTGTCTTGGACGCTTTTTTCGAGGTTGAGGCTTTTCTGGTGGCCATGATTCATCCTCCGTTAAGTGGGTGTGTGGCGCTTGATGCCCCCTGTGGGCGGGGTCGCGCGGATGGCTGCCGTAGAGCGGCGTCACGATATGTTAAATCACCCCCCGAGTCAATGTTCTTCCCCGCTGACCGCTTATCACTTTTGAGAGAGGAATAACGAAGGGTTCATAGCCTGTGGTAGAAGTGCGGGTGTCGAAGCCATCACTTTTACCGGAGACAGAGCCATGAACCCGCTCAGATGCTACCCCGCCCTCTCTACTTTGTTAAGGCCGTTCCGCCGCTCGCAGCAGAAGACCTGCGCCGCCGTGGTCGCCGCCCTCTGCCAGTGTGCGCAGGCCAGCAGCTTCGCCATCGCCGGCCGACTCTCCTGCCTGACAGACGTGCAACTCGGCAGCACCCTGACACGCCTCTACCGCTTCCTGCGTAATGACCGCTTCGACGACTGGCTCCTGACCGAGCAGTTGCTGCGCCTGCTCGGGGCACGCCCCGGCCCGCTGCTCGTAGCGCTGGACTGGGCGTGCTGGCACGACCGCTTCTCGCTGCTCACCGCCAGCGTCTGCGTGGGCACCCGCTCGATACCAGTGGCGGCGGCGGCCTGCGCGGCGCGCAACCTCTCGCGCTCGCAGAACCTCTTCGAGGAGACCTTCCTCCGGCTCTGCGTGGATCGGCTGCGCGCCGTAGGCGTCTCGGCCGTCTGGCTCTGCGACCGCGGCTTCCACCGCGTCGGCTGGCTCAAGCTGATGGTCGAGATGCGGCAGGACGGGGCGGTGAGAGTCCGGCTCATCGGCGTCTGGGCGGCCGGGGCGAAGGAAGTCTGGTGGCTGGCGACCGACCTGGAGAACCGAGTCTCGAAGGCGGTGGCTTACTACGACCGGCGGATGGGCATCGAGGAGCAGTTCCGGGACGCCAAGGGCGTGAGGTTCGGCGTGAAGTTAAAGTGGACGCGCTTCACGCGCCCGGAGTTCGTCGAGCGGATGTACCTGCTCGTCGGCGTCGCCCTGCTCTTGTGGACGGGCGTGGGGCGCGCCGCCGAGGAAGCGGAGCCGAAGGTGAGACTCAAGAGCAAGACGGAAGGGGCGCGGCTCTCGCTAGCACGCATCGGCTCCTACTACTGGCAGAGGATGTCGAAGCGGCTACAGCTTACCGCCAGCTTCGTGCGCGAGCACCTGCCGCCGCCACGCCTCAGACTCTTCAAGTGGCTGATGGCTCCCCAAAAGTGATAGGCGGTCAGGGCATCTTCTCTGACCGCTTATCACTTTTGGGGAGCCATCAGCCACTTGAACATTCTCAGGCGCGGCGGCGGCAGGTGCTCGCGCACGAACTGAGCCGTCAGCCTGAGTTGCCGTGACAGTTGCCGCCAGTAGTAGGAGCCGATGCGGGCGAGTGAGAGCCGCGCCCCTTTCGTCTTACTCGCAAGCCTCACCTTCGGCTCCGCCTCTTCCACCGCCCGCCCCACTACCGTCCAGAGCAGCAGCGCCACCCCGACCAGCAGGTAGATGCGCTCGACGAACTCGGCGCGCGTGAACTGCGTCCACCGCAGCTTCATCCCGAAGCGCTGCCCCTTCGCGTCGCGGAACTGTTCTTCTATCCCCATCCTCCGGTCGTAGTACGAGACCACCTTCGAGACCCTGTTCCCCAGGTTGGTCGCCAGCCACCACGCCTCTTTCGCCCCCTCAGCCCAGACCCCGATGAGCCGCACCCTGACAAGTTCATCCGCCCGCAACCAGACCCAGCCGAAGTCGCGCCGCTCCCCCGGCCGAAGCTCTAAACTCTTGAGTAAACAGACCCGATCAGTCAACCGCACCGTCACGTCGCGCGTCAGGCGCACGACGAACTGTTGCTCGAACTCGACGAACTTCTCCAGCCACTTGACGCGGTGGAAGCCGCGGTCGCAGAGCCAGACGGCGGAGACCCCGGCCGAGCGCAGCCGGTCAACGGTGAGGCGGAGGAAGGTCTCCTCCCAGAGGTTCTGCGAGCGCGCCAGTTGCGGCTTACGGCAGGCCGAGACGGCGACGGGTATGGAGCGCGTGCCGGCACAGACCGAGGCCGTGAGCACCGAGAAGCGGTCTTGCCACGCCGTCCAGTCGAGCGCCAGCAGCAACGGGCCGGGGCGGGAGCCAAGCAGCCGCAGCAACTGCTCGGTGAGGAGCCAGTTGTCGAACCGCTCGTTGCGGAGGAAGCGGTAGAGCCGAGTCAGAGCGGAGCCGAACTGAACTTCTGTGAGGCAGGAGAGCTGCCCGGCGATGGCGAAGCTCGAAGCCTGGGCGGCCTGGCAGAGAGCCGAGACGATGGCGGCGCAGGTCTTCCGTTGTGAGAGGCGGAAGGGTCTTAACAAAGTGGAGAGGACGGGGTATCTTCCGAGCGGGTTCATGGCTCTGGCTCCGGTAAAAGTGATGGCTTCGACACCCGCACTTCTACCACAGGCTATGAACCCTTCGTTATTCCCCTCTCAAAAGTGATAAGCGGTCAGGCATCTTCTGTATTGACATCCCGCGTCAAGGGGAATACCGTGTACGCGCTCGACGCGCCCCTTATGCTTCAGGCAGTCTCAAGTCGGGCGTCTAATCCGCCTCGCGTCAACCCGACTGACTCGTCGCCAGGCATTTGATCCTCTGGTGTCTTCATGAAACCCGTAAGGTTAGACCGCCAAGCGGACTATTCCCCGAGTGGCCGGTAGTCCGGTTAAGAGTTACGTGCGCGTGTCTTTAACGGCGACCGGCAGTCGGCCTACTCGCGCGTCGGTCGTGAGGTGCTCGTTCAGGACAGTCAATTCAAGGAGGAGGTCAAAGTCACGGCGACGGATATCGCCTGGCTCTGCGAGGAGGCCCGCCGCGCGTGCGCCCCGGCATGGCGTTACTTGAGGCCGCGCTCGCTACGCTAGACGAACTCGAACGCAAATAGAGTCTGTCAAACACAGACTTTCCCTTACGGCGGGCGAGTCGAACAAATGTGCGCCGCCGCGATTCCGGGTCAGGCGGCAGTCCGGAACGCGCGCGCTCAAGAAGTCGTCCAGCTTTTAACTGCCACGAGGAGGACAATGTCATGGCCGATGTCAAACAACTCGAAGGTCTGTCCGTCGATGAATTGTTAAAGGAGTTGAGGGCGCGTGGATCAGGGGGCGCGGCGAGGGGCGTGGCGAGGGGCGCGAAGAAGGGCGCGAAGAAGGCCGCGAAGAAGGGCGCGAAGAAGGGCGCGGCCAAGGCCGGGGCAAAAGCCGGGGCGAAGGCCGCGGGAAAAAGCCGCGCTGGCGACGGGAAGCCGGACCTCAGCGAGTTCGACAGCAAAACCATCGCCAGAGCTCTCAAGGGGAATCAGAAGGTCATCTACGGGACGGATGACCGCGTGGACGTGTTTCAGCTTCCGGCGGGGGCGAATCGCGACGATGTTGACAGCGTCGTCGCCCTCTTCAGAAGCTCCGACGTCACCGACAACGGGGACGGCACTTCGACGTTGCAAACGCAGAAATTCGCCACGGCTCACAACCTGTGTGCGAGCGAGCGTTTTCGGGAGCAACCCATCGGGGCTTTCTGTTCGGGCTTCCTCGTCGCGGCGGATCTCATCGCCACCGCCGGGCACTGTGCCGACGACAGCGACGTGACCGACATCCGCTTCGTGTTCGGGTTCCGCATGAAGACCGCTTCGACCGCCACGACCAAAATCCAGAATTCGGAAATCTATCGCGGCGTCAAGATCGTCGGGCGCAAGCTGGTCGGGGACGAGGACTGGGCGGTTGTCCGCATCGACCGCCCGGTCACGAACCACCGCGTCGTCAAGCTTCGCCGGACGGGGAAGATAGCCGACGGGCAAGCGTTACACGTGATCGGGCATCCCGTCGGGCTGCCGACGAAGTTCGCGGGCGGGGCGGTGGTTCGTGACAACACGCCGACGCCGTTCTTTGTGGCTAACCTCGACACCTACGGCGGCAACTCGGGGTCGCCCGTTTTTAACAGCAACACCCACGAAGTCGAAGGCATTCTGGTCCGAGGCGAAACGGACTTCGTCTCGCAGGGGAGCTGCAACGTGTCGCTCGTCTGCCCGTCCACGGGCTGCCGCGGTGAGGATGTCACGCGCGCGACCGAGTTCGCCAAGATCGTCGCCGTAACGAGCGTGTGGCCGACGACCGGCAAAGCCTATTTCTTCAAAGGGTCGCAGTACCAGCGCTACGACCTGGCGGCGGATAAAGTCGATACCGGGTACCCGAAGCCGATCTCGGGCAACTGGCCCGGGTTCCCGGCCACCTTCGCCTCCGGCGTTAACGCCTATGCCATCTGGACTAACGGGAAGGCGTACTTCTTCAAGGGCACCCAGTACATACGCTACGACGTCGCCGCCGACAAGGTTGACTCCGGGTACCCGAAGCCGATCTCGGGCAACTGGCCGGGGGTGTTTACGAGCAACATCGACGCGGCCATCGTGTGGCCCAACGGCAAAGCCTATTTCTTCAAAGGGTCGCAGTACCAGCGCTACGACCTGGCGGCGGATAAAGTCGATACCGGGTACCCGAAGCCGATCTCGGGCAACTGGCCGGGGTTCCCGGCCGCCTTCGCCTCCGGCATTAACGCCGTCGTGATGTGGCCCAACGGGAAGGCGTACTTCTTCAAGGGCAGCGAGTACATACGCTACGACGTCGCCACCGACAAGGTTGACTCCGGGTACCCGAAGCCGATCTCGGGCAACTGGCCGGGGTTGTTCACGAGCAACATCGACGCTTAACGCCACGCCGACCGCATTACGCTGCCTGACATCGCTACCGCCGCCACTGTGCCGCAGCGGCGCGGCGGCCCGCAGGGGCAACGGTAACGATGTCAGGCACGCGAACGAATCCGAAGGGCATCGTCATGGGCAGCGGATCACCCGCGGCTGTAGATTTTGAGGCTTTCGAAAAGGCCCTGGGCGCGGCCGTCGCCGACGCGCGCTCACTCGAAGAGATCGAAGCGTGGCTCAAGTCACAGCCGGGAGTCGAGTCCGTACGGCTGGCGGACTATCTCTTAAAATCGAACCCGCCACAGAGAGATTTCGACGTGGAGTTTAAGACGGCGAACGACGCGACGACCACCAAGATCGTCAACATCTTCGATCTGGGTAATCGACGATTTCGATTCAACAAACTTCGCGACCGGTAATAGCCGCCCGCGCCACCCGGCGACGAGGCGCTCCACGTCTCGCACTCCCGCACCCTCACCTTCAGAAACGGCTCCCTGGAAGGGACAGGCGGCCAGTCTTCCCCGGCACCACGTTTCACAGGCGCGACCGCGGCGTGCTATAAGCCGTCGAGGCCATGAAGCGTTACGTCATCAAGCGGCCGGCGGGCCCGCAGGTGCCCGACCGGCTGGCGCGCTACCGCGAGGAGCTGAACGAGGAGCAGTTCGCCGTGGCGACCGCGCCCGCGGGCTCGGCGCTCGTCATCGCGGGCGCGGGGTCGGGGAAGACGCGCGCCATCACCTACCGCGTCGCCTACCTCGTCGAGCACGGGGTGGCGCCCGCGCGCGTGATGCTGGCGACGTTTACGAACCGCGCCGCGCGCGAGATGTTGAGGAGGGTCGAGCAGCTCACGGGCGGCCACGGGGACGTGGCGCGCCGCGTCTGGGGCGGAACCTTCCACCGCATCGCCAACCTGTGCCTGCGAAGACACGCCGAGTCAATCGGCTACACGTCGAACTTCTCCATCCTAGATGTCGAGGACGCGAAGGACTTCCTCTCGGTCTGCGTGGACGAGGCCGGCGTGGACACGAAGGCGCGCCGCTTCCCGAAGGCGGAAGTCCTGCAAGACATCATCAGCTTCGCCACCAACACCGACCAGCCCATCTCGGACGTCGTCCCGCGCCGCTACCCTTACTTCGAGCCTTTGACGCAGCAGATCACGCGCGTAGACCGCCTCTACATGGAGCGCAAGCGCGAGCGCAACGTGATGGACTACGACGACCTGCTTCTGAACTGGAAGCGCCTGCTCGAAGAGCGCGACGAGGTGGCGCGCATCTACCAGGAGCAGTTCGAGCACGTCCTCGTGGACGAGTACCAGGACACGAACAGGCTTCAGGCGGAGATCGTAGACCTGCTCGCCGTCAAGCACCGCAACGTGATGGTCGTCGGCGACGACGCGCAATCAATCTTCGGCTTCCGCGGCGCGTCGGTCGAAGGCATCTACGACTTCCCGAAGCGCTACCCGGAGGCGCGCGTCTACCGCCTGGAGACGAACTACCGCTCGACGCCCGAGATACTGGCCGTCGCCAACGTCTCCATCGCCTCGAACCGCCGGCAGTTCACGAAGACCCTGCGCGCCGCCCGGCCCTCGCAGGGCCTCGCGCCCGCGCTCGTCCCCTGCCGCGACGCGGATCAGCAGGCCGCCTTCGTCGCCTCGCGTCTGCTTGAGCTGCGCGACGAGGGCGTGCCCTTGGGCGAGGCGGCCGTGCTCTACCGATCGCACTACCACTCGCTCGAACTACAGCTTGAGCTGACGCGGCGCGGCATCCCTTACCGCGTGCGCTCAGGCATGCGCTTCTTCGAGCAGGCGCACATCAAGGACGTGGTCGCGTACCTGCGCCTCGTCGCCAACCCGCGCGACGAGATGGCGTGGAAGCGATGCTTGCGCCTCATCCCGAACGTCGGCGCGGCCACCACCAACCGCATCTGGGAGCGCATCCAGCTCGCCCCGGACCCTCTGGCCCTCGTCATCCGCGGCGACGCCGACGCGACGGCCTCCAAACGCGGCGCGGGCTGGTCTGAATTTCGCTCCCTGTTGGAAGAACTCGTCCGCGACGAGGTGCGCAACTCGCCCGCGCGACAGATCGAGACCGTGCTCGCGCGCGGCTACGAAGACCATCTTGAGAACACCTTCGAGAACGCGGGGGCGCGACTCGAAGACCTCCGCCAGCTCGCGCACTACGCCTCGCGCTACACGTCGGCGGACGACTTTCTCGCCGAACTCTCCCTCCTCTCGACCGAGCGCTACGGCGCGCCGCAGGGCCTGACCTCCGAGGACGTGGTCGAAGGCGGCGACGAGGACGAACTCCTCACGCTCTCCTCCGTCCACCAGGCCAAGGGCCTCGAATGGCGCGCCGTCTTCATCCTCTGGGCCGCCGACGGCAAGTTCCCCTCGCCCCGCTCGCTCCGCGATGCGGAAGGCGAAGAGGAAGAGCGCCGCCTCTGGTACGTCGCCCTCACACGCGCCCAAGACCAGCTCTACATCACATACCCCTTGATGGTCACAGACTATTCTTCCCGCCAGACCGTCCTCCAACGCCCCTCCCGCTTCGTCACCGAAGTCCCCCCGGACTTGTACGAGATTTGGAGCCTCGAAGAAGAGTCCACGACAACGCCCGCGCTCGAAGCGCCCGCGACGGACAACGACGGCGGGACAGAAGGTGAAGGCGGCGAGCCGGGCGGCTACGTCAATTAAGACTCACCGGAGCTAACCGCGATGGCTAATCCCGAACATCTTAAGATTTTGAAACGAGGAGTAGGGCCGTGGAATGAGTGGAGACGTGAGCACAGGCACGTCGATGAGCCAGACCTTAGCGGCGCGGACTTCAGCGGCGCAAATCTCACCTACGCAAATCTCATCACCGCAAACCTCGACAGCGCGAACCTCAGCGGTGCAGAGCTCACCGACGCAAACCTCGACAGCGCGAACCTTAGCGGCGCAAACCTCAGCGGCGCATACCTCTTCGACGTAAATCTTAGTGACGCAGACCTCGGCGGCGCAGACTTCAGCTACACAAATCTCAGCCGCGCAGACCTCGGCGGCGCAGACTTAACAAATGCTACGGTGCATTACACTACGTTCGCGGACAACGACCTCAGCGAAACTAAAGGGCTAGAAACGGTAAGACATGAAGGCCCCTCTAGCATCGGCGTTGACACACTCTATAAATCAGGCGGGAAGATACCGGAAGTCTTCCTGCGCGGGTGCGGCGTGCCGGACGATTTCATAGAGTTCATCCCATCGCTCATCGGCGCACGGCAGGCGATACAGTTCTATTCGTGCTTCATCAGTTACAGCACGCGGGACGAGGAGTTCGCGCGGCGGCTTTACTCGCGGATGAGGGATGAGAAGCTGCGGGTGTGGTTCGCGCCCGAGGAGATGAAGGGCGGGCAGAAGTTGTACGAGCAGATAGAGCGGGCCATTCAACTGCACGACAGGCTGCTGCTCGTCCTGTCGGAGAGCAGTATTCAGAGCGAGTGGGTGATGAACGAGATTCAGAGGGCGCGGGAGACGGAGGTGAGGGAGGGAAGGCGCAAGCTGTTCCCGATTAGCATTGTGGAGTTCGAGAAGGTCAAGGCGTGGAGGCGCTTCGACGCCGACACCGGCAGGGACTTGGCGAAGGAGGTGCGCGAGTATTTCATCCCCGACTTCTCCAACTGGAAAGAGCACGACGCTTTCGAGAAGGCGTTCGGGAGGTTGCTCCGCGATTTGAGGGCCGAAGAGGCCAGGGCCTGACGCCCGCCGGCTTTAATCGACTGTGCTAAACTTCCTCATAAATCAGTGGCGTTGCATCCGGAGAGTTTAATGGTCGAAGAGGGTGAGCCTTTGACGACAGACCTGTCGCTCAGGGCGGAGGTGAGGCTCTATTACGACGTGTGGGCTCCGGGCGAAGGGCCCGCGCCGCTGTTGCTGGCGCTGCACGGGTACGGGAGTAATAAGGGTTGGATGTTGAGGGAGGCGCGCCGGCACGCGCCGGAGGGGTTCGCCGTCGCCGCCTTGCAGGGGCCGCACCAGCACATGAAGGAGCCGCGGGAGAAGGGGGGGCCGCCGCGCTACGGGTTCGGCTGGCTGACGAACTTCCGGCCCGAGGAGTCCGTGGCCCTGCACCACGGGGCCATGCTCGACCTCGTCGAGACGCTCGTCGCGCGCGGCGCCGCGCGGCGCGAGAGCGTCTTCCTCATGGGCTTCTCGCAGTCGTGCGCGCTCAACTACCGCTTCGCCTTCACGCACCGCGAGGCGCTGCGCGGCGTCATAGGCATCTGCGGCGGGATGCCGGGCGACTGGGAGACGAGCCCCGCCTACGGCGAGACGCGCGCCGCAGTCCTGCACCTTTCGGGGACGCGCGACGAGTTCTACACGCCCGAGCGCGTCGCGCCCTACGCCGCGCAACTCCGGCAACGCGCCCGCGACGTGGAGACGCGCGCCTACAACTGCGGCCACGAGTTCGCCCCCGAGATGCGCCCCGACGTGCGCGACTGGCTCGAAAAACAGAACCGCGAGCGGTAGCGAGCGGGTGGTAGTATCATCGAGCGGGCCGCACGTCGCAGCACGCACCCGCTCGCTACCGCTCGCGGTTCTGTTATCCGGCCGGAAAGGAGCCGGAAGGAGATGAGCAGGAAGTACCTCTTCACCTTCGCTTCGCTGCTGCTGTTGGCGGCGGTCGTCGCGGTCGGGTATCAGAAGAACGTGCCGAAGTCGCCGGAAGAAGATAAGAACATCGCGGCCGTGCGCGCCGTCATCGAGGCGCAGGCGGCGGCGTGGAACCGCGGCGACGTGGCCGGCTACATGGAGGGCTACGCGAAGGAGGAGGCGACGACCTTCGTCTCCGGCGACACGCTCACGCGCGGCTGGCAGACCGTCCACGACCGCTACGCGGCGCGCTACGACACGCGCGAGAAGATGGGCACGCTCGCCTTCTCGGAGCTTGAGTTCCGGCCGCTCAGCGAGTTCTACATCATGGCGACGGGGCGCTGGCGGCTCGCACGCGCCGCCGACACCCCTCACGGCCGCTTCACCCTCATCTTCCGCCGCACCAACGCCGGCTGGCGCATCGTCCACGACCACACCTCTTCGGAATGATTAAGAGCCGTGAACCGTAAACCGTGACAAGATTAAAACCGTCTTCGCTCTTGTCACGGTTTACGGCGAACGGAGTGAGCGCATGAAAGACACGCTGGTAGTAACCAACTGTTCGCAACTCGTCACGCTCGCCGGCCCGCGGCGTCCGCGTGTGGGCGCGGAGATGCGCGAACTCTCAATCGTCGAGGGCGGCGCGATGCTCGTCCGCGGCGGGCTGGTTGAGAAGGTCGGCACGCGGGAAGAGGTCGAGCCGCTGATCGGCCCCGACTGCGAGGTCTTCGACGCGGGGCGTCGCGTCGTGACGCCGGGCTTCGTGGACGCGCACGCGCACCCCGTGTTCGCGGGCGACCGCGCCGACGAGTTCGAGAAGCGAGCCGCGGGCGTGAGCTACCAGGAGATCGCCGCGGCGGGCGGCGGCATACGCTCGACCGTGCGGCGGACGCGCGCCGCCTCGGAAGAAGAGCTGTTCGAGGTCGCGCTCCGGCGTGAGCGCTGGTTCCTGCGCACGGGCACGACGACCGTCGAGGCGAAGTCCGGCTACGGCCTCTCGACGGAGGACGAGCTGAAGATGCTGCGCGTCGTGCGCCGCCTGAACGTGGAAGGGAGGCTCTCTTACGTCCCGACCTTCCTCGGCGCGCACGAGGTGCCGGACGAGTACCGCGGCCGTCGCGGGGAGTACGTCTCGCTCTTGGTCGAAGAGACGCTGCCGCGCGTCGCCGCAGAAGGTCTGGCGGAGTTCTGCGACGTGTTCTGCGAGGAGCGGGTCTTCACGGTCGAAGACTCAAGGCGCGTGCTTGAGGCCGCGCGCGCGCACGGCCTCTCCCTGCGCGTCCACGCCGACCAGCTCACGCGCGGCGGCGGCGCGCTGCTCGCGGCCGAGCTGAAGGCGAAAACCGCCGACCACCTCGAACACGCGGACGCCGCGAGTATAGCGGCGCTCGGGGCGGCGGGCGTGCAGCCGGTGCTCCTGCCCGGCTCGGTCTACGCGCTCGGTTCCTCGGGCTACCCCGCGGCGCGCGCGATGATCGACGGGGGGCTCGCGGTCGTCCTCGCCACGGACTTCAACCCCGGCTCGTCGCCCACGCCCTCGATGACGATGATCCTCTCGCTCGCCTCGACGCAGATGAAGATGACCTTCGCCGAAGGTCTCGCCGCCGCGACCGTCAACGCCGCCTACAGCCTGAACCGCGGGCACGAGACGGGGACGCTCGAACCCGGCAAGCGCGCCGACTTCGTCGCCCACGACTGCGCCGACTACCGCGAGCTGGCCTACTTCTTCGGCGTCGAGCACGCGCACGCCGTCTACGTCGGCGGGCGCTTGGCCTTCGCGCGAAATCAATAAAAAGGGCTTCGGAAAATAATCGTTGACGCGTGCGGGGGCGTCGTCTATCATCGCCGCAACACTGGAAAGGAGGTGATCCGAAAATATATGAGTTCTAATCACAGTGAGGTGGCTGGAGTCTCCTGAACAGGGATTAGCACCACACACGCAGTAGCGAGCCTATGGCCGTCAATCCCTGAAGCGAAAGTTTACGGAGTAGAACTCCGCAGGCAGACGAAGTTCAGAGAGGCTAATCCACACAGTCCACCGGGCCGTAGGCAAAAAAGGGAAGAGGCCGGCGAAAGCCGGCCTCTTTTCATTTCGTGTAGTACGCCTCGACGCCCGCCTTGAAGTCCTCCTCCTTCTCGAACAGTAAGGCCGAGTTGATCTTGCTCTTCGGGGTGAGCGGCAGGATTTGGTCGCCCGTCAGGTACTTCGCCTTCGCGTCCGTGAACGTGTAGCCCGCGAACAGCTTTACGAAGTCGTAAGACGCCCGCACGTTCGTCTCGAAGCCCGCGCTCCTGACCGGCCGGCCGGCGTTCGCGAAGCCGTAAAAGGTCGCCGCCGGGCCTTTGACGATTTCGACCTGTCTCAAGTCCAGCGGCAGTATGTCGAGAAGGCTCAGGCTGCCGGAGAAGCCGCCGAAGGCCGGGAAGCCGTCCTTGAGAATCTGCGTGTAGCGGCCGTCTAAACCCTGTATGCGGACGCTCTGCGTCTGCGTGGTCGCCGAGGTCTGCTGCACCTTGATGCCCGTGCTCTCGTTCAGAACCATCGAGACGTTCGAGGGGCGCATGTTCATCTTCTCGTCCACCTCCTCCTCGTCGATGGCCCCGACCCTCGTCGGCACGTCGTCAATCTCCCTGCCCGTGCGTGTCGTCTCCACGACGGTGACTTCGCCCAGCTCGTTCGTGACCTTGATGAAGACGACGTTTTCGCCCTGCTGCGCGGGCGGGAAGGTCACTCTCAACTCTCTGGTCTCATAACCGGCCGAGAAGATTTCGACGGTCTGCTCGCCGTCGGAGACGTTCGTTAGCAGGGCCACGCCGTCGGCGTCGGTGACGGCCGAAACCTCCGTGTCTTTGACCGAGACCTTCGCGCCGACCACCGGCTGCCTTGTCTCCTGATCTTTGACCGTGACTTTGAACGGGATTTGAGCGAATGAAACCTGCGCCGTTAGCAGCGCGGCGAACAGAACGAAGATTCTTCCCATGATTGCCCGTGACATTTCAGGATAACTTGACGGCAGTTATTCTGGCCGAGGGTCCGGGATAATCCAAACGGCCCCGGCCGCGTGCCGCCCCTTTGTTTTTGCGCGGTTGAGTTTTTATGGCGGGGGCGTTACGCGCCGCCCGGCGGCACTCCCGTTGCAAACCCTGCGGGGCACAAGGGGGTAATGCCGATGATGTCGTTTCGGAAACATGCAGCGGGGAGTACACGTCGCCCTGATTCGTTCCTCTGGCGCCGGGCGCTGGAATCGGTCGCGCTTCTGGCTCTCCTGCTCGCCGCGCACGCGTCGGCGAACGCAACGCCGCAGCAGAAGGGGCAGCAGGACGGCGCGTCCGCCGCGGAGCCGGCCGTCGAGGCGCGAGTCCCGATCCACGTCAAGCGGATCGAGACGCCGGACGGGCCGGGCGTCGTCGCGACCATCGGCGAGTTCCCCGAGGATTTGAACGAGGCGGGGCAGGAGTTCCTCAAGCGCGAGTTCTTCGAGCGCTTCGCCTCGGACGTGCTGGGCTTCGGCGAGTCGATGCAGGGCGCGACGCTGAAGGTCGCGATGCTGCCGCAGGAGAAGGAGAACGAGCGGGAGTGCGACTTCACGGTCGGCAAGGTCTCCGGCCACATCGTCGTGTTGGTCGAGAAGCGTAGGGTGCTGATCGCCTGCACCTTCTCGGAGAAGGAGCAGAAGCCACGACTGCTGGCCGGCGCGTGGGGGTTGTGGGCCCCCGCCGGGCCGGCCGCCTGAGCGGGAAACAGAAAAGTGATAGTTCGGGGAAACGCTTGCCAACCTTTCCCCTTACTATCCTCCGCATCAAGGGGTTGCGCGGTGGGTTTCGGGGGAACGCCCGCCGCGCATCGGTAAGCTAAGAGCCTTGTCCTAGGCGTTTGGGGGAGCGCCGGGACAGGGCTCATGGCTTTTTGGGCGACTTTTCAAGGCGTAGGCGGACGAAAGCCCCGCGGGCGGATGAGAGTCAAGTCCCGCGGGGCTTCGCGCGTTCTGCGGCGGAAAAGCTGAGGGCGCGCAGTCGCGACTACGCGCCCTCGAACTTTTTGACACGAACTGACGAAAACTTACCGGTTGGAGTTGTTCGTGTTGCCGGTCTTGGTGTTGGCGTTGGTGTTGCCCGCGTTGGTGTTGGTGCGGTTCATGTTAGAACCGTTCATGTTGCCGGCGTTGGTGTTGCCCGCGTTCGCGTTGGTGTTGGTGTTACCCGCGTTCGCGTTCGTGTTGGTGTTGGTGTTCGTCGTCGTGTTGGCGTTGGTGTTCGTCGTGTTGGCGTTGGTGTTGGCGTTGGTGTTGGTGTTGGCGTTGTTGGTGTTCTCACCACCGCCGCAGGCCGAGAGGCTTGCGACGCCCGCCAACGCCAGAAGTGCTAAAGTCTTACGCATGGATCGTTCTCCTGAATTACTTTGAATTGAGGTACCTCAAGCGTGGAAACTATACTGAAATCGGCCTTTGCTGTCTAGCCGCCACATAAATTTTTTTCGCCTTTTTGCGCCGGCTTATGTATAATACCGCACGTTGTTCTGGCGTTGAGGCTGGCCGCATCTCAGCGACGACTGACTCTCCTGTGTAGGCCGGCGAAGGCCCACGGACACACTGCCGGAAGTGCTAAAAGGGAGAAGGCGTGACCCGTTATGGCGAAACGGGTCACGCCTTCTCCGCGTTTGCGGGGAGCGCGCCGGGGCGTTAGGGCCTGGGCGGGGTCGGCTTGGTCGTCGCGTCCGTCGTCCGCTCCGAAGGCAGCAGCCGCGAGGGGTCGGGCCGGTCGGGCGAGGTGTGCGTGTGGACGATCTTCCATTCGGTTCCGACCTTCTGGTAGACGATTGAGAGGCGGCCCGTGGCGCGCTCGGGCTGCCCTTCGGCGGTCTGCGACTGCTCCCAGAGGCAGGTGACGAGGGCGGCCGAGGGGCCGAGGGTCTTGACGCGCACGTCGCGCACGTCGAGCTTCACGTCCGAGACCTTCGCGTAGAGGCTCTCGCGGTTGCTGCGCGCCTGCTCATAGGACTTCGTCACCGTGCCGTTGTTGTTGAAGATGGTGAGCTGCGGCGAGTTCCAGTAGAGCTTGGCGACCGATTCGGCGTCGGCGCGGCGGATGCCGTCCACGAGCGAGTCGAAGGCTTCGCGGACGGCGCGCGCCTGAGCCGTGTCGCCCGTCGCGGCGCGCCGCGTGCGCGCGGGGGCGGCGGGCGTCTGGCCCTGCGCCGGCGCGGCCGGCGTCGCGGCGGTGTTCGAGTTCTGCGCGGGCGCGGTGGCCGACAGGGCGAGGATGAAAGTCGTGTTGAAGAGCAGTTGCTTAACCATTACGGCAATACCTCTCAAATCTATCTAATCTCAAAGTCTCAGACGAGGTCGGCGGCGGCGCGCAGTCGGCGGGCGGAAGCGTCGCGGCCGACCACGTCGAAGACCTCGAACATCGAGGGGCCGACCGCCTGCCCCGTCAGCGCCGTGCGCGAGGCGTTGATGAGGAGCCCCGCCTTCACGCCCTTCTCGTCGGCGAAGTCGCGGAGCGCCTTCTCCGTCCCCTCCGGAGTCCACGGCTCGACCGCCCCGACGCGCTCGGCCAGGCCCGGCAGAAGCTCGCGCAGCGCCGGGTCTTTCTTCAAGTTCTTAGCGACCGCGGCCGGGTCGTACTCGAAGTCGTCGGCGAAGTAGGCGCGGCCCTGGCCGGAAAAATCCTTGAGCGTGATGAAGCGCTGCCGGATGAGTTCGACCGTGCGCCCGAACCAACCGGCGCGCCCGCCTTCGTACTCGGCCTGCCAGAGTCCGGCCGACCCGAGCTCCGCCTTGACCATCGGCAGAAGCTCTTCCAGGGGCATCGTGCGGACGTACTCGGCGTTCATCCAGAGCGCCTTCTGGTCAGTCCACTGGCGCGGGTCGGTGTCGCTGAAGTTGAAGACGGCGTTCGAGCGGTGCACGCCTTCCAGAGAGAAGAGCGAGACCAGCTCTTCGAGCGACATGAGCTCCTTGTTCTCCTCGCCGGGCGACCAGCCGAGGAGCGCGAGGTAGTTGCGGAAGGCCGCCGGGATGAAGCCGCGGTCGCGGTAGGTCGTCAGGGAGACGACCTCGCCGTGCTTGCGCTTCGAGAGCTTGGCCTTGTTCGGCGCGAGGATCAGGGGAAGGTGCGCGAACGTCGGCACCTGCGCGCCGAGCGCCTCGTAGATGAGAATCTGCTTGTGCGTGTTCGTCAGGTGATCCTGGCCGCGTATGACGTGCGTGATGCCCATCTCGATGTCATCTACGACGACCGAGAGGTTGTAGAGCGGCGAGAGGTCGCCCGAGCGCAGGAGCACAAGGTCTTCGATCTCCGAATGCGCTCGCTCCTGCTCGCCGTAGACGGCGTCCGCGAAGCGCGTCTGCCCCTCGGGGGAGACCTTCAGGCGGACGGCGAAGGGCTCGCCGCCCTCGGCCCTGCTCTCCGACTCTTCGGGCGGCAGGTCTCTGTAAGGGTTCGCGCGGTGATCGACGCCGGAGCCTTCGGCGGCCGTCCGCGCGCGCTCGGCGATCTCCTGCTTGACGTTCGCGTCGGCGCGCTCGCCCTTCGGCGTGAAGTCGCGGTAAGCCTTGCCCTCCCGAACCAGGCGCAGCGCGGCGGCGCGGTGCTTGTCTGCGTTGCGCGACTGGAAGACGATCTCCTCGTCGTAGTCGCTAATGCCGAGCCACGCCAAGCCTTCGAGGATCGAGCGCGTGGACTCGTCGGTCGAGCGCTGCAAGTCCGTGTCCTCGACGCGCAGCAGGAACTTCCCGCCGCGCGAGCGCGCGTAGAGCCAGTTGAACAGCGCGGTGCGCGCCGACCCGATGTGCAGGTAGCCCGTGGGCGAAGGTGCGAAGCGGACGCGGACAGTCATAAGGAAAGTGACAAGTGACGGGTGACAGGTGACGAGTTTAAGCGCCCGCCCTTTCACCTAAAACAGCAACGAGTGACGCCTGACGAGGTGGACAAGCATTCCGCTCGTCACTCGTCACTTGTCACTCGTCACTTCATCAAGATTTCTGGCGGAGATGGCAGGATTCGAACCTGCGATAGGCTTTTGACCTATAACGGTTTAGCAAACCGCCGCCTTCAGCCACTCGGCCACATCTCCGCAACGGCGAAAACCTATTCTAGCCCCCGAGCCCCGATTGTCAAGCCGACGCCGACGCCGCGAAAAACTCACACTTACACCGACCCGGCACGGTGATAGAATTTAGATGCACGTCCAGACTTTTCGTTGACAGGAGACCGCCTCACGTGCCCGAAACTTCAAACGCGCGCCCCGTTGTGATGGTCAGCAGCACTGTGCGCGACCTTCCTAAACACCGTGAACACGTGCGCGACGCCTGCCTCCGCATGGGGATGTATCCGGCAATGATGGAGCACCTTCCCGCCGTAGACGCCGATGCCATTGCAGCCTCATTGGCGATGGTAGACGAGGCCGAAATGTATCTCGGTGTCTTCGGTCATCTCTATGGTTACGTGCCGGCAGAGAATAACCCTAAGCAGATTTCAATCACCGAGATGGAGTATGACCGTGCCATCGAGCGCGGCATCCCTCGTCTGATTTTCCTGATGCATGATGACCACCCGATTAAGGCAGCGGACGTTGAAACGGGCGATGGGGCAGAAAAGCTGAAAGCTTTTAAAGCGCGTCTTGGAACTGAGCGCGTAAGAGATACTTTCGTTTCAGCCGAAGACCTCAGGGGCAAAATCATTCACGCTCTTAGCTCCTACCGCACGCGAGACCTTACGAAATTCCACTACGTCAGCGACATCCCCGAGCCGCCCGAGCCCTTCATCGCCCACCCCTACACGCTGCTGCAAACCCACCGCCTCGTCGGCCGCCAGCCCGAACTCAACCTCCTCACCGACTGGGTCGCCAAACCCGACTCCGAAGTCTACAAGGCGCGCATCCTCAACGTCGTCGCTATCGGCGGCATGGGCAAGAGCGCTCTGACCTGGAAGTGGTTCAACGACATCGCCCCGCAGGAGATGGCGCCGCTGGTGGGGCGCATGTGGTGGAGCTTCTACGAGTCCGACGCCACCTTCGAGAACTTCGTCACCCGCGCCCTCGCCTACGTCACCCGCCGCCCCCTCTCGGAAGTCCAACAGACCCCCGCCCCCGACCGCGAGACGCAACTGCTCGCCGCCCTCGACCGCGAGCCCTTCCTCCTCGTCCTCGACGGCTTGGAGCGCATCCTCATCGCCTACGCCCGCATGGACGCCGCGCACCTCTCCGACGACGACTACGACCGGCGGACGGCGAACTACGTCGCCAACGCCTACGGCCTGCCCGCGAGCGCCGCGCAGTCCTTCACGGGCGAGCACCGCCTCCGAAAGACCGCCGACCCGCGGGCCGGCTCCTTCCTCCGCAAGCTGTCGAGCGTCCGCGCCTCGCGCATCCTCGTCAGCACGCGCCTCTACCCGGCCGACTTGCAAAGCAAGACGGATAACCCCTTGCCAGGTTGCTTCGCGGCCTTCCTGCCAGGGCTGTCCGACGACTACGCTCTCGACCTGTGGCGTGCGTTCGGCGCGACGGGCGCGCACGATTTATTGTTGCCGCTTTTACAGCGTGCGGATAATCACCCGCTGTTGATTCAGGCATTAGCAAGCGAGGTGGCGCGCTACCGGCCCGCGCCCGGCGACTTCGACGCGTGGCGACGCGCTCATCCTGATTTCAACCCCTTCGGCCTACCGCTCGTGCAGGTGAAGTCGCACGTTCTGGCATGTGCCCTGCACGGGTTGGGAGACAAAGGGCAGCAAGTATTACGCACCATCGCTGCCTTCAGGATGCCCGCGCGCTACGACACGCTGGCCGCGTTGTTGATAGGTGAAGGGAAGGCGTGCGCCGACGAGCGCGAGTTGGACGGGGTGCTGACCGAGTTGGAAGACCGAGGGCTGGTCGGCTGGGACAAGCGCGCCAACCGCTACGACCTGCACCCAATTGTGCGTGGCGTGGTGTGGGGCGGCTTAGACGAGGACACACGAGGCAACGTTTACGGGAGTCTGTGTGAGCACTTCGACGCGCTCCCGATAATGGGCGAGGACGAGGTCAGCAGCATCGAAGATCTGACTCCCGCCATAGAGTTATTCAACACGCTAATCGGCTTGGGTAGATTCAAGGACGCTTGGGAGATTTTTCGTGCGCGCCTTGATAAACACACCCACAATCGTCTCAGCGCAACCCGCGAAAGGATAGCGCTGTTGAATATGCTGTTTCACGACACGCGAGATTATGCCCCACGGCTGCAAAGCTTGCTCGACCACGGCTGGGCAATTCAGTCGTTAGCGGAATCGCACCTGAATAGCGGGAAGCCCGCGCTATGCGCATTGCTCTGCCTTCGGCTGCTGGGTTCCATTGACAAAGAGGCTAAAGGGGCTTACCTCAGGCTCTACCATGCGGGGCTCAATGACCTCTCAGATTCTTTATGCACGTTGGGGAGGTTAAGGGAGGCAGAGAAGGCCGCGCGGCTCGCGGTCTTGGCAAGCCGTAAGATGGGAAGCGCCTTCTGGGAGGCGGTGAGCCTTGGTTATCTAGGGCGTATATTATCGGTTCGCAATGAGCAACGGGAGGCGGAAAATGTCCTCAGGCTGTCCTTCAGCATGTTTGCCGCGCAAAATCGCTCCCGATCCCAAGGCGTATCCGATGCGCTCCTCAGCGACCTGTTTCTCTGGCGGAAGAACTTGCCCGTAGCGCTACGGCTGGCGAATAGCGCTTGGGAGGCCGCACACATAAGGCGTCAAGAGCGGGACTTCATCAGGTCGTCTCGGCTGCAAGGTGAGGCGTTACTAGGGCTGGGCGATTTTGCCACCGCCGACGAGCGGTTGCACCATGCGCTCGCACGTGCGCGGGGGGTGGATTTTGTCGAAGAAGAACTGCCCGCGCTAGTGGCGTTGGCGGAGTTGCGGCGGCGGCAGGGGGAGTTGGGGGCGGCGCGGGAGTTGTTGGAGGATGTGTGGGAGGCGGCGGAGAGGGGGCCGTATCCGTTGGTTCATGCGGATGCGTGTTGTGTGTTGGCGGAGGTGGAGCGGGATGAGGGGAATGTAGAGAAAGCTGTGGAGGCGGCGGGGAAGGCTTATAGGTTGGCGTGGTGTGATGGGCCGCCGTTTGCTTATCATTGGGGGTTGGAGAGGGCGCGGGGGTTGTTGAGGGAGTTGGGGGCGGGGGAGCCGTTGATGCCGGCGTTTGATGCGTCGAGGTTTGAGCCGATGCCGGAGGTGGAGATCGACCCGGCGGATGAGTTCGGGGCGGGCTCGGGAGGCGAGGGCTGAGTTTGGGAGTAGTGACGCGGAGAGAGTTTTTGAGGTGGGCGGTGGCGGCGGCGGCCGTGGGGGTGGGCGTGCCGTCGGTGTATGGGAATCTGGTGGAGGCTTGGGCGTATGAGGTGACGGAGACCGTCATCAGGATTAAGGATTTGCCGGAGAGGTTCGAGGGGTTTCGGGTCGCGCAGGTGTCGGACGTGCATCACAGCCGGCTGGTGTCGCTCGATGAAGTAAGAAGGGTGGTGGCGTTGGCGAACGAGGCGCGGGCGGACATGGTCGCGCTGACAGGCGATTACACGACAGACCTGCCGAAGTACGTGGAGCCTTGCGCGGAAGCGTTGGGTGAGTTGAAGGCGCCGGAGGGCGTGTGGGCCGTGTTGGGGAACCACGACCACAGGACGGACGGGGCTCTGACGCGGGAGGCGCTGCGGCGGCGCGGGATAGAGGTCTTGACGAACGAGAACACGGGGCTGCGGCGCGGGGCGGACGTGTTGCAGTTGGCGGGCGTGGACGACTGGGGTTGGGGGCGGGCCGACTTTCCGAGGGCGATGCGCGGCGTGGACACGAGCCGGCCGTCTCTGTTGCTGTCGCACGAGCCGATGGCGCTCGACGTGCCGGAGACGCGCGGCGTCTCGCTCATCCTGAGCGGTCACACGCACGGCGGGCAGATCTGTCTGCCGCTCGTCGGCGCGCCCGCGGCGTACGTGTGGAAGCACCTGAAGTACCTGCGCGGGAGGTACGAGAGCGCGGGGACGCAGCTCTACGTCTCGCGCGGCACGGGCGTCATCGGCGTGCCCGTCCGCATCGGCGCGCGACCCGAGGTCGCCGTCATCCGCTTAGAGAGAGCCTGAAGAGTAGGATTTTTGATTTTAGATTTTAGATTTGCGATTTTGTCGAGCAGCGTCACAGTAAATCGCAAATCAAAAATCTAAAATCAAAAATCCTGTAGCGCTGCGGGGCGCGGGGCTCCCTGAAGCCTTACGGGGAGGCGCGGGGCGCAGCAGATGTTCTCAAGGCGCGCGCGGTCTTTCTGCATCTCGCGCTCTTCGGCGAGCCAAGCCATGACCTCCGCGAAGACGCGCGCGGCGTGCGGGTCGGCGGGCGTCTCGATGCGGTAGTGCATCCACTTGCCCTCGCGCCGCGCGGCCACGACGCCCGCGCGGCGCAGGTATGCGAGGTGGCGCGAAATCTTCGGCTGGCTCGCCCCCAAGACCTCTACGAAGAAGCAGACGCAGACCTCGCCCGCCGACATCAAATTCAAGAGCCTCAGCCGCGTCCGGTCGGCCAAAGCCTTAAAGAGCAACTCCAACTGCGCCTCGTTCTTCTTCATCTTCAATCCGCCCCCGCAACCCGACTCCGACGCTCAAGCAGAACCGTGTCGCGCCAGCGCCCACGGAGTTTGCCGACGCGCTCGCGCCGCCCGACCGGACGGAAGCCGCAAGACTCGTGCAGCGCGACGCTCGCGACGTTCTCGGGGAAGATGCTCGCTTGCAGCGTCCAGATGCCTTCCGCCTCCGACTCGCGCACGAGCGCTTCGAGAAGCGCGCGGCCTACGCGCCGGCCCCTGAAGTCGGCCCCGACGTAGACGCTCACCTCGGCGACGCCCGCGTAGACCTCGCGCGCCGACACCGGGCTGAGCGCCGCCCAGCCCGCGACGCGTCCGCCTTCGGCGAGCGCGACCAGGCGACACGCGCGCAGGTGCGAGGCGTCCCAGCGCCCCCAGTCGGGCGCTTCGGTCTCGAAGGTCGCGTCGCCCGTGGCGAGACCTTCGAGGTAGACGGCGCGCACCTCCGGCCAGTGGCGGGGGAGCATCCTTTCGACCGGCGGCGTCATGCAGAAAACATTTTACACATACGTCTTGACGAATGTGAAGTGCGGGTGTAGGATGCTCTCTCACATTCGCTTTGGCGCATATGTGAAGGGGGAAGGAGGACGGATGCAGGGCGAGACGTTGGAGACGCCGGAGCCCCGGGCGGAAGCCGAGGGCAAGGTTCTTGAGCCGGGGCAGGAGCCGCTGCCGTGCTGCGTTCTGCGGACGGTCGAGCGGGAGGGACGCGAGGTTACGGTCTGCGTCGCGACCTGTTGCGACGCGGCGGAGGCGGCGTGAGGTCATAGGCCGCGAGTCATCACGAAGGAGAGTTCTTATGTCGAGTTCAATCGAGCAGTTGGTGCGCGAAAGGTACGGCTCGGTCGCGAAGAGCGGGCTGTCGAGCGAGCAGGGGGGCGTGCGCGCGGTGGCCGAGGCGTTCGGCTACACGGCCGAGGAGCTTTCGTCCATCCCGGCGGAGGCGAACATGGGGCTCTCGTGCGGGAACCCGACCGCGACGGCCAACCTGCGCGCGGGCGAGGTGGTCGTAGACCTCGGGTCGGGCGGCGGGCTGGACGTCTTTCTAGCCGCGGAGAAGGTCGGGCCGACGGGGCGCGCCGTCGGCATCGACATGACGCCCGAGATGGTCGAGCTCGCGCGGCGCAACGCCTCGAAGCGGCTCGAAGGCGGCGCGCACGACAACGTCGAGTTCCACCTGGCGACCATCGACAGGCTGCCGCTCGCGGACTCGTCCGTCGATGTCGTCATCAGCAACTGCGTCATCAACCTCGCGCCGGACAAGCACGCCGTCTTCCGGGAGATCGCGCGCGTGCTCAAGCCCGGCGGCCGCCTGGCCGTGAGCGACATCGCGCTCAAGCTCCCGCTCCCCTCGGAGCTGAGCCGGGACTTGCTGGCCTACGTCGGCTGCATCGCGGGGGCGATCCCCGTCGAGGAGTACAGGCGGGGTCTCGTCGAGGCGGGCTTCTCGGAGGTCGCCGTCATCGACTCGGGCGCAGACCTCAACGCCTACGCGCAGGTCGAGGGCCAGTCCGGCTGCTGCTCGCCCGCGATGAAGGAGGGCGAGCCGAAGGGCCTGCCCGTGGCGAGTTCGTGCTGCGCCCCGGCCGAGACCGCGCAGCCTTCGGTCTCCTGCTGCGGTTCCACTCCCGAGGGCGAACTGCACGGCGACCTGCGCGACGTGCTCGCGCGCTACAACGTCAACGACTACGCGGCGAGCGTGAAGGTCTTCGCCGTCAAGCCGCGCGGTGACTGAGAGGCGGCGAGCGAAGGGCGGCCGCGGGGGTGCGGCCGCCCGGCGGCTGGTGGCCGAAGGGCTCGGCACCTGTTTCCTGCTGGCCGCGGTGGTCGGCTCCGGCGTGATGGGCGAGCGGCTGGCGGGCGGCAACGTGGCCGTCGCGCTGCTGGCTAACACGCTGGCGACGGGCGCGGCGCTCGTCGCCCTGATACTGACGTTCGGGCCCGTCTCCGGCGCGCACTTCAACCCGGCCGTGACGCTCTGCGACGCCTGGCAGGGCGGGCTCGCTTGGCGCGAAGTCCCCGTTACGTCGGGGCGCAGGTCGCGGGCGCGCTCGCGGGCGTCGCGGCCGCGCACACGATGTTCGGGCTGCCGCTCTTCTTCGCCTCGCGCCGCGCGCGCGCGGGCGGCGCGCAGCTCTTCAGCGAGTTCGTGGCGACGTTCGGGCTGCTGTCCGTGATCTGGGGCTGCGCGCGTCTGCGAACGGCCGCGGTGCCGTTCGCGGTGGCCGCGTACATCACGGCGGCCTACTGGTTCACGGCCTCCACCTCGTTCGCCAATCCGGCCGTGACGCTGGCGCGTGCGGCGAGCGACACGTTCGCGGGGATACGGCCGTCGGACGCGCCGGGCTTCGTCTGCGCGCAGTCGGCGGGGGCGGCGGCCGCGACGCTGCTGTTCCGCTGGCTCGTGCCCGCGCTGCCGAGGGATGCCGGGGCGGTCGTCGTGCCTCACAGTGAGGAGGGAAGGGATGAGCGATAAGAAGCGCGTGTTGATTCTCTGCACGGGGAACTCTGCGCGGAGCCAGATGGCCGAGGGGTGGCTGAGGAGTTTGGGTGGAGGGCGCTTCGAGGTCTACAGCGCGGGCACCCGGCCGAGCACGGTGCGCCCCGAGGCGGTCGAGGCGATGCGCGAGGTCGGGGTGGACATCACTTCGCACCGCACGAAGTCCGTGGAAGAGTTCGCCGGCCGGGAGTTCGACTACGTCATCACGGTCTGCGACAACGCGCGCGAGAGCTGCCCCGTCTTTCCGGGCAAGACCGAGCGCATCCACTGGGGCTTCGACGACCCGGCGGCGGTCGAGGGCGGGTGGGACGAACGCCTCGCCGCCTTCCGGCGCGTGCGCGACGAGATAGGCGAGCGGCTGCGCGCGTGGGCCGGCGCGGCGGAGTCGGCCTAGTTCTCTTCCGTCTGACCTTCCTCGGGGTCGTCCGCGGACTGGCCCGGCGGGGGGACGTTGTCGGGCACGGGCTCGCCCTTCTCCGCGCGTATGCGGAAGATGGAGCAGTCGCCGTCGGTGTAGACCTCGTCGAACCAGCCGCTGTCGAGCGCGTCGTTGAAGAAGTCTTCGTGCTCGTGGTCGGTGAAGACGTAGCGGGCGCAGCGCTTCCGGTCGCCCTCGCCGACGCAGAAGTTGTCGCGGATGAGCGGCCCGAGGTTGGCGACCTCATCGTCCGTCAGGTCGCGGGCGATGGTGATTTTGCCGTGCAGCTCGGCCAGCCTTCGATCCTTGTCGAGCAGGTAGGTCGGGTCGAGCCCCGAGACCCACGCGAGCTTCGGGTTGTAGAAGAAGAGCTTGGGGAAGTCGTCCCAGTCCGTGTTGACGATCAGCTCGCCGGGCTCCGCGTTCTTCGAGAGCCACTCCATCCCGCCCTTGTATAAATCCGGCCCGGCCATCCCGGCGATGTCCTGCGCGGTGACGCGCGCGTACCAGACCATCGGGGCGGCGAGCAGCACGAAGGCCGTCGCGACGCAGACCATCTCCCAGGCGCGCGCGTTCTCGACCCGCGCGGGCGTGGGCGGCTCGTCCAGTTCGAGCGGGCTCTCCTCGTCGGCCGGCTCGCGCCGCGCGTAGAGGTCGCGCGCGCGGCGGACGAGCGGCTCGACGGCGAAGGCGGCGAAGAGGACGGCGAAGGGCGGGAAGTACTCCGCGAAGCGCCGCCAGCGCATGTTGACGATCATGAGGAAGGTCGAGAAGAGCAGCAGGAGGAAGGCGCGCCCCCGGCTCCTGTCGCCCGCGTCCTTGAACGACACGTAGCCGACGAACATCGCCGCCAGCGCCACGCCGCAGTTGCCCAGGAACTCCCAGGTGCTGTACGGGTACCACTCCGACCCGACGGTCGTCGAGAAGTCCTGCGCCGTGACCTTCATCAGAAGGTGCTCGTACGTCAGCCGGAAGTTGTGCGGGAAGTAGGGGTTGATGACGTTGCCGAGCAGCGTGCCGACGACGACCAGGCCCACCGCGCCGAGCGCGCGCCAGACCTCGCGCGCCGGGGCGCGCTCCTGCCAGAGGACGACGAGCAGCCAGAAGCCGGCGGCCGCCCACAAAAGGAAGACCATGTCGTAGGTCAGCGCGAAGACGAAGGAGAGCGGCAGCAGCCAGCGGTACTTCCGCTCGAAGAGCAGGTGGAGGCCGGCGACGAGCAGCACGATGGAGACGCTCATCGCCTTGCCCATGTTGATGCGGTAGAGGAAGGGCGCGGCGCTGCCGATGACGGCGACGAGCCAGACGAGCGGGTAGCTCACGCGGTTGCGCACCAAAAGCCAGTAGCAGGAGAAGACCGCGAGGCACGCGAAGAGCCACGTCCCGATCTTCGCGCCCGTCTGGAAGTCCGAGAAGAAGGTGAAGGGGATTTGCAGGACGTGGAAGAGGAGGTGGTGATCGACGTAGTCCCTCGGGTTGAGCGTCGTGAGCGGCAGCGCGTCGAACGAGGGCGGGAAGTTCCCGGCGAGCGCCGACTCCCAGAGCATCCGGCTCCAGCGGAAGTGGTAGTAGGCGTCGTAGTCGCCGCAGCAGATCGAGCCCGTCGAGAACTGCAAGTACCAGAAGACCGCGCCGATCAGCGCCGCGCCCGCGAAGAGCAGCGCCGCGCGGCTGTTCAGAATGCCTACCAGCCCGGCGCGCCGAGCCGGCACGTCGCCGGCTTCGATGACATCCGTCTGTTTCTCATGCTCCGCGGCATCCGCGGGGACAGGCCCGCCCTCTATGTTCTCCATAATTCCCTCATCAGTATGTACAGACACACCCCGGAGGATTTAACGAGCCGAATCGAGTCAACGAAAATATCACGAACGCGCGTAGGCATGAAGCCGCGACCGTTTATCAGGTCAGAACCACCCGCGGTAGCGGGTGGGCCTTTGTTACCCGAATCTCTCGGTTGAGCAAGGCCCACCCGCTACCGCGGGTGGTTCTGACCCGGCGGCGTACGCGACCTTATTTAGCCGCAGAGCTTCCTCACGGCGTCGAGGAGGTCGGAGGGGTTGATGGGCTTGTGGAGGAAGTCGTCGAAGCCGGCGCGGCGGGCGCGCTCGCGGTCTTCGAGGTGCGTGAAGCCGGTGACGGCGATGAGCGGCGTCGTCTTGTAGTCGGGCAGCGCGCGCAGGGCCTCGGCCAGTTGGTAGCCGTTCATCCCGGGCATGCCGATGTCGGAGATGACGGCGTCGAAGCGCGCGGCGCGCGCGGTGTCGAAAGCCTCCGCGGCCGAGAAGGCCATCGCCACCTCGTAGCCCGCGTGGCTCATCAGGAGCGCCAGAAGCTCCGTCACGTCGGGCGCGTCGTCCACGACCAGCACGCGCAGGCGCACGCCTCCCGCAATACCCTCGCGTTCGGGACGGCGGTCGGGCTCGTACATCTTCTTCAGCGAGGCGCGCATCCCGAGGCCGCGCGCCGAACTCCCCCTTGTGTAAATCAGTAGGCAGTAGGCAGATGGCAGCCGCTCCGCGTTCCGGACGTTGCAAGGTTAATCCACAGTTTCTGACAGCGGCTCTCTTACTGCCCACTGCCTACTGCCTACTGCTCCTTCCGCGTGAGCGCGTCCATCCGCTCGGCCAGCTCGGCCGGGTCTACGGGCTTGGCGACGTGCGCGTCGAAGCCGGCGGCGAGCGCGGCCTCGGCGTCACGCTGCGCGGCGTAACCCGTGAGCGCCAGCGCCGGCACCTCTCGCAGGTGGGGCAACTCGCGCAGGCGCGCGATCAACTCGTATCCGTCTATTCGTGGGAGGCCGATGTCGGAGACGATTATATCAAACCGCCCCGACTCGGCAACGCTGAGCGCCTCCTCGGGCGTGGCGCAGGCCGTCGCGCTGTAGCCGCGCGACTCGAAGGCGACCGTCAGCATCTCCAGGGTGTCCGGCGCGTCCTCGACGAGCAGGACGTGGCAAGCCCTCTCCGCGCAAGGCGCGCCCTCGCCCCCCGTGAGGTCGCCCGAGCCGTGCCGCGCGCCGCCGGATTCGACCGCGGGCAGCGCGACCGTGAAGCGGCTGCCACGCCCCGGGCCCGCGCTCTCGGCTCGGACGCTCCCGCCGTGCGCCTCGACGAAGCTCTTGACGAGCGCCAGCCCGAGCCCGAGCCCGCCGTGCGCCCGCGTCGTCGCCATGTCGGCCTGCCGGAAGCGCTCGAAGACGTGCGGCAGGAACTCCCGGGGAATCCCCTGGCCCTCGTCCTCGACCTCGACGCGCGCCTCGCCGTCGGGCGCGCCGACGCGCACGCGGACGCGCCCGCCCTCGGGCGAGAACTTCACGGCGTTGTGCAGCAGGTTCCAGAAGACCTGAACCAGCCGCGTGCGGTCGCCGCTGACGACCGCGGGGCGGGGGCCGCCGGCCTGCACCTCCAGCTCGACGGAGCGCGCGTCGGCCTGCGGCCGGACGGTCTCGGCCGCCTCGCGCACGACCGAGGAGAGATCGACGGGCGCGCGCTCGATCCGCATCTTGCCCGAGAGGATCGAGGACATGTCGAGCAGGTCGTTGATGAGGCGCGCGAGCGACTGCGAGTTCCTCTCGATGACGCGCACGCCCTGCGCGACCTCCGCCTCGCCGAGCCTCCCGGAGCGGATCATGTGCGTCCAGCCGAGGATGGGCGTTAAGGGCGTGCGCAGCTCGTGCGAGAGGGTGGCGAGGAACTCGTCCTTGGCGCGGTTGACCTCCTGCGCCTGCGCGTAGAGGACGCGCAGGCGCTCCTCGGCCTCCTTGATCTCGGTGATGTCGAGCGTGACGCCGCGCATCCCCAGCGGACGCCCGCGCTCGTCGAGGATGACGCGCGACTGCGCCTCGACGTGGACGGCCCGGCCGTCCTTGCGCACCCAGCGGAACTGGCTGGTGCCGCCCTCCCGACTCTCGAAGATGGCGCGCGCCTCGGCCGCCGCCCGCTCGCGGTCTTCCGGGTGGACGATTGAGAGCCAGAAGTTGGGCGTCGAGAGCCACTCGCCCACGGTGTAGCCGAGCATCTGCTCGACGTAGTCGCTGACGAAGTCGATGCGCTGCGCCGCCTCGTCGGGCTCGCCCCACGCCTCCCACACGACGCCGGGCACGTCCGCGAGGAGGTTCTTCAGGCGGCCGCGCTCGTGCTCGACGAGGCGCGCGAGCCGCGCGTGCTCCGCGTCGGCGCGCTTCTGCGCCGTGATGTCGCGCGCGATGGTCGAGGCCCCGACCAGGAGGCCCGACCCGTCGCGGATGGGCGAGACGACGAGCGACACGTCGAGGCGCGAGCCGTCCTTGCGCACGCGCACGGTCTCTTCGCGCTCGACGCGCTCGCCGCCGCGGAGCCGCTCCATGATCTCTTCGAGGTCTGCGTGCAGCTCGCTCGGGAGGATGAAGGAGATGTGGCGGCCGACGGCCTCCTCGGCCGTGTAGCCGTACATCCGCTCGGCCGCGGCGTTCCAGCTCGTGACCGTGCCTTCGAGCGTCTTGCCGATGACGGCCTCGCTCGAAGACTCGACGATGGCGGCCTGGTGCGCGCGGCCGCGCTCGGCCTTGCGCTGCTCGGTCACGTCGTGGAAGACGAGGACGACGCCCGTCGTGCGCCCGCGCCCGTCGCGGATGGGCGCGCCGCTGTCGTCGATGGGGAACTCCGTCCCGTCGCGCGCCAGAAGTACCGTGTGGTTCGCCAGCCCGACGACCTTCCCCTCGCGCAGGACTTTATCGACCGGGCTCTCCACCTCCGCGCGCGTGACCTCGTTGACGATCCTGAAGACCTCGTTGAGCGGCCGCCCCTCGGCCTCCGCGAGCGTCCAGCCGGTGAGGCGCTCGGCGACGGGGTTCATGAAGCGTACGAGCCCGCGGCCGTCCGTCGAGATGACGGCGTCGCCGATGCTGCGCAGCGTCGTCTGCAAAGACTCGCGGTCTACGCGCGCGGCCGACTCGGCGCGCGCGCTGCGCTCGGCGAGCGCCGAGATGAGCAGCGAGACGAGGACGAAGACGCCCGTCTGGAGCACGCCCGAGAAGTCGAACGCGAAGGCGTAGGGCGGGCCGAGGAAGAAGAAGTTGGCGGCGAGCGCCGAGAGCGCGATGCTCAGCAGGACGGGGCCGCGCCCGGCGTAGAGCGCGACGACGATGACGGCGACGAAGTAGAAGATGAAGGGGACGCTGCCGCGCTCAAGCCCCGCCGCGGCGTAGAGCGCGAACATCGAGAGCGTGGCCGAGGCGGACGCCGCGACCGCCAGCCCGTAGCGGGCGGGGGCCAACTCGCTCCAACTCAGGCTCTGACTCGGCCCGTCGAGGGGGCGGGGGGCGGTCATCTCTCTTCCTTAGCTCGTTCCCGGCGCGGGGTCGGGCGCGCACGTACTGCCGAAGATGTGTCTGTCGTCGAGGGTCTGTCGCTTGCGCCGACAACCTACTGCTTTTCGCCGCGGCAAGTCAAGAAAAGGGTGTTGGGTTGTAGGTTTTAGGTGCCGGGTAAGACTGCTGCATATACCCGGCACCTAAAACCCAACACCCAACACCCAAGACCGGCATTTGCTTTTATCGACCTCCGGCCTCTAACCTCTGAACACTATGTACCCGGCAGGCAACCTGCACATCCCTGCGCCGCACGGGCGGCTTGAGGCGATCCTGAAGGAGCCGCGCGGCGCGGAGGCGCGCGCCGCGGCGCTCGTGCTCCACCCGCACCCTTTGCACGGCGGGACGATGCACAACAAGGTCGTCTTCCGCACGGCGCGCGGGCTCGAAGACGCGGGCGCGGTCACCCTGCGCGTCAACTTCCGCGGCGTCGGCCACTCCACAGGCCGCCACACGGGCGCGCGCGGCGGCGAGCAGGAGGACGCGCGCGTCGCCTTGGATTACCTGATCGGGAAGTACCCGAACCTCCCCGTCTTCCTCGCGGGCTTCTCCTTCGGCGCGCGCGTCGGGTTGGAGGTGGGCACGCACGACGCGCGTGTTAAATACCTCGTCGGCGTCGGCACGCCCGTCAGCATCCCCGAGCGCGAGTACGACTTCTCCTTCGTCGAAGCGTGCCGCAAGCCCCTCCTCCTCGTCCACGGCGAACAAGACGAGTTCGGCTCCGTCCCGGACCTCCGCGCCCTCGCCGCCCGCCTCCCCGACCCCTCCCTCGCCCGAATCAAAATCATCCCCCACGCCAGCCACTTCTTCGACGACCAGTTAGAAGACTTAAGGCGCGCCGTCGCGGAGTGGACGGAAGAGATGCTTGGAGCCCGTAAACCGTAAACCGTGACCCGTGAACCGTGACAGGTGAAGGCAGGCTCCTTCTTGTCACGGTTCACGGTTCACGGGTCACGGGTTTTTACGGCCGGGCCGCCGCCTCTTCGTAAAGTCGATCAATCACGTCCTTGTACTTCTCGTCGATGACGCGGCGTTTGATTTTGAGGGTGGGGGTGAGTTCGCCGCCTTCGATGGTCAGCTCGCGTTCGAGGAGGGCGACGCGCTTGACGCGCTCGTAGCGGGCGAGGTCGGCGGTGAGCGCGTCCACCTGGCGCTGAAGGAGGTCGATGACGCGCGGGTGGCGGCAGAACTCGGCCGGCGTCTTGCAGTCGAGCCCCTTGTGCTGGGCGTAGGAGCGCAGCATCTCCCAGTCGGGGACGATGAGGGCGGCGGGGAACTTGCGCCCGTCGCCGACGAGCACCACCTGGCTGACGAAGCGCGACTGCTTGATGAGCTGCTCGACCGGCTGCGGGGCGATGTACTTGCCGCCCGAGGTCTTGAGCAGCTCCTTCTTGCGGTCGGTGATGCGCAGGTAGCCTTCCGCGTCGAGCACGCCGATGTCGCCGGTCTTGAACCAGCCGTCTTCGGTGAAGACCTCGCGCGTGGCGTCGGGCTTGTTGTAGTAGCCGCGCATGACGTTGGGGCCGCGCGTCTCGATCTCGCCGTCCGAGGCGATGCGCACCTCCACGTCGCGGATGGGGCGGCCGACGGTGCCGATGCGGTTGTCTTCCGCGCCGTTGACGCAGATGACCGGCGAGGTCTCGGTCAGGCCGTACCCCTGAACGATGGGCAGGCCCGCGCCGTAGAAGATGAGCCCGAGTTCTTCGGGGAGCGCCGCGCCGCCCGAGCAGAAGAGGCGGATGCGCCCGCCCGTCGCCTCGCGCCACTTCGAGAAGACGAGGCTTGAGGCGGCCTTGTGCTGCAACTTAAGAAGAGGACTGACCGGCCTCCCCCACACGACGGCGTGCGCCCAACGCTTGCCGACGCCCACCGCCCACATGAGCAGCGCGGTCTTGACGCGCCCGCCCTCGGCCGCCTTGTCCTTGATGCGCGCGTAGATCTTCTCGAACAGGCGGGGGACGGCGACGACGACGGTGGGGCGCACCTCGCGCATGTTGTCGCCGATGCGCTCGATGGCCTCGGCGAAGTAGACCTTCGCGCCGTGGTGCAGGTACATGTACATCGCGCCGCGCTCGAAGACGTGCGAGAGCGGCAGCACCGAGAGCGCCACGTCGTCCGGCCTGAACGCCAGGCGCTCCGACGTGCCCGCGAGGTTCGAGACGACGTTCGAGTGCGTCAGCATCACGCCCTTCGGCTCGCCCGTCGTCCCCGAGGTGTAGATGATGGTCGCGAGGTCTTCCGCCGAGACCGCGCCGGAGAGTTCTTCGAGCAGGCCGGGCCGCTCGTCTTCGAGCTTCGCGCCGCGCGCCTCAAGCTCCGCGAGCGTGAGCACGCCTTCGCCCGCGCCCTCCTCATTCGAGAGCAGCACGATAGTTGAGAGCGCGGCGCACGACGAGAGCGCCTCGCGCACGCGCTCGTAGGCCGCGCGGTTCTGGACGAAGAGAAGGAGCGCGCCCGAGTCCTCTGTGATGTAGCAGACCTGCTGCGGCGCGAGCGTCGGGTAGAGCGGGACGTCGATGACCCCCGCGAACTGGCACCCGAGGTCTGCGATGACCCACTCGGGCGAACTCTCCGAGAGAATCCCCGCGCGCTCGCCGCGGCGCAGGCCCAAGGCGTGCAGGCCCAGCGCGACCCGTCGGACACGCCGCAGGAGTTCCTCCGAAGAGATGGGCCGCCACTCGCCTCCGCGCCTGTAGTTGAGCGCGTCGGGCCGCGCCTTGAGCGTGAGCGCGCCCAGCATGATGTCGATGATCGTCTCGGGCTCGCCCACACGCATCCGGTCGCCCAGCCCCGTGCCCGTCGTTACAGTCCCCGTAGTTTCCATCTTCAAGCGCTCACACCCCCGAGGAAGATGTCCAGCACCTCGTCGGCCATCGGCGCGAGCTTGTAGCGGCGCTTCGACAGAATCCAATTGGTCGCCATCTCGTCCAGCGCGCCGAAGAGCACCTTCGCGACGAGCTTCGCGTTCAAGCCCCTACGGAAGACCCCCGCGGCCTGCCCCTCCTCGAAGACCTCGCGGATGAGGCCGAGGTACTCGGCCAGGCCCGCGGCCGAGAACTCCTCCATGAACTTGGTCGTGCCCCGCAGCTCGACCTGGAAGACGACGGCGAGGTCGCGGTCGGCGCCGAGCCGTTCGAGGTGGTGGCGCGCGATGCGGCGGAGCTTCTCGCGCGGGTCTTCGATCTTCGCCAGCTCCTCGCGCCCCGCGCGGACGGCCTCGCCCGTGTTGCGCTCGAAGATGGAGCGCAGGATCTCTTCCTTGCTCTTGAAGTAGAGGTAGACGGTGCCGTCGGCGACGCCGGCCTCGCGCGCCACGTCGGCCACCTTCGAGTTGAAGTAGCCCGACCGCGCGAAGACCTTCGTCGCGGCGCGCATGATGGCCTCGCGCTTGTCGCCGGCGGGGACGGCGGGAAGGGAACGTGCGGTACGCATCTGGCTCAAGGGTCTCCGTGCCGCTCTCGCGAAAGGGTTTGCTGAATGGCTATTCATTCAGTCCGACGCCCCTAGCCTAACAAAAGAGCCGTGAACCGTAAACCGTAAACCGTGACAAGAAGAACTTGTCTTCACTTGTCACGGTTTACGGTTTACGGTTCACGGCCTTTTAGGGTCGGGCTTCCGCCTCCTCGTCCTCTTCCGCGACGAGTTGTTCGTGGCCGTTGAAGCCGGGTTGGCCGCCCCTGATGTTGATGTCGCGCTGCGGGAAGGGGATTTCGATGCCCTCCTCTTTGAAGAGGCGGTGGATGTTGTAGCGGATGGCGCTCTTGACCTGGAGGTGGCGGCGCGGCTTCTCCGACCAGACGAGCAGGCGGAAGTTGAGCGAGGAGTCGGCGAACTCCATGAACTGCACCGCGGGCTTCGGCTCTTCGAGGGTGAACGGGACGCCCTGGGCGGCGCGCAGGAGCGTGCGGGTGACGTGGTCGGGGTCGGCGTCGTAGGAGACGCCGACGGGGATCGAGAGGCGCACGCGCCGCTCGCGGTTGTAAGACCAGTTGAGGAAGTTCTGGTTGACGATCTTCGAGTTGGGCACGACCGAGGCGATGTTGTTGTTGGTGATGACAATGGTCGTGCGCAGGTTGATGCTGCGCACCATGCCCTCGGTCAGCTCGCCGTCGGGGCCGGGGATGGTGATGTAGTCGCCGACGCGGACGGGGCGCTCGAAGAGGATGATGAAGCCGGAGGCGATGTCGCCCGCGATGAACTGGAGGCCGAAGCCGATGCCGATGGAGAGCGCGGTGAAGGCGACCGCCAGCGAGGTGAAGTCGGCCTGCACGGCGATGCGCAGCGCGACGATCAGCCCGACGGCCATGATGAAGTAGTGGACGAGCCGGAGGATGGTGAACTGGACGCCGGGGTCGAGGTGCTTGTGGGTTGCCATCCGCCGCTCGACGAAGGCGCGCAGGTAGCGCGAGAAGACGACGGCGAAGACCAGCGCGAGCACCCCCATCGTCAGCGTGGCGATGGAGAAGGGGAAGTTGCCGATCCTCCACGTGTGGTTGATGTAGCCCCAGAGCCGCTCCAACAACGTCACCCGCTGCGGCTCCGCCGTCGCCGCCACCTCCTGCCACCACACCCACGCCGCCGTTAACAGGCCGACCGCTGACATCAGACTCAAACCTCCCGTCCCGGTTCTCTAAACCGCGCCCGAAAGCAGAAGCCGCCCGCACCTCGTTTCAGGGGGCGGGCGGCTTCTCGGAGTGAAACTTGTTGGCGGAGGGTGAGGGACTCGAACCCCCAAGCCCTTTCGGGCGACGGTTTTCAAGACCGTTGCAATAGCCGTTCTGCCAACCCTCCGCTCTGCCAACCAAAATACGCGACTTTAACGCTCACTTCAAGGCGACTACTTTCTCACGCGAGGGCGCTTCCACGTAACTTGGTGCCCTTTTACGCCGAGAATGGACTCAATATAGTGGAGGGCGTTACAGACGCGGCAAAGGACATTGTAATCACTCATCTCAACCCTACCTTGGGCAATGTCACGATAGAGTTGTCGGTTCTGTCGTGTCTTTGCCATAGCCCTGCCGCCGCCGTTGATGTGATTAATCTCAAGCAGACTTACTTCGTCACACCCGCAATTAGCACAATGCTTTCCGCCTAGCACGTCCATCGCGCTCTCGCGCACGCGCCGGTGCTGTTCGCGCCACTTACGCCTTTCTTCCTCGACGTCGTATTCGCTGCTCTGCCGCCGTCGCTCGCGGTAGGCAGCCATGTACTCCCGCATGTACTCGCGGTGCTTCCGGCTGCCTTTCTCCGTCGCTCTATAACGACTGTGTTTCTCTGCCACGCAGCCAGTGTATCACCTAACAAGAGATTTGTCTTAGTTAGGCGACCCGGCAAGATGACTAAAGCCGAACGGAGAAAAAATTTCGGGAGGGGTGAACCAACCACGGATTTTTTATCGCGTTAATGGGCGGGTGGGAGTTTGGCCTGAGCGAGCAGAGGGGGCGGGCGCATTTTCGAGTCGGAGGTGTGTGATGGCAGGGAAGTGGCGGAGGCGTCTGTTGAAGGCGGCCGGGTACGGCGTGGCCGTCCTTCTGGTCGTCGTGTGCGTCGGCATCACGGTGACGGTCGGGTGGCGGCCGTTCGTGGGGCCGAAGGCGCGGCCGCTGACGGCGCGCCGCTTCGAGGCGACGCCCGCGCGCCTTGAGCGCGGGCGCTACCTCGTCGAGAGCGTGTCAGCCTGCTTCGCCTGCCACACCACCTACGACCCGAAAGACCCCGTGAAGTCTTACGCCGCGGCGACGAACAAGGGGGGCGGCGGCTCGCTCGCGGCGGACGGCGCGCCGTGGCTCATCGCGCCGAACATCACGCCGGACGAGGAGACCGGCGCGGGCCGTTGGACGGACGACATGTTCGCGCGCGCCATCCGCGAGGGCATCGGCCACGACGGCCGCGCGCTCTTTCCCGCGATGCCGTACCAGAACTACCGCAACTACTCGGACGAGGACTTGGCCGCAATCGTCGTCTACCTGCGCTCGATCCCCGCGGTGAAGAACAGGCTGCCGAAGTCGGAGATTCCGTTCCCGCTCTCAAAGCTCATCAACACCGTGCCCGAGCCTTTGACCGACTCGGTTCCGGAGCCGGACATGTCTACCGCGGTGAAGCGCGGCGAGTACATGATTAGAGCTGCCGACTGCTCGGGGTGCCACACGCCGCGCGGCGAAAAGGGCGCGCCGATTCCGGGGATGGACTACGCGGGCGGCAACCCCTTCGACGACGGCAAGGGCGGCGCGGTCACGCCGATGAACCTGACGCCGGACGCGACCGGCATCTCCTATTACGACGAGGCGCTCTTCGTCAGGACGATCCGCACCGGCCACGTCGGCGCGCGCGCCCTGAGCGCGCACATGCCCTGGTGGGTCTACAAGAACATGACGGACGAAGACCTCAAGGCGATCTTCGCCTACCTCCGCACGGTCAAGCCCGTCGAGCACCGCGTGGACAACACGGAGAAGCCGACCTTCTGCAAAGTCTGCAAACAGAAGCACGGTCTCGGGGAGAGGAATTGAAGGGGGTAGGCAGTTAAGGATAGAGAGCGGGCCGAATTGAACGGAGGCGGCGAGTTGCGATGCTCGCCGCCTCCGTTTCTTTCAGGCACCTTCTCGTCTTCAACTGCCTACTGCCGTCTGCCTACTGCCTACTGCGGCGGCGGGGGCGGGTAGGTGTTGGGGTCGCGGCGTTGTCGCTCTTCAAGACGGCGGAGGCGTTCTTCGCGGAGGATTCGCTCTCGCTCAAGGCGCGCCCTCCTTCTCGCTTCGGCGACGCGCCGGAGGATTTCGCGCGTCTCTTCGCGCGTGAGCGGTTGGGCTCTGAGGTCGCGGCCGCGAAGAATTGGGTCCGCAGCGGCCTCGGGCGGCAGCGGGGGCGCGCCGGGGAATGGCGGGCGTGGCTCGGGCGGTTCGGGGTGTTCCGAGGGGGGCTGTGCGGCGCGGGGCGTGGGAGCCGCGGTCGCGCGCTTCTGCGCGGCGGCGGGCGTGGCCGCGGGGGTCGGCGTCGCCTCGACCGCCTGCTGCGCGGAGGGCGCGGCGTACTCGGGCGGGGTGGACTGCGCGGTCGGCTGCGGCGTGGGCAGCGCGGCCGGCATGTCCCGCGGCGTGCTCTGCACGAACGCGTAGAGGCCGACGCCCGCGAGCGCGAGGGCGACGACGCCGAGCGCGACGTACAGCGCTCGGCGCGAGCCTCCGCGGGGCGGCGCGTCCGCGGGCTTCAAGCGCGTGACGACCGAGTTGTCGTCCGCGCCTTCGACCGTGGTCGGCTCGGCCGCGCGCGCGTTGGTGCGTGCGGCCGAAGGCCCGCCGCCGAGCAGCGTCGCCGCCTCGTGCGCGACGGCGGGGCGCGTCTCGGCCGCGCGCGGCTCGTGCGCGGAGGTGCGCGCGGCCCCGGAGTCCATCAGGCGCGTCTTCTGCTCCGACTCGACGCCGGTCAGGAGCGTCGCCGCGGCCGCGGCGCCCGAAGCTTCGGCGCCCGTGCGCCCGGCCTCGCGCAGCGCGGCGCGCATCTCTTCGGCCGAAGCGAAGCGGCGCGCGGCGCTCAAGGCCATCGCGTGCGTGAGGACGCCCGAGACTTCCGAGGGGACGTGCGCGGCCGTCTCGCTCGCGGGTCGCAGGGGGTCCGGCTCTCCGTTGAGCACGGCGGTCGCGCGCGTCAGGGCGTCGGGCGGCGTCGCGCCCGTCAGCAGGTGGTAGAGGGTCGCGCCCAAAGAGTAGAGGTCGCTGCGCGGGTCCGTGCCCGCGCCCTGCATCTGTTCGATGGGGGCGTAGTTGAAGGAGTAGCCGAAGAGGCTGCCCGTCTGCGTGACGCGCGTCTGCAAGGGCGTGCCCTTGGCGAGCCCGAAGTCGAGGAGGACGACCTGGTCGCGGCTGGTGAGCTTCAGGTTCTGCGGCTTGATGTCGCGGTGGATGACCGGAGGCTCCTGCGTGTGCAGGTAGTCGAGCGCGTCGAGCAGTTGGTCGGCCCACCCGAGCACTTGCTTTACCGGAAAGCCTGCGCCGCCCCGCGCCTTCAACATCTGCGAGAGGTCTTCGCCGGGGATGTACTCCATGACGAGGAACTGCCCCTCGGCCTCCTCGAAGTGGTCGCTGACGCGCGGCAGGGCGTGGTGGCGCAGGCGGTTGAGGAGCCGCGCCTCGCGCTCGAAGGCTTTGCGCAGCGCCGCGTCCTGGAAGAAGGTCTCCTTGAGCGCGACCGTCGAGCCGAAGCGGCGGTCGGTGGCGACGTAGACGGCGCCCATCCCGCCCTCGCCGATCTGCCGCTCGACGGCGTAACGGTTCTGCAAGACTGTGCCGGGGGCGATCATCCGCGCAATCGTAATTGGTGAATGGTGAATAGTAAATAGTGAATGGTAAGAGCCCGTCTTAACCATTCACCATTTACCATTCACCATTTACGACTGAAGCACTTCGAGCATGCCTTCGTGGACGAGGCCGTTGCTGGCGGCGATGGGCGGCTTGTAGATGTGGAAGGGCGAGCCGTCGTAGTGGGTGACGCGGCCGCCCGCCTCCTCGACGAGCAGCACGCCCGCGGCCACGTCCCAGGGGCGCAGGCCCTCTTCGTAAAAGCCGTCGAAGCGGCCGGCGGCGACGTAGGCGAGGTCGAGCGCGGCCGCGCCGTCGCGGCGCACCGACTGCGCCTTCATGATGAAGTCGCGGAAGTGGCGCGCGAAGTCGGTGCGCTCGCGCACGTCGTAGGGGAAGCCGGTGCAGATGAGCGCGCGGTTCAACTCGTCCGTCTCGGAGACGCGCACGCGGCGGCCGTTGAGGGTCGCGCCCTCGCCGCGCTCGGCGGCGAAAAGCTCGTCGCGCGTGGGGTCGTAGACGACGCCGACGACCACGCGCCCCTCGTGTTCGAGCGCGACCGAGACGCAGAAGACAGGGTAGCCGTGCGCGTAGTTGGTCGTGCCGTCGAGCGGGTCGATGATCCACTTGTGCGCGGAGTCCTCGCCGCCCGCCTCGGCCACGTCGCCCGACTCCTCTGTGAGGATGCGGTGGCGCGGGTGGTAGCTGCGGATGCGCTCGACGATGAGCCGCTCTGCCGCGAGGTCGGCCTCGGTCACGAGGTCGATGTCGCCCTTGTTCGAGACCTGAAGGGCGCGCCCGAACTTGTCGGCCAGAATCTTCCCGGCCTCCCGCGCGGTCTGGATGGCGAAGTTGAGCATGGGATAAGTAGTCAGTAGACAGTAGTCAGTAGTCAGTAGAAAGGCAATCGTCAGTCGAACCGTCAGATGCCAGTATCAACTACCGAGACGCGGAGCGCTACTGACTACTGACTACTGACTACTAACTACCTGTCTTTCAAGATCGCCACGATCTCCGTCTGGACGGGCTGGCCCGTGACTTCGATGTCTTTGTCGGAGACGTAGACGTTAATTTCCGAGCGGACGCCGAAGCGGCCTTCGAGGTAGATGCCGGGCTCGATGGAGAAGACGGTGCGGGGGATGATGCGGCGCGAGTCGCGCGTCTCGAAGTTGTCGATGTTCGCGCCGTTGCCGTGCCCCTCCTCGCCGATGGAGTGACCCGTCCGGTGCGTGAACTGCTCGCCGTAGCCCGCCCGCTTGATGTGGCCGCGCGACACGTCGTCCACCTGCGCGGCGCGGATGACCTTCCCGTCGCGGACGGCGGAGCGGACGAAGGCGGTGGCCGAGTCGCGCGCCTCTTTGACTATCTGGAAGACTCGGACGTACTCGTCGGGGACTGTCTCGCCGACGTAACCGACCCAGGTCTGGTCGGCGACGATGGAGCCGGGCTTCGCCGCCTTCACGGTGATGTCGAAGAGGACGAAGTCGCCGCGGCGGATGGGGGCGCTGCGCTCCGGCGTGGGGAAGTAGTGCGGGTTGGCGGTGTTGGCCCCGACCGAGACGTTGCCGACGCCGCCCGTCATCCCCTCCTCGCCGAGGCGGCGCGCGACGAACTGCTGGATTTCGTACTCGGTCGGAGTCTCGCCCGCACGGACTCTGCGGCCGATCTCGGCGAAGCCTTCCATGATGGCCTTGCGGAGCTTGTCGGCGGCCTCGCGGTGCGTCGAGAGCTGCTCGGGGCTCAGGGTGGCCTCGAACTGCTGGACGAGGTCGGCGCTGGTGACGACCGAGACGCCGGGCATCGAGCGCACCAGCTCGACCGTGCCGGCGTCCACGCGCGCGACGTAGGGGATGTCATTGTTGGGCGAGTACTGCATGGCGATCTTCTTGAGCACGACGCGCCTGCTCTGGAGCCCGCCGGAGGCGAGCGCGTCGCGGACGCCTGCGTGGAGCTGCTCCCAGCTCGCGTAGATGATCTTGCGGCCGGGGAGCTGATCGAGCCGGTAGCGCTCGATGGAGTGGACGACGCGGACGGGCTCGCCGACGACGGGCACGTAGTAGAACCAGCGGCGCGTGGTGACGCCCTGCGTCGGTAGGCGCAGGATGCGGTAGGCGAGCGGGTCGCTGCGGCGGAAGTCGTAGAAGAGCCAGCCGTCGAGGTTCGCCTCGCGCAGCGCGGCCTGTATCTCCGCGACGCGCCTGACCTGCTCGTCCCCGGGCCTGGCGTCCTGCGCGCGCGCCGCGGTGCAGAGCAGGAGTAAGAGCGCGAAGGCCGCGAGCGTGTGGTCTGTTCTTCTCATAGGGCTCTGATCTTTCACTCGTAGAGTTTGCGCAGCGTCGCGCGCCACACGGCGTGCGAGACGAGGTCGGTGCTGTCGCTGAAGGTGTCTATGCCGCCGATGGGTCGGCGCGCGGCGATGCGGCGGACGCGCTCGTCCACGATGCGCTCAAGAATCCGTGCGGCGAAGCCGTGCAGCTCGATGACGCGGAAGGGGCGGCCGAAGAAGTCGCGCGGCTCGGTCGGGAGGGGCTCGGTGACGCCGAGCCGGTTGTGCATCTCCGCGACGATGCGGTAAGCCTCGACCAGATGCCGCTCGCGCCCCTGCCACGTGTCGGCCGCGAGCGCGGCGCGCAGGTGCGGCGAGAGCGCCCCGGCGCATGACAACTGTTTGAAGGCCGTGCCGAACCACTTCGGGTAGGGCGCGTAGGTGCGCTCCGACAGGAAGCAGAGGCGCATCAGGTCGCGCACGAGGCGCGCGCCGATGAGGGCCGAGCCTATCTCGTCGCCGACGAGCCCCGCGCGCCCCATCAGGTGCTCCTCCTGCCCGACGCGCGCCCAGGCTGAGGCGAGCTGGTAGAGCCACACGTCGCGGGGGTAGTAGTCGAACCTCCGTCTTACCTCTTCGAGCCCTATCTCGTCATGGAAGACGCCGCCCGAGCCGACGGTGCGCAGCTTCTGCTCGGGGAAGGTGAGCCAGTCCGCGGGCTCTATCTCTTCATTAATGTCAAAAGCGAGGTAGTTCAGGAAGAAGCCGCGCGGCGTCATCAGCTCGACCTTGTGGTTGACCGGCCCCTCTTCGCGCGCGTCCAGGTGCTGCACGCCGTTGTCGTTCGGGTCGGGCTCGGTGAAGCTAGTCGGGTAGCCGCGGAGGCGGCGGGGAAGCCTGTGACGCAGCGCCTCGCGGATCGAGTCGCGCAGGCCGAAGTCCTTCTCTTCGACGAAGAGATCGACGCGCGGGCCCCAGCCGTGGTCGGCGCTCATCTCCGTGTCGAAGCCGAGGACTTCGGAGCCCGAGCCGAGGAGCGCCGCCGCGTAGCGCAGGGCGGGGAACTCCGCCGCGAGCGCGGGCCTGACCGCCTCCTCGAAGAAGAGCCTGCTCAACTCAAGACCTTTGACGAATTCGGGCATCGGGCTTTCGACTCCTGCCGGACTTCAGTAGCGCGAGCCGGGGCGGCGCTCGCCGAGTATATGATAATTCCGCTCGTCGATGGCCGACTGCACGGCGCGGCGGTCTACGTAGAGCGAGACGTGCGAGAAGTTGTAGGCGGCGAGCCCCGCGTGGAAGAGGACGCCGCAGGCGAGCACCGCGGCGGCCAGCTTCCGCCAGCGCGGCCGCGCGAGCAGCCTCTCCCAGCAGTAGAAGGCGTAGAGCACGGGGATGGGAAGCGTGACGTAGAGGTGGTTCGACTGCGGCGGCTTGATCGAGAAGAGGAAGAGCGCGTAGAGCAGCAGGACGTTGAAGAGCGCGAGGTACTTTATCGCGCGCCAGTCCGGCTGCCTGTGCGCGCGCAGGAACCACGAGCCGAGCAGCGCCGCGACCTGCGCGACGCCGACCGCGACGAGGAAGAGCGCGAGCGGCGCGAGCCACGGCTGCTCGGCGACGACGGCCAGCCGGTCGCGCGTGTGCGCGCCCATGAAGCGCGGCACCTCGAAGCTCGCGAACGAGAGCGTGCGCGTGAGGATGCCCCACAGCGCCGTCAGGTTCTCCGGGTTGAGGCGCACGGACTGCCCCGTAGCGCCGGCCGAAGGCCCGTACTTCAGATAAGTCGGAACCAGCAGCGCCGCCATCGGCGCCGCGCCCGCGGCGAAGTGGAGGAGCGCGGCGAGCCCGCGCCTGAGTCCTCCCTTGAACTGGAGTGCCAGCGCCGCGAGCGCGTAAGGGGCGAGCACGACCCAGGACATGTGCAACTGCATCGACCAGAAGAGGCCGAAGCCGAGCATGGCGTTCGCGAGCTGGGTGGGGACGAGCCCGCGCCGCGTGAAGGGGTAGAGTTCGAGCGCGCCGACGAAGAAGAGGACGCCGCCCGCGAGCATGTAGGAAGGGTTGTAGATGACGGTCGAGAGGTTGAGCGTCCACGGCGAGGTCAGCAGCCAGCCCCAGACGAACCAGCGCGGGAGGGCGGGCAGCCGCCGGCGGCAGTACCAAGCGAAGAGGCAGAGGCTCGCGAACGAGACGAGGCCCAGCAGGAGGTAGGGCGACTCGGCCAGCGGCAGCGCGTGCAGCGGCAGCCCCACCAGCAGCGCCTGCAACGCGCCGGGGAGCTGTATCTCGCCGAAGAGCACGTCCGGCCCGAAGTAAGGCCACGCCCCCGTCGCGTAGAACTTGAGCCCGAGCAGATAGATCTGCTTCGTGTCCGAGTCCTGGAACTGCCCGCACAGCCCGAACCCCAGGCGGAAGAGGAACGCCGCGACTATCAGCGCCGCGAACAGCCCGCGCCGCGTCTTAGGCCCCGTGCTTCCCGCGTCCTGCGCGGCGGCGTCCGTCGGATTCACTCGTCTCCTACCGTCGCGCGTCGGCGGCCGGGTGCATGCCGTTGTCAGGCGCGGCTCACTCGAAGAGGCTATCTACAGCCATTCGCCAGCCCGGCACGGCCGGCTCTGCATCGGCAATATCCCCACGGCGGTAAATAGTTGGATTCTGCGGATCGTTCAAACGGTAAACTTTGACGACATCAATCCCGAGCAGATCAACGTCCCACACTACTTTCGTCCCGGCCGTAAAATAATCGGATATTTTTTGAGCAATCTCGCGCTCGGCTTTAGGCCCGTAATCATTTTCGCTGCGTACCTCTACGGCAAACACCGGCGCGCCGTCAAGAAACTTCATCCCGGCCGAGCTGCCGACGTAGAAAGCAGCGTCGGGGCTGAAGGACTCCCTGTTCGGCAGCTTCACTCTAAACCCGGCGTTATCAGAATAAGCGCGGCCGGAAGGGACATTCGGTTCATGAAGGCGCAGGCTCATGTAGATCGAGCCCCCCGCGCGATTCGGCAGATCTCCGGTAGGAGGCATCAACACGACCTCTCCGTTTATGATCTCCGCCTTGCCGACGTCAGGCAGACGGTACAAATCTTCAATCGTCGCATTCGCTTTTGTACTCATACCGTACCTCTTTCCTCTCAAGACTATTTTAGAGGCAGCCCGGGCAATCTCCAATATGAGATTCGTTAGTATAAGCGCCTACAGCCGCGCGCCATACGCTCGTCCACTACTACCGCGGGCGGTATTGACCTGTCCACACTGGTGGCTATGCCCCCGAAGAGCGCGCCTCCTCCTCGGCGCGTTTGCGCGCGAGGCCGGCGCGCGCGTCGTAGCGGACGAGCTGCGGGAGCAGGAGCGAGAGCAACACCGTCCCCGCGACGCAGAGCACGCCGCCCGAGAGGACGGACGCCCGCACGCCGAAGAGGCGCGCGACCGCGCCCGCCTCCGCGTTGCCGAGCAGCGGCCCCGCCGTGTAGCTCACCATCTCTATCCCGGCGAGGCGGCCGCGCAGTTGGTCGGGGATGGTCTGGTTCCAGATGGTCATGCGGAAGAGCCCCGAGACCATGTCGGCCGCGCCCGCCAGCGCGAGGAAGAGGAGCGCCGCCCACAGCGTCGGCGCGAGCCCGAAGCCGATGATCGCCAGCCCCCAGGCCCCGGCCGCCAGCACCACGCACAGGCCGTGACGGTTGACCCGCTTCGTCCACCCCGAAGTGAGCGTCACGCACATCGCGCCGGCCGCGGGCGCGGCGTAGAGCAGCCCGACCGAAGAGCCGCCGAACCCTTCCGCCACCGCCGGGAAGAGCGCCATCGGCATCCCGAAGAACATCGCGTTGAGGTCGATGAGGTAAGTCCCCAGAAGCTCCGGCCGGCTTCGCGCGTAGCGCAGCCCCTCGGCTATCGAGCGCAGGGAAGGCCGCTCGGCGCCCGCGGGCGGCGGCACCGCGCGCATCATGCAGAGCGCCGCGAGCGAGGCGGCGAAGGTCAGAAAGTCTACCGAGTAGGTGAGGGCCGGCCCCGCGGTCGCGACGAGCAGCCCGCCGAGCGCCGGCCCGCCGATCATCGAGACCGTCGCGCTCAGACCCTTCAGCGCGAGCGCCGTCGGCAACTGCTCCGCCGCGACGAGGCGCGGGATGAGCGCGTCGAGCGACGGCCGCTGCAACCCGTTCAAGGCCGCGAAGAGCGCCGCGCAGAAGAAGAGCACCCAGACGCGCGGTTCCGCGAGCAGCGAGTTCGCGACCAGCAGGAGCGTCCCCAGCGCGAGCAGCGCCTCCGTCCATCGCACCAACCGTCGGCGATCCACGGCGTCGGCCAGCGCGCCGCCGACGAAGGCCATCAGGAAGATGGGCACGAACTCCGCGACGCCGAGCATCCCCGAGACGAGCGTTGAGCCGGTGAGGCGGTAGACCTGCCACGGCAGCGCCACGAACGTCATCATCGACCCGAAGAAAGAGACCGCCTGCCCGAAGAAGAGCAGGCGGAACTCGCGCGACTCGCGGAGCGGCGTCAGGTCCAGCGCCAGAGAGCGCGCGGCCCTCTTCGCGCGCCCCGCCGACGCCTCCGAAGGGTCGGGCGTGAGGTGCGTCGAAGGCTGTGTCGGCTCTTCTTCCAAGCGGGATAGGCGCGACGCGACGTTCTACTTGAAGATGTGTGTGTTCGGGCGTCCGGCTAGAAGATCACTTTCATGAGGACGACGGCCAGCGGCGGGCCGACGACGGCCGTCGCGGCCGTCACCCCGGGCGCGACGAGCGCGGGCGTCGGCCGGTCGGCCGTCGCGTAGTTGTAATAAGGTGTGCTCATCATCCCTCTCCTTCTCCGAGCAGAGGAATCTTCAGGCCCTTAATGCGCGCCGTCTCTTCCGCCTCCTCGTAGCCCGCGTCCGCGTGGCGCGCGACGCCGAGGCCGGGGTCGTTGGTGAGGACGCGGTTGAGTCTCTGCGCCGCTTCGGGGCTCCCGTCGGCGACCGAGACCTGCCCGGCGTGGAGCGAGTAGCCGATGCCGACCCCGCCGCCGTGGTGGAACGAGACCCACGAGGCCCCGCTCGCGGTGTTGAGCAGCGCGTTCAGGATGGGCCAGTCGGCGACGGCGTCCGTGCCGTCGCGCATGCCCTCGGTCTCGCGGAAGGGCGAGGCGACCGAGCCCGTGTCGAGGTGGTCGCGGCCGATGGCGACCGGCGCTTGCAGCTCGCCGCGGCGGACGAGTTCGTTGATGGCCTCGCCCATCTCGGCACGCTCGCCCAGGCCGAGCCAGCAGATGCGCGCGGGCAGGCCCTGGAACTGCACGCGGTCGCGTGCGAGCCGCATCCAGCGTTCGAGCGTCCTGTCGCGGGGGAAGAGTTCGAGCGCGAGGTCGTCCGTGCGCCGTATGTCTTCGGGCGAGCCCGAGAGCGCGACCCAGCGGAAGGGGCCTTTGCCCTCGCAGAAGAGCGGGCGGATGTACTCGGGGACGAAGCCCGGTATCTCGAAGGCGTCCGTCACTCCCGCGTCGAACGCCTGCTTGCGGATGTTGTTGCCGTAGTCGAAGGCGACCGCGCCCGCGCGTTGAAACGCGAGCATCGCCTCGACGTGCCGCGCCATCGACTGCATGGAACGCTCGACGTACCCTCGCGGGTCTGTGCGCCTCAACTCGTCTGCCTCTTCGAGAGAGAGGCCGGCGGGCACGTAGCCGTTCAAGGGGTCGTGCGCGCTCGTCTGGTCGGTGACGGCGTCAACCTTCACGCCGCGCCGCACCAGCTCCGGCAGGACTTCGGCGCAGTTGCCGACGAGCCCGATCGAGACGGCGCGCTTCCGCTCGACGGCGTCCTCGCAGATGCGCAGCGCCTCGTCCAGGTCGAGCGCGAGGCGGTCGCAGTAGCCGGTGCGAATTCGCTTCTCGATGCGCTCGCGGTCAACATCGACGCCGAGGAAGACCGCGCCGTTGAGGGTCGCCGCGAGGGGCTGCGCGCCGCCCATGCCGCCCATGCCGCCGGATAGGATGAGGCGGCCCGCGAGGTCTCCGCCGAAGTGGCGGTCGGCCATCGCGGCGAAGGTCTCGAACGTGCCCTGCACGATGCCCTGCGAGCCGATGTAAATCCACGAGCCCGCGGTCATCTGCCCGTACATCATCAAGCCTTTGCGTTCGAGTTCGTGGAAGTGCCCCCAGTCGGCCCACGCGCCGACGAGGTTCGAGTTGGCGATGAGCACGCGCGGCGCGTGCTCGTGCGTGCGGAAGACCGCGACGGGCTTGCCCGACTGGACGAGCAGCGTCTCGTCGTTCTCCAACGTCGTCAGCTCGCGCACGATCCCGTAGAACGAGCGCCAGTCGCGCGCCGCCTTGCCCCTCCCGCCGTAGACGACGAGTTCCTCGGGGCGCTCGGCCACATCCGGGTCGAGGTTGTTCATCAGGCACCTGAGCGCCGCCTCCTGGTGCCAACCCTTGCAGTTCAACTGCGCCCCGCGCGGCGCGCGGACGATTTTCGGCTGTGACATAACTCTTTAGTGGCTTCGCTTCTCCTGAATGCCGCGGACGACCCGCGTGACGAGGCCGCGCGGGAAGAGGCCGATGGAGCGCGCGAGGAGGTTGTTACGAAAGCCCGGGATGACGACGGCCTTGCCGGCGAGCATCCCGCGGTAGCCCTCGACGGCGACGGTGCGCGCGTCCATGACGGCGCGGTCGAAGAGCTTCGACTCGCCCATCCCTGCGGCGGCGACGAAGCCCGTCTCGGTGGGGCCGGGGCAGAGCGCCGAGACGACGACGCCCGTCCCCCCACACTCGTTCGCGAGCGCCTCGGAGAGGGAGAGGACGTAAGCCTTCGAGGCGTAGTAGACGGCCATCAGAGGGCCGGGCTGGAAGGCCGCGGTCGAGGCGACGTTCATCACGTAGCCGCGCCGCCGCGCGATCATCCCCGGCAGGAAGAGCTTCGTCAGGTGCGTGAGCGCGACGACGTTGATCTGAAGCAGGTCGAGCTCCGACCTCAAATCCGTCTCGGCGAACAGCCCGTAGCTGCCGACGCCCGCGTTGTTGACGAGCGCGTCCACGCTCACGCCGCCCGCGCTCAGCTCCTCGAAAATCTCCCGCGGCGTCTCGGCGCGCGCGAGGTCGGCGGCCAGCACGCGCGCCTTAACGTCGTGCCTGCCCGCCAGCTCTTCCGACAGGCGCGCGAGCTTGTCGCGGCTGCGCGCGACGAGGACGAGGTCGTGCCCGTCGGCCGCGAACAGCCGCGCCAGTTCCTCGCCGATGCCGCCCGACGCGCCCGTCACGAGCGCCGTCAGCTTTCGCTCGCTCATAGCTCGCAGCGTGAACCGTGAACCGTCAACCGTGACAGGAAAGAGCCGTGAACCGTAAACCGTGACGGGTGAAAGCTGGTTTTAATCCTGTCACTGTTGACGGTTTACCGTTTACGCTCCCGTCACGGTTGACGGTTCACGGTTCACGGCTTTTCATTCGTCCGGCCGGGCCAGAGGGCGTGGAACCAGCGGCCGCGGCCGCTCTCCTCGCCGATGATCTGTTCGAGCTCGCCCGCGTCGAGCCAGACGCCGCCGCACTTGTCGCAGCGGTCGATGCTGACCTCGTCGTAGGTCTCGGCGTGGAGCTTGCCCGAGCAGCGGGGGCAAGGCATGGTGACGGGGTCGGTGCTGTGCTTCTGCGCCTCCTCGCGGATGGCCTCGCGCAGGCGCTGGAGCGACTCCTTGTCCTTGCGGCGGAAGTACTCCTCCTCCAGGCCCCTTCGGCGTTCGTCGAAAATGTCTGACACTGACTTATACCTCCTGCGGCCGTGCGGGCGGCGCGCCTCCCTGGCGGGGCGCGCGCCTCGGCGCGGCCTGCTCGTGCTGGTTGACTGACTGCTTGATAGCAGGAATGTAATAGCAGAAAACCGCGCCCGCGCGCCAGCCCCCTCGCCGCGGCGCTTGCGCGCACGCAGGGGTCTTCAATAAGCTTCCCGGCGCAGGCAGAACTCCGTTGGACGGGGAAGGCACACGATGGCAATCGGCCCGCGCGCGCGCGTGCTCCTAATCGCGGCCCTTTTGTTCGGCGCGGTCGCGGCGCTCGTCTGGTACTTGAGTTACGGCTACTGGTCGCAGCCGGCGACGCCGCTCGGCCCGCCGTCGCAGGACGCGGAGCGTCTGCCCAGCCCCGCGGCGAGCCCGACGCCGACGCCCGAAGTCTCGCCGAGCCCGAGCCCGACGCCCGCGGCTCCGCCCGGCGCGCCCGGTCAGGCGCAGGGCCTCCCGGGCGACCCGGCGTCGGCGCTCGCGTCGATGCGTCTGCTCATCCCGGTCGAAGGCGTCAGGCCCGAGCAGTTGCAGGACACCTTCAAGGACGCGCGCAGCGAGGGGCGCGTCCACGACTCCATCGACATCGTCGCGCCGCGCGGCACGCCCGTGCTGGCCGCGACCGACGGGCGCGTCGTCAAGCTCTTCAACAGCGTGAAGGGCGGCGTCACGCTCTACCAGTTGGCTTCCGCGGACGAACACTACGTCCTCTACTACGCGCACCTCGAACGCTACGCCGACGGCCTCAGGGAGGGGCACGTCGCACGCCGCGGCGAGACCGTCGGATACGTCGGCGACACGGGCAACGCCACGCCCGGCAACACGCACCTCCACTTCCAAATCTACCGCGTCGAAGACCCCAAACGCTTCTGGACGGGCGAGAACATCAACCCCTACCCTCTGCTGCGCGGAGCTCAGTAGAACAGTACCGCGAGCGGTAGCGAGCGGGTCAGTCTTACGTATTACGTCTGTATCCCGTAAGACTGACCCGCTCGCTACCGCTCGCGGTACTGTACGCCTTTCGTCCGTAAACGGTGCGCGGCTACAACGGCAAGGGCATTTTTTAAGGAAAAGTTTGGGCGGTCGCGTGCGGGAACGGGAGTTGCCACGTGTCTGCGGAAGTGCCCGCGCCTGTACTCTCCCCTCGAAAGGCGCGGGGAGTTTTAGTCTGAGGAGTCTTAAAAGTAGATGGGTATCGAACTGTTGAAGATGACCTGGAAGTCGCCGCTGGCGCTCGTCGCGGCGGTGTCGCTGCTGATAGCTTCGGGCTGCACGACGACCGCGCCGACGAACACGGCCGCCCCTTCGTCGCCGACGACCTCGGCCTCGCCCGCGGCCACGCCTTCGCCCGGCGCGAACGGCGCTTCGGCGGCGGCGGCCAACCTGCCGGTGACGCTGCCCGTGCTCGACGCGATGTTCGCCGACGACTCGTTCGCGGGCGAGTTGAAGTCGAAGCTGCAACTGACGGACGAGCAGGTCGAGGGCTTGCGCAAGGTCGCGTCCGAAGAGCGCGCGAACCTCGACGAGGAGGGCGCGCAGTCGGGCACCACGCCCGCCGCGACCCGGCGCGCCTCCGAGAAGATTCAGTCGGTCATCGGGGCCGAGAAGGCCGCCGCCTTCAACTCCTTCGTCAGCGAGCGCTGGGCGGGCGGCGGCTCGGCGGCGCTCGACGCGAAGCCGAACTCCGTACCGACGGACACGCGCGTCGTCGTCAACGCGCCCGCCTACCGCATGGACGTGTTCCAGAACGGGAAGCTCGTCAAGTCCTACAAGGTCGGCATCGGCTACCCGGAGTTCCCGCTGCCGCAGGGTTTGAGGAAGGCCGACACGATCATCTTCAACCCCGTCTGGACGCCGCCCGACGAGCCCTGGGTCAAGGGCAAGTTCGCGCCCGGCAAGAAGGTCGAGGCGGGGAGCAAGGACAACCCGCTCGGCCTGATTAAGATTCCCATCGGCCTGCCCTCGCTCATCCACGGCGGCAAGGCGGCGGCCAGGCTCGGCGGCTTCGCGTCGCACGGCTGCGTCGGTCTGACGAACCCGCAGGTGCAGGACTTCTCGGTCGTGCTCGCGTCTTTGGGCGGCGCGCAGCTCACGCCCGAGGACGTGGCCGCCAACGCGAAGACGCGCGACGAGACCAAGCAGGTCAAGCTCTCGACGCCCGTCCCCGTCGAGCTGCGCTACGAGACCATCGTCGTCGAGGACGGCCGCCTCCACATCTACCGCGACGTGTACGACAAGGGCACGAACACGGAGGAGAACCTCCGGCGCGTGCTCGAAGCCTTCGGCGTGAGGCTGGAAGACCTGAGCGAGCAGGAGCGCGCGCAGGTCACGGACGCGCTCAAGGCGATGGCGCGCGACGCGCAGGGCAACCCGGCCGACGGCCAGCCCGCGGCCTCGCCGACGCCGACGCCCGGCAAGGCCGCCAACAAGAACGCCGACGTCCGCGAGACGAAGACCATCAAGGGGCAGAAGGAGGTCGTTATCGACATTGCCGCCCTGCGCGGCAAGGGCTACCCCGCCCCCGTCAACCTCGACACCGGCGGCGCGCCGCAGCCGAAGGGGCAGGCGAAGAAGAAGGCATGAGCAGTAGGCAGTAGGCAGATGGCAGTAGGCAGTTAAGACAAAAAACGGCCTGAGACAATCGGAGGCGGCGGGTAATGGAACCCGCCGCCTCCGATTCTTTTAAACGCTTCCTCTTCTTCCTAACTGCCTACTGCCTACTCCCGCCTCACAAGTCGAACTCGCCGCGGCGCAGCGCCTGCGCGACGCGTTCGATGTCGCCGGAGAGCGGGCGGTCGCGCGTGAGGCGCGCGGCGTGTGCGCGGAGGCGCTCGTAAGCGAGGCGCGCGCCGCGGCCGGGCTTGAGCGGCGCGCGGTGTTCGAGACCTTCGGCCGAGGCGAGCAGCTCGATGGCGACGACCCGCTCGACCGCTTCGACGACGCGGCGGAGCTTCAGGGCCGCCGTCATGCCCATCGAGACGTGATCCTCCTTGCCGCCGTCGGTCGGCAGGTTGTCCGTGCTCGCGGGGTGCGCCAGCACCTTGCACTCGTTGAGCAGCGCGACCGCGACGATCTGCGGAATCATGTAGCCCGACTCGACGCCCGCGCGCGCCGTGAGGAAGGGGGGCAGCCCCTCGTTCTTGTCCGGGTTGACGAGCCGGTCGATGCGCCGCTCGACGATGTTGCCGAGGTGGACGAGCGCGATGGCCGCGTAGTCGAAGGCGAGGGCGAGCGGCGCGCCGTGGAAGTTGCCGCCGGAGACCACGTCGCCCGTCTCGACGAAGACGAGCGGGTTGTCCGTCGCGCCGCCGGTCTCGACCTCCGCGACCGCGCGCGCGTGTGCCAGCGCGTCGCGCGCCGCGCCGTGCACCTGCGGCATGCAGCGCAGGCTGTAGGCGTCCTGCACGCGCGGGTCGCCTTCGAGGTGCGAGGCGCGTATCTCGCTGTCGAGCAGAAGGTCGCGCAGGTGCGCGGCCGACGCGACCTGACCCGCGTGCGGGCGCGCGAGGTGTATGCGCTCGTCGAAGGCGGCGGGCGTGCCCTTCAGGGCTTCGAGCGACATCGCGCCCGACACGTCGGCCGTGCGGGCGAGGCGCTCCGCGCGTTCGAGCGCGAGCGCGCCGACGGCCGTCAACGCCTGCGTGCCGTTGAGGAGCGCGAGCCCTTCCTTCGCTTCGAGCGTCACGGGTTCGATGCCCGCACGTTCCAAAGCCTCGCCGCCCGGCAGACGCTCGCCTCCGTAGAAGGCTTCGCCCTCGCCCGCGCAGCAGAGCGCGAGGTGCGCGAGCGGCGCGAGGTCTCCGCTCGCGCCCACAGACCCGAGCTCCGGCACGACCGGCTGCACGCCGCGCCCGAGCATCAGGAGCAAAGTCTCGGCGACCACGGGCCTCGCCCCGCTGAAACCCTTCGCCAGCACGTTCGCGCGCAAAAGCATCATCGCCCGCGTCTCTTCCGAAGAGAGCGGCGCGCCCAGCCCGCACGCGTGGCTGCGCACGAGGTTGATCTGCAACTCGCGCAGCTCGTCCGCCGGGACGGTCACGTCGGACAGCTTCCCGAACCCCGTGTTGACGCCGTAGACGACGCGCGCCTCCGCGACGATGCGCTCCACGGCCGCCCGCGCCGCCTCCATCCGCGCCCGCGCCGCCGCACCCAGAGACACAGACTCCTCGCCGCGCGCCACCCGCGCGACCTCTCCGAGCGTTAACTGTTGTCCGTCGAGTTCAAGCATAGGAACAGTAGGCAGTAGGCAGATGGCAGCAGGCAGCCGCTCCGCGTCATGGTTGTTGCGGAGTAATCCTAGACGTTAGACGGCGGCGCTTTCAACTGCCTACTGCCATCTGTCTACTGCCTACTACTTTATCACCGTGTCCCTGTTCGGGAACTGCGTGCGGTGGATGTCTTCGGGCGGCTGGGAGCGGTGGATGTCTGGGCGGCGCCACTCGCCGGTGGTCGTGCCGGCGGCGCGCGTCGGCGCGGTCGAGCGCGTGCGCTCGCGGGCGCGCTTGGCGCGGCGGACGGTGGCGGCGCGGCGCTTGGTGGTGTTGGCGGCGGCGCGCGTCCACTCGCCCATGCGCTGGAAGGGGTGGAAGTCGCTCTCGGTCAGAACCTCGCCCGTCGCCTCGCGCAGGCGCATCGTGAAGTAGGCGAAGAGCAGCAGGCCGACGTTGAAGAAGACGCCGACCATGAAGACGACCTCGCCGGGGACGACGCCGATGTCCGCCTTGCGGAGGAAGTCCGCGAAGTCGGGCGACGGGTACGGGTGCATGTAGACCTTCAGGTTCCACGACGCCGCCAGCAGCATGAACATCCAGAGGTAGTTGCGCCGCAGCCGGCGGCCGAGCGCCTCGGCCTCGCTCACGTTGAAGTGCGGCTCCTGCAAGTCGGCGACGAGGAGCTGCGCCCACTTGCCCTCGTCGCCGGACGTGTCGGGCGAGAGCATCTGCATGAAGAAGCCGGTTTCGAGGATGCGGACGCGCCCCGACCAGATTTCGTAGTAGCGGTAGCGCCGCGCCTCCATGAAGAGGAAGAAGCCGACGAGCACCGTGTTGATGAGGATGACGAAGTGCGGGTTGGTCGGGAGCGAGAAGGCGAACGAGAGCGTCGCGCCCGTCGTGACGACCGCCCAATTGGTCGTCGTGTCGAGCCGGTTGCGCCAGGTGTTGGCGCGCGTCACCTCGCCGCGGTAGAAGTGCACCATCGCCGTGTTGAACTCGGCTGGGGTGGGCTTGCGGTGCGGGGGCGCGGCGGCGGCCGCGCGCGGGAGCTGCGTGGCGTGCAGCGCCTGCTCGGGCGTGATGGTCTGGTGGATGGGGGCCGTCTCGGGCGCGTCCGGGGTGTCGGCGGGGCGCGGGGGCTGTGTGGTCGTGCTCTGTGACGGAGGCCGCTCGCTGGTTCTGGGGCGCAGGTCTGTCTTCATCTTCCTCTCTGCTTCCGCCTTGAAAAAGACCGCCGGGGCAGCGGGAGGAGGGCGCCGCTTTCGCCCGACTGAGTTTGATGATAGCACGCGCCGCCGCCCCTTGAACAAAAAAGCGCGCCGCACGCCCCCCGCGCGAGAGACCGGGCGGGGGCGAAACTCAGGCTGCCGGGACGGCGAAACGGGCGTAGAATACGGCGGCCTGTTGTACGTCTAATTGTCGTCGGTGCCTTCGGAGGGAATGATGTTCTTGTCCGGCGTTCTCGGAGTCTCCCTGTTATTGGTGCTCTTCCCCGCGCAGTCGAGAGTACCCGCACAACGGACGGCCGTCATCACGGGCAAGCTGTCATACCCCAGCGACTTCGACTTCCCCCGGATGATCGTGTGCGCGGAGGCCGTGGATTCCAAAAGCATTCACTGCACGGACAAGCGCACCCGGAATCGAAGGAGCGGCAAGCCCGCGTACAGACTTCGCGTCCCCGCGGGGAGCTATTACGTCTTCGCCACCGTCGTGAACGACGAGGAGCCGGTCGATGACGTGCGCGGGTATAAGGCTTACTATTCGGAATTCGTGAGATGCGGCCTCAGGGTTGAGTGCCCTTCCCACGAGCCCGTAAAAGTGACGGCGCGGGCCGGGCAGACCTTAACGGGTATCAACCCCGGAGACTGGTACGCCGACTGACACTTACGCACGAAGCACGGGTCTGCTCGCCAGTCCGCGGGGCCGCCCTACATTCGTTTTTTGTCCGCCACTTCTTGAAAGCATCTTTGTTTGACTATGCAGGCGCGAGATGACTTTGAGCCCGCCGCAGAAGGCTTGGACGAGCGCCGGATGCGCGAGGCGCTGCGGGCGGCGCGCGAGGCCGCGCGGGCCGGCGAGGTGCCCGTGGGCGCATGCGTCGTCGGCCCCGACGGCGGGCTGCTGGCGGTCGCGGGCAACCGGACGCGCACCGACTGCGACCCGACGGCGCACGCCGAAGTCCTGGCGCTGCGCGAGGCGGCGCGCCGCGTCGGCAACTACCGCCTGACGGGCGCGGTGGTCTACTCGACCATCGAGCCGTGCGCGATGTGCGCCGGGGCGCTGGTGCAGGCGAGGGTCGCGCGGCTCGTCTACGGCGCGCGCGACGAGAAGGCGGGCGCGGTCGAGTCGGTCTTCCGCGTCTGCGACGCAAGCTCTTTGAACCACCGGATGGAACTCTCGGCCGGCGTCCTCGAAGCGGACTGCCGCGCGCTGATGCAGGAGTTCTTCCGGGAGAGAAGAAAGGGGCTGAGGACTGAGGACTGAGCGGGAAGCGGCTCGCTTCGAGGTCGGCCCGCACGCGCTCGGTCTCCACGCGGACGCGGCGCTCGCTCATGTGCAGGTTGATCGCGCCCGGTTGGCAGAAGGGTTGCCGTCGCACCTTTACGACAAAAATCTCCGAAGCCTCGTCAGTCGTAACTTGTGACGAAAGTGCGACCGGAATTTCTGTCACGGGATGAAAAATCACGGCACTCTTTGCACCGTCCGAGCGGCTGCAACCTGCTGGATTTGTCAGAAAATGTTAAGGTTTGCTACTATACGGGTCTCGCGGAGAGGTCGCATAGTGGTTTAGTGCACCGGTCTCGAAAACCGGAGTGATCTAACGGCCACCGTGGGTTCGAATCCCACCCTCTCCGCCATCTCTCTTTTTACCTCAATGACTTAGAGCCTCACCGCTACGCCCAAACGCTTCCTTCTTGACCTCTTCAACTTTACCGGATGGCGTAGGACGTGGTGTGACCTGCTGAGACCAGCCGTGCCTTAACGGCTGCGGGCGGAGGAGGTTTGACCCGAAGAGCGCCTCGCCTTTCGTCCACATCTCGGGATAGACGCCAATCACCTGCGGCCGGATGCGCCTCATAACCTTTACCTTTAACGGGGAGGGAATTTCCGGGATGATGCGATCGATCCATGCCGCCTCGGCAAGTAAACCGGCGTCGTCTCGGCGTAAAATTTTTCCGAGAGGCCGCCCGTGGGGTTGGGCGCTCACGTGACCACATTCCCTATGTAACGGTTTTTTTATGCCGCCTAAACCACTGCGACTGGTCTTGGCCCCGCACAGCCTTGAAGACGTGTTCCTGGCGCGGTACGAGAGGCTGCGCGGCTGGGCCTTGCACTTGAGCGGGGGCGACCGCGCGGCGGCCGAAGACCTGCTCCAGGAGGCGTTCGTCCAATTCACCACCTCGAACCCCGACCTCGGCTCGATACAGAACCTCGACGCCTACCTTTTCGGCCTCGTCCGCATCCTCCACCTCTCACAGACGCGCCGCGCGCTGCGGCGGGCGCGCGTGCTCGATTCCGTCCTCGACTACAACGCGGCGATCCTCGGCCTGCGCCACGCGGACCCGCGCGATCAGGTCAGCGTGCGCGGTGACCTGCTCCGCGTGTGCCAGTACGGGTGTGCCCGCAAGGAGACTTCTAAGGCCGGTTCCGTCCTCCTCTTCAGATTCTTCCTCGGCTACTACCCCAGGGAGATCGCGAGCGTCATGAAGATCACGCGAGAGGCGGTCGAGGAGCGGCTGCGGGTCGCGCGGGCCGAGGCGAAAGGCTACCTCCGCGATTCGACCTCTTTAAAACTGATAGGGGCGAGTCCCGCCGCGGACGCGCGGCCGGCGGCCGACCTCGACCCGGCGGGGTCGCCCGACGCCTTCCTCCGAGACATCCGGCAGTGTATCGCCCTCTCGAAGCGCGGCGAGTGTCTGCCGAAGGCGGACTTGGAGCAAGTCTACCGCGCCGACGCGCCCGTCGAATGCGCCACGCTGGCACACCTCGTGAGTTGCGAGGGCTGTCTGGACACAGTCAATCGACTGCTCGGCCTTCCGCTGCTGGCCGAGCGGAATCCCGTAGACACGGTCGGCAAGGACACGGGAAGCGGCGGCGGCGGGGGCGGGGGCGGGACGGCCGACTCACGTCTGACGAGCGGCAGGAGGCGCGCCCGCGAAGTCTTCGAGCACGACCCGGGCGAGCTGTGCGTGGCCGTCAACGGTGATCATCTCTGCTCGCAGACCGTCGTCGGCGGGCGCAACGAGCAGACTTTGAACGTCGAGCGTCAGGTAGAGTTCGTAGAGGTGTTCAGCGAACAGGGCGTGCGTATGCTCCTGCTCGTCGTCGGCGAACCCCCGCCCGACGGGCCCCTCCGCCACACGGCGCGCACCGTTCTGAGTGACGACAGGAGTCTGGAAATCGCGCTCGAACTGAATTACCCGTTCTCGACGCTGCGCGTGGTGTATGTAGACCGTTCCCGGCAACGGGAGGCGGAGATCGAAGAGACCGACCCGAAATCCGCCGGGATAACCGTCACGCCAATCACCGCCGACGCCCCGCCCCAGAGCGGAGAGGTCGCGCCGCAGAAGGGTGGGAGGGAATCAATCGCGGCGACGGTCTGGGGGCGATTCGTGCGCCGGCTTTCCGGCGGCCCAACCTGGCTACGCCCCGGGGCGGTGACCGCGATACTGTCACTGCTCCTGATCGGCGCGTTGCTCTTCGTCCGAACGCGCGTCAGCACGGTCTCGGCGGCGGAACTCCTCAGCCGTTCCGCGGTGGCCGAACGTGCCGAAGCCGGCGACAGGTCGGCGGTCACGCACCGCACCGTGTATCTCGAACAGCGCGACCCGGCGGGCGCGGGGCCGGCGCGGAGACAGCGAATAGAGGTCTGGCACAGCGGGGCGCTTAGAGTGACGGTGCGCCACGTTTATGACGAAGCGGGGGGCTTCGTCATCGGCGAGCGCGTCACCGGGGACGGCGAACGCGTCGTGCTGGTGCCGGACGCGAAGTCCGCCGCCGTGCGCGAGGCCCGGCCGGCGGCCGCGTCGCTGCTGGCGGCGGGCGCGGCATGGCGGCTGAACCCCTCTGCCATCGACTACCTCGACCTGACAGGCGGGGCCGCCTTCGCGACCGTTGAAGAGAGTGGGAACAGTTACGCCGTACGTCACGTGGGGCGCGCCGAAGCCGGGGTCGTCGAAGCGGTCCTGACGCTCAGGAAGGCCGACCTGCACGCCTTTGAGATGCGTCTGGTCTACGCGGGGGAGGCAGGCAGGCGCGAGTACAGGTTTGTGGAGAACCTTTTCGAGCGGACGCCGCCCGACCGAACCCCGCCGCAACTTTTCGAGGCCGGCGGTGACACACCCGGCGCGGGCGCTGTCGGCGGCGGCGCGGCGGCGTACGGGCCGGCGGCGTCCGCGCCGACCCCGTCGGCGCGGGCGTCGGCCGAGTTGGAGGTCGAAGTCACCTATTTACTCGACCGTCTCGGAACGGACCCAGGCGAGCAGGTCTCTGTGCGGCGCACGCCCGACGAACGCCTGCGCGTGGAAGCCCTCGTCGAGATGGTCGAACGCAAGAGGGATATACTCGCCGCCCTCGGCCCGGTCGTCGGCAACCCGGCCGTGACCGTCGAGGTCAGTACGGTAGCCGAGGCGTTGGCCAGGCGCGGGCAGAGGCGTCACGCGCCGTCGACCGAGTTGGAGGTGCAACTCCGCGACGACGCGCGCGACGCCGACTCCGAACTGGCGCACAAACTGGCGGGGCCCGGCGGGGGCGAGGAGGGGCGGGCCCGAGAGGAGGTCGCGCGGGTCAGCGAGCAACTGCTGGCCGACTCGCGCCAGGCCGTCCGGCACAGCACGGCTCTCATCCGACTCACGGCGAGCTTCCCCTCGCGGGTCAGCAACGAACTCGACCCCGCCGCCCGCGAAAAGCTCGGGAGGATGATACGCGCTCACGCCGAAGCCTGTCTGAGAAATGCGCGGGCCATCAAGCAAGGGCTGGCGCCTTTCTCCCCGCCCGCGCGGGGCGGGGCGGGCGAGGCGGCGGCTATCACGAACGACGCCGAGATGGCGCGAGCCGTCGAGCGCCTGTCGCGTCTGACGCGCGAGAGCGACGAAGCTCTGCGCTCGGCGTTCACACTCTCACAGCGCGGGCAGTCGCTCGCCCCGATTAAATCCGCGCGCTTCTGGGGGTCGCTCGAAGCGGCTGAAAAACTATCGCTGGCGATTCTACAGGCTTCACGTCAATGAGAATACATGTGGCTGTCACGGGCGGGGCCCCTTACCCCGCGCTCGCCCCGCTCAGGTCGCATCTGCCGATGCTGCTCTGCGCCTTGCTCGCCGCCTCAATGACGGCGCCGCGGCCGGCGGCCGCGTGGCCGCAGCGCGGCGAGGGCGGCGTGAGCGGGACCGTTTACGACGAGAACGGCGACGTGGTCGCGGGCGCGTCGGTCAGCGCCTTCAACACCGCGAGCGGCGTCGAGATGCGTGCCACGACCGACGGCGAGGGATTCTTCTCAATCGAGTTTTTGCCGGCGGGCACGTACAGCGTCATCATCCGCCGCGACGGCTTCAAGTCCCTGGACGTGCGCGACGTGATGCTCGGCCCGGCCGAGCAGGTTAAGCTGCGCGTGAGGCTCACCGTCGGGCCGATTGAGGAGTACGTGACGGTGTTGGCGTCGTCGGACTCCGAGGTCGGGAGCGGTGACGGCTCCGACCTCCCCACCTCGACGAACTTCGGCCGGAAGTTTATCGAGCGCCACACGCCGGCCGGCGGAAACGTGGGATCACTCGTCGGCCTCGCCCCCGGTGCCGTCGTCACGAGGGCGGACTTCAACGAGCAGGGTCAGTTCTCGGTGGGCGGCCAGCGCCCGAACGCCAACTATTTCACGGTGGACGGCGTCTCGGCGAATTTTGGCGTCAGCGCGGGCCCCGCGCCGGGGCAGGCGGCGGGCGGGAGCCTCCCGGCGCTCGCCTCCTTCGGGGGCATGAACAACCTCGTCTCGGCGGACGCCGTCCGCGAGTTCAGGCTCCAGGCCCTGACCTACGACGCGGAGGAGGGGCGCACGCCCGGCGCGCAGGTCTCCGTCACGACGAGCGCCGGGACGGACGTGTGGCGCGGCGCGGCCTTCTACTCCGCGCGCCGCGGGGCGCTCGACGCCAACGACTGGTTCGTCAACGCCCGCGCCCTGCCGAAAGCCCCCTCGGGCCAAGACCATTTCGGCGGCGTCCTCGGCGGCCCGGTCGTCAAACACGACACCTTCGCCTTCCTCTCCTACGAGCGCCTGCGCGTGACGCAGCCGCGCGTCGCCATCACGGCAGTTCCCTCCGTCGCGACTCGGCTGCTCGCCCCGCGCGAGGTCAGGCCGCTGCTGGACGCCTTCCCGCTGCCGAACGGCCGCGAGTTGAGGACGGGTTCGGGCGCGGCGGAGTTCGCGGCCTCCTACGGCGAGCCTTCGCGGCTCGACGCGTGGAGCGTCCGCCTCGACCATACGGCCAAAAGCCTGTCGCTCTTCGGGCGCTACGCGCAATCGCCGTCCCGCACCGAGTTGCGCGGCGCGCGGAACCCGCCGACCCCGACGACGCGCGTGACCTTCGGCTTCGGCCGCCCGCTGGCGCAGAGCCTGAGCACCGTCGCCGAGAGTTCGTTCGAGACGCGCACGCTGACGCTCGGCGCCGACTACGCGCGCGGCTCGGGGCTGACGCTCGACTCGCGCTTCAACTGGAGCCGGGCGCGCGGCACGACGCGCCACCGCCTGGACGACTTCGGCGGGGCCGCCCCGCTTCCCGACGACTACCTCTTCCCGCCCTTCGCGACGCCCGCCGACGGCCTCGTCCAGATAGTCGTCTTGAGGCCCATCGACATGGCGGCCAACCTGCGCGTGGGGAGGGAGGCCGACAACTTCAACCGGCAGCTCAACCTCGTCGGCTCGCTCGGCCTCAACCGCGCCGCCCACGACTTGAAAGTAGGCGGCGATTACCGCCGCCTGTCGCCCGTCTTCGCCCCGCCGGCCTACACGCAGACGGCGACGTTCACGAACTTCGGCTTCGACCCGCTCGGCGGCGAGGGAATCATCTCCGGCGAAGTCATCGGGGCGCAAATCTACTCGGACGCCGCGGCGCGCCGGCCCGTCTTCCACAACCTTTCGCTCTTCGCGCGCGACGTGTGGCGCGCGGGCCGCAGCCTGACCGTGAGCTACGGGCTGCGTTGGGAGCTGAACCCGCCGCCGCGCGAGGCCGCCGGCAACCACCCGGCCGTGTTGTCGGCGGCGGCGCTGAAGTTTATCTCCGGGCTGAGAACGTCTCTGCTGCCGGGCAGTGAAGAATTGGAGTTCGCCCCGCGCGGCACGCCTCTCTGGGCGACCGACTTCGGTAACTTCGCCCCGCGGGTCGGCGTCGCCTATCACGTGCGAAGGTCGGGGACGACGCTGCGCGCCGGGTTCGGCATTTATTACGACCTCGGCACGGGGCAGGCGGCCCAAGCCTTCGGCAGCGTCCTGCCTTACACGAGCGGCCGGCGCGTCGGCCGAGTCCCTTTCCCGCTGGCCGGCGTCAACGCGGTACCGCCGCCGCCCGAGTTCGCCTTGAGCGCCGGTACCCTCTTCGCCTTCGACCCCGAGCTACAGACCCCTCGCACGAGGCAGTGGAGCGCCGCCGTCGAGCAGGGCGTCGGCCGCGAACACACGCTCTCGGTCGCTTACGTCGGCGCGCAGGGGCGGCGGCTGACTCGCGGCGAGGCATTCCTCGACCCCTTCCCGACCTTCGGCTTCCTCGGCGATAGCACCATCGTGGTGACGCGCAACGCCGCGCGCTCCGACTACCACGCGATGCAGGCGCAGTTCACGCGCAGACTCTCTTCGGGGCTGGGCGCCTACGCCTCTTACACATGGTCGCACTCGATAGACAACGCTTCCGACGACTCGTCCATCCGCCTGCACCCCGAAGACGCAGACCCCGCGCGCGACCGCGGCCCTTCGGACTTCGACGTGCGCCACTCCCTCAACGCGGCCCTCGACTACGACATCCCGGCCCTCCTGCGCGGCGGGGTCGGCGGGGCGCTCACGCGCGGCTGGTTCGTGGGCGGCGTCGCGCGCTGGCGCACGGCCACGCCCGTCAACATCACGACCTTAACGGACATTATCGGCGGCGGGCTCGTCCAGTACATGCGCCCCGACCTCCTGACGGGCGTCCCCGTCTACATCAACGACCCGCTCGCGCCGGGCGGCAGGTACATCAACCCCGCGGCATTCGCCGACCCCGGCGCGCGCGAGGGGTCGCTCGGGCGAAACGCCCTGCGCGGCTTCGGCGCCGCCCAGTTCGACTTCACGCTCGGGCGTAAGTTCCGCCCGGCGGGCCGGTTCGAGCTGCACCTGCGCGCCGACGCTTACAACGTCTTCAACCACCCCAACTTCACCCACCCTTCCGCGAGCCTCGACGCCACGCAGACTCTCGGCGAAAGCCTCGGCACGGGCGGCGTCACCGGCGGCCTCATCCCCTTGTATCAGGTGGGCGGGCCGCGCTCGATACAGTTGACGGTGAGGCTCAAGTTCTAAAACCCCGCGCGGCCGGACGGCGGGCGTGGGTTACGGGCGCGCCCCGACTACATTTCAATAGGAGAGCCCACATCCGAGCCGAAGGGAGAACGCCGGAGATGTCCAGAGTCAGTCGCGCACGATTCGCTTCGCGGACGACCGCGCCCGCCCTGCTCGCCCTGTTCGTGGCGAGCCTGTCAGTGCTTCCATACTTCGGCGGCGCGCTGCTTCCGCCCGCCGGGCCCCCCGCGCGTGATGACCGCCGGCCGGCGGAAGCCGAGGGCGCCCGCGCGGGCCAGGCGCTCGTCGCGCTGCCGATGCTGTTCGAGTCGAACGAGGGCCAGGCCGACCCCGGCGTGAGGTTCATCTCGCGGGGCGACAACTACACACTTTCACTGACCTCGGACGCGGCGCTTCTCGCGCTCGGCGGTCAACGGAGCGTGCTGAGTATGAGGCCCGTGGGCGCCGGCCGCGGGGCATCCGTCAGGGGAGGACGGAGGGCCCCCGGCCGCGTCAACTACTTCGTGGGCCGCGGGCGCGAGGGCCGCGTGACGAACGTCCCGGTCTTCGACTCCGTCGTATACGACGGAGTCTACCCGGGCATCGACCTCGTCTACTACGGCAACGGGCGGCAGTTGGAGTACGACTTCCGCCTCGCGCCGGGGGCGAACCCCGGAGTCATCGAGATGTCTTTCGGCGGCGCGGACGGCCTTGAGCTGGCGGAGGGCGGAGACCTCCTCATCCACGCGGCCGGATCGAGGCTCGTGCAGAAGAGGCCCGTCATCTATCAGGAGGGGGGCGGGGCGCGCGTCGAAGTAGCCGGGCGTTACGTGCTGAGGGGCGAGTCCTCAATCGGGTTCGAGGTCGGCGAGTACGACGCGACCCGGCCGCTCGTCATCGACCCCGTATTGAGCCACGCGACCTACGGCGTCAGCGCCGCCGACATCAAGTTCGACGCGGCGGGCAACCTCTACGTGATAGGCGGGCCCCGCGGCGCGGTCGGGGGGGGCTCGGCCGGCGAGCGTGACATAGTCGTTTCTAAATTCACGCCCTCGGCAGACGGCGGGCTCTCGCTCGCCTACACCACACGCTTCGGCGGCGGCGGCTTCGACGGCGGCGGCGTCGCCGTGGACAGGTCGGGCAACGTCTACGTCGCGGGCGTCACCAACTCGACCGACTTCCCCGTCACGCCCGACGCCCTACAGCCGAAGCTCAACCGCGGCACGCCCGACACGAGCGACGCCGGCACCTGCTGCCGCGACATACCGCCGCAGGACGCCTTCGTCGCGAGGCTCGGGGCGGCGGGCGAGTTGCTCTACGCGAGCTACTTCGGCGGCAGCGGCGCGGACAGCGCGACGGGGCCGCTTCTGGACGCCGCGGGCAACCTCTACCTCGTGGGCGAGGCCGGGCCTACGTCGAACAACTTCCCCGTGACCGCCGACGCCTACATGCCTTCGAGGCCCGCGCCCGCCGCCGACCCGCGCGACGACCCGCTGTTCGACTCCAACGCGAAGAAGTACGACCTCTACGTCGCCAAGCTCTCGCCGCGCGGCAACGGTTTCGATCTGGCCTACTCGACCTACTTCGGCGGCAACCGCGCCGACCGGTTGGGCGCGGCGACCGTTGACGCCGCGGGCAACGTCTACCTGACGGGCGCCACCGGCTCGACCGACTTTCCCGTCACGGCCAACGCCGTAAGGTCAACCCTCTTCGCCACGCCGAGGTCCGTCTCCGCGTCCACGCCCGTCACGCTCTACGTCACCAAGTTCAGGCCGTCGGCAGCGGGGGCCGCGGCCGTGCCCTACTCGACCTTCGTCGCCGGCGCCGTCCTGCGGCCGCGCGACATCGCGGCGGACGACGCGGGGCGCGTCTACCTGCTCAGCAGAGACCTCGACGGGGACAACTGTAACCGCCAGTCGCCGGAGAACGCCGCGCTGTGTGACAGCGTGCCCGTCACCCCCGGCGCGATGCAGGGTTCGCGCGTGGGCGGCGGCGACGCTGTGCTGATGAAGCTCGACCCTTCGGCCCCGCCGCGCCGGTCGAGCCTCGTCTACTCGACCTACTTCGGCGGCACGGCGGAGGACGACGCCTTCGACATGGAACTCGACGAGGCGGGGAACGTCTACCTCGCCGGACGTACTTTCTCGACCGACTTCCCCGTCACGCCGGGCGTCTTCCAGACCGCCTTCGGCGGCGGCTCGACCAATGACCTCTCGGCGCCGGGCGGCGACGGCTTCCTTGCGAAGATAGATTCGGCGGGGGCCTCGCTCGTCTTCTTCACCTACCTCGGCGGGGGCGCGGGCGACGGCGCGCAGTTGGTGAGAAGGGACGTTCGCGGCAACCTCTACGTCGCGGGGTGGACGCTCTCCGGCGACTTCCCCGTGACGGACGGCAGCGCGGCCAACGGGGCTCACACCTTCTCTAGCTTCCTCGCCAAGGTCAGCCCCGAAGCGGTAGCTTCCGAGGCGCGCGTCCCCTTGGACGCGTCGCGCGCGCGCGACCCGCTCGGCGACGCCTCGAAGTTCGTCCGCCAGCACTACATCGACTTCCTCTCGCGTGAGCCCGACGCCCAGGGACTCGCACACTGGACGAGCGAGATTACCGGTTGCGGCGCGGACGCGCAGTGCGTCGAGGTCAAGCGCATCAACGTCTCGGCGGCCTTCTTCCTCTCCATCGAGTTCCAGCGCACGGGCTACCTCGTCTACCGCGCCTACAAGGCCGCCTACGGGCGTGTGCCGCTCTACGAGGAGTTCAGTCCGGACGCGCGCGCCATCAGCACCGGCGTGGCGGTGGGCTCCCCCGGCTGGGAGGGGCAGATCGAGGCTAACGAGAAATCGTTCCTCGACTCCTTCGCCGCGCGCCCGCAGTTCAGACAACTCTACGACGGCTTGTCCGACGGGCAGTACGTAGACGCCCTGTTCGCCGGCGCGGGCGTCACGCCGTCGGCGTCCGAACGCGAGTCCCTGATCGCCGGCCTGCGGGACGGCTCGCAGACGCGCGCGGGCGCGCTGGGTAAGGTCGCCAACGGCGAGGCGTTCACGCGGCAGGAGAAGAGCCGCGCCTTCGTGCTGATGCAGTACTTCGGTTATTTAAGAAGGAACCCGGACGAGGCGGGACTCAACTACTGGCTCGGCAAGCTCAACGGGCACGGCGGCAACTACGTCGAGGCCGAGTCGGTCAAGGCGTTCCTCGACTCGATCGAATACCACGACAGGTTTAGGACCGTCCCGCGCCTCGGCACGTAGGGGCGCGGCCGACAGGCTTTGCGGCTGCCGTAGAAACTCTCAAATCTGCGAGCGGGAGCGCGGGGCGGGCCGAGTCGCGACTCGGCCCGCCCCGCGCTTTCGTTCGCCCTGAAATTCACTCCGCGCCCTGCGCGCGATGGTCTCGACGGTTCGGTTAACACTTCTCAGCGTCACCATTCTGATACAACACTGCGTTTAGTGGGGGCTCACGAAGGGGCGAGGACTGTACCCGTGCAGGCCCGGGCCCGCGCCTGACGTTCCGGAGTTTACAGAGGAACAGGGCAGTTAGCTTTCCGGTAAATACATGCCTCACGTGGCGAGGGTGTGGGAGGGACACTACCGGCGAGACAGTCGTCCCGAAGAAAACGCTTGACTATCTCAGCCGCCGGGCATAAATTCTGCCTCCGACCCGGGATCGTACGAGCGCCGCCCCCCGACACTCACCTGTAAAGTTCAAGAACTGAGGAGTCCGCCATGAGTAACCTCTCTCGTCTACGCCGTCGCGCTCTGACGGCCCTGCTAGTCGCACTCTGCCTCTCGGTAATGAGTGTCTCCGACTCCTTCGCGCAGACGACCTCCGCGACCGTGAACGGGACCGTGCGGGACGCGCAGGGCGCGGTCGTCGTGGGGGCGACGGTGACGCTGCACGACATGGCGACCGGCCGCGAGGTGACGGCCAACACCAACAGCGAAGGGGCGTTCGTCTTCACGGACGTGCGCTCCGGCGAATACGCCCTCACGGCCGAGTCCCCGGGTTTCAAGAAGACCGAGACGCGCGGGGTGAAGGTGAACGTGGGGATGCCGGCGACGGTGAACCTGGAGTTGCAGGCGGGCGGGGTGGCCGAGGTCGTGAACACGACGGCGTCCGACGCCCAGACGGTCGTCAACACGGAGAACGCCGAGCTGGCGACGACCGTCTACAGCGAGCAGATCAACGACCTGCCGCTCAACGGGCGCAACCCCGTGCAGCTCGCGCGGCTCCAGGCCGGCGTGGCGACGGTCAGCGGCACGCGCAACGCGACGATCAACGGCATGCGCGGCAGCTACAACAACATCACGTGGGACGGCATCAACGTGCAGGAGACCTACCTGCGCGGCAACGCGAGCAGCGGCCTGTTCGCGCAGGCCGGGCCGAGCGTGTCGGGCGTCGGCGAGTTCACCATCACCACGCAGAACGCGGGCGCCAGCGACGGCACCGGCGCCGCGCAGGTCAAGCTCGTCACCCCGCGCGGCGGGAGCGAGCTGCACGGGAGCCTGTTCGAGTACCACCGCAACGACGTGTTCGACGCCAACTCGTTCTTCAACAACCGGGCCGGGCTGCCGAAAGAGAAGCTCATCCAGAACCAGTTCGGCGCGACCCTGGGCGGCCCCTTCGCGCTCCCGCGCCTCGGCGAGGGCGGCCCGCGCCTCGCGCTCAGGAACAAGCTCTTCTTCTACACCTACTACGAGGAGACGCGCGCCGCCGAGCAGGCCGCGCTGACGCGCACCACGCTGACGGCCGCCGCCCGGCAGGGCAACTTCACCTACCGCCGATCCGACAACGGCCAGCTCCAGACCGTCAACCTGCTCTCGCTCACCGGCCGCGGCGTAGACCCGCGCATCCGGTCCCTGCTCGACCTGACGCCCGTGCCGAACGACATCACGGCGGCCGGCGACCGCGTCAACACCGGCGGCTTCCGCTTCAACAGCCCGGCCGGCAGCACGGGGAGGTTGTTCGGCTTCCGCCTCGACTACGAAGCCTCGGCGCGCAACCGCTTCGAGGCCGCCTTCAGCCGCGACAGCTTAATAGTGCCGAACGACGCCATCACCAACAACACCGGCGAGCCCTTCCCGGGCCTGCCCGGCAAGGGGCAGAGCCCGAAGCGGCAGCGGGGCGCGCTGGCGTGGTTCTCCAACTGGGGCGGCAACGTCTCGAACGAGCTGCGCGCGGGCTACTACCGCCAGAGCTCGCTCTTCTTCACCAACGTGCAGTTCCCCGAGGGGAACCTGCTGACCTTCCCGAGCATCGGGACGACGGTGACGAACCCCGTGCAGAACTCGCAGGTCAGCGGGCGCGGCGGCCACGTCTACGAGCTGATGGACAACGCCTCGTGGGTGAAGGGCGAGCACCTCTTCCGCTTCGGCGGCAACTACCGCCGCACTTCGGTCGAGCCCTTCAGCTTCGCGGGCGTGCTGCCGAGCTACACCCTCGGCTTCGGCTCCGGCAACATCAACCCGCTCAGCTCGACCAACCGCACGCAGTTCCCCGGCGGCATCAGCACCAACGACTTCACCAACGCCTCGAACCTGCTCGCGCTGCTGACCGGCGCCATCACGAGCGCCAGCCAGACCTTCAACGTCACCAGCAGCACGTCCGGCTTCGTCAAGGGGGCCGAGCAGCGGCGCAACCTCAGCTTCTTCGCCCTCGGCCTCTACGCCAGCGACACGTGGCGCCTGCGGGACAACCTGACGGTCAACCTCGGCCTGCGCTACGACTACTACGACCCGGTGCAGGAGGAGAACGGCATCGGCCTGCTGCCCGTCGGCGGCCTGGAGGCGCTCCAGAACCCGAACGTCGTGCTCGACCTCGCCGGCGGCGGCAACGGCACGCGCCCGTTCTACAACCCCGATAAGAACAACTTCGCGCCCAACTTCAGCTTCTCGTGGGACCCGTTCGGCGGCGGCAGGACGGCGGTGCGCGGCGGCTACTCGATCAACTTCGTCATCGACAGCCTGATCCAGGCCACCGAGAACTCCGCCATCGACGGCAACGACGGGCTGACCGCCGTCCAGCAGCTCACCGGCCTCAACGGCACGGTCAGCGGCGGCGGCATCGTCCCCATCAGCACGCCGACCTTCAGAGTCCCGCGCACGCTCGCCGACCAGTTCCTCCTCAACCAGAACCCCACCATCTTCACCATCGACCCTGACCTGCGCACGCCTTACGTCCAGCAGTGGAACATCGGCGTCGAGCGCGAGGTGCTGCGCAACACCGTCGCCGAAATCCGCTACGTCGGCAACCGCGGCGTCAAGCAGTTGCGCGGCATCGACATCAACCAGGTCAGGATTTTCGAGAACGGGTTCCTCCAGGACTTCCAACGCGCGCAGCGGAACCTCGAACTCTCGACGGCCCTGAACGCGACCAACCCGAGCATCCCGGCGAGCCCCGCCTTCAACCCGGCCGTCCCCGGCAGCCAGCAGTTGACCATCATCCCGCTGGCCGGCCGGCGCGGGCTCTTCACGACCGCGACGGGCACGGCGCTCGACTCGACCATCGTCAGCCTGATCCGCACGGGGCAGGTAGGCGAGCTGGCGAACCGCTACGTCTCGCTGCGCAACACCTACCTGACGCCCGGCGTCAACGGCGCCGTACTCACCCCGGCCTTCTTCCTGCCCGCCAACCCCGCGGCCGGCAACGTGGACTACCTCGGCAACGGCTCCTCGTCCAACTACCACGCGCTCCAGGCGGAGCTGCGCCTGCGCTTCACGAGCGGCCTGCACTTCCAGACCAACTACACCTGGGGTAAGAGCCTGACCGACTTCGACGGCAGCGACTCGAACTTCGCCGCGTTGCTCGACATCACCCGCGGCGAGTTGGAGAAGCGGCGCAGCGCCAACGACATCCGGCACATCTTCAAGGCCAACGGCATCTACCAGCTCCCGCTCGGCCCCGGGAAGAGGTTCCTCGGGTCGGCGGGCGGCGTCGCCGGCAAGCTCCTCGGCGGCTGGGAGGTCACCGGCATTTTCGAGGCCCGCACGGGTCGCCCGCTCACCCTCGTCTCCGCGCGCGGGACGGTCAACCGCGCCGGCCGCTCCGGCCGCAACACGGTCAACACCACGCTCACGCTCGACCAGTTGCGGGGCATGACGGGCCTCTTCATCCACCCGACCACGGGGCGCCCGCTCTTCCTCGACCCGCGGCTGATCGGCCCCGACGGGCGCGCCAACCCGGAGTTCTTCCAGAACCCCGCCGCGGGCACCTACGGCAACCTCCAGCAGACGCCCATCGACGGCCCCGGCTACTGGAACCTCGACCTCGGCCTCATCAAGCGGACGCGCATCAGGGAGCGGATGAACGTCGAGTTCCGGGCCGAGATGTTCAACGCCCTCAACCACACGAACTTCTTCATCGGCACCGAGACGCAGGACATCAACAGCGAGAGCTTCGGCCAGATCGGCAGCACCTTCGACCCGCGCATCATGCAGTTCGCCGTGAAGTTTAACTTCTAGCGGCCCGGCCGACGGCAGGAGGGCGCGCGCCGCCGCAGCGAAGTTGGCTGCGGCGGCGCGTTCTCGCGTCGGGCCTGAAAACGGAACCGTTACTGATGCCTCCCGGGGCTTTTGAAAAATTTCCCCCCGGAGGTATAATCCGCGCCTCGGTTTGTTCCTCCGCCCTGCGGGCCTTGCGCAAAGCCTTAGTATCAGCACGAAGTTTGCCCGTCCTGGATTTCCCACGTGGAAAGGATCATGTAGAGAGTAACCCCGGCGGCCGGATAGGCCCGCGCCTGCTCTGACGACAAAGCTTGCCCCGACCTCCTCACTTTGTCTTCAGAACATGAAACGAAGCGCCAACCTTCCCCTAATACTGTCTTTCGGCCTGCTCACCTTCGCGTTAACCGCCGCGGTGATGCTGACGTGGGAGAGCCTCATCCGCGACCCGTTTTTCGCGTGGGTCGAGCGGCGCTACCCCGGCGATGAGCACCGCCGGACGCGCCGCGACATCCAGCAGCGCGTCGAACACTTCGCCATCTCCATCGCGGTTGACCTCGTCGTCGTCACCATCCTCCTGCGGCTCGTCAGCCATAAGCAGCGCGCCATCGTCGAGAGCGAGGGGCGCTACCGCGCACTCTTCGAGCACGCGGGCGACGGCATCGGCGTGGCCTCGGCCGCCGACCTCCGCCTGGCGGAGGTCAACAACCGCTTCTGCGAAATCCTCGGCTGCGCGCCGCAGGAGGCCGCCGGGCGCGACGTGCGCGAGATCATACGCGCTCGCGGCGAAGGCCGCCGCCCGGACGAACTCTCGCGGCTGCTCGAAGGCGGGGAGGAAGGCGAGGCCGAGCTGGTCGTCGAGCGCGCCGACGGCGCGACACGCCCCGTCGCCCTCTCCTTCAGCACGCTCGCGACCGAGAAGGAACGGCTCATCATCTTCATCGTCCGCGACCTCTCGGCGCGCAAGCGGCTCGAAGCCGAGCGCGAGCAGATGCGGCAGCAGCTCTACCAGACCTCCAAGCTCGCCTCGCTCGGCGAACTCTCGGCCGGCGTGGCGCACGAGATCAACAACCCCCTGAACGGCGTCATCAACTTCGCGCAGCTCCTGAAGGACGAGGGCGCGGGCCGCACCGACTTCGAGCGCGGGCTGCTCGACGGCATCATCGAGGAGGGGGAGCGCATCGCCGGCATCGTGCGCGGGCTGCTCGCGTTCGCGCGCCTCGACGAGCAGCAGGTCGGGCGCGTCTCCTTCGGCCCGGCCGTCACGTCGTCGCTCGCGCTCTTCGGCCGCCAGTTCGAGAAGGACGGCATCCGCGTCGAGACGGACGTGCCCGGCGACCTGCCGCCGGTGCGCGCCGACAGCTCGCGCCTGCGCCAGGTCGTCCTCAACATGGTCAGCAACGCACACCACGCTCTGAAGTCCAAGCGGACGGACGCCGGCAAGCTGTTCCGCATCAGCGCGCGCCGGGTCGAACGCGACGGGCGCGAGTTCGTCCGCGCGGAGTTCTACGACAACGGGGTCGGCATCAGGCCCGAAGACCTCGAAAGGGTCTTCGACCCCTTCTTCACGACGCGGCGGGATTCGGGGGGGACGGGGCTCGGGCTCTCGATCAGCTACGGGATCGTCCAGGACTACGGCGGGACGATCCGCGCCGAGAGCGAGCCGGGCGAGTTCGCGCGGCTCATCGTCGAGTTGCCCGCGGCCGGGCCGGAGGAGGGCGATGGGGCATAAAGTGTTAATCGTCGATGACGAGCCGAGCATCCGCCTGACGCTCGCGGAGTTCCTCAGGCGCGAAGGCTTCGAGCCGCTCACCGCGTCGGACGCCGCGCAGGGCTCGGCCCTCTTCGAGTCCGACGGCGGCGTGGAGGTGGTCGTCGTGGACATCAACCTGCCGGGGCGCAGCGGCATCGAGCTGCTGCGCGAGCTGCGCGAGCGCGACCCGCGCGTCCCCGTCATCGTCATCACGGGCGAGCCGCAGGTCTCGCACCTGCCGGAGATCGTGCGCGCGGGAGCCTACGACTTCCTCCCCAAGCCCGTCCTCAAGGATTCGATCACGCGCGCCGTCGCCCGCGCCGCCGAGCGCAAGCGCCTCGACGACGAGAAGCGCCGGCTCGAAGAGGAGGTCAGGCGTCACGCCGAGGAGTTGGAACGGAGGGTCGCCGAGCGGACGGCCGACCTCGCCGCCGCCCACAGCTTCCTCAACCTCGTCCTCGACAGCTCGACCGAGTACGCCATCGTCGCCCTCGACCTCGGGTACAACGTCACACTCTTCAACCGCGGGGCCGAACTCCTCTTCGGCTACACGCCCGCGGAGGCGGCGGGGCGCAGGCCGCGCGACCTTTTCCTCGACGTGGAGCGGTACGGGCGGAACGTCCTTCAGGAGTGTCTGAAGGAGGCCGACGCGGTCGGCCACTACCGGACGGAGATGATCCTGCACCGGCGCGACGGCGAGGAGTTCCCGGCGGTGGTCGCCCTGACGCCCATCGTCGGCGGCGGCCAAATCCTCGGCCACCTCTGCGTCATGCGCGACCTGACGGCGGAGCGGCGCGCCGAAGAGTCGCTCCGCCGGATGCAGGCGCGGCTCGCGCACCAGGAGAAGATCGCCGAGCTGGGGCGCGTCGCCGCGCAGGTCGCGCACGAGGTCAGGAACCCTCTGACGGGGCTCCAGCTCTACGCGATGCACATGAAGACCAAGCTGGCCGACCGGATGAGCGAGACCGAACTCGAACTCGCCGACCAGATCATCCAGACCATCAACCACCTGTCGCAGACGGTCGAACAGATTGTGAACTTCGCGCGCCCGCTGACCCTTGAGCGCCGCCGGGTAGACCTCAACCGCGTCGTCACAGACCTGCTCCGACTCCTCGGGCCGCAGTTGGCGAGCGCCCGCGTCGAGCCGCGCGTCGAGCTGTCGGCCGACGAGATGCGCGCGCGGCTCGACGAGTCCTCGCTCCGCTCGGCCCTCACCAACCTCATCATCAACGCCGTGCAGGCGATGAATGGCGGCGGGCGGCTCTCCGTCAAGACCCTGCGCGAAGGCGACCGGCTGCGCGTCGAGATCGCCGACACGGGCGTCGGCATGAGCCGCGAGCAGGTCGCGAAGATGTTCGAGGCGTTCTACACCACCAAGGCGAGGGGGCTCGGACTCGGGATGCCCTACGCCAAAAAAGTGATCGAAGAGCACGGCGGCGAGATCGGCGTCGAGAGCAGCCCCGGCGCGGGCACGCTCGTCACCGTCCGCCTCCCCGTAGACGCGGAGGGCGCATGACGGCACGGCGGCAGAGAATCCTCGTCGTGGATGACGAGGCCATCATCACGGGCACCCTCGCGCTCATCCTCGGCGAAGCCGGTTACGAGGTGCGCACCGTCGGCAGCGTCGCCGACGGCCACGCGCTGCTCCTCGAAGGCCCCCCCTTCGACCTCGTCTTCACCGACCTGCGCCTGCCGGACGCGACCGGCATCGAGTTGATCGACCGCATCAAGTCGGACGCGCCGGACACCCAGGTCATCCTCATGACCGCGCACGGCTCGCTCGACGTGACTATCGAAGCGATCAAGCACGGGGCCTACTACTACCTCGAAAAGCCGTTCACGCCCGACCAGGTGTTGATGCTCGCCGCGCGCGCGCTTCAGTTCGGCGAGATCAGCCGCGAGAACCGCTCGCTCAAGCGCGCGCTCTCGACCGAGGGTGGGGCGTTCGGCCTCACGGGCCGCTCCCCGCGTATGCTTCAAATCGTCGAGGTCATCCGCACGGCCGCCCCCTCCGACGCCTCCGTGCTCATCGAGGGCGAGTCGGGCACGGGCAAGGAGTTGATCGCGGCGGCCTTCCACGCGCAGAGCCACCGCGCCGCCGGCCCCTACGTCCGCATCAACTGCGCGGCGCTGCCCTCGGAGCTGATCGAGTCGGAGCTGTTCGGCTACCGCAAAGGCGCGTTCACGGGGGCCGACCGCGACAAGCGCGGACTGATCGAGGCGGCGGCGGGCGGCACGCTCCTGCTCGACGAGATCGCCGAGATGCCCGCGCACCTCCAGACGAAGCTGCTGAGAGTCCTGCAAGACCGCCGCCTGCGCCGCCTCGGCGACGAGCGTGAAGTGGCGGTCGATTTCCGCCTCGTCTGCTCGACCAACCGCGACACGGCGCAGATGATTCAGGACGGGACGCTGCGCAAAGACCTCTTCTTCCGCGTCAGCACCATCCGCGTCAAAGTGCCGCCGCTGCGCGAGCGCCCCGACGACGTGGCCCCGCTCGCCGAGCACTTCCTACAGACTTACGCGGGCAAGTATCAGAAGCGCATCCGCGCCATCTCGCCGGCCGCCTTCGCTATCCTCGCGCGCTACGACTGGCCCGGCAACGTGCGCGAGCTGGAGTCGGTCGTCGAGCACGCCGTGCTCTTCGCGCGCGAGGACGAGCTGCGGCCGGAAGACCTGCCCGAGCACCTGCACGCCGCGACCGCCGGGCGACCGGCCTTTGCCATCCCGCTCCACGTGACGATGGAGGAGATCGAGCGCGAGGCCATCGTCCAGACGCTCGCGCGCACGGGCGGCAACGTCAAGAAGACCGCCGAGATTCTCGACTACCACCGCCCCACGCTCTACCGCAAGCTCAAGAAGTTCGGCCTCATGGGCGACGTCCCCGCCGAGGAGGAGGGCGTCGAAAACGCCGCGGAAGAGTAGCCTACCGGACACAAGCGCGCCTCCGGACGAAGCGTGCGCGGCCCAACGGAACGGCGCTTGCACCCGCGTCGGGCGCCCGGTTTGCATTTCGACGTGTGTCGGGGCAGACTCGGGCAACGCGGGATTTTTTGTACCGCGTCATAGGCGTCATAATTCAGCAACTTTTCCCGACAGACAGGACGAGGCAGATGGGCCGCGGTGCGAGCGAGCAGAAGATCGTGCTGGTCGTAGACGACTACGAAGAGATTCGCGTTATTACGAGACGGGCGTTGGAGTCTTTCGGTTACATGGTCATCGAGGCTTCCAACGGTGCGGAGGCCGTGAAGGTGGCGCAGGCCGAATCGCCCGACCTCATCCTGATGGACTTGAGCATGCCGTCCATGGACGGCTTCGCCGCCATCCATCAACTACGCAAGCTGCTCGGCCTGCGCGACGTGCCCGTCATCGCCGTCTCGGCGCACGCGGCGCCGGAGATTCGCAAGGACGCCCTCGCCCTCGGCTGCCGCGACTTCATCACGAAGCCCGTCACCATCGAGCTGCTCAAGTCCGCCGTCGAGCGCCACCTCCCGAAGCCGTGAAGGCGGGAGGGTTCGGGCGCGCCTCCCGCCTTCATCCTTCGTCCTTCGGGCCGTGACACGCGGTGTAACAAACGACGCGTCGCGTGTGATACACGGTGAGACAACGCCGCGCGACCCGGCCGACGGCCGCCGCCCCCTCATACCCTCACTTACAAAACTTTACACGGCACACACGACTGCCCGGCCCGCGGGCACGGCGGTTGCACTGACCCCGGCCGTGCCTGTCACGCGAGGCGCGGCGTCCGCCCTCTGAAGTAACTCACTCGTCGGAGAAAGACGCCCGCGCCGCTCAGGAACAGATGAACGAGTCGAAACCGGCGCTCCGGGCGCGTAAGTGAGCCGGAGGACTGCCCGGGCGACCCCCAACACACGCCCCCTTCGCGGGAGGCGAGAGGATGAAGAAGGATGAACTCATCAGAGATCGCCAACCGGACTTACGACACGACCGACCTCACGCTGGCCAGCTTCCTGCGCTGCCGCAGCTTCACCATCAACAACATCAGGCGGCAGAACGGCAAGACGGTCTTCGTCTTTGAAGACTCTTCGCGGTTGCGCGACGCCGTCCTCGAATACGCCAACGACGGCAGCGTCGCCGTGCGCAGCTTTTACAGCACGCTGCGCGACCTGAAGGCCATCACGCGCTGAGCGCGCACGCCCGAAACCACGGAGGAGTACCCATGAGACCGATTCCCCGAACGCTGCTCGCGTGCGCGCTCGCCGTCGTGTTCGCCGCGCAGTCAGCCGCCGCGCAGACGCCCGCGGCCCCTTCCGGCCCTCAGAAGCTCGTCACGCAGGGCCTTGAGGTCGAGTTCACCATCGAGCCCGTCAAGCCCGCCGCGGGCAAAGCGGAGTTGATGGAAGACCAGGACGCGCTCGTCCGCGTCCGCGTCACCGACACGGCGACGCGCTCGCCGCTCGCGGGCGTCAAGCCCACGATCTGGATGACGCTGCGGCAGGGCGCGCGCGCCACCCCCGAGCAGTGCAAGGAGAAGATCAAGTCCTTCCTGCAAGGCTCCCTGCGCGCGCGGCCCGACGTTGACCTCAACAGCTACTACGTGCTCGCGCTCAACTCGGAGCCGAACATCTCGGTCATCGACCCCCTCTTAGGGTTCGGCGGCACCAAGCTCGTCACGCTCGTCATGCTCACGAGCCCCGGCGAGGACTGGGTGCTCACCGCAGACCAGGACCGGCTCTTCGTCAGCATGCCGGCCGCGAACCGTGTGGCGGTCGTGGACACCAACACCTGGAAGGTCGTCGCCGAAGTCCAGACCGGCGCGCGCCCCGTCCGCCTCGCGCTCCAGCCCGATGAGAAGTACCTCTGGGTCGGCACCGACGAGGGCGCCGAGAGCGGCGTCACGGTCATCGACACGGCGACTTTCAAGCAGGTCGCGCGCATCCCGACCGGCGCGGGCCACCACGAGCTGGCCCTGAGCGGCGACAGCCGCACGGCCTTCGTCACGAACCGGGACGCGGGCACGCTCTCGCTCATCGACGTGCCGAAGCTCTCGAAGAACGCCGACGTGAAGACGGGCCGGGGCGCGGACGCCGTGGCCGTCTCGCCGCTCTCGAAGTTCGTCTACGTGGCCGACCGCGCCGCGGGGCAGGTCGCGGTCGTAGACCCCGCGAAGGCGACGGTGCTGGCGCGCATCGACGCCGCGCCGGGCCTGGGCGCGGTGCGCTTCGCGCCCGGCGGCCGCTACGGCTTCGCGCCCAACCCCGAGGCGGGCGTCGTCCACATCTTCGACGCCTCGACCAACCGCCTGCTCCACAGCCTGAAAGTCGCGAAGGGCAAGGGCATCGCGGGGCGCGGCCCCGACCAGGTGGCCTTCACGAAGGAGTTCGCCTACGTCCGCTCGGCCGATTCGCTCGACGTGACGATGGTCAGGCTCAGCACCGTCGGCAGTGAGCCGGACGTGGTCACGTTCCCCGCCGGCCAGACCGCGCCCGCCGAAGTTGACACCGTCTCAACCGCCGCCGGGGCCCTCGCGCCCGCGCCCGAGGGCAACTCGATGCTCGTCGCCAACGTCGCCGACAAGCAGATCTACTACTACTCCGAAGGCATGGCAGCGCCGATGGGCAACTTCCAGAACTACAAGCGCGAGCCGCGCGCCGTGCTCGTCGCCGACCGCAGCTTGCGCGAGGTGAAGAGCGGCACCTACGAGACGGTGACGAAGCTGCCGCGCGACGGGGCCTACGACGTGGCCTTCCTGCTCGACAGCCCCCGCGTCACGCACTGCTTCGAGGCGAGCGCGGCCGAGAACCCGGCGGTCGAGCACGAGCGCCCCGCGGGGCTGGCCGTCGAGTACCTCGACGAGAAGAAGACGCTGCGCGCGGGCGAGGACTTCAAACTCCGCGTGCGCCTGACGGACAAGGTGACGGGGAAGCCGGTTGACGGTCTGAAGGACGTGCAAATCCTGACCTTCCTCTCGCCGGGCGTCTGGCAGAAGCGCGCCCTGGCGCGCGGCGCGGGCGCGGGCGTCTACGAGCTGAACGTCAACGTGCCGGAGGAGGGGCACTACATGTTCTTCGTCGCCAGTCATTCGGCGGGCGTCGCCTTCCGCCAGTTGCCCTACCTGATGCTGACCGCCAAGGCGCCCGCCGCCGAGAAGGCGTCCGCGCCGGGGCAGGAATGAAAGGGGGAGTTTGGACGATGAGAAGCAGATACTTTAAGGCGCTCGCCGCCCTCGCCTTCGCGCTCACGCTCTGCGCCTTCGCGCCCCCGCGCGCGGCCGCGCACGACCCGCGCGCTCACGGCGCAAAGAGCCCGGCCGTCTACACCTGTCCGATGCACCCGGAGGTGAAGTCGAAGAAGAAGGGGACTTGTCCGAAATGCAAGATGGACTTGCGCCCGGCGCGCGCCGAGGCAGAGTCCGCCGCCGCGAAGACGGGGGACGCTCACGAGGCCCACGTGGCGTCGAAGATGTCGATCCCCGACGTGGAGCTGCTCGACCAGGACGGCCGCAGGGTGCGCTTCTATACCGACCTCGTCAAGGGGAAGGTCGTGGCCGTCAACTTCGTCTTCACCACCTGCACGACGGTCTGCCCGCCGCTCGGCGCGACCTTCGCGCGCGTGCAGAGGGAGCTGGCCGGGCGCGACGTGCATTTGATTTCGGTCTCGGTTGACCCGGCGACGGACACGCCTGAGCGCCTGAAGGCGTGGGGCGGGAAGTTCAAGGCCGGCCCCGGCTGGACGCTCCTGACGGGGCCGAAGCCGCAGGTGGACGAGTTGCTGAAAGCGCTCGGGGCGGCGACCGCCAGCCCCTCCGACCACACGCCGACGGTGCTCGTCGGCAACGACGCGAGGGGGCAGTGGACGCGCGCCTACGGGCTCGCGCGCCCGGCCGTGCTCATCAAACTCATCGACGCCGCCGCCGCGGGGCGGCTCGACGCCGCCAACGATTCGACCTCCAAGGAGTCAGCAAGACAATGAGAAGAATGCTCTCGGCCGTCGTCATCTGCATGGCCTTCGCATCGGCCGCCGCGCAGCAGCCCGCGCCGCGGCCCGCGCCGCCCAAGCCCGCGGAACTCGACGACCCGCACGCCGGCCACCAAATGGCCCAGCCGCAGGCGCAGCAGTCGCCCGCGCAGAAGTGGTTCTCGGACGTGGAGCTGCTCGACCAGGACGGGCGCAAGGTGCGCTTCTACACCGACATGCTCAAGGGCAAGACGGTCGTCCTCAACGCCTTCTTCACCACCTGCACCTCAGTCTGCCCGCCGATGAACCGCAACCTTGAGAAGGTGCAGGAGGCACTCGGCGACCGGCTCGGCAAGGATGTCTTCATCGTCTCCGTCTCGGTTGACCCTGAGACCGACACGCCGACGCGCCTGAAGGAGTACGCGAAGAGGTTCCACGCCAGGCCGGGCTGGACGTTCCTGACGGGCAAGAAGGAGAACGTGGACTGGGCGCTCTACAAGGTCGGGCAGTACGTTGAGGAGAAAGACGGCCACACGACCATCATCGTCATCGGCAACGAGACGACGGGGCTCTGGAAGAAGGCGCTCGGGATGGCGAAAGCCGACGAGCTGATCCGCATCGTCCGCAGCGTCGCCGACGACAAGGGCGAGACCGAGACGAGCGGCGTGAGGGGCCAGTCGAATTAGACGGGGCGGACGCGAGGTCTGATGAACAAGCAGCTCAAGCTCTACACGGTCTGCGCGCTCGCGGTCGCGTCCCTGGCTCTGGCGACGGTCGGCGCGCGGGGGCAGCAGACCGCGGCGGCCGGCGGCGCGCGCGCCCTCACGCCGCAGGAGCGGCGCGGGCGCGCCATCTACCTCCGCGGCGAGAGCCCCTCGGGCGAAGAGATTAAGGCGCTCGTCGGCGACGTGGACGTGCCCGCCTCGACCGTGACCTGCGCGGGCTGCCACGGCGCGCGCGGTGAAGGGAAGACCGAGGGCGGGGTGACGGCCGGCAACCTCACCTGGGCCAACCTCACCAAGCCTTACGAGCACGAGCACCCGACCGGGCGCAGGCACGGCCCGTTCGACGAGGCCGCGTTCGCCCGCGCCGTGGTTCTGGGCGTAGACCCGGCGAAGAACTTGATGCTCGCGGCCATGCCGCGCTACCAGATGTCGAAGGAGGACGCGGCCGACCTCGTCGCCTACCTCAAGCGCATCGAGGACGACCACGATCCCGGCCTCTCGGACACGTCGGTGAAGGTCGGCACGCTGCTGCCCTCGGCGGGGCCGCTCGCACAGACGGGCGCGGCGATGCGGGACGTGCTCGCGGCGTACTTCGATGAACTCAACGCCGGGGGTGGCGTCTTCGGCCGGCGCGTCGAGCTACAGTTCGCCGAGACCGGTGCGCCCGCCGCGACGGCCGCGGGCGCGCGCCGCCTCGCGGAGGAGGGGCAGGTCTTCGCCTTCGTCGGCGGCCTGAGCGCGGGCGCGGACAAGGAGTTGCTGGCGGTGGCACAGGAGCTTGAAGTCCCCTTCGTCGGGCCCTCGACGCTGCTGCCGCGCCCCGAAGCCAACCGCTACGTCTTCTACCTCCTGCCGGGCATGGCCGAACAGGCGCGCGCGCTCGTCAACTTCCACGCGAAGCGCCGCGCGGGCTCGCCCGCGAAGGTCGCCGTCGTCTACGAGCAGACGCAGTTCGCCTCCGCCGCGGCAGAGGCCGTGGAGGAGCAGTGTCAGAAGTCCGGCTGCGGCCCCGTGCGGAAGTTCCCGTACGAAGTCGGCAACCGGGGCGCGGCCGCCGCGCTCGTGCCGAGCCTGAAGGGCGCGGACGCGGTCTTCCTGTTCGGCGCGGCCGTCGAGCCGCTCTTTATCAAAGAGGCGGAGGCGGCCGGGTGGCGGCCCGACCTCTACCTGCTCGGCACGCTGACGGGGGGAGAGCTCTTAGCGAGCGCCCCCGAAGGTTTCAAGGACAAAATCTTTCTCGCCTTCCCGACCGTCCCCGCGGACGTGACGGAGGCGGGGGCCGCCGAGCTGCGCGCGCTCGCGGCGAAGTACAGGTTCGAGGTGCGCCACGCGGCGGCGCAGCTCTCCGCGCTGGCCGCCGCGAAGCTCCTGGCCGAGGGGCTCAAGCGCGGCGGCAGAGACATCGGCCGCGAGCGGCTCGTCACGGCGCTCGAAGGTCTCTACGACTACGAGACGTGGCTCACGCCTCGCCTCACGTTCGGCCCCAACCGTCGCGTCGGCGCGGCCGGCGCTTACGTCGTCCGCGTCGATCCGTCGAAGCGGGAGTTCATCCCCGGCGGTTGGGTCAACGCATATTGAAAACAGTAGACAGTAGTCAGTAGTCAGTAGCCAGCAGCGCTCCGCGTTGTGGCTGTTGACGATGACAACCACCGGGTTCGATACAACGCAGGTTTTCTACTGACTACTGACTACTGTCTACTGATAAGGAAATACAGATGCCATTCAATATCAAGAAGAACAGAATCGCACCGTCGCTCTTCCTGCTCGCGGCGCTGGCCGCGCCGGCGGCCGGGCAGACTCAGCCGTCGGCGCAGACGCCCGCGGCGGCCGACACGGCCGCGGCCTGCGCCTGCGAATCGTCGCCGCTGCCCGAAGTGCTCGCCACCGTCAACGGCGTCCGCATCACGCGGCAGGACATCTCGCCTGCGGTGCAGAAGAAGGTCGCGGACTTGCAGCGGCGGGTCGTCGAGGCGCGCCGCAACGAACTCGACTTGCAGATCAACAGCGCGCTGCTTGAGGCGGAGGCGAAGAAGCGCGGCCTCTCCGCCGCGAAGCTGCTCGAATCTGAAGTGAACTCCAAAACGACTGAGCCGACCGAGGCGGACGCGCAGAAGTTCTACGACGAGAACAGGGCGCGCATCGGGGGCGAGTTCAAAGACGTGAAGGGCGACATCGTCGCCTACCTGCGCGACGTGCGGCGGCGCGACGCGGCGGCGAAGTTCTCCGAGAGCCTGCGCGCCGCGGCACAGTTGAAGCGGCTCGCCGCCGAGGCGACGCCCCCCGCGAACGAGGCCGACCGCGCGCGCGTCTTCGCCAACGTCAACGGGCGCGACATCACGTCGGCCGACGTGGAAGAGTCTCTGCGCCCGCTCGTCTACGGCGTGCAGGAGCAGGTCTACAGGCTGCGCACGCAGGAGGTCGAGCTGAGGGTCAACGACCTTCTGCTGGGCGCCGAGGCGCAGCGGCGCGGCGTGACGCCGAGGGCGCTGCTCGACGCGGAAGTCGTCTCCAAAATCCCGGCCGTTACGGAGGCCGACGCTCAGAAGTTCTACGACGAGAACAGGGCGCGCATCGAAGGCGACTTCGCGAAGACGAAGGAGCAGATACTCCAATACCTGCGCGACCTCGCCGAGCGGAAGGCGCTGACGGACTTCGCCGCGCGGATGCGCGCCGGGGCGCAGGTGCAGACGTTCCTCGTCGCGCCGGCCGCGCCCGTCTACAAGATCGCCACCGATGGCCAGCCCTCGAAGGGTAATCCGGCGGCGGCCGTCACCGTCGTCGAGTTCACGGACTACCAGTGCCCGTCCTGCGCCGCCGCGCAGCCCGCCCTCCAGCGCATCATGGCCGAGTACGGCGACCGCGTCCGCCTCGTCGTCCGCGACTTCCCGCTGTCGCAGCACGCCGACGCGGCCCGGGCCGCCGAGGCCGCCGAAGCGGCGCGCGAGCAGGGCAAGTTCTGGGAGTACACGACGCTCCTCTACCAGAACCAGTCGGCGCTTCAGGTCGAGAAACTGAAGGAGTACGCCTCGCGCGTCGGGCTCGACCGCGCGAAGTTCGACGCGGCGCTCGACTCGGGCCGCTTCGCCGACAGCGTGCGTCGCGACCTGCAAGACGGCGAGCGCGCCGGAGTGGGCGGCACGCCGACCGTCTTCGTCAACGGCGTCCGCGTCGAACGCGCCACCTACGAACTGCTCAAGGCGGCCATCGACGCGGCCCTCAAAACCGCACGCGCCGAGTAGCCGGAAACAATCAACCACAGAGACACGGCTTGGAGAGTAATCCTCTTCAAGCCGTGTCTCTGCGGTTAATCTATTGCTGTTTGCGATATGGTGCGCCCCGTACGATAGCCAGGTCAGTACCACCCGCGGTAGCGGGTGGGCCGTCGTTATCCGGCACATCCGAATTACAAAGGCCCACCCGCGGTAGCGGGTGGTACTGACCGCTACCCCCGGTGAACGTCGCACTCAATCACCTGCAAAACGGAATAAGGCGACTCCTTGCCGGGGGCGCGGGCGGGGATGCCCGCGCCCCCGGCAAGGAGTCGCTTTATTCCGACCTGAAAGTCCGTATTACGAGGGCTTCGTAATGCGATACGCAAGCGGCGTAACGCGCTACGCGACCAGAGTAAGGCGCTACACGACAGGCGTAAGATGATATGCCAGCCGCGTAAGACGATACGCAAGCGGCGGAACGCGCTACGCGACTAGAGTAAGACGCTACGCGGCTGGCGTAATACGATACGAAAGCGGCGTAACACATTACGCCAGTCGCGTAATGCGATACGAAAGCGACGTAACACACCACGTCAGTCGCGTAGCGCGTTCCGCCGCTTGCGTATCGCAATTCCCGAGTCGCGTAACGCGATCTAAAGCTTAAATATCGCGGTACGAAATGCTAAAAATGCGATTCCGGACGCGGAAACCGCACACGACGGGGCGGACTCCTTAAAATTCCCCCGGAAGATCGCGTCCCCCGCGAGAGACCGTCATATTTCGACGTGCAAGTCGGTATTACTACTTGCCCGCGTCGGTGCTGGCGAGCCACACGCCGCCCTGCGCGACGTAGGCGACGTTGAGGCGGCCGTTGCGGGCCGCCGCCGAGGCCGACGCCCCTTCGGCGGCGGGCGGCGCGCCCGCCGACTCGCCCGGACGCATCTGCCGTGATGCGGGTTGAAACATGTGCGGAGCGGCGGCTGTTTTAAATTGATAACGCCGCCCGGCCTTCCTCGCGGGACGGCCGCGGCTATGTCGGACGTTCCTGTCCTTCAGCCTTCGGGCATGACGCTTGCTCCTCCGGCCTGCGCTGGGCCACTGTGCTGACGCGACCCTCCTCAAGACGGGTGAGCGATTTTTCCTTCCGGTGGGCAGCCGATGAATCGGCCGGGCTCTTACTCGCCGCGACTGCGACCGCAGTCAGCCCCGCGGCGGGCGGCGAGCCGCCACAGATGAAAACAACCAACTAAATCTGTTCGGTGGCGCTTGCCGCGGGCCGAGGCCCGTGTCGCCGTGCGCCCGGGCGCGGGCACGACTCGCCGCCCGCATCCGTATTGAGCCTCTCACCTTCGAGGAAGGACGCCCATGAGAAATGAAAGATTAATGAAAAACCGACAGGCGCGCTGGCTGTGCGGCCCGACGTTCCTGCTCCTGCTCCTGGCGCTGGGCGGGGTCGCGCACGCGCAGACGACGCAGATGATTGCGCCGACGGAGCCGACGGAGCCGACGCCGGTAACGGAGCCGACGCCGACAACGGAGCCGGAGCCGACGTATCCGATCATCTACCCGTACCCGGAGCCGACACCCTACCCGGAGCCGACGCCGACGCCGACGACCGGCACGGACGTGCCGAGCTGTAACCGCGTCATCACCGCGGACGTGGTGGCGCTCGACCAGCCGATCGTCTACAACCGGCTCGGGGCTGTGAACCCGGGCGGCATGATGTTCTCCCTCCGCAACGACGTGAAGCCCATCGACGCCGCTTCGGGGCTGGTGGCCGGCAACGTCCAGCTCAAGGAGTACAAGCGCCCGCGCCCGCTCGTGCTGCGCATGAACGTGGGCGACTGTCTACAGATTCTCTTCCAGAACCTGCTCTCGCTCGTCCGCAAGGACGAGGATCAGCCGAACACGCGCTCGGCCGGCGTCCACGTCGCCGGCCTTCAGCTCGTCAACAGCATCGCCGACGACGGCTCGAACGTCGGGCAGAACGCGAGCAGCCTCGTGAGCCCCGGCGGCACCGCCACCTACACGCTCTACGCCGAGCGCGAGGGGTCGCACCTGCTCTACTCCTCGGCGGCCACGACGGGCGGCCAGGGCGACGGCGGCTCCATCTCGATGGGGCTCTTCGGCGCGGTCAACGTCGAGCCCAAGGGCTCCGAGTGGTACCGCAGCCAGTTGACCAAGGCCGACATGGCCGCCGCCACCAAGGGGCGCACGCTCGGCAACCAGCCCATCATCAACTACGAGGCGACCTACACGACGAAGGCCCGCTACGGCACGCCCATTCTCAAGATTCTCGACACCAACAACCGGATCGTCCACTCCGACCTGAACGCCATCATCACGGGGCCGGGGCGCGGCAACTTCCCCGCCGGCACCTACCGGCCGAACAAGACCGAGCCGAACCGCGACCAGGCTTTCCGCGAGTTCACCGTCGTCTACCACGACGAGATTAAGGCCGTCCAGGCGTTCCCCAAGTTCTACGAAGACCCCGTCCTCGGCCACACGCTCTACAGCGTCAAGGACGGCTTCGCCATCAACTACGGCGTCGCGGGCGTCGGCAGCGAGATTCTCGCCAACCGCCTCGGCGTCGGCCCGATGAAGGACTGCACCGAGTGCCTCTACGAGGAGTTCTTCCTCTCGGCGTGGACCGTCGGCGACCCGGCGCAGCTCGTTGACCTGCCGGCCAACGCGTCGGACCCGAAGGCGGGCCTCGTCGCGAAGAAAGTGCTCTACCCGGACGACCCGTCCAACGTCCACCACTCGTACCTGAACGACCACGTCAAGATGCGCGTGCTGCACGCCGGGCCGAAGGAGCACCACATCCACCACCTGCACGCTCACCAGTGGCTGCGCACGCCCGACGACGACAACTCCAGCTACCTCGACAGCCAGGCGTTCGGGCCGGGCTACTCGTTCACGACCGAGATCGCGCACGGCGGCACGGGCAACCGCAACCGCACGCCCGGCGACTCGATCTTCCACTGCCACTTCTACCCGCACTTCGCGCAGGGGATGTGGGAGCTGTGGCGCGCGCACGACGTCTTCGAGGAGGGCACGGCGCTCAACTTCGACGGCACGGTCGCGTCGGGCGCGCGCGCGCTGCCCGACGGCGAGATCGCCGCCGGCACGCCCATCCCGGCGCTCGTCCCCATCCCGACGATCCCGCTGGCGCCGGCCCCGACGGCCGCCTTCCAGGGCTTCCCCTTCTACATCCCCGGCGTCGCCGGCCACCGGCCGCCGAAGCCGCCCCTCGACACCGTGGACGACGGCGGCCTGCCGCGCCACGTCATCGTCGGCGGCACGTTCACCGAGGTGCACAACCGCCTCGACTTCTCGAAAGGCTTGGTTACCGCCATCGCCAAGCCGGTTGACGAGGCCGGCACGGCCGTCGAGAAGGCCGCGATGAACTTCCACGCGCAGCCCTCGCACGCCACCTACATGCCCGACGGCACCGGCGGCGCGAAGTTCCTGACCAACGGCCTGCCGGCCGTGGCGGGCGCGCCCTACGCCGACCCCTGCGTCAACGACGCGCAGCAGGCGACGGGCACCCCGCGCACCTACAAGGCGGCCAACATCCAGATCGACCTGAAGATCAACAAGGCCGGCTGGCACGTCCCGCAGGCGCGCATCCTGACGCTCTGGGGCGACGTGGAGGCCACGCGCCTCGGCAAGCGCGCGCCCGAGCCGTTCTTCTTCCGCGCCAACACGAACGACTGCATCACCTTCCACCACACCAACCTCGTCCCGAAGGTTTACGAACTGGACGACTTCCAGGTGCGCACCCCGACCGACATCATGGGGCAGCACATCCACCTCGTGAAGTTCGACGTGACCTCGTCGGACGGCTCCGCCAACGGCTTCAACTACGAGGACGGCAGCTTCTCGCACCAGGAGGTCATCAGCCGCATCGCGGCCATCAACGCCGGCGGCGGGCTGCTCAAGGCCGACGGCACGGGGCGCATGCAGTTGAGCGTCAAGCCGCACCCGCTCGGCGTCAACGGCGCGCAGACGACCATCCAGCGCTGGTTCGCCGACGACGTGCTGAACAACCTGGGGCGGAACCGCACGCTGCGCACCGTCTTCACGCACGACCACTTCGGCCCCTCGACGCACCAGCAGAACGGGGCCTACCAGGGGCTCGCCATCGAGCCCGCGGGGTCGCGCTGGCGCGACCCCGAGAAGGTGGGCGTCTTCTTCGGCGAGGGCGGCCGCCCCGACGGCGGCCCGACGAGCTGGCGCGCCGACATCCTCTGGGTCAACCCGCAGACCGGCAAGGACGAGAGCTACCGCGAGTTCCTGCTCGAGTTCTCCGACTTCCAGCTCGCCTACAAGGCGGGCGGCGGCGGCACGGCGGCCAACCCCGTGCCCGACCCGGAGGCGGCCATCAACCCGCCGGCCAAGAACGAGCCGGGCCTGCCCATCGTCGTCGAGAAGGCCGACGTGTGCCCGTTCAGCAACTTCGCGCCGCCGTGCCCCGAGGCCGTCTCGGCGGCCGACGTGGGCACGATGGTGGTCAACTACCGCAACGAGCCGATCCCGCTCCGCATCGCCAACAACCCCGACGCGTCGAACCCGACGCAGGCGGCGGGCGAGGCGGGCGACCTCTCGCACGTCTTCCGCTCGAACCTGACGCGCGCCTACGCGCCGATGAACCTCGCGCCGAGCCAGTGGCCGGTCAAGCCGCTCTCGCTCGACACGCTGACGGGCGACCCGGCGACGCCGATCATGCGCGCCTACGAGGACGACCGCGTGCAGGTGCGCATCCTCGTCGGCGGCTTCGAGGAGGGGCACAACTTCGGCATCCAGGGCATGCGCTGGCTCTTCGAGCCTGACGACCCGAACTCCGGCTTCCGCAACAACCAGATGATGGGCATCTCGGAGCACTACGAGTTCGAGATCCCGCAGTTCCCGCGCAGCACCCGGACGACCGCGCAGGACAGGTTCGTGGACTACAGGTACGCGCCGGGCATCGCGGTGGACGACCTCTGGAACGGGCTCTGGGGGTTGCTGCGCGCCTACGACGCCAAGCGCAACTCGACGAGCGACTTCCTCCACGACCTGCCGAACAACCCGAAGGGGACGCAGAAGATCGAGGACAAGTCGAACTTCAACGGCGTCTGCCCGAAGTACGCGCGCGTCACGCCCTTCGACGTGACGGCGGTGCTCGCGCGCGACGCGCTGCCCGGCGGGACGCTCGTCTACAACCACCGCGGGAACCAGGGCGGCCGCCTGCACGACCCGACGGCCATCCTCTACGTCCAGACCGCCGACCTCGACCTGAACGGCCAGTTCTGGGACGCCGACCGGATGGTCGAGCCGCTCATCCTGCGCGCGCACGCGGGCGACTGCATCGAGCTGACGCTGCGCAACCGCCTGCCGGTGAACGCGGCTTTGCCCGACCTGCCCGGCTTCAACACGCTGCCGATGATCGTCGAGCGGTTCAACGCCAACCAGGTCAGGCCGTCGCCCGAGGTCGGCCTCAACCCGCAGCTCGTCTTCTTCGACGTGAGCCGCAGCGCCGGGATGAACGTCGGCCACAACCCCGTCCTGACCGTCAAGCCCGGCCAGACGAGCACCTTCCAGTGGTACGCCGGCATCGTCAAGGTCGAGAACGTCAACGGCGTGCCGACGTGGTTCAGCCAGGCGGCCGAGTTCGGCGCGACGAACCTCTCGTCCTCCGACCCCATCAAGCACTCGAACAAGGGGGCCATCGGCGCGCTCATCATCGAGCCAGAGGTTTCGAGCTGGTCGTCCTCGGAGTGGGTGCCGAACCCCGACCTGAGCAGCCAGCGGCCCTACCTCAAGACGCGCGCGCAGACGACCGTCACGGTGATGGGGCAGACCAGCAACACCGTCTTCCGCGAGTTCGTCCTGCTCTTCCAGAACGACCTCAACCTGCGGTACGCCGACGGGTCGGCGGTGCGGAACCTGGCCGAGGCCGAGGACGCCGAGGACTCCGGCCAGAAGGCGTTCAACTACCGCACCGAGCCCTTGTGGAAGCGGATGGGCTACCCGCCCGAGACGCATCTGAGCTGCGGCATGCAGGACGGCCAGCTCATCACCGACTGCACGCGCAACCGCGACTTCACGAACGTGCTGTCGAACTCGCAGGTGGGCGAGGAGCCGGTGACGCCCGTCTTCACGGCGACGGCGGGGCAGGCGGTGCGCTTCCGCATCCTGCACCCGGGCGGCCACGCCCGCAACAACGTCTTCCAGGTGCACGGCCACATCTGGGAGGAGGAGCCCTACACCGCCAACTCGACCGTGCTCGGCAGCAACCCGCTCTCGAACTGGCACGGCTCGCAGTACGGGGTGGGCCCGGGCTCGCACTTCGACGTCCTGCTCAAGTACGGGGCGGGCGGCAAGTTCGCGCGGCCGGGCGACTACCTCTACCGCGACCAGGGCTCGTTCCCGTTCGACGGCGGCCTGTGGGGCATCTTCCGCGTAACCCAGTAAGGGGGAGCGGGTAAGAATCATCCGCGGCCGACAAGAAGGCGTGGCGCGTTCATTCTATGACTGAACGCGCCACGCCTTCGTCAGTAGAGGCGGTCTCTTTCGTGTCCCCGCGGCTAGAGCAGTTAGCCGATCAGTCTACAACCCGTTTAGAGGCGGGCTGCGGCCCGCCGGGGCGTGATACACCGCAGCGAGCGGCGGGCGGAGCCCGCCTCTAAACGGGAGTCGGTATGCTCACGCGAATAACGCCGCCAAAGTTGTTGACATTGAATGCCGTGTGGAATATTGTTCCCGCACTCACGTCGGTTCGTTATTTCATCGCCTGACAACCAGCTTTACGACGCCGCGGACGCCTCGCGTTCTGACGCCCCTTGAGGACACGGGCGACCCGCGGATGTACCGCACGTTCCCTGACAACCTGGTCGCACGCGACGCACGCGCGCGCGGCGCGCGAACCTGTCTTTAAAGAGCGCGCACGCGCCGCCGGGCGGATGCCCTTATGACGAACATCCTCTTAGTCCCCGTCCACCTCGACGCGCTGACGCTCGGCCGGGACACGCTCGTCCTCGAAGCGACGGCCGACTTCGCGCGCCTGCCTTACACGAACGGCGCGCGCGACGTGAACCCCGACACGCCCAACCTGAGCGAGGCCGTCGCCTCGCAGGAGTTTCAGAACGAGAACCTCAACCTCAAGGCGGGCGTCCACCTCCACTGGGCCTTGCCCGACGGCCTGACGCGGGGCGCGCAGGGGCCGGGCGGCACGGAGTTCCCCGTAGTCCCGAACCGCTGGCTCGTGCGGCGCAGCCGCGCCGGCGCGGGCGGCGCGCGCGTCTTCGAGAAGAGCTGGGTCGTCGAGAGCGACTACCTCTACCCGGAAGGCGCGGGCGCGCAGTCGGGCTCCGTCAGCTACCCTTACCGCCCGAAGGCGGAGAAGGGCGAGCACCAGCCCTTCCGCTACGCCGGGCGCAAGATGACCCGGGACGCGTGGGCCGAGGGCGCGGACGCGGCGGCCGAGTACGTCGAAGGGCTGACGGCCGTCGGCTACGGCGAGCCTTCGTTCGCGGCCTTCTACCCGAACTGCCACAGCGTCTTCGGCCTCTTCGACGAGAACTACACGGACGACGACACGCCCGCGGGCCTCCGCTACGACCTCCTCGGCTGGTACGGCGACCCCTCGAAGGATCACCTCGCCACTTTCGTCGCCGGGTTAAGGGCGGGGACGACTCTTGCGCTCACGGCCGACGACATCAAGGCGTCTGTCGAGGGCTCGCTCGGCTGGACGGTCGAGTTGGCGGAAGGCAAGAGCTACCCCGAGCAGTTGGTCTGCTACGCGTCGCTCACCTTCGAGCCGAAGACCGGGGACGAAGGAGACCAGGAAGAGGACGAAGGAGACGAAGAAGAGAGCGCCGAGGCCGTCGCCGTCGCCAACACGAGCACGGAGGCGCTGTCGGCCTACCTCGCCGGGCGCGTTGACCCCGCGCGCAAGTCGGAGGTCGAAGACCAGCTCGAAGCCGTCCTGCTCTCGTCGCGCCTCGCAGACCGAAGGCTCGACGTGGGGCCGAAGTTCGAGGAGGCGCGGCACGAGAAGGGTTTCTCGGCGGTCGCGGCCGGCACGCTCTGGTCGGTCACGCTTGAGAACCAAGCGGAGGGGGCGGCCGACTCCGAGCGCGCCGACCAACAGTCGCAGGTGACGCTGCCCGCCGAGATGGCGCACAAGCTCAACTCCCTGAACTCAAGGCAGGCGACCTTCGACGCCGCGCTTCAGGGGCTTGAGTCGCAGCGCCGGCAGCTCTTCTCGGACTGGTACAAGTACATGCTCTCGGCCTACCCGCCCGAGGGCTCGCGCGACGACTACCCTGACGCGGGCGAGGTGCGGAACTTCGTCGAGCTGAAGGTGCTCGCGCGCCTGCGGGCGCGGGAGGCGGCGGCCGGCGCGCTCTGGCTGACCACCGACGAGGCGGGGAACGTCACGGGGGCCGACGCGCGCGACTCGCGCGCCGACTCGCTGGCCACGCTCCTGGCCGCAGACCTCAACGCGTTAGCCTCCGCCATCTCCGAGCACAACCAATCGGATGAGGTCTCGGGCGCGCAGTGCGCTTTCAGGCTGAGGCAGTCGCCGGGGCCGCGCTACTACAGGCCGACCGACCCCGTCGCCCTCGTCGTCGGCGCGGCGGCCAGGCCGAGCGAGCGCCACGGGCAGGACGGGCGGCTGCGCGAAGACGGCCTGCTCGAATGCCGGCTCTTCGAGACGGAAGGTGAGGGGACGAGCGTCCCCGAATTGTTCGACGAACTCTACGCGGGCGTCGAAGAGTTGCGGCCGTCGGGCGACCAGGAGAGCGTCGCCTTCCGCCTCTGGACGGAGCAGCCCTGGAATCCCTTCCTCATGGAGTGGCAGGCGGAGATGTTCCCCGTCGAGAGCGGCTCCAACCTCGACCCCGAGACGGGCGACTACAGCGCCTCCTACATCACGGACAACTACACGCTCGCCGAGAACAGCGTAAACCTCTCGGCGCTGCCCGGCCGCGGGTACGTCACGAAGGCGGCGGCCGTCTACAGCGGGCGCAGCATCCTGACCCCGCACGCCCTCGACCAGCTCAGGCAGAAGCTCGCCGCCTACCTGCAAGAGCAGACCCTCCCCGGCTACCTGAAGGCGCAGGGTCTCTCGACGCCCGAAGACCCGACCAGCTACTTCGACGAGAACCGCGCCGCCGTCCTCGCCTGGTACAAGGAGACCAACTGCGCCGACCCGACGGCGGCGACGTGCCAGGTCATGAGCGCCTTCGAGCTGCTCGACGCGCCGGACTTCTACGCGCTCTCGCAGTCGCTCGGCGGCTTCAACGAGGCGCTGCTCATGCACAGGCAGACGATGCAGCTCGACATCTCTGACCCGCTCGGCTTCGACGACGAGCGGCCGTTCACCGAAGCGGTCGCCGCGGCGGTCGGCGCGAGCAACGCCAGCGCCCCGCGCCCGCTCAACGACTTTCTCCCCGTCCGCGCGGGCGCGCTCAAGCTCCTCCGACTCCGGCTCATCGACACCTTCGGCCGCGCGCGGGAGCTGGACTGTTCGGGCGTCGTCACCACCGAGAAGCTGAAGGACGCCGAAGGCCCTTACCCCCTGATGCTCCCGCCGCGCCTCGCGCAGGCGGCGCGCCTCAACTTCCGCTGGCTCTCGGCCGAGGGCGACGACGCCGAGATGAACGACCACCCGGCCACCTCGCCCGTCTGCGGGTGGCTCCTGCCGAACAACCTCGACGGCAGCCTGATGGTCTACGACGGCGCGGGCGCGGCGCTCGGCTCGGTTGACCTGGAGGCGGCGTGGCTGCCCGCGCCGGGGAGCCCCGCGGCGGTCGAAGCCGAAGAGATTCCGAACCCTCACCTGCGCAAGCTGGTCGGGCAGGTCATGAAGTGCGGGCGCGAGTTCGTGAGTGACTTCCTGAACGCGCTCGATAACGCGCTCGAAAACATCGAGCCCGAGAGCTTCGCGCAGCACCAGGGGTTGGCGCTCCTCGTCGGCCGCCCCGTCGCGCTTGTCCGCGCGTCGCTCAACCTTGAGTTACAGGGCGAGCCGGCCGTGCACCACGGCTGGAACCACTTCCGGCAGGACATGAAGCGCTACCGACGCGACGACACCGCCTTCACGCACGTCCGCTTCCCCGTGCGGCTCGGCGAGTACCGCCAGCTCAACGACGGGCTGGCCGGCTACTGGGTCGAGGAGGGCGACGGCTACGCGGGCGACACCTTCTACGCGCCGCAGAGCGACCGGATCGAAGACCCACGCATCAAGACGCACGCCGACGACCCGATGACCGTCTACCAGAGCGTGGCCGCGCCGCCGCACACGCTCTCGATGCTCGTAGACCCGCGCGGCGTCGTCCACGCCTGCTCCGGCATCGCCCCGGTCAAGTCCATCGAGATTCCGCCCGACCAGTATACGGACGCGCTGCGCGCCATCGAGGTCACGTTCCTGTCCGCGCCCGTGCTGACGGAGCAGGGGCTGGTGCGGCTGCCGCTCGCGCCCGCGCCCGACTTCAAGTGGTCGTGGCTCAGCAAGGTCGGCGGCGGGTGGTCTGAGGTCTCGACCGCGGGGACGCTCCAGAAGCGCATAGTGCGCGAGACGTTCGGCGCGGACGCCGACGAGTTGTGGGGCGTCCTCAAAGAGAAAGGGTGGATCGCCGAGACGGGCGCGGAGGCGGCGGCCGTCACGCCGAAGGACTCGCGCAAGGAGAAGACGCTCGGCGGAAACTGGGCCGCGCAGGAGCCCGCGGTCGAGCTGATGCTGGCCGCCACCTACATCGGCCAGGTCGTCACCAGGGCGACCTTCTCCGGCCGCCAGTCTCTAATCGAAGGCTGGCTCAAGCTGAGCAACGACACCGCGAAGCAGTGATAGCGGTCAGAACCGCCCGCGGTAGCGGGTGGGCCTTTCACGACACGGCGCGCCCGGGTAATCAAGGCCCACCCGCTACCGCGGGCGGTTCTGACCCGGTTGACACACAGGGAGAAAGAGAAGAGAGATGGCGAGCTTAGACAACGACCTTACGCTTCACCTTGCGCTCGACGAGATACAGAACGGCCTCGCGCCCGACGAGTCGGCGAACGACAACGACGGCGCGGTCAAGGGCGACCCGCGGCTCGTCCCCGACGAGCTGTTCGGGAGCTGCTTCGACTTCGACGGCACGGACGACTACGTCGAGGTCAAAGACCCCTTCGGGGGCGGCCAGGACTTCGCCGTCGCCGTCTGGCTCAGGCCCGCCGCGCTCGACGACGGGCAGGCGCACGGCGCGCTCGGCTTCGACGCCAAGCCCTCCCTCTCGCTCGCGCCCTCCGGCGGCGCGCTCCAGTTCGACTATGCGGACGCCGCGCAGAAGCAGTACACCGACCGGCTCGCCAACTTCTTCACGGCGGCGGGCGAGTGGGTGCACGCCGCCTGGGTGAAGGAGGGGACGCAGTTCCGCTTCTACCGCGGCGGCCAGCTCTTCGACACGCGTGAGGCGGCGGCGGACGTGGCCTCCGACGAGAAGACGGGCTACTGCGTCGGCCGCGCGGACGGCTTCTGGAAGGGGCAGCTCGCGCACGCGCGGGTCTACTCGCGCGCGCTCACCGCCGAAGAGATTCAGCAGGTCATGCTCGACGACCAGACGGCCGCCGCCGCCTTCCGCAAGTCGCACCCCATAGACTTCCACGCCTACGACGACGACCAGCAGCCCGTCATCGTCATCGACAACGGCGGCCCGGGTAAGAGCCTCCACTTCGAGATCGCCAACAGCTCGCAGCAGTCCATCGAGCTGGTGACGCCCGCGAGCCCGACCGCGTCGTCCGGCAACTACCACTTCGCGCTCCGCTTCCGCCCCGGCGCGCTCTCCTCCTCCTCGCTCTCGCGCGTCGGCCCGGCCGCCGCGAAGCTCGGCTGGGGCTTCTTCCAGGAGCAGCGCGCGGACGGCTCCGTCTCGCTCTACTTCCTGCAACCGACGCCGCCCGCGGGCGGCGCCGCCGCCCCCGGCAAGAGCATCGTGCTGACGCTGCCCGACGTCTCGGCCGAGGCGGCGGGCGGCTCGCGCGGCACGCGCGTCGAGCTGGGCTACAGCCAGCTCCGCTACGTCGGCGCGTCCGAGCAGCTCTCGGGGAGCCGCGCACAGCACCTTGAGATCATCAGCGAGCGCGGCAAGCGCAACGTCCCGCTCCACGTCGGCTTCCTCGGCTCGAACCGCGTGCTCAACGACGGCCGGACGCCCAACGAGCTGAAGCTGCGCGTCACCAACACGCTCGCCGACGACCCCATCGCGCTCACGCCCGACACGTCGGACGCGCCCACGACCTTCACGCTCTCGTTCGACGTGCAGCCGGACGGCGAGCAGCGCGAGTGGGCGCTCGGCACGAGCGACGACGTGCAGGGCACGCACGTCAGCGTCGTCCGCCGCGCCGAAGACAACCCGCACGGCAGCCTCGCGCTCCACCTCCCGCTGGCGGCGGTCGAGGGCGGGAAGACGCCGGCCGCGGCGGGGCAGGCCGGGGCCGTGCAGGGGAGCCCCTCGCCCCTGCCCGAAGACCTGCTCGGCGGCTGCCTTCGCTTCGACGGCGCGAAGGACTTCGTCCAGACGGCCGACCCCTTCGCCGACAGGGACAACTTCACCATCGCCATCTGGGCGCGCCCCGACGCGCTCGACGACGGGAGCTTCCACGGCATGGTCGGGTATCAGGACTCCGCGGGCCGCAAGCCCTGCCTCTGGCAAGCGCCCTCCGGCGGCGGGCTGCACTACGACTCTTACGACGCCTCGAAGACGAGGTACAGCGACGTCCTCGCCGGCTTCTTCACGAAGCCGGGCGAGTGGGTGCACGTCGCGTGGGTGAAGGAGGGAACCGCGTACAGGGTCTACCGCAACGGCAAGCTCTACGCCACGAGGGGCGCGCCGCAGCAGTTCGCCTCCGACGCGAAGGCGGCCTACTGGGTCGGGCGCGTGGACAACTTCTGGAGGGGGCGGCTCGCGCACGCGCGCGTCTACTCGCGCGCGCTCACGGACGAAGAGGTGCAGGAGGTGATGCTCGCCGACCAGGGGCTCGACGCGCAGGACACGGACTGGCGGGCGAAGGTCGTCGGCCTCGAAGGCGAGACGCCCGAGTGGGAGCTGACGACGACGAAGACGGCGCTGGCCGCGGGCGAGATGTTCCGGGTGAGGCTCAGGGACTTCGTCTCCTCCCTGCCCTCGGGCAAGACCGACCTCTACGTCCGCTACAAGAACCTGCCGGGCTTCTGGGACGGGCAGTTCGTCGTCGCCGCCGAGAAGTCGCCGCTCGTCACCGAAGGGCAGCGCGTCGGCGTCGGCGTCAACAACCCGCGCTCGGCGCTCGACACCGGCCTCGGCCTCCTGACCGGCGCGGCAGCCGACTACCAGCGGGCGCAGGCGATGTTGAGCGGCGGCGGCAAGGTGACGTGGACGCAGGACGGCGTGGGCGGCCGGGTCAGGTGGTCGAGGCCCTTCGTGGCGGCCTCGATGGGGGGCCTGAACCAGAGCTTCAAGGACGGCCGGGTCAACGTCGCGCAGCCGGCCTCGAACATCCCCGCGGCCAACGTGTGGGACGGCAAGGATCGCCCGGCCGACGCGGGCAAGGGCGTGCTGCTCCTGGACTGGGAGGCGCTCTACGCCGTCCACCGCGTGGGCGGCGGGCAGAACGATGTCGAGTTCCGCATCGTCCTCTACACGTCGCCCTTCACGGCCGCGAGCAACTGGCTGCTGGTCGCCGCGCGCAACGCCGACGACAAGAGCGTGAGGCTCGGCAACGGCGTCACGCTCCAGCTCAACAGCTCCTCGCTGGACGGCAGCCCCGTCCCCTCCGGCACCATCATGATGTGGTCGGGCAAGGCCGACGCCATCCCCGGCGGCTGGGCGCTGTGCGACGGCAACAACGGGACGCCGAAGCTACAGGATCGCTTCGTCGTCGCCGCGACGGCCGCCAGCGCCCTCAGCTCCGGCGACGCCGACCAGCACACGCACTCTTATGACATCCCGCCCGCGACCTTCACGACGACCTCCGACGGCGGCCACACGCACGGCTTCCCCGGCTGGTACAAGCGCAACATGTACACCTACAGCGCCGTGAAGGATGATAAATACTCGCTCATCGACTCGAACGGCAACGACCCGAAGGGCCAGACGACGAACGGCGCGGGCTCCCACTCGCACAACGTCAAGGTGGACTACGGCCCGCTCAACACCGCGGCGGCCGCGGCGGGACGCCCCGCCTGGTTCGCCCTCTGCTACATCATGAAGCTGTAACCGCACAGACCCACGCGGGGGAGGCCCGGCATGAAACGCGGCGACAAGAAGCTGCACATCACCTTCAACGAGATGGGGCACGGCGACTGCGTCCTCATCTCGCTGCCGAACGGCAAGATGGTCGTCATCGACTGCGGGACGCTGCGGTGGGACGGAAACTTCTGGAAGCCTGCGAAGGACCCGGCCGTGATGCGCAACAACGCGCTCCGGGTCGCGCTCGGCGACGAGCGGTTCTTCCTCAACGACAAGGGGCTCGACCTCCTCATCCTGACCCACCCCGACAAGGATCACTGCTCGGAGCTGCTCAGCCTCTTCTACAGCTCCGCCGACTGGGGCACGAAGAACGAGAGCAAGCCGGCCTCGAAGGTGAAGCGGGCCTTCTACAGTTACGAGCTGAAGGAGTACGGCGGCTACTCCGTGCCGGGGACGCTGCTCGACGCCAAGAAGGCCGACGAGGTCTACGCCGTCACCATCCGGGACGGCGTGAGCACCTACGCCCGCGTCAAGAGCCACAGCCTCGGGGTCACGACCTTCACCGGCGCGCCCACCAACATCGTCGCCTCCGCCGACAACACGGCCGAAGAGTTCAAGAAGTCGCGGGTCGCGGCGACCCGCGACTTCGTCAAAGTCCTCGACGGCACGGCCGAGGACGGCGGCGTGGACTGCGGCGTCTACCTGCTCGCCGCCAACGTCCAGCCCTACGACAACGTCAACGACGACAGCTCGCAGGACAACCGCGGCAGCATCGTCACGATGGTCGTCTACGGCGACAAGAAGTTCCTCTTCATGGGCGACGGCACCTTCAACACGGAATACTTCCTGATCCAGACCTACGGCGACCTCATCCGCGACGTGGAGCTGGTGCACGTCGGGCACCACGGGAGCTACCGCACCTCCTCCTCCTACGCGGGCCGGCCGGCGTCGCCGCCCGCGCCCGCCATCAACTTCGTCGGCCACGTCAACCCGCGCTACGCGGTCATCACGGCCGCCTACGCGGGCGGCACGCAGTTGGGGCTCCCGCGCCGCGAGGTCATCCAGCGCTGGCACGGCGGCGCGCGCCTGCTCGCCAAGCCCGATGACGCGGACGACGTCATGAAGAAGATCGCCTGCTACGAGAAGCAGACCGTCCAGCGGCAGGTCGGGGCCAAGAAGCGCGTGAAGTATGACGAGCTGACCCAGCCGGTGACTTTCGACGCGCCCAAGCACCTCTGGTGCACCGGCACGCACGGGGCCATCGACTTCGACTACGAGGAGAAGGGCGGCACCAACGTCGATAGGGTCTGACGGCGCGAAAGGCGACACGCATGGACAGGCAAACTCTCTCCGCGACACTCGACGCGCACCTCAAGGACGGCAAGCTCGAGCTGCCGCCGGACGCGCTCCAGTCCGACCCCGTCCGCCGGCAGCTCGAACTCGCCCTCGGCGGCGAGAACCTCCTCATCGACCCGGTCGCCGACCGGCAGCAGGACGACTCCTCCGACACCGTCAGCGGCACCTGCCGGAACACGCTCTTTAAGGGGATGAGCGTCGCGGCCCGCTTCACGGCGGGCGACCCCGCCGGCCTCTCGCTCTCGGCCGAGGCCGCCCCCGGCTGGACTCAATCGGAAGGCTTCCCGCGCCTCCGGCACACGCTCGCCGACGCCCTCCGCTTCAACGACGCGCGCTGGCAGCTCCTCTCCGCCGCCGACGGCGAGACCCCGGCCGGCCTCTCCTTCCGCGGGACGCTGGACACGGCCAACAGCCTCGGCTTCTTCATCTTCCTCATCGGGGACACCGACGAGGTTTTGACCGGCGCGGTCGAGACTGTCGAAGAGAGCATCCCGACCATGCGGCTCGCGGGCGGCGTGCGCGGCGGCACGAGCTTCAGCTTCGTCAGCCTCGGCCCCGTCAGCCTCGCGCTGCTCACGCTCGCGCTCGACCCGCTCAAGGAAGGAGGCCCGAAGCGCGCCGCCGTCCGGATGGAGGTCTCGACCAGCATCGACTTCGTCGCGCAGGGCGAGACGCGGCAGATACCGCTCACCGCGGGCATCTACAGCGGCTCCTCCTCGATCACGCTCGAAGCCGACACCGCGCAGCTCATGAGCGCCGGCATCGACGAGCTGGCCGCGCTCGTGGGCGGCGTAGACCTGGGCGGCATCTCGTTCGGCGACTTCAACCTCGAAAGCGTGCTCAAGCTCGCGGCCGTCACCTTCACCCTCGACCCGCTCTCGGCCACGAAGCTGACGAGCGTGCTGTTGACGGTCGAGTCGGCGAAGTCCTGGGACATCCTCTCGCGCGGCGACGGCCAGCCCTTCCTCACGCTCCAGAGCATCAGCGTCGCCTTCGGCATCAGCGCGCCCTTCACCTCGCAGGAACTGACCGCGACGCTGAAGGGGCAATTGCTGCTCGGCGGCTCGCGCCTCAACGTCGAGGCGGGCTATTCGAGCCAGGGCGTGCTGCTGCGGAGCTACCTCGACCCGGCCACCCCGCTCTCGCTGCGCGACGTGGCCGCGGCCCTCCTCGGCGAGACAGACCCGCACACGCCCGCGCTCTCCTTCGGCGAGTTCGACCTCCTCGTCGAGCCGGGTCGGAACTACCAGCTCAACGCCGAGGTCACAGACCTCTGGTCAATCGAGCTGGGCGACGTGAGCCTCGACCTGAAGTCCCTGAGCGTGGACTGGCAGTACGCCGTAGGCCAACAGGCGCAGGCGCGCATCGCGGGCCAGATGCAGTTCGGCGGCGTGGACATCGACGTGCTGGCGACCTACAGCACGACCGGCGGTTGGGACTTCACGGGCGGGCTCGCGCCGGGGCAGTCCGTCCCCGTCGGGCAGGTGCTCGCCGACCTCGTCTACTACTTCGGCGTCGAGCCGCCCTCCTTCCTCGACGCCGTCACGCTCGACACGCTCACGGTCGGCTTTAACACCACCAGCAAGAGCTTCGACTTCACGCTCGGCGGCGGCCTGCCCGTCGAGGACAAGTGGCTGGAGATCACGGTCGGCGCGGCCCTGCGCAGCAGCAACAACAAGTTCGAGATGGAGCTGACGGGGTCGCTGACCATCGGCGACATGGTCTTCACCATCACCTTCGAGAAGGGGGGCGAGGGCAACACCTTCCTCGCCGCCTACCAGCACACCGGCGCGCCGACCTCGATCCCGCTGCGCGACTTCGTCTCGGAGAACCTCTCCTCCTCGGTCGCCGAGATCGTGCCCGAGAAGCTGGCGGTGGACATCAAGGACTTGATGTTCGCCTTCACCACGCCCGCCGCGCAGCCCGCCGACGGCCAACAGTCGTCCGGCGGCCAGCAGGCCGCGACCACGACCCCCGCTTCAAAGTTCCTCTTCGCGCTCGACCTGAGCGCCGCCGTCAGCCTCTCCGACCTGCCGCTCGTCGGCCGGAAGTTCCCGAGCGACCAGGCGGCCGGCGTCGAAGGCTTGCGCCTGCTCGTCACCTCGGCCCCGCTCACGCGCGCGGAGGCCGCGACGTTCGACGCCCTGATGCCAGTCGGCATGACCCGCCTCACCGTCCCTTCCGTGGGCGCGACGAACGCGCAGACGAACGCGCAGACGACGACACAGACGACGACCACGGCCGGGACGGGCACGACCCAGGCGGCCGCCAACGCCGAGGTCGTCATCGCGCGCGGGCTCACCGTCTCGGCGCTCATGAACTTCGGCGGCTCTTTGCAGCCCTTGAGCCTGCCGGTCACTTCGTCCTCTTCGGCGCAGACCACGGGGACGGGCACGACGACCACGACCACCGCGACGACGACCGGCGCGGCCCCCGTCACCTCTTCGGACAACGCGCAGTGGTTCCAGCTCCAGAAGGGGTTCGGGCCGGTCTTCTTCGAGAAGGTCGGGGTGAAGTATCAGGACGAGGTCGTCTGGTTCCTCCTGACCGCGTCGCTCTCGGCCGCGGGGCTGACGCTCACGCTCGACGGGCTCGGGGTCGGCTCGAAGGTCAAGGGCTTCGACCCGCAGTTCGACCTGCGCGGGCTCGGCGTGCAGTACAAGGGCGGGGGCGGGGTCGAGGTGGGCGGCGCGCTCCTGCGCACGCGGGTCAAGCGCGCGGACAACCCCGAAGAGTTCTACGACGAGTACGACGGCGCGGCCTTCGTCAAGGCGGGGCAGTTGAAGATATCGGCGCTCGGCTCGTATGCGGAACTCGACGGCCACCCTTCGCTCTTCGTCTACGCCGTGCTCGACTACCCCATCGGCGGGCCGTCCTTCTTCTTCGTGACGGGGCTCGCGGCCGGGTTCGGCTACAACCGGCTGCTCGTCGTGCCGGCCATCGACCAGGTCGCGCAGTTCCCCCTCGTCGCGGACGCCGTCGGCGGCGCGGCGATGCCCGCGAACGTCTCGGGCAAGGTGGCGGCCCTCCAGCGCTACATCCCGCCCTCGGCCGGCGACTACTTCCTGGCGGTAGGCATCAAGTTCACCTCGTTCAAGCTCATCGACTCGTTCGCGCTCCTCACCGTCTCGTTCGGCACGCAGTTCGAGGTCAACCTGCTCGGCCTCTCGACCCTCATCGTCCCGACGCCCATCCCCGGCGAGCCCCCCGTCACGCCGCTCGCCGAGATACAGCTCGCCGTGCGCGCCACCTACAACCCCAGTCAGGGGTTCCTCGGCATCGCGGCGCAGCTCACGTCGAACTCGTTCCTCCTGTCGCGCGACTGCCGCCTGACGGGCGGCTTCGCCTTCTACAGTTGGTTCTCGGGCGAGCACGAGGGCGACTTCGTGCTCACGCTCGGCGGCTACCACCCCGACTACAAGGTTCCGGCGCACTACCCGGCGGTGCCGCGCCTCGGCTTCAACTGGCGCGTGGACAGCAAGCTCACCATCAAGGGCGGCATGTACTACGCGCTGACGGCCGCGGCGCTGATGGCGGGCGGGAGCCTCCAGGCGACGTGGGACGACGGCGACATCAAGGCGCACTTCACGGCGGGCGCGGACTTCATCATCTACTGGAAGCCCTACCACTACGACGCGAAGGTGTACGTGGACATCGGCGTCTCCTACACCTACAACCTCTTTGGCCGCCACACCCTCAACGTGGACGTGGGGGCCGACCTGCACATCTGGGGGCCGGAGTTCGCGGGCACGGCCCGCGTCAAGCTCTCGATCATCTCGTTCGACATCAGCTTCGGCGACGGCTCGTCGAAGACGCTTCAGGCCATCGACTGGACGACCTTCCAACAGTCCTTCCTGCCGAAGCAGAAGGACGGACAACTCGCCATCTGCACGGTCTCGGTGTCCGACGGCCTGCTGAGCGTCCCGCCGCCGGCCGAGGAAGAAGGGGCGGCCTCGGCCGACGGCCAACAGGGCGAAGGGACGGACGCCGTGCAGGGCGACGACATCAAGGTTGACTGGTACGTCAACCCGAAGAGCTTCCTCCTCGTCACAAACTCCGTCATCCCCTCGAAGGAGGCTTACAAGGCGAACTTCGAGAAGCCGGAGGAGAGGACGGCGGCCGACCTCGGCGCGGCGAACACGACCGTCGGCGTCGCGCCGATGGCGCTCAAGACCGGCGACTTCTCTTCGAGCCACACCGTCAGCTTCGGCCGCCGGAACGGCGAGGAGGGGTGGGACGATGTCGGCGCGGACTTCGACCTCAAGCCCGTCCTGAAGGACGTGCCCGTCGCGCTCTGGGGCGAGACGCTCACGCCTTCTCTGAACGGCCCGGCCTTCGTCAAGGGCGCGCTCGCGGGCTTCGAGGTCAGGGCGCACAAAGCGCCCGACCCCGGCGTCACCGCCGACATCGAACGCAAGGTCTTGCAGTACGAGACCGAGACGGTCGCCGACGCCTTCGCGTGGGAGAGCTTCCGCGCCTTCGAGGCGAAGACCTACGGCGGCGCGGACGAGGAGGCGGAGGAGGCCGCGCGCAGCGCCGACATCCTCGCCACCATCAACGCGGACGCGACCGTTGCGGCGCGCGCGCGCCTGCTCGGAGCGCTCGGCGTCGGCGACCCCGTCGAACTCACGGGCTACGGCTCCGACGGCTTCATCATCCCGCCGCAGGTCGAGGCGGCTTAAGAGTTCGCAGGAGGGAGGCGCGCGTTGTCCACAGAGCAGAGCGTTGACGAGACGGCCGCGAAGGGCAAGGTCGAGTTCATACAGTACCACCAGCCCGGCCTCAAGGACGGCGTCTACCGGATTCAGGTCGAGCAGTCGATTCACTCGAACGAGTCCGGCCCGGGCGCGCGGCGCGTGCCCCCGGCCGCGTTCACCGAGTCGCGCACCTTCGCCGTCCGCGGCGAGCGCTTCAGCCTCCCGCCCGAACTCGTCCAGGCCGTCTTCCCCGCCGACGGCAGCCTCGGCGAGCACTCGAACGTGCTGCCGCACGTCATCCTCACGCGCAGCACGCTCCCCTGGGAGCGCACGCCGCTCAAGGAGGAGGACGCCGCGCACGAAGACCTCCCCTGGCTGGCCCTGCTCCTCTTCGACGACGCGGAGAAGCCCGAGCCCTCGGTCATCACGCTCGGCGAGCTGCGTCAGCCCTCGGGCGAGGCGGGCAAGTTCCCCGCAGTCGCGGACGAGCCCGGCCAGACCGACAAGGACAAGCTGACGGTCATCGACGTGGAGAAGGGTCTGCTCCAGAAGCTCCTGCCGAGCACGACGGGGCTGGCCTTCCTCACACACGTCCGGGCGGGCAAGGACGACGGCGGCGCGCCCGACGGCGCGGAGACAGCCGTCGTCATCTGCAACCGCCTGCCGAAGAAGGGCGCGTTGAGCGCCTGCCACCTCGTCTCGCTCGAAGGGCGTCTCGTCAAGAACCCCGACGCCGCGGAAGGCAGGCCCGACGAGTACCTCTTCGACTATCAAGGCGCGGGCGAGACGGAGACCGTCCGCCTCGTCTCTCTCAAGAGTTGGAGCTTCGCCTGCGCCGACGAAAAGCAGAGCTTCGTGGGGCTGATTGAGAATCTCAACCATCAGTTCAAAGACCCCGGCACGCTCCGCCTCCCGACCAGCACTGACGCGGAGGCCGAAGCGTTCCTCGCCTCCGGCTTCGTCCCCCTGCCGCACCTCCTGCGCCAGTCGGGGAAGACCGTCTCGTGGTATCACGGGCCTCTGATACCCGGCGAGAACGACGCGACGGTCGGGCTGCCCGCGCGGGCCGCCGACGAGCTGGTGCGCTACGACCCGGCGCGCGGCATGTTCGACGTGTCCTACGCCGCGGCGTGGGAGCTGGGCCGCCTGCTCGCGCTACAGAGCAAGCAGCTCTCAGTCGGCCTCTACAACTGGAAGCGCGCCAACGCGCAGCAGCTCAAGCAGGCCGAGCAGCAGCTCCTCCACCCGCACCTGCCCCCTCTGGGGCAGGAGGCCGTGCCGCCCGCGCCGCCCGCCGACATCGCCGCGTGGTTCGCAGACCTCGCGCTGCTGCGCGGCGTGCCCTTCAACTACCTCGTGCCCGACGAGCGGATGCTGCCCGCGGAGTCCGGCCGCTTCTTCCGCCTCGACGGGATGTGGGTTGACTGTCTGCTCGACGGCGCGTTCAGCATCGGGCGCGTGACGCAGACCGACTACGCGCAGACGCAGTCGCAGAAGGAGAGCCTGACGGCCGGCGGCGGCGAGGACGCGGGCGTAACCGGCCTCCTCCTGCGCTCGGCCCTCGTCGCAGGCTGGCCCGGCCTCGTCGTGGACGCCTACGACGCGGCGGGCAACAAACTGGACGCGGCCCGCACCGAGCGCCTCTCCGACAGCGTGCTGCTCTGCCTTTTCTACGGCGAGGTGAGCCGCGCCGAGATTCACCAGCGGCCCGAGATGACCCACTTCGGCCTCGACACCTCGGACGACCCCGCGAACACCGTCTACTCCAAGAAGCTGCGCGACGCGCAGGGCGTCGAGGTCGGCCCCACCATCTCCTCCGGCGCGTGGCTCAACGCGGAGACGAGAGTCGTGGACGTGGATGCGCTGGCTTCAGTCATTAAGCAGGAGACAGGAATTGAGAAGTTCACCTCCGCGCAGTTCGCGCTCCAGATGATCGAAGGCGTCAAGCGCGTCACGCTCTACGCGAAGGCCGCCGCCACGACATAACTACTTGCGACGCCATAGCGGTTAGTACCGACCTGGAGCAGTTTGCCCATCAGTCTACCTTCCGTTTAGAGGCGGGCTGTGCCCGCCGGCGCGTGATACACCGCAGCACGTCCCGGCGGGCGGAGCCCGCCTCTAAACGGTCGTCGGTATGCTCACGCGATAAACGCTCTGGGTGTTCGCGCGTCCGCCTGATTGACTAACGTCCGGCGTGGCGTAAGATGGCCGCGAGTCAATCTCGACGGGTGGAAATTTCATGAAGCGTGAAGAGAGCTTGACGCGGCGCGAGCTGTTGAAGGGTGCCGGCGCGGCCGCGTTGGCCGCAGCCCTCCCCGGGGCGTTCGCCGCGGCCGGGCCGCGAAGTCAGGCCGAAGGGGCCGTGAAGCAGCGCGCGTCGGCCTTCGACCTCTCAGACGTGCGGCTCCTCGAAGGGCCTTTCCGGCGGGCGCAGCAGCTCGACGCGCAGTACCTTCTGCGGCTTGAGGCCGACCGCCTCCTGCACAACTTCCACGTCAACGCGGGGCTCCGGCCGAAGGCCCCGGTCTACGGCGGCTGGGAGTCGCAGGAGCCGTGGGTGGAGATTCGCTGCCACGGGCACACGCTCGGGCATTACCTTTCCGCCTGCGCGCTGATGTTCGCGGCGACGGGGGACGAACGGTTCAAGCGGCGCACGGAATACGTCGTCGCGGAGTTGCGCGAATGTCAAAAGGCTTCGGGGAGCGGTCTGGTCTGCGCCTTCCCCGACGGGGAGAAGCCGCTGCGCGCCGTCATCGACGCGAAGCGTTTCGTCGGCGTGCCCTGGTACACGATGCACAAGGTCTTCGCGGGCCTGCGCGACGCTTATCTGTATACGGACAGCCGCGCGGCGCTCGACGTGCTTTTGAAGCTTTCGGACTGGGCCGTCGCCTTCACGCGGGACATCTCCGACGAGCAGTTCCAGCACATGCTCGGCACGGAGCACGGCGGGATGAACGAGGTGTCGGCGGACGTGTACGCCCTCACGGGCGAGCCGAGGTTCCTCGCCCTCGCCGAGCGCTTCTGCCACCGCGCGCTGCTCGCGCCGCTCTCGCGGGGCCGCGACACGCTGGACAAGCTGCACTCCAACACTCAAATCCCGAAGGTCATCGGCTTCAACCGGCTTTACGAGTTGACGGGGCGCGAAACGTACGGCGCGGCCTCGCGCTTCTTCTGGCGCACGGTCGTCGAGAACCGCTCGTTCGCCACCGGGGGCAACGGCGACTTCGAGCACTTCTTCCCGCCCGCCGAGTTCCTCAAGCACCTCCCGTCGGCCAAGACGATGGAGACGTGCTGCACGCACAACATGCTGCGGCTGACGCGCGGCCTCTTCGCGCTCGACCCCGCGGCCGTATACGCCGACTACTACGAGCGCGCCCTCTACAACAGCATCCTCGCCTCGCAAGACCCGGACTCGGGGATGATGACCTACTTCCAGCCCACGCGCCCCGGCTACCTGAAACTCTACTGCACGCCGACCGACTCGTTCTGGTGCTGCACGGGGTCGGGGATGGAGAACCACGCCAAGTACGGCGACTCGATCTACTTCCACGGCGACGGCGCGCTCTACGTCAACCTCTTCATCCCCTCGACTCTGGACTGGAAAGAGAAGGGGGTAACGGTCACGCAGACGACGCGCTTCCCCGAGCAGGACGGGACGCGCCTGCGTTTGAACGTCCGAAGGCCGACGAACCTGACGCTGAACGTCCGTCATCCTTCCTGGTGTGACGCCGCGACCGTCTTCGTCAACGGCCGCCGTCATACGACATCAAGACGGCCCGGCGGGTACGTCGCGCTGAAGCGCGTGTGGCGCGACGGCGACACCGTCGAAGTGCGCCTGCCGATGACGCTGCGCGCGGAGCCCCTGCCCGGAAACCCTGACGTGGTCGCCCTCCTTTACGGGCCAATCGTCCTCGCGGGCCGGCTCGGGCGCGCGGGGCTGACGCCGGGCGCGGACATCATCGTCAACGAGCGCACCTACGGCGACGTGCTCAACGAAAAGGTCGAGGTGCCGGTGCTCTCCGGCGACGTGAAGGAGGTCGTCAGCCGTGTCAAGCCTTCGGCCGGAGAGCCGCTGACGTTCAGGACGGAAGGCATCGGCCGCCCGCACGACGTGACACTCATCCCCTACTACCGCGTCGCGCACGAGCGCTACAACCTCTACTGGAAGGTGACGGGGAAGGGTTGAAGCCGAACCCGCGTAGGTTGACCCATGAATCAATTCAGACATCTCGTCCGGACGCTCTTCACCGCCTTCGTCTTCGTCCACCTCGCCGCACACCTTTGCCCGGCGCAGCAGCCCACCTTCACGCCGTACAAGGCGAGCGGCATCTACGCCGTCGGCGAGAAGGTCGGCTGGACGGCCGCCCCACCGCCGGGCGCGGCCCCGCCCGCGGGCTACACGTACACCGTCAGGAAGAACAACCAGGACGTGATTAAGACCGGCACCCTCGACTTCTCTGCGGGGCGCGCCACAATCGAGGCGACGCTGGACGAGCCGGCGATGGTCTACGTGCAAATCTCCAAGCCGGGCGGGGAGGCCGAGGGCTCGGGATTGCCCCTAGCCCTCGGCGCGGCCGTGGCCCCCGAGAGGCTGCAACCCTCCGCGCCGCGCCCCGCCGACTTCGACGCCTTCTGGGCCTCGAAAATCAAGGCGCTGAAGGCCGTCCCCGAGAACGCCGTCCTCACTCGCGCGGACGGCGGCCGTGCCGACGTGGAGTACGCGACAATCAGGATGGACAACGTCGGCGGCGCGCACGTCTACGGCCAGTTGGCGAAGCCGAAGCGGCCGGGCAAGTTCCCCGCGCTCGTCATCTTCCAGTGGGCCGGCGGGCCCTACCCTTTGCAGAGGCAGTGGGTCACCGACCGCGCCGCCGAGGGCTGGCTCGCCATCAACATCGAGCCGCACGACGTTCTGCCCGCGGAGCCGCAAAGCTACTACGACGCGCTCCCACAGGAGCTGAAGAACTACCACACCATCGGCCGCGAAGACCGCGAGAAGAGCTACTTCCTGAAGATGTACCTGGCCGACTACCGCGCCGTCGATTACATCGCGCGCCACCCCGACTGGGACGGCCGGACGCTCGTCGTCATGGGCACGAGCATGGGCGGCCAGCAGAGCCTCGCCGTCGCCGGGCTCCACCCGAAGGTCACGCACCTCGTCGTCAACGAGCCCGCCGGCTGCGACACCAACGGCCCGCTCCGCGGCCGCGCCTCCGGCTACCCCTTCTGGCCCGCCGACAACCCGCGGGCCATGAAGACGGCGCTCTACTTCGACCCGGTCAACTTCGCCTCGAAGATAAAGGCCACGTCGCTCGTAGCCATCGGCTTCGTGGACACGGTCACGCCGCCGGTCGGCATCTGGATCGCGTTCAACCAGATCAAGGGGCCGAAAGAGGCCGTCCCGATGATCGACTCCCCGCACAACCACCAGGCCACGTCCGAGCAGCAGCGCCCCTTCACCGTCCGTTCGGCCCAGTGGCTCAACACGCTCGTGCACGGAGGCCGGGTGAGACCTAACCCCGACCCGACCCGGCCCCTCCCCGCCGACCAGCCCGTCGCGCGCGCCGACCAGAACTCCATGCTCGCCCACCGGGAGTTGTTGGAGAAGAGGAAGAGGGGTCGCATCGACGTCTACTTCCTGGGCGACTCCATCACGCGGCGCTGGGGCGCGAGCGACGCGCAGTACAAGGCGCTCCTTGAGAACTGGCGGCGGAACTTCCACGGCTGGAACGCGGCCAACTTCGGCTGGGGAGGCGACACAACGCAGAACATCCTCTGGCGTCTTGAGAACGGCGAGCTGGACGGAGTCAACCCCAGGGTCATCGTCCTGATGGCCGGCACCAACAACGTCGGCCGAACGTCGCCGCAAGGCCCCGACGACCCGCGCGTCGCCGACGTCCCCCGCGGCATCAAGGCCATCCTCGACCTCTGCCGCCGCAAGGCCCCCGGGGCCACCGTCATCCTCATGGGCATCACGCCCCGCAACGACAACATGGTCGTGATGCCCGTCATCGACGAGATAAACCGGCGGATAGCCGGGTTCGCCGACGGGAAGAGGATCCGCTACGTCAACATCAACGACAAACTCGCCGACAAAGAAGGCAGGCTCTACGAAGGGATGCACAACGGGGACAAGCTTCACCTCGACCTCAAGGCGTACCAGGTCTGGGCCGACGCGCTGAAGCCGATCCTCACAGAGCTGCTCGGCCCGCCCGCCATGCAAGACCACGCCCCGCCGCCCACCGGCGACCCGAGCGCGAGAAAATAGCCGCGAGCTTTTATGACTTAAGAATTCGGTCGCTTAAGCGACTGACGGGGCGACGAAGTGCTTCTGGAGGACGAGCGCTATCGCCCCGCGCAGGCGCGGGTGGGCCAGCTCGTCCACGGGGATGATGCGCGTGGAGAAAGGTTGTTGGCACTTCTCCGCGACGATGCGGTTGATGATGGGTTCGGTTCTCGACCAGACGCGCGTCACCTCCGCCGCCACGACGATCAGGCTTGGCGCGAAGCTCGTGATGAGCATGGCGACGCCGAGGCCGAGGTAGTGCGCCTGGCGGTCGATGGCTTCGGTGGCCTTCGGGTCGCCCAGCTCGCACAGGCGCAGGAGCGAGTCGAAGGTCGGGGCGGAGCCGTCCTGCGCGCCGCGGTCGGCCCGCGCGCCCGTGGTGACCTTCGTGTAGTAATCGACGGCCGCGGTGTTCGACGCGTAGACCTCCCAGCAGCCCGTGTTCCCGCAGCGGCACACGGGGCCGTCTTCGTTCAGAGAGATGTGACCCATCTCCGCGGCCAGGCCCGTCGCGCCCCGCAGCAGCTCGCCGTCGGCGATGATGCCCGTCCCTATGCCCTCGGAGACGGTCAGGGCGATGATGTCGTGCACGCCTTCGGAGTGCTTCCCGTACCACGTCTCGAAGAGGGCGCAGGCGTTGGCGGCGTTATCGACTTCGACGGTGATGCCCGTGGCCTCTTCGAGCGGCCCCTTGAGGTCAACCGTGCGCGCCTGCTTGATATCGACCTCGCGCCAGTTCAGATTCGGGGCGAAGACGAGGCGCTGCGTCTTCGGGTCTACGCGGCCGGGAAGGCCGACCCCGATCCCTTCGCAGAAGATTTGCGGCTGGGAGCGGCGCATGTTCTGTATGCGCCCGGCCAGCTCGTCGAGGAAGGTCTGCGGGTCTGCGGGGGTCGGGAGCGAGTCCTGCGTGAGGATGCGCGCGTTGAGGTCCGTGAGCGCCAGCGTCGTCCGGCGCGGGCGCACGTCCACGCCGATGATGCCGGCCCGCTCGTTGTTCAGGTGCAGAAAGCGTGGTTTGCGCCCGCGCGGCGCGTGGCCGAGCGCGCCCTCCGTGATCCACTGTTCCGAGATGAGCTGTTCGGTGATGGAGGAGACGGTACTGCGCTGGAGCCCCGAAAAACGCGCTAGGTCTGCGCGCGAGATGGGCTGGCGCGTGCGTATCAGGTTGAGGACTATCCGCCGGTTGATGTCGCGCGCCGTCTCGCTCGTCGCGACCTGGAAGTTTGACAGGTTGATTTTCCGCATGTCACCCGTTAAGTCAGAGGATACAACAGTTACGCTTACTCTACAATAACGGCCCGGTTTTGGTCACGCCCCCAACAAAATCCGATCTCAAATGCTGAAAAGCTTTCGTCCACGCCAGTATCCGAGATGAAAGTCCCCAAAATTGCAGTTCTTTCAACTATCAACCGCCCTGCAACTTCAGATAAAAGAGCTAAATGGCAGTGAGAATCAGGATTTTATTGACAAAAGGGCACTTGGAAGGTATTGTTTCGCCCTCGAATTAATGGCATCCAGTCAATGTTAAAAGTTTGGATGCTAAAAGTAAAGCCAAATATTTTCGCCCCATCCGTCGGCCGCTGCCGCCGCAATACAGACTCTAAATCATTGAAGTGGGGTGACTTATTGTCACCCCGCAGCCGTCAAAATCTGAAACGTCGGGTCGTTCAGGTTGCGGAAGTAAGGCCGGTTTAAAACCCTTCCAGCGTTAGTCGGGCAGCTCATTCCAGAAGGTTTTCGAGGTTTCTGTACCGATTCCAGCCCGGAGAGTCCCGAGAGGTGGGTCTCTACAGCAGCTCTGAAAGGAGAGGACAGAGATGTTTCAGCTTACCAAAGCCTTTACGCGCCCCGCGGAGGGCCGAAACGATCGGCGGCCGGCTCGCCGGGGGATTAAGTCACGCAACTGCCCCGGGCGGATCGCCACCCTGGCCTGGGTGCTCGTCCTCTCCGCCACGCCCCTGACGATGCCCGGGGCGGCGCGCGCGCAGGTGCTCTACGGCTCTCTGACGGGTAACGTCACGGACTCGGCGGGCGCGGCCGTGCGCGGCGCGACCGTCACGGCCCTCAACACCGCCACCAACCTCTCGAAGGAGACGACGACCAACGACGAGGGCATCTACCAGTTCAGCGATCTCCTGCCGGGCGTCTACAAGGTCTCCATCACGGGGCAGGGCTTCACGACCTCCGTCTCCGAGGGGGTCAACATAGAGGTCAACAACGTCCGCCGCCTCGACATGACCCTCCAGCCGGGCGGGGTGAGCGACACGGTCACCGTCAACGCCGACACGCTGACCGCGCTCCAGACCGACCGCGCCGACGTGAACGTCACGCAGACGGCGCGGCAGGTCAACGACCTGCCCATCGCGGGCAGCGCGGGGCGGAACTACCAGTCGCTGATGCAGATCGTCCCGGGCTCGGTGCTCGCGGGCGAGCAGAACTCGGCCGCCGGCAGCCCGCAGCGCTCCATCTCTTTCAACGTCAACGGCGTCTCGCGCCTCCAGAACAGCACGAAGATCGACGGGTCGAGCATCACGTACCCCTGGCTCCCGACGAACACGGCCTACGTCCCGCCGGCCGAGGCCATCCAGTCGGTCAACATCGTGACCAACGCCTTCGACGCCGAGCAGGGGATGGCGGGCGGCGCGGCCGTCAACGTCATCCTCAAGTCGGGCACGAACGACTTCCACGGCGTGGGGTGGGTCTACCACACGAACAGCCGCCTGGCCGCGCGCAACCACTTCCAGACGACGCCGCAGAACCCGAAAGACCTGCTCACGCAGTTCGGCTACGCGGTGGGCGGGCCGATCGTGAAGAACAGGCTCTTCTTCTTCACGGACTTCGAGCGCACGACGCGCCGCAACCTCTCGCGCGACAACCGCGTGAGCATCGCGCCCGCGAGCCTCAGACCCGACGCGGGCGGCAACGTCCGCTTCCCGACGGCGGCCGAGGGCGGAGCGACGATCTACGACCCCGCGTCGAGCGCCGACCCCGCGCTGCGCACGCCGTTCCCGAACAACACGATCCCCGCGAGCCGCATCGACGTGGCGGCGATTGAGCTGCTGAAGCGGCTGCCGCTCCCGAACCTGCCCGGCTTCGTCAACAACTACCTGACGAACGGCACGGCCGAGTTCAACCGCAACAACATCGACACCAAGATTAACTGGAACCCGTCTGACGAGATGACGCTCTTCGGGCGCTACAGCCTCTCGCCGACGCTCATCACGGAGCCGCCCATCCTGGGCGAGGCCGGCGGCGACGCCATCAACGGCGGCCAGTTGGGCGAGGCCACGGGGCGCGTGCAGGTCGCGGGCCTCGGCGGCACTTACACCTTCAGCGGCTCGCTCTTCCTCGACGCCAACTTCGGCTACACGCGCCAGCGCCTGGGCGCGGCCGGCCCCGACGTGGTCTCGGGGACGAACTTCGGCCTCGAAGTTCTGAAGATTCCCGGCACCAACGGCACAGACCCGCTCCAGGCCGGCATCCCCTTCTTCAACGTCACCAACTGGGCGAACATGGGGAACTCGAACACCGGCAACCCGTTCATCTTCCGCGACAACCAGTACGTCGGCTCCGGGAACCTCTCCTGGCTGCGCGGCTCGCACTCGTTCCGCTTCGGCGGCGACTACCAGAACCAGCACCTCAATCACTTCCAGCCGCAGGGCGGCACCTTCCAGACCGTGCGCGGCACGTTCCAGTTCAGCGGTGCTATCACGTCTTTGCAAGGCGGCGCGGCGGCCAACCGCTTCAACAGTTGGGCCGACTTCCTTTTGGGCCTGCCGAGCGGCGCGGGCAAGGTTGACCAGTTGCGCAACCCGAACTCGCTGCGGATGAAGTCCTACGCGCTCTACGCGCGCGACCACTGGCAGGTCAGCCAACGGCTGACGCTGACCTACGGCCTGCGCTGGGAGCGCTACCCCTTCCCGACGAAGGACAACACCGGCATCAACCGCTTCGACCCCGAGACGGGGCTCGTCTTCACGGGGGGCTTGACGGGCGTGCCTGAGGACACGGGGGCCGAGTCGGGGCCGGGGCAGTTCCTGCCGCGCGTCGGCGCGGCCTACCGCCTCGACGACCGGACGGTGCTGCGCGGCGGCTACGGCCAGTCGGCCGACCCGCGCCCCTTCATCGACTTCCGCAACGCCTACCCCGTCGTCAACCTCTTCGCCATGCCGGCGCCGACCTTCAACGGCGTGACCAACTCGTTCCTGCCCGTGACGACGCTGCGGCAGGGGCTCGTCAACCCGAACGCCGCGCCCGACCTGACGCAGGGCACCCTGCGCCTGCCCTCGAACACGGGCACGACGACCTACCCGGCGACGCCGATGCGCAAGGAGATTCACTCCTTCAACTTCATCGTCGAGCGCCAGTTGCCGATGAGCTTCACGAATTCCGTCGGCTACGTCGGCACGCGCGCGGTCGGGCAGATGGGCTTCATCAACATCAACGCCGGCGCGCCGGGCACCGGCAACAACGGCCGCCCGCTCTTTACGACCGACGCACAGGGCAACCGCGTCCGCATCACGGCCGACATCAACTCGATTCAGCCGTACAAGACCACCACCTACGACTCGCTTCAGGCGACGCTCAACCGCCGCTGGACGAGCTCGCTCTTCGGGCTCGCCTACACCTGGTCGAAGGCAATCAACTACGCCGACAACGACGCCAACCCGAGGATTCAGTACATGCCCGCGGCCGAGCGCAACCGCGGCCCCGCCGGGTACGACCGGCCGCACAACCTCCAGGGCTACTTCGTCTGGCAGTTGCCGCTCGGCCGCCGGCAGCGCTGGCTGAGCGACGGCGCGGGCGGCCAGATACTCGGCGGCTTCCAGTTGACCGGCCTCTTCAGCGTCATGAGCGGGACGCCGTTCTACGTCGTGCAGAACACGGCCCCGGGGCTGAACTCCGCCGGGAGCGGGCAGGTGCCGAACCAGGTGCTGCCGACGGTGCGTTACTTCAACGGCATCGGGCTCGGCAACCCTTACTTCGACACGGCCGCCTACGCACCCGAGACGGGCGCGCGCTTCGGCAGCGCCGGCCGGAACAACCTGCGCGGGCCGGGGTTCAAGAACATGGACCTGAGCCTGTTCCGCACCTTCCCGCTGAAGGAGTCGCTCGCACTGCAACTCCGCCTCGAAGCGCTCAACGCCTTCAACCACCCGAACTACGCAAACCCGAACGCGAACATCTCCGACCCGAGCACGTTCGGCTTCGTCACCGCGACGACCGGCACCGCGCAGCGCACGATGCGCGTCGCGGCCCGCCTGTCCTTCTGACGCGGGCACGGCGGCGCGGCCGAGATTAGCCGGGCCGCGCCGCCCTTTCGCTCCGACGGACGCGCGTCGGGTAGAATTAACTTAATGACTCACGCGTTCCCGAATCGTAGCTTCACAGGCCGTGTGAGGCGCGGGGGCTTTACGCTCGCCGCCGCGTGCGCGCTGCTAACGTTCTGCGCGCCGCCGTCTCACGCGAGGCGGCAGTCGGCGCCGCCGCACCTGCGCAAGCAGGGCACGGCGACGCAACTCGTCGTGGACGGAAAGCCCTTCCTCGTGCGCGGCGGCGAGCTGGGCAACTCAAGCTCGTCCAGCCTTGAGTACATGCGCCCCGTCTGGCCGAAGCTCGCCGCGATGAAGCTCAACACGGTCGTCATCCCCGTCTACTGGGAGCTGATCAAGCCGGTCGAGGGGAAGTTCGACTTCCAGTTGGTTGACGGCCTGCTCCGCGAGGCGAGGCGGCACGGGCTCAAGCTCGTGCCGCTCTGGTTCGGAACGTGGAAGAACAGCATGTCCACCTACGTGCCGGCGTGGGTGAAGAACGACCAGAAGCGCTTCCCCCGCTCGCAGGATAAGGCGGGCAACGGCATCGAAATCCTCTCGACCTTCAGCCGGGAGAACATGGAGGCGGACGCCCGCGCGTTCGCCGCCTTCATGCGCCACCTGCGCGAGGTGGACGGGCGCGAGCACACGGTCATCATGGTGCAGGTCGAGAACGAGATCGGCATGATCCCGGACTCGCGCGACCGCAGCGCCGCCGCCGAGAAGCTCTTCGACGGCCCCGTGCCCGCCGAGTTGATGTCATACCTTCAGCGGCACAGGGAGACTTTACAGCCCGAGCTGCGCGCGGCGTGGGGCGCTTCGGGGTGGAAGACGCGCGGCACCTGGGAGGAGGTCTTCGGCCGCGGGCCTGCGACGGACGAGATATTCATGGCGTGGCACTTCGCGCGCTTCACCGACCGCGTGACAGGGGCGGGCAAGGCGGAATATAAGCTCCCGATGTTCGTCAACGCGGCCCTCATCCGCCCTGGATACCAGCCCGGCCAGTACCCGAGCGCGGGGCCTCTGCCGCACCTCCTCGACGTGTGGCGCGCGGGCGCGACGCAGGTAGACTTCCTCGCCCCCGACATCTACTTCCCCAACTTCATCGAGTGGGCGCGGAAGTATCAAGTCTCCGGCAACCCTCTGTTCATCCCCGAGGTGCAACTCGGGCCGCAGAACTCCGTGCAGGCGCTCTACGTCTTCGGCCGACACGACGCCATCGGCATCAGCCCCTTCAGCATCGAGTCGGCCGAAGGGCGGACGAGCGAGCTGCTCACCTCCGCCTACGACCTCGTCGAGCAACTGACGCCGCTCATCGTCGAGCACCAGGGCAAGGGCGAGATGGTCGGGTTTCTTCCCGAGACCAACGACCCGCAGCGCGTCCCGCAGCGCTTCAGACTGGGCGGGTACGCGCTGAACGTGACCTACGAGCGGCCGGCCGCGGCCCCGCCCGCGCAGGCGAACCCGGGCGCGGCCCCGCCCGCGCAGGCGGGCGACGCCCCGACCGGGGGCCTGGCCGTCGCCGTGGGGCCGGACGAGTTCGTCGTCGCGGGCACGGGGCTCGTCATCGTCTTCGAGGCCGACTCGCCGGGCAACCCTCTGGTCGGCATCCTTTCGGCGCAGGAAGGGAGGTACGTGGACGGGCGTTGGACGCCGGGGCGCTGGCTCAACGGCGACCAGACGCACCAGGGCCGGCACATACGCCTGCCCTCGGGCCGCTTCGACATCCAGCGCGTCAAGCTCTACCGTTACCGTTAAAGGCCGCAGGACTTCAGATGAAGACGATGCACAAGGGGCGCAGACGAATCCGCACGGCGGCGCTCGTCTGTCTCGCCGTCGCCTTACAATTATGCGCCGCCGTGTCGGCGAGGGCCGACGACGGCTACCGGCTCTGGCTACGCTACGACCCGCTCCCTGCACACGTCCTGAGGGACTACCGCGCGCGCGTCAAGACCGTCGTCGTCGAGCCGGAAAGCCGCACGCCGACCCTCATGGCCGCCGCCTCCGAGCTGATGGAGGGCTGCGCCAGGATGCTGCAAGTCAACATGCCCTACGACATCGGGGTCGAGCGCGACAGCGCGGTGGTCGTGGGCACGTCGCCGCATTCGCCCATTATCAAGCGGCTCGGCTGGCAGCGGCAGCTCGACGCGCTCGGCCCCGAGGGCTTCCTCATCCGCACGACGCGCGTCGGCGGGCACTCGGTCACGGTCATCGCCTCGGGCGGGGAGACGGGGGCGCTTTACGGCGCGTTCCACTTCCTCCGGCTGTTGCAGACTCTCCAGCCGATAGGAGACCTGAACGTCAGTCAGCGGCCGCGGCTTCAACTGCGCGTCCTCAACCACTGGGACAACCTCGACCGCAGCGTCGAGCGCGGCTACGCCGGACGCTCGCTGTGGGATTGGGACGCGCTGCCCGGCAAGGTTGACCCGCGCCTCATCGACTACGCGCGCGCGAACGCCTCCGTCGGCATCAACGGCTCGGTGCTCAACAACGTCAACTCGAACTCCAAAAGCCTGAGCGCCGAGTACCTGCGAAAGACGAAGGCCATCGCCGACGCCTTCCGGCCCTACGGCGTGCGCGTCTACCTCTCGGCGCGCTTCTCCGCGCCCATCGAGTTGGACGGCTTGAAGACCGCGGACCCGCTCGACCCCGAGGTGGCCGCGTGGTGGAAGAGGAAGGCCGACGAGATTTACAAGCTCATCCCGGACTTCGGCGGGTTTCTCGTCAAGGCCAACAGCGAGGGGCAGCCGGGGCCGCGCACGTACGGCCGCGACCACCTCGACGGCGCGAACATGCTGGCCGCCGCGCTCGCGCCGCACAAAGGCGTCGTCATCTGGCGCGCCTTCGTCTACGACGCGAAGCCCGGCTACGACCGCGCCGCCGCGGCCTTCGACCAACTGCAACCCTTCGACGGCCGCTTCGCGCCGAACGTCCTGCTGCAAGTCAAGAACGGTGCGATAGACTTCCAGCCGCGCGAGCCCTTCCACCCGCTCTTCGGCGCGATGCCGAAGACGCAGTTGATGCTCGAAGCGCAGATCACGCAGGAGTATCTGGGTTTCTCCAACCACCTCGTCTTCCTCGCACCCATGTGGCGCGAGGTGCTCGACTCCGACACGCGCGTCAAAGGCCCCGGCTCGACCGTGACGAAGGTGCTCGACGGCACACTCTTCGGCCAACGCGTCACGGGCATGGCCGGCGTCGCCAACACCGGCACGGACAGGAACTGGACGGGCCACCACTTCGCGCAATCGAACTGGTACGCCTTCGGACGGCTGGCCTGGAACCCCGACACATCTTCAAAGCAGATTGCCGACGAGTGGATACGGATGACGCTCACGCGCGAGCCCGAGGCCGTGGCCGTCATCGAGCGCATCATGTCGGAGTCGCACGAGGCGGCCGTCAATTACATGACGCCGCTCGGCCTGCATCACATCATGTGGGGCGGGCACCACTACGGCCCCGCGCCGTGGGAGAACAAGTTCGAGCGCGCCGACTGGAACCCCGTCTACTACCACAAGGCGGACGCACGCGGCGTCGGCTTCGACAGAACGAAGACCGGCAGCAACGCCGTCGCGCAGTACAGCCCCGAGGTGCGCGCCGTCTTCGGCGACCCCGACAGGACGCCGGAAAAATATCTGCTCTGGTTCCACCACGTCCCCTGGGACCGAAAGGTGCGCTCGGGCCGGACGCTCTGGGACGAGCTGGCCCTGCGTTACCAGCGCGGCGTCGATTGGGTGCGCGCCGCGCGGAAGCGTTGGGACTCGCTCTCGGGCCGTATCGACCCCGAGCGGCACGCGGCCGTGGCCCGCAAGCTTGAGATACAGGAGCGCGACGCCGTCGCCTGGCGCGACGCCTGCCTCCTCTACTTCCAGACCTTCTCGAAGCGCCCGCTGCCCCCCGGCGTCGAGAAGCCGCAGAAGACGCTCGAAGAGTACAAGGCCAAGAGCATCCTGGACGCGGAGTCGTTGTCGTCTCATTGATATAGCGGTCAGTACCGCCCGCGGTAGCGGGTGGGCCTTGGTCAACCGCTAGAGCCGTATACGCATGGCCCACCCGCTACCGCGGGCGGTACTGACCTGTATTCCGACGATGAAGATTACCGACATCAGGGCGACGACGGTCACGGTTCCTCTGGAGGCCCCGCTGCGCCACGCGAACGGCTGCCACTGGGGGCGGTTCGTCCGCACCGTGATCGAGGTCGAGACGGACGAGGGGCTCGTCGGCCTCGGAGAGATGGGCGGCGGCGGCGAGTCGGCCGAGGCGGTCTTCCGCGCGATGAAGTCTTACCTCGTCGGCCACGACCCGGCGCGCCTCGAAGAGATGCGCTTCCGCATCGCCAACCCGACCGCCTCGCTCTACAACAACCGCACGCAGGTGCTGGCCGCGCTGGAGTTCGCCTGCCTTGACCTGCTCGGGCAGAAGTGGGGCGTGCCCGTCTGCGACATCCTCGGCGGGCGTCTGCAAGACCGCGTGCCGTTCGCCTCCTACCTCTTCTTCCGCTACGCGAGCCCGCGGACGGGCGCGGGCGAAGTCCGCACCCCCGACCAGCTCGTCGCGCTCGCGCGCGAGTTGAAGGGGCGGCACGGCTTTACCTCGCACAAGCTGAAGGGCGGCGTCTTCCACCCGGACTACGAGCTTGAGTGCTACCGCGCGCTCGCCGAAGGATTAGGCGGCGAGGGCGACAGCTTCCGCTTCGACCCGAACGGCGTCTGGTCGGCCGAGCAGGCCATTCGCTTCGGCCAGGCCGTCGAGGGCTTACGCAACGACTACCTCGAAGACCCCGTCTACGGCATGGCCGGGATGCGCCGCGTGCGCGAGAAGGTGCGGATGCCCCTGGCGACGAACACGGTCGTCGTCAACTTCGAGCAGCTCGCGGCCAACGTGCTCGACACGGCCGTGGACGTGATCCTGCTCGACACGACCTTCTGGGGCGGCATCCGCCCGTGCGTGAAGGCGGCCGGCGTGTGCGAGACGTTCCAGCTCGGCGTCGCCGTCCACTCTTCGGGCGAGCTCGGGATTCAACTGGCGACGATGCTCCACCTCGGCGCGTGCATCCCCAACCTCTCGTTCGCGGCCGACGCGCATTACCACCACCTGACCGACGACATCATCGAGGGCGGGCCGCTCAAGTACGAGCGAGGCTCCATCGCCGTGCCCGAGGGGCCGGGCCTCGGCGTGCGGCTCAACCGGGAGAAGCTGGCCGAGTACGCCGAAGCTTACAAACGTCTGGGCGGCTACCCGTACGACCAGGACCCGCTCCGGCCGGGCTGGACGCCGACCATCCCGAACAACCGCTGGGCCGACCCGGCGGACTCGCGCACGCCGACCCTGGACTTCTAACCCGCACGAAGGGGGAGAGATGACGACTGTATCGCGGATGCGCTCGCGGAAAGTTACGAGCGGCTGCTCGGGGGTGGCCGGGCCGTCACGCGCGCCGGGGTCTTGGTCGCCGAGGGTTTTTTGAATGGCCGGGAACATCATGGATTTGAACGGGCGCGTGGCCGTCGTCGTCGGCGGGACTTCGGGGCTCGGGCGCGCCATCGCGGTCGGGCTGGCGCGTGCCGGCGCGAAGACCGTGCCCGCGGGGCGGCGGGGCGAGCTGGCGCGTGAGGTCTGCGAAGAGATCGAGCGGGGCGGGGGGAGGTCTTTCGCGCAGACGGTTGACGTGGGGGAGCGCTCGTCCGTGGACGCGCTGCGCGACGCGGTGCTCGGGCGCTTCGGCGCGATGGACATCCTCGTCAACGCGGCGGGGCGCACCGCGCGCACGCCCACCGCGGAAGTCTCCGAGGAGGAGTGGGGGGCGATCATGGAAACGAACCTGACGGGGATGCTGCGCGCCTGTCAGTCCTTCTACGCGCCGCTCAAACGCAGCGGGCGCGGGCGCGTCATCAACGTCGCGTCACTCTCCTCCTACGTGGCCTTTCACGAGGTCGCCGCCTACGGCGCATCGAAGGCGGGCGTGGTGGCTTTGACGCGCAGCCTCGGGTGCGAGTGGGCGCGCGACCGGATAAACGTCAACGCGATTGCGCCGGGCGTCTTCCGCACGGAGCTGAACGCGAAGCTCCTCGACGACTCGGAGCGCGGGCGCGAGCTTCTGATGCGGACGCCGATGCGCCGCTTCGGCCGCCCCGAAGAGGTGGCGGGCGCGGCGGTCTTCCTCGCCTCCGACGCGGCCTCCTTCATCACGGGGCAGACCGTCGTGGTGGACGGCGGGATGCTCGCTTCCGGCGTCAACTCCTGACCCCGACTTGCGAAACATTAGCTGTTTGCATTTGAGAACGACCAATTCAGCGTTCGTTTAGAGGCGGGCTGCGGCCCGCCGGCTCAAGCACCGCGGCTGGCGGCGGCGGGCGGAGCCCGCCTCTAAACGGTCACAAACCATCAAGGTAAAGGAGCAACAAGGTGACCCTTCACAAAGTACTCACGCCGTTCGACTCTTTGCGCACGCCCCCCCAAAGACGTGCGTTCACGCTCGTCTTCTCCCTGGCCTGCCTACTCGTCCTGCTGAGTCCGCAGCCCGCGTCCGCGCAGGCGGTCGTGCAGAACGACTTCGAGGACGGGACGCTGCAAGGCTGGATACCGCGGGGCGGCACGGTCGTCCTGACGAACACGACCGAGGCGGCCGCCACCGGCGCGCGGAGCCTGAAGACGACGGGACGCACCGCCGGATTCAACGGCCCCAGCCTCAACCTCTTAAGCACGCTGTCGAGGGGAACCATCTATCAGATTACGGCCTCCGTTCGTCTAGTCGCGGGTCAGCCGGCCGACTCTCTGAAGATCACCGTGCAGCGCACGCCCGCGGGCGGCTCCACGGCCTTCGACCAGGTCACGCCGAGCGCCGCCGTGACCGACGGCGGCTGGGTGACGCTCACGGGGCAGTACAGCTTCACGACGGACGTGAGCCAGCTCCTGCTCTACGTCGAAGCGGCGGGCGCGACGACGCAGTATTACCTCGACGACTTCCGCATCAACGTCGTGCCCGCGCTCGGTTGTTCCGACCCGCCCGACACCTCGGGCATCCACAGCGACTTCGAGTCGGGCACGCGCGAGGGCTGGGGGCCGCGCATCGGGCGCGAGACGGTGGCGGTGACGACGGCCGACGCGCACGGCGGCTCCTACAGCCTTCTGACGACGGGGCGGCAGGCGGCCTTCGACGGCGCGGCCTTCAACGCCGCGGGTAAGCTCTGCAACGGCTCGCGCTATCAGGTCACGTTCTGGGCCAAGCTCGCGCCGGGCCAGGCCCCGTCCCAACTGCGGGTCAGCGTCCAGCGCACGCTGAACGGCGTGACGAATTTCAACACGGTCGTCCCGAACACGAACGTGACGGATGGCCAGTGGGTGCGCCTGCGCGCCACCTACGACTTCGCCTTCAACTACCAGGCGCTCACGCTCTACGTCGAGTCACAGACGGGGACGGCCTCCTTCTACATCGACGACGTTGACATCAGCCTCGTCCCGCCGCCGGTGGCCGAGCGCGACATCCCCTCCGTCTACCAGGCGCTCTCGGAGTTCTTCCCCGTCGGCGCGGCCGTCTGGCAGGGCGACCTCACGGGCGAGCACGCCTTCCTCCTGAAGAAGCACTTCAACAGCCTCACGTCGGAGAACGACATGAAGTGGGGCTCGCTCCAACCGACGGAAGGCGTCTTCAACTTCGCCAACGCCGACGCGCAGGTCGCCTTCGCGAAGACGAACAACATGCTCGTGCGCGGGCACACGCTGGTCTGGCACACGCAGAACCCGGCGTGGCTCTTCAACGACGCGGCGGGGCAGCCCATGACGCCGACGCCCGAGAACAAGGCGCTGCTCCTCGGGCGTCTGGAGAACCACATCCGGGCGGTGATGACGCGCTACAAGGAGGACGTGTACGCGTGGGACGTGGTCAACGAGGTGATCGACCCGTCGCAGCCCGACGGCTTCCGCCGCAGCCCCTGGTTCAACATCACGGGAACCGAGTTCATCGAGCGCGCCTTCCGCGTCGCGCGCGAGGTTGACCCGGACGCCCTGCTCTACATCAACGACTTCGACACGACCAACCCGGTCAAGCGGCAGTTCCTCTACAACCTCGTCGCAGACCTCAAGAGCCGCGGCGTGCCCCTGGACGGCGTCGGCCACCAGATGCACAACAACGTGGACTTCCCCTCGGGGCAGGCGATCGTTGACACCATCAACCTCTTCCACGGCCTCGGGCTCGACAACCAGATCACGGAGCTGGACGTGAGCGTCTACAGCAACTCCTTCCCCGGCCCCGTCACGGACTACTCCGACATCCCCGCCGGGCGCTTCCTCCTACAGGGCTACCGCTACCGCACCTTCTTCGAGGCGTTCAAACAACTGAAAGGGAAGATAAGCAACGTCACCTTCTGGGGGCAGGCCGACGACCACACGTGGCTGACGACGGCGGGCCGGGTCAACGCGCCGCTCCTCTTCGACACCTCGCTGAAGAAGAAGCTCGCCTACTGGGGCGTCGTAGACCCCTTGCAGTTGCCGGGCGCGGACATCTCGGCGAGCATCAAGGCGCAGCCCGACCCCGTGCTGAGCGGGGGCGCGCTCACGTATCAGATCACCGTCCGCAACAACGCGGACAACGACACGCAGCCCTACCAGCCCGCGGACGACGACCTCCCGGCCGCGAACGTCACGCTCACGAGCGCGGTTCCCGCGGGGACGACGTTCCAGTCTTTGACGGTTCCAGACGGGTGGACTTGCTCGAAGCCGAACGTAGGTGAGTCGGGCACCGTCCAGTGCGCGACCGGCTCGCTGGCCGCGGGCGCGTCGGCGCAGTTCACGCTCGTGGTCGGAGTCTCGTGCCCGACGGCGGACGGCACGCCGCTGTCGAACGCGGCGAGCGCCGCCTCGGCCACGCCCGACCCGAACCCCGCGCCGAACAACACATCGTCGGCGAGCGTCACGGTCTCGAACCCGCCGCCCGTCATCGCGAACCTCGCGGTGGATAGGCCGGTGCTGGATGTCCCGAACCACAAGCTCGAAGACATCACGCTCACCTACGAGGTCGGCGACGACTGCGGCGGGCCGCTCGCGCCGGTCATCACCATCACCAGCGACCAGCCCGTCAACGGCACCGGCGACGGCGACACCGCGCCCGACTGGGAGGTGGTTGACGCGCACCACGTCCGCCTGCGCGCGGAGCGCTCGCCCACGAGCCCCGAGGGCCGCACTTACACCATCACGCTCACAGTCACGGACTCCGCCGGGTCGAGCACCAGCAGCTCCGTAACCGTGCGCGTGCCACGCTAACGGTGTGAACGTTCGACGCGGAGACACAGAGGCACAGCTTGAAGCGATATAACTTCAAAGCTGTGTCTCTGTGTCTCCGCGTCTCCGTGTCGTTCGCTCGTGTGCGCGCCTCCGGCCAGGGCACTCGGCCGGGAGCGGTACGTGGAGTTCAAGGCAGCGCGGAAGTCACACCGAGCCGTTAAGCGCACTGTAAGACCTGACAATCAAGTCCATCTCCTCGCGGAGCGACTCGTCCACGCGCCGCCGCCGCTCGTCCTCCTCGAACCACTGAAGCGTCCGGCGGATGCCTTCGCGGAAGGGGACGGCGGCGCGGAAGCCGGGCACGAAGCTCTTGACCTTCGTGTTGTCGAAGACGGCGCTCCATTTCTTGTCTCCGTGGAGAGTGCCGGCGAGGCGCGGCACCGCGCGCGCGATGAAGTCGGAGGGGACGTGCAGGACGTTCGCCTCCACGCCGAGCGCCTCGGCGATGGCGAGGTAAATCTGCTCCCACGTCTGCACCTCGTCAGAGGTGATGTGGAAGGCCCGGCCGACCGCTTCGCCGTTCCCGAGCAGCCCTAAAAATCCGCGCGCGAAGTCCTCCGAGTGCGTCAGAGTCCATAGGGAGGTGCCGTCGCCGTGGACGATGATCGGCAGCCCCTTCTTCATCCGGTCGGCCAACGTGTAGGTGCCGCCGCCCCCGACGGCGACCGGAAAATTCGTCTCGTAGGTGTGCGAGGGGCGGACGATGGTCGCGGGGAAGCCCTCTTCGGCGTGGGCGCGCAGCAGCCTCTCTTCGCAGGCGATCTTCCCGCGCGCGTAGTCCCAGAAGGGGTTGGCGAGCGGCGTCTCTTCCGTGATGACGTAATGCGCGGGCGGCTTCTGGTAGGCCGCCGCCGAGCTGATGAAGACGTACTGCCCCGTGCGGCCGCGGAAGAGCGCGAGGTCGCGCTCGATGTCCTCGGGCGTGTAGGCGATCCAGTTGACGACCGCGTCGAACCGCAGGCCGTTTAAGGCCGCGCGAACCTCTTCCGCGTCGTTGATGTCGGCGGTCAGGGCGTGCGCGCCGGGCGTGGGCGCGCCCCGCAGCCCGCGGTTGAGCAGGTACAGCTCGACGCCCGCGGCGACCGCCTGCCGGCTGACGGCCGCGCTGATGAAGCCTGTGCCGCCGATGAAGAGCGCTTTCACAATCAGTCGGTCTTTCCGTCGCCGGTCGGCGGCTGCAACGTCTTCGTGGCGGGCGTGTGCCAGTTGATGACGTGGTAGGTGGCGGGCGTCGTCCCGGCGTTTCTGATGCCGTGCAGCTCGTTCGAGGCGCAGAAGACGGCAGACCCCGGCCCGACCTTTTTCCACTCGCCGCCCACGAGCGCCTCGACCGTGCCCTCCTTCACGATGAACAGCTCCTCGTGCGCGTGCCTGTGCGGCGCGTGTGAAGCGGCCCCCGGGTTGACGGTCGTCACGTGGAGCGACAACTCGTCAGTCGTCGCCGTCGCGGACTTGAAGAACTGTCGCCGCGCGCCGTACGCGGTCTGCTGCGCGGCCGCCGTGTTCCAGTCGAAGAGGGCCGACCGCATGGCCGTCTTCTGCGTCTGCGCCCCGGCGACGACGCCGAGCGTCGCGGCGGCCGCGGCGAGGGCCACGAACATGTCTCGACGTGTTATCAACTCACACCTCCTGCTGCCTGAAAATGCGGGCGAGCCCCGAGATTTCATCGCCGGGCGATTTGTGCTATTAGCATATTAAAACGTCAGCCTTTTTGTAACACATCAGACCGAGATGCCCGAACCGACGGGAGGTAAACCGGTGACGGAAGGCAGGAGTGTTTTCGAGTCCGACTCGCCTGACATATATCGGGTTGTGTCCGCTCAGCCCGGGCCTGCGGGGAGTCTGCCCGTCACCGCAGACGAGCTTATCGAGCGGCCGAGCGGCGACCTCTTCGGGTGGACGCAGGACGTGGGAATGGGCTGGAACCCCGCGGAGCTGCGCCGCCCGGAAGTCCTCATCCTCAGCACGCAGGGCGGGATTCGTCTGCCCGACGGGACGCCGCTGGCGCTCGGCTATCACACGGGCCATTACGAGGTGGGCCTGTTGATGCAGGCCGCCGCCGAAGAGTTACGGGAGAAGGGCTGCATCCCCTTCGCGGGCTACTGCACAGACCCTTGCGACGGGCGTTCGCAGGGGACTACGGGGATGCTCGACAGTCTCCCATACCGCAACGACGCGGCGATTGTGCTGCGGCGTCTGATTCGCTCGCTCCCCAACCGGCGGGCGGTCGTCGGCGTGGCGACGTGCGACAAGGGGCTGCCGGCGATGTTGATGGCGCTCGCGGGCTCGCCCGACCTGCCCGCGGTGCTCGTGCCCGGCGGCGTGACCCTGCCCGCGAGCGACGGCGAGGACGCGGGGCGCGCGCAGACCATCGGCGCGCGCTTCGCCAACCGGCAGCTCACGCTCGAAGAGGCGGCCGACATCGGCTGCCGCGCCTGCGCTTCGCCGGGCGGCGGCTGTCAATTCCTGGGGACGGCCGCGACTTCGCAGGTCGTCTCCGAGGCGCTCGGCCTCTCCGTCCCGCACAGCGCGCTCGCGCCTTCGGGCCAGCCCGTGTGGCTCGACGCGGCCCGGCGCTCCGCGCGCGCGGTGCTGCGGCAGGGGGAACTTAAAATCAACGTGCGCGACATCGTGACCGACGCCTCCGTGCGCAACGCGATGGTGGCGCACGCGGCCTTCGGCGGCTCGACCAACCTCCTGCTGCACGTGCCCGCGGTGGCGCACGCCGCGGGGTTGAGGCTCCCGACGGTCGAAGACTGGATAGACGTTAACCGCAAAGTGCCGAGGCTCGTGGACGCTCTGCCGAACGGGCCGCACCCGACCGTGCGCGTCTTCCTCGCGGGCGGCGTCCCCGAGGTTATGCTGCACCTGAGGGAACTCGGGTTGATAGACGTGGGCGCTTTGACGGCCGTCGGGAAGACTCTGGACGAGGTGTTGGACGACTGGGCTTCGTCGGAGCGCCGCCGGGTCTTCCGCGCGCGCTTAAAGGAGGCCGAAGGCATCGACCCGGACGACGTCATCATGCCGCCCGCGCGCGCCCGGGCAGTCGGGCTGACGAGCACCATCTCGTACGTCAAAGGGAACCTCGCGCCGCAGGGGGCCATCGTGAAGAGCACGGCCATCGACCGCGCGCTGGTCGGCCCCGACGGCGTCTACCGCCTGACGGGCCCGGCGCGCGTCTTCACCAGCGAGCGCGCCACCATCGCCGCCATCAAGAGCCGCGGCGAAGACCGCATCAAGGCCGGCGAGGTCATCGTGCTCATCTGCCGCGGCGCTCTGGGCGCGGGGATGGAGGAGGTCTACCAGATAACGTCGGCGCTCAAGTACATGCCCTACGCGAACTCGGTGGCGCTGATTACGGACGCGCGCTTCTCCGGCGTCTCAAGCGGCCCGTGCGTCGGCCACGTCGGGCCGGAGGCGCTGGCGGGCGGCCCCGTGGGGAAGTTGATTGACGGCGATTTGATTCGCGTGGTCGTTGACACGTTGAGACTGGAGGGCGGCATCGACCTCGTGCGCGAGAGCGCGCCGGGCGTCTACGAGCCCGCGGACGAGGAACTGGCGCGCCGCGAGCCGCGCGCAGACCTGCGCGCAGACCCGGCGCTGCCCGCCGACACAAGGCTCTGGGCGGCCTTGCAGAACGCGAGCGGCGGCCCCTGGCGCGGCGGCGTCTACGACGTTGACCGCATCGTCCGCGTCATCGAAGCGGGACTGCGCGCGCTGGAAGATAGCGGTCAGAACCGCCCGCGGTAGCGGGTGGGCCTGTGCAATACGCGGCGTTCGGGTAATGACGGGCCGCCCGCTACCGCGGGCGGTTCTGACCTGATTCTTTAAAGCGAGGCCCGGGCGGCGCACGCTTTTAACCCTCGCGCGCCGCCCGGGCCTTCACTCACGACCCGCTCGAAAAACGCCTCACGGCCCGAAGCGCTGGCGGTACTCAATCGAGAGGATGAAGGCGCGCACCATCTCGGCGCGCTGCACCCTTTGCTGCGCCGTCACGGGGTCGCGCACGTCCTCGCCCGACTGGCTGAAGCTGTTGAGCTTGGCGAGCCAGAAGTCGAAGCCCGCGTAGTCGAGCCCCGGCTCGGGCGCGTCGTTCGGGTTGCGCCGCAGGTAGCCGATGTACTGCGAGAGCACGAAGCCCGTGTTGAACTGCGCGTTGTAGACCGACCCCAACTCGATCACGCGCCGCAGCGTCCGCGCCCGCCCCTCGACCGTGTTGGCCCAGCCCTCGAAGAGGATGTTAATTTCGGTCGGGGTCAGCGTGACGCCGGAGTTGGCGGCGAGCTTGGCGACGTAGTCGTCGAAGGACATGCTCTCGGGGAACTCGGCCAGGAACTCGGGGCGCTGCACCCACCGGCGCGCGAACTCCTCCTTGTTCGCCTCAAGCACGGTCTCCCAGCCCGCCGCGTTGACGATGACGCCGCGCCCCACCTCGCGCTGGTCGCGCAGGAACTCTCGGTAGCGCGGCATCCCGCGCGGCCGCGCCGGGGTGTCCGTGAACGACGCCCTGTAGAAGCGGAAGACGAAGTAGCCGGTGTTCTGGTATTCGATGGACAGGAAGAACGCCTGCGAGACGGCCGTCCGCGTGCGGTCGATGCAGCCGGCGTCCGCGCCGCAGGCGATGATCTGATCGGCCCAGAAGTTCAGCCCCGCCGTGTCCGCCTGCCGGTTGAGGAAGTCGTGGTAGTGCTGGCCGACGAAGATGACGGGGTCGTCGATGACGTTGGTCGTCGGCTCGGCCGCGTCGTCGCTGATAGCAATCGTGGCCGTCCCCAGCGCGCCGAGCGACGCGCCGCCGGTCGGGTTCGAGAGCCTGACGGTGAACGTCTCGGGCCCCTCGGCGAACGAGTCCTCGTTGACAAGGACATCGAACGTCTTGGAGGTCTCGCTCGCGGCGAAGCGCAGCGTGCCGAGCGCCGTCGTGTAGTCCGTGCGCTCCGACGCCGAGCCGTCGGCGGTGGCGTAGTCCACGTCGGCCGCCGTCGAGGTGTCGCCCGTGCGCGTGACGGTGACGGTGACGAAGGTCACGTCCTCCTGGACGGCGTAGGTCGCCTGGCTGAACTGGAACGTCGTCGTCGTCTCGGCGATCTTCGTCACGAATGCGTCGGTCGTGCCCCCGCCGTTCGCCGCCTGTATCGCGCCGACCGTCGGGAAGTTGGCCGAGTCGGTGGGGCCCGCAAGGTAGATGCTCCCGGCCGAGTCAATGGCGACGGCGTTGGCCCGCTCGCCGCCCGCCCCGCCGAGGTAGGTGGAATAGACGAGGGCCGAGCCGGCCGGGTTGAGCTTCGCCGCGAAGGCGTCCACGCCGCCCGCGTTCGCGGCCTGCGTGGGGTTGACCGTCGGGAAGTCGGTCGAGGTCGTGCCGCCCGCGACGTAGGCGTTGCCCGCGGAGTCCACCTTGACGTCGTTGCACGCCGCGCCGCCCGTCCCGCCGAGGTAAGTCGAATAGACGAAGGCCGAGCCCACCGGGTTGAGCTTCGTAACGAAACCGTCCTGCGAGCCGCCGAACGTGGCGTCGAGGGCGTTGGCCGTGGGGAAGTTGTTCGAGGAGGTGAACCCGGCGACGACGGCGTTGCCGGAGGCGTCAACGCCGATGCCGCTCCCGATGTCGTTGTTGCTGCCGCCGAGGTAGGTCGAGTAGACGAGCGCCGTTCCGGCGGCGTTAATTTTCGTCGCGAAGGCGTCACCGTCAGGCGAGCCGCCGCCGAAGGTGGCTTGAATCGGGTTGACGGTCGGGAAATTGGTCGAACGGGTCTGACCTGTGACGTAGGCGTTGCCTGCGGCATCGATCGCGATGTTTGAGCCGTTTTCAAACCCGCCATCGACACCAGTGCTGCCGCCGAGGTAGGTCGAATAGACGAGCGCCGTGCCCGCCGCGTTGATCTTGGTGACGAAGGCGTCGGCGTCGGCGCTGGCCTGCGTCGCCTGAATGGCGTTGGCCGTCGGGTAGTTCGCGGAGGTGGTACGGCCCGTGACGTAGACGTTGTTGGAAGAGTCGAGCGCGAGGCCCTGCGCCGCGTCGAAGATGTTGCCGCCGAGGTAGGTGGAATAGACGAGGGCCGAGCCGGCCGGGTTGAGCTTCGCCACGAAGGCGTCCGAGAGGCCGCCGCCGAAGGTGGCCTGGATGGCGTTGGCCGTGGGGAAGTCGTTCGAGTGCGTCTCGCCCGCGAGGTAGGCGTTACCGGCGCCGTCCACCCTGATCCCGAAGCAACGGTCGTCGCCGTTTATGTTGGTGAAGACGGGGTCGCCGCTGCCGCCGAGGTAGGTGGAGTAGACGAGGGCCGAGCCCGTCGCGTTGATCTTCGTGACGAACGCATCGCGCGAGCCGGCGAATTGGCCGCCGGCGAACGTGGCGTCGAGGGCGTTGGCCGTGGGGAAGTTGGTCGAGGTGGTCTCGCCGCAGAGGTAGGCGTTGCCGAAGGCGTCCACCGTGATGTCGTTGGCGGTGTCGGTGCCGCTGTCGCCGAGGTAGGTCGAGTAGACGATGACGGGGTCGATGACGAGCGTGTGCGCGCGGTCGTACTCGCCCAGAGAGAAGCCGACGCGGCCGTCCGCGCCTACATCGTAGCCGCCCTCGACCTCGCGTCGCGCGCCCGCCACCTCCTGGTAGACGAAGGGCCTCGGCTGGCGGACGACTGCCTCGCCGAGCTTCAGCAGCAGGTCGCCGTTCGCGTCAAGGTCGATCTTGTCCGCGCCCTCGAACTTGAGAGTCACCGCGCGCGGGTCTGCGCCGGGCGCGACGCGGAAGTCGTACTCCAACTGCCGCTGGTTGCCGTAGTAGACGAGGTCAACGCCCTCGTAGACCTCACGGTAACTTACGCGGGCGTAGGTCGGGACGTCCGTGCGCCACTTCGAGGGGTCGTCGCCGACGAGGTGGTTGGCCTTGCCCTCCAACTCGTTCTCGCCCACGGCCGCCGCGGAGGCGTCCGACCCGACCAGCCTCATCCGCAGCACCTTCGACTGCGAGTCGGGGTCGGAACTCCGCAGGGCGAAGACCGCCTCCGAAGGCTTCAGGAAGAGCGCGTAGCCCGCGCCGCGCGCGAAGAAATCGACCGAGCCGTCGGTCTGGCCGCGGTTGGCCTCGAAGCTCAGGGGGATGCGCCCGAACGCTTCGCGCGCGCTCTGCTCTGTGGTCGCCGGGCGCGCCGCACCCGCCGTGTCGGCGGCGGAAGGGGCCGAGGGTTGGCGGCGCATCAGCGCCAGGGGCGTGACGAGTAGGCCGAGCGCGGTCGCCAGGATGAGCGTCGGCAGGAGCGTGCGGCCTGGAGGGGCGAAGAGATGTCTCATGTCGTCCTCATTTCTGTTCCGTCTGAGGCCCTTGCCACACTACGCCGAAGGCGAGGCGGTAGGGCGCTGGTCTCTATGCGGATGGCGAGCGGTGAATAATGACACTCGCTTCAACAGGGAGCTAGGAGGCGCGGATTATAAGCGGAGCCGGGCCGCCGCGTAAATCTTTTTCTGCGCGCGGGCCGGGGCGCTAGAGCTTGCGGCGGAGCGTGAGTGGGTTGAAGTGCGGGCTGCGCGTCTGGCGCAGGTCGGGCGGGGCGAGCGCGCGCCCGAGCTTCCAGATGAAATCCATCTCGGCGTTCAAAGCCTCCTGCGCGAGGAAAGACTCGCGGATGAGCAGGACGCTGCCGTAGAAGAGGCCGCAGGCCCCCGCGAGCCCGAGCGTGACGGGGAGCCATGCGTAGGACGGCCGTCCGGCGGCGGCGACGAGCCCGATGGCGACGCTCGTGGCGACGAAGACGCCGAGCGAGAGGTAGAAGACGCGCATGCAGCGCTGCAACAGGCGCGTGCGCGTGGTGAGCTTGTCGAGCTGGTTGAAGATGACCGAGCGCCGCTCCTCGAAGAGTTCGACGCCCTCCTCCTCCTGCGTCTTGGTCACCTCCTCGAAGCGGTCGATGAGCATCCGCACGCGGTCAACGACGCGGCCCAGGCGCGTCGAGGTCGAGAGGATGAGCGCGCCGCAGGCCGAGATGAGCACGGCGGGCGTGATCATCGCCGTCAGGACGGCGACCGCTGAAGAGAAGGCTTCCATCAGTCTTGACCCTGTTTCCTTCGTCCTCATTATGGCGGCACACGAGGGTGCGGGCAACCGCCGGTATAAGGTTCGGTAACGCTCACTGAATGATGAGCGTGAGAGAAAATTTTATAAGTATAAGAAAGTAGTCGTTCGCGCGGTCGAAAGTTGTGCTATCCTCCGCCGCAAACGGGACAACAGTCTTCGGGTCGTACCCATCTTGCGCTGCATTTATCGCAAAGCCACGGCCCCGCCCGCTCGGCGGGGCCCGGACACTTCTCACAAAAGGAGCTGACGACAGATGTCCAGTGAAAGAGACGACAGAGACGACGCGGCCGGCGGCGGTACTGAAGGCGGCGGCGGAGAGATAAGCACTGGCGGCGGTGAGGCCGGTGGCGGCGGCGGCGAAGGCGGCGGCACGCACGGCGGCGCGGCCATCGGGCGCACGACGGGCATGGGCGCGGGCATCGCAGGCGGCGGCACGCCGGGCCCGGACGAAGGCTCGGGCGGCGAAGGCGGCGGCGCGACCGGCGGCGGTGCTGCCGGCGGAGGCACTGAAGGCGGCGGCGGTGCGACCGGCGGCGGGACGGCCGGGGCCGGGGGCGGCTTAACCGGAGAAGGCACTGCGAACCGCGGCGGCTCTGCGCGCGCGGGCGCCGGTGGCACTGCGAAGAGCGGGGCCGCGGCCGGCGCGAGCAAGACCGACCGCGGCGGCGCTGCTAAAGGTGGCGGCGGAGCCAAAGGCGGAGGAGGAGGCGGTGGCGCGAAGGGTGGCGGCGCAGCCAAGAAGGGTGGCGGTGGCGGTGCCGCCAAGGGCGGCGGCGTGGCCAGGGGCAGCGCGGCCGCGGGCTCAGAGAAGGGCGGAGCCAACAAAGGAGCTTCGACGAAGGGCGGCGGCGGCAAGGGTGCTGCCAAGGCCGGTGCCAAGGGCGGCGGCGCGGCCGGGAAGGGCGGCGCCAAGGCCACCGGCAAGGGCGGCGCGAAGAGCACAGGCAAGGGCGGCGGAGGCGGCAAGCCGGGCGCAGGCTCGAAGGGCTCGACTAAAGGCGGGGCCAGGGCCGGCGCGAAGAAGGGCGGCGGCGGAGGCGGAGCCAAAGGCGCGGCCAAGGGCGGCGCTCGCGGCGCGGGCAAGGGCGCGTCCGGAGGCGCGGCGAAGGGCGGCGCGGGTAAAGGCGCTGCGAAGGGTGCTGCGAAGAAGGGCGGAGCTTCCAAAGGCGGCGCGAAGAAGGGCGGGGGCAAAGGCTCTTCGGCCGGCGGCGGCACGGCCCGCGGTGGCGGGAAGGGCGGCGGCAAGAAAGGGGGAGGCAGTAGGTAGCCCCGAGGGCCTGCTCAACTCCGTCGCACAGACGGCCGGGCGCGCGGCGGCGCGAGTCGTCGGCGTCCTTGGAAATCTGACCGGCACTTCGCGCAAGCGCAAGCGCTAGAAATAAAAGGCGCCGCCTGTCCATCCGCGCGGCCGCCCCGTAGCATCACAGCCCAGGATGGCAGAGAGTAGGCAGATGGCAGTAGGCAGTAGGCGGAAGTTGAGGATGAAAGCCGGCGTGTCTTTCATTCTCATCTTTACCTGTTGCCTACTGCCTACTGCCTACTGCCATCTGCCTACTGCCTCCGCGCAGGTCGGGCGGAGGTTCCCCGGCAGCGAGCCCGTGAAGAAGAAGCAGGAGCCGCCGGCCGAGACGAAGCCCGCCGAGACGCCCACGCCTCAGACCCGCGAGTCGGAAGAGGGTCAGGAGGTTGACGACGAGGACGCGGTCAAGATCGAGACCAACCTCGTCACCGTGCCCGTCATCGCGAGCGACCGGGGCGGGCGTTACATCCCCGACCTCAAGGCCGAGGAGTTCACCGTCTCCGAAGACAGCGCCGAGCAGAAGGTCGCCTTCTTCGCCACCGTCACCGAGCCCTTCAACGTCGTCCTCATGATCGACACGAGCGCCAGCACCACCGTCGATAAAATCCGGCAGGTGCAGGAGGCGGCCGTCGCCTTCACCGAGCAGTTGCGCGAGGGCGACCGCGTCAAGGTCATCTCCTTCGACGACGAGATTCGCGACCTGACCGACTTCACCTCCGACCGCGCGGCGCTCGCCTCGGCCATCCGCTCGACGCGGCCGGGCAAGGGGACGCGCCTCTACGACGCCTTCGACATGGCCTACCGCGCGCTCGGCCGCCTCAAAGGGCGCAAGGCCGTCATCATGCTCACCGACGGCGTGGACTACCGCAGCGACCGCCGCACCTACGACGACAACCGGCGCGCGGTCGAAGAGTCGGACGTCATCGTCTACCCCGTGCGCTTCGACACGCGCGCCGAGACCGAGCAGTTGGCGCGCGCGCAGGCCCGCGGCGGCACGGGCCCCGTGGACATCGGCAGCGTGCTGGGCATCCCCGGCTTGCCCGGCTCGGTCATCATCAACCCGCGCGGCGGGGGCCGACGCCCAGAGGATGAAGACCGCCGCAACCCCACGGGGCTGCCGGACGCGACCTCGCGCCGCCCCGGCAACGGCCCCGGCACGACCGGCCCGCCGCGCAACCGCGACGAGGCGAGCGACCAGCACATCTCGCAGATGCTCGACGCGCTCTACCGCATAGCCGACGACTACCTCAAAGAGATGGCGCGCACGACGGGCGGGACGCTCGTGCCCGCCGACAACCCCTTGCTGCTCCGGCGCTCCTTCCAGCAGATCGCCGACGAGCTGCGCACGCAGTACTCCTTAGGCTACTACCCGACCAACGCCGCGCGCGACGGCAAGTTCCGCAAGCTGCGCGTCCGCACCACGCGCAAAGGCGTCGCGCTGCGCACGCGCCCCGGCTACAGAGCCCGCAAGTCTTCGTGACCTTGCGCGCGAAGAAAAAGCTTTCAACTTTCTAGCCCGGACTTTAAACTCTGGGCGCTTCTTATGCGCCTGTGGCTCTCGAAGAACAGCAGCGTGCCTTTGCGCGAGCAGCTCGTCCGCCAGATCATGTTCGGCGTGGTGAGCGGCGACCTCAAGCCGGGGCAGCGCCTGCCCTCGACGCGCGAGCTCGCGCGCCGCTTCCGCATCCACTCGAACACGGTGAGCGCCGCCTTCCGCGACCTCGAACGCGCGGGCTGGCTGGAGGTGCGCAAGGGGAGCGGCGTCTACGTCCGCCCGCTCGGCGAAGACCCTTCGGCGGAGCCGCTCGACTCTCGCCTCGAACTCGACCGCCTCATCAGCACCTTCCTCGCGCTCGCGCGCAGCCAGGGGCACACGCTCGCCGACGTGCAGGAGCGGGTCAAGCACTGGCTGAGCCTCGAGCCGCCCGACCACTTCCTCGTCGTCGAGCCGGACGAGGGCCTGCGCGAAATCCTGATGGCCGAGATCAGTGACGCCGCGCCCTTCCGCGTCGAGGGCTGCGGGTACGAGGAGTGCTCCGACCCGCGCATACTGACGGGCGGGACGGTCGTCGCGCTCTACAGCAAGGCCGAGGAGGTGCGGCGCTTGCTCCCGCCCGACGTGACGCCGATCCTTCTGCACACGCGCTCGATCCCCGAGTCGCTCGCGGGCGAGAAGGTGCCGCCGCGCGACGCGCTCGTCTCGGTCGTCTCGCGCTGGCCGCTCTTCCTTGAGTGGGCGCGCGTCTTCCTCGTCGCCGCCGGGGTCGAGTCGGACGCGCTCGACCTCCGCGACGCGCGCGAGCCCGGCTGGGAGCGCGGCCTCGGCTCCAGCGCGCACGTCATCACCGACGCCCTCACCGCCCGCCAGCTCCCCGACGGCCTGCACGCCCGCGTCTACCGCGTCATCGCCGACTCCTCTTTGGAAGAGCTGCGCGCCTTCGTCGAACGCTTCCTGACAAAGGAAGTAGACAGTAGTCAGTAGCCAGTAGAAATACCCTCTTCATCATTACGAACCCTGCGCTCGTCATCGTCATAGTCAGCAGCGAGGAGCGCTACCGACTACTGTCTACTGTCTACTGTCTACTGCTTTTTCCCCTCGCCTGCTCTATCATTGACCCCGCCGGGAGGGCTTATGGCCGAAGAGCAGACCTCGGAACAGACCTCGCGAGAGATGCTGGCGCAGCTCGCCGCGCGGATCGAGCACCTGGAGCGCGTCATGCAGGCGCAGACGGCGCGCCTCTACCAGATCGAGCTGAGGCTGGGGCTGGAGCGTGGGCAGCAGCGCCGCCCGCTCTACGAGTCGCTCAAGGACGAGCGCGAGGAGGAGCGTGGTTCGGCCCCGGCCGCCGCGCCGCGCCCGGAGGCGGGGCGCGGCCCGGACTTCGGGCAGAGCGCCGGTCAACGCCCGCGGCCCGAAGCGAAACCCGAGGCGAAACCCGCCGCGAAGAAGCGCGACCTTGAGCAGTTCATCGGCGGGACGGTCTTCAGTTGGGTCGCCGTCATCGCGGTGGCCATCGGCGTCGCCTTCATCCTCAAGATCGCCTTCGATAACGACTGGATCAGCCCGACGGTGCGCGTCGTGTTCGGCGGGCTCGCCGGGCTGGCGCTTTTGGGCGTGGCCGAGCGCCTGCGCCGGAGGGGCTTGAGGCAGTACGCCTACGTCCTCTCGGGCGGCGGCGTCCTCATCCTTTATCTTTCGGTCTACGCCGCGTACGAGTTCTACAGACTGCTCTCGCAGCCGGCGGCGTTCCTTCTGATGACCGCCGTGACGGCCGTCGCCGTCCTGCTCTCGGTGCGTCTGGACGCGCTCCCCGTGGCGGTGCTCGGCCTAGTCGGAGGCTTCCTGACGCCGGTGCTCTTAGCGACGGGGCAGGACAACCAGGTCGCGCTCTTCACCTACGTCTCGCTGCTCGACGCGGGCGTGCTCGCCGTCGCCTACTTCAAGCGCTGGCGCGTGCTCGACTTCCTCTCGTTCGCCGCGACGACTTTGATGACGCTCGGCTGGGCGTTCAACTATTACGACAAGGGGAAGCTCTGGACGACGCTCGTCTTCCTGAGCCTCTTCTTCGTCGTCTACTCGCTGCTCTCCTTCTTCCACAACGTGCTGCCGCGCCGCCGCTCGCGCTGGTTCGACGTGGCGCTGCTGGCCTCGAACGCGACCGCCTACTTCGGCTTCTGCTACTGGATGTGGACGGACGCGCTTTACGACGAAGCCGCGCCCGCGACGCAGGCGATGCTGGTCGCGCTCTTCTTCGGCGCTCTCTTCTACGCCGCGCGGGGGCGCTGCCCGGCAGACCGCCTGCTCGCGCACGCCTACGTCGGCGCGGCCGTGACCTTCCTGACGGCGGCCGTCGCCATCCAACTCGAACTACAGTGGGTGACGATCGTCTGGGCGGTCGAGGGGCTGATGCTGACGTGGGCGGGGCTGCGCGCGCCGGAGCCCGCGGCGCGCCGCGCGGCCGTCGCCGTCTTCGCCGTCGCGCTGCTGCACTGGCTCGGCTTCGACGCGGCGCAGTACGCCTTCAGCCCGCAGACGCTCGCCGAAGGGCGAGACAACTTCGTCCCGCTCCTCAACGCGCGCGCCCTGTCGTGCCTCGCGCTCGTCTCCTCGCTCGCGGGGGCCGCGTGGCTCTACCGCGGCCACGCCGTGGCGGACGGGGGCGAAGGCGAAGTCGGGGGGCGCGGTACGCTCGGCGAGGGCGAGCGCTCGGCGGCCGTCGGGCTCTACACGCTGGCGGCCAACGGGCTAGCGCTGACGCTCCTGACGCTGGACTTGAGCGACTACTTCGGGCGTCAGAAGGCCCTGTCCGAGGGGCTCGCGCGCGAGCGCGCGGAGGGCGCGCGGCAGTTCTCTCTGACGGCGCTGTGGGCCATCTGGGGCGCGGGGCTCGTCGCCTACGGAGTCCGCCGCGCGCAGCGCGTGGCGCACTACGCGGGGCTCGCGCTGCTGGTCGCCGCGACGGTCAAGGCGCTCGTCTTAGACCTCAGGTTCTACGACGCCGTCTGGCACGCGCCGCTCGTCAACCACACGTTCCTCGCCTTCGCGCTGCTCGTCGCCGCGTACGCCGCGGCCGTGCGGCTCTACGCGCGCGCGGGCGCGGGGGTGACGGATGAGGAGCGCTCGGTCGTCCCCGCGCTGGTCGTCGTCGCCAACGTGCTCGCGCTCGTCGCCTTGAGCGCGGAGGCGGTCGGCTACTTCGAGTCGCGCCGCGTCCCGGGCGCGGAGGCAGCCGCGCAGCGCGAGGTCGAGTTGGCGAAGCAGTTGTCCCTGTCGGTCGTGTGGGCGCTCTACGGCGCGGGGCTCCTGCTGGTGGGGCGCGTGCGGCGCTCGCGCCTGCTGCGCCTGATGGCGCTCGCGCTGCTGGGGCTCACCACCCTCAAGGTCTTCTTCCTCGACCTCTCGGCGCTCGACCGCGCCTACCGCATCGTCTCCTTCATCGTGCTCGGCGCGATCCTGCTCGCCGTCTCCTACCTCTACCAGAAGAGCCAGCAGCGCGCGGCCGCCGAGGCGGCCGAGGAGGAGGCCGCGCCGCCCGCGCCCGACACGAGCGAGGCGGCGGGGTGAGGGCCGCCGCCCGCGGACGGTGCGTATAGGTGTGTGGGCGCGGACGCGGGGGCCTTCAAAGTGAGAACCACCCGCGCCCCGCCCGGCCCGCGTCGGCCCGCGGCCCACATTTCAATTGACACGCGTGTGAGCGCGGCGTAATCTGTGCGCCGTTTTACCTCCGAGCCTCCCGGGCAGGCAACCGACCGGCCTCGACTTGCCGGACGGCAATCACGTCACCTCGTCCCATCGCTCTACCTAACCGAAGGAGTCTTCCATGTCTCTCCACACACGCACGTCTCACGCGGGTCTGCGCGCACTCCTGCCGGCCTTGCTCCTGTCGCTGCTCGCGCTCGCGTCGGCCGACGCGCGCCAGCCCGGCGCGGGGGCTGCGGCGTCGGCCCCCGCCCAGCAGAATCCGGTTCCGGCTTCCCCGCAAGGCGGCGCGGGCTCCCAGGGGGCTCGACCGGCCTCGGGCAACGCTGAGACGACGAACAACGCGGTCAACCCCGGGACCAGGACGGACTCCGCGCAGCCGACCGCTTCGCCGTCGCCCCCGCCGGACGCCACCGCGGCGGCGAAGGTGATGCGGGCCTACAACCAGCGCTACGTCGGCTCGTCGGACAAGGACTCCGACGGGTTCGCCGAGAAGCAGAAGGGCGGGCTCAACGATATCATCACCATCGAGGTCGCGAACCTCCAAGCGTTGCTGCTCCGCGCGAAGTGCCAGGAGCCCTACGACCAGCCGAAGCCCTGCACGAAGCAGGAGATCTCGCTCTTCATCAACGGCAGGGCCATCCGCGGCCTGGAGCCCGAGTCGGGCGGGCCTGTACTCGCCGACCCCGCCGCGACGCCGACGCCCGAGTCCGTCGCGGCGTCGGCGGAGCCTGCGCCTCCCCCCGCGCCGTGCGGCACCGCAGCCGCCCCGAGCAACTGCCTCGACGGCGTGCTGCGTTATCACCTACAGCGCCTCACCGGGGAGCCCTACGGCAAAGACAACATGGAGCACTGGGCCGACCTGCTCGGCGTCACCTACACGGACTTCTCGCTCGCACGCCCGGTCGAAGTCAGCGTCGGCCTGGCCGACGAATACCCCGTCGCCACGGCCGTGAGGGCCACGAAGCCCTGCACGCTGAACGGGGGCGGCTTCTGCCTCATCCGCGTGCGCGCGTGGCGCTTGCTTATCTGGGGGGTGCTGGCGGTGCTCGGGCTCTGGTTACTGTGGCGGCTGTCGAAGAGGTACGGGCTGCTCTGTGACCGCAAGCCCGTGATGTGGGGGATGCAGAGGCCGTACAGCCTGAGCGCCGTGCAGGCCGCGTGGTGGTTCGTCCTCGTGGTCTTCTCCTTCGTCTTCATCTGGTTGGTGACGGGGCAGCAAGACCTCTCCTCCACGGCGCTCATCCTGCTCAGCATCGGCCTGGGCACGGCGCTCGGCGCGACCGTGATAGACACCAACAAGGGGACGGATGTCAGCAAGGGGACGACGCAGGATGAGCTGAGCAGGTTGCTCTCGCAGAAGCAGCAGGCCGAGGCCGAGCTGACCGCGCTCGACGCGGCCGGCGCGGCGAAGAAGGACGAATTCAACACGAAGTGGGTTGAGTATAAGGAGCTGGTGGGGCAGATTAACCATAAGTTCCCCAACGCCGTCGGCTCACCGCGCGAAGGAATCCTGCTCGACATCCTCTCGGACGAGGGCGGCGTCAGCTTCCACCGCTTCCAGATGCTCGTCTGGACAGTGGTGCTCGGCTTCTTCTTCCTCTACTCCGTGCTCGGCACCCTGTCCATGCCCAACTTCAGCACGACACTCCTCGGCCTGATGGGCATCAGCGCGGGCACCTACCTCGGCTTCAAGATTCCTGAGAACACCGGCGCGACCGCGCAGTCTAATCCCGCAGGCGGCGGCCCCAACGCGGGGGGCGGCGGCGCTGATGACGCGGGTGCTGTCGGCGCGTGCTGCCTGCCCGACGGGAGTTGTCAGGAGTTAACTAAGGCGGAGTGCGAGTCCAAGGGCGGGAAGTATCAGGGCGACGGCACGACCTGCGCGACCGTTAACTGCAACCCGCCGCCCCCGAACGAAACTCCCGTGCCCCCTCCTGTTAATACGGCGGAGACTGACCCGGACTCGGCGCTGATTAACACGCCCGCGGAGGAAGTCCCCCCGGGCGGTCTGGGAGACGGCGGCGAAGACCTGAATGACGACCCGTCGGGGGACGTGAAGCTCGGGGAAGAGCCCGAGTCCGTCGAGGAAGCCATCGGGGGCGACATGCAGGAGGAAGAGGGCGGCGGGGAGGCGAGGCAGCCTTAAAGTCGTCAGCCCTTTTCGGGGGCGCTCGCGGGCGCGGCCGGATGCTCGGCCGCGCCCGCCGTCACGCCCGCGCGGCCGTGCGCGCGCTCGACCTCCGCGCCCATGCGGCCGGTGAGTATCAGCCCGACCATCTTGTAGTCGCCCGCGAGCGACCAGAGCGGGTGCTTGAAGGTGGCCGGGCGGTTGTGCTCGACGAAGAAGTGGCCGACCCACGCGGCGGCGTAGCCGGGCACGAGCGCTACGGGGAGCCACCGCCAACGCCCCGTCGCCGCCAGCGCGACGAGCAGCGCCGTCCCCGTCAAAGTCCCCGCCAGGTGCAGCGCGCGCGTCCCCGCCCGGCTGTGCTCGCGCACGTAGAAGGGCCAGAACTCCGCGAACGTCTTCATCTCACTCTCAGGCATGTAAGCTCCTGAGAGCGTGAACCGTGAACCGTAAACCGTGACGAGAAGAGCCGCCTTATCTCGTCACGGTTTACGGTTCACGGTTCACGCTCTTATCACTCATCACTCGTCACCCCGCCTGTGTAAACAGGCGGCCGTAGTCTTCCGCGGCGGCGGGCGCGACGCGCGCGAGTTGCAGGTTCTCTTCGACGTGGGCGCGGCGGCTCATGCCGACCAGCGCCGTGGTGACGCCGGGCGTGGAGCGCGTGAACTGGATGGCCGTCTGCGCGTCGGTCGAGAGCGAGCCGAGCGGCTCGCGGATGCGTCGGGGGAGGTCGCGCGCGACCTTGCCCTGCATGATGGAGGCGCTGGCGACGACCGTCACGCCGAGCGCCTGCGCCGCTTCGAGCAGGGAGACCTGCGCGCCCGCGTGCGTGTGGTTCTCGTTGACGAGCGCCTCGGGCATGGCGAGGTTGAAGGGGAGCTGGACGAAGCGGAAGCCGTGTTCGTCGCCGCCCGCCGCGCGCGCCGCCTCCCAGACGCGTTCGAGCGAGTGGTAGCCGCGCTGGCCCGCCTGCGCGCGGAACCCGTTCCACGTCGCCACGCCGTAGAAGCGCAGACGCCCCGCGGCGCGCTCGCGCTCCAACTGCTCGAAGGCCGCGCGCAGGCGCGCGTAGAACTCCTCCTGCGGGACGACCTGAAGCTGCGTCTCCGGGTTGTGGACGTAGTACACGTCTATCGTCTCAAGCCCCATGTTGCGGAGCGACTGCGCGACCTGGTGCGCGAGGTAGGGGGGCGTCATGCAGTGGCTCCCGGCGACGATGTCGGAAAGCCCGATGACGCCCGGCTTGACGAAAGTCTCTTCGACGTAGGCGCGCACGCCCGACTGCCCCGCCGGCGGGTGCGTGTCGAAGGGGATGTAGCCGCCCTTCGTGCAGACGACCAGCTCCTCGCGCCCGAACCCGGCGGCCTTCAAGTTTCTTATCGCCTCGCCGACGGAGCGCTCGCTGCGCTGGAAGCGGTAGTTGGCCGCGGTGTCGATGACGTTCGCGCCCAGCTCGACGGCGCGCGCGATGGCCTCCGCGTAAGAGCGGTCGGTCTCCTCGTCCGCGTCGCCGAGGTAGGTGCCGACGCCGACCGAGGAGAGCCAGAGGCCCTGCTCGAAGCGGAAGTGCCCCTCGGCGGCGGTGTCGCGGAAGCGCTCGCGGTAGCTGGCAGTGCCTTCGGTCGTGGCGTGGCCCGGCAGAGTCATAAGTGCGGGAAGTCCCCCTGTCCCCTCGTCTGGAAAGTTTGGGCGCGAGTTTAGCACAGCTTCGACTACGGCGAGGCCGTGTGATAGGGTTGGGGCACACCCATGAGCACGGACGGACATGACGGCGGCGCGCGCGCGGGGACGCTCGACTTGCCGCGGGAAGAGTTGGAGGAGTTGGGCCGCGCGTTCACGCGGCTGGCGCTCGAACACCTGAGCGGGCCGGAGGCGCTGCCCGTCTTTCCGGACACGTCGGCCGAGAGGCTCGCGGGTCTCTTCGGCGGGGGGCTCCCGGCGGAGGGCGCGGGGCTCGAAGCGTTGGCGCGTGCGTGCGCGGAGGTCTTCAGGCAGAGCAGGCAGAACGGGCACCCGCGGATGTTCGGCTACGTGGCTTCGCCCGCGACGCCGGTCGGGGCGTGGGCCTCGCTCGCGGCCGCCGCACTCAACTCGAACGTCACGTCGTGGCGCTCCGCGCCGGGGCCGACCGAAGTAGAGCGGACGGCCGTCCGCTGGCTCGCGGAACTGATCGGGTTCGGGGGCGAGGGGTTGAACGAAACTTGCGGCGGCCTTCTGACGAGCGGCGGCTCGATGGCGAACCTCAACGCGCTCTTCGTCGCGCACAGGACTCACGCGCGCGACGCTTCGCGCAGGGGTCTCTGGGGCGAGGGCGCGCCCGCGACCCTGTACGCGTCTGACCAGGTGCACCTCTCCATCCCGAAGGCCGCGGACATCCTCGGCCTCGGGCGCGAGCAGGTGCGTGTGGTGCCTTCGGACGGAGGGTTCCGCTTGGACGTGCGCGCGTTGCGAGAACGCGTCGAGGCCGACAGGCGGAACGGCTTGCGCCCCTTCTGCGTCGTGGCGAGCGCGGGCACGGTCTCGACGGGCGCGGTCGATGCCCTGGACGAGGTGGCGGGCGTGGCGCGCGAGCACTCGCTCTGGTTCCACGTTGACGGCGCGTACGGCGCGCTCGCGGCGAGCGCGGGGAGTAAGCGCGCTCTCTTTAAAGGAATCGAGGAGGCCGACTCGGTCTCGCTTGACCCGCACAAGTGGCTCTACACGCCTCTGGGCTGCGGCTGCCTGCTCTTCCGCGAGGCGGAGCGCGCGCGCGTGGCGTTCGCAGGGACGGAGGAGGGCTACATCAAGGTCTTCGAGCGCGAGGAGGCGGAGGCGTTCGCCTTCTGGGACTACGGCACGGAGTTGTCCAGACCTTTTCGCGCGCTCAAGGTCTGGGCGACGCTTCTCTACTACGGCGCGCGCCGCGTCAGCGCCGCGATTGAAGAGGACTGCGCGACGGCCGCGTACATGGCCGAGCGCGTCCGCGCCTCCGAAGACTTCGAGCTGCTCGCGCCGGTCACGCTCGGCATCTGCTGCTTCCGCTACGTGCCCGCCGACGCACGCCGCGGACTCGAAGACGAAGAGACGCGGGAAGGGACGAACGCGCGGCTTGACGACTTGAACGAGCGCGTCATGCACCGCGTCCAGCGCGGCGGCGAGGCTTACGTCTCGAACGCACTCCTCCGCGGCCGCTTCGCCCTGCGCGCCTCGATCACGAACTACCGCACGACGCGCCGCGACATCGACTTCACGCTCGAAGTCATCCGCCGCGCCGCGCGCGAACTTGAAGGCTAAAGCAATTTCAAATTCTCATATGGAAGTGACAAGGGGCGAGTTCGAGCGGGAGTTGCGCGTGGGCCTGGAGCTTGCGCGGCGGGCGGGCGAGGCGGCGCTGGCCTATTACGGGAAGCCCCTGCGCGTGGAGCACAAGGAGGAGTTCGACGAGCCCGTGACGCAGGCCGACCGCGCCGTCAACGAGCTGATCGTGCGCGCGCTGCGCGAGCGGTTCCCCGACGACGGCGTGCTCGCCGAAGAGTCGGTCGATACCGACCGCCGCATCGGGCGCGCGCGCGTCTGGATGATCGACCCCATCGACGGCACGAAGGGCTTCATCGCGGGGACGGGCGACTTCTGCGTCCAGATCGGGCTGGCCGTCGAGGGCCGCGCCGCCGTCGGCATCCTCTACGCGCCCGCGACCGACGTGCTCTACTGGGCCGCGCCGGGGCACGGCGCGTGGGTCGTGCGCCCGACCTCGGAGGCGGACAGGAGTCTGAAGGCGGAGCGTTTGAGCGTCACCGGCGAGACGGAGTTGGGCCGGATGCGCCTGGCCGAGAGCCGCTCGCACCGCGGGCCGCGGATGGAGTCGGTCGTCTCCGCGCTCGGCGTCCGCGCGGAGGTGCGGAGCCATTCGGTCGGCATCAAGGTCGGGCTCCTGGTCGAGCGGCAGGCCGACCTCTACATACACCTCTCGCCGAAGACGAAGCAGTGGGACACGTGCGCGCCCGAGGCGGTGCTGGCGGAGGCGGGCGGGTGCATGACCGACGTGTTCGGCGGCCCCATGCTCTACAACACGCCCGACGTGCTCAACCGCAACGGGCTCGTCGCCTCGAACGGCGCGGCCCACGAAGAGGTCATCGCGCGGCTCGGCCCCCTGCTCAAAGAATGGGGGGGCGCGCGCGCCTGAGTTTCGCCGGTTCTTAAATTCAAAACGGAAGAAGAAGGAGAAGAGAAGGGATGAAGCGAACGGGTTCCGCGGTGTGGCAGGGCGGCATCAAGGACGGCCGGGGCACGGTCTCGACCGAGAGCGGCGTGCTCGACGGCGCGCAGTACAGTTTCAGCACGCGCTTCGAGGACGGCAAGGGGACGAACCCCGAGGAGCTTCTGGCCGCGGCGCACGCGGGCTGCTTCTCGATGGCGCTCTCGAAGCAGTTGAACGACGCGGGCCTCACGGCCGACTCGATCAACACGACCGCCTCCGTCCGCCTGGAGAAGACGGACGCGGGTTTTAGCATCACCAAAGTCCACCTCGACGTGACGGCGCGCGTGCCCGGAGCCGACGCCTCGGCCTTCGAGACGGCCGCGGGCAACGCCAAGGCCGGCTGCCCCGTCTCGCGCCTCTTCAACGCCGAGATCACGATGGACGCGAAATTGGAGGAGTAGACAGTAGACAGTAGACAGTAGCGCTCCGCGTTCCGAACGTTAAGGATGACAACCGCAGGGTTCGAGCGGCTAAGGTTTTCCTACTGACTACTGACTACTGTCTACTGTCTACTGTTTTTATGTCTGACTCACGACGGCGCGTCTCAAGCGGCTCGCCTTACGAGTCAATCATCGGCATCTCGCGGGCGGTGCGGGTGGGGAAGTTCGTCTGCGTCGCGGGCACGGCTCCGCTCGACGCCGCGGGGAAGACGGTCGCGCCGGGCGACGCGGGCGCGCAGGCGCGCCGGTGCTTCGAGATCGTCGCGGGCGCGCTCGGAAGCCTGGGCGCGGGTCTCGCGGACGTGGTGCGCACGCGCATCCTGCTCACGCGCATCGAGGACTGGGAGGCGGTGGCGCGCGTCCACGGCGAGTTCTTCCGCGACGTGCGCCCCGTCAACACAGTCATGCAGGTCTCCCGCTTCATCGACCCCGACTGGCTCGTCGAGGTCGAGGCCGACGCCGTCGTCGAATAGAAGGTGCCGGGTGCTGGGTTCTGGGTGTTGGGGAAGAACAGGCTTTTAACCGACACCCAAAACCCAACACCCGGCACCTCCACCCTTTACCCTTTACCCCTTCCCCTTTATACTGGCCGCCCTGCTCGTGGCGCGCCCGCCGCGCGTCTCACCTTTGGAGCCTTCGAGAGTGGTGGCTGCCGTGAACCTCAGAACCAAGCTCATCGCCGTCTTCGCCGCGCTGGCGCTCGTGCCGCTGGCGGTCGTCTGCCTGCTTCAGTACCGCGCGGGCGCGGGCGCCGTCGAGTCTCTGCTGCGCGAGCGCGCGGCCGCGCGCGCGTCGCGGATGGCGCGCGACGTGGTGCACGTCCTCTCGGTTCAGGAGTCGCGCCTGCTGGCGCTCGCGCGCGAAGAGGCCGTGCGCCGCTACGCGCTCGAACGGGCCCCGCAGCACGCGCGCCCCGGCGAAGCGGGGCCCGCGGCCCCCGCCGCTTCGCTCAGGGAAGCCTTCGAGGCTTACGCCGCGCCCGACCTCGAACACATACAGTCCGTCACCTTCCTCGACGCCCGCCGTCAACCGGTCTACCGCCTGAACCGTTCGGCCGACGGCAGAGGCTTCGCCGAGCAGACGACCGACCTCGTGGGCGGGCAGGGGCGGCACGACGAGCGCGTCTGGGAGTTGCGCGAGGCCGGGGCCTTGCGCCCGCCTCTGAGCGAGGAGTCTTACGGCGCGGCGTTGCGCCTGACCGCGCCCGTCTTCGGCGACGCCGCGCCTACGGCGGGCGCGGGCGCGCCGCTGGGCGCGGTCGTCGCCGAGGTCAGGCTGGCCGATGTCGTCCGCGGGGCCGGGGAGGCTTCGGTGTCCGGGGCGTCGGGCGCGAGCGTCTGCGTCATCGACACGGCGGAGGACAAGGTGGTCTACCACACGAACAACGCGCTCTCGCACCAGTCCGCGTCCGCCGCGATGCCCTACTTCGGGGAGGTCGCGGCGCGGATGAAGGCCGGCGGGTCGGGCGCGGGCTTCTACGAGACGGCCGAGGGCGGGACGCAGCTCGCGGCGTTCCAACAGGTGGACGGACTGAACCTCTCGGTGGCGGCCTCGGAAGACTACGCCGGGGCGCTCGCGCCCGTGCGCCGCGCGGCGCTGCTGGGCGGGGGCGCGGCGCTGCTGGCGGCGCTCGCGGGCGCCGGGCTGCTCTCCTTCATCGCCAGGCGCGAGACGCGCGGCATCGGGCTGGTCGCGCGCAGCGCCTCGGCCGTCGCCGCCGGAGACCTCCAGCAGCGCATCGAGGTCAGCCACAGCGGCGAGACGCGCGAGCTGGCCGAGAACTTCAACCGGATGACCGAGCAACTGCGCGAGCTGATCGCGCGCGAGGCCGAGTCGCGACAGTTCGCCTCCTTCATGCGCATCTCGGCGATGGTCACGCACGACCTGAAGAACGCCATCGCGGGGCTCTCGATGCTCGTCTCGAACATGGAGAAGCAGTTCCACCGCGAGGAGTTCCGCGCCGACGCCATCGAATCACTGCGCGAGGCGACCGAGAAGCTGAAGCGCACGGCCGCGCGCCTGTCGGAGCCGGCGAAGACCCTGAGCGGCGAGTACCGCCTGGCGTCGCGCCCCGTAGACCTCGTCCCCGTCATCCGCCGCGTGCTCGCCGTCAACGCCGAGCCGACGCGCCCCCTGAACGACATCGAGGCGCGGCTGCCCGACAAGCTCGTCGCCACGGTCGAGCCCGAGCGGGTCGAGAACGTCGTCGAGAACCTCGTCATCAACGGGCTCGAAGCGATGGGCGCGAAGGGCGGGCGGCTGACGGTGGAGGCCGGGAAGCTCGACGGCGACTACGTCTTCTTCAGCGTGGCCGACACCGGCGTCGGGATGACGCCGGAGTTCATCAAGACGAGGCTCTACCGCCCCTTCTCGACGACGAAGAACAAGGGCATCGGCCTCGGGCTCTTCACGTGCCGCGAGATCGTGGAGTCGCACGGCGGCCGCCTGGAGGTCGAGTCGAGCCCCGGCGCTGGCACGCGCTTCCGCGTCGTGCTACCATCCCGCCTGTTCCAATCTGGCGAGAGGCGCGAGCGGCCGGTGAAGGCGACGGCCGCGACCGAATAACGCGTCGGCCCTGCTCGACCGGAGTTGCCCCTTCAGTTTTTCCAGAACAGTTTAGCCTCAGCCGGGAGCCCCCTCGCGCCCAAGGCTGTGGCGTCGCCGTATATTCGGGAACTCCCCTAAGTATGACCGAACAGGCGGAACACAAGACGACGGTGCTGGTCGTGGACGACGACCGCCTGCTGCGCCGCCAACTCCACTGGGCGCTCGTCGATCGCCACCGCGTGCTCGAAGCCGAGACGCGCGCCGACGCCGTCGAATTCCTCCAGCGCGAGCGCGTGGACGTGGTCATCTGCGACCTGCACCTGCCGCCCGACCTCGACGGCATCGAAGAGGGGCTGGCCGTGGTCGAGGCCGCGCGCAGCGAGCGCCCCTCCGTCCCCGTCGTCGTCATCACGGGGAGCGACAACAAGCAGGCCGCGCTCGAAGCCGTGCGCCGCGGGGCCTACGGCTTCTTCGAGAAGCCGTTCGACGAGGAGGAGGTCTCGCACATCGTTGCGCAGGCGGCGCGCGTCCGCTGCCTCGAAAGCGAAGTCCTGAAGCTCCGCTCCGAGCTGAAGATGCACCGCGGCTTCGGCCGCTTCGTCGGGACGAGCGCGGCCTTGGAGCGCACGCTCAAGCAGGCGCGCGCCGTCGCGGACACCTCCGCCACCGTGCTCATCACGGGCGAGAACGGCACGGGCAAGGAGGTCCTGGCGCGCGCCATCCACGAGGAGAGCGGCCGTCGCGACCGCCCCTTCGTCGCCGTCAGTTGCGCGGCGCTCCCCGAGACGCTCATCGAGTCGGAGCTGTTCGGCCACGTCAAGGGCGCATTCACCGACGCGAAGGCCGACCGCCTCGGCCGCTTCGAGCTGGCCAACGGCGGCACGCTCTTCCTCGACGAGATCGGCGAGCTGCAACAGTCGGTGCAGGTGAAGCTCCTGCGCGTCCTCCAGGAGCGGACGTTCGAGCGCGTGGGCAGCAACCGGCCAGTCGGCGTGGACATCCGTCTCATCGCCGCGACGAACCGCGACCTCGAACAGGAGGTCTCCGCGGGGCGCTTCCGCGAAGACCTCTTCTACCGCCTGAACGTCGTGCCGCTCCACATGCCCGCGATGAAGGAGCGGCGCGAGGACGTGCCGCTGCTGGCCGCGCACTTCGCCGCCAAGGCCGCCGAGAAGCACGACCGCCCGCCGGCCGACCTAGACCCCGCGCTCCTCGAAGCCTTGCAGGAGTACGACTGGCCCGGCAACGTACGCGAGCTTGAGAACCTCGTGGAGCGGCTCGTCGTGCTGACGAAGGGCTCGCAGCTCGGCGTCGAGTTTCTGCCCGAGAAGATGCTGCGCTCGGTACACACGTCCGTCCCCCCGGCCGCCGCGGCCAACGACGAGACGACGCTCGAAGGCGCGACGCTCGCGCTGCGCCGCCGCATGGTCATCGGCGCGCTCCAGGCCGAAGGCGGCAACCGCGTCGCCGCCGCCCGCCGCCTCGGCATCAGCCGCTCCTACCTCCACCGCCTCATCAGCGAACTTTCAATCACGGGGGTCTGAAAGTCAGTAGGCAGTAGGCAGACGGCAGTAGGCAGTTAAGACATAAAGCGGGCCAAGAGAATCGGAGGCGTCGGGATTTGCAACCTGACGCCTCCGAATTTTTATTGCCTCGTCATCTTCCGAACTGCCTACTGCCGTCTGCCTACTGCCTACTGCTGTCTACACACGCGCCCGCCCGAATGTCTACTCGTGTGTACATGCAAATCTTTTGTTAAGTGCGGTCGGCGCGTTTTTGGCGGGAAATTCGCTTTTCCAAACTCGGGCGGGCCTTGGCACCGGCCTTGCAACAGGGTCTGGCGAGTGAGGGTTTAAAACCTGGCATCCGCCGGAAGGGTGATGGACGTAGATGAGGGAAGACATCGCCGGAGCCATTTTGGTGAATGACGGGGAAGACGAAGATGACGAAGCCGAAAGTTCTCATAGTCGATGACGACGTCGCGATCACGCAGCAGCTCTTCTGGACGCTGTGCGACGAGTTCGAGGTGATGACGGCCAACAACCTCTCGTCCGCCATCCGCCGCGCGACTATCTACGAGCCGGACGTCGCCATCCTCGACCTTCACCTGCCGCCGACCCTCGACGCGCCTGACACCGGGCTCCGTATCCTCGACTACGTGAAGAGCCACCTCCCCGCGTCGAAGGTCTTTGTGGCGAGCAGCGACCCCTCGGGCGAGATGCGGCGCGAGTGCGTCCGCCGCGGCGCCGACGGGTTCTTCGACAAGCCGCTCGACGTGGAGCGACTGGTCGCCACCGTCCGCCGCACCGCCGTCGCCCGGAGACTGGCCGCGGCCTGAAGAGACTGGGCATCGAGTTTCACCCCGGCAGGCGGCGCAGTAAGACCGCCGTTGATAAAGCGAGGGCATACTTCATACGCCCTGCCTCGCGAAGTTCTAACGCTCTTTGAGTTTTAGAGGAATTCGGCCCTCGCCTACCCCAACAATCGAGCGGCCGTGAAGGCACCCGCGCGTTAAGGCAACCCTTCTGCCTTGTGTGGGCGCCAAAGCCCCCGTGTCCAAACAAGACTCTCGCCCAGAGTCGCGGGGGCTTTCTTTTACCCCGGGAAGCGAGGCTTCCCGTCCCCCTCCTCACCGTACGAACAAAGAGGCGGGGCCTGGAAAAATTCAGGCCCCGCCTCTTTGTTTCTCCGCCCCCCGGCCCGCCTCCGTGCCTCCGTGGTTAACTCTCGGCAGCTACGACTTCTTACTTCGCGCGCGCCTCTCTGATCTTCTCGATGAAGGCGCGCGCCGTCGTGGTGATGGAGGCGAAGTCGCCTGTCCTGGCGCCGCCGGTAAGACTTCCGCCCGCGCCCACGGCGACCGCGCCCGCCCTGATCCACTCCGCGACGTTCGAGAGGTCAACGCCGCCCGTCGGCATCAGCGGGGCCTGCGGCAGGGGCCCTTTGATGGCCTTGATGATCGAGGGGCCGAACGCCTCGCCGGGGAAGAGTTTGACCACGTCCGCGCCGAACTCCATCGCCTCGACGACTTCGCGGACGGTCATCGCGCCCGGCATGACCGGCACCTGATAACGGTTGCAGAGCCGCACGGTCTCCGGGTTGAGCGACGGCGAGACGACGTAAGACGCGCCGGAGAGGATCGCTATCCGCGCCGTCTCGGGGTCGAGGACGGTGCCCGCGCCGAGTATCAGCTCGGAGGGCTTGTAGGCGGCGGCCAGCTCTTCGATGACCTTGTGCGCGCGCGGCACCGTGAAGGTCATCTCGACGGCGGGGCAGCCGCCTGCGAGCACAGCGTCGGCGACGCGCCGCGCCTGCTCGCCCGACTCCGCGCGCACGACCGCCACGAGCCCCGCCTCCGTGACGCGCCGCAGTATGTCCAGTTTGGGAATCATTCGTTCGCGGCCCTCCGTCGAAGCCTCAGCGCACGCCGAGCAGGATGTCCATGGTGAGCTGGTCGAGCCGCTCGTACCTCAGCCCCTTCGAGGACATCTCCGCCCGGTCGAACTCCTGCCCGAGCAGCTCGCCGTTGCGCCCCTTCTCGAACTTGCCCGCGCCGCCGTTGCCGTCCGCCGCCGCGATCTCGGACAGGATGGATTTAATCTCGGGGTCTCTGTTCCACCGCTCGCCCTTCTCCTTCAGGATGAGGTAGGTCCGCATGCACCCCCGCGCGAAGTCCTTGATGCCCTCGTAATCTTCAGTCCGATACGCGTGCGCGTCGAAGGCGCGGGGGCCGTCGTAGCCCACGTCTTCGAGGAACTTCACCAGCCAGAACGCCGTCTTGGGGTTCGCCGAGCCGAATCTTAAATCCTGGTCGTATCTACCGGGCACCTGGTCGTTCAAGTCGATGTGGAAGAGCTTGCCCGCCTCCCACGCCTGCGCCACGGCGTGCGTCATGTTCAGCCCCGCCATGTGCTCGTGCGCCACCTCCGGGTTGACGCCCACTAAGTCGGGGTGGTCGAGCGTCGGGATCAGGGCGAGGTAGGCCCCCGTCGTCGGCATGTAGATGTCCGCCCGAGGCTCGTTCGGCTTGGCCTCGAGCGCGAAGCGGTAGCCGTAGCCCTGCGAGATCGAGTACTCGCACAGGTAGTTCAGCGCCTCCCGCAGCCGCTTCACCCCCTCGTCCGGTCTGCGGCAGGCGTCGGTCTCCACGCCCTCCCTCCCGCCCCACAGGACGAATATCTGCGCGCCGAACTCCGCGCCCAAGTCCATCGCCCGCATCGTCTTCTGTAGCGCGTACGCCCTCACCCGCGCGTCATTCGCGGTGAATGCCCCGTCTCTGAAGACCGCCTCGTAGAAGAGGTTCACCGTCGCCATCGGGACAACTATTCCGGTCTCCTCGCAGGCCGCGCGGAACTCGCGCACGATGCGGTCGCGCTCCGACGGCGTGGCGTCAATCGGCACGAGGTCGTTGTCGTGGAAGTTGACGCCCCACGCGCCCACCTCGGCCAGCATCCGCACCGCGTCATTAGGCGGCAAGGAAGGCCGGACGGCGTCGCCGAACGGGTCGCGGCCGCGGTTGCCCACCGTCCAGAGGCCGAAGGTGAACTTGTGCTCCGGCTTCGGCTCGTACTTCTCTTCTCCCATCCTCTTACTCTCCCTTCCTCCTTGTTAGTCTCCGGCCGTTGCCTCGGCGATGCGGCGCAGCGCCGGGTAGATTGCCCGAAAGATTTTATAACGTTCGTCCATGACGCGCTTCCCCTCGGCGTCGGGCGCGGCGCGCTCGCGCACGCGCACCGTGGCGGCGCACGCGTCATCCACCGAGCCCCACGCGCCCCCGCCCACGCCCGCGAGCAGCGCCGCGCCGTAGGCCGCGCCCTCGTCCGCCTCGACCAGCTCGACCTCGCGCCCGTACACGTCCGCCTGTATCTGCCGCCACACGCGAGACCGCGC
>DATMVD010000069.1:0-12807 GCA_035563535.1 Pyrinomonadaceae bacterium | reverse complement strand
GACCTGGTCGTCGCGCCGGCCTAGGAACTCGATGTCGCCCGACGGGAGCCAGCGCCCGAGGTCGCCGCTGCGGTAGTAGCGCTCGCCGTCCACCTCGACGTACTTCTCCTCGGTCAACTCAGGCCGGTTCAGGTAGCCGCGGGTGACGCCCGCGCCGCCGATGTAAATCTCCCCCGTGACCCCGACGGGCACCTCGCGCCCGCGGCCGTCGCGCAGGCTCAGGCACGCGCCCCCGAGCGGGCGGCCTATCATCTGCCCCGTCACGCGGGCGTCGTCGCCCACGGCGTGGGAGGCGCAGATGACGGTCGCCTCGGTCGGGCCGTAGAGCACGTGGATGCCCGCCGAGGGGAAGGCCTCGCGCATCCTCAGCAGCAGGTCGGGCGGGACGGCCTCGCCGCCGACGAACGCCAGCCGCACGCCGGCGTAGGGGCGCGCCGCCTCCGCGGCGAACTCGGCGAGCTGGCGCATCAGCCCCGGCACCGCGTGCAGGCACGTCACCCCGCCCAGCAACTCCAGCGCCGCCCCGGGGTCGAGCGCCGAGCGCGCGTCGGCCAGCACCACGCGCGCCCCGGCCGCTAGCGGGCACAAAAGCTCGAAGAGCGAGATGTCGAAGGTCAGCGGGGCCAGGCAGGCCGCCGCGTCGTGCCCCGCGAAGCCGAAGGCGTCCTGCGAGGCGGCGACCATGTTCGACAACTGGCGGTGCTCGACCTCGACGCCCTTCGGCTCGCCCGTCGAACCCGACGTGTAGATGACGTAGGCGACGTCTCCCCCGCCGACCTCAACGACAGGCGCGCCCGTCTCCGGCGCCGCGAGGCCATCGCCTTCGGCGTCGAGGTCGAGGAGGAGCGCGTCGCCCGCGGACGCCCCGTCGGGCAGCGCGCCGCGCAGGACGAGCGCCGACGGGGCGGAGTCGGCGAGCACGAACGAGAGGCGGCGCGCCGGGTCGGAGGGGTCCAGCGGGAGGTAGACGCCCCCCGCCTTCCAGACGGCGAGCATGGCGGCCACCGCCTCGGCCGTCCGCCCCAGCATCACGCCGACGCGCTCGCCCGGCCTGACGCCGCGCTCGACGAGCAGGCGCGCGAGGCGGTCGGCCTCCGCCTCCAACTCGGCGTAGGTGACGGCGCGTTGGGCGTCCGAGAGGGCCACCTCGTGGGGGCGCTCGGCGGCGCGCTCGGCGATGAGGAGGTGGACGGGGGCGAGAGTCCCGTAGTCGCGCTCGCTGCGACCCCAGCGCCGCAACTGCTCCCGCTCCTCGTCGCTCAGCATAGAGAGCTGGGAGATGGGGAGTTCGGGGGCGGCGACGGCCTCCGCCAGCAGCCGCTCGTAGTTGCCGGCTAGGCGCTCCGCCGTGGCCGCCTCGAACAGGTCGGTGTTGTAGCCGAGGCTGCACTTTAACTTGTCGTCAGACTCGTTGATGCCTAACGAGAGGTCGAAATGTGTGCGTTCTGTGCCGCCTCGCCCGACCGGACTCAGTTGCAGGCCGGGCAGTTTCAGTTCGCCCACCGGGGCATTCTGCAAGGTGAATATCACCTGGAAGAGCGGCGTGTGGCTCAGCTTACGGTCGGGCTGGAGTTCCTCGACCAGCTTCTCGAAGGGCAGGTCTTGATGCGCGTAGGCCCCCAGCGTCGTCTCCTTCACCTGCCCGAGCAGCTCGCGGAAGCTCTGCGCCCCGCCAAGACGGGCGCGCAAAGCCAGCGTGTTGACGAAGAAGCCTATCAGCGGCTCGACCTCCGCCCGGTGGCGGTTGGCGATGGGTGCGCCGACGACCACTTCGTCCTGCCCGGAGTAGCGGGAGAGCACGAGTTGCCACCCGGCCAGCAGCGTCATGAAGAGCGAGGCCCCTTCGTCGCGGCTCAATTCGCGCAGTCGTTTGGTCAACTCCTCAGAGAGCGTGAAGCTGTGGTGCCCGCCGCGGTGCGTCTGCACGGCGGGGCGCGGCTTATCTGTGGGCAGTTCGAGGACGGCGGGCGCCCCGGCCAGTTGCTCGCGCCAGTAGCCGACCTGCTGCTCCAAGACTTCACCTTGCAGCCACTCGCGCTGCCAGACGGCGTAGTCGGCGTACTGTATTTTCAGTTCGGGAAGCGGCGACGGACGCCCCTCCAGGTACGCCCCGTAGAGCGTGACGACCTCCCTGACGAAGACGCCGAGAGACCAGGCGTCCGAGACGATGTGGTGGAGGGTGAACAGTAAGACGTGATCCTCCGTGCCCAGGCGCATCAGCGAGACCCGCAGCAGCGGCCCCGCCGAGAGGTCGAAGGGGCGGCGCGCGTCCTCGACGACGGCGCGCTCCACCTGCCGCTCGCGCTCCTCCTCGCCGAGTTGGCTGAGGTCTGTGACGGGCAGGGCGAGCGGCTGCGGCGGGTGGACGATCTGCACGGGCTGGCCGTCTACCGCGGCGAAGGTCGTGCGCAGTACCTCGTGGCGGCGTGTTAATTCGGAGATGGTCTGCTCGAAGGCGGCGAGGTCGAGGCGGCCGGTGAGGCGCAGCGCGAACGGCACGTTGTACATCGTGCCGCCGGGCATCAACTGGTCGAGGAACCAGAGGCGCTGCTGCGCGAAGGAGAGCGGGGCGGGGCCTTTGTCCGGGCGCTGGGGAATGCGTTGAACGGGTGACGACTCGGCCTGCTCGCGCTGCCGCTTGGCGTCTTGCAGACGCTTTTCGAGCAATCCCAGCTTCGCCGGTGAAAGCTTAGACCGCAGGAACGTTGAGTCGTTCGTTGCCACGTTGATACCTCAGGGACGGGGATGAGTCTGGTTCGCCGAAGGCCCGCGCCGGTACTGCCCCGTGCCCCCGCGCCGACGCTTTAGAAGGAGAAGCGCACGTTGAAGTCGAAGCGGCGCGGCACGTAGGCCAGCGTGTTCGACCGCCCGAAGAGGGGGGAGCTTAAGTTGCCGATGGCGGGGCCGTCGTTCTTGTGGTTCAGAAGGTTCTGCACCTGTAACGACAAGGTCAGGGAGTACCGGCCGCCGACGTCGGGGGCCGGCGCGCGCGAGCCGGCCTGCGGCCCCCTCTGCGGCCCCGCGGGCGACTGCGCCCCCGGCTGCGGCCCCGCGGCGGCGCCGGCGGCGTCGGCCGACGAGTTCGCGCGCGGGGCGCCGAACGAGAAGGTCTTGCCGGCGCGGACGTTGACGTTGACCAGGCCCGGCCCGCGCCCGTAGTTGCGCGGGATGAGTTGCTGGCCCGGCCCGGGGTTCGGGTCGAAAGCGCCGAGGTCGGTCACCACCACGCCGGGCTTGGTCAGGTCGGTGGCGAAGGCCGGCCGCTCCGTGAAGACGGCGTCGCCGTTGGTGTCGCGGCCCGTGATGATGTTGAAGCGGTTGCCGGTCGTCGCGCGGAGGAAGGCGCTCAGCGAGACGCCCCAGGGGAGGCCGATGTTGGAGCCGATGAAGGTGCCGGCGCGAACGTCGTTGACGCCGTAGCCGAACTCGCCGCTCGTGTCGAAGGAGTCGACGGGGAAGTCGAACGGCCCGTCGGTGTCGGTGCGCTCGCGGAAGAAGCGGCTGGACGCGAAGACCATCAGGCGCGGCGTGAGCCTGCCCCTGACGTTGACCATCAGGCCGTCGCTCCGCGACCTGCCCGTGCTCTCGAAGACGAAGATGTTGCCCGCGCCGGGCGTGGGGCGGACGCCGCTCGACGGCACGCCGGGGATGAAGGTGCCCGGCAGCGGCGCGTTGACGTTGCGCGAGCGCAGGAGGTTGTAAGAGTTCTGGTGGATGTAGGTGGCCGCCAGCGTGATGGAGCGGGGCAGTTGGCGCTCGACGCTGATGGCCTCGATGACCGCGTAGGGCGTGTGCAGGTCTGCCGCGATGTTCCTGACGGTCGGCGCGTTGGAACCCGTCAGCGCGCCGAACGGCGGGATGACGGGGAAGAAGTCCGGGCTGTTGATGATGATCTGCTGCTGGTTGAAGCCGTCGAACCGGTCGGCTTGCAGCGAGAGGTCTTCGCCGACGCGGTAATAGAAGACGCCGACGCCGCCGCGGAGCACGAACTGCGGGGCGTTCTGCTTCGTCGTCCCGATGCCCCACGCGAAGGAGACGCGCGGCGCGAAATCGAACCGGTCGTCAATGTTGTTCTGCGTCTCCACCCGCAGGCCGTACGAGAGCGTGAAGTTGCGCCGGACGCGCCAGTCGTCCTGGAGGAAGAGTCCGAGGTCGAACTGGGACACGTCGGCCTCCGGGTTGCCCCCGTTGATGAGCAGTTGCGCCGGGCGCGCGCCGGGCACGCCGGCCAACACCTGCCGGTACTGTTCGAGGGACGAAAAGATGAACTTGCCGTTGAAGTTCGGCCGGGCCACGTCCGTGAAGTTGATGAAGCGCGCACGCCCCCCGAAGCGCGCCGTGTGCTGCCCGCCCGCCCACATCGTGACGTTGTTCAGCTCGAAACGGTTGCTGTCGGCGGACGCCGCGCCGACCTGCGCGCCGCCCCCGACGAAAGCGCCCTGCACCTCGATGGTGGGCGACGAGTTGTCGCCCCGCCGCGAACTCCGGCTGTGGACGAACTGGAAGCGCGTCTCGTTGAGCACGCGGGGGTTGACGATGGCCGACTCGGTGAGCTGGAGCGTGTGCTCTTTGAGCTCGACGTCGAAGCCGACCGAGGGGAGCGCGAAGCCGCCGACGCCCTGGTTGCCGAGCCGCGAATGCAAAAGGCCGTAGCGCCCGACGAGCGTGTGGTCTTTATTAAGCTGGTAGTCCAGGCGCCCGTTGAAGTTCGTCCGCCGCTGCGGCGTGACGACGGCCTGGTCGAACTGCGTCAGGTTCAACAAAGGGTCAACGACCCTCGCGTTGACGGCGGCGTTCTCGTCTATTTCCCGCCTCTCCACGTCCAGGAAGAAGGAGGATTTTTTGCCGATAGGCCCGGTCAGGTTGCCGCCGAACAGCCTGACCTGGAAGGGCGCCTTGTTCGCCGCGAACGGGTTGCGCGCGTTCAGGCTCTCGTCGCTGAAGAACATGTAGGCCTGGCCGTTGAGGTGCCCCGTCCCCGGCCGTGTGAAAATCTCGACGCGCCCGAAGCCGAGCGAGTCCTGCTCGGGCGCGAAGGGGTTCTGGTTTATCCGCACCTCGCGGATAGAGCTTTTCGGGGGCAGCCGCCCGCCGCTGAACCCGTCCACGTAGAACTGCGTCCCGTTCGGGCCGAATCCCGGCCCCGCCAGCGCGCGCAGGTCATCCATCAGCATGTCGGGGTCGTCGGAGAGGGCTTCGAGGTCTGCGGCGCTCAGCACCAGCCCGGAGTTGGTCGTCTCCGGCTCGACGGAGAGGCCGCCGCTCTCGTTCACCACGTCAACGTTCTCCTTCAGCATCAACTCCAGCTTGAGGTCGAGCGTCTGCCTGCCGCCGGGGGTAATCTCCACCTCCGCGCCCAGCAGCGGGTTGAAGCCCTGCGCCGAAGCGCGCACCGTGTATTTGCCCGGCGCGAGCGCGGCCACCGTGTACACGCCCTCGTCGTTTGACGTGACGGTCTTCTCGCCACCGGCCGCGTCCGTCACCGTGACGGTCGCGCCCTGGATGAAGGCCCCGGCCGGGTCTATCACATGCCCGCGTAAGCTGCCCGTGGGCCGCTGCGCCGACGCCGCGGCGGTGTGCAGGGTTAAGGACAGCGCAAAAACGAGAATGCGTCCCAACGTCCGTTTCGTTGCGTTCATAGAGATACCCTTTATGCCGAAGGGAGTAGGGTTGAGGTACGAGGCGCGGCCGCGAGGCGTCCGGGGCCTGAAGCCCCTTCCGGTTTATTGACGGGCACCGGGTGCGGCTACGCCGAGCCGGGTTCCGAGAGAGTTTGAAACGCGCCCGCGCCCGCCGCCCTGGCGGACGCGCGGGCGGACGAGGCGACGCACTCTACTGCTGCGCGCCGAGGCCGGGCAGTTCGAGGTCGAGGTCGAAGCCGGGGCGGGCTTTGCGCGCCTCCTCCTGCCGCTTCAGGAAATCCTCGACGCCGGCCGCGAGCGTGATGGCCGTCACGCGCGAAGGGTCGCCCCCGCTCGCGCTGGAGACGATGATGCCGTCGCCCGGCTTCAGGTCGGCGATGGTAATCGGAGCCAGCCTCTCAATCTCCTGCTGGTAGTCAACGTTGGCGCCCGGCAAGTCCTGCGTCAGCGTGGGGGCGGCCCCCGCGGGCAAGAGCACCGTCCTTATGTTGTCCCCTTGCGGCGGCGGCGGTCTTGAGCCTTGCGCCCCCGGCGCGCCGGCCCCGCTGTTGGCGGCCGTCGGCTGACCGGGCTGACCCGTTTGACCCGGCTGCTGGCCCGGCGGAGGCCTGCGGATGTAACGCACGCCCGGCCCGGTCGGGGTCATCACCCTGACCTCCTGCACCGTCCCGCCGCCGGCGACCTGCGTCGTCTGGGGCGGCCCCGCCTGCATGCTCTCTTCCATCCTCGCCAGCAACTCGGCCGGGAGGCGGCGGAGCTGGGCCTGCTTGCCGACGACGACGGTGAGCGGTTGCTGCGTTCTGATGTCCTTAATCGTGACCTCGCCGGTCTCGCGGTTGACGGCGGTGATGATGCCGCCGGCCATGCGGAACGACCCGCTCACTATCTCTTCGGGCTTGAAGGTCGCGCCGTCCTCGCTCCGGTCGCCGAGCGCGTTGATCTGGTCGCCCACCTTCAACTGCTCGAACGAGCTGGGCACGGCGTCCCTGTAGCGCGTCGAGTCGGGCGCGTAGCGCTTGAACCTCACGCCGCCGCCCGACGCCGTGACGCGGATGGGCACCGGCCCGGCGGCCGTGCGCACCCGCACCGCCAGCTCTTTCGTGGCGGGGTCGAGGCCGACGATGGTGCCGGAGATGCCGCGGCGCTGCCACTCGGCGCGGCTCTGCTCCTCGCTGCGGGCGAGGTCAGTCCTGCTCATCACCAAAAGGAGGCGCGTCTGGATGACGCCCGCGTCGAGCTTGCCGCGCGCCAACACGCGGTCGCCGACGGCGACTTCGGCGAAGGTGATGACGGCGGCCCTCTCGGCGCTCGTTTCGCCGGGCGGGATGCGCCGGTAATGAGTCTTGTCGTTGACGCTGACCGTCACGGTCTGGCCCGTCTCGGCCTTCACCGAGATTTTCTGGTTGGCCGGGTCGAGGGCCGTCACCTCGCCGAGCACGCGGTCGGGGGCGGCGGCGGGACGCTCCCCCCCGGCCCCCGCGGGCGTCTGCGGCGTCTGCCCCTTGGTCAGCCCCGCGGGGGCGAGCACGGCCGCGGCGATGGCTAAAACTACTAACCCTTTCCTCATAATCGTCCTCCGGGATGTTTATTGCCCTCTGGCCAACGCCCGCGTCCGAATCCTCCGATGCGCCGGAACCCCGCGGGGGATGACAGGGTTTTCGTCAGACGCTCATTCCGTTCGGCGGCGCGGGCGTCTGCCGAACCCCCGCCGGGTTCGGCAGACGCCATCTGAACGACTTCTCTTTAAGAGACTTGCTCGGCCGCGCCTCTGGGCTGCGCCGGGAGGGGCGCCGGCTCGTTAGGCGACTGCTGAGTTTGCGCCGCGAGGAACTTGGACAGCGGGGCGGAATAAAGGTCACGGCTCCAGTTGCCCTCCAAATCTTCCATGACGTGGTGCTCGGCCACCTGCGTCTGGCCGTTGAAGCGGCGGATGATCGGGTGGAGCTGCGGGTTGAGGTGCGCCTCGTCGTGGCTGATGTACCTGACGAATTCGAGCGGGTAGTCGGGGTAGTCCGGCCCGTACTCCAGGGTGAGCATGTAGTAATCCGACTCCTGCCCGAACTCCGAGTCGCGCACGTAATCGACCGGCATGTTCTCGTAGAGGCGCGCGCGCGTGCCGCCGTCGGAGACGACGATGAGGTCGCAGAAGTAGCCGGGCTGCTGCCACAGCGAGGCGCTCCGGTTGAGCCTGCCGATAATCACCTGCCTGAGGTCTTCGGCGGTCGCGTCGAAGACGTGGCTCGGCCACTCCTGGCCGTGATACTTCTTCTCGAAGATGAGGCCGAGCGCCTGCACGTTGAAGCGGAAGCCGTGGATGAAGGCGGACATCGTCTTCTTGAAGTCGCGCGACTGCATGAGCGCCCCGGCGAAGTAGAGGTCTTTGATGTTGACCGACTCCCACTCGCTCGTCAGTTGCGGGAAGCGGTCGTTGATGCACAGGGCCGGTTGCAGCGACTCGTCGAGGAAGGAGCCGTCGAAGCGCCAGCCGGTGCAGGCCAAGACGCGGTCGTAGACGAACGTGCCCCTCGACTCTTCGAGCGCGCGCGTGTAGAGGAAGGTGACCTCGTACTTGCCGTCCTCGCGGCGCTTGATCTCCTCGACCTGCCCGTCTATGAGGCCGTTCTGCGACTTGAGCAGGTAGGTCTCCAGCACGTTGTTGTTGACGGCGCGCAGGTGCCCGACGAAGTGGGACTTCCACGCGAGCTTGAGCGGGCTGGGGCTGGCGACGTGGATGGTCGCCGTCGTCTCCACCAGGTTGTCGGCGGTCTCAAACCCGGAGTTGCCCTTGCCCAGCACGAGCACGCGCTGGTTCGTGAAATCGTCGGGGTCAACGGTCATCTCGGTGTACTGTTCCGCCAGCTCGATGCCCGGAATCTGCGGGACGTAGGGCGAGAGGCCCGTGGCGACAATCAGGCGGTCGCACGAGTAGGCGTTGCCGTCGGCGTCGGTGAGCCTGAACTTGTCGTCCTTTTTGACGTTGACGATTTTGACGCCGCACTTGACGTTAAGGTCGTAGTGCTCCGCGAAGTCGCTCAGGTAGCGAACCATGACATCGGCGTCGGGGAAGTAGCGCTTGCTGTAGTTCTTGAAGAGCATCTCCTCGCTGTCGCTGAGCAGCGAGTTCCAGTCCATCCGCATGTTGAACTCCGGGTCCTCCTGACCCGTGTACACCTTGTTAATCGAAATCAACTTGCGGTGGCGCGGGAACTTCGTGAAGAAGTTCCCCGGGGTCTCGCCCGCCTCTAGCACGACGTAATCCCGGCCGGCCTTGTGCAGGTGGTAGGCGAGTTGTAAGCCGGCCGGCCCGGAGCCGATGATTAAATACTGAAAGTGTGTCTGGGTGCCGTCCCCGTTAGTCTTCATCTCTTCTGTCTCCTTCTTAGGTCGTGTCGTTTTCGTCTGCGGCGTGCCGATCCCGGGCGTGAACCGTCCGCCAGCCTTCCGCGCGCTACTCGGTTCCCTGACCCGCCCGCTCCTGCGCCTCGTCGTCGCTGAGCTGGTCGAGCTCCGCTATCAGAATCTCCTCGACCACCAGCGCCATCTGTTCGACCGTCGGCTTGCCGAAGACGCTCTTGAGCGGCACCTCGACGCCGAACGCCTCCCTGACCTGCGACAGCACTTGCGTCGCCAGCAGCGAGTGGCCGCCGAGGTCGAAGAAGTTGTCCGTCACGCCGACGCGTTCGACTTCCAGCACCTGACTCCAGATGCTGACCAAGACCTCCTCGGTCGTCGTCCGCGGGGCAACGTACTCGGCCGCGCGCTCGCCCGCCGCCTCCGCCGGCGCGGGCAGCGCCGCCCTGTCCACCTTGCCGTTCGGCGTCAGCGGCAGCCCCTCCAGCGGGACGAAGGCCGACGGGATCATGTACTCCGGCAAGCGCCGCTGGAGGTGCTCGCGCAACTCCGCCGCCGCCGGCCGCCCCGGCCCGTCCTTGCCCACCACGTAGGCCACCAGCCGCCGGCCCGCGCCCCCGGCTTCGGCGCGCGCCACCGCCACCGCCTCTAACACCGCCGGGTGCTCTTGGAGGGCCGCCTCGACTTCGCCCAGCTCGATGCGGAAGCCGCGCACCTTCACCTGATTGTCCACGCGCCCGACGAACTCGATGTCGCCGCCCTCCAGGTAGCGCGCCGAGTCTCCCGTCCGGTAGAGCCGGCCGCCGGGCCGCGGCGAGAACGGGTCCGGGACGAACCGCTCGGCCGTCAGCGCGGGGCGGTTGACGTAGCCGCGCGCCAGCCCGTCGCCAGCCGTGTAAAGCTCGCCCACCACGCCCACCGGCACCGGGTCGAGGTTCGCGTCCAGGATGTAGACCCGCGTGTTCGCAATCGCCCTCCCGATGGGAACGCTGCCCGCGCGCTCGTCCCCCGTGACCCTGTGGCAGCAGGTGAAGACCGTGTTCTCCGTCGGCCCGTAGCCGTTCGTCAGACTGCACCTGTCGCCGGCCTCCCTGACGAATCGCTCGACGTGCCTGACGCTGAGCACGTCGCCCCCGGCGATCAACTGCCGCAGTTGCGCCAGGTCTTCGAGCCGGTGGTCAACCATGAGGTGGAACAGCCCGGCGGTCAGCCACATCGTCGTCACGCCGTGGCGGCGGATGGAGCCGCCTATCTCCTCAAGCGAGCCCTCGCCCTGCGGCATCACCGCCAGGCGCGCGCCGTTGAGCAGCGCCCCCCAAATCTCCAGCGTCGAGGCGTCGAAACTGAGGGGAGCCAGCGCCAGCAGCACGTCCTCCGGCGTGATTTCGGCGAAGGTGTTGTTCCTGAGCAGACGAACCACCGCGCGGTGCGGGACGGAGACGCCCTTCGGCTGGCCCGTCGAGCCTGACGTGTAAATGACGTACGCCAGGTTCTCGGGCGAGACGGGCGCGCGCGGCGCGTCGTCCGGTTCGAGTTCGACCGCGGGCCAGTCCGAGTCGAGGCAGACGACGAGCGGGGCGAAGGCCGAGTCGAGGTGCTGCTCCAGCGTCAGGATGACGGGAATCAGCGAGTCCTCGATCATGAAGGCGAGTCGCTCGCGCGGGTAGGAGGGGTCGAGCGGGACGTATGCGCCGCCCGCCTTGAGCACCCCGAGCAGCGCGACCAGCGCCTCGGTCGAGCGTCCCATCAGGACGCCGACACACACGTCCGGCCCGACGCCGAGGCCCCTGAGGCGGTGCGCCAGCTTGTTAGCGCGGCGGTTCAGCTCCGCATAGGTGAGATGCCCCTGCTCGGAGGCGACGGCGACGGCGTCGGGAGTCCGCCCGGCCCACTCCTCGAAAAGCTCGTGGACGCAGGCGTGGCTCGGGTACGCGACGGCCGTGTCGTTCCACTGCACCAGCAGGCGCTCCCGCTCGCCCTCGCTCAGCAGCCGCACCGAAGACAGTCGCTGTGCGGCGTCTCTCGACAGTTCGCGCAGCAGCCGCTCGAAGTGCACGGCCATGCGCTCGATGCTCTCCGCTTCGAAGAGGCCGGCGTTATAGGCGAGCATCATTCTGAGGCCCCTGCCGTCCTCGCCTGCGAGGAGTGAGAGGTCAAACTTTGTGGAGTCCGCTTCGGACGACACCGGGCTGAGCGTGAGACCGGGCAGCACGAGCGGCTCTGACGGCGTGTTCTGGAAGGAGAAAGTAACCTGGAAGATGGGCGAGTGGCTGAGGCTGCGCTCGGGCTGCAACTCCTCGACCAGCTTCTCGAAGGGCAAGTCCTGGTGCGCGTAAGCCCCCAGCGTCGTCTCCTTCACCTGCGCCAGCAACTCCCGGAAGCTCTGCCCGGCGTCGAGCCGCGCACGCAAGGCGAGTGTGTTGGCGAAGAAGCCTATCAGCGGCTCGACCTCCGCCCGGTGGCGGTTGGCGATGGGCGTGCCCACCACCACGTCGTCCTGCCCGGAGTAGCGCGAGAGCAGGAGCTGCCACCCGGCCAGGAGCGTCATGAAGAGGGTCGCGCCCTCCCTGCGGCTCAGCTTCCGCAGCCCCTCGCTCAGCTCGGCGTCGAGCGAGAACGCGTAGCGACCGGCGCGGTGGCGCTGCATGGCCCCGCGCGGCTTATCGGTCGGTAGCTCCAGCACGGCCGGTGCCCCGGCCAGTTGCTCGCGCCAGTACTCGACCTGCTGCTCCAAGACCTCGCCCCGGAGCCACTCGCGCTGCCACACGGCATAATCCGCGTACTGCACCTCCAACTCCGGCAGCGGCGACGGACGCCCCTCCAAGTACGCCCTATAGAGCGCGACGATCTCCTTGATGAGCACCCCCATAGACCAGGCGTCCGAGACGATGTGGTGCATGGTGAAGAGCGCCACGTGCTCGTGCTCGCTCTCGCGCACCAGCGCCGCCCGCAGCAGCGGCCCCGCCGAGAGGTCGAAGGGGCGGCGCGCGTCCTCCGCCGCCAGCTTCCCACTCACCGACCGGCGCTCCGCCGCGGGCAGCGCCCGGAGGTCTACTACCGGGAGCGGGAAGGGCCGCGGCCGGTGGACGAGTTGGACGGGCTGGCCGTCAACCGACGCGAAGGTCGTGCGCAGAGACTCGTGGCGGCGCACCACCTCCGACAGCGTCCGCCGCAGCGCACCCATGTCGAGGCTCCCTGTCAGCCGCAGCGCGGCCGGGCTGTTGTACTGCGAGCTATGCGGGTCGAGCTGGTCGATGAACCAGAGCCGCTGCTGCGCGAACGACACGGGGAGAGCGCCGTCACGGCTCACAGGTACGATAGGAGGGGTCGAGACTCCCGCGCCCCTCTGCACAGCTTCCTCCACCGCCTGCGCCAGCGCGCCGAGCGTCGGCCGCTCGAAAAGTTCCCTGAGCGGCACCTCCACCCCGAAGGTTTCCCGCACCCGCGACATCAACTGCGTGGCGAGTAAGGAGTGCCCCCCCAACTCGAAGAAGTCGTCGGCCACCCCGACCCGCCCCACCCCCAGCACCTCTGCCCACATCCCAGCCAGCGCCTCCTCCGTCCCAGTCCGCGGCGCCTCGTACTCCCGCCCCCGCGCCACCCCCACCGCCCCAGCCTCCGGCAGCGCCCTCCGGTCCACCTTCCCCGTCGCCGTCAGCGGCAGGCTCTCTAGCTCCACGAACGCCGACGGGATCATGTACTCCGGCACCCTCGCCCGCAGCTCCTCCCGCAGCCTCCCGGGCCGCACCCCGCCCCGCCCGCCCCCGCCCGCCGCCACCCGGTCGCCCGCGAACAGCGCCTCGTAGAACGGCGT
>DATMVD010000068.1:0-48799 GCA_035563535.1 Pyrinomonadaceae bacterium | reverse complement strand
TCACAACGGCGACGCTCATCTCTGAGGGTGAGCAAACGTACGCATCCGACCCGTTGCCTCTATTATCAAAGACTAGATCGGGAGGGAGGATACCACATGGGCATTCTAGTTGTCGGTTAGTGCTGGCACGTCTGAAGGGAGACTGTGCCGCCGCCCCGGTGATCCACGCCGGGGTAAAAGAGGCCGCGTATGCGCCGGGCGGGCGTACACGCGGCCTCTCCCTTTCGTTGGGCAGACTACTCTTCTGTTGGGCAAAACCCATTCGTTAGGCAAAGCCCCAGAGGCTGTATACCTGGTTAACAGTGGATACTTGGTAGTCAGGTGTGGGTTTGCACGTTTTTCCGGGGAAATCCGGGGAATACAAGATTTGTTGCAGATGTTGGATACGAGGTATCCAGATTGGGGGTCGGGGAGGGGGTTTGGAGGGGTCGGGGTGGGGTGGGCGTAAGTTGTTTGAAAAGCTGGGTTTAGTTCCTTTCGGGCGGGGCGTGCCGGGGAGGCTTTTGGTGGCACGTCGATTGAACTAGAGGGGGTCAGATCGTTGACAGGTTTCGTGAGTGACGCGGCCTTGAACTCTAAAGTCCGGCTCTCACAGCCCGGACGCGAAACCTGCCAACGGTCCCTAGTTCTTTTGAAGAAGGGCGGCTCCCGTTCCCCAAAACACACGCACCCGGCGTGGCGGAGCCGAAAGGAACAAACGAAAATGTTACGCCGAATCACAGCTTGCGCAGTTCTCCTGGCTCTCTTCAGTGCTTATCTCTCCCCGCTCGCCGCCAACGCGGCCGCCGCGGCCAAGCCGAAGCAGAACGCCAAACCCGCGTCCAAGCTTGCCCCCGAGTTCGAGTCCGCCGGCGCCGCCGCCGACCTCGTCCGCGTCATCATCCAGACCAAGGGTCGCCCGTCGGCCGCGCACGCCGACGCCATCTCCTCCAAGGGCGGCAAGAAGGGCCGCGACCTTGAGGCGCTCGACGCCACGACGGCGCTCGTGCCGCGCGGCCAGCTCGCCTCCCTCGCCGCCCGCGCGGACGTTTCCTACATCTCGCCCGACCGCCTGGTCGCCGCGCAGATGGCCGTCACCCGCGAGGCCACCGGCGCGGCGCTCGCGCAGGCCGGCATCGACAAGAACAACTCCGGCGTCACCGGCAAGGGCGTCGGCATCGCCATCCTCGACAGCGGCATCTCCTCGTCTCACCCCGACTTCCAGCAGAAGAACGGGCAGTCGCGCATCACGGCCGCCGTCGACTTCACCGGCGGCGGCGCGGCCGTCAAGACCAAGGGCATCATGATCTCCGACGGCATCATGATCTCCGACGGCGCCGGCAGCGACCGCGAGGGTCACGGCACGGGCGTGGCGAGCGTGGCGGCCGGCAACGGCGCCGCCTCGAAGGGCTACGGCCAGAGCTTCGTCGGCATCGCCCCCGAGGCCAGCCTCCTCGACCTCAGGGTGCTCGACGAGAACGGCGTGGGCACGACCAGCTCGGTGCTCGGCGCTATCAACTGGGCCATCGTCAACCAGAAGCGCTTCAACATCCGCGTGCTGAACCTCTCGCTGGGCGCCCCCGTCCGCGAGTCCTACCACACCGACCCGCTCTGCAAGGCGGTCGAGCGCGCAGTCCTCTCCGGCATCGTCGTCGTCGCCGCCGCCGGCAACGACGGCCGCAACGAAGAGATCATCGGCCACAACGCGGACGGCAGCCCCGTCTACCGCCCGGTCTTCGGCGGCATCCACAGCCCCGGCAACAGCCCCTACGCGATCACGGTCGGCGCCAGCGACACGCGCGGCACCGCCCGCCGCTCCGACGACACGATGGCGCAGTTCTCCTCGAAGGGGCCGACGATGTTCGACCACCTGCAGAAGCCCGAGCTGGTCGCGCCCGGCCGCGGCGTCGTCGCGGCGATGTCGCAGGAGAACCCGGCGACGGCCGTCGCGCGCCCCGACCGCATCGCGGTGCCGACGGGCGCGGGCGCGCTCCAGCGGGCCTACTACACCTACTACGGCACCTCGTTCTCGGCCCCGGTCGTCAGCGGCACCGTGGCGCTGATGCTCGAAGCCAACAAGTCGCTCACGCCCGTGATGGTGAAGGCGGCGCTGGTGAAGACGGCGAACGCACTGCCCGACTCACTCTTCGCCTCGAAGATAGCGAACCTGATGACGCAGGGCGTCGGGCAGGTCAACGCGGCGGCGGCGGTCGAGCTGGCGCGCGCGTTCGTCCCGAACGCCGACAAGCTCAAGGCTGGCGACAGGGTGCTCCGCGCGGGCGCGACAGTCGGCGGTACGTTCCAGATCGGCGGCGAGGCGGTCTCGACCTCGAACCGCGTGCTCTACGCCGGCGGCGTGGTCTTCAATCAGCAGCCCGTCCTTGTCAACGGCTGGCTCATGGGCGACGGCTGGCTCATGGGCGACGGCATCGTGCTGAGAGACGGCTGGCTCATGGGCGACGGCATCATGATCAGCGACGGCTGGCTCATGGGCGACGGCTCCGTCGGGAAAGACGCCATCGTGTTCGGCGACGCCATCCTGATGGGCGACGGCATCATGATCAGCGACGGCATCATGATCAGCGACGGCATCATGATCAGCGACGGCTGGCTCATGGGCGACGGCCGCCCGATGAGCGACGCCATCCTGATGGGCGACGCCATCCTCATGAGCGACGCCATCCTGATGGGCGACGCCATCGTGTTCGGCGACGCCATCCTGATGGGCGACGGCATCATGATCAGCGACGGCATCATGATCAGCGACGGCATCCTGTCGGACGACGCCAAGAGCCTGTAAGGTAAAGTTCCTACGTTGGGGTAGGTGAAAGGGCCCGGGGGCGAATCTCAATTGAGATTCGCCCCCGGGCCCTTTGTTTAGACAGAACCGCGAACGGTTCTGTTCAAGACCCGAAGCGCTGGCGGTACTCGATCGACGATATGAACGCCTTGACCATCTCGGCCGCGATGGGGTCGCCGTTGGACTCGTTGAGCTTGCCGAGCCAGAAGTTGTAGCCCGCGAAGTCCAGGTTCGCCTCCGGCGGGTCGTCCGGGTTACGCCGCAGGTAGCCGAAGTACTGCATCAGCACGAAGGCGCGGTTCTTCTCCGCGGCGACGAAGTCTGCGTCCTCCGCGACCCTGCGCAGCACGCTCGCCCGCCCGGCGTCGCTGTTGTTTGCCGACAGCTCGTTGATGAGGTTCTGCCGCTCGTTCGCGTCGAGCACGCCGCCCGCGTTCGCGTTCAAGGTATCGACGAACTGCGTCGGCGACATCGTCCGCGGGAAGCGCGCGAGGAACTCGGGGCGCTGGACGAAACTGAGCGCGAACGCCTGCTTGTTCGCCTCGAGCTGCCGCTCCCAGTCGCCGACGTTGACCACCACGCCGCGCCCTATCTCCTGCGTGTCCGGGAAGAACTGCTGGAAGCGCACGGGCACGGGCGTCCCCGGGACGTTACCGAAGGCCGCCTTGTAGAGCCTGTAGACGAGGAAGCCCGTCTGCTGGAACTCGATGGATAAGAAGAACGCGGCCGAGACGTTGATCCGCTTCACCTCGCGGCAGGCGGCGTTCGCGCCGCAGTTCTCGATCTCGCGCGTCCAGAAGTCGAGGCCCGACTGGTCGGGCTCGCGCGAGAGGAAGTCGCGGTAGTGCTGGGCGACGAAGAACTGCGAGCTGTCCGAGAGGTTCTGCCCCGCCGGCACGCCGTTCGGCAGGTCAACCGTCAGGCCGCCCGAGACGTAGGCCACCTGCCCGGCCGTGGAGAGGGCGCGGACGCTGTACTCGCCCGGCGGCGTCAGGGTGCTCGCGGTGATGTCGAAGCTGATGACGGGGATGCCGAAGCCGTTGAGCTGCTGCACATTTGAGACATCGATGTAAGGCGAGTTGATGCTGATGCTGACACCGATCACCGTCCCCGAAGGCGCGGCGTTTAGCTGGTCGCCCGCGATGTGGATGGTCTGCGACTGCCCCGGCACGACGGGGACGGGCACGGTCGAGAGCTGGAAGTTCGTGCCGATGAACCTCGGGTTGATGGCGGGCACCTGCCCGGGCACGCCGACGTTGAGCGTGGTCGTCGCCTCCGCGCCGACCGTCACCGTCCCGGCCTCGGTCGTCACGAAGGGCGGCTGCTGCGAGAGCGTCAAGGCGGGGTAGCCGCCGCCGTTCGACCCGATCTGCGTGGCCAAGACGGGCTCGTCCAGGGGCTCGACGACGACCCGGTACTGCCCCGGCGGCAAGCCGTCGATGCGGTAGTTGCCGGCCGCGTTGACGACGTTGCCGGCCGCGAGCCGCCCCGTCGCCACGTCCTCCGCGAAGACGTGCGCGCCGAAGGCAGCCGCGCCCGTCGCCGAGTTGTAGCCGACGCGACCCTCGATGCTCCCCAGCCCCGTACGCGGGCCGTAGATGGCGCGGATGCCCGCCACGTCGTCCGAGGAGAGCGTGCGGGTCGTGAAGCTCGGCAGGTTGTACGTGCCGTTCGTCCCCTGCCGCGGCTGCATCGAGGAGCCGATTTCGCCCGAGTGTTCCAGGCCCAGCATGTGGCCGATCTCGTGGACGAAGGTCGATTCGAGGTCGTAGCTGTCCTGCGTGCCGTCGGTCGAGAAGAAGCTCGCCACCTGATTGCCGAGGGGGTCGAAGCGCGTCACGAGCGGGTTGATGGCGAGGTCGGCCTCCAGAATCCGTCCGGTGTTGACCTGGTTAACGACCTCCGTCGTGATGCGCGCGCGGCCGGGCTGGACGCCGGTCGAGAAGAGCCCGCGGTTCGCGGGCGTGTCGGCGATGGTGATGAGGCTCACGCCGTCCGCGACCGCGTCCTGCGCCCCGCTCGTCGTCACGGTGAACTGGATGTTCGAGGCCAGCGCCCAGCGCGAGAGCGCCCGCCGCGCGGCCAGGACGACCTGCGCGCCCGTGGCGCGGACGTAAGCGGGCGGGTTGTTCAGCGAGGTCGAGAGCGCGACCGCGATGCTGGTCGTCGGCCAGCGGACTTGCGTCGTGGCGGCCGTGCTCGTGTACTGCAAAGTGTACGCGCGCGGCCGCGCGGCCGGCACGAGAAACAGCGATACCAGGACTAGTAGCGTGGCCGTCAGACGCATAAAAACCCCTTGTCGGCAAACTCTGGAAGATAGGAGAACACACCCGGCGGGGAGAAAGACGCTCCGTCGGTGAGGACGAAGGCCGCACGCGCACGGCTCAGGGATGATAGCAGGCGGGTCGCCGCGACTTCAAACAGTTTTTTTAAAACAGTAGGCGGTAGGCAGATGGCAGTAGGCAGTTGAAGAAATCATTGTCTGAACTGCCTACTGCCGTCTGCCTACCGCCTACTGTATTACCTTCGCGGGCGGCGGCGCGGGCGGCGCGGGGCGGCGGAGCCGAAGGTGGTGGTGACGGCGGCGCCGGTCGCCGTGTTCGTGATGCCGTCGGCGATGGCCGCCGCGTCGTCGGCGGGCGCGGCCCCGAGCGCGGAGGCGGGCTGCTGCGCGCCGTGCAGGTCCGAGAAGGCGACCACGAGCAGGAGGGCGACGACGCCCAGCGTGGAGATGAGGTAGAGCAGCGCCACCTGTTCGAGCGTCAGCAGGACGATGATGACGATGACCGCGACGGCGCTCACGAGCAGCGAGTTGCGGCGGCGCCGCTTCCGCACGGCGTCGGCCGCGGCGCGGCTGTAGTTTCGACTCATGACAGACTCTCCCGAAAAATTTAGTGCCCCGACGAAACCGTTAATCTACCACACGGGGGCGCGGGGCGGCCAACGCCCGCAGCGGGGGCACGGAAAAGGGCCGGCCGTAGACGGCGGCCGGCCCCGCTCCGGTTCCCCGCGCGCGTCGGCGCGTCAGTAGATCACGCGCAGCGGCAGCGACGAGACCGCCGAGGTGATGCCCCCGCCGGCGCCGCCCATCAGCATGTTCTTGACGAAGGAGGCGGCGCTGCCCGAGTTGTCGGGCACCTCGACGATGTCGTAGGGCTGCAGGTCTACGTCTTTAACCTTCTCCTTCTTGATGTCGTTAAAGTTGACGATCAACTTCTCCGGCTCGGCCTGCCCCTTCTTCCGGCGCCAGACGACGACCTCGCTGGCCTTGGCCTCCTTGAGAAGGCCGCCGACCATGGCGATGGCCTGCTTGAGCTGCATCCCGTCCTTCAGGTAGAGCCCCTGCGGCGACCGCACGGCCCCCGTGATGTAGACCGGCTGCGACTCCGGCACGATGACGATGTCGCCGGGGCGGACGATGGGGTTGGCCTCCTTCTTGCCGTCCTTCAGCCCGCGCAGGCTGTAGACGTCGTAGCTGACCTGCGTCGGGTCGGCGGCCTGGAAGGTATCGACGGGCACGGCTGCGAGGTCTTCGGCCTCCGGGCACATGACCGGCTCGGTGTGGAAGATCTGGATGTCGCCGCCGGCCGCCTCGGTCACGCCGCCGGCCGAGGCCAGCACGTCGAGCAGCTTCACCCTCCGCTGCATCTGCACGCGCGAGGGGGCGCGCACGGCCCCGAAGACGACCGCGGGCGGGCGGCTCAGCGCGTTGATCAGCCGGAGGTTGACCTGCGGCTTGTTGAGGTACTTGGAGAGCGCCTTGACGATGTCCGCCCTGATCTCGCGGTCGGAGCGGCACTGCGCGCGGATCGGCTGCTCGATGAACGGGACGGTGATGTTGCCCTCGTCGTCCACGACCAGCGGGCCGTTGAACTGCGCCTCGTTGTAGACGCGCAACTCGAGCACGTCGCCCGGGCCGAGCAGGTACTTCTTGTCGAGCGAAGGCCCGCCGGACGAGGGGGCGCTGGCCGCCGCGCCCGCGCCGCCGCCGTCCTGCGCGGCGGCCGTGGTCGCGGCGCAGCAGACGGCGAGCGCGAGAAGAACTAAGCTTTTAAGTCTCATAGAACACCTTCCTGTGGCAGTAGGGGCCCGGGGAGCGGTCGCCCTTGAGTCGAAATGCAAACGCCTGAAGCCCTCGGACGAATACTTCTAGATGCCGCGGCGGGCGCGGCGGCTGCCCCGTGAGCGCTCATTCGCCCCGGCCGCCCGCGCGCCCACGCCCTGCGGCGTGGCGGCGTCGGTGGCGGCGGTGCGTGCCGCGCGGCGGGACTGTGCCCGGCACGGCGAACCCCCGGAAGAGGAGGTTACAATTGTCGCACAAGAGGTTGTAAACGCCAATCATCCGCAGCAAAAGCGGGGTGTCCGTGTAGCCCCGCCGCACGCGCGAACTCCCGCACTTGGGGCAGCGCTGCGCGATCAACTCGCCACCTCGTCCCCGTCGCGGCGCGCCACGCGGCGGGGGCGCGCGCCGTCGCCGTCGGCCCCCCCGCCCAAGTCCTCGGCCACCTCGGAGGTGCGCACCCGCGCCCTCAGCATCTCGATCTCGCGGTGGATGCGGCCGGCGGCCTCGTCGCGCGCGTCCTCGCTCATGTCGGCGCGCGAGAGGTAGAAGAGGGCGTCGCGGTAGCGCGCCACGGCGCGGTTGTACTTGCCGCGGAAGGCCGCCCGCTCGGCCATCTCGACCCACTGCCCCACCTTGACCGACGCGATGAAGTTGCGCAGCGCGACGGAGGAATCGACGAACTCGCGCTCGCCCGGGTAGACCCGCAGGGCCTCGCCCACGACTTCGAGCGCGCGCTGTGCGGTCTCGATCCGGTCGGAGTGGCGCACGCGCCTTTGCGCCTCGTGCGTGAGCCGCGTGGCCTCTCCGCGCGCCCAGGCCAGGAGGTGCTTGCGCTGGTAGGCGCGGACGCGCTCCTGCCCCGAACGCAGCGCCGCGCGCATCTCGGCCGCCCCGCCCGGCGCGCGCAGCGCCTCGTCCGTGTTGGCGAGGTACTGCTCGCAGAGCTTGTAGGCTTCGAGGTGCGACTCGGGCGGGGTGGAGGGTGTGTCGAGTTCCGCGAGCCTCTGCTGGAGCGCGCGCAGCGCGGCCACCTGCGCCTGCATCCCCGGCCAGTTGTTGGCGGGCGTCTTCGCCTTGAAGGGGACGCGCGCCGCGTCGCCCGCGCCCATCACCAACTCCATCTCGCGCGTGTAGCGCGCCCAGGCGCGCCGCATCACCACCTCGCGCGCGGCCGCGGCGAAGAGGATGACGAAGCCCGCGGCGAGCCCCGCCGGTATCCAAGGGGCCTCGTCGCCCTCGGAGCGCAGGAGCACCCAGATGACCCAGAAGAGGGCGATGGAGAGCGAGCCCGCGACGAACATGTAGCCGGCCGTCGAGGGCATCCGCGGATGCACGTGCGTGCGCCGCCGCCCCCCGCCCGCTTGTGTGCGCGCGCGCTGCTGTGCCGCCTGCTCGGCTGGGCTGGTGGGCAAAATCTCTCTCCGTTGTTACGAGGGGACGGCATCTCGGCTCCCCGACGCCGCTTGCGGCCGAAGCCCGGATTATAGTCTTTCCCGGCGGACGCGTCCATCCGGATAGATTCAGGTCAGAACCACCCGCGGTAGCGGGTTGGCCCTTTCGATGATTGCTTGTTGATTGATGAGAGGCGCGCTGTCTTCAATCGTCCGGCACCCGCAACGGCCACCCGCTACCGCGGGTGGTTCCGACCGCTATAACATTCATGTTGGTAGTGGCGCGCCCGAGCGTTTATACTTGCGTTCCGTTTGCCAGGGGGGGAGTTGAGGAAGATGGAGAAGCGTTGTCACAAATGCGATTCGCCGGTCGGCGCCGAGCAGGCTTTCTGCGCGACGTGCGGGGCGGTCATCGGGATGAACCTCGGGGCGACCCAGGCCGGCAGCGGCTGGGACATGGCCTCGACCCTGGTCGGCCCGCATACGAGCACGCCGCCGCAGCGCTCGACGGCCGAGCGGCGCGCGCACCCCAGCCGCCCGGAGTCAGCGCCGCCGCGGCCCCCGCAGCCCGCGCCGCAGAAGGGCGGCAACTCGCTCCTCCTCGCCGTCATCGGTTTCGTGGCCGTGCTGCTCATCGGCGGCCTCGTCGTTCTGTTACTCTACCTGAACTCGAAGGGGTAGCCGCGGGGCCTTAAAGACCGACCCCGCCGCCCCGGCCTTCGCAGCCGCGCGAGAGCGCGGACACGCTCCATATGGATCAGTTCCCCGCCCCGCCGTACCCCGGTATGAGGGTCGCGCCGCCCACGCCGAGCGCCAGGCGCGGCGTGCTCCGCTGGGCGCTCGGCGTGGCGGCCGTGCTCGCCGCGCTCCTCACGGGGCTCTGCACGCTCTGGCTCATCGGCTACGAGACCGGCGTCGTCCCGTTCCTCGCCGGGCTCGTCGCGGCGGCGCTGCCCGTCCCCGTCTACGTCACGCTCGTCCTCTGGCTCGACCGCTACGAGCCGGAGCCGCCCTGGATGCTGGCCGCGGCCTTCTTCTGGGGCGCGCTCGTCGCAGTCTTCTTCGCCATCATCATCAACTCGGTCGGCGTCCTCGTCGTCTCGGCGTTCGCGGGCGACTCGGCGGCCGAGTCCTACGGGATGGTCGTCTCCGCGCCCGTCGTCGAGGAGACGGCCAAGGCGCTCGTCCTCTTCATCCTCTACTTCTGGCGGCGCGACGAGTTTGACGGCGTGACCGACGGCGTCATCTACGCCGCGATGGTGGGACTGGGGTTCGCCATGACGGAGAACGTCAAGTATTACGGCATGGCCGTGGCGGAGGACAACGCCGTCGGCGTCTTCGTCGTGCGCGGCATCTTCTCGCCGTTCGCGCACCCCCTGTTCACCGGGATGACGGGCATCGGTTTGGGGCTCGCGGCGCAGACGACGAAGCGCTGGGTGAAGTACGTCGCGCCGGCCGTCGGGTTCGGGGCGGCCGTCCTGTTCCACGCGCTGTGGAACGCCTCGGCGCGTCTGACCTCGGCGTACGAGGACGGCGCGTACGTGCTCCTGACCTACTTCCTTCTGATGGTGCCGACCTTCTTCGGCATGCTGCTCGTCATCTTCCTCTCGCTGCGGCGGGAGGGGCGCGTCCTGCGCGAGCACCTGCGCCCCGAAGTCCTGCGCGGGCTCATCACCGAGGCCGATTACGACTGCCTCTGCTCGGTGGCGGGGCGCGCCGGGGCCACCTACCGCGCGCTCGCGCGGGGCGGCTTCTCGCACTGGCGCGCGCGCGTGCGCTACAACCGCGCGGCCAGCGAGCTCGCCTTCCACCGCTCGCGCGTCGCCCGCGGCATCCAGCCCCGCGGCGCCGCGCCACACGAGGTCGAGGCCGACTACGTGCAGCAGCTCTACCGCCTGCGCCTGCAACTGGAGGGAAAGTGATGGGTGCAGGGTGTCGGGTGTCGGGTGTCGGGTTAAGACGACTTGCCGTCAACTCAACACCCGACACCCGACACCCGACACCCTGCACCCATTCTTCGTGAAGATCAAACTCCTGCCGAGCACGATTGACGCCGAGGGGCGCGCGTCGCCGGAGCAGCGTCTGAGCTGCTTCGTGGTGGACGGGCGCGTCTGCATCGACGCCGGGAGCATCGCCATCGGGCTCACGGAGGAGGAGCGCGGGGCGGTTCGCGACGTTATCATCACGCACCCGCACATGGATCACGTCGCGACGCTCCCGATCTTCATCGATGATCTCTTCGCCACGCTCGAACAGCCCGTCAGGGTTCACGCGACGGAGGAGGTCATCCACCTTATCGAGCGCGACATCTTTAACTGGACGGTCTACCCGCGGTTCTCGGAGTTGAAGAACGAGAAGACCCCGGTCATGAGTTACGTCCCGTTCCGCCACGGCGAGGAGTTCCGCGTCGCGCACCTGTCGGTGACGGCCATCCCGGTCAATCATATCGTGCCCACGGTCGGCCTCATCATCAGGGACGGCCGGACTGCGGTCGGATTCAGTTCGGACACGGCCGCCACGGAAGAGTTCTGGCAGGCCCTCAACCGGCTCGGGCGGCTCGACGCGCTCCTCGTCGAGGCGTCGTTCCCGAACTCGATGGCCCGGCTGGCGGAGGTCTCCGGCCACCTCACGCCGGACGCCCTCGGCAGAGAGCTGTTGAAGCTCAGACACAATCACCTCGACATCCTGGCCATGCACCTGAAACCCTCGTACCGGAGGGTGCTGGTTAAGGAGCTGGAGGCGCTCAGCATCCCCAACCTCCGCACGATGGAGGCCGGGCACGATTACGTCTGGTGACGTTCGGCCGGTCGGTGTTAGGTCGGGCTGTCCCCACAGCCGGGGCCCTTCCGCCAAGGCCCTCAGGAGGTTACATGACGATGTTCGGCCAGCTTTCCACGAATGAGATTCTCGGTATCGTCGCCAGCGCGATAGCCATCGTTGGCGCCATCGTCGCCGTCACGGCCTACGTCGTGCGCCTGCAAGGCCAGATTCGGGAAGCCGAGCTGAAGAAGGATTTAGAGCGCACCAAGGCCGAAGCAGGCAACGTCGAGAAGCAATACGCCGAGCTACGCGCCCGGCATCAGGAGACGCTGCGGGCCGGTAGCTACCTCGCCGGAAAGAAACACGCCATCGATATCGAGCTGGCGAACCTCACGGACACGGTCGAGGCAAGCAGCAGTTCGATCCTTGTGCCCGCCCCTTCGGAGGTCGGCGGGGAGGAGCCCAGCGAGTTGGTCTTCCTCTCGCTCCTCGGCGAGGGCTCGGAGAAGCTTAAGGGCGTCCGCGTCTCGATGGAGAGCATCGCGGGGAGCGTCTTCACGACGAAGAAGCCCCGCATCCTTCACGACCCCCGCCGCGAAAGCACCGTCTCTAACAAGACCGACGCGGTGGCAAACATCCGCACGGAGGAGATGTTGGCCCTCCCGATGCTCCTCGGCGCAAAGTGCATCGGCGTCGCCGAGTTCATTAACAAGACCGAGAACCGGCAGTTCGATGCCAAAGACCAGCAGAACGCCGAGCGCGGGCTCGCGTCGCTGTCGGCCAAGGTGGCGGAGTTCGTCCAGGACCCGAACAACTTCATCCAACTCGGCATCACGCCTAAGACTAAACCGGAGGAGGCGACGGTCCTCTTCGGCGACCTCTCGAAGTCATCCATGTTGCTCGCGCGCTTCGACGCCTCCGCGGCCCTCGACTTCCTCAACGAATATTTCGAGACCCTCTGCGGCATCGCCATCGCACACGACGGTGCGATTGACAAGTTCATCGGCGACGGGTTCATGGTTACATTCAACGTACGGCGCGCCGTCGCCCAGCACGAAACGAAGGCCGTCGCGGCCGCGTTGGAGATGCAGCAGGGCTTTGCGGAGGTCATGCGGAAGTGGAAGGTCTTCAACATCCCGGTTATTTATAATCGGATCGGGATCGAAAGCGGCCCCGTCCACAAGGCGGAGATGGGGCACTCGCTCTACCGGCAGTTAACCGTGATGGGCGAGCCGGTTAACCTCGCCAGTAACCTGTGTGACTTGGGCGACCGCGACAGAAACGTTATCCTCATCGGGGACAACCTGAACCGCCTGGTCTCGCCGCAGTTCATGACCCGCCCTCTGCCGCCCGAGAAGTTGCAAGGCTTTAAGCGGAACCTCGCGGCCTACGAGGTGATAAGCCCCGGCGGCGCCGGTGCCGCGCCGGGGGGCCGCCCCGCAACGTGAGGTGCCGCGCCGGATGGAGCCGGGGCGCGAGTACGAATGGTGAAAGACGTGATTGAAACCGAAAGGCTCGTCCTACGGATGTTCCGCGAGTCGGACACGGACGCCTACGCCGACATGGTCGGCGACCCGGAGGTGATGCGCTTCCTCGGCGGCGGCAAGCCCGTGCCGCGCGCCGAAGCCTGGCGCAACATGGCGATGATGCTCGGCCACTGGCACCTGCGCGGCTACGGTTTCTGGGCAGTGGAGGAGAAGGCGAGCGGAGAGATGGTCGGACGCATCGGCTGCTGGAACCCTGAAGGCTGGCCCGGGCTTGAGGTCGGCTGGACGCTGCGCCGCCGCTTCTGGGGCCGCGGCTACGCGACCGAGGCCGCGCGCGCTTCGATGAACTACGCTTTCACCACGCTCGGCCAGACGCGCGTCATCAGCCTCATCGCGCCCGAGAACGTTAACTCAATCCGCGTCGCCGAACGTCTCGGCGAGAAGCCCGAAGGCGAATGGGAGGTCTTCGGGACGAAGGTGATCATCTACGCTATCGGGCGCGAGGAGTTCGAGAAGGCAGTAGCCCGACCGTGAGGGAGGGCGTCCAGTGAGAGGATGAAGGCGGAAGGATGAAGGATGAAGGGACGGCAGTTAAGGCCCCCTTCATCCTTCCGTTAGCGTATGGCCTCGAACTCGGACTCGGCGTGGTCGCCGGCGACCTCTTCGAGCTTGACGCGGCCGCTCGGGAGGATTTCGGCGACGCGGTAGGTGCGCTCGGCGCGGCTGCGGCCGGGCATCAGCTCGGCGCGGAAGGTGACGGGCATGCCCGGCTGGGCCCAGCGGTCTTTCTCGCGGCGGTTGTACTCCGGGTAGATCGACTTCGACTTCTCGTCCCCGCCGCGACGCCTGAGCAGCAGCGCCGCCCCGACCGCCCCGGCGGTCAACCCCGCGAGGCCGGCCAGCGCGCCGAGCCAACGTCCCCCACGCCTCTTCTTCACTTCCTTAGCAGAGCGGGTCGAGCTTCTCGCTGATGATCGGCAGGCCGCTCAAAGACTTCTCGGCGTTGATGGCCGTGTAGTGCTGCCACTCCTCGGGCACCTTGTCCTCGGCGAAGATGGCCTCGACCGGGCACTCGGGGACGCAGGCGTCGCAGTCGATGCAGGTCTCGGGGTTGATCCAGACTGCGTTGTCGTCCAGGTGGAACGCCTCGACGGGGCAGACGACCACGCAGTCCGTGTAGCGGCAGTTCACACACGGTTCGCACACGACGTAAGTCATTAACAGAAGCCTCCTCGGAAATTTTGGATGACGGCGGCGGCGCGGACGTTACAGAAGCACTCGGCGGGTGCGGCTCCGGCCGGCTATCAGGGAATGCTTACCTCGCCCGACATATTAACCACGAACGCGCAAGATTTAAAAGCCTAAATTTCAGTTTTCAGTCTTTAGTTTTCAGTTTTCAGTTCAAGCGCGGGCGGCGCGGAATCCGGTCAGTACCACCCGCTACCGCGGGCGGGTCGTACGGCCACAGCTTGACGATTAATGAGAGGCCGTCTGTCATCAATCCTCAAGCCGCCGCCGAGAAACCCACCCGCTACCGCGGGCCGTACTGACGCCATTGCACACGGCGCTGCGTAACTCATCTCCCCCAGTTCGCGCGCGGCACTCCGCCTGAGAAGTCGTAGAAGGCGAGGTCTTCGTCGGCGAGCATCTTGGTGAGGAGGATGATCTGGCCCGTGTGCATGGAGAAGTGTTCGACGGCGTGGAAGACGGCCGCCAGGAGCGTCACGTCGAGCCCCTGCACCCGCCGCGTCTCGACGAGCGCCGCCGGGCCGAGCCGCGCGAGCGCCTCGTCCGCCTCCGAGACCGCGGCGCGCAAAGCGCTCAGCAGTTCCTCGCGCGGCAGACTCCGGCGCTCGGCGAACTCGCGGTCGCGCGCGCGCGCGTCCCGCGCGCCGCCGACGCCGCAGACGACCCACTGCCGCAGGTTGCCTTCGAGGTGTAGGAGGAGGTTGCCGACGCTGTTCGAGCGCTCGGACGCGCGCCACCAGACCTGCTCGTCGGTGAGGCGCTCAAGGCAGCGCTCGATCTTCGGCAGGTAGTCCTCGCGCAGGTGCCGCCGCGCCTCCGCGAGGAAGGCGCGCCCCGTCTCCTCACTCACTCGCCGTCCCCCGGCCGCCTCTTGTGCTTGGCCTTGCGCTCGGCGGGGTGCGCGCGGTCTTCGGGCTTGGCGCGAGAGAGGGGGTGTCCGTGGGGGGCGACGGGCCTGCGCGTCGAGGCGAAGAGCGGGCGCTCCTCGCGCTTGCCCGCGCGCTTCGTTCCTGTCTTCTTCATTCGGGAGCCTCCGAGTCTTAGGCCGTTGCCGCGCATGCTACGGCCGGCCGGCTCCCGTGTCAACGTTCGCGCGCGGGGCGGCCGGGCCCTGAGCGTTACGCCCCGGCCGCCTCTCGCTGCTGCGAACCTTTGAACTGTTGCTTGGAGCGCTTCCCGTCAGTTGGAGACTTGAGGAGGGGCGGGAGCGCCTTCGGGTGTCTATGCCTTGCTCGTCTGCGGGGTCGCGTCGGCGAACAGAGTCTTGATCGCCTGCGCCGTCTCGGAGCGGCGCTTCTGCTGAAACTCGTTGACCCACTGCGAGACGGTCGCGACCATTTCGCGCGCGGCCTCCTTGGCGGTCGCGCGTTCGGCGACCGGCTCGGCCACCGCGGGCTGTTGCTGGCGATTTCTCTCGCCGCGCTTGATGACTTTGATCGGGATTTTCTTCTTCATGACCTTATGTTCCGTTTTTACGAATCCGTGTTCGTGTGAATGTAAGACGAACGAGCCGGCCGTAAAGTTCCCTTTTGTTCGGTTACCGCCTGCCCGCCGGGCTCGCCACGGGAAAGAGCAAATCGAGGGCCACGACCTCACCCGCGACACGGGGGCACGCCGCAACTCATCGGTCGTGAGAACGTCGCAATAAAACTTTGACATCTCAGGCCGGACGGCCACGCCTGCGCGAGGTTTTGCAGGAAGGTTCCGTGGGAGCAACATAGAAGATGCGCGACTGAGCCCTTCTGTTGCCTGCCCCATTTCCGCGCCGGCCGCGACGGTTTTCCGTCGCCTCCCGCAACGGCCCCGGACAGAGCCGCCCGGCGCGTGGCCTCTTTACGAACAGCACCCGAAGCGTTGCCCGCGCGTTCGCAGAATGCCAAGCCGAGACCGCGCACGCGCTCTTTGCCAAAACCGACCGACGCGCCTCACCCTCGACGGTCGGGGCTCCGAACCGACCCACCGCCGAAAACCCGGGCGATTCGCCGACAAACTCAAACAACTCACGCCCGCGCCCGCGTCGCCGCGAGTTGGCATATGCGTTGCCCTTCCGCCGTGCGTGATGATCGTGAGCGAACTCTTCATCATCTACCTCGCGGCGGCGGCCCCCTTCGGCGTCGCGCGATTCCTCTCGGAGCACTCCTCCGGCGCGCCCAAAGGGAAGGCGCTCTTCAGAGCCGCGGGGGCCGCGCTCGCCTGGCCTTTCGCTTCTCTTCCACGCCTGCTGCGCCGTCTCTCTTCTTTAAGGACGAAGGGGACGAAGGCCGCAGAGGTGCATGCGCCCGACGAGCGGCGCGTCGAGGAGGTGAAGCGCGCGGCCGTCAACGCCCTGCGCTCCGTCGAAGACCTGCTCCTGGAGGCGGGCGCGCTCGAAGAAGAGTCGGAGCGCCACAAGCTCTACGCCGCGCGCGAGTGCGTCGAGCGTTACGCGGGACTCGCCGTCGCCTGCGCTACCGCGGCGGCGGACGCGCGACCCACGCCGCGCGAGATGGAGTTGTGCCGCATCGCCGGCCGCGGCGGCGACGACCTGCTCGTCGCGGGCCGCTGCGTCCACCGGCGCAACGTCACGCGGCTCGTCGCGCACCGCGAGCGCGCCGCGGGCGAGCTCGTCCACGCGCTCGCCGCTGTCGGCGAGGCCGCGCTCAGGACAGTTCAACGGACGCCCGCCCCTGACTCCTCGGAGCAGTTACGAGCCGCGGGCGCGCGCCGGATTCCGTCAGACCCGCGCCGGACTTCGGAGGCGCTGTCGCGCGCGCTCTCGCGCGTCGTCGAGCTGCTCTCGCTCTTCGACGAGCGCGTGGCGCTCGTCTCCGTGGCGCGGATGCTCGACGCCGTGTCGGCGGCCGAAGCGCAGGGCGTCGGTGAAGGAGAAGAATCATGTACGACACAGGCGGTTCCTACAGCGTTTGTCGGCCCGCGACTCAGGACCTCCACATCGCGCAGCGCATAGGCTGGCTCCGGCAGGAGCTTGACCCCGAGGTGCAGCGCCGCCGTCTCATCTGGGAGAAGGAGGAGAACCGCGCGCTCTCCATGCAAAGGCCGCTCACGACCGAGCAGGCGTACCGCCTGTTCGGCACCTTCCTCGGCCTGCTCCCGCCCTTCGCGCTCTTCGAGCGCTTCCTCGCCTCGACGCGCGGCGACGATGCCTTCTGGGTGGTCGCGCTCTGCGTCGGGATGAACGTCGTCTGCTGCGTCGTCGGGCGCTGGTTCGGCGGCTACCTCGGCCGCTGGGCGGGCGACCCGCGCACCCGCACGCGCGCAGCGTTCGCCCTCGTCGTCTTCGTCATGGCCGTCGCTTGGAGCGTGGTGATGGGTGGACTCGGCGGCCTGCTCTTCTTCGGCATCGGCGCGATCTTCGGCGTCTTCTTCGCGGGAGCGGTGGCGCTCGCGGCCTTCCCCGCCTTCGCGATTCTTCACCGGCTCCTCTCCCGCGGTGGTATGATTGAGGCGCGCCACGTCCGGCCGCTCGCGTTCGGCATCCCTTTGACGATAGCCGCGATGATTATGAGCCCTTGGCTCAAGTAGACAGTAGTCAGTAGCCGGTAGCCAGTAGCGCTCCGCGCCGCGGAGGTTGAGGATGACAGCCGCGCGGTTCGAGCGACGACGGTTTTCCTACTGACTACTGTTTACTGTCTACTGACTACTTCTTCGTCCATGCTTCTCGCGCTGCTGCTGCTTTCGCTCTTCACGCTCGTGCTGCTCGGCTTCTACGTCTTCGTGGCCGCGCCGCGCAGCCGCGGGCACCAGACGTTCGCGGCCTTCATCGCGTGCCTCGCGCTGTGGACGGTCAACGACATCGTGATGTGGGGCTTCGGCGGCGGGCGCACGCTCGCGGCGTGGTGGGCGGGGACGAGCTTCGCGCTGGCGCTCCTCCTGCAGCTCGCCTTCGTCGTCTTCGCGTGGGTCTTCCCGGAGAACTCGGAGGTGCCCGTCGGGCGCGCGGCCGTGATGTTCGCGCCGGGGCTGGTGCTCGTGCCGGCGGCGCTCGCCGGGATGATGTGGAGCGGCATCGAGTTCGACGGCGAGGACTTCAGGATTCGTCTGACGCCGCTCGCCTACGCCTTCGGCCTCTACATCTACGGCCTCTTCGCCTACGGGTTCGCGCTGCTCTACGGCAAGTGGCGGCGCTACCGCGGGAGCCTCTGGGGCAAGCAGCTCGGCGCGATCCTCTTCGCGCTCGTCGTCACGGCCGTCCTGAAGACGGCGGCGAACATCGTGCTCCCGCTCGCGGGCGTCTACACGCTCCTGCCCGTCGGCTCGGTCTTCGTCCTCGTCGGCGCGGTCATCTACGCGTACGCCATCACGAACTTCCAGCTCTTCTCCATCCAGTCGGCGCTCGACCAGTTCCGCCTCTTCCCCATCGCCTACAAGGTCGCCTTCTCCATCGCGGCCGTCGCCGTCCTGAGCTTCGCGCTCTTCCAGATTCCCATCGTCTGGTGGAGCTTCACAGACCACACGGCCGAAGCCTGGAAGCGCTACCTCGTCTTCAGCGTCATCACGGCCCTGGTGCCGAACCTCCTGCTCGTCGCGCTCGTCATCCGCACCATCTCGAGACCTTTGCGGAGGCTGACCGAGGCGGCCGTGGACGTGGCGGGCGGGGCCTACGGCACGCAGGTCGCGCTGAAGAGCAACGACGAGGTCGGCCTGCTCGCCGCCTCCTTCAACGAGATGAGCCGCAAGATGGCCGAGGACATCGAGCGCCTGCGCGCGCTCAACGAGCACCTCGTCCGCGCCGAGAAGCTCGCCGCCGCGGGCGCGCTCGCCGCCGGAGTCGCGCACGAGGTCAACAACCCGCTCGCCTCCATCTCCTCGCTCATCCAGATCATCCAGTCGCGCCCGCTCACCCCCGACCGCGAGGCCGAGACGCGCGAGATGCTGCGGCTTATCTCCACGCAGATCGAGCGCATCTCGCAGGTCTTGCGCGACATGCTCGACTTCGCGCGCCAGCGCCCGCCCGCGCGCGCGCCGCTCGACCTCGCGCGCGTCGTCGAGTCCTCCCTGCGCCTCGCAGCCTTCGACAAAGGCTTCAAGCGTTTGAAGGTCACGACCGACCTCGGCGGGCGAGTCCCGAAGGTCTCCGCAGACCCCGACCAGCTCCAACAGGTCTTCTTAAACCTCCTGCTCAACGCGCGCGACGCCATGCCCGAAGGCGGGGAGCTGCGCGTCCGCCTGAGCTTCGACGAGGCGGCGGGCGAAGTCTCCGTCGAGTTCGCGGACACGGGCCACGGCATCCCCGAGGAGGTTCTGCCGCACGTCTTCGACCCCTTCTTCACGACGAAGCGCGCGGGCGCGGGGCTGGGCCTCGCCGTCTGCTACGGCATCGTCACGGCGCACGGGGGCCGCTTGACGGTCGAGTCGGGCGGCGGGGAGCCGGGCACGACCGTCCGCGTCACGCTCCCCGCGGGCGGGCCGGCGGCGGCCGAACTTGCGCCGCGCGCGCCCGTTGTGCAGACTTCCGCCGAAGATTTGAAATTCGAGATTTCAAATCTGAAATAGACATGTTCAGCCGACGCATCGACGACGAGTTGGAGCTGCGCCCCGTGGACGAGCGGCTGGCGGAGGAGCTGACGGCGCTCGTCCGGCGCGACCTCGCGCACCTGCGGCCGTGGATGCCTTGGGCGACCGAGCGCTACTCGGTCGAGGACGCGCGCGAGTTCATCCGCCGCCAGGTACGCCAGTACGCCGAAGACCAGGGCTTCGCCACGCTCATCTTCTTCCGCGGCCGCGTCGCGGGGAGCATCGGCTACAACAACATCGACTGGTCGAACCGCAAGACCGACATCGGCTACTGGCTCGGCGCGGACTTCCAGGGGCGCGGCATGATGACGCGCTCGTGCCGCGCGCTGGTCGAGCACGCCTTCCGGGAGCTGCGCCTCAACCGCGTCGAAATCTACTGCGCCGTCGAGAACGTCCGCAGCCGCCGCATCCCCGAGCGCCTCGGCTTCACGCAGGAGGGCACGCACCGCCAGGCCGAGTGGGTGCACGACCACTTCAAAGACCTCGTCTCCTACTCGATGCTCGCGCGGGAATGGAAAAGAGAGTAGACAGTAGACAGTAGTCAGTAGCCAGTAGCGCGCCGCGGCCGCTGACGCTGACAACCGAACGGTACGGAATGAGAAGGGTTTTCTACTGACTACTGTCTACTGACTACTGTCTACTCCGATGAACACACAGCCACTCATCCTCGTCGCGGAAGACGAAGACCTGATGCGCGCCATCGTGACGCGCCTGCTGGAGGACTCGGGCTACCGCGTGGCGGGCGTGGCGAGCGCGGAGGAGGCGCTGGAGGTCTTCGCCGCCGAGGACGTGGCCGTCACGCTGACGGACATACGCATGTCGGGCATGGACGGCCTCGCGCTGCTCGACAAGGTTAAGGACATCGACCCCGAGGCGCTCGTCGTCGTGATGACGGCCTTCTCCTCCGTGGACTCGGCCGTCGCCGCCCTGCGCAAAGGGGCTTACGACTACATCACCAAGCCCTTCGTCAACGAAGACCTCTTGCAGTCCGTCAAGAACGCACTGCGCCAGCGCGAGCTGTTCCGCGAGAACCGTGCGCTCCGCCGCGAGCTGGACAGGCGCTACAGCTTCTCTGAGATCATCGGCACGTCCGAAGCCTTGCAGCGAGTCTTTCGCCTGGTCGAGAAGGTCGCGGCGACGAGCACGAACATCCTCGTCTACGGCGAGTCGGGCACGGGCAAGGAGCTGGTGGCGCGCGCCATCCACCACAACAGCCCGCGCGCCGACCGCCCCTTCGTCGCCATCAACTGCGGCGCGCTGCCCGAGACGCTGCTCGAATCGGAACTCTTCGGCCACACCAGGGGGGCCTTCACCGGCGCGACCACTTCGCGCCCCGGCCTCTTCCGCTCGGCCGAGGGCGGCACCGTTTTTTTAGACGAGATAGGTGAGATAAGTCAGGCTTTGCAGGTGAGACTCCTGCGCGCCGTGCAGGAGCACGAGGTGACGCCGCTCGGCTCATCCACACCGGCGCGCTTCGACGCGCGCATCATCTGCGCCACCAACCGCGACCTCGAACGCGAAGTCTCCGAAGGGCGCTTCCGCGAAGACCTCTTCTACCGCCTCAACGTCATCGAGGTGCACCTGCCGCCCCTGCGCGAGCGGCGCGAGGACATTCCGCTGCTCTCGCGCCACTTCGTCAAACGCACCGCACGCGAGCAGGGCCAGGACGAGAAGCCCATCGAGCCCGCGGCGATGACCGCCCTCATCAACTACAACTGGCCCGGCAACGTCCGCGAACTCCAGAACGCCATCGAGCGCGCCTTCACCCTGAGCGGCGAACGGCTCGACCTCGACAGCCTCCCGCCCCGCGTCCGCGACTCCGCGGGGAGTCACCCCGCCGTCCTCGACCCCGACGGCCTCCGCCCCACCCTCGACGAGGTCGAACGCCGCTACATCCTCGACACCCTCGCCCACACCAACCAGGACAAGGCCCGCGCCGCCAACATCCTCGGCATCGACCTCTCGACGCTTTACAGAAAGCTGAAGCGCTACGACGCGGTGTGATGTCTCGTCAATGGCGGGGGCTGTTAGCTCCGGCATATCCTGAAATTTCATCGGCATATCCTGATAACTTTTCTGCCATATAATGCCAGCACTGGAGTTTTCAAATGCAATTGAATCCTAGAGCGGCTCAGGCCCACAATGAAAGAGCCAATACCATATTTCCCCACCTTACTGCTCGCCCCTCACAGCGCCCGCGCGTCTCCATCCGCCGCTTCGTGCCAGACACACATGTGACAGCAACAATCCCCTTCCAAGACATCATCGGTGAAATCAAACTGATGCGTCGTGATCGCGAAGGAAATGAAGCTGGGAAGGGTTTTTACCATGAAGGGCAGACGGTAGAACTGGTGGGAGAGGGCTATCAGATACTTAAGAAGATAGCGATTGGGATGCATAAAGCACCCGACCTGCACATGTCGGTGAGCGTAGATTTTTTGATTGATCATATTTTTGAATGGGTGAAAAAAACCTTTAGACATGAGACTACGTTGCCCATGACGGAATATGTGTTAATGGAGTGCGAAAAAAGTATCGAAGAATATGAAGTGTGGATTCCCATTGCCTCTACCCACGTAGAGTCGGAATTCCACTTCGGTAAAATGAAAATAAGAACTATCACGAGAGAGATGCTGGACCAGCGGGAGGCAGAGTTTCGCCAAAGGCATCCGGAGTTGCCAGCCGAGGCGGACGAATTCTTCACTAGGTGGAGAAAAAAAATCTTGGGATTGGCTGCGGCAACAATGGAACTTAAAGCCGAACCAAAGCGCGCCTACGAGCTCGCTTCAAGCGAAGCTGAAAGAACCTTGGCCCTATTGCGGTGTCTCTCACCACAAAATGGCTTCCCGTTCGTGGTTAGTTACTCTGTCCCCTTAGGTCAGGAAGGTTCTCGGAGTTACCAATACCTCATGACTCAAGAGGGTAAGATAGTTTTTTCAACTAGCGGTATAGAGCTGACTCCTTTCGACAGGTGGACGATTGACAATGAGTACGTGGCGGAAATGAAGCAATTTGGGCTGGATAAATTGGATGAGCTTCTAAAGGACCCAAACCCCACGGCCTTTAAAAGAACGGTGCTCGATGCGCTACAACTCTATGGGAGAAGCTCAACATTAAGAGGGTCGTCGGACAAGCTGACTTACATATTGACCCCTCTGGAGGCTCTTCTTCTACCCAATAAAACGCAAAGCCCAGAGGACTTGGCAGAGAGGTTTGCACTTCTCGTTGATAGAACGCTTGAAGACCGCAAGCAGGTTTTCAATACAGTATTAAGTATCTATGATCGTCGTCTGAGCTTTGTTCACGGTGAACATACAGAGGCCGACATGCAACTGCTCGAAAGTTTTATGATTATGGCTTGGACGTTCTTCATCAACTGTATAGGTTATGCAGGCAAATATGCGACAAAGGATGAATTCATTCGCGCAGTAGATGACTTTAAACTCTCTGGTGGTTTGAGATGAAACTAGAAATCGAGCTGAGCCTAGCGCAGCAGATAAATGAAAGTGCGGAGAACTTAGTAAGCTTACTGCAAACAGCGCCGGAAAATCCTACTGATGTTTCCGAAGCGTTCCGGCCCAACCATCCTCAACTAACAGCCAGACTTATTGACCCCGAGATCCCACGTGGCCCTCTCCAATTTACAATTGGGACCAGTGGGGCAGAAGCAGATAGATTCTTTCCCGACCTCACTCCCCCGGTTGGGTTCTTCGATGAGGGACATGTCAGCTTTATTAATCTCTGCCAAAGAATTCAGCAGATAGACGCTCTAAACCCGTACGTGAGTCTTACCTACGTTGTGGAAATCGTATTCGAATGGATAAAGTTACGGCACTTAAAGTCAACCGACAAGCCTTTGGTGGATTATCTACTACTGCGGTGCATACGTTCCATCACACGGCAAGAAATATGGCTCCCGATCGTGGGCATCGACGTTGAGCATGAGATCGATATAGGCAAAGTTGTCATAAAGAAACTACGTCAACCAACTTGGCAGGAGTGGATGACGGAGTGGATCGTGCGACGCCCAGCAGAGGTTGCTAACGCAAAGAAGTTTCTAACCAACATAAATGCCGACCAAGTAATCGTAACCTCACAATTTGTCACAGCAGAGCCTATACGCGCTGTGGAGACAGCACTGACATGGACTCAGAGTGCATTGGAAATATTAAGCTATTTCGCACCTTCTAATTTTAACCCAGCCATGCCGATCATATGCGCAGTATCGGGCAATGAATTCGTGGAACGCCCGAGACATATGATCATACGAGATGGAGTGCTAGTTTCCGCTGGAGTAACAACGGTTAACTTACGTTACCGACACCCTTGGACAATAAAAGCCACCACTCTCGACAAAATGAAAGGTAAAGGTTTCGACACCTTAGTACGTTTAATTAATGAGAAGGAAGAAAACCTAACGGAATTTCAGATGGACATACTGCGAGCTATAAGTATTTTCTCGAAAGGTTCGCGTGCACAGAATCTTACCGATAAGCTTCTATATGCCGTTCTAGCCTTAGAAAGTATCCTACTCAAGGATCAAAGCGAATCTTTGCAAAAGCACATTGGGGAGCGGATGGCATTTCTTATTGGTCAGACATTGGAGGCAAGAAGAGACATTATCAGCAGCTATAAGGTAGCCTACGGCCTTAGAAGTGGAGCCGTACATCACGGACGACTGGTAACTGACGAAGAAACCCTTGGTATATTCCTGCCGAACACTTGGCACACACTTAATAAGCTAATAACTGAAGCAGATAGATTCCTCACGAAACAGGACATGATAGCGTTTGTGGACGACATTAAATTCATTCCGTTCAAAGACAGCGCAGCCTCATAAGAGAGCAAGAAACGTTAGTAGATGAGGTTTTCGGTGAGTAAGCAAACATCTCAGCTGAACGAACGAACTGAAAGGATTCGGGAATTCGTTACGTCATATCAGGAAACGCTGCGAACGTTGGTTGCGCGGCTCCCTGATGATGGAACCCTAATCCCACTTTCAATCGCCGCCGCATTGGGCAGGTGTGACATCTGGCCCTGCAAAGACGCCACGGTCGTTTTGACATATGACGATGATTCTGAGGCTCCTGTAGCAATCCAAGATCCTGTTGACGTTAAGTTTAGTGAATTCACAAAGGAGGGGGAACTATTCACCTTCTTCAATGAGAACGGAGAGAGGGTACCTATTAATATTTCCTTCCAACCTAATAATGTAGGCGTTCCTCCGGGCATGATTATCCCTGCCGATGATTTTTCTTTCTCCCGCTTCAGCATTGATCATTTGATCACGTGGTGGCCGCAAGGCGAGTCAGATGCACTTGACCTATCTAGAACAGTTTGCAGGCCTCGATTTAAGCGTCTCTCGCTCTTCGGCTTGTATGCATGGGATGGTGACCCAAGGGAGCGAGCACGGCAGGACTTCAGGGAGGGCTTCCTAGTTAAAAATATGCTTGGGTCGGGGCAGGAAGCACTTAATTCTAAAAGACGGGAAATGATCTTTAGTACCGCAGAAAAGCTTGTCAGCGAGTACGAAGCATTGCTCGATGGTAGCGGTGCGGATGATCAAGCACGTAACTTCCTTGCCAGGCATCCCGAACTGATCCGCGCGGAGCACTTACGCTGTTATAGAGGAACTGGTGCCGGTGAAGACATAGAACCCGACTTTCTTCTACTGGTTCTTGGAGAAGAAGAACTCGAGTGGACTGTTATTAAATTGGGCAGGGTTACGGATCACTTTTTCACCGAATCAAACGAACCGTCAGAATTTTTCACAAAGGCCCCATTCAGAGTCTCTAATGACTGGACGACAAGGCGTTGTTGTCGCTGGGGAAGCATCCTCCAGATATCGAAGAACTCTTTCTTCTTTACAAATGCTTCGGTGCGCCCTAAGTTGAATCCGAAAACGTTTAGAATTATTCGGTCAGCCTCAGTCCCTGGCTCCGGCATTTGGCCATTACCTACTATAGTGTGTAATTGTTGTAAAAAAAGACGCCACTCATCACTATCTAGTGGCACACCTAGGCTCTCCGTTACATGTCTAAGTGCCTCGGGGGCCCCCCTCAAATGAAGCCCCCGCACTATACTCAAATATCCCCTTTGCGGAGACACCCTACCGTCTTCCCCCTTTAATAGCCAGAACCAAGCATTTCCTCTGAAATTCTTAGAAAAGTCATATTTCTCAAAAGGAATGCGTGAGTAGGCAAGAACCTCCCGTAAATTCTCCACAATCACCTGTAGGTTTGTAGTAACTTTTCTGGATCGTAGTCCGCCTATCGGCCACAGATTCTGGTAACCAGCCTCGACAGCCTCCTTCAGGCTATTAAACTGTACCTCTTCATCTTCCCAGCGGCGCCGCGGAATAACCTTTGGCTCGTTCGTCCCAGGCTGAAAGATCACCGTGTCAAAATCTATATTTGCAGAGAAAGTATCTAGCGTCTGCGACACATCTACTTTGACATCTCGGCGCAGATAAATGGTGACCCGTGTGCCGGGATAATGCGGCGGGCCATCATCATTTACAGATGAAGGCTTAGTTGGGAAATCTGAGCGTGGAGGTTCGTCAAGGAGCTTAATTACGAAGTATTTGGTAGGGCCTTCGATCGTAATTTTGAGTGGCTGATGCCCTACGCGATAGGTTTCCACCTCTACGCGGTCGGCGACCATAAAACATGAGAGTATGCCAATGCCAAATTGTGAAGTCGCCTCAAGCTCGACCCCACTTTGTTTTAACCTAGCACGTTCTGCATCGAACTCTGCGGAGCGATAGTAGCTGCGCCCTACCCGCATGAAGTAGTTCTCAACAATCTGGCGGGACATGCCCATGCCATTGTCTTGAAAGACTATGCGTGGATTTTCAGAGTCATCAGAGTGATCCCAGACGGCGATATGCGGATTTTCTCACTTTATGCCAGAGCTAATAGGCGTTGCCGTCCCAATCTGTGCGCGGGCGTCGGCGGCTTTGACTTGGTCGTGAAAATGGTCGGGGTAGGCTTCGGCGGTTCGGTGCCGGGCGGCACGATCCAGAACTCAACCGTCGGAACTTCGCGATACCCGCCGTCAATTGTGACGACGCGCGTGGGATCAACGCCGCGGTCGGAGACGAGGTAGCTCTTGGCGTCTTCGCAGCGGCGCCCCGCCTCGCCCGGCCTGGTGCGTCGTCCGCCGTAGCAGATGAAGTAGCCCTGCGCCATTGGGTCGTTATTCAGTTCGATGGCGAGAACGTCGAGGCGGGACTTCTCCATGCTGTATCGGAGGTTCCCGTACTCGTCCACCTTTCGCGTCGTCGCGCGGTCTCCCGGTATGGTCGTGCAGCTATCCAAGATTGCACAGGAGCGTTCGTAGCCGATGACCTCGACGGTCGCCGTGACCGACCGGCCGGGCGCCTCCGAGGCGTTCACCGTTATCGCGCTTGTGCCTTGGCCGCTCGTGATCGTGCCGACCGAAACCTTCCATTTGAAGGTCGGCGTCACGTTCGGGTCGGCGCCCGAGAGGTCGGCGACGAAGGTCAGGCGCCCTCCCGGCCGCACCCGGTCAGGGCAGTCCACGTCAACATGAGGGCATGAGGTCGGCGTCGGAATCGGCAGGCTGCGGACGCTAAACGACCCCACGACGGTCGCATTGGCGAACGCCGCGCCGGGGTTGACGCCGCGCTCAACGGACGGCGGGGGGTCGTCCTGCACGCGGGTCTGTGCCCCCGCGGCCGACAACAACGCGAAGACGACGGCGAGCGCGCCTTTAGTCAGATTCATTCGCATCCCTCCCGTGCGTTCGTAGAAGTTGAGGGTCTGGCGGGCCGGGGCGTGCGGCGAAAAAGTTTTGCGAGGGCTTCCGGCTTTCCGAAAGTTCCCCGCGAAAGTTTTTACGCCCGGGCTACTCCTTCTTGTCGCCGCCGCCGCCGAGCATGCCGCCGAGGCCGCCGAGCACGCTGCCGGCCGCGCCGCCGAGGCCGCCGAGGTCTGCGCCGCCCCCGCCCCCGGCGCCCCCGCCGAGGAAGCTGTCGAGTTGGCCGGCGATGGGCTCCGGCAGGCGGCCTTTAATGAAGCCGAGCACGGTGATGACGGCCGTCTGCGCCTGCGCCTCGCTGATGCCCGTGCGCTCGGTGACCTGTCTGATTAGCTCTTCCATGGGTGGTTCTCCTCCTCTGTCTTAAAGGCCGACCGGGTCAGATGAAGACGACGGTCTGGAAGTTGGGGATGTCGAAGCGCTTGCGGCAGCGCTGGCAGGTGAGTTGGTCATCGACGCGCACCATGTAGTCGCGCGCCTTCTGGAACTGCGCGCGCTGCTGCTCGTTCATGCCGCGCGGCGGCTGGTTCTTCTTCGTGCGCCGCAGCCAGCGCACCTGGTAGTCGGCGCGCTCGCGGCAGTGCGGGCAGGAGTAGTTCGCGGGCTTCGTCTCGGGCCGCTCGTCGAAAAAATCTCTCTCGTTCATGCCGACATCATAGCAGACCGGGCGCGCAGTCGTTTACTTCGCCTTCGCGCGCCCGCGCCGCCGGTGGTGGATGACGATGAGCAGGCCGAGCAGGCCGTTGACGAGCATGACGGCGTTGGTGACGACGAAGACCCAGTTCGAGACGAGCCAACTGTAGACCGTGAAGCCGAGCGAGGCGGCCATTTGCCCGACGAAGAGCCACTTCGAGACGCCCTCGCTCGAACCCTCCTGCCACTGCTTGTAGACCTGCTTGGCGATGGTCAGGACGAGTATGAGCGAGCTGACCCACCCGACGGCCTCAACCAAAACTGTCGCCCCCTTGTTTGAATAAACTCCCTCAGCCCAGGAGCCTGCGCACGCTCTCGCGCAGCGCGTCCGGGTCGAGCGGCTTCGGCTCGTAGGCGTCCGCGCCCTGCGCGAGCGTGTAGGTCGCGTTCCCCGTCCCGAAGCCCGTGATGACGAGGATGGGCGTCGCCTCGACCTCGGACGCCGCGCGCACGCGCCTGACGAGCTGGACGCCGTCGGCCGTGGGCATCTGCACGTCGGTCACGATGAGGTCGGGCCGCTCGGCCAGGGCCGCCGCGAACCCACGCTCGCCGTCCTCCGCCGTGACCACGAGGTAGCCCTCGCGCTCCAGCGTCATCCGCACCAGCTCGCGCTCGACCTCGTCATCCTCGACGACCAGAATCTTTTTCATAGGTCATAGGGAGTCAGGAGTCAGAATAAGAGCCTTCTATTCTGACTCCTGACTCCTGACTCCTCGTCTTCACATATCTCGCGCAGGTACCGAAAGCTGTAGATGCCCGTGTCGTGGCCGTCGCTCCAGCGGAAGGTGAGCGCGTATCGGCCGACGAGGCCGACGTCCTCGATCTTCAGCTCGTCGGGGACGGTCTCCGGCTTGAGCACGCGCTCGCCGGTGAACTCGTTGACGCACTGCGCGCAGGGGCAGAGGCGGCGCAGCAGCGGCGCCGCGTAAAGGCACGCGCGACCGTCGCCCCATGTGACGCGCAGTTCGGCGTCCGACTCCTGCATAATCTCGCGCGGCTCCACGGCCGGCCCGCGCCTCGGCGCATTGCTCATAAAAGAAGTAGGCAGTAGGCAGACGGCAGTAGGCAGCCGCCCCGCGCTACGCACGTTGAAATATTAACCTTCGACTCACGGCAGAAAGGTTCTGAACTGCCCACTGCCGTCTGCCTACTGGTTCTCCTTCACCGCCTGCTCGACCACGTCCGACGTGATGTCGAAGTGGGAGGCGTTCCAGACGGCGCGGCCGTTGCGGAGGACGAGCGCCTGGGGCGTCTCGTGGCGGACGCCCGTCCGCTGCTCGACCTCGCGCGAGACGTCGCGGCTCTTCTGCACCACGACGATGGAGACGGGCGTCTTGACCGCCGTCATCTGGCTGTAGGCGCGCGCGCTGATCGGGCACGCGTTGCTGTGCTTGAAGAGGAGCACCGGCTCCGTGTGCGACCGCGCGAACAGCTCTTCGAGCGCGGCGGCGTCTGAAACAGGGCTGAAGTTCGCTTCCATCTCGTTCCACCCTCTGCACGTCCAAATTTTCGCGGATATCTTTGAGCCGATATTAGCCCGGCACCTGTTGAGAAGGCAAAAGGCCAACAAAGCCGTGAACGGTAAACCGTGAACCGTGACAAGAGAAGAACTGTCTTCTCACTTGTCACGGTTCACGGTTTACCGTTCACGGCCTTTTCATTTGTGCGTGAGGATGATTTCGGTGACGAGCACGTCGGCGTCGGGGGATTCGTTGACGCGGACGATGGCGGGGCGGGGGTCGTCCTTCTTGACCTTGAGGCCGCGCTGGAGCGTGCCGGGGATGGAGGCCGGCACGCTCAACTGCGCGAGCTGCACGTTCTTCGCCTCGACGACGCCCCGGCCCTTCGCGCCGCCGCCGCCGGTGATGCGCGCCCACTGCGCGGGCGTCGGCTTCCACGCGCAGTCTTCGAGGTTCTTCCCGCAGAACTTGATGAGCGCCGCGCCCGCGGGCACGTCCGCCAGAGGCTGGCGCGAGAAGACGATGTAGAGGTGCTCGGTGGCCGGCGGGTCGGTCACGTCGATGAAGTATTCCACGTCGGCGGCCGGGCCCGTCGGGAAGGTCGCGCGCGCGTGCGCCTGCACGGCGTTCGCGCCGCCCTCGATCTGCGCGTTGGGGAAGAGCAGCTCGGGGTTGCGCCCGTTCTCTGCGCTGAAGAGGTAGAGGTAGCCGTCGGCGTTCGTCTCAAGCGCGACGGCGAACCGGTCGCCGGTCCTGAACTCGCGCTTGGGGTCGGCCACGTAGAGGCGGCCCGTGTCGTCCTTCATCAGGATCGTGTAGCCGAGCGCGAGCGGGCGCAAAGGGCCGCCCGCCTTAACGAACTCCGACCCCCCGCCGGGAGCCGACTGCCCCGCCATCTCAGACCCGCCGCCGCCCTTGCCCGACTTAACGTCCAGCACACCCTTCCTGGGCGGAGTCTTGCCGGAAGCCACGTCGCCCGACGCCGGGCTTTTCCCAGACGACTTCCTGCGCGACGTGGACGCCGCCTGCTTCCGGCCCGCGCCCGACTTCTTGGCCGACGGCTCCTCGAAGCTCACGCCGCGCGTGGTGACGAAGTCGTCGATGACCTGCTCGTCATTCTTCTGCCCCTCCTGCGCGAGCGCAACGAGGCACGTCGAAACGACGAAGGCGGCGAGAGTCAGAAGGGTTCTCAGGCGCATGTGTGTTTCTCCTTGCGAGGCGGAAGCCCGACCGTCGGGGAGGGCGTATGTCCTTCAATGCTACGCGTCACGGATGTCGGCACGCCCCCCTTGACGGTCGGGCTTACTGCCGGCGCGTTCAGCGATGATCTATCCTAACGTCATAAATGAGTGGGCGGCCGGCTTCGATGGCCGGTTCGGGCGCGAGGACGACGATGCGGCGGTCGTCGCCGTCGCCCCGGACTGTGACCTCGGGCGCGTCCGACTTGAACTGCGCGCGGAAGTCCTCCAACTCCTTGACCTCCGCGGGCGTCAGCTCGTGCAGGTACTCGCCGGCGAGGAAGGCGGGCGAGGCTATCGGCGTCGGCGAGAAGATGAAGGTGAACTCGTCGGCCCCGGGGTTGTCGTCGAGCTTGAGCCGCGCGCCCCCCATCGAGGGGAACGCGAAGTCCGCGCCGCCGCCGACGAGGTTCGTCTTCAGCTTGCCCGCGCCCCGCGCCGTCAAAAGCATCACCTGCGCGTTGCCGCCCGCGGCCGGGCCGACGATGTAGAGGTAGCCGCGCGTCTTCGGGATGAAGTGGAAGCGGAAACGCTGCCCGGACTTGAGCGCCGCCGGCGACTCGGCCACGCGCTTGCCCGCCGCGTCCTCGGGCTTCTCGAACGCCTCGAACCAGAGGCTCGCCGCCTCGGCCCTCGCGACGGCGGGAGGCCGCGCGGGCTGCGGCGGCGCGGGAGTCGGCGTAGGCTGTGTCTCCGCGCGCCTGCCCTTCAAGACCAGCCAGCCGCCCACGCCCAGCACGAGCAGCAGCGCGACCGCGCCGCCCGCCAGGAGCGGCGCGAGACTCCTGCGCGGCTCCGGCGCGGTGACCGACACGCCCGCGCCCTGTTGTGAAGTCTCCTGCCCGCCGTCAAAGTAGCCCGTGTCGGCCCTCGACTCCGAGGTGACCGTGGCGCGCGCGCCCTCGCGCCGCACGCCTCCGCTCGTCACGCGCCTCGAATCGCCGGCGCTCGTCTCGCGCCCCGCGCCCGGGGACTCCGCCTCGCTCGTCACAATCGTCTCGGCCGTCGCGCTCTCGCGGCCGGCACTCCGCGTGTCGCGCACGAGGTTCGAGGTCGCCACTCCCCCGGCTGCGACCTCGCGCGTTCTGGGGCCGGAAGACTGCGAAGCGCCCGCGTCGGTCGAGTGTATCCCGCGGGCCCGCGTGCGCGGCGGGAGGCCGAGCGCGGCGCGCAGCTCTTCAATGAACTCGCCGGCCGTCTGCGGGCGGTCGGCGCGATCCTTCGCCATCGCGCGCGCGACCGCGAGGCTGAACTCCTCCGGCACTCCCGCCCCGGCCCCGCCCAGAGGGGGCGGCGTCACCGCGACGTGCTTCTGCCTCAGCTCGGGCAGGGTCGTCCCCGTCAAGGGCTTCCTGCCCGCGACCAGCTCGAAGAAGATGACGCCCAGAGAGTAGACGTCAGTCCGCCCGTCCACCTCCGCGTTGCCGTCGCGCGGCAGCTCGCCCCACTGCTCGGGCGACATGTAGTAGGGCGTGCCGAGTATCTGCCCCGCGATGGTCAGGGAGGTGACGCCCGTCGCGTGCACGTCGCCGCCGACTATCTTGGCGATGCCGAGGTCTAAGACCTTGACGACCGTGCCGCCGCGGCCGTCCGAGCCGAGCATGATGTTCTCGGGCTTGAGGTCGCGGTGGACGACGCCGCGCGCGTGCGCCGCGTCGAGCACGTCGGCCACCGGCTCAAGGACTTCCAGAGCCTCGCCGGGCGTGAAGCGGCCCCGCGCCTTCAGCTCCTTGTCGAGGGTGTGCCCCTCGACGTACTCCATGACCATGTAGACCTGGCCGTCGCTGCCCGAGGAGAGGTCGTAGACGGTGACGGAGTTCGGGTGGCGGAAGGCGCGCGCCGCCTTGCCCTCGCGCTGGAAGCGCTTGAGCCACTCGGCGTTGCTGCGCATCTCGGAGCGCAGGGTCTTGATGACGACCTCGTCGCCGAGCAGGATGTGGCGCGCGCGGTAGACGGCGCCCATCCCGCCCTGCGCGATGAAGCCCTCAACACGGTACTTGCCGTCGATGACGCGGCCGACGAAGGACTCGGGCGACTCACTTAAGACCTCGCCGTCGTCGGGGCAGAAGGTCTGGCCTTCCGCGAAAGTCTTGTTGCAAGTGGAGCAGAACTTCATGGGGGTCATCTTAAACGTCTACAAGTTGGGCCTTCGGACGCCCGGCGTGAGGACGGAAGTCTAGCACAGAAGGAGAGTAGGCAGTAGGCAGACGGCAGTAGGCAGTTATAGGCAATTTTTGATTTTAGATTTTTGATTTGCGATTGAAGACGAGAGCCGCGCTGCTCAAATCGCAAATCAAAAATCTAAAATTTCCCCTGCCGCCTACTGTACTTTCCGGAACAAAAGAGGGCAACCAAACGTTAACAATGTTAATCGAATAGACGCACCGCGCACCCGGCGCGCGGCGCTTTCGAGACGTTGAAGCTCCTCGCAGCGCTCCCCGCGAAAGTGACCTGCCGGCCGCACGCGTCTGTGTGAGACTATGTGGCTTAACACTTTCATGGAACGCCGTTCGAGGCCCTTCGTCGTGACCGCCGCGCTGCTGCTGGTCGCGCTGCTCGGCGTGTTCGACTACCTGAACGGCCCGGACTTCTCGCTGCTCATCTTCTACGCCGTGCCCGTCTTCATCGCGTCGTGGTACGCGGGGCGCGGGGCGGGCGTGCTGGCCTGCGCGGCGAGCGGCCTCTCGTGGTTCGCCGTCGCGCACCTGACCTCGGAGCACTACGCGAGCCCGCTCATCGCCTACTGGAACGCCTTCGTCCGCGTCAGCTTCATCTTCATCCTCGCGCACCTGACCGCGGCCTTCCGACGCTCGCTCAAGCAGGAGAGGGAGCTTGCGCGAACCGACTACCTGACGCGCGCCTTCAACAAACGCGCGTTCGCGGAGGCGGCCGAGGCCGAGGTGCAGCGCGCGCGCCGCCACGGACACCCCTTCAGCGTCGCCTTCATGGACGTGGACGACTTCAAGCTGGTCAACGACCGGCTCGGCCATTCGGCGGGCGACCGCCTGTTGAGACTCGTGGCCGACACCGTCCACGCGAACGTGCGCGCGGTGGACGTGGTGGCGCGGCTCGGCGGCGACGAGTTCGCGGTCCTGATGCCCGAAACGGACGACCGCTCGGCGCAGGTCGTGCTGCGCCGCGTGCGCCGGCAGCTCCTCGAAGCCGCGCGGCGCGAGGGCTGGCCCGTCACCTTCAGCGCGGGCCTCATCACCTGGGTCGAACCGCCCGACAGCGTTGACGCCATGCTGCGCGCCGCCGACGAGCTGATGTACACGGCCAAGCGCCACGGCAAGAACGCCGTCCGCCACGCCGTCTCGCCGCGCCCAGCCCACGCGGCTTGAGGCATCCGCGCGCGGGGCTTTCGTCGTACTATCTCCTGTTCCTGAACTTTTGCGGACTGGAGAACTCGCGATGCTCGCCTCCCCTTCCGAGGGACGCGCGGCCGAGACCGACCTCGTAGAGCCTGCCTCGACCCGGCACTCTTAGCTGCTTCTGCTCGCGGCGCTGCCGCTGATGCCCTTCGCCAACGGGACTTCGAGCTTCCCCGCGGCCGCGTGGCTCGCCCCGGCGTTGCTGCTCTGCTTCGTCCGCTCGCGCCCGGCCGCGCGCGGTCTGGCACTCTCCTTCCTGGCCTTCTACGCCGCCTGGTGCTTTCAGTGGCGCGGCGTCGTGCGTCTGCCCTGGGCGGCCTTCCTCGTCGCGGGCGCGGTGCTCGCCTTCGTGGGCTTCCTGCCCTACGTGGCCGACAGGCTGCTCGCGCCGAGGCTCCGCGGGCTGAAGGCAACGCTCGTCTTCCCCGCGGCGCTCGTCACGATGGAGTACCTCTTCAACGTGCTGGGGCCGAACGGGAGCTGGGGCTCGCTCGCCTACACGCAGTACGGCAACCTTCCCCTTCTCCAAATCGTTTCGCTGACGGGGCTGTGGGGCTACGCGCTCGTCGGCGACGCGTTCGCGTGGCTCGCCGCCGCGGGCTTCCTGGGACTAACGATTCTCGCGGTGCTCCGGCCGGCGCGGTCGAGACTGTTGTAGTATCGGGGCGTGAACGACGCCGCCAGCAGACCCTTCTACGACGAGTACGCCTGGGCGTACGACCTCCTCACTCGGCCGCCGGGTGAGGGGCAGCTCGACTTCATCGCGGACGCGTTCGCGGGCCGCGGCGTCGGCGCGGGCACGCTCGTCCTCGACGCGGGCTGCGGCCTCGGCCGTCACGCGTCGGGGCTCGCGCGGCGCGGCTACGTGGTCGAAGGCGTTGACCGTTCGCCCCGTCTCGTCGAAGAGGCGCGGAGGCTTGCCGCCGAAGAGGGCGGACTCGCGGCCTCCTTCCGGGTCGGCGACATACTCGAACTCCCCGCGCCCGGGCGCTTCGACGGGCTCCTGTGCCGAGGCGTGCTCAACGACCTCCTGGACGGAAGGAGCCGCGAGCGCGCGTTCTCGTCCTTCGCGGGCGCGCTGCGGCGCGGGGGCGTGCTCGTGCTCGACGTGCGCGAGTGGGAGGCGACGGCGCGCAGGAAGATTCGCGAGCCGGTGTTCGAGAAGACGGCCGAGACGCCGCGCGGCTCCTTAACCTTCCTGAGCGTGACGCGGGTTGACCCCGGGACGCGGCGTCTGCTCGTCGAGGAGAGGCACACGCTGCGCGCGGGCGGCGTGGAGCGCGTCTCGGCCTACGACTTCCAGATGCGCTGCTGGACGCGCGAGGAGTTGGAGGCGCGCGTGGCGCGCGCGGGGTTCGGCCGCGCGGAGTTCTTCGGCGCGTACGACCGCGCGACGCCGGCCGGCGCGACCGACCGGCTCGTCTGCGTCGCCGACAAACTCACGTGAGGTAGTCTCACCCTTTTCACAAAGCTTTCGCTGTAGAAGCCTCTTTGACTCTTCCCGAACATCTCGGACGCTGAGAGGAGAGGAACCATATGCAGGGGCCTTTGCGGGCGATCATCGCGGGCGCGGCGGCGTGGAAGTTGGGCGGCGGCTGTATCTCGACGGTACTCATCTTCATCATCGTGTTCTGGGCGCTCGGCTACGTGAACTGCTGAAGGGCAGTAGGCAGTAGGCAGTTAAAGGCAGAACTAAGGCGCTTATATGAAGCGAGGCGGCCGGGTCTCGTCTGACCGGCCGCCTCGTTCATGTACGCAGCTTGAGTTTGCGCTTAACTGCCTACTGCCGTCTGCCTACTCTCCGAGGTATATCTGGCGCGTGTAGTCGCGCACCATGCGGTCGCTGTTGAAGGCGGGCGCGAGGGTGCGGATGGCGTGGCGCGTCATCTCGACCCAGCGGCGCGGCACTCCCGTCTCGTCGCGGTCGTAGAAGGTCTCGACGACCTCCGACTCAAGCACGCGGTACAAAGACTCGGCGTCGCGCCTGTCCATCTGCTCGGTGGTCTCGCTCAGGCCCTCCTCGCCCACGGCCCAGCCGTTCTGCCCGTCGTAGCCTTCGAGCCACCAGCCGTCCAAGACCGACAGGTTCAGCCCGCCGTTCATCGCCACCTTCTCGCCGCTCGTCCCAGACGCTTCGAGCGGGCGGCGCGGGACGTTCATCCACACGTCCACTGACTGCACCAACTGGCGCGCGACCTCCTGGTCGTAGTCCTGTAGGAAGACCGCTCGTTGCATGATCTCGGGGTCGAGCTCCCACTGCGCGATCTGCTGGAGGATGAGCTTCGCGCCCTGATCCTGCGGGTGCGCCTTGCCCGCGAAGACGAGCTGCACCGGGCGCGCCGGGTCTAAGAGCATCCGGCGCAGGCGCTCCGGGTCGGTCAGGATCAGGCCCCAGCGCTTGTAGGCCGCGACCCTCCGCGCGAAGCCGATGGTCAGGGCGTCGGGGTCGAACATCCCCAAGGCCGCCTCGGCCCACGAGCGCGGCTCGTGCTGTTGCAAACGCGCCTGGAAGAGGCGCTCGCGGACGAACGCGACGAGCCGCTTGCGCTGAAGGCGGCGCACCTTCCAGAGTTCCTCGTCGGGTATCTTATCCACGGCGCGCGACCACGCGTCGGCGTCGTGGAGGACTTCCGTCCAGCCCGCCCCGACGCGCTCCTCGAAGAGCGAGCGCAGCAGCGGCGAGACCCACGTCGGCGCGTGGACGCCGTTCGTCACGTGGCCGACGGGCACCTCCTCGACGCGCCGCTCGGGCCACATCTTGTTCCACAGCTCGCGCGAGACCTCGCCGTGCTTGCGGCTCACGCCGTTCGACGAGCGGCACATGCGTAGCGCCAGGGGCGTCAGCCCGAACAGCTCTTCGTCGTCACCCTCCTTCACGCGGCCGAGGTTGAGGAACTCGTCGCGCGTCAGCCCGAGCGCGTCCCAGTACCCCTGGCCGAAGCACTTCTCGATGAGCGGCGCGACGAACTCGTCGTGGCCGGCGGCGACGGGCGTGTGCGTCGTGAACGCGCAGCGCGAGCGCACGCGGGCGGCGGCCTCCTCGAACCCGACGCCCGAGTCGGTCAGCTCGCGCGCCAGCTCAAGCGTCAGGAAGGCCGAGTGGCCCTCGTTGAGGTGGAAGACGTGCGGCTCGATTTCGAGCTGGCGGAGCAGGCGGACGCCGCCTATCCCTAAGACCATCTCCTGCACGCAGCGGGTCTCGCGGTCGCCGCCGTAGAGGTGGCCCGTGATGAGGCGGTCGATCTCGTTGTTCCCCTCGACGTTCGTGTCGAGCAGGTAGAGCGGCACGCGGCCCACCTCGACGCGCCACGCCTGCACACGCACGTTCCGCCCCCGCACGAAGAGGTCGATGCGGACGGGCCCGCCCTCTCTGTTACGGACGAGTTGCATCGGCAGGTCGCCGACGTTGATCTGCTGGTACGCCTCCTCCTGCCAGCCGTCGCGCCGCAGGTGCTGGCGGAAGTAGCCGTGGTGGTAGAGCAGGCCGACCGCGACGAGCGGCAGGCCCAGGTCGCTCGCCGACTTCAAATGGTCGCCCGCGAGGATGCCGAGGCCGCCCGAGTAGAGCGGCAGAGAGTGGTGCACGCCGAACTCCGCGCAGAAGTACGCGACCGGGTGCTCGTGAGTGAGCGCGCGGGCGGAGCGTGCGGCCCAGGTCTCGTCGCCCGCGGCCATGTAGGCGTCGAAGCCCTCGGCGAGGCGGCGCACGCGCTCGACGTAGACGGGGTCGGTCGCCATCCGCATCAGGCTGTACTGCGGGACCTCCTTCAGGAGGCGGCGCGGGTTGTGCTCACAGTCGTCCCAGACCTCCTGGTCGAGGTCGCGGAAGACGGAGTGGCCGTCCGGGTTCCAGCTCCACCAGTAGTTGCGCGAGACGCGCTCCAGCGCCGCGATGGTCTCGGGCAGCGTCGCCGCCTCGGCGGCCTCTTCTCGAACTTGAGTCGGTTCGACCTCTCTCATCGTTTGAACCATTCTTCTCTACCTGAATCTCTCGGCCCTCCGCCCGCCGACAAAAAAAGCCGCCGGCCGACCGAGACTTCTTAGTGCGGCGCGGCGGGCGCATCCTCGCTAACTGACGAATTGATGATGGCGCAGAAAGACGTTCATGTCTCCCGTGGAAAAGAAGACGAGGCGGACTTCTCGGATCGTCCCGTCCCCGTCGAGGAACTCTGCAATCGAGCGGGAGGCGACGGCCGCCGCCTCTTCACGCGGGTAGCTGTAAGCACCCGTCGAGATCGAAGGGAAGGCCACGCTCGCGAGCGCGCGCGCCGCGGCCAGCGCCAGAGAGTTGCGGTAGGCGGACGCCAAAAGCTCCGCCTCGCGCCCGCCCTCACGGCCGTAGATAGGGCCGACCGTGTGAATCACGTACCGCGCAGGCATAAGCCCCGCGGTGGTGATGACGGCCTCGCCCGCCGGGAGGCCGCCGGGGTACTGCGTGCGGCGTATCTCACGACACTCTTCGAGTATCGAAGGGCCGCCCGCGCGGTGGATGGCGCCGTCCACGCCGCCGCCGCCGAGCAGAGTCGAGTTGGCGGCGTTGACGACGGCGTCAACCGCCTCGCGCGTGATGTCGCCGACCGCGACGCTCACCCGGCCATCCAGAAAGGTCATCTTAGTTTGTTCGGGAAACGAAGACCGATCACCGCCAGCGGGCAAAGATACACGCAGGGGGCTCAGACGGCAAGGAGCGGATGCGGACGGAGGCGAAAAGCTCAAGAAAAACGCGGTTAACTGAGCGGGTCATGAAGGGAGTTCGCGGGTGCGCCGCCGACGCGGCGGCCTGAGTCGGCGCTCTTTATTCTCCTTCTTCGGTCTCCTGCCCGGCCTCTTCGCCCTCCTCCGGCCAGCGCGGCTCGACCCAGATTTCGTCGAACATGTCCTGGCGCTTGAGGGCGTCGGCGACGCCTTCGGCCTTGCGCTCGGTGAGCGGGTGGCGCGGGTCGAGACTGTAGAGCTGGAAGACGCGCTCGTCAACCATCTCCAGCCCGAGCTGACCCAGGGGGACGCCGGGCGTGATCATCATCTCGTTGAGGTTGTGGATGCGGTAGCGGCCGGTCTGCTCGACCCATTCCTCGATGAAAGGGTCGCGCAGCGCGTGCTCCGCCTCGGAGACCGAAAGGTACGGGCCTTCCAGCATGAGGCAGTACTCGCCGGGGTGTTGTCCCTTCATGGCGTGAGCAGGTGGGAGGCGCGGGGAGCGAGGGCAAACGGCCGCGCCTGCCGCCGTGCACTTTAACACCGCGCGGCCCGGGCTGCCATAATTTTTTCGGCGCGGAAAAGGAGAGGGCGCCGCCGGAGTCCCCCGCCCCGCGCGGCGCCCTTCGCTTGTTGTCTGACGTTGACCTTAGTAGGCCCGGCCGCCCTGCTCGTTGAGCGTCCTCGTCAGGCGCGTGAAGTAGGCGTTGAAGGTGACGAAGTCCGAGCCCTGGAAGAAGGCGCGGCCGCCGGTCTCGTCCGAGACGCGGTTGAGCGCGCTCTGGCCGAAGCTGACGGCGCGGCTGTTCCAGCTCGTCAGGCCCGCCGAGGGTGCGTAGAAGGAGTAGACCGCGACGCCGCGATCCTTCGCCGCGCTCACGGCGCGTTTGAGGTCGATGGAATCGACCGAGGACGAGAAGTCGAACCCGCGCGAGGTGTCGAGGCCGTCCGAGACCAGCAGCAGCGCGTTGCGGTTCTCGCCGCCCGCGGGGAAGAGCTTGATGGCGTCCCGCACCTGCACGTAAGGGTTATAGGGCGAGGCAGAGGTCGAGCCAACGGGGACGCGCAGCGCGCGCGCCGCCGCCGAGAGGTCGCTCGTGAAGGGCTGGCGCACCTGCAAGGAGCCCGCGCGGATGTAGCCGACCATCACGGTCGAGCCCGCGGGCAGCTCGCGGATGAAGTCTGCGGTCGCGCGCAGTTCGTTGCCGACGCGCGAGACGAGGTCGTCCTGGATGAGCACGGCGAGGTTGACGGGCTGGCGGAGGCGCTCGGCCGCGGCCGAGTCACTCGCCTTCTTCAACTGCGCGCTCGCGGGCGAGGCCGCGGCGTCGAACACGGTGACGGCCAACAGCAGGGCCGCAAAGAGAGTGGATATCTTCTTCATAATCATTACTCCTGAAAGACCCGGGATGATATTAAGTACAGCCTTAGAACCGTCGCCACGTCGCCGGGTTTTTCGCGTCTTTTTTGATGCCCGGCCGTGCCCATTGGTTGGCCTCCGACGCGGCCGCGGCGAGCGCCCGGGAATAGAGTCCGGCGCGGCCGGGATTAAACATCCGGTGTGCCGCGCGCGGGTTGACGCGGGGCGGCGGCGGAGAGAAGCTTGGAGCAACGCGAGGGTTTCGGGGGGGCTCAAAGCCTTAACGAGGACGGCGCGCGGACTCAATCCGACGCGCGACGCAGGAACGTAACTGTCGTGAGCTTTGAACTGTCATGCTGATAAAGAAGCCGGACGACATCAAGAGCAGCGAGATCACCGACAAGCGCGTCTACCTCAGCCGCCGCAACTTCCTGCGCGGCGCGGCCCTCGCCGCGACGACCTTCGCGACCGGGGTCGTCTACAAACAGTTGCTCGCGCCGGAGGTCGAAGTGCCGACGCCGACCGGGAGGGTCGAGCCTGGCTCGCAGTCCGCGCCGAAGCAGTGGGGGCTGCCCGGCGAGGAGGCGACCAGCTACCAGGACATCACGCACTACAACAACTTCTACGAGTTCGGCACGGACAAGTACAGCCCCGCGCGCCGCGCGCAGAGCCTCGTGACGCGCCCGTGGACGGTCTCGGTCGAAGGCCTCGTCAACAGGCCGAAGGTCTTCGACCTCGACGAGCTGACGCGCCTCTTCCCGCAGGAGGATCGAATCCACCGCTTCCGCTGCGTCGAGGCGTGGTCGATGGTCATCCCCTGGCTCGGCTTCCCGCTCGGCGAGTTGATTAAGCTCGTCGAGCCGCAGGGCAACGCCAGATACGTCGCCTTCGAGACGGCCAACGACCCGAAGCGCAACATACCGGCGCTCAGCGAGTACGAGGCCGGGCTCGACTGGCCCTACGTCGAGGGCCTGCGCCTGGACGAGGCGCTGCACCCTCTGGCGATGCTGGCCACGGGCATCTACGGCGAGCCGCTGCTGCCGCAGAACGGCGCGCCCATCCGCCTGGTCGTGCCCTGGAAGTACGGCTTCAAGAGCATCAAGTCGGTCGTCCGCATCACGCTGACGGAGCGGATGCCGCCAACCTCCTGGAACCGCGCGAACTCGGAGGAGTACGGCTTCTTCTCCAACGTCAACCCCGACGTGCCGCACCCGCGCTGGAGCCAGGCCAGCGAGCGCCGCATCGGCGAATACACACGCCGCCGCACGCTTCCCTTCAACGGCTACGCCGAACAGGTCGCAAGCCTGTATGACGGGATGGATTTGAAATACTACTTTTAAGCGTGAACCGTGAACCGTGACAAGTTAAAACTGCCTTCGCTTGCCACGGTTCACGCCTCCTGTCACGGTTTACGGTTCACGGTTCACGGCTCTTATGGACATCAAATTCTACAAGCTCCTCGTCTTCGTCAACGCGCTGGTGCCTCTGGCGCTGGTGGGGTGGGACTGGCGGCGGGGGCAGTTGGGGGCGAACCCTCTGGACTTCGTGACGCGGACGACGGGGACGCTGACGCTCGTCTTCCTCGTGCTGACGCTGGCGGTGACGCCTTTGCGGAAGTGGACGGGCGCGAACTGGCTGGTGCGCCTGCGGAGGATGCTCGGGCTCTACGCCTTCTTCTACGGCGCGCTGCACCTGGCAGCTTACGTCTGGTTCGACAAGTGGTTCGACCTTCCCGCCATCGCGCAGGACGTGGCGCGTCGCCGGTTCATCCTCGTCGGCATGCTCGCCTTCACCTCGATGGTGCCGCTCGCCGTCACCTCCACCGACAAGATGATCAAGCGGCTCGGAGGCCGACGCTGGCAGAAGCTCCACCGCCTCACCTACCTCGCCGCCGCCGCGGGCGTCCTCCACTACTACCTGCTCGTCAAGTCCGACGTGCGCAAGCCCCTCGCCTTCGCAGTCGTCATAGCGCTACTTCTCGGCTACCGCCTCTTCGCCTCATACACGAAGGGCGCGACGCCGCTCTCACTCAAGCCGCAGCAGCCGCCGCGTTAGGACTCGGGAAGAATAATTAAGACAGACGGGACGCCCGCGGGGTCGTGGAGGCGGAGGTAGAAGTGGCCGATGCCGGCGAGGCCGAGGAGGAGGCCGGGCGTCTCGCCGCCTTCGAGGACGCCGCAGGGCCAGGGGCCGAGGGGCTTACGGTACTGTTCGACGCCGAAGCGCCCGACCTGCTCGGCGAGGAGGCGCGAGGAGTCGTCGCCGAAGACGCGCGCGGCGTAGAGGAGCAGTTCGGCGTTGCCCGCTGAGCCGTGGCAGAGCGAGTAGTTGGCCTGCCCCGGCGCGGCGAGCGTGCGGCTCGTGCAGCGGAGCGCGGCCTCCGCCTCGCGGCGGTAGATGTCGTCGCCGGTTAGAGCGTACGCGCGCACGCGCGAGAGTCCGATGCCGGGCGCGCCGTGGCACCAGGCCGTCATGAAGCCGGGCTGCCCGGGGTTGCCCGTCCAGGCGTCGTAGAGGCCGCGGAAGTCGGGCCAGTTCTCCTGCCGCGGGTCGAACCACTGCCGCTCGTAGGCGAAGCCCTGCTCGGCGGCGACGCGGAACTTCCCCTCTGCGGTCGCCTTCCAAAGCTCAAGCAGCGCCCAACTGATGCCGGCCGCGCCGTGCGAGAAGCCGTTGAGGTCTTGCTTGCGCTGCTCGGCCGGGACGTTGAGCGTGTTCCACGACCAGCCGCCTTGCGTCTTGCGCGCGGCCCCTATCAAAAATTCGCCGTGGCGGCGGGCGAGTTCGAGCAGGGGCCCGCGGTCGTACTTACTGCGTAGATGAAGTAAAGCGGGTATGGCACCGGCGCTTCCCGCGAGCACGTCCGTCGCGCGCTCGTCCGGCTCGACCTCGGCCAGCGCCTCGACGATTTGAAGGCCGCGGTCTACGAACTCCTGCTCGCCGAGCAGTTCGCCGATTCTCGTCAGCGCGTAGCCTATCCCTGTGTGCCCCGTGTAGAAGCCGACGCGCGCCTGCGCGGGCAACTCTTCGAGGCGCGAGAGGGCCTGGCGCGCGCCGCCGACCGCCGTTTCGCGGAAGAGCGGCTCGCCGGTCTTCCTGAAGACTTCGGCGAGGAAGAGGGCGACGCCGGAGGTGCCCGAGTAGAGTTCGGGACCGAAGGCGCGGTGCGCGACCGCCCACTGCCCGCCGACGAACTCCATCGAGTCGCCGAGCCAGTTGCAGCGCGCGCCGGCCCAGACCGCGTCGCGGCACAGGCGCGCGGCGATGAAGTCGGCCGCTTCGAGGAACTCGTCCGGCTGTGCGCTCATGCGGCCTCCCGCCGTAAATCGAACTCGTACTGGTCTACCGAGCGCGGGTTGAGGTAAGGCGCTTCGAGCCTGAGGCCGTAGGCGGCGAAGTGTCTCTCGACCTCTCCGAGCCGCGCCGCCTCGTCGCGGAGCCCCCGCGCGTGCGCGTTCAAGACTGCTTCGGCCAGGATGCGGCAGCGCTGCATGCCGAAGCTCTCGCCCGTGTACGGCTCTTCGGCGAGCGCGAGGCCCGCGGCGAGCGGCTTGGTGAAGAGCGGCGCGTCGGGGCGGAGGTGGAGCGCGACCTCTTCATAGAATCCCGCGAGGACGCGCGCGGTGACGCGGAAGAAGCGCTTCTCCACGTAGAGGACGGCCGCGTCGTTGCGCGCGTAGAAGGCGGAGTTGGTCAGGCACTTGAAGCGGAAGGGCACCTGGAAGCGGTTGAGGCCGCGCGTGACGGCGCGCATGAGCGCGACGGCCCCCTCGGCGCGCACGTTCCAGTAGAGGCGCGCGAGGCTGAAGTTGTCCAGCTCGCCCGCCTGCGCCTCGCCGAAGGCGAAGTAGAAGCCGGGCTGCATCGTCTTCGTCTCGCGCATGAAGAAGACCGAGAGGTTCATCCCCGGCCGCAGCGCCATGCCCGGCGCGTCGGTCGAAAGAAACTCGCCCGGCCAGAGCGCGCGCGTGCGGCCGTCCTTGTGCGCCAGCACCTGCCCCGAAGGCAAGACCTGATAGACCTGCCAGCCTGCGTCCCAGCGCTCGCGCGTCGCGTTGGCCTCCGAAAGCGACGGCGTGAGGTCAACGCCCTGCACGTTCGGAGGCGTCTCGTCGCGCAGCGCGCCGTCGAAGGTGCGGCAGTAGCAGTGTTGATAGAACGTCTGTTCGAGCAGCTTAGCGAGCGGGTTCGCCTGCCGCTGCTGCGCGAAGCCGCGGGCGTCGTGTAGGTGCTGTGCCTGCGCGCCGAGCGAGAAGTGCCGCCCCGCGAACGTGAACGAGTCGTTCGAGCGCACCTCGACGGCGCGGACGATCTTTCGGAGCTGTGCGTTGAGCTGCTCTCTCATCTTCGTCGCTTCTGTCAAAGGGCCAGAAGGCTGGCGACGGCCTCCCGTGGGCTCTTGAGGATGTTGAGGCTGAGCTGGAGCAGGTAGAGCGCGCTCGTCGTGATCTGCGGCGCGTGGAACATGTACTCGTAGGCGGTCTGAATCATGCGCGCCGCGCCGTAAGAGACGCTGCGCTCAAGGGCGTCGCGCGCCTCCTCGCCGCCCAGGCCCCGCGTCTCGACGTAGGTCTTCCAGAAGGCGCGGATGGCGGGCTGCATCTTCTCGACGGGGAACTGCGCCGCGCCGACCAACTGCTCGGCGGGCACGCCCGCCATCTGCGGCATCGAGAAGACCCAGAAGGAGAGGTAGGACTGGAAGACCGCGCCCGCGTCCCAGCACGCGTCGCCGAAGTCCGCCAGCTCCCAGTCCACGAGCCGCAGGCTCATCTTACCCGCGGCGACTTCTTCGTCCCCTTCCCCGCCACTCTCGACCGTCACGTGCAGGTTGTCCCACTTGATGTCGCCGTGGATGAGGCTGTCGAAGCGCCAGGCGGCGCTCATGCGGTCGAGCGTCGCGGGGAAGTCCGGGTAGCTCTGGAGGATGTTGAGCACCTGCGTGTTGGCGGCGCTCAACTGGCCGAAGAGGTTCCGGCTCATCTGGTGCAGCGAGAGAATCCACGGCACGCGGCGCGCGAACGCGTTCGACTTCGCGCCGTCGCGCAGGCGGCGGCCCATCTCGCGCTGGTAGGTGCCGAGGATGCGGCCGAGCTGCACGCCGACCCCGACCGGGAAAGAGCCGAGCTGCCGGTGGTATTCGGAGAGGCTCCCGCCCTCGGGTAGCAGCTCGATGACGAGCGCGTGGCGCGCGGGGTCCGAGTCGTAGAACTTCGGCATCAGCGCCGCGAGCGGCTCGAAGTCCGGGTCGTTGTGCGAGAGCCAGTAGCAGGCCGTCTCGTAGCGCATCGTCTCGACCGCCTGCGGCTCGAAGGTCTTGACCTGCTTGACGAAGTAGCCCGGGCTCGCCGCCCTTATGACCTTGAAGTTGCGGTTGCGGCTCGTCGCCTCGACGACGAGGAAGTCTCCGTCCACGACCGAGTCGAAGGAGAGAAGCCCCCGGCCGAGGAGGTAGTGTGCGATGGTCTCTTTGGTGATGAGCATCTGGGACGCGCGGGACGCGCCGTCTGCGCCGGACGCGTACAGTTAAGCGGCAAGCCCTGAAGGTGTCAAGAAAGAAGTTTCAGGAGTTAGAGGTTGAGATGTGGCGAGTCCCGCCGCCTTTCAACGGCGGGACTCGCCGGTTAAGGGGCGACGCTTCCAGGAGGCCCTCCCCTTAGAAGCCGGGGTCAAAGCCGCCTCCTCCGCCGCCCGGGAAGCAGGCGACGGACTCGCCGCAGAACTGCGACACCTCGCAGCCGAAGCGCGTCGGGCAGGCGTCAACCGCCGAAGGGCACTGGCCGAAGGTCTCGCAGGGGCCGAACTGCGTGGGGCCGGGGCACCCGCTGTCCGGCTGCGTCGGGCAGTTGTAGCGCGTCGGGCACGCGTCGAGCGCCGACGGGCAGCGGTTGAACTGCGATTGGCAAGGGATGTAACGCGACGGGCAGCCGATGCGCGTCGGGCAGGCGTCTACGGCCGACGGGCACCTGATGACCCGCGACGGGCAGAACTGCGACGGCGCGAGCGCGCCGACTCCGCCGCCCTGACAGCGCGGCCCGTACACGGTCACCCCGTGGCAGCCGGAGGTCTGCGTTGTGCAGTCCCTGCTCTGGGTTGCCGCCGGCTCGAACACCTGCCCCGCGCGCGCCTGTGCCCCGCCGCCCGCGGCCGGGTCAAAGCCGACCTGCCCCGGGTCGAACCCGCAGAAGGCCGAGTCCACCTGACAGCCCGCGACCGTGTCCGGGCAGAACGCCACGGCCGAGATGCGGCACCTCGGCTCGGAGACGGTCGGGCACCTGATGTCGCGCGAGACGCACCCGAAGGCCGTCCCGACCAGGCACCCCGGGCCGGTGCGGGTGTCGGAGCAGATGGCAATCCGCGAGACAAGACCACACCTCGGCCCCGAACGCGTCGGCGGCGGGCAAGGAATGTTGAGCGACACTATCCCGAACTCGCAGGCGGGCTGACCGAACGTCCTGCACGGGACGAACTGCGACGGGCAGACGATGGGGGCCGTCGGCGGCGGCGCGGCCACGAACCCCTGCGCGCCTCCCGCGGCCCCGCCGCCTGCGAAGGCCGCCTGCCGGCCGAACTGCTCCTGCGCGCCCGGCTGCTCGTAGATGGTCCAGTCTTCCGGCCCCGACTCGTAGCAGTAGGGCTGGGTCTTCGTGAAGCAGGGGTAGTAGACGCTCCGGCCGCAGAGCGGGCCGGCGAAGGTGCAGACCGGCTCGAAGATCGTCCGGCGGCAGAGCGGGCCGAAGCGCGTGCAGAGGATGCCGGTCAGCGTGCGGCAGTAGGCTTGCTGCGTCGGCTGCGGGTAGCAGGCGGCGACCCGCGACGTGCCGCAGCCCGGCCCCATGTCGGTCGGGAGGATGTTCTCGCCGGGCGCGCGGCAGTCCTTCGTCTGCGTCGTGATGCCGGTGCTGGCGTAGTCGGAGCCGCCCCCGCCGATGTAGTCCTGCGCGATCTGGCCTTCGAGGAAGGTCGCCTTGCGGCGCTCCGAGCCGGCCGCGCCGTGCATGACTTCGGCGTCGCGGTCGATCCAGACGAGGCTCCCACCGAGCGGCGACTGCTCGGGCGGCAGTTCCTGCGTGTGCCGGATGGCCTTCTCGGGAATCTCGACGTAGCGGCACAGCTCCTCGTCGAGGTAGAGGCGGACGTGCCCCTCTTCGGAGGAGGAGCCGAGGTAGCCGCTCAGGAGCGTCAGGCACGGCGGCTCGTTCGGGTCCCGCACGATCCGCCCGACGAAGTCGTCGTAGCGGATGTTCGGGCCGTCGTCCTCGCCCCACTGCCCCCCTCCTTTCGACTGGTCGTATTCTTCGCTCATGTTTTTACTCCCGGTGTAGGTCTGCCCTGGCGGGCAGGGAAGTTTGGCGGGGCGACGCGAGCGGGGCCCCGCGCGTGAGAAGCGGTCGCAGGACGCGCCGCGCGAGGTGCGCGTCGAGAGAGAGCCTCGGGCCGGCGGGAAGGTGAAGCGCGCCCGGGCGACTACGGTTCAGAGTTTTTCAAGTGCGAGGCCCGGGGTTCGTCCGGGGCAGCTTGAACTTCGGCGATAAGGTGACGGGAGCGTCGCCGCGGCGAACGCTCGGAGCCGGGGCAAATGGGACTGCCGGGGGCGTTGAGTTTTATTAAGCGTGCCTCTTTGGGCGGGCAAAGATTATGCCTGTTTCCGGCGGCTGTCAACGAAATTCTGTGCGCAACTTTCGCCGCCTGAGCCATAGAGTTAAGGGCGGTTAACCGCATAGACACGGAGGCACGGCTTGTAGACTTATTGCTTCAAGCCGCGCCTCCGTGTCTGTGCGGTTAACGAATTCCCTTCTCTACTCACCTCCCGGCGGGCACCTGCACCTGCACGCCCGGCGAGCCGCCGCCGTACATGATTGTCAGAGGCCCCTGGTGGCTGCGGATGCCCTCGGCGCGCGCCCGCTCGATTTCGAGTTGCAGCTCAAGCTTCTTGATTTCGAGGAGCGCCGGGTTGGCGAAGGTCGCCGCCTCGATCTGCTTTGTCTGCGCGGCGATCTTGGCCGCTTCGAGCCGCGCCTCCTCGGCCTGCTTCTGCTTCTCGTTGGCGACGACGCCCGAGGCCGCGGCCTCGATGCGGTCGTCGAGGAAGTCCGGGTTGCCGATCTGCACCGACTCCGTGACGAGCTGGAGCTGCGAGGCGAGTTGCGGCTTGAGCGACTCCAGGATGCGCTTCTGGATGTTCTCCTGGTTGGCGTAAATCTCGTAGGCCCCGTACTCGGCGAAGGCGTTGCGCGCCTCGGTCTGGATGAGCCCGTGCAGAATCTGGTTGCGGCGCGTGTGGCGCTGCGCCTCGTCGAAGCCGTACTTGCGGACGTATCCCTCGACGTGCTGCGGGTCTGTGAAGGCCGTGACCGAGATTTCGACCTGGAGCGCCGCGTTGTCCCTGCTCGTCACGCGGACGGGGGCGGCCTCCGTGAACGACTTGATGTTGACCTCGTAGGCTTTGCGCCCCGGCGCGAGCGTCGTGAACCAGCCGTCGTCGGGCCGGTAGACGCGCTCGATGCGCCCGAAGTAGGTGACGACCTTGACCGTCCCCTCCTGCGTGTATTCGATGTTGGCGAAGCCGACGGCCGCGCCGATGAGAAGCACCAGCGCGAGGACGCCCAGCAGGACGAACGTAAATTTACTGTTCATCGATTCTCCTTTGGGGATTTCTGACACCGCGGCCGGAACCGCGTCCGACTCTCTCCTCCTCCTCTTTCTCTTCATTCAGATGTTAATACGAAAAAACGGCCCGCGGGTTTGTTACATCCGTCTAAAGCCGCGCCCGGGTAAAATTCTCCGCCCCGCCCGTGGGTTCTCGCGCATGGCGCGCGTCTCTATGTTTAAGCCGTAGTAAAAAGACTGAGGGGGTCGTTAACGGATGATGCCGAGATTCTTCGACGCGAACATTTTCCGCGGCGCGCGGCGGGCCGCGGCGCTTCTGGCGGCGGCGGCGCTCCTGAACGCGGCGGCGCC
>DATMVD010000067.1:0-15471 GCA_035563535.1 Pyrinomonadaceae bacterium | reverse complement strand
ACTGCAGGCCCACCGGCAGGCCGTCGTCGGCGGACAGGCCGCACGGGACCGAGATCGCGGTGGCTCCGGCAAGCGACGTCGGCACGGTGCAGATGTCGGACAGGTACATGGTGAGGGGGTCGTCGGTTCGCTCGCCGATCTTGAAGGCGGTGGTCGGCGAGGTGGGCGACACCAGTAGGTCGAAGTCCTCGTAGGCCCGGGCGAAGTCGCGGGCGATGAGCGTCCGTGCCTTCTGGGCCTTGAGGTAGTAGGCGTCGTAGTAGCCGGAGGAGAGGACGTAGGTGCCGAGCATGATGCGCCGCTTGACCTCCGCGCCGAAGCCCTCCTCGCGCGTCCGGCGGTACATCTCGCGCAAGTCCTTCGGGTCTTCCGCGCGGAAGCCGTAGCGCACGCCGTCGTAGCGCGCCAGGTTCGACGAAGCCTCGGCGGTGGCGATGATGTAGTAGACGGCGATGCTGTACTTCGCGTGCGGCAGCTCCACGTCAACTACCTCCGCGCCGAGTTCACGGTAAGCTTCAATCGCCTCCTCGACGCGCGTCCGCACGTCCGCGTCAAGCCCCTCGCCGAGCAGCGCGTGGGGGACGCCGATGCGCGCGCCCTTCAGGTCGCCGCCCAAACCGCCGACGTAGTCGGGCACGGGCACGTCCGCGGTCGTCGCGTCGCGCTCGTCGCGGCCGGCGATTGTCTGAAGGACGAGCGCCGCGTCCCTGACGGTCAGGCCGAAGACGCTCACCTGGTCGAGCGACGAGCCGAAGGCGACCAGCCCGTAGCGCGGGACGCGGCCGTAGGTCGGCTTGACGCCGACGATGCCGCAGAGCGCGGCCGGCTGGCGCACGCTCCCGCCCGTCTCGGAGCCGAGCGCCGCCGGCACGATGCGCGCCGCCACGGCCGCCGCCGACCCGCCCGAAGAGCCGCCCGGCACGCGCCCCGTGTCCCACGGGTTGCGCACAGGCCCGTAGGCCGAGTTCTCGTTCGACGAGCCCATCGCGAACTCGTCGCAGTTGGTCTTCCCTATGATGACCGCGCCCGCCGCGTTCAGGCGTTCGGTGACGGTCGCGTCGTAGGGCGGGTGGTAGCCCGCGAGGATGCGCGAGCCGCACGTCGCCTGCATCCCGCGCACGCAGATGTTGTCCTTGAGGGCGACGGGCACGCCGCGCAGCGCGCCGCCCGCCCCCGCCTCCTTGTCCAACCCCTCCGCGCGGCGCAGCGCGCCCTCGCGGTCTATCTGGAGGAAGGCGTTGAGCGTCCCGTTCAGGCGCTCGGCCGCGTCGAGCGCGCGCGAGGCGACCGCCTGCGCGGTGGAGTCGCCGCCGGAGATTTCCGACGAGATGAGTTCGATGGTTCTGTCAGGTGCGGACATGATTATGCTTCAGGCGATGCGGCCGGGTCAGAACCGCCCGCGGTAGCGGGTGGGCCTCTGTTACCCGGGCGGGCCGCATAACAAAGGCCCACCCGCTACCGCGGGTGGTACTGACCTGTTTGTCGATTAGAAATTCTCTTTCTCTTCAGAGCTGGCGATGACCTTCGGCACGCGGAAGTGGCCGTGCGAGGGCGCGGGGGCCTGTTCGAGCGCGAGCTGCTGCCCGAGCGAAGGGCGCGTCCGGTCTTCGCGCGCGGCCGCGGTGCGCTCGCCCTCCGGGGTGAGTCCGCCGATGGCCGGCTCGACCGCGCTCGTGTCCAACTCGTTCAACTGCTCGACGTACGCGACAATCGACGCGACCTGCGGCGCGAGCGTCCGCAGCTCCTCGTCCGTGATTTCGAGGTGCGCCAGCGCGGCGATCTTCTTGATGTCTGATTCGGTGATAGGCATGGTCTGGTGAATGGTGAATGGTTAATCGTAAATGGTAGGCGGTGACGTGGCGGCGTCGCGGTTTTTATCTATTCACCATTTACTATTTACCATTCACTGCTTTGTCCTGTTCATGCAGCTCCCGGCGGCGAGGAGGAAGCGGCGGCGGAGTTCGTCGTCGTGGATGGCGTGGGCCGCCTCGTCGAGTTCGGCGGCGCGTTCGAGCGCGGCCTCCTCGGCGTCGAGCCGCTCGTACTCGGTGCGGCCGAGGCGGCGGCGCTCCTCGCGCACGGTCTGCGGGTCTACGCGGAACTCGACGTAGGTGACGACCGCCTGCCCGAGCAGGGAGTTGAGGCGGAAGACGAGCTGCGGGCTCACCTGTTCGAGCTGCTTGCGCCAGGTCGAGTCCGGCACCGAGATGATGAGCCGCCGGTTGTAGAGGCGGAAGGGCACCGCGCAGCCGCGCAGCGCCTCGCCCGCCACGCGCCGCCACGCGACGAAGCTCGCGGCCTCCAGAACCTCCTCGCTCTCGCCCGCCGCGCGCAGCAGCTTCGGGAGCGACTGAAATAAATCTTCCATTTTAGAGTTTTGATTTTTGATTTGCGATTTGTAGCTGTTAGCATGCGGACTGCTTTAAATCAAAAATCGCAAATCAAAAATCTAAAATTTCTCAGGGAGTGTAATGGAAAAGGAAGTCGCGTCACAAGCGGCGCAGGCGGCGGGTGCGCCCAGTTTGAAGGGGATGACGCCGCTCATCCTCGCCTCTTCGAGCCCGCGCCGGAAGGAGATTCTGGCGGCCGTCGGCTGGCCGTTCGAGGCGCACACGGCGGGCGTGGACGAGACCCGGCTCGCGGGCGAAGGCCCGGAGGCTTTCGTCTCGCGCCTCGCCCGCGCCAAGGCCGACGCGGTCGCGCAGAGCCGGCTGTTCGGGCTGGTACTCGGCGCGGACACGACCGTGCTCGTGGACGGCGAGATTCTGGAGAAGCCGCGCGACGCGGAGGACGCGCGGCGGATGCTGCGGAACTTGAGCGGCCGCTGGCACGAGGTGCTGACCGGCGTGGCCCTGGTGCGCGCCGAGACGGGGCAGGCGTTGACCGGCCTCGAGCGCACGCGCGTCCGCTTCGCCGAGACGAGCGACGAGGAGATCGAATGGCACGTCCGCACCGGCGACGTGCTCGACAAGGCCGGGGCCTACGCGATTCAGGGCCGCGCCGCCCTCTTCATCGAGGCCATCGACGGCGACTACTGGAACGTCGTCGGCCTGCCTGTTCGTTTGGTTTATGAGCTGGCGCGCAGGCTCGAATAGCCGTAAGCCGTAAACCGTGAACCGTGACAAGAGGAAGAACCTTGCCTCCTCTTGTCACGGTTCACGGTTTACGGTTCACGCGCTCAACGAGCGCTGAGCATCTTGTTGAGGCGGTCGGAGAGCGTTTCGACGAGGCTGCGCTTGGGGTCGTGGCCGCCGACGACGGGGACGGAGACCGCCCCGCTGCGGTCGAGGATGACGACCGCGGGGAGCTGGTCGGCCCCGGTCTTCTTGAAGAGCGCGCCGTCGGGGTCGCGCAGCACGGCCGCCTTCAGCCCGGCCTTATTCGCGAAGGCGCGGAGCTGCTCGTCGGTCGCGTAGGTCTTCGCCTGCGGCCTGTCCGAGTCGGTCGTGACCCAGTAGACGCGCACGTCGCGCGGGCCGAACTCCTCGGAGAGTTGCTGCACGCCCTGCACCTGCTGCTTCGAGAGAGGCCCGAGCAAGGACGAGCCGAACGCGAGGACGACCACGTCGCCGCGCACCATCTCCGACGTTATCTCGCCGCCGTCGGTCGTCTTCAGCTTGAAGTCGAGCGCCGACTGCGCGCGCGTGACGGGCGCGGCCCCCGCGACCGCGACGAGCAGCAGCGCGAGCGCGAGCGTCAGGGCCGGACGCCGTTTGTTGGGTGACATTCTCATCTCCTTCTGCCCCCGCGGCTTCAAAGTGTCGCGGGAATCATGCCGAACATTGGATGTGCGGTCAAATAGAATGGTTGGATTCAAAACAGGCCCGACCCCGTCCGACCGGACACGCGCAAGGCTCCAAGAGTCCCCGAGTTTATAACGGTTTTCGGCCCGCCGTCACTGCCCCGTACCGCGCCAACTTTTCGTGAACTCTACGCACGCGAACCGCGAAAGCGGGCGGCTAGACTCAAGACCTCATCAACCCCGAGTCATCAAGGAGGAGAATCATCTTGGAGAAGAGTCTTAACGGAAAGAGGGTCGCCATCCTCGTCACCGAAGGGTTCGAGCAGTCGGAGCTTGACGGGCCGAAGCAGGCGCTCGAAGAGGCGGGCGCGGATGCTTTGATCGTGTCGCCGTCCGAGGAGGGCTGGGTGCAGGCGTGGCAGCACTTCGACCTGGGCGACCTCTACGAGGTGGACGTGCCGCTCGCAGAGGCCGACGCCGCGCAGTTCGACGCGCTGCTGCTGCCGGGCGGCGTCGCCAACCCCGACCAGTTACGCATGAACCCCGATGCGGTCAACTTCGTCCGCGCCTTCTTCGACGCGGGCAAACCCGTCGCGGCCATCTGCCACGCCCCCTGGACGCTCATCGAGGCGGGCGTGGTGAAGGGGCGCACGCTGACCTCCTGGCCGTCGGTCAAGACCGACCTCGTCAACGCGGGCGCGAACTGGGTTGACCAGGAGGTCGTCGTGGACAACGGCCTCGTCACCAGCCGCAAGCCCGACGACATCCCCGCCTTCAACGAGAAGATGCTCGAAGAGTTCGCCGAAGGCACCCACCGCGCGCAGAAGGCGGCGGGACAATAAGGTAAAGTCTGCAACCTTTGAGCCGGCAGGGTCACTTAAAGTCATGAGACGGAAAAGTACCCTGCTGGCTCTGTCGTTTCTGCTGCTGCTTGGCCAACCCGCGCCGCGGGCCGAGGGGATCGGGCGCAAAGGCGCGCTGATACTTTCGGGCGGGGGCGGGACTTCGCGCGAGAGCTTCGGGACGGGCGTGCTCGAACAGTTCGTGGCGCTGGCGGGCGGGCCCGACGCGAACTTCGTCTTCATCCCGACCGCCTCCTCCGGCCTCAAGCTCGACTCCGGCCTCATCTACGAGCCGCCCGACACGGACGCGCCCGCGCCCAACACCGCGGAGTTCGAGCGCGCGCTGGCCGAGATGTACGGCGTCAGGCGCATCCGTATCCTGCACACGCGCAGCCGCGCGACGGCCAACTCTGAGAAGTTCGTGGCGGCGCTCAAGGCGGCCGACGGCGTCTGGCTGAGCGGCGGCAACGCGGGCCGGCTCGCCTCCACCTACCTCGGCACGCGGACTGAAAAGGAGATTAAGGCGGTCTTCGGGCGCGGGGGCGTCGTCGGCGGCAACTCCGCGGGGGCGATCATCATGGGCTCGTTCATCGTGCGCGGCGTGCCGGGCAAGCCCGTGCTGATGGCGAGGGGGCACGAGCGCGGCTTCGGCTTCCTGAAGAGGGTCGCGGTCAACCCGCACCTGATAACGGCGAAGCGCGAGGACGAGCTGGTCAACGTCGTGGACGCTCACCCGGAGCTGCTCGGCATCGGCATCGACGACCGCGCGGCCATCCTCGTCCGCGGAGAAGAGTTCCGCGTGCTCGGCGACAGCAAGGTCGCCATCTACGACGACCGGCGGCACGGGAACCGCTGGTACTACTGGCTCACCCCCGGCACGGTCTTCAGCCTCCGCACGCGCGCGGTCGTGACGCAGAAGCCCGGGCCGTAACCGGGCCCTTAAGACCGACAGCCCTCGGGCGGGGGCGTGCCGAAAATCTCCTCGTGCAGCGCGGCGTACTCTTCCCACGTGTCCATGTCGCGCGCGACGTAGGGCGAGCCGGCGGGGACGCGCAGCACCTCCGCGCGGTGCGCGTCGAAGAGGGCGCGCAAGCCCTTCTCGTGGACTACGCCCGACAACTCCTCGCGCAACGAAAGGTCTGCGAGCAAGGGGTGGCCGCCGCGCCCCTCCCACTCCGGCAGGACGAGCCGCGCGCCCGTGCGTCGGCGCGCCTCGATTAGCTTTGCGATTTCGGACGGCGGCACGGCGGGCTGATCGACGAGCGCGACCAGCACGGCCTCCGCCCCTTCAGACAAAGCCTCGACGCCGCGCGCCACCGAGACGCCCATCTCGCTCCCCTCCACCTCGTTGAGGGCGAAGCGCAGGCCCCCCACGTGCGCGAGCGCCGCGCGCACCTCCGCGCCGCGGTGGCCGACGACGACCACGACCTCGCCCGCCCCGCCCGCGCGCAAAGCCGCCACGCAAGCCTCGGCCACGCTCACGCCCCCGAACGGCAGCAGCGGCTTAAACGCCCCCATCCGCCGCGAACGCCCGGCGGCGAGGAGGATGGCTGCGATGTTCCCGTCAGCCGCCAACGGATTGTTGCTGCAACTCCTGTAAGGCGCGGAGGACGAAGGGGCGGGCCATCTGCTTGCGGTAGTTCATCAGGTGATCCGTGTTGTCGAGCGGGCGCGCGCGCAGGTAGCAGGCTTCGGCCGCCGCGCGCATCGTCTCGTCGTTGAGCGCAGAGCCTTCGAGCGCCGCGCCGGCCGCCTCGACTTCGAGCGGCGCGGGCGCAATCCCGCCGAGCACGACGCGCGCCGACCGCACCTCGCCGCCGTCTTCGGCGTCAACGCGCGCGGCGACGCCGAGCACGGGGAAGTCGAACGCGCCGCGCCGCCGCAGCTTCTTGTAGACGGCGCGCCAGCCCGCGGCGGGCGGCAGTTGCACCTCCGCCAGCAACTCGTCGGGGCGCTTGCGCAGGTAGTCGATGCCGTCGTCGTTGTAGAAGCCGCGCGCCTCCACCAGACGCTCGCCCAAAGTCGAAACGAGCTTCAGCCGCGCGCCTACCGCCACCATCAAAGGCACGAGGTCTGATGACTGCACGGCCCAGCACTTCGCGCTGCCGGGCGCGACCCAGCACACGTCGCCGTCCTTCTTCAGGCAGAAGTTGATGCCTTTGCGCCACTCGTAGTTCTGGTCGTAGTAGTTGCAGCGCGTGTCGAGCAGGAGGTTCCCGCCGACCGTCCCCATGTTCCGCAGCGTCGGCGTCGAGATGAGCCGCGCCGCGCGCGCCAGCGACGGGTAGTCGCGGTTGACGACCGGGTGCTCGATCAGCTCCGTGAGCGACACGCCCGCCCCGATCCGCAACCCCTCGCGCCCGTCGCCCTCAATCCTTCTCAGCTCCTGAAGACGCCCGACCGAGATGACCGTGCGCGGCGTCTGCTGCCGCCGCTTCATGTTCGGGTAGAGGTCTGTCCCGCCCGCGACGAACTGCCCCGCAGGCCCCGCCTCGCCCATCATCCTCGCCGCCTCGCCCGCCGTCTTCGGCACGAGGTAGGCGAACCTAGGAAGTCTCATCATAAAACGTTACTCTCGCGCTTCTCCGTTGCGACCACCGCTGAGGTGGCGCTCGAAGACGTTGATAAGGCTGTTCAGGCGGTCTTCCGTCTCCGCACCTTTCTGGGCAAGCGTCGCCACCTTTTCCTCCGTGCGGAGTTGCGCCTGAACAAGGGCGGAGACATGCCCTTCCGTTCTCACCTGCGCCTCCGCCAGCGCGCCGACCACTCCCTCGATTCTTTCGAGGCGATTGAGGGACGCGTTCGCGAGGCGATTGAGGTTGGAGTCAGTCTGTTGCTGCTTGGCCGTCAGGTCGGCCAACTGCTCAAGGATGAACTCCATCATCTTTCGCGTTTCGTCACTCATACACCCTCCTCTAAGAATGCACGGCCACGCGGGGCATCTCTTTGCCGTCGCCGCCTTCGGCGGGCGTTAAGACCTTGAGCGGGTCGGGCCAGTCGGGCGAAGGAGTGCGCGTCGGGCCGTAGCGGGCGTCTTTGCCCTGGCGCTTGGCACGCAGGGCGGCGAGGACTTTCTCGGGTGTGATGGGCACCTCGTCGATGCGGACGCCGACGGCGTCGTAGACGGCGTTGGCGATGGCGGGCATGACGGGGAGGAGCGGCCCTTGCCCGACCTCCTTCGCGCCGAAGGGGCCGTTGGGGTCTGCGTCTTCGACGAGGTAAGTAAAGACGTCGCACATCTCAAGCGTCGTCGGGCTCTTGTATTCGAGCAGGGAGGGGAACTTGTGGACGACGTTGCGGTTCTCGCGGTAGACCATCTCCTCCATGAGCGCTTCGCCCAAACCCATGTAGACCGAGCCCTCGACCTGACCCATGACGAGCAGCGGGTTGATGCTGCGGCCGATGTCGTGCGCGACCCAGACGCGGGGGACGTTGACGTAGCCCGTGTCCGCGTCCACCTCCACCTCCGCGACCGCGGCCGAGTAGCTGTAGGCGGGCGAGGGGCCGACGCCCGCGCCCTTAAAGCGCCCGGGCGAGCGCGGCGGGACGTAGGAGCCGACCGTGCCGATGGTGCCGTACTTGCTCTCGGCGAGCACGACCGCCTCGGCGAAGCTGACGCCCGTCTCGGGGTTCTCCACGTCGAAGACGCGACGCTCGGCGAAGGAGAGGTTATCGGCCGGGAGCCCCAGCTTCTCGGCGACGGCTCTGGCTAACAGCTCGCGCGCGCGCTCGGCGGCCTGGATGGCGGCGTTGCCGGTCATGAGCGTGACGCGGCTCGAATAGCTCCCGAGGTCAACCGGGGTCAGGTCGGTGTCGGCGGTGACGACGCGGATGTCGAAGGGGTCGATGCCGAGTACCTCCGCGACGACGTAGGCGAGGACGGAGTCAGACCCCTGCCCGATGTCGGTCGAGCCGCACTGGACGCAGACGCCGCCCTGCCGGTCGAGCCGGAGCTGCACGCCCGAGTGCGGCATCGAGTTCCAGTAGATGGGCAGCCCCGCGCCGCAGATGTAGGAGCTGCACGCCAGCCCGAAGCCGCGCCCCTCGGGCAGCTTCTTATACTTGTTCTTCCAGTCCGACCCTTCGACGACCTTCTCGATGCACGCGCCCAGCCCCATCGAGCCGACGCGGAGGTAGTTGGCCGTGACCGTGTTCGGCTTGACCAGATGCTTGAGCCGCATCTCGGCCGGGTCGAGCCCGAGTTCTTCCGCGACCTTGTCCAACTGGACTTCCAGGGCGAAGCGCGGCTGCGGCGTGCCGTGCCCGCGCTTCGGGCCGCAGGGCGGCTTGTTCGTAAAGGCGCGCAGGCCGCGGAAGCGGTAGCGCGGGACTTCGTAGGTCACGGTCTGCAAAGCGCCCGTGTAGAAGGTCGAGGCCACGCCGTAAGAGCCGTACGCGCCGCCGTCGAGGAACGACTGGAAGTCGAGGGCCGTAATCGACCCGTCCTTCTTCACGCCGATTCTGCTCTTCATCAGGACGGGGTGGCGGCCGCGGTGGCAGTAGAAGACCTCTTCGCGCGTGAGCGTGACCTTGACGGGGCGCCTCGTCCTGCGCGAAAGCTCGCAGACGGCGATCTCGTGGTTGAAGGGGTCGCTCTTGCCGCCGAAGCCGCCGCCGTTGGGCGTGGCGATGACGCGGACGTGCGCGGCCGGCATCTGCAAGGTCTTGGCGAGCGCGCGGTGGACGTAGTGCGGCGTCTGCGTCGAAGACCAGAGGGTCATCTTCCCGTCGGCGTCGTAGTGGCCCACGGCCGCGTGCTGCTCCATCGGGAGGTGCGTGTTGCCCTCGTAGAAGAAGGTGTCCTCGCGGATAACGTCGGCCTCGCGGAAGCCCTCGTCCATCTCCCCGAATTCGAGGTGGACGGTCTTGTGGACGTTGTTGTAGTCGCCGTAGTCGTGTATGCGCGGCTCGGAAGTCTCGACCGCCTCGTCAATCGTGGCGACCGCGGGGAGCGGCTCGTACTCGACCTCGATGAGGTTCATCGCGTCGAAGGCCGTGTCCTCGTCCACGGCGGCCACCGCCGCGACGGGGTCGCCGATGAAGCGCACCTTGTCCACGCAGAGCGCCGTCTCGTCCTGGCTGACGGGCAGGATGCCGTAAGGGATGGGGAGGTCTCGGCCCGTGACGACGGCGTGGACGCCGGGCAGCGCCAGCGCCTTCGAGTAGTCGATCGACTTGATGAGCGCGTGCGGGACGTGCGAGCGGAGGATTTTGCAGTAGAGCATCCGCGGCAGGGTGATGTCGTCGGCGAACTTCGTCGCGCCGACGCACTTCGACCGCGCGTCCACCTTGCGGAAGGGACGGCCTACGACCTTCAAATCCTTCCTGTCTTGCGCGCCGTCCGCGCGGCCGCGGCCGTTGCCCTCGTGCCCGTTATTCGTAGCCATAAACGCTCTCTCTCGGCAGCTCCGCCTCTTCGCCGCGCATCCGCGCGGCGGCCAGCTCGACCGCCTCGTAGATTTTGACGTAGCCGGTGCAGCGGCAGAGGTTGCCGCTCAGGGCCTCTTTGATCTCGTCGCGCGAAGGGCGCGCGTTCTGCGCGAGCAGCTCCTTGGCGACGAGGAGGAAGCCGGGCGTGCAGTAGCCGCACTGCGCCGCGCCAGTGTCGGCGAAGGTCTCCTGCAGAGGGTGCAGGCCGTCTTCGGTCGCCATGCCTTCCACGGTCTCGACGCGGCGGCCTTCCGCTTCGAGGCCGAGCATGAGGCACGAGAGCACCGAGCGGCCGTCCACGAGCACGGCGCAGGTGCCGCACTCGCCTAGCTCGCAGCCGTGCTTCGTGCCAGTCAGGTTCAGGTCTTCGCGCAGCACTTCGAGCAGGGTCTTGTGCGGCGCGAAGGCGACCTCTGTCTCCTCGCCGTTGAGGGTGAATTGTACGTGTGCTTTCTGTCTGTCCGTCATGGCAAAGGGGAGATGATAACAGTTCCGCCTCTGCGATGCGAAAAGGGGCAGGGGCGCGGCGGTTTGAGTCCCACCCGCCGCATGGCGATAAAGGTCAGAACCGCCCGCGGTAGCGGGTGGGCCTTTACGATACGAATCATCCGCATAACAAAGGCCCACCCGCTACCGCGGGCGGTTCTGACCGCTACGGCGTCGCATCCGTCTGAACGCCGCTGTAGCGCCTGCAAGGCCGGGAGCGCGGGCATCCTGCCCGCCATGAGCGCGCAGCGCGAAAGCAAAGAAGCGCCATCTCTCAACGTTGAGAGATGGCGCTTCACGGCCGAGCGTGCTTAGGCACGCTTTGGCGGGCAGGGATGCCCGCGCTCCCGGCGAAGAGCGGCCTTGTTCATCGGCGGCCGCCGATGATGGCTTGGAGCTTCTGCGCGCGGGCGGGGTCGAGGCGGCGCAGCGCCTGGTACTCGCCCTGCGCGCCCTTGCGGTTGCCGGTGGCGAAGTAGGCGACGCCGAGGTTGTAGCGCGCCTGCGCGAAGTCGGGGCGGACTTTGATCGCCTGCTGGAACGCCTTGACCGCGGCCGCGTCCTGCTCCAGCCGCAGGTAGGCGTTGCCCATCAGGTAGAGGTCGTCCGGGTCGAGCGTGCGCCCCGTCTGGTTGTAGGCGCGGATCGAGGCCGTGTAGGAAGCCTTCGACTCCTCGGCGCGGCCCAGCTTCTCCTGCGCCGTCGCGATGTTGTAGTGAGCCCAGCCCTCGTCGGGTGCCTCGCGCTTGCGCTGGAGCGCGGCCCGCGCGGCCTGTAAAGCCTCCTCGTGCTGGCCGAGTTGGTTGAGGACGTAGGCGAGCAGGTTCTGCGCCCCGACGTCGTCGGGCTTGATACGGACGGCCGCGCGCGCCTCTACAAGCGCCTCCTGCGGCCTGTCCTCGCGGATGTGGATGAAGCCGAGAACCTGGTGCGGCCAGTAGTTCTCGGGTTCGAGCCGCGCGGCCTCACGCGTCGCCCGCATCCCGCCGGCCATGTCGCCCGTGGTGGCGAGCGCCGCGCCCAGGAGCGTGTGCGCCGAGGCGTTCTGCGGCGCGGCCTGCACGGCCCGCCGCGCCGTCTCGACGAGCAGGGGGTACTGGCCCTGGTAGTACCGGAGGATGGCCTGGCCCATCAGCGCCTCGGCGCTGTCCGACTTCAGCGCGAGCGCGCGCGCGAAGGCGTCTTCCGCCTCGCGGTAGCGCAGCATGCGCGTGTAGGCGTTGCCCAGCCCCGTGAACGCCTCGGGCGAGGCGGGCTGGAGCCTGAGCGCCGCGGTGAAGGCCGCGACCGCCTCCTCCCTGCGGTCGAGCGAGAGGTGCGCGTAGCCGAGTCCGTACTGCGTGAAGAACTGGTTGGGGTCGGCCGCGCGCAACGCCGCGACCCCTTCCTCCGCGCGGTCTGTCGCGACGTAGGCGTTGCCGAGAATCATCCGCGCGGTCGTGTTCTGCGGGGCGAGGCGCACGGCCGCCTCCAGGGGGCCGACGGCCTCCTTAGCCTTGTTCTGCTTCAGCAGGAGGAGGCCGACCGAGAGGTTCGCGTCGGGCGCGAACTGCGGGTCGGAGATCGCGCGCCGGAGCGAGTCGAGCGCCTTGTCGTCGCGCCCGGACTGCTGGTAAGCCTTGCCGAGGAAGTAGTGGCCCGCCGTGCCGATGTCGCCGAGCGCGGACGCCTGTTCGAGCGCGTCGGCCGCCTCCCTGTAGCGCTGGAACGCGATGTGGATGGCCCCCGTGTTGACGAGCGCCTCGCGCGCGCGCGGGTTCGGCTGCGCCGCGACGACGGCCGCGAAGGCCGCGAGCGCCTCGTCCGGCCGGCTGAGGTTCATGTAGGCGACGCCCAGGCCGTAGTTGGCCTCGGCGTGGCGCGCGTCGGCGCGCACCGCCTTCTGGTAGCTCTCTGCGGCGCGCCGCCAGTCCTTCTTCGAGAGGTACTCCGCGCCCTTCTGCGCCTGCTTGTCGGCCTCGGACTTGTTCTGGAAGGCGGGGGCGTGCGCCGGGGCCAGAAGGAAGGCGGCCAGCAGAAGGAGGCCGGCCGCCTTGAGGGTGTTCGTGTTCTTCATCGCTTCGGTTTCACGCGCGAAAAAAAGTAGGCAGTAGGCAGATGGCAGCAGGCAGTTAAGAGCGCCACTGTCGAACGTTTCAAGTCAACCCTTCAACGCCCGCAACGCTGAGCGACCGCCTACTGCCTACTGCCTACTGTTCTTCAGTAGCCTGAAATCAGGCGGATGATGAGCTGCGACTCCGCCTTGCTGCGGGTGTTGGGGGCGAAGTTGAAGTTGTCGCGGCCGTTGATCTTCTGCACCGGCTTGACGTGGAAGGCGCCGATCTGCGCGCCGACCCAGGAGTTAGTCTTCGCCTCCTTGATGTTCGAGTCCTCGGCGTCGAAGGTGTCGCGGCCGTCGTTGGCCTTGAAGCTCACGCCGGTCTTGGTGACGAAGAAGGAGCCCTCGCAGTAGGAGTTAAAGTTGCCGTCGTGGTCGTGGTAGACGTGGAAGGCGGCGGCGCCCCCGCGCTCGATGGCGGCGCGCATCGCCTGCTCGGCGGTCGAGACGTTCTGGCTGTAGTAGAGCGCGAGCGTGCCGATGAGCGAGTAGGCCGTCGGCTGCTGCGGGTCGAGCTGCGCGGCCTGCTGCGCGTAGCGGATGGCCCCGCTGAAGTCCTGCGAAGAGACGGCCGAGTTGGCGCGGTCGATGAGGTCGTCGTAGTCGGGCGCGCCGGGCGCGGTGTTCGTGGCCGGGCCGAAGGGCGAGTCGTTGCCGGCGTCGGAGTTCGCGGCCACGTCGGCCGTGGACTTCTCGGTGATGGCGCCGACGAGCGAGCGGTTGCCGCCCGCGGCCGTGATCTCGCGCGCGATCTCGGGCGTGACCTGGAAGCTGACGCCGCGCTTCTCGACGAACTGCTCGACGCGCGCGGGCGCGATGCCGCCCTGGAGCATGGTGACGATCTCGCTCTTCGAGAGCGGCGGGCCGTCGGGGACGTTCGCCGCGGGCGCGGTGGTACTCGTGTTCGGCCGCGTCGTGGTCGTGGCCGGGGTCGGGCGCGTGGCGGCCGCGACCGCCGGGCGGTAGTTGTTGCGCGCGGCCTCGATGACCTCGGGGCGCGCGCCGACCGACTGCAATTCGGACTCGTCGGCCGCCGTCACCTCGAAGTCCACGCCGCGCCGCTCGATCTGCGCGACCAACTCGCGCGTGGAGAGGCCGTTGATCTTGACGGCGTTCAACAGGCCCTGCTTGCTGATGGGCTTCTTCGTCTGCGTCGAGGCCGCGCCCGCGAGCACGAGCGCCGCGCACGCGACGCAGAGGGCGACGAACGAAACTCTGCTGCTTCTTCTCATGACGAATACCTCTTAAGGGGTTTTGGGTTTTAGGTTTTGGGTGCCGGGTGAGAGTTTGCTTCAACCCAACACCCAAAACCTAAAACCCATCACCCTCCCTGTACCCCTCCGTAGGCTTTGACGAGGGAGATGATGAGTTCGGACTCGTTCCGCTTGCTGGTCAGCGGGGCGAAGTTGTAGTTCCGCGTGTCGCGGTCGCGCCTGACCTTGATGTGGAAGGCCCCGAGGTCGCGCGTGCCGAGCAGCGTCCCGAAGGCCCCGCCCGCGAGCTTGTTGGTCTTGATCTCGCCGATGTTCGCGTCCTCTGTCTCGAAGGTGTCGCGGCCGTCGTCGGCCTTGAAGGTGACGTTGGTCTTCGTGACGAAGAGCGTCCCCGAGCAGGTCTGTTTGAACGTGCCGTTGGCGTGGTCGTGGAAGACGCGGAACGAGGCCGAGCCGCCCAGCTCGATCGCCCTGCGCATGTTCCGCTCGGCCTCGACGATGTTGTTCTGGAGGTAGAGCTGCGTGAAGCCGAGGAGCTGGTAGGCGCGCGGCTGCGAGGCGTCCAGCGCGATGGCCTGCGTGAGCAGTTGCGTGGCGCGCGCGGCGTTGCGCGCGTCGTAGGCGGCCGTGGCCTGGTCGGTCAGGTCGTCGTAGTCGGGGCCTCTGGCGACCGTCGGCGCGGGGCGCGTCGGCGTCGCGGGGCGCGGCCGGCCCGTGGCGACGTAGCCGGCGGCGACGGCTCCGACAAGCGAGTTGGTGCCCCCGGCCGCCTTAATCTCGCGCGCGGTCTGCGCGTTCGACTGGAAGCTGACGCCGCGCCGCTCGACGAACTGCTCGACGCGCGCCGGGGGCGTGCCGGCCTGGAGCATCGTGACGATCTCGGCCTTCGAGAGCGGCGGGCCGGCGGGCACGTTCGAGCTGCTGCGGTCGGGGGCGTTCGCGACCGGGGCGGAGTCGCCGCGGCGGTAGTTCGAGCGCGCGGCCTCGATGACCTCGGGGCGCGCGCCGGCCGCGCGCAGCTCGGCCTCGGCGTCCGCGGTCATCTCGAAGGAGACGCCGCGCGACTGCACCTGCTGGACGAGTTCGGCCGTCGAGAGGCCGTTGATGCGGACGGCCTTGACGAGCCCCTCGCGCGTGATGGGCTTCTTCGCCTGCGCCGCCGACGCGGCGGGGAAGAGGAGCAGCGCCGCCGCGAGCAGCGCGAAGGTGATGAGCCGTTCTGCTTTGGGCTTAACTGTCGTCATCGTGTGAATAAGGGTCAGAACCACCCGCGGTAGCGGGTGGCCCTTTGTGATACGGCGCAGCCGGGTTATCACAGGCCACCCGCTACCGCGGGTGGTTCTGACCTATATTACTGGTCGAGCGCGCGGAGGGCGGCCTCGCGGCGCTTGCGCGCGGCCTCGGCCGCGTCGTTGTTGCGCGGGCGCGCGGTCGGCGCGGGCCTCGGCGTCGTCGAGCGGTTCGTGCCCTGAGAGCCGGAGCCGGCGGTCGAAGTCCCCGAAGAGGCCGGCGGGTCGAGGGGCGCGAGCGGGGCCTCCTTCGGGCCGGTGGAGGGGAGCGTCGCGTCCACGGTCGTGCCGCCGCCGCCGTTGGTGTTCTGTCCGCCGTCGGCGGGCAGCGGGGCGGTGCCCGAGTCGGCCGCGGCGGGCGCGGCCGGCT
>DATMVD010000066.1:0-20274 GCA_035563535.1 Pyrinomonadaceae bacterium | reverse complement strand
AAGCGCCACCCCGAGAGTTACCGCCTCGCCCGCCGCATCTCGACCATCATCCAGTCCTCGGCCAACTTCCGCCGCGTGGACTCGGCCGGCGCGGGCGAGGAGGAGGTGCACCGCCGCCTCGTCGACCGCGTCTACGGGCTGCGCGAGTGGCGCGACGAGAAGCCGCGCCGCGCCGCGGCCGAACTCGAACAGCGCGTGCAGATGATCCCCGTCCGCCAGCGCGACACGCGGATGGTCGGCTGCACGGGCGACGCCCAGATCATCATCAGCAACTCCGACCTCGAAGACCTCATCGTCTCGGTCCTCGAAGCCTGCGACTCGCCGGTGGACGTGCGCGCCCTGCGCAGCCTCGTCATGTCGCGGCTGCCCGTGATGGACATCTACCTCGTCCCCATCGGCGGCGACGGCGACGACGACGGCCGCCAGTTCGAGCCGGCCGACGGGCGCGAGAACCCCGAGCAGTCGCTCCTGCGCCGCGAGTCGGAGCAGGAGGCCGCCGGCTGCGTGGACGGCTTCCTCAAGGGCCTGCACGCGGCCGTGCGCGGCAAGACCAAGCAGTACGACCGGATGCTCGGCGTGCTGTGGTATTGTTACCTCAGCCCGGCGCACATCACGCAGCTCGAAGCCGCGGCCCGCCTCAACGTCTCGGACTCGCTCGTCTCGGACTACCGCCGCCGCATCGAGCAGCAGTTGCGCGCGCTCTCGTTCACGGAGATCGAGGAGGCCCGCCGCTTCGAGGTGGCGCTGCGCGAGCGCGTCAGCGTGCTCGTCAGCGAGGAGGTCATCGCGGGCGTCTGAGGTCTCGCGCAAGTCAGGCGCGCGGGGTGCGGCCCGCGCGCGCAGAGGTTCCCGCCGCGAGGCGGGCGAGGGGGCCGCAAGGCCCCTTTTTCAAAGTCGGCGGGTCAGATGGTCAAAGACGAAATCAAACGGCTGATCGAGAGCAGGCAGGCGCGCGTCGGCGTGATCGGCCTCGGGTACGTGGGGCTGCCGCTGGCGGTCGAGTTCGCGCGCCGGGGGCTGCGCGCCGTCGGCTTCGAGGTGGACGCCGCCAAGGCCGACGGCGTCAACCGCGGCGAGTCTTACATCGGCGACGTGACCTCGGAGACGCTCAAAGAGGTCGTCTCGTCCGAGCGGCTGCACGCGACGACGAACTTCGACGAACTGGCCTCGTGCGACGCCGTCATCATCTGCGTCCCGACCCCGCTCCGGAAGACGAAGGAGCCTGACGTTTCCTACATCCTCGCCGCCGCGGGCGAGATACGACAAAGGCTGCGGCGCGGCCAGCTCGTCGTCCTCGAATCGACCACCTACCCCGGCACCACCGACGAGGTGCTTCTGCCGATGTTCGAGGAGCGTGGGCTGAAGCTCGACGAAGATTTCCTGCTCGCCTTCAGCCCCGAGAGGGTTGACCCCGGCAACCCGCAGTTCCAGACGCACAACATCCCGAAGGTCGTCGGCGGCTGCACCGACGACTCGACCGAAGCGGCCGCCGCGCTCTACTCCGTGATCGTTAAAGACGTTCACGTCGTCTCTTCGGCGCGTGTGGCCGAGGCGGCGAAGCTTCTGGAGAACACGTTCCGGGCCGTCAACATCGGGATGGCCAACGAGATGGCGAGATTGTGCTACCACCTCGGCATCGACACGTGGGAGGTCATCCGCGCCGCCGCCACCAAGCCTTTCGGCTTCATGGCGTTCTACCCCGGCCCCGGCATCGGCGGCCACTGCATCCCGCTCGACCCGCACTACCTCTCCTGGAAGGCGCGCCAGCACGGGTTCGACTCGCGCTTCATCGGCCTCGCCGAGGAGGTCAACAGCCGGATGCCCGAGCACGTCGTCACGCTCGTCACCGACGCCCTGAACGAGGAGCAGAAGGCTTTGAAGGGCTCGCGCGTCCTCGTCCTCGGGGTCGCCTACAAGAAGGACATCGACGACGTGCGCGAGAGCCCGGCGCTCTCCATCATCGACCGCCTGCGCGCGAAGGGGGCGGAGGTCTCTTACCACGACCCGTTCGTCGCGGAGGTGCGCTTCGACGACGCGCACACGCAGGGCTCCGGCGAGCCGCTGCACTCCATCATGCTGACCGACGAGGTGCTGTCGGCGGCCGACTGCGCGCTGATCGTCACGGATCACTCGCAGGTGGACTACGACCGCGTCTGCCGGCTCTCGAAACTCATCGTGGACACGCGCAACGCGCTCTCACGCGACCAGCGCCGCCAGAGCTGCGCCAAGATCATTCGGCTGTAAGCGGTCAGCGGTCAGCTAAAAGGCTTTTAGGCGGGGTGGCGGGGGGTTTAGAATGGCTCCTCCCGCCCCCCTTCGTTTGGCCGGAGAGTCTCAGGAGTTAACCCATGTCAACGCAGGCGAAGGAGAGGCTCCCCCTGGAGGAGGTCGCGAACTGCGCGACGCACGGGGTGGGGCTGGCCTTGAGCGTGGCCGGGTTCGTCGCGCTGGTCGCGCTCGCGTGGGCCTACGGCGACGCGTGGCACGTCACGAGCTGCGGCGTGTACGGGGCCTCGCTCGTCGCGCTCTACCTCGCCTCGACGCTCTACCACGGGGCGCGTGCCCCGCGCGCCAAGCAGCTCTTCCGGGCGCTCGACCACTGCGGCATCTACCTGCTCATCGCGGGGACGTACACGCCCTTCACGCTCGTCACCCTGCGCGGGCCCTGGGGGTGGACGCTGTTCGGGCTGGTGTGGGGCCTGGCGCTGGCGGGCATCCTCTTCCGCGTCCTCTGCGGCGAGCGCCACCGGCCTCTGGCCGTCGCCTCCTACGTGCTGCTCGGTTGGCTCTGCGTCGTCGCCGTCAAGCCGATACTCGAGATCGTCCCGCTCGGCGCGCTCGCGTGGATCGCGGCCGGCGGGCTCGCGTACACGGCCGGCGTCTTCTTCTTCGCCGCCAAGCGCATCCCGCACAACCACGCCATCTGGCACCTCTTCGTCCTCGGCGGCAGCATCTGCCACTACGTCGCCGTGCTGCTGTACGTCCTGCCGGCGAGAGGCTGAGGGGCGAGGGATTTAACCGCGGACACGGGGGCACGGCTTAAAGGCGTATCAGACTCCGGGCCGCGTCTCCATGTCTCCGCGGCCAATCACCCCTTCACACAAAAGTGCCGGCGGGGCCGGTGCTATACTCCGGCCACGCATGGAAACATTCTTTCAAATCGACTGGAAGTCTGTCTTCGTCCCGGAGGTCGCGCTGGCGGAGGTCGTGCTGCGGGGGACGTTGGTCTACCTGCTGCTCTTCTTCGTGCTGCGGGTGCTCAGGCGGGAGGCGGGGGCGCTCGGCATCTCCGACCTGCTGGTGGTGGTGCTCATCGCGGACGCGGCGCAGAACGCGATGTCGAGCGAGTACAAGTCTGTGACGGAGGGCGCGGTGCTCGTCGGCACCATCATGGGGTGGGACTTCTTCCTCGACTGGCTCGGCTACCGCTTCCCCGCCGTCTAGCGTCTCCTGCGCCCGGCGCCGCTCCCCCTGGTCGAGGACGGGCGCGCGCTCCGGCAGAACATGCGCAAGGAGATGATCTCGATGGAGGAGCTGATGTCGCAGCTCCGCGAGCAGGGCGTCGAGCACCTCTCCGAGGTGAAGTGGTGTTACCTCGAAGGCGACGGCCACGTCAGCGTCATCAGGAAGGACTCCGGCGGCGGGGACGACCCGCGGAGGGAGCGGCCTGGGGTCTCGTAGCGCGCGGCGCTCAGTCGGGGGCGGGGCAGCGGAAGAGTTTTTCGTCCCCCGCGGTCGGGTCGTACTGGACGTGGAGGATCAGGCCGTTCGACTCGCCGCCGCCTTCGTAGACCTCGTAGGTGAGGCCGGCCTCCTTGTCCCTGTAGAGCGCGTGCGTCGGGATCTCCGCGTCCAACGACTTCTCGAACCTCTTCATGTCGAGGCGCAGCGCCGACAGCCGCAGCTTCCGCTTCGGGGTGACGACGATGCGGACGACCGTGTCGCGCGCCAGGTTCCAGCCTTCGCCGCCCGCGCAGCCGCGCCCCGACGAGTAGTGGAAGAAGGCGCGCTCGGTCTTCAGCTCGTGGTGGCCGCCGCGGCGCGGCTTGCCCAGCCGCCGCTCGACCTGCGCGCGCGTCGAGCGCAGCGGCACGATGCGCCGCCACTCCTTGGCCTGGACGTGCGCCGCCGCCGCCAGCAGCAGCGCGGCACACGCGCAGGCCGCGAAGACCCCCTTGACCTTAAGCTTGCCCATCTTAGTTGTAAGTCTTTCTCAGTTCCTGATCCCAGTAGTTGCTGAACATGAACCGGCTGTCGATGCCCGGGGGCGGGATCGGCAGCGGCGGGTTGTTGCCGTTCATCGAGCTGACCGCGATGGCGTACTCGTGGTCGGAGTAGACGAGCCGCCCGCAGTGGTGGAGCGTCTCGTGGATGCAGATTTGCGCGTCGCTCTTGACGTACAGCGCCTTCAGCTCCTTCATCGTGACGGCCGCGCCGGTGGTGAAGTTGCCGACCTGAATCCGCGCGTTCTTCCCCTCGATGCTCCCGTCCGCGAAGTTGGCCCCCCCCAGGGCGCCCCTGGCCGTGTCGCCCGCGCGCACCAGCCCCCGCTGCTCGTTGACCACGATGTCGAAGACCTCCAGCACGTTGCCGTCCGCGACCAGCTTGTTGCCGGGCGACGCGTTGCGCGACACCCTCTCGAGCAGTTCCCGGACGAAGTTCGCACACCTCGGGCGCGCGAGCAACCTCGCCATCTCCGCGCGGATGGCCGGCACGTCGAAGTCGAGGACCAACTTCCTCTGGGCTTCGAATGGGATTTTTTCTTCTGTCACCGCCGATCTCCTTTCTCACGAACCGTTGGCGTACCGCGTCCCCATCCTCAAGCGCGCGGGCGACGCGCCACGCGGGACAAAGCCCGTTCCTCGTTCCCTCTGATCTGTGTGACGAACGTGAGCTTTCCGTCTCAGCACGTCGGGCGCCGCGCCCGGGCAGGCCATGCGGAACGGCGGCAGGATATATCTCACCGGGTCGCCTTTGTCAACGGCGAGGGGGCGTCCGCTTCGCACTTCCGCGGGGAGTCACTCCCCGATAGCTTACGCACCGTTCCCGCGCCGAGCCCGTCAGCCCGGGCGGAATTAACTCAGGTCACGCGGGGCCGGGGCCGTCTGACAGCCCGGCGACGCGGCCGAGCTGTTCGACGCGTTCGCGCAGGGCGCGCGTGAAGCAGTCGGCCTCCTCGCGCGTGGCCCCGCTGGCCAGGAGCCCCTCGCGCAACTGGCCGTCGGTGACGCGCCCCAGGTAGGAGTAGAGCCAGCGCACGTCGCCGACGCGGATGCCCTCGGTCGCCTCGTCCGTCCGCTGCCCCGTGTAGCCCCACTCGACGACCCCGTCCTTCACCCCGCGCACGAAGTCCGCGGACTGCGCGGCGAAGCCCTCGCAGTCCCACTTGGTGCGCGTCAGGGGGCTCCCGGACTTCCCCATCGAAGCGCCCCAGTCGATGATGAGGTAGCGCGCCTCCGTACTGCCGTCCGGAAGCCGATGCTCGAAGATGGCCGTGTTCGAGCCGCGCGCCACGTCCCGCACGTCCTTGTTGTCCCAGTTCGAGACGAGCATCAGCAGCACCTTCAGCCCGGCCAGCTCGCGCGTGCCGACGAAGGGGTTGTCGTCCCAAGACCAGCCGTGCTCGTCGAAGAGCTTCCGGACGCCCTCCTCGTCCAGCTCGAAGCGCGCGTCTTTGAAGCTGAAGTCCTCGGCGACGCAGGTGCGCGCCCGCCCCAGGTTCACCGCGCCGTTGATGTGCCCCTCGGCGACGTAGTACGCGGCCTCGACGTGGTAGCCGGCGGCCCACGCCAGGCGGGTCGCGAACGTCTCGCTCTTCACCTCGTCGCCCCACTTCACGCGCCAGCGCAGGTCGCGCGCGTCGTGCACGCTCATGCACGGGTTCGAGCCCGTCGCGTGCTCCTCGACGAACCGGAACGGGGGCCGCGGCTCGCGCCCGCGCCCGCCGTACCCGCCGCGGAAGTCGAGCCTCCCGACGTCGCCCGGGTCGCGCCACAGCGAGACCTTGCGCGCGCGCAACGGCCGCTCCTCTGCCGTCAGGATTTTGTAGCGCGACTTAACCCACCAGAAGAGGTAGACGACGATGACGCCCGACGCCGTCCCGACGGCGGCGATGAAGAGGATGGTCGTGAGCTTCGGGAATAGAAGAAGTGTCATAAGAAGTAAGCGCGTGCCGCCTACTATAACACCCGCCGCCCCGCCGAGTTGTTGAGAAGATGTTGAGGAAGGGTCAGCCGCCGAGCTTTTCTTCGAGGACGAAGAGGCCGGCCTCGCCGCCGCCGGAGCTGACGTTGACGACGGGCGAGGCGGAGAGGCGCACCATCGCGCCCTCGACGCGGCCGCGGAAGAGGAAGGGGTTCGTGTCCGCGTACATCGGCTGGAAGCCCCAGGCCGTTTCGTTAAAGACGGGGAAGTCTTCGGTGTGCAGCTCGACGGCCTCCTGCACGACGTAGTCTTCGGCCAGCGCGCGCGCCAGCGCCTCGTCCCACTCCGCCTCGCTCGCCTTCGCGCCGAAAGTGAGCCCGCGCCCGCCGTAGTCGTCGTTCGGCTTGAGCACGAACCGCCCGCGGTGAAGCCTGACGTGCTCGACCAGCTCGACCCGCCGGCCCTCGTGCGTCGTCTTCCGCTCCTCGACGCGCCGCGTCCAGGGCACGCACGAATGGATGGCCTCCCTTTCCGCCGCGGTGAACCAGCCCGCGCGCCCTTCGTCGGTCAGCAGCTCGAACGCCGCCTTCTTGTGCAGCGGCTTGCAGCGCGGCGAGTTGACGAGGCAGACGCGGCCCTCGCGGTAGGCGCGCAGCAGCGGGTGCCGTTCGCCGCAGCGCGTGAGCAGCTCGTGGATGATGACGCGCTTGTAGACCAGATCGACGCGGAAGTCGCCGCGCCTCAGGTTCCGTCCGTCGTACTCAAGCTCGTCGGGCGCGCAGACTATCGTGGGCACGCCGCGCGCGGCGAAGTAGTTCCGGAGCAGGAAGAACTCGTGCTCAGTCGGCAGGCCCCGCCAGTCAACGACGGCGACGTTCGGCAGCGCGCGCCCGCCGCACCACTCGGCGTACGTCTCGACGATCGAAGAGAGGAGCGCGGCCGCCGGGTCGAACTGCCGCAGGCGGTAGCGCGCGGCGAACTGCTGCATCGCCGCGACCTCGAAGCCGACCTCGTTCAGGCCCGCCTGGTCGGTGAGGCTCGAAGGGTTCTCCGCGTTGTACTCGACGAACCTGACCTCCTCGCCGCGGACGAAGGCGTCGAGCCGCCCCGTCACCGACGGGCAGCGGTAGCCGGGCTCGACGAGCGCGAACCTCGTCTCGGGCTCGCTCATCCCGACCGCCTTCATCAACGAAGGCTCTTCGGCCATCGCCGCCGACACCTTCTCGAACGCGGCGGCCACCGCCTCGGACGCCCGCGCGAGCCGCGCGTACTGCGACGCGTCCAGCAGGTGCGGCCTCAGGCTGACGCCGATCTCGCGCCCGCCGTACAGCAGACGCCGCGCGCGCATCGCCTCCCGCAGACGCGCGAACAGTTCCGCGCCCAGACTCTCGTCCGACGACAGTAGCTCGTGGAACTCTGCGATCGCCCGCTCGCGCATAGAAAAAGGTTTTGGGTTTCGGGTGTTAGGTGTTGGGGAGAGACATCCGCCCCTTACCCCCTGGAACCCAAAACCCAGAGCCCAACACCCTACTTGTCCGCCTGAACCGCGCCGCCCTGCATCTCCAGCGCGGCCTGCGCGGCGGCGAGGCGCGCGACGGGGACGCGGAAGGGCGAACACGACACGTAGTCGAGCCCCGTCAGGTGGCAGAAGGCGATGGAGCGGGGCTCGCCGCCGTGCTCGCCGCAGATGCCGACCTTGAGGCCGGGCTTGACCGAGCGCCCGCGCTCCGTCCCCATCTTCACCAACTGACCGACGCCCTCGCGGTCTAAGACCTGGAACGGGTCGTCGGGCAGAATCTTGATCTCGACGTACTTCGAGAGGAACCGGCCGGAGTCGTCGCGCGACAGGCCGAACGTGGTCTGCGTCAGGTCGTTCGTGCCGAAGGAGAAGAAGTCCGCGTACTCGGCTATCTTGTCGGCGGTGAGCGCCGCGCGCGGCAGCTCGATCATCGTGCCGACCGTGTAGTCGATGGACATGCCGTGCGCGCCCAGGACCTCGCGCGCGACCTCGTTGATGAGGCCCGCCTGGTCGCGCAGCTCCTCGGCCGTCGAGACGAGCGGCACCATGATCTCGGGCTTCACGTCGATGCCCTCGCCCGCGACCTGGCAGGCCGCCTCGAAGACGGCGCGCGCCTGCATCCGCGTCACCTCGGGGTAGATTAAGCCCAGGCGACAGCCGCGGTGGCCGAGCATCGGGTTGGCCTCGCGCAGGCGCTCGACCTGCTGGAGGAGTTTGCGCTTGCTGTCGATGGAGTCGAGCGTCCTGTCCATCTCGCGGATGCTGGCCGCGCGCTGCAACGAGAGTTTCAGTTCCGACAGCTCGCCCAAAAGCTCGTCCATGTTCGGCAGGAACTCGTGGAGCGGCGGGTCGAGCAGGCGGATGGTGACGGGCAGCCCCTGCATCGCGCGGAAGATGCCGACGAAGTCGTTCTTCTGGAGCGGCAGCAGACGCTCTAGAGCCTTCTCGCGCGCGCCCACGCCGTCGGCCAGAATCATCTCGCGCATCGCGGCGAGGCGCTCGTCGCCGAAGAACATGTGCTCGGTGCGGCACAGGCCGATGCCTTCCGCGCCGAACTCGCGCGCCACGCGCGCGTCGTGCGGCGTGTCGGCGTTGGCGCGCACGCGGAGCTTTCTGAACTCGTCGGCCCAGCGCATCAGCTCGCGGAAGTCGTCGCCCAGAGACGGCTGCACGGTCGGCACTTTGCCGAGGAAGACACGGCCGGTCGAGCCGTCAACCGTGATCCACTCGCCCTTGGGAATGACAGTGCCGTTGACGTTGAACTGCTGCTGACTGTAATCGATGTTAAGCATCGACGCCCCGCACACGCAGGACTTGCCCATGCCGCGCGCTACGACTGCGGCGTGCGACGTAGCTCCCCCGCGCGCCGTCACAATCGCCTGCGCCGCGACCATGCCGTGAAAGTCATCCGGGCTCGTTTCGTGACGGACGAGAATAACCTTCTCGCCCTCGCGCGCCATCTCTTCGGCCTCGTCGGGGTCGAAGACGACTTTGCCCTGGGCCGCGCCGGGGCTGGCGGGGAGACCACGGGCTACGACCTTGGCGTCGGCGTCGGGGTCTACGGCCGGGTGCAGCAGTTGGTCGAGCTGTTCGGGCGTGACGCGGCGGACGGCCGTGGCCTTGTCGATGAGCCCCTCGAAGACCATGTCCACGGCGACGCGGACGGCGGCCGCGCCGGTGCGCTTGCCCGTGCGCGTCTGGAGCATCCAGAGGCGGCCGCGCTCGATGGTGAACTCCACGTCCTGCATGTCGCGGTAGTGCTTTTCGAGCAGGGTCGTGATCCCCTCGAACTGCTTGTAGACGGCGGGCAGCTCCTCCTGCAACTGGCTGATGGGGTTCGGCGTGCGGATGCCCGCGACCACGTCCTCGCCCTGCGCGTTCAAAAGGTACTCGCCGTAGAGCTTCTTCTCGCCCGTCGAGGGGTTGCGCGTGAACGCGACGCCCGTGCCCGACTCCGCGCCCATGTTGCCGAAGACCATCGCCTGCACGTTGACGGCCGTGCCGAGGTCGTCGGGGATGCGGTTGACGCGGCGGTAGTCTATGGCGCGGCGGCCCATCCACGAGTTGAAGACGGCGGCGATGGCGACCCGCAACTGCTCGTAGGGGTCTTCGGGGATGGCGAGGCCCGACTGGTCGGAGAAGATGATCTGCTTCTGCGCGGCGATGATGTCGCGGAGCTGTTCGGGGGAGAGGTCCGTGTCGCGGCCGCCCTCGGTCTGCGCCTTGTAGCGCTCCATCACGCGCTCGAACTTCTCGTGCGCCACCCCCATCACGATCTCCGCGAAGAGGGTCGCGAAGCGGCGGTAGGCGTCCAGGGAGAAGCGCAGGTCGCCGGTCTGCTGGGCGAGGCCCTGCACGGTCTGCTCGTTCAGCCCCAGGTTGAGGACGGTGTCCATCATGCCCGGCATCGAGAAGGGCGCGCCCGAGCGCACCGAGACGAGCAGGGGGTTCTCGGGGTCGCCGAACTTCTTCCCCGTCTTGGCTTCGATGGCGCGCAGGCCGTCGATGACCTGCTCCCACATCCCTTCGGGGAAGTTCTTGCCGTCCGTGTAGTAGGCGTTGCACGCCTCGGTCGTGACGATGAAGCCGGGCGGGACGGGCAGGCCCGCCCGGGTCATGTCCGCGAGCCCCGCGCCCTTGCCGCCGAGCAGCGCGCGCGCGCCGCCGTCGCCCTCTTCAAAGAGGTACACCCACTTGTGCGCTTGATTCTGTGACACGGGAAATATCCTTCCTCGATCTTCGGCAGGAGTCTGTCTAACGGCGGGCGGTCGGCACGTGGGTGACGGCCGTCCTGGGAGCTTTTGTGGCGAAGAGCCTACCCCAAACACGTCCCGGGGGCAACAGGCAGTAGGCAGTAGGCAGATGGCAGTAGGCAGTTCGGGTTGTTTGGAGTCGGGCGGATAGCGGGAGCAATTTCGACACGGAGACACAGAGGCACAGAGACACGGCTTGATGCGAATAGCTCAAGAAGCCGTGTCTCTGTGCCTCTGTGTCTCCGTGTTCAGCGCATCTCGGGTATACGCACCCGCAATGAACAACAGGCCGCCTTCACGTCCGAACTGCCTACTGCCTACCGCTCTTGAGCCACTCGGCCCTCAGCATGAAGCTGCCCTCGGTGACGACGCGGTCGCCGACGTGCAAGCCTTCGAGGACGGGGTGGCGGCCGGCAGCCTCCGCGCCGAGGCGGACGGGGCGCAGGACGTATGTGCTCGGGTCCGGGGTGGCGAGGAAGACGACCGTGCGGCCGCCGATGGTCTGGACGGCGCTGGCCGGCACGGTCGGTGCGGTCGCCTCGGCCGACCCGAGAGCGCCGAAGCCGACGTTGACGTACATGCCGAGCTTGAGCGCCTGGCCCGGGTTCGCCACTTCGACGCGCACCTGCGCCGTGCGGGTCGCGGGGTCGAGCTGCGGGTCAACGTAGGTCACGCGGCCGCGCCAGACGCGGCCCGGGTACGCCTCGCTCGTCACGCTCGCGCCGCTCCCCACGCGCACGCGCGCGAGGTCGCGCTCGAAGACCTGGCCCAAGACCCAGACGTTCGAGAGGTCTGCGACGCGTAAGATTTCCTTGTTGGCCTCGACGACCTCGCCCGGGTTGGCCGCGCGGCTGATGACGGTGCCGCCGGTGGGCGCGGGCAGCGGCACCTCCGAGCTGACCTGCGACGAAGTGCGCAACGCCGCGACTCGCTGCGGCGTGAGGCCGAGCAGCAGCAGGCGCTGACGCTGCGCCGCGACCTCCGCCTCCGCCTTCTTCAAGACCGAGGTCGCCTGCTCGAACTCCTCGCGGCTGGCCGCGCCGATTTCGATGAGCCGCGCCGTGCGGATGTGGTGCTGGTGGTGCTCTTCCAGCTCGGCCTGCGCCGAGAGGTAGCGCGTCTGCGCCATCGCCAGCTCGTCGCTGAAGACGACGGCGACCGTCTGCCCGCGCCGCACCCCCTGGCCGGCCTCGGCCGCGACGCTCACGAGACGGCCGCCGACCAGAGAGACGACCGGGGTCGAGCGGTAGGCGTCGGCCTGCACGACGCCGGTCGCCGCCTGCTGCAAAGCCTCGGGCGCGAGCTGCTCGCCCACGGCCTCGACCTTCACGCCCGCGCGCGCCGCCACCTCGGGCGCGACCGAGAGCGTCGGCTCGCCCTGCGCGACGGCGGCGGCCTCGCCGGGCGGCGCGGCCGGCTGGCCGAAGTTGACGTTGCGCGGCGCGGTGACGACGCGGCCCGCGCCCCCGCCCGCGCGGTTCAGCCACCAGAACAGGAGCGCGGCGCAGGCCAGCGCGAAGACGGCGACGACGACGAGCACGGCCGTCCTCGAACGTCGCGGCCCCGTCACGCGCACGCTCTCGACGCGCTTCGCTACGGCGGCCGTCGGCGTCGCCTCTACGGTCTGCTCGACGGTCAGCCCCTCCGTCCGCTCCGACTTCTCTTGCTTCTCTTCCATCTTCTAGTCTTCAGCTCGTCGTCTGGCGTCCCTACCTCACACTTCCCGACGCGCTCGCGACGCGGACGCGCGCGAGGTAGGTTTCGAGTATGGAGTTGACGTAGTCGTTCTCAAGCTCGATGAAGCGGCGCTGCTCGGCGATGTAGTCGAGCAGCGTCTTCGCGCCCAGCTCGTAGGTCTGGCGGATGACCGAAAGGTTCTGCCCGGCCTGCCCGCGCACGCCGACGCGGTAGATTTCCGAGGCGCGCGCCGCCGCCTCGTAAGCGGCGTAGGCGGCCGCCACCTCGCGCCGCACGGTCAGCTCAAGGAACTCGCGCCGCCGCTTCGCCGCTTCGAGTTCGGCCAGCGACGCCTCAACCGCGCCGACGTTCTTGTCGCGGACGGGGAGCGTCACAGAGACGCCGAAGGTGACGGAGTGGAACGTGTCGTCGATGGGGGCGAGCGCGCCGCGCTCGTCGATGCCGCTCAGCATGTAGCCGGAGCGCATGCGCTGGTAGCCGGCGCGCACCTCGGCGTCGGCGCGGCCCCCGGCGCGCGCCTCTGCGACGCGCGACTCGGCCAGCCTCTCGGCCGCGCGCGCGGCGAGCAGGTCGGGGCGCGCGTCGAGCGCGCGCGCGGCCGCCTCCGCGGCCGGAGGCAGAGGGTCTATCAGTCCGTCGAAGTCTCCGCGCAGCTTCAGCGGCTCCGAGGCTTCGGAGCCCATGAGGTTGCGCAGCTCAAGCAGCGCGACCTCGACACGGCCGCGCTCGGCCTCGCGCATCGAGCGGAGTCGGTTGACCTCGACCAGCACTTGGTTCTGTTCGAGCGGCGCGGTGCGCCCTTCGAGCACGCGCGCGACGACGAGGCGGTAGCCGCGCTGGCTGTTGCCCAGAAGGTCTTCGGTGATGCCGAGCTTGAGGACGGAGGCCAGGGCCTCGCCGAACTTCGAGCGCACCTCGGCGGCCAACACCCGCTCGCGGTCGGCCAGGGCCGCCTCGCGGACTTCGACCTCGCGCTCGGCCGCGCGCACGCGCGCCGCCCGCCGCCCGCCGAGTTCCAGAGGCAGCATGCCCTCGACCATCAACTGGTTGTCCGGCGTCGTCACGGCCTTCGAGCCCGACACGTCCAGGCGCGGGTTGGCGCGGTATCCGGCCTGCCTGACCAGAGAGCGCGCGGCCTCGACCTCCTTGCGCAGCGCCAGCAGCTCGCCGTTCGACGCGAGCGCGCGGGCGACCGCCTCGTCGGCCGTCACGCCGCCCGCCGGGTCGTAGTAGAGCCGCACGGTCGCCTCGTCCGCGCGCGGCCGACGGTCGTCGGCCGGCACGTCCGTCGCCGTCTGCGCCGCGGCGTAGACGGGAGAGAGGAGGACGAGCGCGAGCAGCGCCGTACGTGCGTAATGCTTCTTCACTCTCATCTTTAACACTTCCTTCGCAGCCAGGTCAGAACCGCCCGCGGTAGCGTGCGGGCCTTTGTTACCCGGCGGCGTCTTGCTCCACAGACCCAGCCGCTGCCGCGGGCGGTTCTGACCGCTCTTCCCTCTTCAGCCTGTAGTCGCGCATCCAGAAGAAGATGACCGGCGTGACGACGAGCACGTGGAGCAGGCTCGACAGCATCCCGCCGAGGACGGGCGTCGCCAGGGGCTTCATCACCTCCGACCCCGCGCTCGTAGACCACATGATGGGGAGCAGGCCGACGACAATCGTCGAGACCGTCATCACCTTCGGCCGCAGTCTAAGCAGCGCCCCCTCCGTCACCGCTTCGAGCAAAGTCTCGCGCGTCAGACGCCCGAGTTCCCTCTTCTTCCGCTCGACCGCCTCCTCCAGGTAGACGACCATCACGATGCCGGTCTGCACGGCCGCGCCGAAGAGCGCGATGAAGCCGACCCAGACCGCGACCGAGAAGTTGTACTGAAGCATCCAGAGCAGGTAGAACCCGCCCGTCAGCGCGAACGGCACGGCCAGCAGGACGTGCGCCGCTTCGAGCGCCGAGTTGTAGGTCAGGTAGAGCGTCGCGAAGATGATGAGGATGACGACCGGCACCACTATCAACAGACGCTTGCGCGCGCGCTCCTGGTTCTCGTACTGGCCGCTCCACTGGAAGTAGTAGCCGGCCGGCACGGCGACGCGCCGCGCGAGCGTCTCCTTCGCCTCCTCGACGAAGCCGCCGATGTCGCGCCCCCGCACGTTCAGAAGCACCGTGCCGCGCAGCAGGCCGTTCTCGCTCTGAATCATCGAAGGGCCTTCGACGGTGCGTATCTCCGCTAACTGCGCCAGCGGGACGGGCACGCCCGCGGGCGAGGTGATGGGAATCTGCCCGATGGCCTCGGGCGAGTGCCGGAACTCGGGCGCGTAGCGGACTCGGACGGGGAAACGCCTGCGCCCCTCGATGGTGACGGAGAGGTTCGTCTCGCCGATGCCGCGCTCGACGGCGTCTGCAATCGTCCCCGTGTCGATGCCGTAGCGCGCGGCGGCCGTGCGGTTGACGCGTATGTCCACGTAGGGCGTGCCACCGATCTGCTCGGGGTAGACGTCGGCCGCGCCGGGCACCGTGCGCAGCGCGTCGGCTATCCGCCGCGAGGTCTCTTCGAGCGTCTTCAGGTCGTTGCCGAAGACCTTCAGGCCGACCTGCGAGCGCATCCCCGTCGCCAGCATCTCGATGCGGTTGATGATGGGCTGCGTCCAGATGTTGGTGACGCCGGGCATCCTCAAGGCCGCGTCCATCTCGGCCACCAGACGCTCGCGCGTCATCCCGTCGCGCCACTGCCCTTCCGGCTTCAAATGAACGATCGTCTCGTTCATGTTGACGGGCGAAGGGTCGGTCGAAGTCTCCGCGCGCCCCGCTTTACCCACCGCCCATTCGACCTCCGGAAAACTCTTCAGTATCTCGTCCTGGCGTGCGAGCACGCGCGCCGCCTCGTCGATGGAGATGGCCGGGTCCGTGACCGGCATGTACATCAGGTCGCCCTCGTTCAGGGGCGGCATGAACTCGCTGCCGATGCGCGTCGAGACCAGAAGAGCACCCGCGAAGAGGAGCGCCGCGAGCGAGACCGTCACGACGCGGTGGCGCACGGCCGTCAGGAGCAGCGGCCTGTAGACTGAGCGCAGGAAGCGCATGACGGGGTTCGCCTCCTCGGGCCGCAGCTTGCCGCCGAGGAAGTAGGTGCAGAGCACGGGGACGAGCGTCACCGCCATGAAGGCCGCGCCGACCATCGCGAAGGTCTTGGTGAAGGCCAGCGGGTGAAAGAGTTTTCCCTCCTGCCCCGTCAGGGCGAAGACCGGCACGAAGGCCAGCACGATGATCGCCATCGACGCGAAGATGGGGAGCCCGACCGTCTTCGTCGCGTCGAGCACCGCGCGCCACACGCGCGCCCTGTCCCGGGTGTCTATCCCCTCCTTCTCGATCGCGCGGTAGGCGTTCTCCGTCACGACGATGCCGGCGTCCACCAGGTCGGAGATGGCGATGGCTATCCCGGCGAGCGACATGATGTTCGACGTGATGCCGAAGTACTTCATGAAGAGGAAGGAGAAGAGGACGGCGAGCGGCAGCGGCACGGTGACGATGAAGACCGAACGGAAGTGCGCGAGGAAGAGGAGGTTCGCGAGCGTGACCAGTATCAGCTCCTCGACGAGCGCCCACTTCAGCGTGTCGGTCGCGCGGTTGATGAGCTGCGTGCGGTCGTAGAACGGCACGACGCGCACGCCCTCGGGCAGGCCCGGCTTCAGCTCCTCTATCTTCCGCTTGACGGCCTCGATGACTTCGAGCACGTTGACGCCGTAGCGCGCGACGACCACGCCGCCCACCGCCTCCGCCCCGTTCTTGTCGAGCGCGCCGGTGCGGAAGGCGTTGCCGAGCTTCACCTCCGCCACGTTCTTCACGTAGACGGGCGTGCCGTTTTGCGCGCCCAGGACGATGTTCTCGACGTCGGCGGTCGATTCGATCAGACCTATCCCGCGCACGACGGCCCACTGCCCCGCCTGCTCGACGACGTTCCCGCCGACGTTCGTGTTCGAGCGCTCGACCGCCTCGACCACGGCCGAGAGCGGGAGGCCGTACGCGCGCAGGCGGTTCGGGTCAACGTCCACCTGGTACTGCTGCACGTAGCCGCCCACCGAAGCGACCTCGGCCACGCCCGGCACCGAGTTGAGCTGGTAGCGCACGAACCAGTCCTGCAACGTGCGCAGGTCGCGCGCCGACATCCGCTCGCTCTCCAGCGTGTACCAGAAGACCTGCCCGACGCCGGTCGCGTCCGGCCCGAGCGTGGGCCGCACGCCCTCGGGCAGTTGCGCCGCGACGAGGTTCAGTCGTTCGAGGATGCGCGTGCGCGCCCAGTAGAGCTCGACGTCGTCCTCGAAGATGACGTTGACCATCGAGAAGCTGAAGGCCGACGACGCGCGCACGACGCGCACGCCCGCCAAGCCTTGCAGGCTGGTGACGAGCGGGTACGTGACCTGATCCTCGACCTCCTGCGGCGAGCGCCCCGGCCAGTCGGTGAAGACGATGACCTGGTTGTCCGACAGGTCGGGTATCGCGTCAATCGGCGTCGCCAAAAGCGCCCAGTAACCCCACCCCGCCAGCGCCAGATAGACGGCGATGACGAGCGCGCGGTTGCGCAGCGCGAACTCGATGAGCCTCGAAATCATAAGGACTGAGGACTGAGGACTGAGTTTGGAGAGCCGGTGAAAGAGAAACTTGTTCTTCCACTTAGTCCTCAGTCCTCAGTCCTCAGCACTTTTTCACTGCGCCGAGACCGGGAACGAGCCCTTGCCGTTGCCGGCGGGGCCTTCGTAGGCGACCTGCGCCTGCCAGTCGCCCTTCATCTGGAGGTTGACCTTGCCGCGGTAGACGCCGGGCGTCGAGGTCGTGGTGAGCGTGGCCGCGTCGTTCATGACGGGCATCGTGCCCATCGCCGGCATGTGGAAGTTGAGCGAGGCTGAGCCCACGTCCACAGGCTTGCCCGACGCGTCCTTGAAGATGACGTTCAGCTCCTGGTCGCCGTTGCGCAGCACGCCGTCCGAGTTGGCGAGCGTCACGGTCAGCGCGCCGACCTTGCCGCTCACAATCTCCTTGTCGCCCGCCGCGCCGCCGCTGCCGCAGGCCGCGGCCAGCGCGAGCAGCGCGAGTGTGGCGGCCGTCGTAATTAGCTTCTTCACTTTAACGTTCCTCCGTTATCAGAACTTGAACCGCAGGGGCACAGGGACACGGCTTCATGACCTTAGCCGTGTACGAGCTGTGTCTCTGTGCCCCTGCTGTTAACCATCTCCCGATTTGAATTCGACCGGAGCGAGCGGCCGTCGCGCAGGTGCAGGATGCGGCCCGCGCGCGCCGCGTTGTCGGGGTTGTGCGTGACGAGCAGGACGGTCTGGCCGCGGCCGTTGAGGTCGAGCAGCACATTCATCACCTCCTCGCCCGTCCGCGTGTCGAGCGACCCCGTCGGCTCGTCCGCGAGCAGCAGCGGCGGCTCGTTGACGACCGCGCGCGCGATGGCGAGCCGGCCCTGCTCCCCGCCCGAGAGCTGGTTCGGCAGGCGCGCCGCCTTCGACCCGAGCCCGACCTTCTCAAGCGCCGTCAGCGCACGCTCCCGCTTCTCACGCGAGGGCGTGCGCACGGTCGCCAGCGGCAGCATCACGTTCTCGACGGCCGAGAGGTACGGCATCAGGTGGTGCTGCTGGAAGACGAAGCCGAGGTACTCGCGGCGGAAGTCGGCGCGCCGCTCCTCCGTGAGCGCGTACACGTCGATGCCGTCCACGACGACGCTCCCTTCGGTCGGGCGGTTCATCGCGCCGACGACCGTCAAGAGCGTCGTCTTGCCCGAGCCCGAAGGCCCCATCAGCGCGACGAACTCGCCCTCCTCGACGCGAAAGCTCACGCCTTCGAGCACGCGCGTCTCCGGCCCGCCCGCCGACGCGCTGTAAACCTTGCCCACGTTTTCGACGACGATGAAAGACATCTTCTGCACACTCCTCACACGTGCCGGACTGCCTCCGACGGGTCGAGCCTTGAGGCGCGCAGCGTCGGGTACAGGCTGCTCAGAGCGCCGACCGCGAGCGCCGCGAAGAGCGCGAGCGCGGCCAGCGAGGCGTCGGGCCTGAAGCCCTGCCCGGTCTGACTGAAGTAGGGCATGAGCGCCCAGGACGCGGCGGCCCCCGCGGCCCAGCCGAGCGCGCCGCCCGCGAAGCTGACGGCCAGCACCTCCAGCATCATCTCCTTGACGATGTGCGCGCGGCGGAAGCCGACGGCGCGCATGACGCCGATCTCCTTGGTGCGCTCGACGACCGCGCCGGTCGTCGTCGTGAAGATCAGGAGCGCCGCGATAATCAGCACGACGCCCGAGACGGCCGCGCCGAAGCGCGTCAGACGCCCGACCGCCTCGGCGCGCGCGCGCACAGCCTGTTGCAGCGCCGAGACCTTCGCCGCGGGCAGCTTCTGCGCGATCTGCCCGACGATGTCCTCGACGGGGCAGTCCTTGCAGAGCGCGCTCACCTCGACGAGGCTCAGGCGCCCCGGCCGTTTGAGAAGCGCCTGTACCTCCGCGCGACCGCCGAAGACGAGCGCGTCATCGCGCCCGCCCGTCGGCGCGAGCACCCCGGCGACGCGGAACTCGCGGCCGTTCAGGTCGAGGCGGTCGCGCGCGAGCTTGAAGTGCTGCGGCGGCGCCGTCTGCATCATCGCCGCGTGCTCCTCGGCCGACATCGTCGCGTGCTGCGACGCGTCCACGGTGTTCGCGGAGGTCGGCACGACCGGCTGCGAAGTGTCCTCGGCCGACGGCTCGACGAGGCCGAGCGCCCGCGCCGCGTCGTGGCCGACGAGCAGCTCGCCCGGGCCCGCCGGCTTCCGCCCGACGACGCGCCACCAGCGCTTGAGCGCGTACTCGCTCTCGAAATCGACGCCCGCGACGACGACCTTCCTCCCGCCCGTGTCGGCCGCGCCCAGGAGCTTCGGCGAGACGACGGCCAGGCGGTTCGCGTAAGGAATCTCGCTTATGCGGCGCGCGTCCTCGTCCGTCAGCTCGCCCACGTCGAAGGCGGCGGCCGCGACCGAGACGCCGCCGTAGTCGAGCGCCAACTGGTCGGACTTCGGCACGACGACGATGTTCGCGCCGAACTGGTCGAGCTGGAGCCCTATCTCTTCGCTGATCGAACGGCTCAGCGTCAGGAGCGCGACGGCCGTCGCGATGCCGAGCGCGATCCCGCCGACGAGCAGCGCCGCGCGGCTCTTCCGCCGCCTCAGGTTGGCCCACGCAATCGTGCTGATGCGCATAGCAAAGCCCCCAATCTCAAATTTGAAATTTGAAATTCTTCAGAAGTAGTTCGCGCCGGCCTCGAGCTCTTCGGCGCTGACGTTGAGCCGGTCGCCCGCGATCTTGCGTTCGAGGCCGATGGGGTTGCAGCCGCCTTTGACCTCGTTGATCTTGGCGGAGTGGAAGTGCATCCCGCAGTTGTTGCAGACCATCTCCTCGCCCTCCTGGCTGTAGCCCTTCTTCGCGTGGAAGCAGGAGTCGCACGCGTCGAGCGCGGCGCGGTAGACGCCGTCCGAACTCTTCACCGCGAAGAAGCGGACGGTCTTGCCTGAGGCGGTCTTGTACTCGTAGAAGCGCGCCTTGCCGCTCAGCTCCGAAAGGGGTATGGAGACGCCCTCGCCCGCGGCACGGGCCGCGCCGCCGCCCGCGACCGCGGTCGCGCGCTCGCCGCCCGCGCCCGCGACGACGAAGTAGGCGACGACCGCCGCCAGGGCCACCGCGACCAGCGCGAGAATCTTGACGGCGTTCTTGCCGGAACGTCCTTCCGTCTCCTGCGCGAACTGCGCGCGCTTCGCCTCCCTGAAAGACTCGGGGGCGTTTGAATCCTTGCTCATAAATCCTCCACTTTTGCTCGGGTCTGCGGACGCCGGGGCGCGTGCGTCTGCGGCCTGCGCGCGCAGGCTGACGTTCGTGCCCTGTCGTCTTCGTCTGTTCTCGGGGGACGAAAAGGGGGCCGCGCGCCGTCACGCACGGGGACGCCGTTCAGGCTCGCGCAGACGTAGCTCTGCGCGCTCGTCGCGGGTCGCGTGCGGACACACTGCGGCCTGTCGGGATGTCTAGATCAGAAATGAGGCGTGGCGTATGTACGCGGGCGGTGAGTGCGCGGGGCTGAAGGTCGGCGCGGACGCGCGCGCGTGAAGCGCGACGTGCGCGGGCGCGAGCGTCGCGGCGGCCGGGCGCGGGT
>DATMVD010000065.1:0-68590 GCA_035563535.1 Pyrinomonadaceae bacterium | reverse complement strand
CGCAGACCGGGACGCCCGCGCCCGGAGCCGCCGAGGCCGCGCCCGCGCCGTCAAACGACAAGCCGGCCGCGACGACCGGGCCGCCGACGCAGGCCGCGCCGAAGCCGCCGGTGCCCGCCGCCAACGGCCGCGCCAGCAGCAACTCGCACTCGGCGAACTCCATGCTCCAAGGCCCCGTTGTCCAGCCGTTCATCGACGACGACAAGCCGCAGATCATCCACTCCGACCTCATCACGCTCACCGTCACCGTCACCGACACCTACGGCCGCTTCGTCACGGGGCTCAGCAAGAACGCCTTCACCATCCTCGACGACAAGACGGAGCAGGAGATCACCTTCTTCTCGGACGAGGACGCGCCGGTCAGCCTGGGGGTAGTCTTCGACGTGTCGGGCTCGATGGGCGGCGACAAGATCACGCGCGCGCGCGAGGCGCTCTCGAAGTTCATCGACACGAGCCACGCGCGCGACGAGTACTTCCTCATCGGCTTCAACAGCCGCGCCCAACTGCTCCTGAACCACACGCGCGACAGCGACGCGCTGATGCAGAAGCTGACCTTCGTCCAGACCAAGGGCCAGACCGCGCTCTACGACGCGACCTACCTCGGGGTGGAGCGAGTGACGCGCGGCGCGCACAAGAAGCGCGCCATCCTGCTCATCTCCGACGGGCAGGACAACTCCTCGCGCTACACCTTCAACGAGCTGAAGCGGATGCTCAAGGAGTCGGACGTCATCATCTACGCCGTCGGCATCGTGAGCCCGAACGACGACTCGTCGCTCGGCTACGGCGGGCGCGCCATCCTCGAAGAGCTGGCGGGCGTCTCGGGCGGCAAGGCGTTCTTCCCCTCGACGGGGGCCGAGATGAACGACACCTTCGAGCGCATCGCGCTGGAGCTGCGCACGCAGTACAGCATCGGCTACCGCCCCTCGTCCTTCGCCAACGACGGCAAGTGGCACAAGATCAAGGTTCGCGTGCAGCCGCCGCGGGGCTTCCCGCGCCTCTTCGTCCGCGGCCGCGAGGGCTACTTCGCCACCGCGACGCCGAAGTAAGAGAGTAGGCAGTAGGCAGACGGCAGTAGGCAGTTAAAAGCCCTGCCGCCGGGAATTCTGATTTAACCTTTCAATGTCCTTAACGCGGAGCGGCTGCCTACTGCCGTCTGCCTACTGCCTACTGTTTTCCGGCAACCGACGCCTCCGCCGGGGCATCTCTAACAGGGCCGCGCAGGGGCCGGCGCGTGGCATATCACAAGTCAGGCAATCAAGCTCTTTGCCCCGGCCACGCGGAGCCTGAGAGACAGGCCCGGAAGGTTGGAAGCCCCGCGCCCCGCCTCGCAAGGGCGGGCCCGCGGGGCGAATTTTTGAGGGAAGAAGATGAGACGAAGTGAGTTCTCCACCCCGCCAGGCAGGGCGCGCGCGGCCGCCGCGCTCTTAGTCCTGCTGGCGCTGGCCGGCTCCCTGCTCCCCGCCTCGCAGGCGCGGCAGGTCGAGGGCCGCCCGCGCCGCGTGGGCAACGCCGCCGCGCCCGCGCAGCAGCCGCAGCCCGCGCAGACGCGCCAGACGCCCACGCCGACCCCTCGTCCCGCGCCTCCCGTCGGGCCGTCGGTCACGATTCAGGACGCGCCGCCGCCCCCGCCCGCGCCCCCGAAGCTCCGCACACAGCCCGTCGCCGAGCCCGACGCGCCGCAGCAGGACGAGTCCGGGCAGGAGGTCAACCCCGAAGAGGTCGTCACCATCGACGCGAGCCTCGTCAACCTCCACGTCCGCGTCGTAGACCGCAACAACCACCCGATCAGCGACGTGGCCGAGGCGGACTTCCGCGTCACGGAGAACGGCGTCCCGCAGCAGGTGCAGTTCGTCACGCGCGAGGAGGTGCCCATCACCTACGGGCTGGTCGTGGACAACTCGGGGAGCCTGCGCAGCCAGATCGGGCAGGTCATCGAGGCCGCCAAGACCATCGTCGAGAGCAACAAGCCCGGCGACGAGACCTTCGTCGTCCGCTTCATCTCCTCCGACGAGATCAAGATCATGCAGGACTTCACGTCCGACAAGCAGGCCATCTCGGACGCGCTCGACGACATGTTCATCGAGGGCGGGCAGACGGCCGTCATCGACGCCGCCTACCTCTCGGCCGAGCACGCCGACTCGCGCCGCAAGAAGACCGGCGACCCGGCCGAGGACAAGCGCCGCCGCGCGCTCATCCTCGTCACCGACGGCGAAGACCGCAACAGCTTCTACAAGACCGAACAGCTCTTCGAGGCGCTCAAGGAGTCGGACGTCCAGATCTTCGTCATCGGCTTCGTCAACGAGCTGGAGAAGGAGCGCGGCTTCATCTCGAAGTCGAAGCGCGACAAGGCCGTCTCCCTGCTCGACCGCATGGCGAAGGAGACGGGCGGGCGCGCCTTCTACCCGACCTCGCTCTCGGAGCTGCCCGGCATCGCCGAGCAGATCACGAAGGATTTGCGCACGCAGTACGTCGTCAGCTACCGGCCGGCGACGAAGGGGCGGCCGGGCGAGTTCCGCCCCGTCCGCGTCTCGGTCGCCGACGGCCCGGGCGGCGCGAAGCGCATCGCCGTGACGCGCTCCGGCTACACGGCCAAGCCGGGGCAGGCCGCGCCCGCGCCCGCGCCGCCGAGCAAGGCCAACGCGACGCCCGCCGGCAGGAGACCCTGAATGAGCGTTGACCCCGCTTCGCTCGAAGGCATCGAGTTCTTCGAGCTCCTCGGCGGCGACGACCGCCGCGCGCTGGCGGAGGTCGTTGACCTCGTCAGACTTGGCGAAGGCGAGACTCTCTTCCGGGCCGGCGAGCCCGGGGAGAGTCTTTACCTTGTGCGCGCGGGCGAGGTCGAGCTCTCCATCCAGGACAACGTCGGGCAGAAGATCACGCTCGACACGGCGGCCCGCGGCGACTTCTTCGGCGAGATCGCGCTGCTCGACGAAGGCCCGCGCACGGCGACGGCCGTCGCGCTCGTCGCCGCCGAGCTGATCGAGCTCGACCGCGACGACCTGCTCCTGCTCTTCACGAAGAAGCCGGACGCGGCGCTGCACATGCTGGCGGCGATGGGGCGCATGACGCGCAAGGCCGACGTGCTTTTGCGCCAGCGCGTCTCGCGCAACGTCAACGAGGAGGTCGAGGTGCGCGCGACCCTCGTCCAGCGCGTCGCCGACTGGCTCGCGTGGTTCTCGGGCAGCATCCTCTTCCTCTTCCTCCACGCCCTCTGGTTCGGCACCTGGATCGCGCTCAACACGGGGCTCGTCAACGTCCCCGGCCTCTCCGGCTTCGACCCCTTCCCCTTCGGCCTGCTGACGATGATCGTAAGCTTAGAAGCCATCTTCCTCTCCACCTTCGTCCTCATCAGCCAGAACCGGCAGGTCGAGAAGGAGAAGGTGCGCGACGACATCGAGTACGAGGTCAACATCAAGGCTGAGATGGAGATCGCGCACCTCCACGACAAGGCCGACCACCTCCACGAGGAGATGCTCCGCCGCTTCAACCAGCTCGAAAAGGCGCTCGCCGACCAGCGCGAGCGAGAGAAGGTTTAGGGCGGAAGATTTCGCCGCAGGGACGCGGGGGCGCAGCTTGAAGCGGAGTCACGTTCAGGCTGCGCCCCCGCGTCCCTGTGTTGAAAACACTCGCCGCCACCGTCAACAATCCCTTTAGCGCCGCCGCCTGCCGTTGTAAAATACCGAGCCATGCTGACAGCACTGTACCTGTTCGCGATAGTCCTGCTGGTCCTGGCCAACGGCTTCTTCGTCGCGGCCGAGTTCGCGCTCGTGGGGCTCAGGCGCTCGCGCATCGAGGCGCTGGCGGCCGGCGGCGACCGCCGGGCGAAGCGGCTCATCTCGGTGCTCGACGACCTGAACGCGTACCTGTCGGCCTCGCAACTCGGCATCACGCTGGCCTCGCTCGGCCTGGGCTGGCTCGGCGAGCCGACCGTGGCGCACATGCTCGAAGGGCCGCTGGCGCGCATGGGCCTTTCGGAGACGTGGATCCACGTCATCTCCTTCTTCGTGGCCTTCGCCATCGTGACGGCGCTGCACATCACGGTCGGCGAGCAGGCCCCGAAGCTGCTCGGCCTCCAGCTCGCCGAGCGCGTGGCGCTCGCGACCGCCCTGCCGATGCAGCTCTTCTACCGCGTCTTCAGCATCCCCATCCGCGCCCTCGACCGCGCCAGCGCCGCGATGGTGCGCCCCTTAGGCATCCACGCCGACGCCGGCCACGCCTCGGCCTACACCGAGGAGGAGCTGCGCCACGTCATCGACCTCTCGCGCAAAGGGGGCCACATCAAGGCCGAGGAGCAGCAGCTCATCCACGGCATCTTCGAGTTCGCCGACGCCGAGGTGCGCGAGGCGATGGTGCCCCGGATGGCGGTGACGGCCATCCCCGCCTCGGCCACGCTCGCCGCGGCGCGGGCCGCCTTCAAGGAGCACGGCTACACGCGGATGCCCGTCTACCGCGAGCGCCTGGACGACGTGGTCGGCGTGCTCTTCCGCCGCGACCTCGAAGACTTCGTGGACGGGACGCGCCCCGAGTCGGAGTTCGACGCGACCGCCCTGGCGCACCCGCCGCTCTTCATGCCCTCGACGGCGAAGCTCGGCGCGGCCCTCAAGCAGATGCGCGACGCGCGCACCCACCTCGCCTTCGTCATCGACGAGCACGGCGGGCTCGAAGGCATCGTCACGCTGGAAGATTTGTTGGAGGAGATCGTCGGCGAGATCGACGACGAGTACGACGAGGAGGCGAAGTCGCAGTGCGTGGAGCAGCCGGACGGGACGTTCCTGCTCGACGGGATGCTGGCCGTGCGCGACGCCAACCGCCACCTCTCGCTCGACATCCCGGAGGACGGCCACTACACGACCATCGCGGGCTTCCTGCTCGCGCGCGCCGGCCGCCTCCTCAAGCCCGGCGACACGGTCGAGCACGAGCGCGCCGTCTTCCGCGTCGAGCGCGTCGAGCGCCGCCGCCTCCGCTCGGTGCGCTTCACGCCCGCGCCCCCCGAGAGCACCGACGCCGCCCCCGCGGCGTCTGGGGCGGAAGCCCGGCCGTGAGGGAGCGCCCCCGCCTCACTGCTTCGCGGGCATCAGCGTGATCTGCCACGCGACGAAGGCGATGAAGGCGAGCATGAGGAGGAGGACGAAGAGGACGACGGGCTCCAGTCTGAAGATCGAGGCGCCCTCGCGCTCCTCGTCCTCTATGAAGCTCTCGGGCATGGGGACGCTCTTGCTGTCCACGCGGATGGTGTCGTCGGCGGCGCGCTTCCCGCCCTCGACCTGGGGCGAGTCCTTGAACTCCTCGGTCTCTTCGAGCGGCTTGAGGCGCGCGGCCACGTCCGGCTCGTCGTGCTCGTGGTGGGGGCTCCCCGGCCAGTGGAGCCGGCCCGTCTTCCAGCCCTTCCGCTTCCGCTTACGCTTGCTCACAGCCACTTCACCTTCCGCAGATAGAAGTAGAGCCCGAGCCCGACGGCGAGCATCCACCCGAGCGCGAAGACGTAGCCGAAGCGCCACTTCAGCTCCGGCATGAAGTCGAAGTTCATCCCGTAGATGCCCGCCACCAGCGTCGCCGACATGAGCACGGTCGAGACGGACGTGAGCCGCTTCATGATCTGGTTCATCCGGTTGCCCTGGATCGACAGGTAGGCGTCCATCGTCGAGGAGAGCATGTCGCGCAGCGTGTCGATGGTGTCGGCGACGCGGATGATGTGATCCCACACGTCCTGGAAGTAGACGCTCGTCTCGCGCGGGAAGATGGGCTGCTCGCGCCTGAGCATCGTGTTGAAGACGTCGCGCAGCGGCGCGACCGTCCGGCGCAGGAAGAGGAGCTGCTTCTTGATGCGGAAGATCTCCTGGATGGCCTCGGGCTGGAAGTCGCCGAAGATTTTGTCTTCGAGGTCGTCCATCTTGTCCGAGAGCACGTCGAGCAGGGGCATGTAGTCGTCCACGATGGCGTCGGTCAGGAGGTACGCCAGCAGCCCCGCGCCCTGCCCGGCCCTGTCCGTCCACTCGCCCCACAGGCGGCGCGCGGTCTCGATGGCGCGGATGGGGCGGCTGTGGACGGTGACGACGTAGTTCTTGCCGAGGAAGATGTTCAGCTCGCGCAGTTCGAGGTCTTTGTCGGGGCCGACCAGCTCGGCCTCGTAGAGCACCATGAAGTAGTAGCCGGGGTACTCCTCGATCTTCGGCCGCTGGTGCGCGTTGCGGCAGTCCTCGATGGAGAGCGGGTGGAAGCCGAACTCCTCGGCCAGCTCGTCGAAGTCCTGGCCCGTCGGGTCGGACACGTCGGCCCACACGACGTTCTGCTCAACCTCGCAGCGGTCGCTCAGCTCCCCCGCCGGGAAGTCCTTCGTGAACTTCTTGGCCGCGCTGTCAAGGCAGGTGGTCGTAATCATCTGGTTCGAGTCTCGGCGCGCCGCGCCGCCGGGAGTTCGAGTATACTGAATTTCCGCGGCGGAGCGAGAGGAACCTGCGGGCCGCCGCTTTTCGCGATGCGAACCATCTCACAGTCACTGCGCGAGTACGGGCGCGGCGTGGCCGGCGGGCTGCTCTTCAGCCTGCCGCTCCTCTACACGATGGAGGTGTGGTGGGCCGGCTTCACCTCGCACCCCTTCAGGCTCGCCGCCTACGTCGCGGCGACCTTCGCGCTGCTCCTCGGCTACAACTACTTCGTTGGCCTCAGGCACGACACGTGCTTCTCCGAGGTCGTCATCGACTCGGTCGAGGAGCTGGGGCTCGGCCTCCTCGTCGCGCTCGTCATCCTCTGGCTGCTCGGGCGCGTGACGGGGGCGACGCCGCTCGAAGAGGCGTCGGGCAAGGTCGTCATCGAGGCGATGACGGTGGCCGTCGGCGTCTCGGTCGGCACGGCGCAGCTCGGCGCGGGCGAAGATGAGAAGGACAAGGGCGTCGGCGGCGAAGGGGCGTCGGTCGGTTTCGGCGGGCAGTTGGTCATCGCGCTCTGCGGGGCGGTGCTCTTCGCGGCGAACGTCGCGCCGACCGAGGAGATCGTGATGATCGCCGTCGAAATCTCTGCGTGGCGCGTGCTGGGGCTCGCCGCCCTCTCGCTCTCCTTAGGCGCGCTCGTGCTCTACTACAGCGAGTTCGCCGGGTCGCAGAAGCACGTCCGCTTCGACCGCCACCACGACGTGCTGGTCGGGACTGTCATCACCTACGCGGTCGCGCTCGCGGCCTCGGCGGCGATCCTGCTCTTCTTCGGGCGCTTCGACGGCCAGGCGCTGGCGACGTGCGTGGCGCAGACGGTCGTGCTCGGGGTGGCGGCGACGCTCGGGGCTTCGGCCGGGAGGCTTCTGCTGCAATGACGAAGGGGTCGCGCAAGCGGATCGAGAAGAACTGGCTGGAGTGGGTCGTCTTCGGCGTCGGGCTCGTGCTCGTCCTCTCGACGCTCGCCTACCTCGTCTACGACGGCGCGACCTCGGCCGACGCGCCGCCCGACGTCGAGGTGCGCCTGGGCGAGCCGCGGAGGGGCGGCCCCGGCTTCCTCGTCCCCGTCACGGTCTTCAACCGCGGGGGCCAGACGGCCGAGGGCGTCACGGTCGAAGTCGTCCTCGAAGGCGCGGGCTCGCCCGAGCCCGAGCGCGGCGAGTTCACCCTCGCCTTCCTCCCCCGCCGCGGCACGCGCGAGGGCTGGGTCGCCTTCCGCAACGATCCCCGCGCGGGCAAGCTCACCGCGCGCGCACTCGGCTACGAGAGGCCCTAGCACACGGCGAGGCCGGCCGGAGATTCCAGTAGGTCGAGGTGGATTCTGTGAGACCGACGAAATCGAACTCGTGGTTCACGCGCTTCGCCAAATGGACTGCGCGCGCGGCCGGAAGGCCCGTGTCCTTCGCGCTGGCGGCCGGAGTCATCGTCGCCTGGGCCGTGACGGGCCCGCTCTTCGGCTTCTCCGACACGTGGCAGCTCGTCATCAACACGGGCACCACCATCGTCACCTTCCTGATGGTCTTCCTCATCCAGAACACGCAGAACCGCGACACCGAGGCTTTGCAGGTCAAGCTCGACGAGTTGATTCGCGTCACGAAGGGCGCGCACCTCGCGCTGCTGGACTTGGAGGAGCTGGACGACAGGCAGCTCGACAGGGTGCGCGACACCTACGAGCGGCTGGCGGCGGAGGCGCGCGCGGACATAGAGCAGGGCAAGGACGACACGGGCACGCCCGACCTCGACGACGTTGGGATGAACGAGGCGCTGGACAAGGGGCAGGGCGAAGGCAAGAAGGGCATGTGAAGCCGCCCGGCCGCGCCTCCCCTCGACGCGCGGCCGGGCGGCGGCCTAGTTCGGTGCGGGGAGCTGGAAGGAGGAGAAGAAGCGCGCGCGGCTGGCGGAGGCGTCGCGGCCGGCCGGCGCGCCCGTGATGAGCTGGTAGGGGCGGCGGCCGACGATGTAGACGCGCGAGACGATGTCGAACTTGCCCGGTATCTCCGCCTTGAACTCGATGCCGGGGTGCGCGCCGAGCTTGATGGGCGTCGTGCTGAGCAGCGTGGCCTTGAGGCTCTTGACGAAGTTGTCGCGGTTGGCCTCCAGCTCGGCCTGCACGCCGAACTTGAACTTCGGGTCGTAGTCCACCCAGCCGACGATGTAGATTTCGCCCTCGGGGGTTCTGGAGCTGTGGAGGACGGTCGTGTAGGGGCCGTGGGGGCTCTCGGTCGTCTTCTTGTCCTCCTTCGGCTGCGCGGGCATCAGGATTGTGAAAGGCGAGCCCGCGGGGCTGAACTTCACCCAGCCGGCGGGCGTCTGCGCCGACGCGGCCAGGGCGGCCAGCAGGACGATGGACAGGACGGCCGGAATCTTCTTCGTCATCGACAACTCCCTTCGGGCGGTTGGCGGAGCGCGAGGCGTGAAAGAGCTTAGGTCGGGCCGAATATAAACGACGGCGCGCGCCCAGCCAAGACGGGACGCGCGCCTCGTGTCTTACTTGCGGCTCCGGCCGTTCGCGGGGCGGCGCGGGTCGTCCTTTTCGAGGTAGGTCTTCGCGGCGAGCTTGGCGAGCTTCCACATCTTCGACCAGTTGATGCGCCCCTCGTCGCGCCCCGTGATCTTGTCGAGCAGGAGGCGGCGGAACTGCTTGCCCTCGCGCTTGAGCATGAACTCCTTGGCGTAGGGGCGGGCGGTCTCGAAGAAGCTGAAGCCGGGGTCTGTCACCAGCCCGATGCCTTCGAGCGTCATCAGCGCGCGGATGATGTAGGTGAAGTTCGAGGGCAGGCGGAACGGGTACTCGTACATCACCTCCGCCAGGTCGTAGGTCAGCTCCTTGAAGTTCACGTCGCCGAGCTTCAGGTTCAGGTAGTGGCGGAAGAGACCTTCGACCACGGGCCGGATGCGCTCGGGGTCTACGCCGGGCTTGAGGAAGTTGAGGTTGATGAGGTCTTGCGCGAGGCCCTCGATGTCGCGGCCGACGACGTGGAAGAAGGAGTCGATCATCTTCGACTGGAGGCCGGGCGTGATGCGGCCGACCATGCCGAAGTCGAAGAAGGCCAGGTGCCCCGTGTCCATCACCAGGAGGTTACCGGGGTGCGGGTCGGCGTGGAAGAAGCCGTCTTCCAACAACTGCTTCAGGTAAGCGCGCACCAGCAGGCGGTTGACCTTGACGGGCGAGATGCGGCGCGCGCGCAGGCCGTCAAGGTCGGTGACCTTCGTGCCGCGGATGAACTCCATCGTGATGACGCGCGAGGTGGTGTGCGTCCAGTGGATGCGCGGCACCCGGACGGGCCGCCACTCGCGGAAGTTCTGGCGGAAGCGCTCGGCGTTGCGCCCCTCGCGCGCGTAGTCCATCTCCTCCGAGATGGTCTCGCGGAACTCGCGCAGCATCCCCTCCCAGTCGGCGTTCTCCGTAAACGAAGGGTAGCGCGAGAGGCGGCGCACGATGCGCGCGAGCACGGCGATGTCGAAGCCGACCGTCTCGCGCAAGTTGGGGCGCTGGACTTTGACCGCGACCTCCTCGCCCGTGTGGAGCAGCGCGCGGTAGACCTGTCCCAGCGAGGCCGAGGCGACGGGCTCGGAGTCGAACTCGGCGTAGGCTTCCGAAACTGGGCGGCCCAGCTCCGACTCGATGCGCGCGAAAGCCTCCTCGTTGGGGAAGGGCGGCACCTGGTCTTGCAGGAGCGCCAGCTCCTTGATGTAGGCGAGCGGGAGGAGGTCTGCGCGCGTGCCGAGCGCCTGACCGATCTTGATGAAGGTCGGGCCGAGGCCGATGAGGTTCTCCTTAAGCCACACGCCCTGCCGTTCGAGCTGCCTCTCCTTCGAGTCACTCCCCTCGCCGCCGCGGTAGACGAAGTAGCGGACGAGTCGAACCAGCCTGTCGAACCCGCGACGGAAGACGAGGTCGCGCGCCCGGGCTTTGAAGTACAGGTAACGGCCGCGCCCCTTGGCCTCTTCCAGCCTCTTCGCGGCGATGCGCGCGTTGAAGGCCGCGCGGATGTCGTAGTCGTTCAGGAAGAGGTAGAGCGACATCGTGCCGAGCACGCGCGCGATCTGGAGCGTGCGCCACCAGCCGCGCCAGCTCCGCGCCCGCGCCTCGAACTCGTCAGCCTTCTCAACCTGCTCGACGGACGAGGGCGGCAGGGCGCGCACGTCCCCTTTAACGGCCGTCGCGGTGGGCTTCACCAGCGCCGGGGGCGCGCCGTTCTGCCGCTCTTCCATCCGCCCAACCTCTTCGCGTTCGATTGCTGCCATCCCGATGAAACCGTATGAAAAACTTGTGTCGAACCTGGGACTTACCGTTCAAATTTAGATGACCGAGAGCGAGCGGCGTACGCCCGCCCGCTCGAAATATTTTCGCGCGCGGGCGGCGTCCCGCTCGATCTGCCGCTTCAACTCTGCGACGCCCGCGAACCGCCGCTCGTCGCGCAGGCGGTGCAGGAAGCGCACGCGCACCACGTCGCCGTATAAATCCCCGCCCCAGTCCATTACGAAGGTCTCGACGGAAGGTTCGGCCTCCTTCTCGAAGGTGGGCCGCACGCCGACGTTCGTCACGCTGCGCCGCCACGAGCCCTCGATGAGCGTCGCCGTGACGTAGACGCCGCCGCGCGGGATGACGCGGTTGGCCGGGCGCAGGTTCGCCGTCGGGAAGCCGATGGTTCTGCCCCGCTCGTGCCCGCGCACGACGCGCCCCTCGACGCCGTAAGGACGCCCCAGCATCCGGCGCGCGAGGTTGACCCGGCCGGCGGCCAACAGTTCGCGGATACGGCTTGAGCTGATGCGCTGGCCGCGCAGGCGCACCTCCGGCACCTCGTCGGCGAAGAAGCCGAGCTCCCGGCTGACCCTTCTTAACAGGTCGATGTTCCCCTCGCGCCCGCGCCCGAAGGCGAAGCCGCGGCCCAGGTAGACCTCGCGCGCTTGCAGGCGTTCGTGCACCACGTCTCTCAAAAACTCCCCGGCCGACACCCGCGCGAAGTCGGGCGTGAAGCGGACGACGATGGTCTGCTCGACGCCGAGCACGCCGAACGCCTCGACCTTCTGGTCGAAGGTCTGGAGGAGCGGCGGGGCCGACTCCGGGTGCAGCACGGCGCGCGGGTGCGGGTCGAAGGTGACGACCGTGGGCACCGCGCCCAGAGCGCGCGCCCGCTCGACCACGCGGCTGATGATGAGCTGGTGCCCTAGGTGCAGCCCGTCGAACACGCCCAGCGTCAACACCGCCGGCCGCCCGATCTCCGCGTTCTCGTACCCGTGGAAAAGTCTCATAAGGCAGAGGACTGAGGACTGAGGGCTGAGGACTGAGTGTTAAGACAAGGCCCGCTCTCCCACTCAGTCCTCAGTCCTCAGTACTTATTTCGAGTCCGTCGTACCCCCACTCGACGCCCGCGGGCAGGAGTTTGGAGTCGCGCGCGTGCTTCACGTTGTGGGCGATGTGTGTGAGGTAGGCGCGGCGCGGGCGCAGCTCCTCGATGTAGGCGAGCGCGGGTTCGAGCCAGAGGTGCGTCGGGTGCGGCGGCGTCACGCGCAGGCAGTCGAGCACGAGCACGTCCAGGTCGCGCAGCAGCTCCAGCGAGCGGGGCGGTATCTCGCTCAGGTCGGTCGCGTAGGCGAAGTCGTTGAAGCGGTAGGCCGTGACGGGCAGGCGGCCGTGGATGACCTCGACGGGCGTGACCTCCAGCCCCCGGCCGAGGCAGAAGGGCGCGCCGTGCTCGACCGTGTGCGCGACGACCTGCGGCAGGCCGCCGCCGAAGTAGGTCGGCTCGAAGATGTACTTGAAGATGCGGCGGATGTCCACCCAGGCGCGCTCGTTCGCGTAGACGCCGAGCGCGCCGTGTCGGAAGTTCAGGGGCCGTATGTCGTCGAGCCCGAAGATGTGGTCGGCGTGGCAGTGCGTGACGAGCACCGCGTCGAGATGTTTGAGCCCCGCGCGCAGCGCCTGCTGCCTGAAGTCCGAAGAGGTGTCGATTAAGACCGCGCTGCCCTCATGCTCGACCAGCACCGACACGCGCAGGCGCTTGTCGCGCGCGTCCTCCGACGTGCACGTCTCGCACTCGCAGCCGATGGAAGGCACGCCCGTCGAGGTGCCCGTGCCGAGGAGTGTGAACTTCATCCCTAGTAAATGGCGAATGGTAAATAGTGAATGGTAAGGGCGCGGTTTTATCTACTCACTATTTACCATTCACTATTCACCGCTCTTCATCGTCCCCCCGTGATGTCGCCGCCGGAGAAGCCGCGGGGGCCGCCGCCCTGGGGCGGGCGGGGCGCGCTGGTCAGGGAGACGTACTGCATGCGGAGCTGCGAGAGGATCATGTCGAGGAACTGCTGCTCCTCGCCGACGAGGTTGCCGCGCGTCTTGTTCTTCAGCGTGCCGAGCATGTCGATGCACTGCTTGGCGAGCGGCAGGTTGACGCCGCCGCCCCCGCCCGGGTGGTTGACCATGCCGAGCGCGTCGGCCGCGAACGAGGCGAGAAACTCGACGAGCATCAGGAAGCCCTCGTCGCCCTGCGCCTCCTCCTGAGCCTCGGTCGCGGCTTCGCGGGCGGCCGCTTCGGCGGGCGTGGCCGCAGCAGTCGGCTTCGGTTCCGCCGCGGCCTGCTCGGTCGCGCCGGCCGCGGCTGGCGTCGGCTCGGGCTGTTGGGTCGGGGCTGGCGCGGGCTCCTCCTCGCGCGGGATGTCGCGGGGCGTGCCGTCCGGGTTGAAGAGCCTGCGGTCTGTGACTTTGAAAGTGGGTTTCTCTTCGCTCATCTCTGCTCGCTCGGCGCGCGACGCCGCTGTGCGAAGCGCGCGCGTAAGGGTTCAAGTTGCGTGTTTTGCTGAAAGCCGGATGTTAGCACCCGCGCCCGCGCCGTCGCAAGAAAGCCTTCCGGCGGGCCGCCCCCGGACAAAGTTATTGACTTCCGCCCGGGGCGGGAATATCTTGCCTCGCTGTCTGAGCCAAGCGCGTCCCGCTGACGAATGCTTTCTCTTTAGTCTCACGCCCGCTCCAACGCCAGACGAGGTTGACCTATGAGTAAAATTATCGGCATCGACTTCGGCACCACCAAGACCATCGCCGCGCTGATGCAGGGCGGGTCCCCCACGATCATCGCCGACCGCCGCGGGCGGGCGAGCATCCCCTCCCTGGTGCTGGTGACGCCCGAGTCCGAAAAGACCCTCTTCGCCGGATGGGAGGCGAAAGAGCACAGCAAACGTTATCACCTCGACCACCTGACCATCAGCTCCGTCAAGCGCTCGCTGGGCAAAGGGCAGCGTCAGCGTTGGGCTTGGCTCGAAGAACACCCGGAGGCGGTCGCGGGGCTGATACTCGCCCGGGTGAAGCTTGAGGTCGAACACCAATTGGGCGAGCCCGTAGGGAAGGCCGTCATCGCGATCCCTGCGAATTACAGCATCAACCAGCGTTGGGCCGTCAGGCAGGCGGCGGAACTCGCAGGGCTGGAAGTTCTCAGACTGATCAATGAAGCCACGGCCGCCGCGTTCACCTACAACGTGTTCCACTCGCGGGGTGACAAGACCCTCTTAATCTTCGACCTCGGCGGCGGGACGCTGGACGTGTCCGTAGTCGAAGTCGGGCAGGGCATCTGCGAGGTAAAGGCGACCGCGGGCGACGGGCAGTTGGGGGGCGACGATTTCGATCGCCTGCTGATGGACTACGTGGCCCGTGCGGCGTTCGGCGAAGGCGAGGAGTTCGACTCGCTGGAGCTGTTCCGGCAACTGGTGCTCAGGGAGGCCGTGACGAGGGCGAAGATAGAGTTAAGTTCGGCGTCCTCCGCCCAAATCTACCTGCCCGGCTTCATCCAGGACGGCGCGGGCCGGCGGCGGAACTTAGACATCACCATCGAGCGCGCGAAGTTCGACGAGTTGTCGCAGGACTTACTCAAGAGGGCCGAGGGGGTCATTCAACAAGCGTTGAAGGATGCTGGCGTAGACGGGCCGAAACTCGACGCCGCTCTGGTCATCGGCGGCGGGAGCCGCATCCCGGCCGTGCGCGAGTTGGTCAGCCGCGTCGTCGGGAAGGAGCCCTTCGTCGGCCTCGACCCGGAGACCTGCGTCGCCCAGGGCGCGGCGATCCAGGCCGGCGTCCTCAGCGGGACGAAGACCGACGCGCTCCTGCTCGACGTGACCCCGCTCTCCCTCTCGGTCGAGACGGAGGGCGGGGTCGCCACCGTCCTGATACCGAGGAACACCACTATCCAGACCCGCAAGAGCGAAATCTTCACCACCGCGAAGGACAACCAGACGGAAATTCGCGTGAACGTCTTCGAGGGCGAGCGGCCCCTGGTGCAGAACAACATCCTCCTGGGCAGTCTGCACCTGCGCGGCATCGCGCCTGCGCCGCGCGGCACGGCGCAGATAGAAGTCACCTTCGACATCGACGTGAACAACCTCCTCACGGTCAGGGCGAAGGACATCCAAACCGGCAGGGAGGTCAGCGCCGCGTTCAATTCCCCGGCCCGCCTTACCCCGCAAGAGGCCGCAGGCATCAAGCGATTCACGGCCGAGACCATCTCGAAGATTGCCGTCCGGCTCTCCTGGGAGGAGGAGAAGGAGCGCCTCGAAAACCTAAGGCGCACGGTCTCGAACTGGAAGCAGGAGGTCGAAGGCTTGATCGAGGCGCGCAGAGAAAGCCTCACGGACGAGCAGGCGGCGATGCTGGACTCCGGCCTGCGGCTCCTTCTCGACTTCTCCGAAAGGGGAGCGTCCGAAGAGGAGTTGGAGAGGATTTACGCCGGCCTGAAGCAGCAGATATGTTCCTTCGGGGAAGGGAGTGTCCAGAGTCTTTAAGCCGCGCGCTACCCAAAACGCGCGCGCACCTCTTCGGGCGTCACGCCCGCGGCGCGCAAGTGCCGGAGCGAGAGCGACTCGTGGCGCTTGGCGAGGCGCTCGCCGCGCTCGTCCGTTAGGAGGTCGCAGTGGAAGTAGGCGGGCGTCGGGTAGCCGAGCGCCCGCTGGAGGAGCATCTGCCGCGCCGTGGACTTGAGCAGGTCCGCGCCGCGCACGACCTCCGTGATGCGCATCCGCGCGTCGTCCACGACGACGGCCAACTGGTAGGCGGGCACGTCGTCCCTGCGCCAGACGACGAAGTCGCCGAAGTCACGGCCCGCGACGAACGACTGCCGCCCCTGCTTCAAATCCTCAAAGACTATCTCGGCGCCGTCGGGCACGCGAAAGCGCCAGTTCAAACCCGCGGGCGTGTCGGGCGCTCGGGCCGGGGCACACGGGGCGGGGCGGCATGTGCCCGGGTAGTGCGGCTCGTCCGTCTGCGCCTGCGGCGCGTGCCCTTCGTGCGGGGCCGAGGCCGCGCGCGCGATGTCCCTGCGCGAGCAGGAGCAAGGGTAGACGTGCCCGCTCCTGACCAACTGCGCCCACGCTTCCAAATAGAGCCCGCGCCGCTCGCTCTGCCGGTAAGGCCCGAAGGGGCCGCCCACGTCCGGCCCCTCCTGCCACTCGATCCCCAGCCACCTCAAGTCCTCCGACATCGCCGCGGCGAACTCCGCGCGCGAGCGCGCAGGGTCTAAGTCCTCGTCGCGCAGCACGAGCACGCCGCACGCCGCCCGCGCGCGCTCGTACGCCGCCCAGAACGTCCGCGCGTGCCCGAGGTGCAGGCGGCCCGTCGGCGAAGGCGCGAGCCGACCGCGGTAGAAAGGGTGTTGGGTGTTGGGTTCCGGGTGCTGGTTCAAACCAAAACCCGGAACCCAACACCCAACACCCTTCTCCTCAGCCTTCATCCTTCCGCCTTCATCCTTCCCTCTGTCATAATCCTTGTTCGACTTTCAAAGTTCAAGGAACGACGCATGCCCGCAAACTTTCAGGATTTGGTCGCGCTGATGGCGCGGCTGCGCTCGCCCGAAGGCTGCCCCTGGGATCGCGAGCAGACCTACGCCACGCTCGCGCCGATGCTGCTCGAAGAGGCTTACGAGGCTTTCGAGGCGGTCGAGGGCGCGCGCGAGGGCCGCCCCGCGAACCTCTGCGAAGAGCTGGGCGACCTGCTCTTCCAGATCGTCTTCTACGCGCAGGTGGCCGCGGAGCGCGGCGAGTTCACCATCGACGACGTGACCGGCCAGATACACGCGAAGATGGTGCGCCGCCACCCGCACGTCTTCGGCGACACGGTCGTGCGCGACAACGAAGAGCTGCTGCGGAACTGGGAGGCCCTGAAGGCGGAGGAGAAGCGCGCGGCCGGCAAGGTTGACGAGGGCGAAGAGGCGTCAATCCTGGACGGCGTCTCCGCGAAGGCCCCGGCGCTGATGGAGGCGCACCAGTTGACGACGAAGGCCGCGCGCGTCGGCTTCGACTGGCGAGACGTGGGCGAAATCTTCGACAAGCTCCACGAGGAGGTCGAAGAGCTGCGCGAGGCCATCCGCGAGAAGCGCGAGGCCGGCCCGCAGTCCGAGTCGGCGTCGGAGGCGGCCCAGCAGCGCGTCCGCGAGGAGGTCGGCGACCTCCTCTTCGCCGTCACCAACATCGCCCGCCACCTCGACGCGGAGCCCGAGGCGGCCCTCAAACTCACCAACCGCAAATTCCGCCGCCGCTTCCGCCACATCGAGCGCGGCCTCAAAGCGCGCGGCCGCGAACTCGGCCGGGCCACGATCGACGAGATGGAGGAGCTGTGGCAGGAGGCGAAGGTCAGTGGTAATGACTAAAAGACCGTCGCGACTGCGCCGGGTCTAAGCACAAGAACGCATGCCTGAGGAATGACTGTTCGGCTCATGTCGCGGCTCTCAGTTGGGCACGCAGTGCCAACCCAGGGGCTCCGTTAAGTTGTCAACAACCGCCTTGAATCTAGGGCCGTGCTGCACTCGGCAGGCTTCGTCCATGTCTAAAACATGCTCTATCCACCTGCCGCCAAGATCCATGACTGAGCAGCGCCAAGAGTAAGCGTCCCCCTGTTTATAAGTCACTTTCGCCGCAGCGCCGTGCTTATATTTGCAGTATGCCTCTACCTGCAGCCCCCTCCAAAGTTGGGTCGCGACCAGCGGAGTGGCAGGCGGCGCCCCTACCGCTTTGGGCTCTTTCGAGAGGATAAAGACGAAGTCGCCTTTATCGAGGTTGGGGTTGCGGATTTTGCCATATTGCGGATGTTGCGTGTCCTTTGAGTAGTTGATGACCTTGTCTTGGAGAAACATGCCCAGCTCGGTGCCGGTGACGTAGCCGTCCTTGTTTAAGTCTGCCTCGCCGTCGAGGGCCTCGACGAACTGGCGGCGGAAGATGCTCTGGTCGGGCACCTGCTCGTCGGCGCTGCCGGAGGTGATGAACTGGCGGACGGGGCGGGCGGTCTTGTAGGTGATGGCGTCGGGCACGGCGCGGGAGAGGGCAAAGAGTGCGCCGGAGAAGCACGAGTCGAAGAGGAAGAGCGCGTGCTTCGCCTGAACGTCCTCGGCATAGCGCTCCATCTGGCGCATGTTCAGCGCCTTGTCGAGAAATCCGTTCGGGTCGCGCGCGGGGAGCGGCGCGTCCGCGGGGACGATGTAGCCCATGTCGTCGCCGTAGGACTGCTTCGCCGTGTGGCCGTGGCCGGCGAAGTAGAAGAGCAGGCGGTTCTCTACTCCACGGCCGTAGGCACTGATGAACTCCCTGAAGCTCTTTTCGAGCCGGGCGGAGTCGGGGTTCTCGACCTTGGTGACGAGGAAGCCGTGCCGTTCGAGCGCGCGGGCGACCTCCTCGACGTCCTTTCTCACTCCGGGCAGCTTCGGCCACTGCGCGTAGTCGCTGACGCCGACGACGAGCGCGTAACTCCTCTCGTAGAGCCTCAGCTCCTTGCCGTCCTCGACCCTTACGCGGACTGCGGTGAGGCCGCGGCCGCCGTCCTGCCGCGCGGAGGACGGCCGCGGCAGGGGCGCATGGGCGCAGGCCACGGCCGACACGATAAGGGCGAACCTGATGAATTTTGCCTCTAACTGCATGGCGCCGGCCTGCGGAAGGTCGTGAGCGCGTCTCACTCTCGGAAAATGTTTACAGCGGGCGACGGCGTAAAGGTAAATCCGCGCTTTTCGGAAAGTCAATCCCGAGGGGTCGCGGGGCGTAACGTGACGGGTGACAAGAAAATGTCTGGCTGTTATCTTTTCCCTCGCGGGTCGGGCGACGCCGCTTCGCAGACCTTCCGGCTCGTCACTCGTCACTTTTCACTCGTCACTGCTTTCGGAGGTTCACTTCAATGGGGATGATTCAGTTCGTCAATAACTACGACGACCTTTCGACCGACAAGGGTTACCAGTTCAAGTTCTACTGCGACAAGTGCGGGAACGGCTACATGTCGCGGTACCAGGCTTCGCTGACGGGGACGGGCGGGTCGCTGCTGCGCGCGGCGGGCGACCTGTTCGGCGGGTGGCTGACCTCGGCCGGGAACTCGGCCTACGAGATTCAGCGCGCCGTCGGCGGGAAGGCGCACGACGAGGCTTTGCAGAAGGCGGTCGAGGAGGGCAGGACGCACTTCCACCAGTGCTCGCGCTGCGGCCGCTGGGTCTGCCCCGAGGTCTGCTGGAACGCCTCCGCCGGCCAGTGCGAGGAGTGCGCGCCCGACTACCAGGAGGAGCTGTCCTCCTCCCACGCGCACGCCAAGGCCGAGGCCACGCGCCAGCAGCTCTACGAGAAGGCGCAGGCCACCGACTACGTCTCCGCGATAGACATGAGCGCGGGCTCGACCGTGAAGGCCCCCGGCCCCGCGCAGCAGAAGGCGGCGGCCGCGGCGGGGAACTGCTCGGCGTGCGGCGTCGAAGTCGGCCGTGCCAAGTTCTGCCCCGAGTGCGGCACGCCGACCACCCCGCCGAAGCTGACCTGCACCGGCTGCGGCCACCAGCCCGAAGGCAGCCCGAAGTTCTGCCCCGAGTGCGGCGGGAAGATGTCGGTGACGAGTTAGGCCCGAGCTTTTCAAGCGTAGATTAACCACGGAGACACGGAGACACAGCTTTGAAGAGGTATCTTCGAGCTGTGTCTCCGTGTCTCCGTGGTTAATTCTTAGCCGATTTCGGCGATGTCTCTTTCTAAAGCGAGCAGCGTCCGCTTGAGCATGGCGCGGTGGGCGGCCCCGGTGGCGCGCTCCAACTGGTCGAGCGTGCGCGCGCGGGAGAGTTCGAGCGAGGCGAGGCGCTCGCGGCGCGCGCGCTCCTCGGGCGAGAGTTCTTGAAAGTCGCGCTGCTCGGACTCTCTGACACTCTCCTCCTGCTGCGCCTCGACCGACTTGCTCTCCCAACCGCGCGCCAACGTCGCTCCCCTCCCGAAGTTTAAAGGGCGGCCCGTGCTCCTTAGAAAGCCGTGGCCGCCCGCCGTGTCCGAGGCCGTCTAAGGGTCGAACCTTAGTAACGGCTGTTGAGTTGCAGCGAGCGCAGGATGTCGTTGAACGCGCGCTGGTAGGTTCCGTACTCGTTCGTCGGCGAGACGGCGGCCATGTAGAAGACCTGGCCGTTGCCGAGCAGCGTCGTGACGAGGGTCACGCGCTCGCTCTGCCCCGTGATGGGCGAGCGCCCGACGAGCGTCATGGCGAGGGCGGCGCGGCCGTCCACGTTCGTCCGCTGGAAGCCCGACTGCTGGCGCAGGTAGTTGTTACCGCCCGAGAGCAGCCCCTGCACCACCTCCTGCGACGCGCGCTGGAGGTCATTGTAGTTCGACTGCGCCACGCTGAACAGCACGCCGTGCGTGATGCCCTGCGAGCCGTAGGCCCCCTCGGGCGCGTACTGGACGGTGCTCTGGTCGCCCGTCGCGCGCCAGTTCGAGGGGATGGCGGCGCTGAAGAGGTTGTTGCGCTGCGTCTGGTAGCGCGTCGAGGGGTAGGCCACGCGCTCGCCGCGCGCGTAGACGCCGCCCTGGTCAGGGTAGTTCTGGTCGGGGTACTGCCCGCCGCCCTGGTTCGGGTTGCGCTGGCCGCCGCGCGCGATCTCCTCCATCGAGGGCGCGCGGCCCATGCCTCTCAGGCGCGACTGTATCTGCCGGAACTCGGCCGTGTCGCCGCGCCCGCCCTCGACGCGGAGCATCGCGGCCTCCTGGAGGATGCGCTGCTCGCGGTTGCCGGGGTTCGGGTGCGACGAGAGCCACTCGGGGCCGCCGCGGCCGCCGCTCTGCTGCGCGATGGTGCGGAACATGTTGGCGAGGTCGCGCGGGTCGTAGCCGGCGCGCGCCATGATCTGCGAGCCGAGGATGTCGGACTGCGTCTCGTACTCGCGGCTGTACTTCATGAAGTACCCTTGCGCGATGGTCTGCCCGACGGCGGCGCCCGTCTGGCCGCCGAGGATCGCGCCGCCGAGGATCGCGCCGAGCCCGATGATGGTGCTCTTCGCGCTGGTGAGCTTCGTCTGCTGCGCCGTGGCGTGGCGCAGGGCGACGTGCGAGATTTCGTGCGCCATCACGCCGGCCATCTCGCCCTCGTTGCGCGCCGCCTCGATCATGCCGCGGTTGACGAACATCGGCCCGCCGGGGAGCGCGAACGCGTTGATGTCGCGCGCGTTCACCACGTCGAACGTGTAGCGGAACTCTGAGTGCTGGTACTCGGGCGGGATGGCCGCGACCAGATTCTGCCCGACCCTGTTCACGTAGCTCCTGACCGAGTCGTCCTGCAGCATGGGAAACTGCTGGTAGACCTCGCGCGACGCCTGCTGGCCGAGCTGCACGTCCTGGGCGACGCTGTACTTGTTCTTCGGCACCTCGATGCGCGTCTGGCCGAGAGCCGCCAGCGGCATCAGGAACATGGCGAAGGCCAGCAGCAGCGCCGACAGGCCCCTGGAACGGTTGCTTCCGATAGTCATCATCTTAATCTCCCCCGCGGCCGTCGCCTCGAAGTCGAAGTCGCGGCCGAAAGTCATGAAGCAAAAGCGACGAGCGGCACGTCCTCTTATTCTACGCCAGAGGGCGTGCCGCTCGTACGGCAATTTTTTCACCCCTCTGAACACTCGCTGTCAACACCGACCGGCGCATGGAGAGAGAGGGAGAGAATGTTTAACTTATCGCCCGCGCCCCTTAACCGTCAGCGCGCGGAACACTCGTTTGGATGAACCGCCCGGCCGGGTAGTGGCCTCGCGGTTTAACTTCTCCCCCTGCGCCGACGGCTCCCCCGCGGGCGCGGTTTTACGTTTCTGTTGCGTTCCGGTTGCGGCGCTATGCCCGCGCCCCCGTCCTGCGCGAAACGCACGGTCGCGCCGCTGGGCGGGCGCGGTATCGAGACGGCGACGAAGGGCGAAGTCAGAGCCTGCGTTGTAAAGCTTCCGGACGCCGGATGCCGCTCGTTCACGGTGACTGCAAGCACAGTGCCAGTCCGCTTGATGTCCGTGATTTCAATGCTGTAGCCGCCGGTCGGCTTCATCCCCTGGTACGCGAGGACTACGGCGCGCGTATCGAAGCTGACGTCGGGCAGGGGGCGGCCCGCGCCGATGATCTCCCAGGCGCTCCGCCACCCCTCCCAGTCGGTTATCAACTGGACGGCGCGCCCCTCCTCGCGCGTGCTGTACGTGCCGGTCGCGAGCAGAGAGAACTCCACGGGCTTCGCCTCCTCGTTTGACGTTTGCGTGCCCGGCGCGCGCGAGGCCGCGTCGCCGAGCATCGCCATGCGCAGAATCTTGACCGGCGGCATGCCGTAGCTGAGCAGGCGGTCGTGGAAGTCCCCGAGGCGGAACGAGTCGCCGAGCTGCCGCTTCCACTCGTCGCGCAGGCGGAGTATCTCCGTCTTGCCGAGCGTGTAGACGAGGTAGGTCGGGTCGAGAGTCCCGCGCCGCGCCTCGCGCTCGGCGTTGGTGCGCGCCTGGTAGCCCTCGCGCATGAAGAAGTTGACCGCCTCCTCGTAACTCATCCCGGCCGTGTGCAGCCTGACCCCCACGACGTAGCGGCACAGGCGGAGCAGCGCCGCGTCCAACTGCGCGAGCCTGAGCTTCGGGTTGTTGCCGCCGAAGCCCTCGTCCAGCATCATCTGCTCGCAGTAGTGCGCCCAGCCCTCGACGAAGCCGGCCGAGCCCAGGGCCGAGCGCACGCGCGAGGGCGACTGCTTCGCCTTGAGCAGTTGGTAGTAGTGGCCGGGGTACGCCTCGTGGATCGAGGTTATTGTCAGGCCGTAGCGGTTGTAGCGGCCGAGGTGCTCCTCCTGCTGCTGCGGCGACCAGCTGGGGTCGGCGGGCGTGACGTAGTAGTAGCTCTCGTCGGCCGCGCGCTCGAACGCGCCGGGCGCGTCGAGCGAGGCGAAGGAGAGCGAGCGCGCGTACTCCGGCGTCTCGGCCACGCGGAGGTTCTCGCGCGCGGGCGGCGTCAGAATCTCTTCGGTGCGGACGAAGGCGCGGATGCGGTCCAGCTCCGCGCGCGCCTCGCCGACCAGGCCGTCCGCGGTCGGGTGCTCGCGCGCGAGCAGTTGGAGCGCGGCCCCGACTCCGCGGCCCGGCGCGATCTCCTCGGCCACGGCGCGCATCTGGTCCTGCGTCTCGCGCAACTGCCGCTCGCCCTCGCGCAGGAGTGCGGGCAGGGGCGTCTCGACCATCTCCTCGTGCAGGAGCTTCTTGCGGTAGTTCTCCGCGCCGAGCGCGAAGTCGCCGTTCGAGCGCGGGAGCAGGTCGTTGACGAGCCACTCGCGGAAGGAACGGAGCGCGGCCGCGGCCTGCGCGTTCGCCTCGTGGAACTCCGCGCGGCGCGCTGCGTCGAGCTGCGAGCCCCCGGCGCGCTCGAACATCTGCGGCACGACGCGCTCGAAGAAGGCGACGCTGCCCGCGACCTGCGCGACGGCCGTCTCGGTGTAGATGCGCGGCGGGTTGTCGAGGTTCAGGCGCGCCTCGGCGAGCAGCCGCGGTATCTGCCGCTCGCGCGCGAGCACCGCCGGCAGGCGCTGCTCGACCGTCGCGTAGGCGCGCTTGAGGATGTTGTCGATGGAGGAGGAGACGAGGCGGTTGTAGAGGTTCGGGTCGCGCCGCCACATCCGCACGTCTTCGAGTTCGAGCAGTTGCGCGCGCGCGTGCGAGGCCGTGACGAGGTAGTCGTAGCGCGCTTCCGCCGACAGACGCCACTCGGGGACGCGCGCGAGTTCGGCGAGCACGCCGCGCAGCCGCCGCGCCTCGGCCGCGACCGCCGCCGTGTCGCGCTCTTCCAGTTTCGAGTCGAACTCGTGCAGGCCCGCGGCGGTCGCCTCGGAAGGGTTGAAGGCGTAATGGCCGCGCAGGTACGCCTCGCCGATCTGCGCGACGCGCGCGTCGTACGTGCGGTTCGCGGCCGACGCGCGCGCGGCCTGCGTGCCCGCGCCCGCGGGCCGACGGCGGCGCTGCGCCGACGCCGACTCGCCGCACGGCCACACCAACGCGCAGAGAACGAGCGAGACGAGAAACGCGGGAAGCTTACTTCTCATGAAGCGGAACACCCTCGGAAGAGCGCGGGACGAACGACGCCGGCGAAAGGGAGACGAAGAGCGGAATCAAGATTAGCATAAAAGGTAAGCAGGCAGTAGGCAGATGGCAGCGGGCAGTTCATCCCCGGAGGGGATTGCAGACAATAGCCGGGGGTTAAGCCGGAGCCGCGGGCCGTCAGGCGAGCGGCGGAGCGCAACCCCCGGAACCGCGCATTAATGAATCCGACCCTGAAAGGGTCGCACAACGTCACGCGGGTGCGACCCTTTCAGGGTCGGATTCTTTTAACGCCCTCAACCGGGGGCGGCGCTCGCTTCGCTCGGTCTGCCCCCGGCTATTACCTTTGTCCCCTCCGGGGATTAACTGCCTGCTGCCTACTGGGTCGGGGCAATCTTCTCGCCGAGCCACTTGGCGGGCTCGTCCAGCGGGGCGATGTGGTGGGGCTTGCCCTGCCAGACGCGGAAGACGGAGACGATGAGGAAGACGGTGGCGGCCGTGCCGAAGAGCGCGCCGCCGAAATTGCTGCCCGAGGCGAGCGCCACGAACTTGAAGAGCATCGAGACGGCGAGAATCGCCAGGTTCAGCGCGAGCCCCTGCGCGGCGTGGAAGCGCGTGCGCGTCTCCGCGCGCGGCACCATCGCCAGCTCGATGATGGACGCCACCAGCCCGATGTAGAAGGGGAAGTAGGGCAGGATGACCGCCCACTTCTCCGGTAGCCCGAGGCGCGCCACGGGGCGGTCGGTGGGCCCCGTGTAAGACTGGTGCGGGTTCGGGTAGGGCGAAGAGGGGCCGGGCGGCGGCGCGGCCGTGGTCGCGGGCGGCTGGTGCGGCCCCGCGCCGAAGGTCGTGAACGGCTGCGGCTGCGGCGCGCGCGGCGGCTGGTAGGCGGGCGGGACGAAGACCGAAGGGTACGAGTCGGTCATCTGCTCGTCGAAGCGGCGCGTCACGTCCTCGGTCGCGGGGGCGGGGCGGAGCGGGTCGGTCTCTTCGGGTCGCGGCGCGCGCGCGGCCCCCCACAGGTTCTCCTCCGCGCGCTTCACAAACTCCGGGTCGAGCGGGTCTGTGTCGTACTTGCTCCTCTTCTCCGTCATGTCTGCTTTTACGTCCCGCGCGCGGCGCGGGTTCTCCCCTCAGCCTTCCGTATGGAAGGGCGCGGGCTCCCAGCGCCCCTCCCGCTCCGAGATGCGGAAGGCGCGCAGGACGCACTCGCCCCCTTCGCCGAAGCCGATTATGAGGTAGAAAGCGTCAGGGTAAAAGGCGAGCCGCACGTCCGCCCGCGAGGGCACGGGGTTATTCGAGCGCGGGTGCGAGTGGTAGACGCCGACGAGCCGCTCGCCCCGCGCGCGCATCCGGCGCTGCGCCTCGAACAACTCCTCGGGCGCGGCCTCGTACGCGACTTCGGGGCGCGGCGCGACGTTGCGCAGGGGGTAGACGTTTGAGGCGCGATCCCCCTCCCCCCCCAACAGACCGCAGCACTCCTCCGGCCACGCGGCGCGCGCCCGCGCGAACATCTCTTCGACGAGGGTCTGTGGAATCTTGAAGTCCGACCGCGCCACTTTCGACTTCGCTCAGGCGACGCGCGCGGCTTCGAGGGCGCGCCGGAGCGTGACGAGCGCGCCGAGGTGGTACGCGTTGTGGTCGGCGACGAGCAGCGCCTCGCGCAGGAGCGTCTGCCCCTCGCCGTGCGGAATCCTGGCGTAGAGGTCGTTGGCCTCGTCCCCGACCAGGGCCTCCACCGCGCGCAGGTCTGCGCGGAAGCCTTCGACGGAACGTTGCCAGTCCTCCTCGTCGGCCGCCAGGCCCTCCTCCGGCCAGTACCCCTCGGGCCACTTCGGCGAGACGTGCGCGGCCGAGCGGCTGAATTCGAGGATGTCCCACTGCGCGAGGCGCATGTGTTCGAGCAACTGCCAGGGCGTATACGGCACGCCCTCGGCCCGCGCGTTATAGAACTCGGCGGGGAAGCCCTCTATCGCGTCCTCGAACTTGATGTGCGCGCCGCCGCCGCGCAGCACGTAGAGCAGGTGCTCGCGCAGGGCCCGGTCTTTATCTCCGTCACTCATCGTTCGCCTTCACTCCCCGACGATGCGTATGTGCAGCTCGTCCAACTGGTGCGGGTCGATGGAGCCGGGGGCGTCGATCATCAGGTCGGCGGCCGAGGCCGTCTTGGGGTAGGCCATCAGGTCGCGGATGTTCTCGATGCCCGTCAGGGCCATCAGCGTGCGCTCTATCCCCGCGGCGATGCCGCCGTGCGGCGGCGTGCCGTACTCCAGCGCGTCGAGGAAGAAGCCGAAGCGCTCGCGCGCCTTCTCTTCAGTTAACCCCAGCGCCTTGAAGACGAGCCGCTGCACGTCGCGCCGGTGGATACGGATGGAGCCGCCCGCGACCTCGATGCCGTTGACGACGGCGTCGTACGCCTTCGCGCGTATCTCGCCGAAGAGGTGCGTCTCGCCCCCCTCGACGGCGCGCTCGAACTTTTCGAGGTCCTCGTCCACGGGCGACGTGAACGGGTGGTGCATCGCGTAGTAGCGGTCGTGCTCCTCGTCGAACTCGAACATCGGGAACTCGGTCACCCACAGCGGCGCGAACGTGTTCGGCTTGATCAACTTCTCCCGCCGAGCCACCTCGTTGCGCAGCGCGCCTAAAGAAGCGGCGACGACCGAAGCCTTCCCGGCGACGATGAGCACCGCGTCCGTCCTCTCCGCGCCCGCCTGCGAGGCGATGCGCGTCACGGCCTCCTCGCCCAGCGCCTTCAGGAGCGAAGACGAAAGCTCGTCGCCCAGCTTCACCCACGCGAGCGCGCCCGCGCCGTAGCGCTTCGCCACCTCCTGCAACTCGTCCAGAGCTTTGCGCGAGAGGTGCGCGCCGCCCTTCACGACCAGCCCCTTGACCTCGCCCCTCTTCTCAAGCGCAGAGGCGAACGGCGCGAACGTCGTCCCCTCGACGGCCGGGCGCAGGTCTTGCAGCTCCATCCCGAAGCGCAGGTCGGGCTTATCGACGCCGTAGCGCCGCATCGCCTCGGCGTAGGAGAGGCGCGGGAACGGCCGGGGCAGCTCCGCGCCGACGAGGCGGAAGACGCGCACGAGCAGGCCCTCGATCAGACGGTAGACCTGCTCGCGCGTGGCGAAGCTGAACTCTACGTCGAGCTGCGTGAACTCGGGCTGGCGGTCTGCGCGCAGGTCTTCGTCGCGGAAGCAGCGCGCGATCTGGTAATACTTATCCAGGCCCGCGATCATGCAGAGCTGTTTGAAAATCTGCGGCGACTGCGGCAGCGCGTAGAACTTGCCGTGGTGCAGGCGCGAGGGCACGACGTAGTCGCGCGCGCCCTCGGGCGTGGACTTGATGAGGATGGGCGTCTCGATCTCGGTGAACGCCTGCTCGTTCATGTACGAGCGAATCTCGGCGACCGCCTGGTGGCGCAGCCGTATGTTGCGCTGGAGGTAAGGCCGGCGCAGGTCGAGGTAGCGGTACTTGAGCCGCGTCTCCTCGGCCGCGAGTTTTTCCGGCGGCGCGTCGAGCTGGAAGGGCGGCGTGCGCGCCTCATTCAAGACGAGCACTTCGAGCGCGCGCACCTCCACGTCGCCGGTCGGCAGCTTCGGGTTGCGCACCGACTCGTCGCGCACTTCGACCTTGCCGCGCACGGCGATGACGTACTCGCCGCGCACCTCCTTGGCGCGCGCGTGGGCGTCGGGCGCGTCCTCCGCGTCGCAGACGATCTGCGTCAGCCCGTCGCGGTCGCGCAAGTCCACGAACGTCAGAGGCCCGAAGTCGCGCCTCACCGCGACCCAGCCCATCAGCACGACTTCGCGCCCCGCGTCCTCCGCGCGCAACTCGCCGCACGAGTGCGTGCGCTCCCATTCTCCCAAGTGGTCAAGCTTGATTGGCATAATCTTTAAGCGTACCGCCCCTCGCGTAGCACGGCGGGTGCCTGTTCGCGCGCTACAGTCCGCTGCTCGCCGGTCTTCATGTCTTTCAGCGCGACCTCGCCGCGGGCGCGCTCGTCGTCTCCGATGACGACGACGAAGGGCACGCCGAGCGCGGAGGCGTACTTGAGCTGTTTGCCGAGCTTGTCGGCTTCGGGGTACACGTCAACGCGCAAGGACGGCGCGCCCCTCCGCAGCTCGGCGGCGAAGGCGAGCGAGTCCTTCACGGACTCGTCGTTCCACACCGTCACCAGCACGTCGGACGAAGCGCCCACGAAGCTCTCGGGGAACATCCCGCGCTCCGTCATCAGCAGGACGATGCGCTCAAGCCCCAGCGAGAAGCCGCACGCCGTGATGTCGCGCCCCGAGAACATCCCGACGAGGTTGTCGTAGCGCCCGCCGCCGCCCAGAGACCCGGCGAGGTCGGGCACGCCGATCTCCATGATCGCGCCCGTGTAGTACGAGAGCCCGCGCGCGAGGCTCGGGTCGATCTTAATCCTGTCGGCGACACCGTACGCCCCGGCGTACTCGACAATCTGGCGCAGGTTCTCGATGCCGAGCGCGCCCGCGTCGTGGCCGCCGACGAACTCGACGAGGCGGCCGAGCGCGGCGTGGTTGTAGGCCGCGGCCTTCGACACCTCGGCCGTCCCTTCGCCGTCCGCGACGAACTCGGCGGCGCGTTCGAGCGCGGGCAGGTTCTCGAAGAAGCCCAGCAGCTCGTCGCCGCTCTCCGCCTCGATGCCGCGCGCCTCGAACTCTTTCGCGACGCCCTCGCGCCCGATCTTGTCGAGCTTGTCGATGGCGACGAGCGCCTCGCCGTGCCTGTCGGCCGCTATCCCGGCCGCTTCGAGCACGCCCGCGAGCACCTGCCGGTGGTTGAGGCGAATCGTGAAGTTGTCGAAGCCGAGCGTCGTCAGCACCTCGCTCGCCGCGGCGCAGATTTCCGCCTCGACGACGGGCGAGCGCGTCCCCGTGCAGTCCACGTCGCACTGGTAGAACTCGCGGTAGCGTCCGCGCGCGGGTCGGTCGGCGCGCCAGACGGGTTGAATCTGGTAGCGCTTGAAGAACCGGGGCAGCTTGTCGCCGTACTCGGCGAGGACGCGCGCGAGCGGGACGGTCAGGTCGTAGCGGAGCGCGAGGTCGGCCTCGCCCGTCTTCTCGTGCTCGCCGCGCTTGAGGATTTTGAAGATGAGCTGGTTGCCCTCCTCGCCGTACTTCCCCATCAGGGTCTCGATGTTCTCGACGGCGGGCGTCTCCAGGGGCTCGAAGCCGTAGCGCTCGTACACGTCCTTGACGACGCGGATGACGTACTCGCGCCGCCGCACGTCCGCCGGGAGGAAGTCGCGCATGCCGCGCGCGGGTTGGGTCTTTGCAGGCATATGTTAGTAGGCAGTAGTCAGTAGTCAGTAGTCAGTAGGAATACATTCTCATTACGAACCGTGCGTTTGTCATCGTCAACAGCCGCGGCGCGGAGCGCTACTGGCTACTGACTACTGACTACTGACTACCTAAAAATTGAGAACCCGACGTAGAACAGGTTCGAGTCGAAGCCGGGGTTCACGTCGGCGCGGTAGCCGTTCGAGACGTGGTGATACCTGTAGCCGACCGTCCACGCGCGGCGGGCCCCGGTCTTCCACTGGACGCCGCCGCCCACGTCGCCCGTGAAGTTGAACTGCGCGCCGCCCGCGTGCGGCACGCGCTCGCCGAAGTAGAGGAAGCCGCCCGAGACCTGCGCGAAGGGCTGCACGCGCTCGCGCCGCCGGAAGTTGACCTGGAAGCCGACGGGCGCGAGCCCGGCCCCCGTGATCGTCCTGCGCACCTCGCGCACGCCCCCGGCTGTCGCCTCGAAGACGGGGAACGAGAGCGAGGCGACCGGCACGGCGTCGAGCGTGTACTTCAAGGCCATGTTCTCGCCGCGCGCCATCACGCGCGCGTAGCGGAAGGCGACGAGGCCGAGCCGCACGCGCTCGGTCGAGCCGACGACGGTCGGGCTCGTAAACGACCCGCCGCCCCAGAAGCCGAACTCGTTGGCCGCGCGCTCCAGCCCGTAGACGCCGCGCCCCTGCGCCGCCGGCGTCGTCTCCCCCTCCGCCTCCGAAAGCCTCGCCACCTCCTGCGCCCTCGGCGCGGCGCACACTAGGAGAAGGAGCGCGATGACGGCGGCGGCGGGACTCCTCTTCAGGCGCATGGCTTCAGCCCTCGATGCCGTACTCCTCGCGGTAGACGCGCGTGTACTCGACGTAGTTTTGCCAGAACCGGTCGAGGTCTGCGACCTCCGCGTCGTTCAACTGCCGCTTGACGCGCGCCGGCACGCCCATCACGAGCGAGCGCGGCGGGACGACCGTGCCCGGACTCAGAAGCGCGCCGGCCGCGACCAGGGAGTGCTCGCCCACGCGGCAGGCGTCCATCACGATTGCGCCGATGCCTATGAGACACCCGCGCTCGACGTGGCAGCCGTGAAGCGTGACGTTGTGGCCGACCGTCACCTCGTCTTCGAGGGTGGTGGCGTGCGTGCCGTTCGAGACGTGGATGACCGTGCCGTCCTGCACGTTGGTGCGGTCGCCGATGCGGATGTGGAACACGTCGCCGCGCACCACCGCGCCGAACCAGACGGAGGAGTGCGCGCCGATGTGCACGTCGCCTATGACCTGCGCGCTCTCTTCGACGAACGCGGTCGGGTGAATCTGTGGGTGGACGCCGCGGAACGGTCGAATCATGACAACTAACCTGACGGCGGGAGGGAGCTTTTTTCTCCGTTTCGTTGAAAACGAAACAGACACTCTTCTCCGTTTCGTTGAAAGCGAAAACGGTAGCACGCGCCCCGCAGGCCGGGCAAGCAAGCGTCTGTGGTACAATCGCCCGCGCCGACGAGGAGACCGAACTCAGACGTGCCGACCGAGACCCCGCCGCCGTACTTCCCGCAGAACCCGCTCTCCCCGGGCGACGAGAAGACCGCGAAGAAGCTCCGGCTCGCCTTCTACGGCTGCGCCGCACTCGTCGCACTCGCCGTCGTCGGGGCAATAGTCGGCGTCGTCTACCTCGTCAGGTCAATGCTTTAATGCAGTGGACAGTAGCCAGTAGTTAGTAGCCAGTAGAAATACCCTTCGAAGCTCGAACCGCCCGGTTGTCATCGTCAACTTCGTCAAGCAGTATCTACTGACTACTCCTCTTCGAGACATGAAAAGCCTCCTCCCCCGACTCCTCTTCCTTCTGGCGCTCGCGGCGCTGCTCGTCGTCGGCAACCGGCCGGCGGGGGCCGTGCGGCAGGGCGGGCCGGCCGCCTGGGTGAGCGTGCGCACGCGGAACTTCCTCGTCGAGGGCGGCGCGGACGAGGCGGAGTTGCGGCGGGTGGCGGCGCGGCTCGAAGAGTACCGCGCCGCCTTCTCGCGCCTGCTCCCCGGCGAATACTTCGACGCGGGCGTGCCCACGGCCGTCGTCGTCTTCCCCGACGACGCGGCCTACGCGCCGTTCAAGCCGCGCATCAACGGGCAGGTGGCGCGCGGCGTGGCCGGGTACTTCCAGCCGGGCGCGGACATCAACTACATCACGCTCACGCGCGACGGCGACCTCGCGCGCGACCCCTCGACGCTGCTGCACGAGTACACGCACCTGCTCGTCAACAACCACTTCCGCCTGGCCCCCCTCTGGTTCAAGGAGGGGCTGGCCGAGTTCTACAGCACCGCGCGCCTCTCCCCAGACGGCCGCCGCCTGACGCTGGGCGAAGCGCCCGAGCGCCGGCCGCGCGACCTGCGCAAACGCGAGCTGCTGCCGCTCTCGACGCTCCTCGCCGTCGAGCAGACCTCGCCGGCTTACGCAGACCCCGAGCAGCGCAGCCTCTTCTACGCGCAGTCGTGGGCGCTCGTCCACTACCTTTCGGAGGCGCGCGGCGGGCGCGGCGGCGCGCTCGCGCGCTTCACAGACCTCCTCGCGGAAGGCTCGAAGGTCGAAGAGGCCCTGCGCCGGTCTTTCAACCTGAGCGTCGCGGAGCTGGAGGCGGGGCTCGTCCTCTACGTGAGGCGCGCGCGCTACAAGGCGAGCGTGGAAGAGTTCGGCCGCGCGCTCGACTTCGACGCGCAGACGAGCGCGCGCACGCTCTCGGAGGCTGAAGTCTCGGCGCGGCTCGGCGACCTCCTGCTCCACACAGACCGCGAGGAGGACGCCGACGCGTACCTCTCGCGCGCCGTCCGTCTAGACCCGAAGCTCGCGCTGGCGCGCGTCTCGCTCGGCGCGCTGCGCCTGAAGCAGAACCGCGCCGCCGAGGCGCGCGAGCACCTGCGCGCGGCGGTCGAGTCCGACCCGCTCAACCACCTCGCGCGCTACCTGCTCGCGGACGCGCTCAACCGCGAGGGCGCGACCAACCTCGAAAGCGTCACGCCCAGAGAGTTCGAGGAGCGCACAGAATTCATCCGGGCGGAGTTGCGCCGCGCGATAGAGCTGGCCCCCCGCTTCGTCGAGAGCTACAGGCTGCTCGCGTCGGTCGAGATGGAGCGCGGCGACCGCCACGAAGAGGCGGTCACGCTGCTCGCGGGCGCGCAGGCGCTCGCGCCGCGCCGCGCAGACCTCGCACTCATGCGCGCTCTGGCGCTCATGCTCGGCGGGCGCTTCGACGACGCGCAGAGGCTGGCCGAGACCTACGCGACGGGCGGCCTCGACGAGCGCCTGCGCGGGCAGGCCGCCGCGCTCGTCAAGCGCATCCAGACGCGCCGCGAGCAGGCCGCGCTCGCGGCGCGCGAGGCCAACGAGCTGCCGCCGGGCTCGGACGCCCCCTCGCAGCCCTGCGACATGCCCGCGCGCGGCGGCCCGCAGTACAAGCGGCTCCGCTTCGAGGGCGCGCAGGTCTGCGGCCGACTCGCCGAGATCGAGTGCGCCGAGCCGGGCGTCGTCTTCCGCGTCGAGACGGCCGCGGGCGCGACACTCCGCCTGCGCGCCGAGGACATGCGCCGCGTCCGCTTCATCACTTACACCGCCGAGGTCAAGACCGGCCCCGTCTCCTGCGGCCCGCGCGAGCGCGCCGACCACGTCCTCATTACCTACCGCTCGCCGCGCGACGCCCAGCAGCCCTTCGACGGCGAGGCCGTCGCCGTCGAGTTCATCCCCGAAGACTGGAACCCTTGAAAAGCCGTGAACCGTGAACCGTAACCCGTGACAAGAAGAAGAACCTCTGTCTTCTCCTGTCACGGTTTACGGTTCACGGTTCACGCTAAATCCCCTTCCCTCCGGCCGCACGTTTCCTGTATAAGCACGCCCGATGGCCCGTTCAGACAGAGAAGCAGACAGCCGCGGGCTCGCGCGCAGGCTCAACCTGTTCGACGCGACGATGATCGTGATGGGCGGCATCGTCGGCTCGGGCATCTTCATCAACCCTTACGTCGTCGCGCAGCAGGTGCGCACGCCCTTCCTCATCCTCGGCGCGTGGCTCGCGGGCGGCGCGGTCGCGCTCGCGGGCGCGTTCGTCTACGCGGAGCTGGCCGCGCGGCGGCCCGAGGTCGGCGGGCAGTACGCGTACCTGCGCGAGGCGTTCCACCCCGGCGTCGCGTTCCTCTACGGCTGGGCCCTGCTGCTCGTCGTGCAGACGGGGGGGATGGCCGCGGTCGCCGTCACCTTCGCGCGCTACTTCTCGGAGCTGACCGGCCTGCACGCGCCCGACTGGGTGACGGCCGCGCTCACGCTCCTGCTGCTCACCGTCGTCAACTGCCTAGGCGTGCGCGCGGGCAGCAACGTGCAGAGCCTCCTGATGGTCTTGAAGATTCTGGCGGTGGCGGCGCTCGTCGGCTGCGGGCTCTTCGCGGTGGCGGAGCCGAAGGCTTTGACGGGGGGGCCGCTGCTCGACCGTCCCCCTTCGATGGGGCTGGTCGCGGCGTTGGGCGCGGCGCTGACGCCGGTGATGTTCGCGTACGGCGGGTGGCAGACGGCGAGCTTCGTCTCGGGCGAGATGCGCGACCCGCGCCGCGACCTGCCGCGCGGGCTGCTGCTCGGCGTGTGCGGGGTGATACTGCTCTACACGCTGGTCAACGTCGCCTGCCTGCGCGCGCTCGGCGCGGAGGGCTTGGCCGCGACGAAGACGCCCGCGACCGCGCTGATGCGCCTCGCCCTGGGCGAGACGGGGGCGCGGCTCATCGCCGTCGGCATCGCCGTCTCGACGCTCGGCTTCCTGAGCCAGAGCATGTTGACGGCCCCGCGCGTCTACTTCGCAATGGCGGAGGACGGCCTCTTCTTCCGCCGCGTGGCGCGCGTGAGCCCGAAGACGCGCGCGCCCGTCGCCGCCATCGCCTTGCAGGGCTTCACGGCCTGCGTCATCGCGGCCTCCGGGCGCTACGAGCAGATACTCAACTACGTCGTCTCCGTTGACTTCATCTGGTTCGGGCTGACGGCGCTCTCGCTCTTCGTCTTCCGCCGGAGGGGCGAGGGCGGCGCGGGCTTTCGCGTCCCCGGCCACCCCTTCACCACCGCGCTCTTCGCCGCCGCCTGCGCCCTCATCGTCGCCGCGACGTTTTATCAAGACGCCTTCAACAGCGCCCTCGGCCTCGCCATCCTCGCCACCGGCGTCCCCGTCTATTTTCTGTGGAGCAAAAGAAAGGACTGAGGACTGAGTGAAGAAGCGGGTCTTTTACTCAGTCCTCAGTCCTCAGTACTAACTTTTCCAGCACGCGGCGGCGAGACAGAGCCAGCCCGCGAGGAAGGCGAGGCCGCCGATGGGCGTGATCGCGCCGAGCCAACGCAGCCCCGTCAAACTTAAGACGTAGAGGCTGCCGGAGAAGATGACGGTGCCCGCGACGAAGAGCCAGCCCGAGGCGCTCGTCAACCCGCCCGGCCAGCGCGCCGCCGCCCAGCCCGCGGCGATGAGCGCGAAGGCGTGGTACATCTGGTAGCGCACGCCCGTCTCGAAGACGGCGAGCATCTCCGCGCTCAGGCGCTCCTTCAGCCCGTGCGCCCCGAACGCCCCCGCCGCCACGCCGACGAAGGCCGACAACGCGCCGATCAAGAAAAAGATTCTGTCCATCTCGCTCCTAATTTCCGTTCGTCATGCCGTCTTCAGCATCTCGCGCGCGTGGCGGCGCGCGGCCTCCGTGATCTCCGCGCCGGTGAGCATGCGGGCGATCTCTTCGACCTGGCGTCGCCGGTCGAGCGGCCGGACGCCGACCTCCGTGCGCCCCGCGCGCTCGTGCTTGTCCACGAGGATGTGCGTGTCCGCGAAGCGCGCGATCTGCGCCTGGTGCGTCACGCAGAGCACCTGGTTCGTGCGCGAGAGCGCCTTGAGCTTCAGGCCCACCGCCTCCGAGACGCGCCCGCCTATCCCCGCATCGACCTCGTCGAAGACGATGGTGCGCGGGAAGCGCGCCGGGCTCGCGCTCGTCTTGAGCACCAGCATCATGCGCGAAGCCTCGCCACCCGAAGCGACCTTCGCCAGAGGCCGCAGCGGCTCGCCCGCGTTCGCCGAGAAGTAGAACTCGACGCGGTCGAAGCCCGCGGCCGTGAACTGCCGCGCCGCCTCGTCCGAACCGGCGTCTTCGGGCGCGTTGACGCGCGCCTCGAAACGCGCGTGCTCCATCGCGACCTCCTTCAAAGAAGACTCGACGGCGCGCCGGAACTCTTTGGCCGACTTCACGCGCGCCTTGTGCACGCGCGCCGCGGCCTCGACGTAGGCGGCGCGCGCCGCGGCCAGCTCGCGCGTGACCTCCTCGGCGCGCTCGTCCGTCCGCTCCAACTGCCGCAGGCGCTCGCGCGAGCGCTCGAAGTGTTCGAGCGCGCTCTCAATCGTCCCGCCGTACTTCCGCTTGAGCCGCGCGACCTCCGCCAGACGGCTCTCGATCTCCGCCAGGCGCTCGGGCGAGAAGGTCAGCCCGTCGAGGAAGTCCCGCAGGGACGCGCTCAGGTCTTCGAGCACGACGCGCGCCGTCCCGACGCCCTCCATGTAGTTCTTGTAAGACGCCTCGTACTGGGAGAGTTCGTCCACCTGCCGCTCAAGACGCTTCAGGCGCGCGACCGTCGAGTCGCTCTCCTCGTACGTCGTGTTGTAAGCGTCCGAGCACAGCTCGGTCAGCCTCTCCAGGTTCGCGAGCCGCCGCCGCTCCGCCTCCAACTGCTCGTCCTCGCCCGCCGACAGGCGCGCGGCCTCAAGCTCGCTCACCTGGAACCGCAGCGCGTCCGTCAGATGAAACTTCTCCGCCTCGTCGCGCCTCAGCGCCTCAAGCTCCCTGTTGAGGGCAGACCAACGTTTGTACGCGGCGGCGACCCCCTCGCGCCCGTCGGCGATGTCGGCGTAGGCGTCGAGCAGTTCGAGGTGCGTCTCCGGGTCGAAGAGCGTCTGCTGCGTCCCCTGCCCGTGGATGTCCACGAGCAGCGGCCGCAGGCTCTTGAGCAGCGAGAGCGTCGCCAGGCGGTTGTTGACGAAGACGCGGCCGCGCCCCTCGGCCGAAAGCTCGCGCCGCACGACCAGCTCCACGTCGCCCGAGGCCGAGCGCGCGCCGACCCCCGCCCCTTCGAGAATCGCCTCGACCTGCGGGTGCGCGCCGAGCGTGAAGAGCCCCTCGACGGAGGCGTGGCTCGCGCCCGCGCGCACAAGCTCCGACGGGAAGCGGTCGCCGATGAGCACGCCCAGCGCGTCCACGATGATCGACTTGCCCGAGCCGGTCTCGCCCGTCAAAAGATTCAGTCCGCGGCCGAACTCGACCCGCAGCTCGCTGATGAGCGCGAAGTTCGAGATGTTGAGGAGCGCGAGCATCCGACCTCCAAAGTCTCCTTCACAGCAATAGCGGTCAGAACCGCCCGCGGTAGCGGGTGGGCCTTTGCAAACCGGTGCTGTCGAATAATCAAGGCCCACCCGCTACCGCGGGCGGTTCTGACCCATTTTACCTTACCGGAAAGTTTTCCACAGAAACGCCGCCTGTGGAAAAAATAAATTCCCGCCGACGACTTTTCACCCGCCCTCTTTGTGCTATCCTCTCGCACCGTAAGCGTCACGCTAACGCGTCGGAGCGCCCCCCGCGCCGACGGGTCAAAGGGTCATTTCCATCCCGTAAGAATTCATCGTCAGAGATGTCAAACATAGACTACGCCCATCTCCATCTCCACACCGATTATTCACTTCTAGACGGCGCCATCCAGATCAAGCCGCTCGCCGAGCGCGTCAGGGAACTCGGTATGAAGGCGTGCGCGATGACCGACCACGGGAACATGTACGGCGCGGTCTCCTTCTACAAGGAGATGAAGGCGCACGACGTGCGCCCGCTGATCGGCTGCGAGATTTATCTGGCCCCGGGCAGCCGCTTCGACAGGAGCGAGGTGCGCAAAGGCGGGAAGCCCTACAACCACATGATCCTCTTAGCCCGTGACCGCGAGGGCTATCACAACCTCGTCCGCCTCACGTCCAAGGCGTTCCGCGAGGGCTTTTATCGCAAGCCGCGCATCGACCGCGAGCTGCTCTCGAAGTTCTCGGGCGGGCTCATCGGCCTCTCGGCGTGCCTGTCGGGCGTGCCGCAGGAGCACCTGAAGGAAGGAAGACTGGAAGAGGCGGCGAAGGCCGCGGGCGAATTCGAGGACATCCTCGGCAAGGGGAACTACTTCCTGGAGATTCAGGATCACAAGCTCGAAGACCAGCTCAGGATCAACGAGAGCCTGATAGCGCTGTCGAAGAGGACGGGCATCCCGCTCGTCGCCACCAACGACGCGCACTACCTCTACCGCGAGGACTACGAGGCGCACGACGTGATGCTCTGCATCGGCACGGGCAAGACCGTCAACGACCCGAACCGGATGCGCTTCGGCGGCCCCGAGTGGTACGTCCGCTCGCCCGAGGAGATGGCGCAGATCTTCGCGCACATCCCCGACGCCGTCACCCGCACCGTCGAGGTCGCGGAGATGTGCGACCTCAAGCTCCCCTTAGGCGAGAACCAGCTCCCCGTCTTCCCCATCCCGCGCGAGGAGGGCGACATCACGATTGACGAGTATTTCGAGAAGGTCGTCCGCCAGGGGTACGAGAAGCGGCGCGAGACCGTCTGGGACAAGATGCTGTCGGACGGCAAGCTCAAGCACTCGCTCGCCGAGTACCAGCAGCGCATCTCGACCGAGATCGCGACCATCAAGCAGATGGGCTTCCCCAGCTACTTCCTCATCGTCTGGGACTTCATCAAGTTCGCCAAAGACCGCTGCATCCCCGTCGGCCCGGGCCGCGGCTCGGCCGCCGGCAGTCTCATCGCGTACTGCCTGGAGATTACCGACGTTGACCCCTTGCAGTACGACCTCCTCTTCGAGCGCTTCCTCAACCCCGAGCGCGTCTCGATGCCGGACATCGACATCGACTTCTGCGTCAACGGCCGCGCCGAGGTCATCAACCACGTCACGCAGCTCTACGGCAGGGACTCGGTCTGCCAGATCATCACCTTCGGGACGATGGCCTCGAAGGCGGCGATCAAGGACGTCGGCCGCGCGCTCGACATGCCTTACGCGGACGTCGAGAAGATCGCCAAGCTCATCCCGCCGCCCATCCGCGGCCGCAACGTCTCCATCGACCAGGCGCTCGAAACCGTCGCCGAGCTGAAGCAGGCGGTCGAGTCAGACCCGCAGGTCAGGAAGGTCATCGACATCGCCAAGCGCCTGGAGGGCTGCGCGCGCCACTCGTCGGTGCACGCCGCGGGCGTCGTCATCAGCCCGAAGCCGCTCGAAGAGCTGATACCCGTCGCCGTCAATAACAAGCAGGAGTTCACCACGCAGTTCGAGATGTCCGACTTGGAGAAGACGGGCATGCTCAAGATGGACTTCCTCGGCCTGACGACGCTCACCATCATCGACCAGTGCTGCAAGACGATTAAGGAGATGCACGGCCGCCGCATCGACTGGTCGGAGATTCCGCAGGACGACCCGAAAACTTACGACCTGTTCGCGAAAGGTCATACGGAAGCGATCTTCCAATTCGAGTCTTCGGGAATGGCCGAAATCTGCCGCAAGCTCGGGCCGAAGTCCATCGAAGACCTCTCGGCCCTCAACGCGCTCTACCGGCCGGGCCCGCTCGACGGCGGCATGGTGGACGACTTCATCGACCGCTACCACGGCAAGAAGCCGGTCGAATACCTCGTCCCCGACATGGAGGCCATCCTCAAGAACACCTACGGGATTCTGGTCTACCAGGAGCAGATCATGCAGCTCGCCCAGAAGCTCGGCGGTTACAGCTTAGGCGAGGCCGACCTCATGCGCCGCGCGATGGGCAAGAAGAAGCGCGAGGAGATGGCCGTCCACGAGGACAAGTTCATCTCCGGCTGCTCCAAGAACAAAATCCCCAAGAAGACCGCCCGCGAAATCTTCCGCCTCATGGCCCAGTTCGCGGACTACGGCTTCAACCGCTGCCTGACGGGCGACGCCGAAGTGGTGGACGCGGACACGGGCGCGACGGTCTCGATTCGCGACATCGCCGAGGGGCGCTCCGACATCTCGCGCACCTACAGCTTCGACGGCGAACAGGTCTTCGTCAACGAGATAGTCGAAGCGTTCGAGACGGGCGAGAAGGAGGTCGTCGAGATCGAGACGGAGGAAGGTCTGACCATCCGCTGCACGCTCGACCACAAGTTCTACACGGACGAGGGATACTTGCCGCTGCGGGAGATTATCGAGCGCGGGCTCGAACTCAGCTTCTCGCCGGAGGTCGCGGAGCATGCCGCATCCTGCGTGGAATAAAAGGCTGACGCCGGAAGTCGAGGGCTTCATCGTCGAGCAGTACTGCGGCGGGATGAGCGCGGGGGAAATCCTGAAGGGCATCCCCTTCAAGACGAAGAAGACCGTCTACGACGTGCTCGAACGCCACGGCGTCGCGCGCCGCGGCGGGGTCGCCGACTACAGGAAGAGCTTCGACGAGGCGGCCTTCGCCGTCATCGATACGGCCGAGAAGGCTTACTGGCTCGGCATACTCATCACCGACGGCTACGTAGTCGAGGCGGGGCGGCCGTGCTCGCCGCTCGTCGGGCTACAGATGATAGACCGCGAGGCGGCCGAAGGGTTCCGGGACTTTCTCGGGCTGCAACACCCGGTGCTGCGCATCGAGCCAAAGGGCGAACGTCACCAGCCGATGTACCGCGCCGTCTGTCACTCCCGCCGCATGGCGAACGACCTCTCGCGCTTCGGCGTCGTCCCGCGCAAGAGTCACAGCACCTACCTGCCGCTCCTCGCGGAAGAGTTGATGCCGCACCTCTTGCGCGGGCTGTTCGACGGCGACGGGACGGCGAGCCGCCGCGCGGACGGTCAGTTACTTGTCGGCTTCTGCGGGAGCGAGCGACTGGTCGCGGAAGTGCGGATGTGGCTCATCTGTCGGCTCGGCGTCTCGGACAACCGAGTCCACGAGAACGGCACGATACGTTACGTCCAGTGGTCACACCGCTCGGACGTGCGGCGTATCGCGCGCCACCTTTACGGCGGCGGCGGGCCGCGCCTGTCGAGGAAGTACGAACTGCTCGGGGAATGTCTATGAACGTGAAGAAGACGAAGATCGTGCGGGTGACGCCCGTCGGGGTCGAGAAGACCTACAACATGGAGATGCGTGCGCCGCACCACAACTATTTTGTCAACGGGCTGCTGTCGGCCAACAGCCACTCTGTGGCCTACGCGCACGTGGCGTATCAGACGGCGTACCTGAAGGCGCATTACCCGGAGCATTTTTACGCGGCGGTCATGACTAATGTGACCGACGACACGGCGAAGATTTTTAAGTACGCGTCGGAGCTGCGGTCGCAGGGCATCAAGATGCTGCCGCCCGACGTGAACCAGTCGGGGCCGGGCTTCACCCCCGTGGAGCGCGCCGTGCGCTACGGGCTCTGCGCGATCAAGGGCATCGGCCAGACGGCCGTGGACGCCATCATCGAGGCGCGCAAGGAAAAGCCCTTCCGCTCCATCTTCGACTTCGCCGAGCGCGTCGGCGAGAAGGGGTCGGGCAAGCGCGTCCTCGAAAGTTTGGTCTGCGCCGGCGCGTTCGACTCGCTCAGGCCCGAGGGCGAGGACATACACTCCTGGCGCGCGCGCCTGTTCGCGTGCGTGGACAAGGCCCTGGCGCGCGGGGCGACCGCGCGGCGCGAACGCGACAGCAGGCAGGTCGGCATGTTCGGGCCGGCGTCCGCAGGCTCGGAGGCGGAGGCCGAGGAGCCGCCGCTCCCCGTCAACGGCGTCGAGCCGTGGACGCACAAGGATTTGCTCACGCGCGAGAAGGCGGCCGTCGGCTTCTACGTCTCGGGCCACCCGCTGGAAGACTTCACCGAGAAGATCGAGCAGCTCAACTGCGTCCCCATCAACGAGCTGGACGGCGTCCAGCAGAACGCGCGGGTGAAAATCGTCGGGGTCGTCTCGGACTTCACCGTGCGCAACACGAAGAAGGGCGACCGCTACGCCTACTTCCGCCTCGAAGACCTCTCGGGCGCGGGCGTCAAGTGCGTGCTGTGGCCCGAGGCTTTCAAGACGAAGGGCGGGGACGCGGCCGACGACGCGCTGCTCGTCGCCGCCGGAAGGTGCGAGGGCGAGGGCGGGCTGACCATCGTCTGCGACGAGGTGACGGCCTTAGACCGCGCGCGCGTGCCGATGACGAACGGCAAGCCGACCTACCAGGGCGGACGGCTGCGCGCCAACGCCCTGGTCATCGAGTTCCCGACCTGCGACGACGTGCTCCGCGCGGGCGAGGCGGTCGCCGACCTTTTGATGGCGCACCCGGGCGACTGCGAGGTCTTCATCGACCTCCACCTGGGCGAAGAGAACCTCACAGTGCGCGCGCGCACCGCGCAGTTCGCGCGCGTCGCGCCGAACAAGCAGTTGCAGGAGACGCTCCTCGCCGCCGGCGTCCGCGTCCGCTGGGTGGAGTAAGAGGGGGGCAGTTTTCAGGTAGGATTTTCGTCTCCGCCAACGCCGTCCGGGCTCAACTGCGAGCCCGGAACTGTGAAATTCCTCATAAATCGTCGCGAGGCGGACTTGTTTTGCGACGAGACAGACTCGTTTTACGACGAAACGAGTCTGTCTCGTCGCAAAAGCGACTCGTCTCGCCGCAAAACGAGTCCGTTTTATGACAAAACAAGTCGATCTTGTCGCAAGACGAGTCCGCTTTGCGACGAGACGAGTCTGTTTTGCCTCAAGACGAGTTGGTTTTGAGGCTGGACGAGTCGGTCTCGCCTCAAGACGGACTCGTTTTACGACGGAACCAATTCGTCTTGTCCCGAGACGAGTTCGTTTTGAGGCGAGACCGACTCGTCTCGGGACAGAATCAATTAATCTCGCCGCTGAAGCTCTGCGTCCGAACCCGTTTAGAGTGTGCCGGGTCTTAACAGTCGGAAGCCGACGAAGGAGGGCGGGGACAGTGAGACTGAAGACGGCTTATCTGATTCTGTGCGTGCTCGGGGTGGCGTTGCCGTACTGGCAGTTCGCGCCGTGGCTTTCGGAGCACGGCCTCGACCTGCCGCTCTTCTTCCGACAGCTCTTCGAGAACCGCGTGGGGGCCTTCTTCGGGATGGACGTGTTCGTGTCGGCCGCGGCGCTGCTGGTCTTCGCGCGGGCTGAGGGGCGGCGCGCGGGCGTGCGCGGCTTCTGGCCGGCCGCGTTGGCCGTCTCGGCCGTGGGTGTCTCGCTCGGGCTGCCGCTGCTCCTCTACCTGCGCGAGAGAAGTCTGGAGCGGGGCGGGTAGGCGCATGAAGGACTCGGCGGAACGGGAAGCCTTCCTCGTGCTGCGCGCGCAGTCGGGCGACCGCGAGGCGCTGGACGCGCTGCTCGCGTCGGCGCAGGAGCCGCTCTACCGTTACCTCCTGAGTCTGGTCAGAGAGCGGCACCTCGCCGAGGAGGCTTTGCAGGAGACGTTCGTGCGCGTCTACCGCAAGCTCGGCTGGCTGCGCGAGCCGGAGCTGTTCCGCCCGTGGGCCTACAGGATCGCCACGCGCGAGGCATTCCGCCAGTTGAAGCGCGAGCGGCGCTGGGCCGAACAGGTTCGTGACGAGGAGACAATCAACGCAGTTGCCTCCTCCCCGCCGCGCGAGGAGTTGGCGCACGAGTTGTCCGGGCGGCTGCGCGAGACGGTCGCCACTCTGTCGCCGGCCAGCCGCGCGGTCGTCGTCCTCTACTACCTGCACGAGCTGTCGCTCGAAGAGACGGCCGTGGTGCTCGGCGTGCCCCTCGGCACGGTCAAGTCGCGCCTCGCGTACGGGCTCGCGGCGCTGCGCAGGCAGTTGAAGAGGGCCGAATGATTCGACTTTGAAGGCGATGGAGAAGGATAAGGGCGCGCGGGTCACGCAGGACGAAGAGGCGGGCACGTCCGACCGCAGCTTCCGTGTGGCGGTCGTCGTCTACGCGGTCGTCGAGTTCTTCGCCATCGCCCTTTTGCTCTACTACAAGCTCGCGCGCTGAAGCGTCGCGCGCCCAGACAAGAGACGGAGGTGCAACGTGTCAGAACGGGTCAACCTGGACGCCATCCGCGGCGAGGCGCTCGCGCGCGTCGAGCGCGGGGAGCGCAACTTCAAGCTCGCCTTCTTCGGCGGCGTCGCCTTCGAGGCGCTCTTCCTCTTCGTCCTGCTGCTGGCGGCCGACCTCTCGAACCGCACGCACGTCCTGATTCTCATCGCGACCGTCGGCGGCTACACGGTCGTCGCCCTCGGCCTCGTCGCCCTCGGCGCGCACTTCAGCCGCGGAGTCGCGCGCGTGCTCAAGGCCGTCGAGCTGTCGAGGAGATAAGTGCCGGCGCGCGCCCCGCCGACACATTAAAAACACACTGAAAATTGTGGCCGGGGCGCGCGTAGGTGTTGCAACTGCGTACCGTTCTGGTGCATCATAGGTGGCGTCCATTCCTTCTCTCGCGCATCGACGGTGATGCGCCCCGCGCCGAGCGAACGGCGCCGGCGTTCTGGATGGGTTCGAGAGTGAGGCAGTTGTTAACAGACCGGAAGCCGCTCCGCAGTTGAGCACCCCAGACCGAGAGCCTTCGTTGCCACCGTCCCGCCGAAGTAAACTTCAATGGGAAGCTTCTCTTAGATACTCCTTATTAAGGGAGAGGTACACCTGAATGTCCATTAAACTTTACGTCGGTAACCTGTCGTTCAACACGACCGGCGAAGACCTGCGCGAATACTTCTCGCAGGCCGGCACGGTCGAGTCGGCCTCGGTCGTCGAGGACCGCGACACGGGCCGCTCGCGCGGCTTCGGCTTCGTCGAGATGGCCACGCGCGAAGAGGGCGAGGCCGCCATCGCGCAGTTCAACGGCAAGGAGTTCGGCGGCCGTAACCTGACCGTCAACGAGGCCCGGCCCCGCGAGGATCGCGGCGGCGGAGGCGGCCGCGGCGGCTTCGGCGGCGGCGGTAACCGCGGCGGCGGCGGCGGTCGTGGCGGCTACGGCGGCGGCGGCGGCGGTCGCGGCGGCGGCGGTTTCGGCGGCGGCGGCAACCGCGAGCCCCGCTGGTAAGCCGGGCTCAAGAGCCGGCGACTCACACGCGAAAGCGCCCCCGGCACAGACAGACGCCGGGGGCGCTTTCTCAATTTTCAAGTAAGACCGCCCGCGACAGTCGGGCGGCTAGTAAGGAACTGAATGAACTTTTCTGAACTCGGACTCAAGCCCGCGCTCGCGCGCCGCTGCGAGTCCCTCGGCTACACAGAGCCGACACCGATTCAGGCGGGCGCGATCCCCTTTGTGCTCGACGGAGCCGACCTCATCGGCTGCGCCGAGACCGGCACGGGCAAGACCGCGGCCTTCCTGCTTCCCACTTTGCAGAGGATGAGCGAGACGAAGCGCCCGGGCGTCCGCGTGCTCGTACTCGCGCCGACGCGCGAGCTGGTCTCGCAGATTCACGAGAGCTACAAGCAGCTCGCCCCGAAGGGCAGCCCGAAGTGTGCGGCTGTCATCGGCGGCGCGTCGATGTCGAACCAGACGGACGCGCTGCGCCGCGGCGCGGGCGTGGTCGTCGCCACCCCGGGCCGCCTGCTCGACCACGTCGAGCGGCGCACGGTCGATTTGTCTCTCGTCGAAGTGCTCGTCCTGGACGAGGCCGACCGGATGCTCGACATGGGCTTCCTGCCGGCCATCCGCCGGATACTCGCGGAGCTTCCCGCGAAACGTCAGACGCTCCTCTTCTCCGCGACGATGTCGTCGGAGATTGAGTCCTTGGCGCGCTCGACGATGAAGGAGCCGAAGCTCGTCGAGGTGAACGTGCGCGGGCGCGCAGCCGTGAACGTCGAGCAGATGGCCTACCCCTGTGCTCTGGAGTCGAAGACGGCCCTGCTGTTAGACCTCCTGGAGCGCGAGCGCGAAAGTGAAAACTTCGAGCGCGTGCTCGTCTTCACGCGCACGCGGCGCGGGGCCGAGCGGCTCTCGCACATCCTGCTCGCGCGCGACCACAAGGTGAACCGCATCCACGCAGACCGCACGCAGCCCCAGCGCGAGGCCGCCCTGCGCGGCTTCAAAGACGGGCAGACGCGCGTGCTGGTGGCGACCGACATCGCCGCGCGGGGGCTGGACGTTGAGTCCGTCTCGCACGTCATCAACTACGACGTGCCGACCGCGCCCGAGGATTACGTGCACCGCATCGGACGGACGGGGCGCGCCGGGAAGACCGGACGCGCGATCACCCTAGTGACGCCCGTGGACGAACTCTCGATGCGCGCCATCGAGCGCCTGACGGGCCAGCCCGTCGAGCGCGTCGTGCTCCCCTCCTTCGGCGGCGCGCCGACGGTCGCGGCCCGCGCCGCGGCCGGCGTAAAACCCTTCCGCGCGATGCGCGGCTCGGGCAGCAGTTCGCGCCGCAGTTTCCGCCCGCGCCGCGCGGGCCGGTAAGATAAACTCAAACGAGCGGCCGCGCGGACTTGTCACGTCACGCGCGGCCGAGCCCCAACCCTGACAGTTAACTTAAGGAGACTACTGATTGGCTAAAGAAGACTTGGTTCCGGCATCCGGCGTGGTTGTTGACAAGCAGCCCAACGCCTTCTTCATGGTTCAGATCGACAACAGCGAGCACGTCGTGCTCGCGCAGATTTCGGGGAAGATGCGCAAGAACCGCATCCGCATCCTCGTCGGCGACCGCGTCAGCGTCGAGCTCTCACCCTACGACCTCACGCGCGGCCGCATCACCTACAGGTACAAGTAAGCCCGCGGCGCCCCGCGAGCCCCCGAAATGCGTGTGGCGGCGCAGCGACGCGCCGCCACCCCCCGCCGTCCCGCTTCACTCACGCGCGGCCGCGACGCCGCTTGCGCCTCCTCGCCCTCTTATCCCTGCGCGCCTCCAACCTCTCCGCCAGCGAGCGGAAACGCTGCGCACGCTTCTCCCCTATCCGCTCCTCCCCTTCGCCCTCGCAGTAGGCGAGGTCGGCCGCCCTCTGCATCTTCGCGGCGTCCTCGAAGACGTGCAGGGCTTCCGCGCGCACGGCGCGGCTGGGGTCTCTCATCGCCCGCAGCACTTCGCCGACGTGCGCCTCGAACGCCTCCCAGCCCGCGTGGCAGGGGCAGAACGCGCGCACGGCAGTCCCGCGCGCCTCCTCGTCGGGAGACTTCAAGTCGGGCACGCGACTCTCCGCGTCGGTCAAGGGCCAGCGGGAACGCTTCGCAACCATAAACACCTCGAACAATCCTGAAGCTGTCGGCCGAGACACATGCTACGGCGGAAGGCCGTCGGCGTAAAGCCCTGCCACGGAAAGGGCGCGGGCGGTGTTCTATTCGTAGAGCGACACGTTTGAACTCTCTTCGCTCTGACGATTCCATAGACACCGGGGTTAATTCACATGTTCAGATTTCTCCTCCCCCTGCTCGGGGTCTTGCTCTGCGCGCTCCTGTGCGCCGCGCCCTCCTTCGCGCAGGCCGTCGATAACAGAACGGCGGGCGGAGTGGTGAGTCAGGCGGAGGCGGAGAGGTGGCGCGAGGACTTGCGCCACGCGGCGCGCGAGATGGAGGCGCGCCACAAGAACCTCTTTCACACGACGACGCGCGAGCAGTTCGAGGGCGCGGTCAGGAGACTCAACGAGCGCATCCCCGCGCTCGCGCGCCACCAGATCGTCGTCGAGCTGATGCGCCTCGCGGCCGCGGTCGGCGACGGCCACACCAACGTCGCGCCGACGCGCGACCCGAAGATCGGCTTCCGCACGCTGCCCGTCAAGCTCTACCTCTTCGAGGACGGCATGTTCGTCCGCGCCGCCGAGCGCACACACGCCGAACTGCTCGGCGCGCGCGTCGTCAAGGTGGGCGAGGCCACGCCCGAAGAGGCGGTCGCGCGCGCGCGCGAGGTCGTCGGGCGCGACAACGAGATGGGCGTCAGATTCTTCGCGCCGCTCCTGCTCGCCATGCCCGAAGTGCTCCACGCCCTCGGCCTCTCGGACGGCCCCGACGCCGCGCGCTTCACCTTCGAGAAGGCGGGCCGACGGCAGACGGTGACGCTCAAGCCCGCCGGCCCGGTCGAACTGCTCCCGGCCGACACGGACTTGAGCTGGCTGCCGAAGGAGGGCTGGGTTGACATGCGCGACGGCGCGCCCGCGCCGCTGTGGCTCAAAGACCCGAAGAACAACTTCTGGTTCGAGCGACTGCCGAACTCGAAGGCCGTCTACGCGCAGTTGAACCAGGTCAACAACAAGGCGGCGGGCGAGACGCTGGCCGACTTCTCGAAGCGCCTGCTCGCCTCCGTCGAGGCGAACGAGGCGGACAAGCTCGTGCTCGACCTGCGGCTCAACCGCGGCGGCAACGGCATGCTGCTCCGCCCGCTCGTCGTCGGGCTCGTCAAGTCGAAGGTCAACCGGCGCGGCCGGCTCTTCGTGCTCATGGGGCGAAGCACCTGGTCGGCCTCGCAGTTCCTCCTGAACGAGTTGGAGGAGTACACGGAGGCGACCTTCGTCGGCGAGCCCTCGGGCTCAAGGGGCAACCACTTCGGCGACTCGCGCCGCATCACGCTGCCGAACAGCGGCGTCACCGTGCGCGTCTCGGTCTACTACTGGCAGGACTGGCCGCCCTGGGACGCGCGGCCGTGGACGGCCCCGCACGTCACGGCGGAGCTTTCGTCCGAAGACTACCGCGCGGGGCAAGACCCGGCGCTGAAGGCCGCGCTCGCCTACGTCCCGCGCAAGACTCTGACTCAGTTGTTGGACGAGGCTCTGACGGAGGGAGGGGCGGGACTGGCCCTGAAGAGGTTCCGCGAGTTCAAGGCCGACCCCGTTAACAAGTACGCGGAGACGGAGCAGCCGCTCCGCAACGCCGCCCAGCGGATGCTCGACGAGAAGAAGAACGACCAGGCGCTTCTCCTCCTGAAGCTTGCCGCCGAAGAGAACCCGCGCTCGTCCCGCGCGCACTACGCGACGGCCTACGCGCACTCCCTCGTCGGCGCAAGGGAGCAGGCCGTGAAGAGTCTTGAGAAGGCCCTCAGGTTAGACCCGAAGTTCTACGAGGCGGCCGAGATGCTCCGGCGGTTGAAGCGGCCGTAAGAAGCGGCGGCCGTTTACCCGGCCGCGCCTTTCGCCTCGACGGGGGCGAACCTCCCCACGACCCTGTAGCTCGCGCGGCCGCTCTGGTCTGTGAACTTGGTCATCGCCTCCACTTCGAGCTGCCCCTCGACCGGGCGGATGACGAGTATCGTCTGGCTGAAGCTCGTGATGTAGATCGTCGAGACTGCCTGCGCCGTCTCGGCGAGGTTGTCGGAGACGCTCGGCGCGTACGCCGTGCCCTCCGCCTGGCCCCACGCGCAGTCGCGCGGGTGGCAACTGCCCCAAGCCTCTATCCTCACCCTCGTCCCGCGCACGTCTATCCTGAGGGTGGTCAGCCCCCTCGTCTCCGGGTCAACGTTCTTCCACGTCCCCGAGAACTGGTTGATGTTGGCCGAGGCCGAAGGCGCGGCGAGCAGCAGGACGAGCAGGGCCGACGCGATGCGGACGGATCTCATTTTACGACCTCCTCTTCACACTCAAGAGCCGATGTGGTGTGCCCGGGGAGACTAGAGCAGTGTGCCGATCAGTTTACCACCCGTTTAGAGGCGGGCTTCGGCCCGCCGGCACGAGCTGCGACGTGTCACGCCCCGGTGGGCGGAGCCCGCCTCTAAACGGGTCGTCGGTAAGCTCATGCGGATAATGCTCTGGAAGAGTATTTGAATTTCAAATCAGATGTCCGGTATCTGCCAGTCGATCTCGGGCTTGCCCGCGTCGCGCAGGGCGCGGTTGGTGGCCGAGAAGGGGCGCTTGCCGAAGAAGCCGTGGCGGGCCGAGAGCGGCGAGGGGTGCGAGGCGCGGAGGATGAGGTGTCGGCCCTCGTCTATCATGCCCGCCTTGCTCTGCGCGTCGCGCCCCCAGAGCAGGAAGACGACCGTGTCCTTCTTCGCGTTGACCTTCTCGATCACCGCGTCGGTGAAGGTCTCCCAGCCCTTGCCCCTGTGCGAGCCGATGGCCCCGGCGCGCACCGTCAGCACGGTGTTGAGCATCAGGACGCCCTGCCGCGCCCAGCTCGCGAGGTAGCCGTTGTTCGGGACGCGGAAGCCGCGGATGTCGCTCTCCAACTCCTTGAAGATGTTCCGCAGAGACCCCGGCGGCTTGACGCCCGGCTTCACGGAGAAGCAGAGCCCGTGCGCCTGATTCGGCCCGGGATACGGGTCTTGTCCGAGCAGCACCACGTTGACCTTGCCGAGCGGCGTCAGCTCCAACGCCTGAAACGTCTCGGCCTCGGCCGGGTAGACCTCGAACCCTTCGCGCTCGCGCGCGACGAACTCTTCGAGCCTCCGGAAGTAAGGCTTCTCGACCTCGCCCCCGACCTGCCTGCGCCACCCACCTGGTATCGACGGCAACATCCTCACCTCCTCAAGACCCTGAAGGAGTAGTCGGCCACGCCCTCGAACGTCCCGTCCTGACGCTTCCCGCTCAAGAGCAGAATGTAATCGCCCGCGGGGAGAACCCTCGCGGGCAACGCCGGCAGCGCGAGCGTCGAGCCCGCGGCCGGGGGCGCGACCGAGTCTGCGCGCCAGACCTCGCGCCCGTCCACGGTCTGGATCAACGCGTGGTAACTTGTGTGTGTGTCTGCCTCGACGTTCAGCCGCAGGGCGACGGAAGAGGCTTGAAGGGGCACCCGGAGCGTCGCGCCGCCGCCTCCCCTCGCGACGCCCGGCGTCAGGACGAAGGAGGCGACCGAGGGGCGCGGCGCTTGATTACCGCTCTTGCCGGGTGAGGGTTGAGTGCGTGGGGCGACATTTCCTTCCCGCGGCCCGTCGTCCGTCGGCGGCGGTGTCCCTGCGGTCTCGGGCGGCGCGGGCGCAGGGGTGGCGGGAGGATTTATTTCCCGTGGCTGCTCGGGGGTCGGCGTAAGCTCCGCGCGCACCGGTTGGGACTCTTCGCGCGTCCGTGCGCGGTCGTAGACGAGCCATGCGAGTCCCAGGGCGGCGGCGAGCGCGGCGGCCGCGAACGCGAGGCGCAGGGCCCTTCGGCCGAGCAGGGCGGCTATGAAGCCGGGGCGAGGGGCGGCCTCTGCCGCAGGCGCGTCGGGCCTCGCGTCCGAGACGGCTCCGGCCAGGGCGCGCGCGAACTGCACGCGCTCGCGCCCGGGCGGCGAGGGGAGGACGCGTTGCTCGAAGCGCGCCCGCTCCTCGGCGGAGAGTTCGCCGCGCGCGTACGCGTCGATTAAGTCCTCCTCCGCGATGAGCAGTCGCTCGAAGGCTTCGTCGTCCTCGAAATACTCCTCCTCAAGCCGCTCGCGCTCACGGTCAGAAAGCCCGCCCATAATGTAGCGAGCCAGCATCCCCTCCTCCCGTCTCTCACCTGCCAAGCGGGTGCCCCTCCACCCTTCAAATATAAATGGCGAAAACCGGAATCGGTTTCACGCGCGCCGCCCGACGCACTCGCGGACGCACGCCTCCAGGCCGGCGCGGATGCGGTGCGCGCGTATCCGCAGGGCGTTGAGCGGGATGCCGAGCCGGGACGCGAGGCGCTTGCGCCGCTCGATCCTTTCGCCCTTCTCGTCCTCGTAGTAGCTGATGATAAGGTCGCGGCTCTCCTCGGGCAAAGCTTGCAGGCAGCGGTCGAGGCACGCGCGCCGCGCCTCCTCGCAGGGGTCGGCGTCCGCCGGCGGCTGCGCGACCGCGGCCGCCTGCCCGAGCGCCTGCTGCTCCTTCTGGTGCGCCCTCAGCGCCTCGGCCAGCACCAGCCGCGCCACGCCGTAGCAGTAGGCGCCGAGGTTGGGGACCTCCTGCCCCTCCCAGATGCGCCGGGCGACGCGGTTGAGCGTCACGTCGGCCTCGCGGTCTGGGAAGGCCGCCCCGCGCCACTCGAAAAACTTGACGATCTTGGCGCGCAGGCGCACGTACTTCCGACCCGCCTCTTCGCGGTCGGCGTCGAGGCAGGCGAGCAGGCGGTCAAACGCGTCCTGGGTCATGACCCATTCCTGTTTGGCTGCCGCGTGAGTATCCACGTCGGGGCTCTCTGTTTCGGATTGTGTCTGTTCGTCCACGCGGGGAGACGGGGCGGCGGCGCCCCTTCGCGCCGCGCGCCTCGCGGCGCATTCTCTCCGCTTTCGCGTAGAAAGGAAAGTCTTAAGAGGCGGGCGGTCGAAAATTTTTCGCGGGCGCGCGCCGCCGCGGCCTTACCTCCACTCGCCTTGCAGCGTGAACGCGGCCCAGTAGTAGGGCGAGCGCCAGCGCGGCTGGCTCCGCAGGCGGAGCTGTGCGGCGCGCAGGGCCTCGGCCGGCCGCAGGCCCTTGCCCAACATCTCCCGGTAGAACTCTCCCATCAGCTCGGCGGTCGCGGAGTCGTCCACCTTCCACAGGCTCGACACCACGCGCCGCGCGCCCGCGTACATGAAGCCGCGCGTGAGGCCGACCAGCCCCTCGCCCTTCACGTCCTTGCCCAAAGCCGTCTGGCACGCGCTCAGCACGACCAGCTCCGCCGGCAGGTTGAGGTTGTAAATCTCGTGCAGTTCGAGGAAGCCGTCCTGCCGCCGCCCCGCCTCGTCGAAGAGCGAGAGGAGGATGCCCGACAGCTCCGGGTGCTCGCCGTTCAAAAGGCCGTGCGTGGCGAAGTGGACGTAGCGGTACTGCGCCAGCTCCGGGCTCAGCGCGGTCGCGCGGCTCGCGCGGAAGCCCAGCGCCAGCATCCCATCGCCGGCCGACTCCGCGATCGCCTTCGCCTCGCGCTGCGAGAAGGGGAGCCTCGCGATCCCGCCGCCCTCGTCCAGCCCGTCGAAACTCCTGAGCGCCCTCTGCCCCGCGGCCGCCCAGTCCGCCTCGGCGTCGCGCCGCCGCGCGCGCACGCCCTTCGACGCCGCCAGGCGTTCGTCGTCGCGGTCGAAGACGGGGTCGGCCAGCACGGCGACCGAACGCGGGGCCGGCGCCCGCCCGCGCAACATCTCGCGCATCAGCGCCAGCACCGACGCCGACGGCAGACTGACGACCTCGTGTTCGGCGATCAGAGGGGCGCGGCCGGCCCGGCCGCGCGTCTCGACCGGCAGCGCCGCGAAAGGCACGTACTGCAAGGCCCCGTCGGCGACCACGACGAGGCGCTTGCCTTCGAGTCCGGCGGCGACCGGCCCCAGCAACATCCTCCCGAGCGCGACCGACGCGTCCTCGTACTCGGCCTCCGCCTTGCGGACGCGCGCCCGCCATTGCGGTTCCGTCTCGCCCTCAACCCGTCGGACGCGCGCGGTCAAGAGTTCGTAGACGAGGCGTGACACCTTCTCCACCTCCGCGCGCGCGGGCAGCTCGAAACTCCTGATCGAGTCGGGGGTCACCGCCCAAACGAAGCTCCGCTCCTCCCCGAGCGCGTACTCCAGGAGCACTGTGTCGGCGTCCAGAACCTTCCGCTGCAACTCCGCGAGCGTCAGCGGCACCGGCTGCACCAGCGCGGCGTAGTGCGGACTCACGGCCCTGATCTGCCCTTCCAGACGCTGGAACTCCGCGGTCAGCTCCCCCAGCTCCTTCTCTACGGCCGCCACCTCCTCCGTACGCGCCTTCGCGCTCGCCAGTTGGATGCGCCGCTCCGCCTTCGCACTGAGCAGCCGCTGCAACTCGCGCTCCCGCTTCAACAACTCCGGGTCAACGCCCTGCCGGATGTCCTTCCGGCTCTCCGCCAGCGTCTCAAGCAGCGACAGCGCGCGACCGCGCTCGCTCGCCTCGAAGGCGGCGGCCTCAAACTTCTCGGACGGGCGCCGGCCGTGCAGGCGCATCAGCACGTCAACGTAGAACTCGTATTGCTGGTGGACGGTGGCGGAGTAGGAGGCGCGCATCTCCTGCCCGGCGACCTTGGCGCGGAAGGCGTCGCTGAGCCGTATCGCCTCCTCGACCCGCGCGCGCGCGGCCTCCAGGTCGCCGCGCCCGCGCTCGGCGCGCGCGATGTCGTAGAGGGCGAGCGCCGCCGCCCTCAGGTCGCCGACGCCCCGGCTGAGCGCGAGGGCCCGCCCGTAGTGTTCGAGCGCGTCGGCGTAGTCGCCGCGCCCGAGCAGGACGCGGCCGATGTTGGCGAGCGTGTACGCCTCCTCCCGGCGGTCGCCGCCGAGCCGGTTCAACTCGAGCGCGCTCCGGTAGTTGAGGAGCGCCTGGCCGGAGTCACCCAGCGAGTCGAACGCCTTGCCGATGTAGCCCAGGGCGTAGGACTGCATCAGCCGGTTGGAGAGCGCCCGGCTGATGGAGAGGGCGCGCCGGTACTGCTCAAGCGCCTCCCGCGTCCTGCCCGCCTCGTCGTAAATCCTGCCGGTGAGGATGCGCACCGCGGACTCGCCCTGGCGGTGGCCGAGTGACACGTAGATCTGGAGCGTCTGCTCGTACAGGTTCAGGGCCTTCCGCGACTCCCCGACCTGATAATAGATGTAGGCCAGGCCGTTAAGGGTTCTGGCCTCGTGGAAGCGGTCACCGTCCGCTCGGAAAAATCGCAGCGCCCGGTCGTAGAAGCCAAGCGCCCTCTGCCCCTCGCCGATCATGCCGTACTGAGTCGCCAGGGCGCACGCCGCGAGCGCCTCACCGCGCCGGTCGCCGGCGGACTGCGCGAGGTCGAGCGCCAGCCCGAAGGCGGTCAGCGCCTTATCCACGTCGCCGCGGATCGAATGATCATAGCCGACGCCTACCTGCGCCAGTGACTGGCCCGCCTTGTCCCCCAGCAGGAGCCAAACGTCTGAGGCGCGTTTGTGGTGTGCGAGCGCCGTCTCAACGTCGGCGAGCCAGTAGTAGATTTCTCCGAGGAGGTAAAGCGCGCGCGCCTCGCCGGCCCGCTCCCGAAGGGACTCGTAGAGGGCGAGCGCGGCGCGCCCGCACTCGAGCGCCTGCCGGTTATCGCCGAGGAAGTTGTATGCCTCGCCCATCGACCTGAGCGTGTCCGCTTCGCCGCGCCGGTCGGCGGCCGCGCGCCATAACGGCAGCGCCGCCTTGTACTTCTCGACGGCGCCCGACATCGCCGGGGCCTTCCCCTGTTTCCGCAAACGCTCGGCCTCTGCGAACAACCTGCCCGCGGCGGCGAGAGGCGTCTCTGTGGCGGCGGGGGGGCGGGCGCTCTGCCGGCGGCCGGAAGCCTTCTGTCCGACCGCCCACACGTGCCCCGGCCCGGCCAGTATGACGACGAAAAGAGAGAGCCGCGCGGCCCTGCCGATGGGGGTCTTCATAAGCCGACTTTTCTGCGGGCCGGGACGGCGTCCGAGCGGCGGGTAATGGGTGGCGTGGCGTCCTTCCGTAGAGCGCATCACCATTTTGCCGATGCGGCTGACGTTATCGCACAGGCGGGCGTTTGCATAAAGGGGAAAGGCGAAGGGCCGGGCGCGATTCGCGGCCGCGGGCCGGCGGCGGTCGCGCCCGGCGGGAGCGGACTACTTGTTGGATTTCTTCGCGGACTTCTTCGCGGACTTCTTACTGCCGGTCTTCGTGCCGATGGGGGGCGGTTTCTTCGTACTGCCGGAACCTCCGCCCTTCATGAACGGCGTCGCGTCCTTCATGGTGCCTGGTTCTTCGGAGGTCGAGGCGCCGGGTTTCTTCGCCGACGCTTTCTTAGTCGCCATGTCTAAGCTCCTTTGCGAGAGTTTCGGATCGGAAATCGTCAAATCAGGTCAGGCCCGAAGCCGGCCGGGCGAGCCATCCGGGGCATTGATGATCGAGTTTATTCGCGGCGCGTCGGGCGCGGCCTGCCTTCAGCCCTCCCCGGTGTCGCGCTCGGCGCGCCCCGTCTTACTGATCCCGTCCACGTAAGTGTTCAAGAAGTCGAGCCACGTCGGCCGCGCCACCCCGCCGACGGCCGGGAGGGGTTTGGCGAAGTCGAGCGAGCCGTACCGGGCTTCGTTCACGTTGACCCAAGGGAAGTAGATCGCGAGGCCGTAGGAGAACTGCAAGGCGTCGCCGTTGAATTCCGTGGCGACGACGAAACCGGGGCGCGCCCCGTCGCCGACGAGCCGCATGATGCTCTGACACATCTCGCGCACGTCCGGGTCTCCGCAGTTCAGCCTCAACATGTAGCAGAAGTCGTAAAGGTCGAAGAACTGGTCTTCGTCGTACCGCTGCGTCTGGAAGTGGGAGCCGAGCAGCGCGTTCAGCAGGCCGGCGTCGCCCCCCCTTATCCTGCCGGTCAGCAGGCCGGCCAGCCGGTCGAGTTCTTCACGCAACGCGTCGGCCTTTGAGAGGTCGAAGGCCGAGAGTTGCACGGGCAGCCCGTCGTTCGTCACGTAGAAGCGTTTGAACTCGCGCACGATTGTGCGGCAGACCTCCCCCGGCTCCATCCCCGGGTTCTCGATGAGCAGCGGGATGATCTTGTCGAACGGCAGGCTCGTGTCGGGGATCAGGCTCTCGGAGCCGATCATGTAGCGCACGCTCTCGCGCAGCTCGTAGCACATCTCGAACATGCCCATCAGGCAGGCGACCATGCCGAGGACGTGAATCTTACCGCCGTCGATGCGCCGCGCGACCGACTTGAGCATCACCTGTAGCTCTTTGTTCGTGATGGCGTGGCCGGCCTGGTCGTCGGGGCAGATGATGAAGAAGGGTTTGCCCCGCTCGCCGCCGGGCTCGCGGCGGCGCCGCCTTCGCCCGCCCCTCGAGAAGCGGTGGGGACTGACCCGCCGGGGGACGGGCTCGGCAGGGCTGACCTGGAACGAGTCGAGCGCGCGGCCGTGGCCCCACAGCAGCAGCATGTAATGCCTGGCCGGGTGGTGGGAAATACACCAGTGGACGAAATCCCTCAAGACCTCGGGCGGCGTCTCCCGCCACCGGTCGTCGATGTCCTCTTGGGGCAGGCTGTCCGGCCCGCCGGGCCTGATGAAGTAACGCGTCGTGGGGCCGCCGGCGGGGCTGAGGTCGGTCTGGACGATCACCTTCACGTCCTCACTCGACCCGGCCCTCTTAATCTCGCGCAGATCGAGCTCGCACTTCTCGCTGAGGTTGTTGTCGGCGACCATGAAGATCATGACCGTCCAGGCGCATTCTTCCCGGCGGCTCATAGTTTCCATCTCCTCCAGCGAGGTCTCCGGGGCCGGGTCTCAAGGCCGAGGCGTCGCGACGCGGGACGCGCCGGCCGGCGTCCGCCTCTTCCGTCGCACGCCGTGCGACGACTCTAGTATCAATCCGAAAAATGTCAAGAGGATTTGCGGGATGCCGCGCCCCACACTGAACGTCCGCTCGGGGGGAAATGTTTCGGCCGACACCTCCTCCTAATAATGCTGCGTGAGCAAGCCTGGGGAGGCCCGTCGGAGAATCCTTAATGTGGCCTTCCTCGGGTGTTGAGAATGTTGAGCTTTTCAGGAGCCGCTTCGTGGAGCACTTCGGGGGAAACGGCTTCCGCCGTTCACTCTTCACGGCCGGCCCTCCCGAGAGTCACCGCCGTCCGCTGGACACCTTATGACAGAGCCGTTCAGCCTCGGCCACCTTGGGACGGCTGCTCGCTTTCTCGGTCTCGGCGTCCGACAGCATCAGTTGCTCCATGCGAGTACACGTATGGGGCTTAGCCCAGTCATAAAGTCTTTGCGGCCCTGGCACGAGAGCGGCTCAGGAAGATGCGAGGCCCCCTGCCACAGGAGGTTATGCGTCCTTCCGGGTTGTGAAGGGTGGTTGCGGATGCCCCCGAGGATTGCCAAAGCGGGCGCGGCGCATGCGTCTACGAAACGGCGCTCATTACCACAGCCTTACGGTCCCGTCGGCGCTCCCGACGGCGAGGACATGTCCGTCCGGCGAAAGCGCCACGGCCAGCACTGCACCCTTGGGGCCGCGCATGGTTGCAAGCTCCCTCCGCTTTGTCATGCCCCACAGCCTTTCGCCCAAATCCCAGTGCCCAATGCTGACATCCCATATCTTCACCATCACGTCGGAGCTGCCGGTCACCAGCCTCTTGCCGTCAGAGGAGAATGCCGCTGTCGTAACCTGCGCGGCGTGACCTTCCAGCATCTTCGGCTTTTCGTCCCAGGAGTTCGCGTTCCAAAGCATGACCTTCATGTCGGCGCTCCCTGTGGCGAGCCGCTCGTCGCGGGAGAAGGCGAGAGCGTATACGGACGAGGCGTGCCGCCACAGCAGCGTCCTCCAGATGCCCGCGCTGAACACCCGCACAGTCCCATCATCACAGCCGAGCACGAGCGCCTTCAGGTCGGGCGAGAATGCCGCTGACGACACTTTGAGGTTTTCCTCGGGGATGGCCCCGTCCTGCCTGGCCGACTCCCGCCGCGTCGCGGTGTCATACAGCCTGATTCCGTCCTTGGGATTCCAGACAGCAAGCGTCCTTCCGTCTTCGGGCGAGAACGCCATGGCCGACGGCAAAAACACCGAGCCCGCAGCAGGCGACTCCGCCGGCTGGGTTAAGGCAGATGTCTTCCACGACGCCACGGCCTGTCGGGCGTCAATGTTCCGCAGCTCGACTGTCCCGTCGTACCCGTAGGTGGAGAACGTTTTATTGTCCGGCGAGAACGAGATATTCGAGACCTCGCCGATGAGGCTTCCTCGCCTCAACGATAATGCCCCCTCGGCGCCCACGTCGTTCAAGCTGACGACCTGCTTCCCTTCCTCGGTCTTGCTCCCCACGGCCAGTTTTTTCCCGTCGGGGGAGAACGCCACGAGCGAGACTTTCCCCCCTTCGGGCAGAACGTTGGCGTGCCTCTGAGGGTTGAAATCCCACAACCTGACGCTCCCGTCATCACTCGCGGTGGCGAGGATGTCTTCACCGGGCACGAACGCCACCGACCGGACGGCGCCGATATGCCCTTGAAGCGTCGTCAATCCTTCACACACCGTCACCGATTCTTGACGTTGCCTCGTGTCCAGCACCGCAACGCTGCCCCCCGGCCCCGCGACGGCGAGCTTCGTCCCGTCCGATGAAAGCCTCAACCACGAAGCGGAATTCGTGCACAACCTGAACTGCTTCGGCGGGACTGTTCCGTCCATGTGCCACAGCTTTATCCAACCTCTGTTGCTAAGACTGGCGAGCACGTTACCGTCGCCCGAAAATGCCAGCGTGTTTACAGCTTCCGGGGTGTCCGTCTGCCCCTGCGGCGGCTCATCACCCCGCCCGCCGCGCCTAGGGTCAAGCATCGTTCGCCACTCGTTACCGTCCCACAGCCCAACGCCTCCGCCGTAACTCCCGACGGCGATCTTCCCGCCTACTGAATACGCCACGGCACCGTATGTAGGCTCTACGGCCGTACCGGGCAGCGGCTGCTCCTCGCCCGTGACTGTGTTCCACTGGCGGATAGTGATAGTCCCGTCGCTATTGCCAACGGTGCCTACCAGAAGTTTTTCGTCAGGTGAAAGAGCTATCGACAGGACGTACCTTATATCTTTTTCCAAGGACATCAAGGAGGCCGGCTCCCCGGTGCTCAGGTCCCACAATTCTATCCTCATGCGGTTGCCGTCCACGGTCGCAAGAATTTTCCCGTCAGGTGAGAATTCGGCCAGGGAGATTGATAACGGCCGTTGAGAGGTTGATTTCAAGAGTTGTTCCGGCTGCGCCAGCTCATCGCCCTTCTTGCCCAGACGTTTCACGACCCCGTCGGCGCTCACGGAGACGAAGGCGTTTCTCTCGCGCATAAACGCCACCGCCAGTACGGCGTCGCGGTGGGTCATCGGCTTCTTGTCGCTGTCTAAGGCGTAGGGACTGGGCCTGGACAGCGAGTACCATTCGATGCCATACAGCCCTTTGTATTTTTCACTACTCAGCGACTCCAACAGCTCATTCGCTTTCGCGTAGTTCGTCTGGGTGAACGCTGCCTGCGCGGCGTCGATGCTGTTGGCATAGGCGAAGAGGGTGATGAGTTTTTCGCTGTCTTGGGCTTGATCATAGAAAGAGTAGGCTGCGATGGCCGAGGCCACAGCACAGGCGCACAGAGCCAGGAGGACGGCGGCGACCACCCGCGTTACTCTGAGTTGACGCTTACGCTGCCTCTCCTTCTCCTCTTGCTGCCTCTTCTTCTCCTCTTGCTGCCTTTTCTTCTCCTCCTTCACCTTCTCGCAGGCGCGGCGGCTCTTCTCCAGAAAGCTTATCGCGTCGTCGAAGATCTTCTCGTCGCGCTCCTTCCTGAGTTCTTCCGTGTTCGCGCTCCCGTACTCCTTGATTAGGTCGGCGTCGAGGTCGGCGTGGTAGCGCGAGGCCCAGGCTGCGTTCGGGCTGTTGGACGACTGCCACTTCAGGGCGTCCTGGACTTCCTTATCCTTCCACAGCCCGAAGCCGCGCTTCTCGTGCAGTATCGCGGCCTCCGCGAGCCGGCGGTATTCGTGCGCCGCCTTCGCTTCCGCGTTCACCCACCTCTTCAGCCGATCCCAGTTGCGGATCAGGCTCTCGTGTGAGATGTCGAGGGACGTGCCCCGGCCCAGCGGCTTCCCGGCGCTCGGCATCAGGAACGACCTGCCCTCCCGGCGGAAGACGTTAGCGACGGCGACGATCTCCTTGACTTTAGCGTCGGTGACGGCACGTATCTCCCGCAGAGTCGTCGGGCGCCGACTCTCCCGGTCACCGGGGCCCTTCTCGGTCAGGCACTTGAAGAGTTTTCTCGCGACCTCCCGACTCCGCGCGTCGGGCAGTTCTGCGTAAGCCTCCTCCGCGTGTCGCGACAGGGCCCCGGCCATCCGCCCAACCTTGTCGTAGTGGGGGATGTCTATGGGCTGGTCAGTTCCGCCCTCCTCCTCCCACTTATCCCACGTACGCATTAGCGCGTGCTGTAGGATCGGCAACTGGTCTGGGCTGTTCCCCATGTCGTTGAGGAGTTGGTTGACGAGCTGCGGGGTGATCTCCGCGCCGCGTACCCTGACCGGCCCCCGGATGGCCTCCCGGCGCTGATCGTGCGTGAGGCGCGGTATCAGGTACTGCCCGTCGTTGATCGCTTCCGGCAGATCCCAGAACTTCGCGCAGTCGCCGAGGTAGTCTGAGCGCATCGTCAGCACTACGTAGATGGGGATTTCCGTCTGGGCTCTGGCCTGGAGGAGTAACTTAACGAACGCCGCCGCCTGGTTCCCGTGCGGGCCGTGCTCGGAAATCTTCGCGTAGCGGAACAGCTCCTCGAACTGATCGACGACGACGAGCAGGTTCTCCTCCGGCGAAATGCTGGCCTGGCAGACAGCCTCAACGAGGCCGAGGTCGCCGCGGCGCAGCGTGGCCTCCGTGAGGTTGGTCTGCACCTCGCTCTCGTTCGCGATCTGCTGCGGGTAGGCTGCCTCTAGGAGCAGGCGGTTGAGGCGCTCCACCTCCGAGTCCGACAGGCTCTCCCGGCCGCGGCTCAGGAGGGACTGGACTTCGCCCTTTACGAGCTCCCTTTTGAAGCTCTCCGATTGGTAGAAGTCACGCTGGGTGAGGATATCGTTGAACGCCTTAATAAGACTTGACCGGGGCAGTTGCACGAGGTCGTTCTTTTGCGCGGCCTCTGCAATGGCTTGCCTGATGCCCGGCGAGAGGAACGTCAGCACCCTGCCGCTCGGGCCTTGCGGCGAGTGGCCGGCCTCGTCGTTCAGCTTGGCGCAGAGACCGTGCCAGTCCACGATGTCGGCCGCGGTGAACAGGGACGAGCCGTTTTGTTTACCCTTGTCGCCGAAGACGCGGCGGTGGTTCAGCGCGAGCGCCAGTTCGCGGATCGGGTCGTCCTTGGGGCGGAAGAGCGCGACGCGCCAGTTCGTGCCGGCGGACATCAGGCCGCCGTAGAGCGCCGGCAGCAGCCCGGCGCGGACGAGCGACGACTTGCCGCTGCCCGAGGTGCCGACCACGGCCAGAAACCGTGTGTGGTCGAGCCTGCAGGCCATCTGCTCGTACTGCTCCTCGCGGCCGAAGAACAGCTTGCGCTCGTGGAACTTGAAAGGGCGCAAGCCGGGGAACGGGTTCCTTCGTGCCTCGCTCATACCCGCGCTCCTCTAGCCCGGCTTTGCGCCGCGGACTCCTCAAGCTGGCTGAGGAACGGCCTGAGAGACTGCGGCGAAAATTCGCCGAAGTTTTTCATCACCAGTGCGGACTCGGTGTGAAAGGACTTCTTGCAGTCCGTCTCCGGCCCGGCTACGAGAACGCCTTTAGCGAGCAGGGGTTTGTTGTCACGGTAGCCCTCAACCTTGCTGAATTCGTCGAGCCGGAACTCCACGTTGTCATCGCCGCTATAGATTATTACGGCGTCACAGAGCCGCAGATTCTCTTTGTGGCCGCTGCTGAATTTCGACGTGCCGGCGAAGGGCAGCATCACGTCATAGCCTCGTTCGGCGAGGTATTGCTGAATGGGGGCCATGGCGCTCAGTTCGTTCTTGTAGCAGTACAGGTAGATGCGCTTGTTCGCGCCGGCGGAATCTGCCGGAGGGCGGTCCTTGAGCTTCTCCTTAATTCGAGTCTTCAGGTCTTCCAGCTTGACGCCGCACAGCACCTCGCCCCCCTCGGAGACCCCGGGGGCGTTTTGGAGGTAAGAGATGTACTCCTGATAGCTCTTTTCCTGAGCCTTGATCCCCTCCGGCATCCAGATCAATCTGGAAAAGTCGGGGTCTCCCTCGCCGCGGCTCAGTGCCGACTCGTGCTGTGCGCACACGCGCCTGGCCGCGACCATGTGCTGGGAATCCAGAACAGCCGAGGCCTGCGTCCCGCCCGGCACGGCGGCGTAGTCCGCGCCGATCAGGTGAATCGAGAGGGCAGATTGCGCCAAATACTTGCCAACCTTCTCCTCAAAGTCCTCTTTCTCGAAGGGGAGACCTTCGTCCGGCAGAACGTGGTAACCGTACTGCTGCAGTTCGCGCTTGATGGCGCGGCGCTCCTCGCTCAGGTCGGGGGTCGTCTCTGCCAGGTAGACGTAGTCGCTGCGGGCGGGCACCGGCGGCGACTGCCGGCGGCGGTCGCAGGCGGCGGGCTCCGAGGCGGTCGCCTGCTTACACTCGTTGATGAAGGCTTTAATGTCGTAGGCGAGGTCGCATATAGTCATCAGGTACTTGACCCGGTAAGGCGGGCCGAGTTCGGGCCAGTACTCCTTTAACTTGCCCGACACTGAATCGAACTCATAGAACTCGTAGCTGCGGGCCTTCTGTAAAGTCCCTCGCAGATCATGCGGGAGTTCGCTCCATTCGCGGGGGTCGGCGTGCGGGTCACTCTCATCCACGGGCGTCTTCACGACTTTGAATATGCGTAACCTGTCGCCGACCTTGAGGCCCCCGTTCCGAAGCGCGCTTTTATAAAACTCCTCAAGCTCCTGCTTGCAGCACGGGGATCTGACGTAACTCGGCGAAAGGATGAAGACCAAGGAGGCCGTATTCCCGAGTTGGCAGAGGAGGGCATCCATGACCTCCTTATTCCCCGACTCTTTGGTATCCCGACGGATTCTCGGCTTCTCCCCCATGACCTGTGTCAGGCGGATCTCCAAGCTGACGTGCATGCTATCGACCCAGCCCTGATGGTCTTCGAGGAGCGGCCTGTTATCGTCGTGGTCGTAGCTGATGAAGATGTCATCCACGTAATTCGGGGTGAGACTTTTGAGTGGCATTTGCTGTACCTCCAGAACAATCGGTAAGCGGCGGCGCGCCATGTAGAAGCGCTTGAGGCTCCGTTTCGCGCCGCCGCGACTTTAAGCACTTACCGGCCGCGGCCCTCCGGGGCCTCCCCGCCTATGCCGAGCGCCCCTTCAAGGTCTTCCAGAACGATGTCTATCGGAATCTTGACCGTGCAGCGGCAGAACATCGTCTCCGCCGAGGCGAATGTGCCGTTCTCGTAATATTTATTAGACGGCGCCCCTCCCCCGCAGAGCGAGAAGTACCCGCAGCTTTCGGAGCAGAGCCGCACGCCGGCCCGGATGTCTTCGAGCACGCGCTTGAACTTAGAGGTCTCCGCCATGCCCCGGACGTCGTCCTCCATCACGTTACCGAAACGAAAGTCGCCGTAAGTCGAGCTTTTCATCCCCAGCAATTCGGGCGAGAACGTCGAGAGGCTCCCGTCGTAAGCGACGCTGATGATGGCGAAAGGCGTCACCTGGTCGTTACACCCTTCGGGCGGCCCGCCGTCCGTCTCGCTCTGCGCGACGGCTTGGAAGGCCCGATCGAATTCCCTTATTGTAATCCTCCCGCCGGCGCCCTTTTGTAGCCGGAACATCCTGCGGAAGAAATCGCCAACCCTCCGCTCCGCGTCGTTATTCGACAGCGTGGAAGTCCGGTTCGTCCCCTCTAACTCCTCGATGTTGAACCCCACCCGGCGAATGGCGTTCTCCAGGAAGAAATTGAAAATCTCGTCCGGGTAATCGAGCGACTGCTCGGTGATGACCGCGATGACGTGAAAATCGATTCCGTTCCGGCGTAGGATCTCCGCCCCCTTCATAACTTGGGCGTGCGTCCCCTCCCCGGCGCGCGTCTTTCGGTGGGAGTCGTGAATGAACGCCGGCCCGTCGATGCTCAACCCCATCCTGACGTTATGCTCCCTGATGAACGAGCACCACCTGTCGTTGACGAGCATCCCGTTGGATTGCATCGCGTGCGCAACCCCCTTGGCGGGGAGACGAAGTGCGGAGATCGCCTGAAAGGCCTCCTCGTAAAAAGAGATGGGGACGGCAAGCGGCTCTCCGGCGTGCCAGACGATGCTGAGCTTTTCGCCGACGAGGCCGCCCGCGGACAACTTTTCTATAGCCCGCGTCAGGACCGAGACGGGCATCCTTTTCGGTAAGCGTCTATCCGGAAGATAGCAATAATCGCAGTCTATGTTGCAGAAAGGGGATGGCTGAATTATCAGGAGGCCGACGTGCTGCTGGTGAGTACGGAGCCCCATTCCCCCATCTCTCTTTTCTTTAGCCATAGCGTAGGGTCTCTTCAGTGCCTGTTGCGGCTGAGTGTGTATTTGTGAGATACGCCGGACCGGCGCGCCGACTTCTGCCGACCGCGAGAGGTATAGATTAAACGGACAGGAATGAGAAAAAGTATTCGGTCGTACGCGCCGACAGACAGCGGGCCGTCGGCGAAAACATCATGACGGGTTGAATCTCTTCGTGTGAAGGCTACGTTGGGTGAGATCCTCCGCGGGCCCGCCCTCCGTAGGAAACTGAAGCGCGGCCTATACCAGGTGACAGCTTAAATATTTCGCCAGTTGCCCCAGTTGTTCCAGTTCACCCAGTTGTTCCAGTTGTTCCAGTTCAACCAGTTGTTCCAGTTGCCCCAGTTGCCCCAGTTGCCCCACTGCGCAACTTCTATTTCCGAATAGGAGAGTTCGCTGTCGGGGCTTGCGCCGTCGGCGAGTTTCTTCTTAAGGGCCTCCCTGATGGCCTCCACACGGTCTTTAATAGGCTTATCTTTTGCGATCTCCGCCTCAGCAGGGCGTGCGGCTAGATGGGGGGAAATCAGGAGGCCGCCGGCTAAGATAGCAGTCCTTGCCAGTGCTTTGATGGAGTGCTTCGACTCTTTCTCGTCGTTATTCCTCTTCTTGGAATCTTGCTTCATCTCCAGACTCCTTAAGCTGAAGGTCGCCGTGACATTGCGGAACAGTTAAAGCGCCCGCACGGCCCCCGAACAGAGAGAAGGCAGGTGCGACCAAGATATGCTCGTTTAAGCTACATGAGGTTCAAGAAAATTCTTACAGCCGTTGAAACACGATGCGCGAAGAAGTGGATATACTGAGTAACCCACCGGAAGCGGCCTCATCCTAGACCTCTCCGCCCAAGAAGTCAATTGAATTATTTCGCCGAAAGCCAGGTTTTCGGCACCTTACCAGACGTTCCGCGCCTGAGGCCGGGCGGGTTGGATTATGCAAAACAGCGCCGCCGTAAGAGCTCTAGTAGGCTGGATCGGCCGGTCAAGTTCCTCGCAGCAAAGTATTGGCGAAAGCTGGGCGAAAGCTTTTCGGCACAAGCCCCCTGCTGGAACCATAAGTTGGCCGCGCGTTATTGGAAGCATCAGGTGGCCGCGGCGGCCAACTTATGGTTCAAGTCACACTCACAGGCGCCCTACAGCCGCGAGTAGGTGAGACCGGTCTGGTTTTGGTATTTGCCGCCGCGGTCTTCGTAGGAGACGTCGCAGTCCTCGTCGGACTGGAAGAAGATGACTTGGCCGATGCCTTCGCCGACGTAGACGCGGAGGGGGAGGTCGGCGAGGTTGCCGAGCTCGATGACGAGGCGCCCCGTCCAGCCGGCTTCGAGCGGCGTGGTGTTGAGCATCAGCCCGGCGCGCGCGTACGTCGACTTGCACATGCAGATGCCGGTGACGTTGCGGGGCAGGCGGAAGGTCTCGACCGAGATGCCGAGGGCGTAGGAGTGCGGCGGCAGGAGGTAGTAGCGCGAGCCGTCCTCGGTCGCTTGCAGCGGCGGCTCGACCAGCGAGCTGTCGTCGAAGTTCTTCGGGTCGATCTCGCGGCCGTGGATGGGCGAGAAGACGCGGAAGCCGTCGTCGGCGAGCCGCATGTCGTAGCCGTAGGAGGAGGAGCCGGCCGAGATGATGCGGCGCCCCGCGGACTCGCGCACGAGGGTGGCCTCGAAGGGCTGGATGAGCTGCTGCTCCTCGGCCATGCGCCGAATCCAGCGGTCTGATTTGACTGACATCGCTTCCGTGTCCGGTAAGTTTTTTTAAAGAGCGCCGCCCGCGCGGCCGAAGCGCAGCATAGCGGGCGGCGGACGTGAAGTCCAGAGGAGAAGAACAGTAGGCAGATGGCAGTAGGCGGTAGGCTCTGCGCTATGGACGTTGAAGGATTAAATCACAGGTTCCGACAGCGGGGCTCTTAACTGCCTGCTGCCGTCTGCCTACTGCCTACTGACTTGCCTTATCCGCAGCGTGCCGTCGGTGACGGTGAAGGAGAGGGTGGCCCCGCCGCTGCCGGCTCGCCCTTGAAGGGAGCGCTCGGTGGGGGTCGTACGTTCGCGCGGGGCGAGGCCGGGGTAGGCGTTCTCGATGCGGCCGGCGCGCAGGATGTCGGCATCCACGTCGCCGTTGAAGCCGGCGGGCAGCTCGACCGTGAGGTCGCCGGAGGCCAAACGCACGCGCAGGCCGCGGCCGCGCCAGCTCCGCGCCGTCGGGCGCACGGTGAAGGGGCCGTCGGCGACGGTCGCCTCCACGTCGCCGCCCGCGAGCGCGAAGAGAGAGTCGGGGCCGCCGCCCGCCTGGATGCGCAAGGCCCCTTCGACGCCGCTCACCGAGAGCGTGCCGCGCCCGGCGTTGATCTCCAAGTCGCACGCGGCCGGCACGCGCACGCGGTAGTCGATGCGCCAGGGCATCGCCAGGAGGTGCTTCGGCAGCCCCTTCGCGGCTCGCTTCGCGTACCTGCGGTCGTGCAGGCCGACGGTCAACACGCGCACGTGGTTGACGTCCTCGTCCACGGTGAAGGTGTTGAGCGCGGCGAGCCGCGTGAGGTTCTCCTCGCTGTCGGCGCTCTGCTCGACCTCGGCGGTGACTTCGACCTCGCTCCGCTGCCAGGCCTCCACGACGACGGAGCCCTCGGGCGCGCCGTCGATGGTCACGGAGCCGCCGTAGCCCAGGCGCTTCAACTCGCGCCGCGTCGTCATCCGCTTCAGGAGGGTCGGGGGTTGGGCCTGCGCGGGCTTCTCCGACTTCTTCTCTTCTTTGGGCTGCCTGCCGCTCTGCGCGGAGACCGAAGACTGAAAGAAGACGAGCGAGAGGAGAAGAAGGGACGAGTAGACTTTCGAGAGCGTGTTTGTCATCAGTCGCAGACTATAACAAGAAGCGTGAACCGTAAACCGTAAACCGTGACAAGAGGAAGACGACTTCTCTCTTGTCACGGTTTACGGTTTACGGTTCACGCTACCGAGGCATGAAGACGATGGAGCCGCGGCCGTTGGTGGTGCTTAAACTCGCGCCGCCGTCGCCGACCTTGCCGACGACCTTGCGCTTCTCGTTGAAGAACTCGAACTCGCCCATCTGCGCGAAGCCGTTGAGGTCGATGTTGCGCGTGCGGGGCGCGACCGCCATCAGGCGGAAGCCCGACTCGGCCGTGATGCGGAGCTGGATGTCGCCCTGCGTCGAGTTCAACACGTACGTCCCGCCGCGCAGAAGCTCCGCGTCGAAAAGGATGTTGCCGACCGTGTTCTCGGCCATGACGGTGCGGGCGCGGATGCCGGTCAGCTCGATGTCGCCCTCGCTGGTGACGTGCGCGCGCACCATCTCGCCGCGGACGTTGCGGATGATGATGCCGCCGCTCATCGTGCTGATGTCAACGGTCGAGTTGTAGGGGACGCGGATGGTGAAGTTGATGTCGCCCACGTCCTCGCGGTTGTCGCGCCGCACGTCGATGCGGACGCCGTCGGCCGTCGCCTCGGGCTCCATCTTCGCCGAGCGCGACTCCATCGTGGCCGTGACGCGGATCGTGTTCTTCTCCCAGGCGAGCACCTCGATGCGGCCCGAGCGGTTGAGGAGCTGGAGGCGGATGTTCGACTGCGCCGGGTAGTCGCGCGAGAACTTCTTCTGCGCGGCGGCCTGCGGCGCGAGCAGGCAGGCGAGCGCGAGCGCCGCGAGCAGCGGGCGCGGCGCGGCGCGGCGCGGGTGGGGGTTCTTGACGGTCGCTTGCTTCATCTAACTCCGGACTTCAGAAACTTCGGGGGCGCGCTCGAAGCGCCCGCGCTTCCGGCGTTGGGCGGAGGCGCGGGCGCCGCAGAAGGGGGCTCGGAACTTCCTCTCGGCCGCGGTCGGGCCGGCCTCCCGGCTACTGCTCGCTGAACTCGCGCAGCAGCTCGACCTTGTCGCGCAGCGCGACGTTGAGCATCTCCTCGGCCACCTCGTCGTGCGGGTTCTTGCGCAGGTCGTCGAGCGACTCCTTGACCGACTGGTCGAGCACGAGGACGCTGCGGTCGAACGACGCGCGCATGCGCGGGTTCCAGCTCGCCCTGCGCGCCTCGACGCGCTGCTCCCAGTAGCGGAGCGATGCCTGGTGCGGCTCAAGGTAAGTGCGCGGGTAGGTGTCGTCCGAGACGACGCGGCGCACCCTCGCGGCACGCTCGTCCGCGGCGGGCGCGGAGGCGAAGCGCACGCCGAGCGCGGTCAAAGACGCGGCGGCGACGACGAGGGCGGCGGCCCCGGCCGCGAGCTGCGGCAACGAAAGCTCGAAGCGGCGGCCGAAGAGGCGCGACCAGAAGCCTGCGCCGGCCGCAGACGCCGCGGCGCGCGCCGGGCGGCTCTCGGCCTCGACCTCGGCCTGGACGCGCAGCCAGAGGGCGCGCTCGTCCGCGGGGATGAATAGCTGGCCGCGTGCGTCGCGCGCGGCGGCGATGATGGCGTGGAAGTCTGCGCGCTCGGCGTCACAGGCGGCGCAGGCCGCCAGGTGCGCCCCGACCGCGGCGTGCTCCGAATGGCCGAGCGTGCCGTCGAGGAACTCGCTGAGCAGTCCCTGGCACTTCTCGCAGTTCATCTCTCTAAACCTCTCGCAGTACATGGAGCTAACGGGTCAGTCTCGGGAAGACTCTAAAACTTTCGTCCCGCGCGGGCGGGGCTGAAGGGGTTAAGGGGAGCCCGCGCGAACACCTTTGGAAGCCTACTGCGGCTCGTTCTGTTGCCTGAGAAGATGCCTGAGTTTCATCCTGGCCTTGTGGAGCTGGGACTTGGAAGTCCCGACCGAGCAGCCCAACAGCCGCGCCACCTCCTCGTGCTCGTGCCCCTCCACGTCGTGCAGGACGAAGACCGCACGGTAGCCCGGCGGGAGCTGGCTCACAGCC
>DATMVD010000064.1:0-37494 GCA_035563535.1 Pyrinomonadaceae bacterium | reverse complement strand
AGCGGGGCGTCCGCCGGGTAGAGGGTGATGTGGCCGGCGGCCGGGGGCGAGACGACCGTCGCGTTGCCGACTATCGCCCTGGCCGTCGGAGGGATGGTGAGCCCCTGGCAGGCACCCACGGCGGGCTGCGTGCGGGAGGCGTCGGCTGCCAGCGGCGCGCCCGGCGTGTGGCAGGCTGTCATCCCCGGCCGCGTGTCGAGCAGCCGCACGGGGTGCGCCAGCGGGTAGTACTGCAACCCGGTCGGGGTCGGCGTGGGCGTCGGTGCGCCGTCGTCGTCGAGGATAGTGCCGACGCCCTGCGCGTCGCCGAGCGTCGCGGGGCCGTTGACGCCGTCGAGTGTGACGTTGAAGGTCTCGTCCGGCTCGTCCGCCGTGTCTCCGTTGACCTGCACGACGACGCTCGCGGTGGTCTCGCCGGGGTTGACGGTCACGCTGCCGCTGGCCGCCTGATAGTCGCCGGGCGACGCGGCCGTCCCGTCGGAAGTGTGGTAGCTCACGCTCACGGCGGAGTCGGGCGTGCGCGAGAGCGTGACGGTGAAGGTTGCGGCGGCCTGCCCCGTGTCCCCTTCCGTCACGGACACGTCGTTGATCGAGACGGTCGGCGGGGTGTCTACGACCGAGTAGATTTCGCCCGTGCCGTAGCTCGCCGCGTAGAGGTTCCCGGCCTCGTCCTCGCCGAAGGCCGTGAGGTTGAAGCTCGTGTCGAGCAGGAGCGTGCTCTGCCAGGCGGACGACACGCGCCGCAGGCCCCAGATGCGCCCGCTGCAAAAGTCGCCGTAGAAGTAGACCCCCTGCATGCGCGCGAACGCGGAGCCGCGGTAGACGTAGCCCCCGGTCACGGAGCAGTCGCCTGCCGCGTGGTTATACTCGACGACGGGCAGCGTCAGCCCCGTCTGGTCGCACGGGTTCGGGATGTGGCAGTGCGCCCCCTCCATGATGCGCCAGCCGTAGTTCTCCCCGCCCGCGCTCGCGGCGGGCTGGAAGTCTATCTCCTCCCAAGTGCCCTGCCCCACGTCGGCGATGTAGAGGTCGTGCGTCTGGCGGTCGAAAGAGAAGCGCCACGGGTTGCGCACGCCGAGCGCCCAGATTTCGGGGCGGAAGCCCGTCCGCCCGACGAAGGGGTTGGAGGGCGGGACGGTGTATGTGGCCGGGTTCCCCGTCTCCACGTCGAGGCGGAGTATCTTGCCGAGCAGGCTGTTGGTGTTCTGCGCGTTGTTGCCCGGGTCGTTGCCCGAGCCGCCGTCGCCCGTGCCCGCGTAGAGAAAGCCGTCCCGCGGGCTGAAGGCGAGCTGCCCGCCGTTGTGGTTGGCGAAAGACGGATGGGGGATGGTGATGACGACCTGCTCGCTGCCCGCGTCGGCCACGTCGGCGTTCCCCGCGCTGACGCGGTAGCGCGCGACACGGATGTCGCCGGAGGGGTTCGTGTAGTAGACGTAGAAGCGCTGCTTGCTCGCGAAGCCCGGCGGGAAGGCGAGCCCGAGCAGGCCGCGCTCGCCGCCCGTGCTGATACGCGTGGCGATGTCGAGGAAGGGCGTCGGGAGCAGCGCGCCGTTCTTCACCACGCGCACCCGGCCGCCCTGCTCAACGACGAAGAGGCGGCCCGTGCCGTCGGCCGCGTTGACGATGCCGACCGGCGACGAGAGGCCGCCGACGGGCGAGACGAGCGCGAGTTGAGGCCACGCGCTCTGCGCCCCCGCGCGCGGGACGAAGGGACTTTTCAGATCGACGCAGCACAGGACGAGCCCGGCCGCGAACGCGCACGCGAAGAGCCACCTCCGTTGCATAATCCCCCCTCTCCTCTTCGTCAAACACCGCCTCACGGCCAAGTGGTTCCGCCAGACAATAACTCAATCCGCGCAACCGGGTCAGTACCGCCTGCGGTAGCGGGCGGTACTGACCGCTACGCCGACGTGCGTCTATGGCCTGAAGCGCTGGCGGTACTCGGTGGAGGAGAGGAACGCCTTGACCATCTCGGCGCGGCGGTAGTCGCCGCCGAAGTCGTTGAGCTTGCCGAGCCAGTGGTTGTAGCCCTCGAAGCTCGTGTCGGGCGAGGCGTCGGGGTCGCGCCTGAGGTAGCCGAAGTATTGCATCAGCACGAAGGCGCGGTTGAACTCGGCGTTGCCTATGTCTGCGTCCTCGGCGACGCGTCGCAGGACGGTGGCGCGCGTCTCGCGGCCGTCGGCGAGGCGCGCGACGAGGTCTGACACCTCGGCCGGCGTGAGCACGAGCCCGGCGTTCGTGTTGAGCGCGTTGACGTACTGCGCGGGCGTCTGCCCCGTCGCGTAGAGGTTGACGAAGGCGGGGCGTGAGACGAAGGCGTTGACGAAGGCTTGCTTGTTCGCCTCAAGCAGCGCGCGCCAGTCGCCCTGGTTGACGATCACGCCGCGGCCGATCTCCTGCGTGTCGCGCAGGAAGTCCGCGAACCTGACGGGCACGGGCGTCCCCGAAACGTTGCCGAACGCGGCCTTGTGCAGGAGGTAGACGAGGAAGCCCGTCTCCTGGAATTCAATCGATAGGAAGAAGGCCGCGCTCGTGTCGATGCGCTTGACCTCGCGGCACTGCAAGTCCTCGCCGCACGACTCGATGCCGCCCACCCAGAAGGCGAGCCCCTCGGCGTCCGGCTCGCGGTTGAGGAAGTCGTGGTAGTGCTGGCGGACAAAGAAGTCCGAGCGGTCTATCGGGTTCGTATGGCTCGTCGCCGCGTCGTCGTCCTGAATCGTCATGAGCCGCTGCGGGATGCCCTCGATAATCCCGCGGCTGCCGACGAAGTTGCTGAGCGTCAGCGTCAGGTTCTCGTCCGCCTCGTCCGTCTCGTCGTTGGTGACGAGCACGTCGAAACGCTTCTGCGTCTCGCCGGGGGCGAAGTGGAGCGTGCCGCGCGCGGCCGTGTAGTCGCTGCGCGAGGAGGCGGTGCCGTCCGAGGTCGCGTAATCGACGTAGATGTCCACGCTGGTGTCGCCCGAACGCACGACCGGCACGGAAGCGACCCCGCCCGCTTCGTTGAAGAGGAAGACCGGCGAGCCGAATCTGACTTCGGGCGTCGGCGTCACGGTCGGCGGGACGGCTGGGCCGTTGTCCACGACCGGGAAGATTTGGCCCGTCCCGTAGCTCGCCACGTAGAGGTTGCCCTGCTCGTCCTCGCCGAAGGCGGAGATTTGAATCGACGTGTCGAGCGGCGGGTTGTTCTGCCAGTCGCTCCCTTGCCTCCTCAGAGACCAGATGCGCCCGCTGCAAAAGTCGCCGTAGAAGTAGAGCCCCTTCATGCGCGGGTAGGTGTCGCCGCGGTAGACGTAGCCGCCCGTCACTGAGCAATTGCCCGAACCCGCGCCGCTGCTGTACTCCAAAATCGGCAGCGTGAGACCTGCCTGATTACAGGGGTTCGGGTTGAAGCAATGGAGCCCCTCCATGATGCGCCAGCCGTAGTTCTCGCCGCCCGCGCTCGAAGCAGGCTGGAAGTTTACCTCCTCCCAGTTGCCCTGCCCCACGTCCGCGATGTAGAGGTCGAAGGCGGTGCGGTCGAACGAGAAGCGCCACGGATTGCGCATGCCCAGCGCCCAGATTTCGGGGCGGAAGCCCGCGGTCGTCAGGAAGGGGTTCGTCGAGGGCGTCGTGTACGTGAAAGGCCGCCCCGTCTCGGTGTCGAGCCGCAGGATTTTGCCGAGCAGCTCCCCTGGGTTCTGCGCGCGGTTGCCGGGGTCGCCCCCGTCGCCACCGTCGCCCATGCCGACGTAGAGCATCCTGTCCACGGGGCCGAAGGCGAGCTGCCCGCCGTTGTGGTTCGGGAAGGGCTGCGCGACGGTGAGAACGACCTGCTCGCTCGACGGGTCTGCCTGGTCGGCGTCCGAAGGGTTGCGGCGGAAGCGCGAGATGACGGTGTTGCCGGCGGTGTTCGTGTAGTTGACGTAGAAGTAACCCTTGCGCTCGTAGTCGGGCGGGAAGGCGAGGCCGAGCAGGCCCCTCTCGCCGCCCGTGCTGATGCGCCCCGAGATGTCGAGGAACGGCGACGGGTTGACCACGCCGCTCTTGACGATGCGGACGCGCCCGCCCTGCTCGACGACGTAGAGGCGGTTCGTCCGGTCGTCGGCGTGCGCGAAGCCGACCGGCGACGAGAAGCCGCCGACGGGCGTGCCGAGCGCGAGCGTCAGCAGCTCCGTCGTCTGCGCGCGCGCGACCGTTGACGCTTGACGGTTGAATGAGACGAACGTGAGGAGACCGGCAACGACGGCGACGAAGAGCGCCGCGTAGAGAAGACGACGAGACATACTCCCCTCCCTTTTTCGTCGAAACGCTTTTGAGGTCTTCTCTACTCGGCGGCGAAGTGAAGCGCCCCGGCCTTCTCTTCGATGGCCGCGTAGAGTTGTTCCCGCTCCCGCTCGTCCGCCGACTGCCGGTAGGCGCGCAGGAGTTCTTTCAGCGAAGCGAGTTCTCGGTAGAGACCCGCGTCCTCGACCGGGGGAGTCAGGTACGAGACGAGCCCGGCGTACGAGCGCCGCCGGGCTATCGAACCTTCGGACGGGTTGTTGACGCTGTAAAGATAGACGTGCGGCAGCTCTCCAATCAAGCGGTCGGGCCAGCACTCGGCCGAGAGCCCGACCTGCTTGCCGGGCATGAACTCAAGCGACCCGTGCGTGCCGACGTGTATGACCGCGTCCGCCTGGAAGACTTTTTCGAGGTAAGTGTAGAGGGCCGCGAAGCCGTGGTGCGGCGCGCCGCCGCGCGACATGAGCAGACGCATCGGGTCGCCTTCGTAGCCGAAGGTCGGCTGCACGGCGACGAAGGCGTTGCCCAGACGCACGCCCTGAATCAGAAGGTCGCGCCCGAACGTGTTTATCCTTCCGGGGGCCGCGCCCCACTCTTTTTCGACGTCGGCCGCGTAAGGGCAGAGCCGCAGGTACTCCTCGACGTTCATCCGGTGGGCGACGTTCGCCACGGCGCCGAAGCTCTCCGAGTTCCCGCCCAGAACCGACTCGCGCAGCGCGTCCGCGTCCGCGGGCACTTCCACGTCGTAGCCGTCCGCGCGCAGTCTCGAAAGAATCTCGTGCAGGCTCGGGAAGACGTCGAGGTCTGCGGCAGTCCCGATGTTCCCCTTGTTGGGCGGGAAGCAGAAGAGGACGAGCGCGACCTTCAACCCCTTCCGCTCTTCGGTCTGAAGCCTGTTCCAACGCCCGAGCCTGCGCGCGATTCTCCGGCAGCGTTCTTCGAGCGCGGCCGGCTCGACGCCCTCGGCCGGCATCCCGCCGTAGACGAACGGCTCGGTCGCGCCGTCGATCTCGGGGATGGCGACCTGCATCCCGGCCTGCACGGGGTTCAGCCCCGTCCAGGACTCGCGCCAGGTCTCAATCGTCTGCACGTCCAGGCTGACGGCCGAGCGCAGAGGCACGTTCAGACCCTTCAGGAACTCGACGGCCGCCTCGCTGTCGTTCATCGCCGGCCCGCCCACGAAGCTGAAGCCCGTCAGCGAGAGCATCTGACTCACGCGCGGCTTCCCTTCCTCGACGAGGAACCGCGAGCACGCGTCGCGGTTGTCCATGAAGGTCGAGATGACGGGGAGCACGGCCAGCCCCTCGCGCTCGACGGCGCGGACGAGCGCGTCGTAGTGCCGCCTCGTCCCGCTCACGACGTTCGTGCGCATGAGCAGCAGCCCGACCGTCTTCGACGGTTCGAGCGTCTGAGTCCCGCCCCGCCGCGCGCGCGCGTCGTACCAGCGGCGGTACGCCTCGAAGCTCTCGAAGATGTTCGCCGCCTCGGGGTGGTAGACGCCGACGGCCGGGACGCTCTCCGGCGGCGGAACCTTCACGCCCGACAGGCGCGGGTCGCCGCCGTAATGCTTCAACGCGTAGAGCAGCATCGAGGCGACGTTCGCGGGCGTCGGCTGTAGGAAGTAGCAGAAGAGGTAGAGGTAGTTCTTCAGGTCGCGCAAGCGCCCCGCGTTCGGCACGAAGCGGAGCAGCGCGGGCATGCGCTCGACGAGTTTTAAATACTGCCCGTGCCCCCCGCCCTTCCGCCGCGCGCGCGCCTGCTCGCCCATCCAGGAGCCGACGCTCTTCAACAAGCGCCGCGCGCGCCCCTCGCCCTTCTCTTCTTCGGGGTCGGCCTTCGCCCCGAAGCTCAGGCTCCCCATCCGCGTCTGCCGCATCAGCTCCGGCATGCAGTTGATGACGACGACCGCCTTCGCCGACTCCCCCCGGCGCTTGAGCAGCTCGATCAAACGCGAGGCGTTCTCGCCGTCCGTGACGTGTATGACGAAGACGACCTCCGACCCGCACACGTCGCGCTCGACCGACGCCCACTCCTCATCCGCGAGCGGCGCGCCGAAGTTGTACGCGCACACGCTCAGCCCCGCGGCGTGCCGGCGGTTGATCTCCCCCTCCGCGCGCCGCAGCGGGCCGAGCAGGCTTGAGCCGACGATGAGTGCCGTGACCTTCATGCCTTCTTGAAAGGGCCTCGCGTGAATCTCCTCGGGCCGGGCCGACTTCAGCGGGTGCGCCTACGCGGCGTGGTGCCCCGCCCCGTCCGTTGACCGGGGGGAGGCGCGGAAGGGATGCCCGCCTCCTGATACCTCTTATAGATTCGTTGAATCGCCTCGCCCGCCATCTTGTCCCCCACGCCGGCCGACTCCCTGATGACGAAGGGCAGCACGGCCACGAACTTCCTCCCCGCGGGCGACTCGTAAAAGGTGATGAGGGATTTGACCTCCTCGGCCGTCAGATACCTGTCGTAGATCGGTATCAGCTCCTCGACCATGCGCTCGGCCGTGAAACTTCTGCGCGTCTCCTCCTCCATGATCCGCACGGCCAGCTCCCGCGACCTGGGCGGCAGGTTGTCGAACAGCCCCCTGAAGATGTTGCGCATGCTCGGGAGCATATGCTCTAAGACCTGCACGCTGGCCTGCCCCGACCCGTTCAACTGCAAGAGCCGCCTGATGTCGTGCAGCTTCTCCTCCTTGGCCTGTCCGGCCGGCTCCTGTCCGCGCGCCCCGGCGCAGCCCGCGGCCAGCAGCAGGAGTGTGAGGGCCAGTCTCTTCATCCCTTCTCTCCTTTTCATTTCCGCCTCAGGCGACGCCTTCGATGCGGTCTTCGAGGTCGGAGAAGGCTTCGCGCAGCCTCTCCACGACACCGGCCTCCGCCTTCCAGAAGCCGCGCCCCTCGGCTTCGAGCAGGCGCGCGACGAGCGAGCGCGCCGAGTGCGGGTTGAGGCGCGAGAGGCGTCCGAGCATCTCCTCGTCGAGCACGTAGGTGCGCGCCACCTCCGCGTAGACCCAGTCGTCCACGGCGTCGGCCGTCGCGCTCCAGCCGAAGGTGTTCGTGACGTGGCTCTCGATCTCCGCGACGCCGCGGTAGCCGTGGCCGAGCATTCCCTCGTACCACTTCGGGTTCAGGGTCTTCGCCCGCGTCTCAAGCCTGACCATCTCGGGGAGCGTGCGCACGCGCGCGTCGCGCGAGAGGGCGTCGGAGAGGTAGACGGTCGGGCGCGCCCGCGCGTGCCGCTCGACGGCCTTCGAGACGCCGCCGAGGTACTCGAAGTAGTGGTCAACGTCCGTGATGCCTATCTCGAACGAGTCTACGTTCTGGTACGCGGCCTCGACGCTTGAGAGCGCGCGGGACAGGGCGTCGCGCGCCTCCCGCCCTTCGAGCGCGCGGCCTTCCCGCCCGCGGCCGTAGGCGAAGCACTTGCGCGTGACGAAGAGGTCGCCCAGGGCGTCCGAGCTCTCCCACTGCGAGTCCATCACCATGAAGTTGACGTTGGTGCCGTAGCTGCCCGGCGCGTTCGAGAAGACGCGCAGTTGCGCCTCCTCTAACGAACAACTTCCCTCCGCGACCCGCGCGCGGACGTTGGCGCGGACGGGGTTCAGCTCGTCGGGCTCGTCCAGCCCGGCCACCGTGCGCACGGCCTTGTCGAGCAGCAGCATCGTCGCGCCGAACAGGTCGCGGAAGATGCCCGAGACGGTCATCACCACGTCCACGCGCGCGCGCCCGAGCTGCGCGAGCGGGACCGCCTCGACCTCCGTCACGCGGTTCAAAGAGTCGCGCACGGGGCGCACGCCGAGGAGTCGGAGCGCCTGCGCGACGCCCTCGCCCTGCGTCTTGATGTTGTCCAGACCCCAGAGCACGAGCGCCATCGTGCGCGGCTGCCTTCCGTGCTCGGCGCGGTGGCGCGCGAGCAGCGTGTCCACGACCCGCCCGGCGCGCTCGTAGGCCGCGTGCGAAGGGACTGCGTAAGGGTTGACGGCGTGCGTGTTCCTCCCCGTCGGCAGGACGGCGGGGTTCTGCACGATGTCCGCGCCCGGCCCGGGCTCGACGTACTCCCCGCCCAGCGCGCGCGCGAGCCCTTCAAGCTCGCCGCTCGTCCGTAGTTGTTCCTTGACCCGCCCGAGCAGCTCGAAGACTTTTACAGACTCCGCGGGCTCAACCCTTGAACTCCTCTGAAGCAGCTCGAAGGCGGCCGCCGCGCCCTCGCGCACGAACAGCTCGACCGAGGCGCGCACGGCGTCGTCAACAGACGCCCGCTTACGCCAACCCTCTTCCGACTTATCGGCGATGAGTTTTTCGTAAGAGCCGAGGCCGAGACCTTCCGAGACGAGGTCGTGGAGCGAGCGCGCGCCGCACTCGGGGCGGTCGAAGGAGGCGACGGCGCGGAGCAGGTCGGCGCACTCGCGCTCGCCCGCCGCGCGGCCGAAGACGTGCAGCCCCGTCGGTATCAAACGCTGCTCGACCTCCACGACCCGCTCCCACAGTTCGAGGACGCGGCGGTCTCTCTCTTGAACTGACTTCGTCATCGCAATAGCGGTCAGTACCGCCCGCGGTAGCGGGTGGGTCGGACTTACGTGTTAGAGGCTTACCGGGTTAGACGTACCCGCCCGCTACCGCGGGCGGTACTGCCTGTATGGCCTCGGAGAGTATCTCTTCGGTTAGCAACTGCGGCAGACGCACGTAGTCGCCGCCGAGCGCGGCGGCGAGAGTGCGACCCTCGCCGCCGTCCGTGAACCGGCTCTGTGTATCGACTACGACGGAAGCGTCGCACGCCTGCGCGAGCGCCGCGCCGAGGGATTGAACCTCTCGACGCATGCGCTCCCTGCGCGCCGTCCCGTCACCCTCACTCTCGACGTTCAGCGGCACGTTCGCGCGGCCGTCGGTGAAGACGACGAGGCGGACTCTGCGAGCCCCCTGCGAGGCGGCGCGGCGCGCCACGTCGAGCGCGCGCAGGAGCCCCGCGGCGAGCGGCGTCGCGCCCCCGACCGGCAGCGCGTCGAGCAGCGTGCGCGCCCTCGTGACGGAGGCCGACGGCGGCAGCAGAAGCTCCGCGCCGCCGCCGCGGAAGACGACCAGCGCGACGCGGTCGCGGTTGACGTACGAGCGCCGCAGGAGCTGCGCGAGCGCGCCCTTCGCCTGCTCGATGCGGTTGAGGGCCATGCTGCCCGACGTGTCCACGAGGAAGATGAAGAGCGTGCCCGACCTGCTCCTGTAACGCTTGTACCGCAGGGCCTCCGGCGCGACCCGGAACCCCGCCTCCTTCACCGCCCGGCCGGCCGCCGCGGCCCGCAGCGTCGCGTCCAGCGCGACCCGCGCGCCTTCCGGCTTCGACCGTGTCGCCCCCGCGTAACGGCCGCGCGCTGAGAAGGTCGAGCCGCCCGAACCCGCGCGCCGACGGGCCGGCGCGCTCGACTGTTTAGAGTCTCTCCCCCGCTCCTGCTCACTTCGGGCGAGAGCGTCCGGCCTCAGCCTTACTTCGGCGGGAGGCGGGACAACGACCTTCTCGTCTTGACCGGCTTCGTCCGCCGCCTCATCCCCCACCTTGAGAGGAGGCGTTGGAGAGCGCCGCGCGCCGTCGCCGGACGTTGCGGCTTCTGACTCTGCCTCGTCACGCCCGAAGACCTCTTCCGTCGCGCGCTCGACGCGTGCGCTGCCGCCGCCCTGTTCGAGCGGGTCGCGGCGCAGGCGGTGGCGGAGCGACATCGGCGCGACCCTGCGCACGTCCGCGGCCGACGCCGCGCGCCGGCCTTCGAGCGCGGCGAGTGCGCGCGCGGCGCGCGTCAAAGTTATCTCGCCGCGGTGGCCGTCAACGCCGAGCCGCAGGCACAGCTCGGCGATTTGTCGGAGGACTTCGCGCGGGACTTTCACCTCCGGGTAGAGGGCGGCCGCGCGCGTCACGCGGCGGCGCAGCCGCGCCTGTTCCGTCCGGGCTGAAGCGTTGAAGGCCGCTGGGTCGCTGTCGAACGCCTCGCGCCGCTCGACGATGAGGACGCGGCCGTCTAAATCTTTTTCAGTTTCGACCTCGACGCAGAGGCCGAAGCGGTCGAGCAGTTGCGGCCTCAACTCCCCTTCTTCGGGGTTGCCGGAGCCGACTAAACGGAAGCGCGCGGGGTGTTCGGCCGAGACGCCTTCGCGCTCGACGCGGTTGCGCCCCGTCGCGGCCACGTCGAGGAGCAGATCGACGAGGTGGTCTTCGAGCAGGTTCACCTCGTCGATGTAGAGGAAGCCGCGGTTGGCGCGCGCGAGCAAGCCCGGCTCGAACGACTTCACGCCCTCCTTCAACGCGCGACCCAGATCAATGGTGCCGCACACGCGGTCTTCGGTCGCGCCGAGCGGGAGTTCGACGACCGGCACGTGCCTCCGCTCGCGCCTGAGACTCCCGCCGGACGAGAGGCGCGCGGCGCAGTCTTCGCACAGAGAGTCGGCGTCCGAGGGGTCGCAGTTGTATGCGCAGCCTTTGACCGTGTCGAGCCGCGGCAGGAGGTCTGCGAGCGCGCGCACGGCCGTGGACTTCCCCGTCCCGCGGTGCCCCGTGACGAGGACGCCGCCGACGGCGGGCGCGACGACGTTCAAGAGCAGCGCGAGCTTCATCTCCTCCTGGCCGACGATGGCCGTGAAGGGGAAGACCGGGCGCGCGGCCGAGGGTTTTCCGCCCTTGTTGTTGTTCGTGGGACGACCTGCCATGCGGACTGGAAACGAGAAAGAGAACCGAGGAGCGAGAGGGATTATAAACAGTTCGGGGCGGAACGGAAGAGAAATAATTTCAAAATCTCACTGCGGCTCGATGGACATCTTGAGGATGTTTGCGAGCGCGCGTCGTGTGACCTTGCCGTCGCGGCCGACGATGACGACCTGGTTGTTCTCGACCGTCACGCGCCGGACGCTGCTCATGTCGCGCTCGAACAGTTCGCCGTCCTTCGTGATGATGACGAGCCGCTGCGTCGGCGCGGGTTCGGGCGCGGGCTGCGTCTCGGCCGGGGGGTCGGCCGTCCTCGTCCCGGCGTTCTCGCGGGGCGTGTTGCGTCGGGGCGTGTTGCGCCCGCGGCGGCGCGAAGAGGTTGTCGGGGCGGGCGTGGGCGTCGGGGTCGCGGCGGTCTCTTCGGTCGGCTTCGGCTCTGTGCCTTCGGGCGTCGCCGGCCGCGCGGCGCTCTCGCTCGCGCGCGGCCTCGAAGGGGCTGGGCGCGTGTTCCGGCCGCGCCTGTTCGCGGTTGACCTGCGTCCCGTAGCCCTTTCGGGCGTGGGGGTCGGCGCGGGCGTCGGTTCTGTGGTCGCCGTCTCCTCGGCGGGCGTCGGCTCCGGCTTGGGCTCGTCGATGCGCGCGCCGGTGGAGGTCACGCGGCGCGTGCCGCGGGGCTCGGTCGAAGAGAGCGTCGGGGCTTCGACCGCGCGGTCGGCGAGTTCGGGCGGGGCGGGCAAAAACGAGCCGCCGAAGGTGATGCGGTACGTGCCCTCCGCGTCGCCGACGGCGCGCGCCTCGACGCGCAGGACGAGCGTCTCCTCCTTGCGCAGGTAGAAGCTCTTCTGGAGATTCGCAGGGTCGCCGAAGAGGGTGAACTTGACGAGCGGGCGGAAGCCCGTCGCCAGGAACACGTCCACGTCGCCGAGCAGTTCTCTCGTTTCGAGGTTGACGACGAGGTCGCCCTCCGCGCCGCGGAAGGTGTAGAAGTGGCGCGTCCGCCGCGGGTCGCCCAGGTCGCGCGGCGCGATGCGCCCGCTCACCTCGCTCGCGAAGACGGGCGTCGGGAAGTTCGCCTGTGTTGACTGCGCGCACAGCGGCGGCGCGGCCGCGAGCGACAGCAGAAACGCGGCGACGTAAAGTAGAAGGTTGCGCGACAGCGGACGGGAGTAAAGAAGCATTACAACAGGCCCCCGCGGGAGTGCCGAGTTTATCAGCCGGTGCGCGAAAACGCGAAAGGCCGTAAACGGTAAACCGTGAGCCGTGACGGGAAGGTCTTGCCTTCACTTGTCACGGCTCACGGTTTACCTTTTACGGCCTTTTATGCGGAAGGGGGGACTCGAACCCCCACGAGTTGCCTCACACGCCCCTCAAACGTGCGCGTCTACCAGTTCCGCCACTTCCGCTCGGGGTCTGACATGCAGACTAACAAATAACACGTGCGCCGTTCAAGTCGGCCACAGGCCGCGCGCCTTGACGAACCTACTTCGTCGCGGGGCTGGCCGCAGGACTCGCGGCCGGGGCCGCGGTGCCCTCCGCGGGCGAAGCGGCGGGCGAAGCCACCGGGGCCGCGCCCTCGGCCGGCGAAGCGGCGGGGCTCGCCGCGGGGGCCGGGGTCGCCTGCGGCGTGACGCCGCCCTCCATCAGCGAGCGCTGGCCGCCGCCCACGCCGAAGCCGAGCAGCAGGGCCACGAGGAAGAAGGTCGCCGCCGCGCCGATGGTGATCTTGGCGAGGATGGTCTGCGTCCCGCGCGGGCCGAAGGCCGTCGAAGAGATCGAGCTGGTGAAGAGCGACCCGGCGTCGGCCTTGCCCGGCTGCAAGAGCACGGAGACGACCAGCACGACGCAGGCCAGGATGAAAAGGGTGTAGAGCAGATAGTAGACCAAAACTTTTAAGACCTCGATTCCGAACTCACCTATCGTAGTTAACGATCCTTGCGAACGACTCGGCCTCCAGGCTCGCGCCGCCGACGAGCGCGCCGTCCACGTCCGGCTGTTTCATCAGCCCCGCGATGTTGTCGGGTTTGACCGAGCCGCCGTAGAGGATGCGGAGCGCGGCGGCCGCTTCCTGCGAGAACCTACCCGCGAAAACGCGCCGGACAAACGCGTGCATCTCCTGCGCTTGCTCCGGCGTCGCTGTACGTCCCGTCCCGATGGCCCAGACCGGTTCGTAGGCGATAATGATACGTTCGAGGTCGGAGGCTGTCAAATCACGCAGGCCGCCCTCGACCTGCCCCTTCACGACCCTTTCGGCCATGCCGCCGTCGCGCTGCTCAAGCGTCTCGCCGACGCAGACGATGGCCGTCAGCCCAGCCTTGAGCGCCGCCAGCGCCTTGCGGTTCACGAAGTCGTCCGTCTCGTGATAGAACTGCCGCCGCTCGGAGTGGCCGACGATGACGTGCGACGCGCCCGCGTCCTTCAGCATGTCGGCCGCGACCTCGCCCGTGTGCGCCCCGTGCTTCTGCTCGGTCGAGCAGTCCTGGCCCGCGACGTGTATGTTCGAGCCTTCGAGCCGGTCGGCCACCGTCTTCAACGCCGTGAAGGCCGGCGCGACGACCACCTCGCAGTGGTTCGCGTTCGCCACCCGCGGCTTCAACTCGACCGCCGTCTGCACCGCCTCGGCGATCAGCTTGTACATCTTCCAGTTTCCGGCGATGACTGGCTTTCTCATAAGGGTTTTGGGTGTTGGGTTTTGGGTGCTGGTTTTAACTAAAACCTAAAACCCAAAACCCAACACCTCACTTGTCGTTCAAGGCTGCGACGCCGGGCAGCTCGTCGCCGGCGAGGAATTCGAGGGTGGCGCCGCCGCCCGTCGAGATGTGCGTTATCTTGTCCGCGACGCCGGCCTGATGAATGGCGGAGACCGAGTCGCCGCCGCCGACGATGACGGTCGCGCCCTTCTCCGCCGCTTCGGCCACGGCGCGGGCGACCCCGACCGTGCCCTCTTCAAAACCCTTCTCCTCGAAGACGCCCATCGGGCCGTTCCAGATGATCGTCCGCGCGCCCTCAAGCTCGTGCGCGAAGAGCGCGACCGTCTCGCGGCCGATGTCGAGGCCGACCAGGCCCTGGTTCGTGAACTCGACGGGGATGGTCTTGCGGCTGTTGAGCGGGTCGTACCTGTCCACGACCTGGTGGTCGGTCGGGAGTACGAGCCTGACGCCCTCGGCCTCGGCGCGCGCCTTTATCTCGCGCGCGGTATCCATCATCTCGTCCTCGACGAGCGACTTCCCCGTGTTGAAGCCCTCGGCCTTGAAGAAGGTGTAGGCCATCGCGCCGCCGATCAGAATCTTGTCCACGCGGCGCTCGATGAGTGAGTTGATGACGGGAATCTTGTCCGAGACCTTCGCGCCGCCGAGGATGGCGACGAACGGCCGCTCCGGGTCGTTCAGCGCGCGCCCGAGGTACTCAAGCTCCTTCTCCATGAGGAGCCCTGCCGCCGCGCGCTCGACGTGCTTCGTTATCCCCGCGGTCGAGGCGTGCGCGCGGTGCGCCGCGCCGAAGGCGTCGTTGACGTAAAGCCCGTCGCACAGTGCCGCCAACTGCTTTGCGAACCCGTCGTCGTTCTTCTCCTCCCCCTTGTGGAAGCGGAGGTTTTCCAGAAGCAGCACCTCGCCGTCCTTCAACTGTGCCGCCGCGCTTTCGGCCTTCTCGCCCACGCAGTCTTCCGCGAACGCGACTGATGTACCCAACACCTGCGACAGATGCTCGGCCACGGGGCGCAAAGAATACTTCTCGACGCGCTCGCCCTTCGGCCGCCCCAGATGCGACGCGAGTATGATGCGCGCGCCCTTGATAGTCGCGTGCTCGATGGTCGGCATGGCGGCGCGGATGCGCGTGTCGTCGCCGACCTTCCCTTCCTTCACCGGCACGTTGAAGTCAACGCGCACGAAGACGCGCTTGCCCTTCAGGTCGAGGTCTTTGATGGAAAGCTTGCTCATAAGTGAATGGTGAATAGTGAATAGTAAATGGTAAGAAACCTGAGCGCGGCTCCTACCATTTACCATTCGCCATTTACTATTTACCGGTTACAGTCCCTTCTCCGCGAGGAACTTGATGAGATCGCGGACGCGGCAGGAGTAGCCCCACTCGTTGTCGTACCAGGAGAGGACTTTGACGAGGCGGCCGTTGATGACCTTGGTGTACTCGGCGTCCACGATGGAGGAGTTGTCGTTCTTGCGGAAGTCCACCGAGACGAGCGGCTCCTCCGAGAAGGCGAGGATGCCGCGCAGTTCCTCGTTCGCCGCGTTCTTCAGCGCCGTGTTGACCTCCTCGGTCGTCGTCTCCTTCTCGACCTCGATCACCACGTCCACGAGCGAGACGTTCGGCGTGGGCACGCGCACCGAGATGCCGTCGAACTTGCCCTTCAGTTCCGGGATGACGAGCGCCATCGCCTTGGCCGCGCCCGTCGAGGTCGGGATCATCGAGAGGGTGGCGGCGCGCGCCCGGCGCATGTCCTTGTGCGGCAGGTCGAGCAACTGCTGGTCGTTCGTGTACGAGTGGATCGTCGTCATCTGCGCCGACCTTATCCCGAAGTTCTCGTGGATGACCTTGGCGACCGGCGCGAGGCAGTTCGTCGTGCAGGAGGCGTTCGAGATGACGTGGTGCGAGGCCGGGTCGTAGGCGTCCTCGTTGACGCCGAGGACGATGGTGATGTCCTCGCCCTTGGCGGGCGCGCTGATGACGACCTTCTTGACCGAGCCGCGGAGGTGCTTGGCGGCGTCCTCCTTCTTCGTGAAGCGGCCCGTCGATTCGATGACTATCTCCGCGCCGACCTCGTCCCAGGGGATGAGCGCCGGGTCCTTCTCGGCGAAGACGCGGAACTCGTCCGAGCCGACGCGGATGCCGTTCTCGGTGGCCGCGATCTCCTCGTCCAGGTTGCCGAGGACCGAGTCGTACTTCAGAAGGTGCGCCAGCGTCTTCGTGTCGGTGATGTCGTTGACGGCCACGAAGTCTACGTCCTTGTCGCCGAGGCAGGTGCGCAGGACGTTGCGGCCGATGCGCCCGAAGCCGTTGATTCCAACCTTGATTGCCATTGTGACGGGAGCCTCCTCACTCACTCAAAAATTCGACGCACGCGGACGCCGCCCTCCGGCGCGTTCCCGCGCGCGTGGGAACACTGTCAGTTTTCAGGGCTGACTCATAAAGGATGAAGACTAAGCCCCCGCGCACGCACTGTCAAGCGAACCCGCCGGCCGCCCCGCCCGTCTCACGGAGGCGGGTGACGGCCGTCACTTCAAACCGTCCCGGCCGCCTACGCAGAGCGCCTTAGAGCGGTTTACACATCTATTTACGAATCGTTTAGAGGCGGGCTCTGCCCGCCGGCTCAACCTGCGATGCGGCCCGGGCCGGCGGGCAGAGCCCGCCTCTAAACGGGAGACGGTAAACTCAAAGGCAAACCGCTCTAAATGTATGTTTTTGAAACCCCGTGCGGGCGGGGGACGTAGTAGCCACAGGTTCGGACGCGGCGTCGAAGGGTGTGTGTTGAGGAGCCGCGGCCTGCCGTTTGCAACCCCGTTTCGACGTTCGTGCTTCGGCATTTTATTCTCGCGCGCAAAATTAGCGCGCATCCCCATCGGGACAGTTTTAAGGTAGAGAAAATGGTCAAACAGAGTCGGTCTATCAATGTAATCCCCACGACGTTCCTCTGCGCCCTTCTCGTTTTCGGGAACGCGGTGTCCGCTTTTGGGAATGTTCCGGCGAGCCGTAAGGCGCGCGCCAAGTCTCAGTCCGCGGCGAAGGAGGCCCCGCGCCCCTCGAAGAGCACGGCCGAGGGCCCGGGCAAGGGCAAGTCGGTCTTCACTAAGGTCGGCGAGCCCTTCGTCGTCGAGACGGCCGCCGTCCAGCAGTCTTCGACGCAGACGCCCGCGCAAAGGGACGCGACGCGGCCCCCGGGGACGCAGCAGCAGCAGACCGTCCCGCCGGGCGCGCGCACGAACCCGCAAGACCCGCGCACGCCCCCGGGCACGACGCGCCCCGCGCCGCAGAATCCCCCGGGCGTCGAGACGGCCCCCGTCACGCAGCCGCCCGGGGCCACGCGCCCCGCCCCCGCACAGACCGACCCGGCCACGCAGACCCCCGCGCCGCCGACGACGACGCCGACGACTCCCGTTGACCCGAACGCGACCGAGCAGGAGCCGACCTTCCCCGCCGTGCAGCCGCGCCCCGTGCCGCCGCTGCCGCGCCTCGACCGCGTCGGCATCACGGGCGCCGACGCGCTCTCGCTCACGCTGAACGAGGCCATCCGCCGCGCGCTCGAAAACAACAACGACATCGAGATCGCGCGCGCCGACGTGCGCCTCGCCGAGCAGACCCTGAACGCGCTGACCGGCGTCTTCGACCCGGTCTTCACCTACACGCCGGAGTACAACCGGAGCGACCGCCCCGTCACCAACGTCTTCGGTGGCGCGGGCACGGGCGGCACGGTCTCGACGACCGACTACAACAACGACTTCTCCGTCAACAAGCAGTTCGGCAAGGGCGGCGGCAACTTCACCTACTTCTTCAACAACACGCGCGAGACGACCTCGGCGAGCAACCAGTCGCTCAACCCGTTCTACTCCTCGACGCAGGGTCTCCAGTTCACGCAGCCGCTCTGGCGCAACCGCGCGATAGACAGCAACCGCCGGCAGATTCGCATCCAGCGCAAGCGTCTGGAGCAGACGGACGCGGACTTCCGCCTGCGCACCATCAACATCATCTCGCAGGTGCAGAGCGCCTACTGGGACCTGGTCTTCGCGCTGCGCAACGAGCAGAACCAGATCGCGAACGTGAAGCTCGCGCAAGAGAACTTCCGCCGCACGGAGGCGAGCGTCGTCGCGGGTGCCTCGGCCCCCTTGCAGCGCGCCGAGATCGAGACCGAGCTTGCGACGCGCGAGTCGGCGCTGCTCGTCGCCAACCAGCAGGTGACGTTCGCCGAGAACACGCTCAAGAACCTGCTCCTCAAGGACCCGCTCTCGCCCGACTGGTCGAAGGCGCTCGTCCCCACGGACTCGCCCTCGTTCGAGGAGACGCCGGTCAACCTTGAGACGGCGCTCAAGGAGGCGCACGAGAACCGGCCCGAGATGCGCCGCCTGCGGCTTGAGGAGGACGTGAACGACATCAACCTCCAGTTCTACAAGAACCAGACGAAGCCGCGCATCGACCTCGTCGGCACGGTCTCGACCAACGGCCTCGCCGGCACGGTCAACCCCGACCTCGTCGATACGACGCCGAGCCCGCTCATCTCGGGCAACGCCGACCTGTTCCTGCTGGCCGAGATTAACGCGCTGCGTGCGGCGCAGGGGCTCAACCCCATCAACTCGCCCATCATCACGCCCACCGGGAGCAACTTCCCGCAGCAGTTCGTCGGCGGCTACGGCCAGACGCTCAAGAACCTCTTCAGCCTCGACACGCGCCAGATCGTCGTGAGCGCTGTCATCCAGCTCCCCTGGAAGAACCGCACGGCCGAGGCCAACCTCGCCTACGCGAGGATTCAGCGCGAGCAGCTCGCGGCCACGACCCGCTCGCAGGAGCAGGGCATCGAGGTCGAGGTGCGCAACGCCGTCCAGGCGGTCGAGACCGCGCGGCGGCGCGTCCTCTCCGCTCGTGCCGCGCTCCGCTCGGCGGAGGAGCAGTTGGCCGGCGAGCGCCGGCTCTACCAGGTCGGACGCTCCACCACGTTCCTCCTCTTCCAGCGCGAGAACGCGCTCGTCAACGCGCAGAACCAGGAGCTACAGGCGCAGACCGACTACAACAAGGCGCTCGCAGACCTCCAGCGCGCGACCTCGACGACGCTGCGCTCCAACAACGTCATCGTGGACTCGCCGGTCGCGCCCGAGAGGTTCGGGAAGTAGGCCGACCGCAGGTCACTCGAAAAGAGGCCGCGAGAGTGTTCACTCTCGCGGCCTCTTTCTTTTACCCTCTTTACTCCGGCGCGTCCGTTTGCGTATCCTCAGACGCCTTGAAAATCTCCGCCACCATCATCACCTTCAACGAGGCCGGGAACATCCGCGCGGCGTGCGAGTCGGTCGCGTGGGCCGACGAAATCCTCGTCGTCGATTCGCGCTCGGCGGATGAAACTGTGGAGATTGCTGAGGCGTGCGGCGCGCGAGTCGTCGTCCGTGACTGGCCGGGCTTCGCCGCGCAGAAGCAGTTCGCCGCCGAGTCGGCCACGCACGACTGGGTCTTCAGCCTCGACGCCGACGAGCGCGTCACCGAAGAGCTGCGCGCGGGCGTCCTTCGTCTGCGAGACGGCGACCCGGCACGACTCGCCGACGGATACCGAGTCGCGCGCCGCTCTTTCTACATGGGGCGTTGGATCAAAGGTGGGGGCTGGTATCCGGACTACCAGCTACGTCTCTACGACCGCCGCCGCGGCCGCTGGGAGGGCGCGCACATCCACGAGTCCGTCAAGATGCGGCCGGGCGCGCGCGTCGAAACTCTTTCCGGCGACCTGCAACACTTCAGCGTCCGCGACGCCGCGCACCACCACCGCATGATCGGCGAGCGTTACGCCCCGCTCGCCGCGCTACAGATGTTCGAGCAGGGCCGCAGGACCAGCGCGCTCCGCATCGCCACGGCCGGCCCTGCCGCCTTCGTCCGCAGCTACCTGCTCAAGGGCGGCTTCCGCGACGGACTCGCCGGCTTCAGTATCGCCAGGTTCGCCGCCCACCACGCCTTCCTCAAACACCTCATGCTCTGGGAAAAGCAGAAGAAATGATGCGCTGGCTGTCAGTACTGACTGCGGTGGCGGGCGGCGCTGACACGAGTCACACTCAATCGCAACCCTCATAAAAGTGCTTGCATTTCGCGCGGCTTGGTGTACTGTGCGTGGTCGGTCTTTTCTTCCGTAATCCGATAACACCAACAGCAGAGGGGTGACGACCTTGAGACTCTCGTTCTCTGACTGGGCAATCATCGCGGGTTACTTCGTCCTTTCCCTCGCCATCGGCCTCTACTACGCGCGGCGCGCAGGTCGCTCGACTTCCGAGTTCTTTCTCTCGGGCCGTTCGATGCCGTGGTGGCTGGCGGGGACTTCCATGGTGGCGACGACGTTCGCCGCCGACACGCCCCTCGCGGTCACGGAGATGGTTGCGCGCAACGGCGTGGCCGGCAACTGGCTCTGGTGGTCGATGCTGGCGAGCGGGATGCTGACCGTCTTCTTCTTCGCGCGGCTCTGGCGGCGCGCGGAGGTGATGACGGACGTGGAGTTCGTCGAGCTGCGCTACTCGGGCAAGCCCGCGGCCATCCTGCGCGGCTTCCGCGCGCTCTACCTGGGCCTGCCGATTAACCTCATCGTCATGGGGTGGGTCAACTTAGGGATGGCGAAGGTCTTGAGCGGGACGCTGGGGCTGGCGAAGTGGCAGGCCCTCGCGCTCTGCCTCGGCATCACGTTCATCTATTCCATCCTCTCAGGCTTCTGGGGCGTGGTCGTCACGGACGCAGTCCAGTTCGTCATCGCGATGGCCGGGTCAATCGTGCTCGCCGTCCTCGCCGTCGGTGCCGTCGGCGGCCTGGGGAACTTACAGACGCAACTGGCGACGGTCACGCCCGCCGGGAGCGCGCAACCGTTCGGCCCAGGCGGCGCGACCAGTTTGTGGAGCGACGGCTCGGCCGTCTGGATGCTCCCGCTCCTGACGCTGGCGGTTTATCTGGGCGTCAACTGGTGGGCCTCCTGGTATCCGGGGTCAGAGCCGGGCGGCGGCGGCTACGTCGCGCAGCGAATCTTCTCGGCCAAAAACGAGAAGCACGGACTGCTCGCGACGCTCTGGTTCAACATCGCGCATTACGCCTTGCGCCCCTGGCCCTGGATTATCGTCGCCCTGGCCTCGCTCGTGCTTTACCGCGACGGCGTCGTGAACCCGGAGACGGGCCAGACAGACCCCGCGTTCGGCTACATTCAGGTGATGAACGATCATCTGCCGGCGGGACTACGCGGCCTCCTGCTGGCGTCGTTCGCCGCGGCGTACATGAGCACCATCTCGACGCAGATGAACTGGGGGGCCAGCTACCTCATCAACGACTTCTACCGCCGCTTCGTCCGCCGCGACGCGAGCGAAAAGCATTACGTCCTGGCGTCCAGGCTGGCGACGCTGCTCATCGTGCTGCTTTCAATCGTCGTCACTTACTTCATGAACAGGATCACGGGCGGGTGGGAACTCGTGCTGTCGCTCGGCGCGGGGACCGGACTCGTCTACATCCTGCGCTGGTACTGGTGGCGCATCAACGCGTGGTCGGAAATCTCCGCGATGGCCGCGGCCCTGATCGTCTCGCTCGCCCTGCGTTACTTCGACATCTTCGACGGCTCCACCCCGCACGGGTTCGCGCAGTCGATTTTGACCACCGTGGGGGTGACGACGGCCGTGTGGCTCGTGACCACGTTCGCGACCGCGCCCGAGCCGGCGGCGAAGCTACAGGATTTTTACGCGAGCGTGCGGCCGGCCGGCCCCGGCTGGCGCAGTGTGGCGCGCGCTGCGGGCGAGTCGGAGCGTAACGGCGAGATCGCTTCGAATCTTCTGAATTGGGTGCTCGGCGTCGCGCTCATCTACGCAATGCTGTTCGGCATCGGCGAGGTCATCTTCGGGAGGTGGGCGAAGGCCGCGCTCTTCATCGTCATCGCGTTCGTGAGCGGCGCGGCGATGATCTGGAACCTCAACCGCATGGGCTGGGCGGGACTGAAAATAGGGATGAGGGATGAGGGATGAAATAAAAGCTTCAGGCTTTACTTCATCCCTCATCCCTCATCCCTGCTTTTACGCCGCTTGCTTGTCTTCGTGGATGACGACGCCTAGTTCCTGGCGGAGTGTGCCGAGGGCTTCGGTGATCTGGTTGTATTGGAGTTGGCCCAGGCGGACGGCTTGCCTGAGGTACTGCGCGTCGGACGCGGCGCGCTCGGTGGAGGTCGCGCCGTCCTTGTGCTCTATCAGCACGAGCATCAATTCGCCCAGGGTGCTCGCCATCTCGTCGAGCAACTCGGCCGGGACGCGCGTCGGCTCGAAGCGGCGCAGCTCCAGCATCAGGTCGTCTAGCCTGTCGGAGAAACGCCCGAGCTGCTGCGTGAAGCGCTGATGCCTTAGGATGTCCTGCATGGCCGCCATTGTAGCACGCCGCGCCGCCGGCTGAATAGGTTCAAAATGCGGCCGTCATCTTGGGCCAATTCAAAAAAAGTTTTCCACAGCCCCCCACTGACGTTTTGTCAGTGGGGCTGACAAAACTTCACACCCAACTGTCACCCCGGCCGCTCTCCGATAAATGGTTTGAGGCGCTGCGGCGACCGGCTCAACCGCCCAAGCCCCAGTATTTCCTCAGTTACAAACCGACTCCGCTTCGGCCGCGGCTCGCGGCACGCGGCTTGTTAGCTGATTGCGGTGATCGGGTCTCTCCTGCCTTGTAGGAGCCGCCTTCCCCCTTCACTTTGAACATCCACGCAGGGCTCTTGCCTGAGGCCCGATGCGAACCCCCATAAGGAGATACGTCAGAAAGTCATGCTCAACTCAGTCAAGAACCTCTTCAAATTCACGCTCGTCGCCGCGCTGTTCGTGATGACCGCGGCGGTCGCCTCCGCGCAGGTCAACACCAGCGGCACGGTGACGATGAGCGGCACGGTCTCGAAATTCGTCGAATTGAATTCCGGCGGGGCCGTCACGCTCTCTGGCAACTCCGGCGGCGGCGTCACCACGGACGGAGTGTCCGACAGCGCGCTCGCCGTCGTGCTCAACATGGGCGAACTCGGCCCCTCCAACACCAACAGCTTCGTGACGGCCTCCGTGCCGCTCAAGATGCGCAGCAACGCCAACTACGTCCTCTCGCTGTCTGCGACCGTGACGAGCAGCGGCACGAGCAGCGAGCGGATCACTGCCGCCGACTTCGGTTTCGGCATCGGCTCGTTCTCGCGCTCGAACGCCGTCGGCGTTCACACGACCGGCACGGACACCAACGCCACGCTCGGCGACCCGACGCAGGCCGCCAACGGCGCGGTCAACGCCACCAGCGGCCGCTTCGAGTACGTCGCCGGCAAGTCGAACCTCGGCGCCTTCTCCGCGTCCTCCTCGGTGCTGAGCGGCCCGCGGATTCTGAACGCCGTCCCCCGCGCCAACACCAACGGCCTGACGGTCCCCGCGATCTTCTCCGTCAAGCCGCAGTTCTACGAGAACGGCTCGACGACGGCCACCGCGACCTTCACCATCGCCGCCCCGTAAGCGGCGCTGGTCAAAATCCCCCCGCGTTATTCAACGGTCGAATCAAGCGCCGTCGCCCCCATCTATGTGTGTGACGGCGCTTGAGGCTTATTTAACCTTGAGACGCCCCGCGGCCCGCGCGCAACCTCCTTCTCGGGCCGAACGATTATGAAGCGACGCGCTGTCACAATCGCTCTTTACGCCTGCCTGCTCGTCGCGGCGTCCGCGGCGTCCGCCTCGGCGCAGACCTTCGACCTGAGCGGCGGCGGCCCGCCGACCATCACAGGCGCGCTCGGCGGCTCCGTCAGCGGCAGTTCGAGCACGACGCAGGACCTCGTCGTCACGGTCAACTTCGGCGAAGTCTCGCCGGCCAACGGCAACAACCTGGTCAAGGTCGTGGTGCCCGTCGCCATCCGCAGCACGGACCCCTACCAGGTCACGGTCTCCGTCTCCGGCACGTTCAACTCGAACGCCCAGGCCGTGCAGCGCTCCGACATAGGCTTCGGCGTCCAGAACATCCGCCAGATGGGGAACAAGTCGCAGGACTGTAACCGCAGCCGACACCTCTTCCGCTCCCCCTTCAGCAACGACCCCGCGTCCAACGTCACGCTCGACGCCAGCGGCCGCGCCGCCTACACGTCCTCGCTACAGAACGTCAGCGGCGCGACAGTCATCCTGAGCGGGCCGAAGCTGACCAAGGGGAGCATCACCAAGCACGAGAACGACAACGGCTACATCTTCGACGCCATCTTCACCATCAAGCCGCAGTTCTACGCCTCCGGCACCTTCAGCGCCACGATCACCTTCACCATCTCGGCCGGGCCGAACGTCCCGTGTTAAATGATTCTTCGGACTACCAACATGCTCAAAAAGATTTCCACGCTGCTCTTCATTCTGCTCGCCCTCATCTTCGCCGCCCCGCGGGCGCTGGCACAGAACGCGCCCGCCGCCGCGCAGAGCGAAAACGGCATAGCGCTCGCCCCGGCGCGCTTCGAGATTGAGATGGCCCCCGGCTCGGAGACGACCGTCGTGGTCAACCTCGACTATCACACGTCGCGCGAGAACGCGCAGCCCTACCGCCTGGTGGCGAGCCTCAACGACTGGGACATCAACGAGAAGGGCGAACTGGGATTTTACAAGGCCGGCTCTCGTCCGAACTCCGCCGCGCCGTGGATCATCTACAGCCCGGCCGAGGTCACGGTCCAGCCGGGCCAGACGCACTCCATACGCGTCACCATCTCTGTGCCAACAGACGCCGCGCCCGGCGACCACCTCGCCGCGCTCATCGTGGAGCAGAGGCCCGACACCATCAAGCTCAACCGCAACACGCGGCAGATGGTGATGCGCTTCCGCATGGCCTCCATGTTCTACATCACGGTCCCGCGCGCCACGCGCCGCGGCACGCTCGCCAACCTACAGGCGTCGCACGACCCGCGCGGGCTCGTCGTCACGCCGACGCTCAAGAACGAAGGCAACAGCGTCGTCCGGCCCGTCGCTTCCCTCAAAGTCCTGGACGCGGGCGGCCGCACAATCGTAGAGCTGCCCGACAGCGAATCGCTCCCCGTCCTCGCCGGCTCGACCCTGAGCCAGCCGCTCCTCGTCGAAAAGACTCTCGCGCCCGGCACCTACACCGTCAAATACAGGGTGGACTTCCAGGACGGCGGCAAGGTCACGGAAGGCGTCACCGACTTAACGGTCAAAGGGAGCAGCGCCAGCGCACCCAATACGTCCCCTTCCGTCCAATAGAACAAGATTTCTTTTTTGACCCTGAAAGGGTCACACATGATAGCCGGGGGCAAGCGAGTGCGCGCGAGCGCACTAAGCGCCACCCCCGGCTATCTTGTTAGACACCTCCGGGGTCGAATTATTTTCTTCACGTCCTGCCGGGGCGGCGCTCCGCTGGCGCTCGCTAACCCCCGGCCGTCATGTTCAGCCCCTCCGGGGATAAATAACCTCTGCGGCACTCCTGTTCGCTGTCATAGCTTATTAATTCCCTGCTGACGGGAACCTCTTCACTTCGGGCGGGGCGGGCGTGATGTGGAAGTTGACGCCTCCGGTCTCGCTCCCTGCCAGGACTTTGACGGAGAGCGTGCCGGCGGCCGAGACCGTCTTTTCGGGCAGCGTCTTTTCGTCAATCAGGACGGCGTGCTCGCCGGGCGGGAGGTCGCCGATGAGGAAGACGCCGTTCTCGTCGGTCAGCGTGTCGCGGCCACTGCCCGTCACGACGCGCACGTCCGCGAGCGGCTGCTCGCCTTCGTCAAGCTGGTTGTTGCCGTTCGCGTCCAGCCAGACGACGCCGGCGATGCGGCCCGTGCGGACGAGGCGGAAGTCGACGATTACGTCGCGGCCCTTCTGGAGCGTCGCCACCTGCTGCGCTTCGTCCAGGAGCGTCAGGTCCGCGCGCACGGACAGGAGGTCCAGATGAATCTGGTGCTCGCCGACGCGCACGTCGTCAATCCTGTACCGCCCCTCCTCGTCCGAGACGACGTAGCGGCTCCCGTCCACACGCACTTTGACGTTCGCCTGCGGCTTGTCCACTCCCGCGTCGTACCGCCCGTCCAGGTTCACGTCCTGATAGACGCGGCCGTAGTAAGCGCCGTAAGAGTCGAGCTCACTAATTGGCACAGAAGCAGCCGCCTCCGCGCGGCGCGCGCGCAGGAGCGGGCCGCGCAGGCTGAGCAGGACTTGCGGGCCGGACTGCCCTTGCAGGTAGGTCAACTGGAGCGTGCTCTGGCGCGGCAGGCGTGCGGAGACGAACAGGCGCTCCGCGGTCGTGAAGGGCGTGCCCTCCGCGCGGTGGTAACTGAAGCCTGCCCCGAGGCTGAGGCGCTTGCTGAAGAAAGAGCGCACGTCCCAGTCGGCCGCGCCGCTGAGCGTGCCGCGGCTGCCGAACGACTGGCTGAGTTGTAGGGTGTGAGACTCGCCGACGCGCAGGTTCGCGCCCACCTGCGCGTTGAGGAACGCCGGGCCGAGCGTCTTGACCCTCGTCGCGTTCAGGAACAGACGCCACCGCGAAAAATCCTTCGCGACGTTGAGGAGCGTGTACGCGCCCGAGCCGGACTGCGTCGCGCCGCTCTGCGTGTGCGTGAAAAAGATCGTCGGCCAGGGGCCGCGCGGCGTGATGTTGATGGTCGTGGCGACGAAGCGCTCGCGCTGCCCCGTCGTGTTCGGGCGCGCGGAGTAGTTCCCCGTCACAGAGGCCGTGAGCCACTGCCGCGGACGCCACGTCACGCCTGCGGAAGCTACCTTGACGGGCTCGTGCAGACCCATTTGTGGGCCAAGAAAGTTTGCGCCGACGTGCGTGTAGCGGCCCTGGACGGTCAACTGGTCGCTCAGGTCGTAGGAGGCGGAGAGGTCCGCGGCCAGCGCCGTGCCGTCTGCGAGGGAGCCGTCGCCTCGCGTCCCCCTGAAGCGGCCCGCGGCCACGTCGCCCTGAAAGCGCGCGCGCTCGGAAGCGTACCGCGCGCTGCCCGTGAGCATCTGGCCGCTGCGGCCTGGGCCGTTGAAACTGATCGCCCCCGCGGAGAAGAGCAACTGGTCCGGCCTGTACGACGCGCCGACGGACGGGCCGAAGGTCGCGTACGCGCCGAAGACGTTCGTGTCGTACCTGAGCCTGCTCTGCTGAATGGCTTCGGGCTGCCCGTCGTCCGGGATGAAAGGGAAAGGGGTCCGCGGCCGAGAGTCGCCGGAGGCTGCGCGGCCCGCGAAGGCCGTCAGGCGCACGCCGCGCACGGGCAGTTGCGCCGAAACGCCGCGCACGGTCGAGGACATGAACAGTAAATCTGTGCCAGTTCCGAAGTCTCCGGCGACGAAGCGCTGGCCGTTTGGCCGGTCGTAGGTGAGCGTGACGTTGCGCATCAGGCCGAAGGGGCGGCCCGTCCCGACGCTGGAGTTCGTCGTCAGGTGAAACCTGCCGTCGCCGATGCGGCCGTCGGCGTTGAGCGTCAGGCTCTGGTTGGAGGAGGTCGAGTAGCGGTTGAGGTTGTAGTCGTAGTCAACCTGGTAAAGCTCGAAGGCGCTCTGTCGCGCCCCCGCCCTGACGGTCTCCGCGCGTGCGCGACCGCGCGTGACGCGGACGGCGCGGGCCGCCTCGTCCAGACTGACGGCAACGTCCAGCAAGGCCGAGACGATCTCGACGGGGAGCATCAACGCGTCTGCGTTCGGCGGGAAGACGATGTCGGCGGTGCTTGAGGTCGAGAGGACCAGGGAGTTGTTCTCGCTGACCTGGTTGAGTTGCGCGTTGAATTCGGCGGCTGTGCCAGTTTGGCGGCGCACGACGATTGTCCGCGCGGTCGCGTCGACCGTGACCACGTCGCCCAGGGCGCGCGCGATGCTCGTGACGGGGAGGAAGAGGCGGCCGCCGCGCTGCTGCGGGAGGCTCTGCGGGCCGGTCAGTGTGCGGCCGTCAACGATGATGGTGGTCTGCTGCGGCTGGCCCGGCGCGGCTGTGCCAATTGTGTCGGGGGCGGCTGGCGGAGACTCGTTCGACGGTCTCTCACTTTCCTTCTCGTCGCTCGCACGGAGGGTCGCGGCGCGGACGACCAGGCCCGCGCTCGCCGTGAAGCTCAGCGCGCAGGCGAGGCACACGGCAATGGCAGCTCTGAGGAATTTAGGAATGTCCATTGGTGTGGTTCGTCGTCGGTCCGCGGGCGGTCGGGGCGTCGGGGGCTTCCAGCCCCCGAAGAAGGATTCTGCCGTGAATAAGCTAACAACCCGCGTGCCGCGCGAGGGCCGCGGGCGGCCGCCGTCTAAGCGAGGAAATATAAAGAGTTGTCTGGGCCGCGGGCGGGGCTTCAGGGCGTTCGGGCGGCTCGGTTGACAGGCCGGCGCGACGTTTTGTCAGTCGCCTGACTTTTTGTCAGCCGCCGCGCGGGGGTTTATAGAAAAGACGTGTGATTCGTCCTTTCTAAGAGGGAAATAGAGTTGGTGAATCTCGCCGATGAAGGGGCCGGCTCGGGCCTCTCTTCGTGCGCCCGGCTGCTGACAGGGCGGCTCGGTTTTTCTGGCCCATTCTTGATCATGCGCTCTCTCGCAGCTCTCTCTTTTGCCCTGACCCTGACGGTCCTTCTAGCGCACGACGCGGCGGGCCAATCAAGCTCCGGCTCCGTGACGGTCAGCGGTCAGGTGAGCCGCGCCGTCTTCCTCAACGTTGCCCCCGGCGCGCAACTCGCCGCGGACGACTTTCGTGTCACGCACACCCGACACGACGCGCACACCGTCCGCCTCTCCGTCTCGGTCACGGGCGACGAAGCCAGACTCATCAGCATCCCCTTGCAGCTTCGCTCCAACGCGGGCTTCAGACTTTCCGCCTCCGCCAACGCGGGTAACGCGTCCCTGAGCCAGATGCGCGTGACAGGCGCGCGAGCCACGGGAAGTCTCGTCTCGGCCGACGCGCTCGACACGGCGGCACAAGACGACGCCGCGGACGATGCCCACGCGAACCCTGCCGCGTCACAGTTCCCTGACACGCGCACGCTCCTGACCGGCCCGCGAATCTCTCTCGGCGGCACACACGACACGCCATCCAACGCGCTCGAAGTAACGCTGCTCCTCGAAGTCAGGCCGCAAGACGGGCAATTCTCCGAGGTTGAGCTGACGCTCACGGCCTCGCCCGGCGATAACTAAGGCCGGGGTCGTCTTGCTTCGCTAATTCTGCGGGAGCCTCCGCGCGGCTTCGCGCAGGAAGGCGATGCAGGTCTTGATGCCTTTGAAGAAGTTGGGGAGGTGGAACTTTTCGTTGGGCGCGTGGATGCGGTCGTCCGGGAGCGCGAAGCCCATCAGGACGACGGGCGCGCCGAGCGCCTCCTGAAATTCGTTGACGACCGGAATGCTCCCGCCCGAGCGCACGAAGACGGGGGGCACGCCGAAGCCGTGGCGGTAGGCCGCGACCGCCGCGCGCATGGCCGGGTGCGTGCGGTCGACGAGCGCGGGCCGCGTGCGGAAGAACGTGCGGACTTCGGTCTTCACAGTGGGGGGCGTCAACTCGCACACGCGCTCGCGGAAGAGGCGCTCGATCTCGGCGGGCTCCTGGTCCGGGACGAGCCGTATGTCAATCTTCGCGAAGGCGCGCGCCGGCACGATTGACTTGCCGCCCGCGCCCTGGTGGCCGCCGCCCATCCCCGTCACCCCGAGCGACGGGCGCACGGTCGTGCGCTCGTACATGCTGAAGCCGCGCTCGCCCCAGCCGCGCAGCACGCGGGCGTTGCGCAGAATCTCCGCCGCCGTCGGCCCCGCCCGCGCCATGTAGTCGCGCTCCGACCGGCCCCAGCGTCGCACGCGGTCGTAGAAGCCCGGAATGAGGATGCGCCCCTCGCCGTCGTGCAGCTTGCAGATGATCTCCGCGAGCGCCTGGAGCGGGTTGTGAATCGCGCCGCCGAAGTTGCCTGAGTGCAGGTCGCCCGGCGCGCCTTTGACTTCCAGTTCAAGACTCAGAGAGCCGCGCAGGCCGTAGGTGATGGCCGGGCGGTCCGGGCCGAGCATGCGCGTGTCGGAGACGACCACCGCGTCGGCCGCGAGCGCGCGGGCGTTGCGCGTGACGAACGGCTTCAGGTTGGGACTTCCGATTTCCTCCTCGCCCTCGAAGACGCACTTGACGTTGACGGGGAGCCGCCGCTCCGTGCTGAGGCAGGACTCAAGCGCCTTGACGTGCGCGAAGAGTTGGCCCTTGTCGTCGCACGCGCCGCGGCCGTAGAGGTTGCGGCCGCGCACGACGGGCTCAAACGGCGGCGTGCGCCATTCGTCGAGCGGCTCGACGGGCTGCACGTCGTAGTGGCCGTAGACGAGGATTGTCGGACTGCCGGGCGCGTGCAGCCAGTCCGCGTAGACGATGGGGTGGCGCGGCGTCCGTATGACGCGCGCGTGTTCGAGGCCGATTCGTCTGAGGTGGTTCGCCAGCCACTCGGCGCAGCGCGACACGTCGGCGGCGTGGCGCGGCTGCGAGCTGACGGAAGGGATGCGGACGAACTCACGCAACTCCGACACGTAGCGGCGGCGCTGGCTCTGCAAGTGGACGTGTGGCAGGGAGCGGGACATGACGCGCGGCCGTGTTCAGAACGTGGGAGTGACGCCGTCCTGCTGCATCCACCGGCGCAGTTGCTGGAGCACAGGATGTGTGATGCGGACGGCGCGGTTGAGATTCTCGTTGCCCGACTCGATGGCTGTCGGCGGGAACGGACCCGTGTGGATGCCGACCATATTCAATCCCCGCCGCGTGGCCCAGATCGGGCAGCCGCTGTTCCCGCCGAAAGTATCACAGTTGTGGGTCAGGATTCGCCGGAAGCCGGGCGGCACGGGGTGCACGATATTGCCGGCCGACTCCCACTGGAGCGTCGCGTGCAACCCGACCGTGCAGTTCTCATCAATCTGCTCAATCGTGAAGCTGCCCCGCGTCGGCTGGTCGTCGCACTTGTCGCCGGAGTAGCCGGAAAGGCGAACCCCCAGGCCCGTCATCTGAGCCAACGGCGTGACCTCGATGCGCGTGCCGCCGCCGAGTTGCGGGCTGCCCCAGAAGCCGAGCGGCCGGTTGCCGAGCGCCGGATGCCTGACGGCACCGAGCCGGTCCGTCAGGGTGATCAGGCCGAAGTCGAAGTCCCGGTCCGGCGACGCCAGCCACTCCGGCGGGAAGCGCACCATGTTAGTGAAGGAACTGCCGAACGGCTGCCGCCCCCCGCTGGTCATCCCCGGCGAGACGATGATCATGGAGGGTCTCACGCGCTGGGTGACGCCGGGCAAAGCCGAGTTGAAAAGGTTGTGCGCGGCCGTGAGCACGTGGCGGTCGCTGATGAGGACCCCGGACCCGTGGGCCAGGTTCGTCCTGCTGCCCGGAAACGCGGGGTGCGTGAAAACCAGTTGGAGTTTACAGATGAAGCGGTAGGGGACGGGCAGCGTGTTGCGCTGGGGCCGCCGCTCGTCCTCGCCTATGACGCTGTACTCGGCCGAGCTCGACCGGGCCGGGGCTCGCAGGCGTGGCGACATCATGGCGGCGGGCGGCGGAGCGTCCGGCCCGAGCAGCCACACGTAACCGAAATCAGGATGAGGCACCAGCCTGCGGCTACGGCCGCCGGGCGCTGCCGCGCCGAACTCACGCCACGCCGCGAGCAGGGCCGGGTCGAGTTGGGCCGGGTTGCCGCGGGCGCTTTCGCGGAAGATGATGGTCGGCGGCGCGGCCGGGTTGCGTTCGCGGACGAGCGCGGCGACGCGCCCGGGCGGGACCAGTTTCCAGCGCACGGTGCCGAGGCGCGCGGCCAGTTGCGCGGCGGCGAGCAGGGCGTCGCCGTAGATTCCCGCGAGCCGCCCGCCCTTGACTGCGGCGAGCATCGCGGCCGCGTCCGCGCTCGTCGCGGGGTTGCCGCGCATGCGTATGAGCGCCTTCTGCGCGCTCACGTCGATGCGCGAGTCGATCACGTCGTAGTTGCTGAAACTTCCGGCGGCCACTTCCCTGCGGGGGCCGCGCGCGACGGAGGCGTCCGCCCGGCGCATCATCTGCCCGGCCTCGGCCTCGAACTCGTCTTCAAGCTCAAGCTCTAATTGGTCTAGCATGGCTCGACACCGTTTGACGGGGGGGCGCGACTCGCGGGGCACTCAGGCCCAGAAGTCACACCTCTTGCGGCCCATGTGCCTGGGCCAGTTTCCCCCCTGGCTCCGGCAGGCGTCGGCGCACGAGGCGCACCTCGACTCGCCCCACACGCTGCCGGGTCTGGCGCGAGAAGTCGCCATGCACTGCGCCCTGACCTGGTCACAACTCCCTCCCACCACCCCTCTGGGCGGCGCGACGCTGTTGCGGGGCCTGCCCCCAGTCCCGCGTTTCCGCTGGACGCGCCGCGCGGCGGCCATCGCCTCCCCGTCTACGGAAGACTCCCCTATCATCATCTCAAGCTCGCGCTCGTTGGTCAGGCGGTTGCCCGGCCGCGCGCGGTTCAGGTCGCGGCGGCGCACCTCTTCCGTGCGGCGCGTCTGCCGCGTGCTGCCGGCCATGACGCCGGCCGCGGCCTGGTAGCCGCCGATGGGGACGGCCATGTGCGTCAAACAGAGCAGGTGCTGTTGGAGTCTCTGCCTGATGTTTTGTGATTGGCCCACGTAGATGAGACGCCCGCCTCTGTAGATTTGATAAATGCCTGGGGCGTTGAGCGTCGCGTCTGCGGCCGCGGTGGTGAGTGCGCGGCGCGCGCCGAGCGTCGGCTGGCCGGGCGCGGCCATGTACTCGGCAGAGTGTGACGACTGCGGGCGGATGCCGACGATGGTGCCCGCGCCTGCCCCGCCCTGCCGGGTCACGATCTGGAATTGGCGGCCGCCGAGCGCGGACGAGAAGACAGGGTAACGGCCCCCGGTCTGCGGGCCGCGCAGAGCGCCGACGCGCCGCGCGCGGTTCGCCAGTTGCCCGACCGAGCGCGCAACCGCGCGGCTCAAGTCGCCGTCGTAGTTTCGCATGATGAGCCCGTCGAGCCCTGAATTGTGAAGCTGCGGCAGGAGCGCGCCCAAGCGCGCGTCCGGCAGTTGGAGTGTGTGCCCGTCGGCGGTCCTGGTTCTCATCGGAACGTCTCCTTTCTCGGCGGCGGGTAAACGACGGGGGATGAGGGACGCCGGGGCTTGAAAGTCGCGCCCGTGCCCCCATCCCCCTTCCCGGTCGGCCCGCCTGTCTGGTTCTAACTCGCCTGCGAGGCCGCGGACCTGCGGCGCACGCCGTCGCCCTCCGCGACGCGGTCGCGCGCCAGAGAGAGCACGCGCCCGCGCGGCCGCCGCTGCTCGGAGACGCCGATGGACTCGGCGCTCATCAGCCACTCTTCGGCGTGCTCGGCGACTTGCAGGAGCAGCGCCTCGAACTGCGCGCGCGCCGTCTGCAAGAGGTGCGGCTGGGCCAGCCAGCGCAGGATTTCGCGGCCCGAGACGGCCATCCGCTGGCGCGGGCTCGTCTCCAGGTGCTCGTTGAAGTAGTGCGTCAGGATTTCCTCGATCACGTCCCAGGCGTTGTCGGCCCCGAAGAGGCGGCGCACGTCGTCGGCGTTGAGGATGCGGAACGCTTCGTCGAGTAGCTGCATGACCTCGACGCGCAGGACGTTGAGGTTGCCGTAGGAGGCGAACTTCAAATCGTTGCGCAGGTCGAGGCCGGCGCGGCGGACGGTGGCGATGGAGCCGAACGACGGGTCGTAGGCGCGCTCGCGGATCACGTCCGAGACGCGCTTGTCGCGCCAGTAGAGCGTCACCTCGTTGATGAAGAGCGTGAAGAGGTGGTGGAAGCGCGTGTTGGGACGCCCGCCCGGCGGGGCCGGGGCCATGCAGTAGCCGAGCGCGCGGCAGTAGGCGGCCTGCCGGTCGCGCCTGGTGAAGCGCAGCACCTGGCGGCGGTCGAACTGGTAGAGGGCGTAAGCGCCGGGCCCCGTCGAGAGGCGCACGGTGCCGGCGCGGAACAGCTCCTGCAACTTCCGTATGGCGCGGAAGACGCCGATGCGCTCGTGCTGGTAGATGTAGTAGAGGTCCGCGACCGCCAGGATGCGCTCGGAGGTGACGGTCTCGTCGTAGCGCTCGACGCTCGTCGGGAGGCGCGTCTTCCCGAGTTCGGTCGCGGCCCCTGGGCCGAGGCCGATCAACTCGGCGAGGCCGCTGTCGGGTGGCACGGGCAGTTGGCCCTCGGCCGTCTCCACGGACTCCAGCATCTCGTCTATCTGCTTGGTCAGCGCGTCGGCCAACTGCGGGTTGGTAATCAGGTCAACGCCGAGCCGCCTGGTCACCGTCGCGCGCAAGGCGGCGATGCGGTCGTAAAGTTGTTGGATTTCTTTCTCGGTCGCCATGTCAGCAGCGCCTCCCTTTCAGGAAATTCGTTTAGACAATACTGTTCGCCGTGTCCTCTATGGCCCGCAGGTAGCCGAGCATCTCCCGCGCCGGGTTGAGCACGCGCGTGTGCCTGAAGGCGGGCGGGAACCCTTCGGGAGGGGCGCTCAATCTGCCCCCTTCGTCTGCCACCTGAGCGGTCGCGTCGCCGCCCTTTGTGGCGGTCGCCTGGGCGGAGCCTTTGGCGCTGCTCCTGGTGGTCGGAGTCTGAGTCAGTAACGGGAATTCGCTGCCGCCCGTGGTGTCGGGCGGCGGGTCGAGCCGCTCGATGAAGTCCTCGGTCAACTCGCGCAGCTTCGTGGCCGTCGGCAGGATGGCCTCCACGCCCCACTTCCCGCCGTCGCGCACCAGCATCGGCCCTTCGGTCGAGGCGAACGTCGTGACCCACGAGAGCAGGTCTTCGATGGTGATGCTCGACTGGTCTGCCGGGTCCAGGCGGATGACGAGCCGCTCGGCCTGATCCACGTTGACCGAATCCATAGCCATGTAGACTTCGGAGACCGACTCTTCGAGCACGGAGAACAGGCGCTCCAGCGAGAGCAGCCCCGTGCCGAGGTCGCGCTCGGCCGTCGGTTGCAGGAAGGTGTCGCGGTAGCTCCGCCAGCTCTGCGAGACCGTGAGGTAAATGTCTATCAGGGCGATGAAGTTGGTCAGGTTCTCTTCCTCGTCCGTCGTGAGCACGTTGAAGCGCGCGATGACGGGCCTGTCGGTCGGCGCGTTGTTTATGATGAGCCTGGGGGCGACCGTCGTGTTCGCCTTCAGGAAATTGCTCAGATCGTTGTTGGTGACTTCTATCGAAATCATCCCCAGCAGCCTGCCGAAGCGAATCAGGTGTCCCTTGACGGTGGGGACATTGCCGCTGTTCCCGGCCGTGCTGATGTCTAACGTGTATATGCTGTCGGCGTGCGAGTCGGCCTTCGGCACGCGCGGCCCGCCCTCGCGCCCGAGTTCGGTGATGAACTCGGACCACGTCGAGCGGAAGACGGCGCGGGCGGCTTCGAGTTGCTCCTCGTCCACGTCGGGGGTGAGCGGGTGCAGGTTGTCTATCAGGTCGGTCGTCTGCCCGTAGAGGACGTTGGCGAGCGAGACCAGGCTGTACTGAGCGCCGGTGACGCCGCCGCCCAAATCGGAGCCCCCCGTCAGCGGGTAGGCGCGCGGCTTCCACTCGTAGGTCTGCCGGCCGCCCACCTCTTTGGCCTCGAACGAGGCTTCGAGCGCCACGCGGAAGCTGCGGAAGTCGCCCTCTTTGAAGGTGCGGCCGAGCACGCCCTGGATCGCGGAGACGACTCTCTGTTGCAGCGCGGAGGGCGGGGCGGACGCGGGCCCGCCCTGCTCGCCCGGCGACACGGGCGCGAACCCAGGGTAGGTGTTGCCGAACTGTAAGGCTTCGAGCAGTTTCTGTAATTGTTCTGTTGAAATGTCAGCCATTGTTGCCTCCTCTAGCGTGGACTCACGACCCCCGATCACCTGGGCCTCAAGCACCCGCCCGCGCGCTGCTGCGAGCGCGAGCGCGACGCCGCGGCGTGCCGCCGTTCAAGTCATGCCTTCCGCTGTCTGCTCCTGGTTCTGAGGGACGGTGATTTGCTGGCCGATGGTGGTCGCCTGCACTGAGACTGAGGTCATGCCGACACGCTCGGCGATTTCCAGCCAGCAGCGAAACAGTGCCTGCCCGGTATCATACAAGTGCTGCTGGCAGCGTTCAAGGTCTCCCTTGACCGCGGCGGCCCACGCCTGCCACTCGCCGCGCCGCTCGCGCCCGAGCTGCATCAACTGCGACACGTTGTCGTAAGCCATCAGGTCAAACATGAAGCGGCCCGTGATGCGGTTGAACTGCTCCTGCGCGAAGACGAGCGCCTGGCGCGCGCGGCCCACGTCGAAGTTCGCGCCGCCCTTCTGCGCAGGCTCCTCCCGCGCGAGCGGCGCGGCGAGGCCGAGCGCCTCTTCGAGCCAGCCGAGCGTGTCCTCGACCGCGTCGCCCAAAGAGTCCAGCAGGATGACGGCCGCGCCCTGCGGCGGGCGGTCGTCAATCGCCGTGCGCAAGTCCGAGAGCGCCTCGTGCAGGCTTTCGAGCTGGGCGTTCAGGCCCTGGAATTCCGTCCGCAGCGACACGAGAGTTATCTCCTCGAAAGTTCCTTGTAAAAATTTTCTTTGATGACCTCGGGCCGCGCCATGCGCGTGTCGAACGCGAAGCGCGACGCGCCGATCAGAAAACGCTCCGGGATGATTCCGGGGTCCGTGCCCGCGGCGAGTCGTCGCGCGGCCTCCTCGACCAGCAACTGCTCGCGCGGCCCGAACTTGATGACCTCCGCCAGGCACTTGTTGCCGAGCGTGGCGTAAGGCCGGTAGCAGATGGTTTCGACGACGAGCGGGATGGCGCGCTCCATCGTGTCGAGCACGGCGCGCGGGATGGTCCCGCGCCGCGGGTTCGGGTAGCAGCGCATCCACGCGCGCCGGGCCTGCGCGGCCCTCTCGGAGAACCCCATGCGGCGCAGCAGCTCGAAGCTGATGAAGGCGCGCACGTAGGGCGTCGGGTGCGGCCCGCGCGGGCTGTAGGTCTTAACCGTCTGCGGCGCGCGCCCTATGACATCCATCAGAGACGCGACGACCGCCGGCCCGCCCAGGAGCAGCCCGCTCAAATCAGCGAACGTCTCGCGGTTCCAACGCACCCACACCATCGCGACCGAGCGCGGGAGCCCGGCCCTCAAGAGACGCTCTCCGATCTGGCGCGGGATGAGTTCAGCCAGGCCCATGTCGTTCTGCGTGTTGTGACTGACCTCGTGCAGGATGGCCCCGAGCGTCCAGGGGTTGACGAGCCTGTGGTAAGGGAGTTGGATCAGCGGGAACGGGTTCAGGTTGCGGCCCAGGCGGCGCAAAGGGATGCCGCGCCTGAAGGTCGCGGGCGAAAAGCCCGTCCGCATGTAGGAGAACGGCGGGGGCGCGGGGATGGACTTCGGCAGCCCGACGCCCATGAAGGCCACCTGGTAGCAGTCGAGCGCGATGCGGTCGCAGCTCAGCAGCATGTCAGCGAAGCGCGACTGGCGCTGGCCGAACAGCTCGAAATAGAAGTCCCAGATTTGTTCGACGGCGCGCACCCAGTCGTGAGCGCGCTCCTTGTAGGTGACAACCGCTTGCAGGTTCCGCGTGTTCGAGTCGGCGCGCGCGGCGCTGACGGCCTCCGTCACCTTGTTCGCCTTCGCCAGCAGGTTGCGGCGCAGGTCGTTCATCAGATTGTTGACCGCCTGTATGTGCCCCTCGCTCGGGGCCGCCCCGCTCGTGCCGAACTCGTCGCGGTGGAAGGGCCGTAGCGCCGCCGCGTGGCGCGTCACGTTGATGGCCTGCCCGCGCAGCCAGGGCATGAGCACGCTTGAGCCGCGGCGGCGCTGCGAACGGAGCACGCTGGACCCGCTGTCGCTCGGGCGGAGCGTGCGCCGTGGCGTTCGAAGTTGTTCGGCCGTGGTTGACATGACCAATCCGTAATATATGTTCAGGCAAAGTTGCTCGGAGGTGCGCCGGGCGCTTTATGACGCGCGCGCCGTAAGAATTTCAGCCACGCGCCCCGCACGCGCCCCCGCGTGCGCGCCTCGTTCGG
>DATMVD010000063.1:0-4710 GCA_035563535.1 Pyrinomonadaceae bacterium | reverse complement strand
ACGCCGTTCTACGAGGCGCTGTTCGCGGGCGACCGGGTGGCGGCGGGCGGGGGCGGGCGGGGCGGGGTGCGGCCCGGGAGGCTGCGGGAGGAGCTGCGGGCGAGGGTGCCGGAGTACATGATCCCGTCGGCGTTCGTGGAGGTGGGCGAGTTGCCGCTGACGGCGCACGGGAAGGTGGACAGGCGGGCGCTGGCGGAGGCGGGTGCGGGCGCGGGCGCGCGGGAGGCGGAGTACATCGCGCCGCGGACGGGCACGGAGGAGGCGCTGGCCGGGATGTGGGGGGAGGTGCTCAAGGCGGAGCGCGTGGGCGCGGGGGACGACTTCTTCGAGCTTGGTGGGCACTCTCTGCTGGCGACGCAGTTGATGTCGCGTGTGAGGGAGACGTTCGGGGTGGAGGTGCCGCTGCGGGAGCTGTTCGCGCGGCCGACGCTGGGTGGGCTGGCGCAGGCGGTGGACGAGGCGGTGCGGCGTGGCGCGGGTGTGGAGGCGCCGCCGATAGTGCCGGTGAGCCGTGAGGGGGCGCTGGCGGTGTCGTTCGCGCAGCAGCGCCTCTGGTTCATTGACCAGTTGCAGCCCGGCACCACCATGTATAACCTCCCGGTTGCCGTACGCCTCACAGGTCAACTCGATCTCGACGCCATGCGACAGACGTTGAGCGAGATCGTGCGGCGGCACGAGTCGCTGCGCACGACCTTCGCATCGGTAGACGGCCAGCCCACGCAGGTCATCAACCCGACCCAACCCGTCGCGCTCCCTCTGATAGACCTTAGCGACCTGTCGCCGGAGGCGAAGCGGGCCGAGAGCGAGCGGCTGGCCGAGCGGGAGGCGCGCCGCCCCTTCGACCTCGCGGCCGGGCCGCTGCTGCGTGTGACGCTGGTGCGCGAGAGCGAGCACGAGCACGTCGTGCTCTTTACGACGCACCACATCGTCTCGGACGGCTGGTCGATGGGCGTCTTCGTCAAGGAGGTGGCGGCGCTTTACACGGCCTTCACGCAGCGGCGTCCGTCGCCGCTGCCGGAGCTGAAGGTGCAGTACGCCGACTACGCCGTGTGGCAGCGCGGGTGGCTGCAAGGCGAAGTCTTGGAGCAGCAGGTCGAGTACTGGCGGGGACACCTCGCGGGCGCGCCCGGTGTGCTGGAACTGCCTACCGACCGGCCGCGGGGGGCCGTGCAGCGCCACCGCGGCGGCCGCCACGGGTTCACGCTCGACGCCGAGCTGAGCGACGGGCTGCGGACGCTGAGTCGCAGGGAGGGCGCGACCCTCTTCATGACGCTCTTGGCCGGGTGGCAGCTCCTTCTGTCTCGCTACTCCGGGCAGGCTGACGTGGTCGTCGGCACGTCCATCGCGAACCGTAACCGGGCGGAGGTCGAGCCGCTGATCGGCTTCTTCGTCAACACGCTGCCTCTCCGCGCACGCCTCGGCGGGGCGCAGAGCTTCCGGGAGTTGTTGGCGCAGGTGAAGGAGACGACGTTGGGGGCCTACGCGCATCAAGACCTGCCCTTCGAGAAGCTGGTCGAGGAACTCCAGCCCGACCGCAGCCTCAGCCACGCGCCTTTATTCCAAGTCCTCTTTGTGCTCCAGAACGCACCGGGCGGTACGTTGGAGTTGCCGGGCATCAGCCTGTCCCCCGTGTCGAGGGGGGTTGAGAAAGCGATGCACGACCTGCTGCTCAGCATGCAGGAGGCCGGGCCGGTGCTCAACGGCTTGCTCATCTACGACGCCGACCTGTTCGACGACTCTACCGTGGCGCGCATGGTGACGCACTTCGTCACGCTCCTCAAGGGCATCGTCGCCGAACCTCAGCGGCGTATCTCGGAACTGTCTTTGATGGAGCCGGCGGAGGAGCGTCAGTTGATAGAAGGGCGGAGCGGGACGAGGCGCGATTACCCGCGCGACCTCCCCGTCCAACGGCTCTTCGAGCGGCAGGCCGCCGCCTCCCCGGACGCCGTCGCCATCCTCTCCGGGGGCGCGCAACTCAGCTACGGCGCGCTCAACCGGCGCGCTAACCAACTGGCGCACCACCTCATCGGCCTCGGCGTCTCGGCGGACGTGCCGGTCGCCCTCTGCATGGAGCGCTCGCCCGAACTGGTCGTCGCCATGCTGGCCGTGCTCAAGGCCGGCGGCTGCTACGTCCCGCTCGACCCGCAGTACCCGCTCGAACGCCTCTCGCTGATGCTCACGGACTCCGGGGCGCCCGTCGTGCTGACGCGGGAGTCTTGGCTCGACTCTCTGCCGGCGCACTGGGCGCAGGTGGTCTGCGTGGACGCGGACGAGGAGGAGGTGTCGCGGCAGAGCGAGGAAGACCCGGAGGAACGCGCCGGGGCGGAGAACCTGGCCTACGTCATCTACACGTCGGGTTCGACCGGCGAGCCGAAGGGCGTGTGCGTCACCCACCGCGGCATCGCCCGCCTGGTCTGCAACCCGGACTACGTCTCGCTCGGCCCCGACGAGGTCGTCCTGCACTACGCGCCGCCCACCTTCGACGCCGCCACCTTCGAGGTCTGGGGGGCGCTGCTCAACGGCGCGCGCCTGGCGTTGATGCCGCCGGGCGCGGCCACGCTCGACGAGTTGGGCGAGCGGGTCGGCCGCGAGGGCGTGACGACGATGTGGCTGACGGCTGGGCTTTTCCACCTGGTGGTGGACGAGCGCTTGGACGCCTTGCGCGGCGTGCGGCAACTGCTCGCCGGTGGCGACGTGCTCTCGGCGCGCCACGTGCGGCGTGCGCTGGAAGGGCTGCCGGGCTGCGAGGTGATTAACGGCTACGGGCCGACGGAGAACACCACCTTCACGTGCTGCCACCGGATGGCGGGGGCGGCCGACCTCGACGGCGGCGTGCCCATCGGGAGGCCCATCACGAACACGCAGGTCTACGTCCTCGACGAGGGGTTGCGCGCCGTGCCGCCGGGGGTGGTCGGGGAGTTATACACGGGCGGCGATGGGCTGGCGCGCGGCTATCTCAACGCGGCGGGGCAGACGGCGGAGCGGTTCGTGCCGCACCCGTACTCGGCCGAGCCGGGCGCGCGACTCTACCGCACGGGCGACCTTGTGCGGTGGAACGCGCGCGGTGAGTTGGAGTTCATCGGCCGCGCGGACGGGCAGGTGAAGGTGCGGGGCTACCGCATCGAGTTGGGCGAGGTGGAGGCGGCGCTGGGGCGTCACCGCGGCGTCCGCGAGTGCGTGGCGGAGGCGCGGGGCGGGGGCGAGGGGGAAGAGAAGCGGCTGGTGGCCTACTTCGTCGCCGAGGAGGGTCAGAGGCCGACGGCCGCGGAGCTGCGCGAGCACTTACAGCAGCGCTTGCCGGAGTACATGCTGCCCTCGGCGTACGTGGAATTAGAGGCGCTGCCGCTGACGCCGAACGGGAAGGTAGACCGCAGGGCTTTGCCGGAGCCGGATGAGGCGGGGGGCGTTCGTGAGGCCGAGTACCTCCCGCCGCGGACGGCGACGGAAGAGATGCTGGCCGGCATCTGGGGCGAGTTGTTGGGCGTGGAGCAGGTGGGCGTGACGGACAACTTCTTCGAGTTGGGCGGTCACTCCTTACTAGCCACGCAGTTGATGTCGCGTGTGCGCGATGCGTTCGCCGCAGAGGTGGCGCTCAGGCAGCTCTTCGCGCGGCCGACGCTGGGCGAGTTGGCGCTGGCGGTTGATGAGGCGGTCAGGAAAGGGGCCGGAGTGGCTGCGCCGCCTATCGTTGCGGTCGGCCGTGACGGCGCTCTCCCCGTGTCGTTCGCGCAGCAGCGGCTCTGGTTCTTCGACCAGTTGCAGCCGGATAGCCCCATCTACAACATGTCGTTCCCGATGAAGCTCAAGGGCAACCTGGATGTAGATGCGCTGCGGCAAGCGCTGACGGAGATTGTGCGGCGGCACGAGTCGCTGCGTACGACCTTCGCCGCGGTGGACGGCCAGCCCACGCAGCTCGTCCACCCGCCGCGGCCCGTCCCGCTGCCGGTCACAGACCTCACACACCTGCCCGAGGGCGAGCGCGAGGGCGAGGCGCAGCGCGCGGCGCGCGAAGAGGCCCGCCGCCCCTTCGACCTCTCCGCGGGGCCGCTGCTGCGTGCGGCGCTGGTGCGGCTGGGCGAGGATGAGCACGTGGCGCTCTTCACCATGCACCACATCGTCTCGGACGGGTGGTCGCTGGGGGTGCTCGTCAAGGAGTTGGTGGCGCTCTACGCGGCGTACCTGGAGGGGCGGCCGTCGCCGCTGCCGGAGTTGAAGGTGCAGTACGCCGACTATGCCGTCTGGCAGCGCGGGTGGCTGCAAGGTGAGGTGCTAGAGCAGCAGGTCGGGTACTGGCGCGAGCAGTTGGCCGGGGCGCCGGCCGTGCTGGAGCTGCCCACAGATAAGCCGCGCCCCGCCGTGCAGACGCACCGCGGCACCCAGGACGCCTTTACCCTATCGGCCGAGTTGACCAAACGATTGCAAGAGCTGAGCCGCCGGGAGGGGGCCTCGCTCTTCATGACGCTCCTGGCCGGGTGGCAGCTACTACTGTCTCGCTACTCCGGGCAGGACGACGTGGTGGTGGGCACGCCCATCGCCAACCGTAACCGCGCCGAGACCGAGCCGCTGATCGGCTTCTTCGTCAACACGCTGGCCCTGCGCGCGAGGGTGTCGGGCGAGATGAGTTTCCGCGAGCTGCTCGGGCAGGTGAAGGAGACGACGCTGGGGGCCTACGCGCATCAGGACTTGCCCTTCGAGAAGCTGGTGGAAGAA
>DATMVD010000062.1:0-11788 GCA_035563535.1 Pyrinomonadaceae bacterium | reverse complement strand
GTCACGCACACATTAGCAAGGGTGCCTAAAGATGTGATCTTCTGTTCAAGCAAGGATTGCGACGTGTCTTTTTCGTCAGCCATGATTCGATATCTTACCAGTTACCTCTAAGGAAGCAGCCTAACGCCCGGCATCACCCGCCGCCCCAAGAGATTGAAAGTATATGACAACAGTCGTGTCGGCGGTCGGGTGCATGCCGTTGTTGGGCGGCGCTTTCGGAGTAAAAGACACTTCGCGCACCTTTACTCTTGATTCAAAGACGGCGGCAGCAACTCAATCCCTACGGCAGAATAACGTGCAAGCATATTTCCGCCAAATGACCAATCCGACGGCATCGCGCTACGTAACTTTGCGACGTTGAGTTTACGGTCTTCTTCTTTTGTTACGAGAGCGGCCCGACAATGAGCTGTGAATACCGCACGAATAGCTGCTCTGTCATCGGTTTCAAGACTCAACACTCTCTCCGCAAGCAAACTAAGCGGGATAGTATGTTCGTGAGTGAGCCGCTTACCCAACTCTTTCGGATATTGAGCAAAAACAAAGGCAGCATCGGCTGAATGAGGCAGATAGCGAATGTCGTATTTTATGGCATCAGGTACGACCATGCCTGTCGCCGAATCAACTGCGTCGGCAGTCCAACGCCAACCTGCCAGCTTAATCAGATAAACGGCAAGCCGCCGCATACTCGGAGTTCTGTTCGCAAGGTGATACGCCTGAACTAAAAGCGTAACCAACTCCTCCCGATGTTCATCAGCGAGAGGCTTCCAACTTCGTTTCTTTGCCATGAGTTTTTAAAGGACGTAACAATTTGCGAAGCAGCCCAACGCTAAGTAGGCGTACTACAAGCTGCCGGCAAAGACGCCCATTCGGGCGCATCTGTTTTTATCCCGGCGTATAGTCCGCCATCAATTACGCCTGTTTGGGCGTCTAATCCGGCCGCGACCTTCACTTTTCTCTTGCTTTCGGGCGCCCTCGGGCGTATTTTGCCCTCATAATCCCGCCAGATTATACGCCCCGTCCGGGGCGTCACCTCTTACTCCGAGGAGCGTCAGCTATGTCCCGACTGCTCGACCAAGTGCGCGAGGCGGTACGCACGCGCCACTACAGCATCCGCACGGAGGAAGCTTACATCCGCTGGGTACGCCAGTACATCCTTTTCTGCGGCAAGCGCCACCCGTCCGAGTTAGGGGCCGCGGAGGTCTCCGCCTTCATCTCCCACCTGGCGGTCGAGCGCAAAGTAGCCGCCTCGACCCAGACCCAGGCGCTCTCGGCCCTGCTCTTCCTCTACCGCGAGGTGTTGGCGCTGCCGATCTGCTGGGTGGATGACGTCGAGCGGGCGAAGAGGCCGAAGCGCCTGCCGGTCGTCTTCACCCGCGAGGAGGCCCGTGCGGTGCTCGGCCACTTGCGGGAGGAGGCGTGGCTGATGGCCTCGCTCCTCTACGGGTCGGGGCTGCGGCTGATGGAGTGCGTCCGCCTCCGCGTCAAAGACCTCGACCTCTCACGCCTTCAGATAACGGTGCGCGACGGCAAGGGCGGCAAGGACCGCGTCACCCTGCTCCCGGCCTCCCTGGTCGAGCCGCTGAACAGGCAGTTGGGGAGGGCTCGGGCGCTCCACGAGTTGGACCTGCGCGAGGGGTTCGGCCACGTCCACCTCCCCTACGCCCTGGCCAGGAAATACCCGAACGCGAACCGCGAGTGGTGCTGGCAGTACGTCTTCCCGGCCCGTCATCGTTCGACCGACCCACGCACGGGGCGCGAGCAGCGGCATCATATCGCCGAGACGGCGCTGCAGAAGGCGTTGAAGCGTGCGATCGTGGCGGCCAAGGTCGCCAAGCCGGGGAGCTGCCACACCTTCCGCCACTCCTTCGCCACCCACCTGATCGAGGCGGGCTACGACATCCGCACCGTGCAGGAGCTTCTGGGGCACGCCAGCGTCGAGACCACACAGATCTACACCCATGTGCTGAACAAGGGCGGGCGCGGCGTCAGGAGTCCGCTCGACCCGGAGTAGAGGCGGGCACCCGGCATGCTATCACTTACCGCCGTTGTCCCGACCCGGTTTCATCCTGCCTGCGACCCGGGCGCCGTGCCTATCCTTCTTGACGGTGATTCTCTGGACGTAGAGGCGTGTGGTCGCCTGGTTCTCATGATCCAGCGCCTCCTGCGCCTCTAAGAAGCTGCCGGTCTCCTCCTCCACGATGCGCGCGTAGGTGTGGCGGAACGGACGCACAGGAGGATGATGGCAGGCTCGAAGTGGCGCCACTTGAACGGGGACTTGTTATGCTTCAAGAGAATGATTCCGGCTTCCGCGCCATCCGCGTCGAGGGCGGCTTGTCGAAGTCGGGCGTGCGGTAGTTCGTGTGAGGCCGTAACGGCGGCGCGTCCGAGTGCACCACCTCCGAGGGGTGCTTCATGCCGGCGAACTGGAAGAACTCCCGCCTTGCACGGCCCGCGTCAGCCAGCTAACGGTTCGTCACATTTCGGTTCCGGCCCGGCGTGCGGGTGGTTACACTCCGCCACTCATCAGCGGCCCTCGCCCACTCAACACCACCCGCGAAGTGACCAGCTACTCGCCGCGGTCGAAAGAGGACAGGGCCGCCGGTGTGACCTGGCAGGGATTCGACAGGGCCGTCCGCCCACGCTGCGGCGTCAGCTAGCGCCGGCCCTTCAGGGATAACGTCAGCGACATCGGCACGCCTGAAGTCCACACGCCCACCCCGAAGAACCCTGACCGACGCAGCTCAGGAAGGGACTTTCCGACACTGCAAACCCTGTCCCCGACTTACAGCGCGTAGGGCACGAGTCTGAGCTCGGACGGGGCGAACTCGTGTCCCGCAGCCGCGCGGCGCTTCGGCCGCCGCGGCCCGCCCGTGGTCTGCCCGCGAAGAGAAACCGCTACAGGAGTCGAATAAACCCGATGGCACGCACCAGCCCCCGAAACGGAATGAAGTCCTCGGCGAAGGGCCGCCCGAGACGCGTCTTCACCTTGCGCGGTTGGGTCTGCCTGTTCCTGGCCGCCGCGGCCGTGCTGGCCGCCACGGCTTCGGCGAGGCAGCAACAGCAGTCCGCGACTCAGGGCGGGGCCGCCGGCTCGCGGCAGTCCGGGGTGGGCCCGAAGCGGCAGACGCAGCGGCGCGGCGCGGGCGCGTCGAAGGCGGGGGCCGCGGGGGCCAGCGCGACTCAGAGCACAACAACGTCCATCCGTTCTGCCTTGCAGGGCGTGGAAGAGGCGCTCGCCGCCGGCCAGCCCGTGCTGGCTACCGCCGACTTCGACCTCATCGGCCTCGCCGTCACGGCCGGCCCGGCGACGCAGACCGTACCGAAGAACACGCCGACCTCCGTCTTGACGAGCATGCTCGTGCCGGAAGGGAGCGACCCGTCGGCGGCCGCGGCCGGGGTGAACCCGAACTACCGCGTGCGCGGCGAGCTGAGCGGCCCCTCGCTCAACTCGCCCGTCACGGTCGAGGCCGCCGTCGGGCAGCCGCTCCGCCTGCCGCCGCTCTCGACCGCGGGCGACCACGTCTTGCAGAACCTCCGCGTCGTTGACATAGGGGTTGAGGGGCAGCCGACGGTCGCGCCCGTCACGCCCGACGCGTGCGGCATCGTCGTCATCGAGCGCCTGCTCGTCTCCGAGGTTCAAGTCCGCGAGCTGACCTACGAGCAGATCGTCCAGGCGGGCATCAACATCTCCGACGACTCATACCAGTTCTTCAACTTCACGCTCGGCGTCTCGACCACGTCCGACCCGCAGCAGATTTCGATCCCAGTGGCCTTCCCCGGCGTGGGCGTCGCAGACCCGCGCCCCGTGGTGGGGACGCCGCTGCCCATCGCGCCCGGCGTCTCCGTGCCCGAGATAGTGCCCGACATTCTGCCCGTGATGCTCAACATCGAGGGCGGGCGCGACGGGCTCGACCTCCCGCCCGACGTGCCCCTGCGGATTCCGGGCGTCGTCGTCTTCCCCGGCCGCATAGGGCTTCTGCACCAGTTCTTTGAGGCGACGGTCATCGTCGCCAACGGCGCGCCCGCGGGCACGCCGCTCGTCGTCCACAGTCTGAAGGCGAAGGTGCGCCTGCCCGACGCCGGGACGCCCGCCGACCCGGCGGACGATCCCTTACGCATCGCCGAGACGCGAGACTACGGCCGCGTCACAGAGCTTGAGCTGCACGACCTCGGCCCCGACAAAAAGTACGGCACGGCCGACGACGTGAACCGCTTCGCGCCGGGCAAGTCCGGGCAGGGCTCCTTCCTCGTCGAGGGCATGAAGGAGGGGCTGCACACGATCAACTTCGACCTCGAAGGCACGCTCGAAGGTCTGCCCGCGGGGCCGGTCACCGTGCGCGGCGAGGTGCCGGGCGCGGTGCTGGTGCGCGACGCGAGCTTCGGCGTCACCTTCTCGCACCCGTCGGTGGTGCGCGCCGGCCAGGAGTACGACCTCGCGCTCACGCTCTACAACTCGGGCGCGCGCGACATCCAGAGCGCCGTCGCCGACCTGACGCGCGCCGGCGTCAGCGGCGCGGAGCTGCTCGGCGACGAAGTCAGGCGGCAGTTCCCGCCCGTGGCGCGCGGCGAGTCGGCCACGGTGCGCTGGCGTCTGCGCGCGAACGTGACGGGCGCGGTGACGGCCTCCTACGCGAAGGTGGGCGCGGACATCTCGGCGGGGCTCTCGCTCGTCACGGGCGTCGGCGACCGCAACGTCCCGCTCTCGCCCGACTCGCTTATCCTGCCCGACACCGTGGGCAACCTCCCGCCGACGGTCGTCGAGGCCGCGCGCGCCGTGCTCGGTCAGGCGTGGAGCATCGCGACGGCCCCCGATGGGGGCCTGCCCGAAGGCGTCGTCAAGGTTGACAAGCGGACGGTCGTCAACCGCGCCGTGCAACTCGGCATCGCGGGCTTGCGCGCGGGCTTCGGCGAGCCCGCGTCCGTGTCGCACGCGACGCTCATGCGCGACTGGCTCGGCGAGCTTGAGGCGGAGCCCGATCCGGGGTTCGCCGACGTGCTGCGTGACACGGCCGCCGGCTTCGACTTCTACGACAGCGTCGGGGCGGAGGCCGCCCGCGCGTTGAGTGATGGCAGCAAGACGCCCGCTGACGTCCTCGGCGAGTTCGTCGCGGCCGAGTCGCCGCGCTCGCCCTTCATCTTCGCGCTCGTGACGCAGGCGCGGGGGGCGCGTGTCGCGGGGGCTCGCCTGGCCGACGGCACGGGTAGGGCCGTCGGATTCGGCGGCGAGCCCGTCGTGCGCTCGGGCGACCTGCGCACGGGCGCATTGCTGCGGCTCCTCGCCGCCGCGCCGGGGGGCACGGGCGGCGAGGAGCTGGGGCAGATGTTGCTCGCCTCGCGGCCGTCGAGCGGGACGTGGTCGCTTGAGCTGACGGGCGAGGCCGACGGGGTCGTGAACGTCGCGCTGGCGCTGCCCGTCTCGGGCGGCACCTACCGCCACCTCTCCGTCGAGGGCGTGCAGGTCGCGCCGGGCGGCCGCCACCGCCTGACGTTCGGGACTTCGGGGACGGGCGCGGTCGCGCTCGAAGAGTTCCGCGACGGCGCGTTCGTGCAGACGGGCACGGCCGCCTCCACGTCGGCGACCCTGAGCGAGCCCGCGCCGCGCGTGGTCGGCGTTATGCAGGTCACGCCCGAGGTGCTGGCCGGGGGCGACAAGTACGGCCGCCTCGTCGGCCTCCTCTTCTCGAAGCCGATGACGAAGGGGTCGGCCGAGACGGCGTCGAACTACACGATCGGGGGCGGCGCGCTCGTCTCTAACCCGGCCGGGCAGGTCGGCGGGCCGGTGCGCGCGCTCGGCGCGAAGCTCGACTACGGCGACCGCTTCGCCTTCCTCTCGCTCGACACGCCCGTCGGCCCCTTCATCGAAAGGACGCTCGGCGTCTCGGGGCTCACCGACCGGAGGGGCGCGAGCCTTTCGCCCGCACCTTCCAACCTCCCTATCCCCATGCGGGTCTCGCCGCAGGGCGTGCCGCCCGGCGCGTACCTGACGGGGCGCGTGCTCGGGGCCGACGGCTCGCCCGTCGCCGGCGCGCAGGTCGTCTACTGGACGAAGGAGTGTGACCAGCAGGGGCTGACGCCGCCCGAGCCCAAGCCGCTCGCGCAGAGGCTCACGGACGCGGACGGCCGCTACGCCTTCGACTACGTCCGCAACGGCGACTGCGGCCCGCTGCTCGTCACCGTGACGAACCCCGCGACCCGCTCCGAGAAGCGGCTGACCACGCCGGTCGCGTACCACGGCCAGCACATGACGCTTGACATGGTCTTCCTCGCGCGCGGCGGCGTGCGCGGGACGATCAGCATGGGCGGACGCCCGCTCCCGAACGCCGTCGTGCAGGTCATCCCGAGCCTCGACGCGATGGGCTCGAAGGTCGTGCAGGCCGACGGGTTCGGCCAGTACGCCGCCGAAGACATCCCCGTCGGCAACGTCTCCGTCCTCGCGGTCGGGACGGGCGTGGCGGCCAACGCCTCGGGCGTGGCCGCCGGCACCATCGAAGGCCCCGGCAGGACGGCCACCGTCAACGTCTCGCTCCAGAACGTCTCGGGCGTGGTGCGCGGGCGGGTCGTCAACCCCGACACGGGCGCGAGCCCGGCGGCGGGCGCGCTCGTCGTCGCCTACGCGCGCATCCCCGGCTTCGGGAACGAGCAGCGCGGCGACGGCCTGACGCCGGTCGGCTGGGTCAACGCCTCGCGCGACGGCAACTTCGCGTTTGAGAACCTCCCCGTCGGCGACATCACGCTCGAAGTCACGGACTACGTGACGGGCCTCGTCGCGCGCCGGCAGGTGCAGCTCACCGCCGAGACGCCCGAGGTAGGCGGCGTCGTCATCACGCTGCCGGGCTTCGGCACGGTCTCGGGGCGGGTCGTGGACGAGACGGGCGGGTTCGTCCCCAACGCGGTCGTGCAGGGCGCGGGGCGCGCCGTGCAGGCCGACGGCGTCGGCCTTTACACGCTCCCGAACATGCCCGCGGGCACACACCGCATCACGGCCACAGACCCCGCGACCTTCATGAGCGGAAGCGTGGACGTGGAGGTGCGCCTCGGGCAGAACGCGAGCGGCATCAACATCCCCGTCCTCCGCCCGGCGACCATCACGGGCCAGGTCTTCCTGCAAGAGCAGGGCGCGAGCGCGGCCGTGCCCGCGGCCGGCGTCTTCGTGACGGCCAACGGCTACACGCGCGTGCAGACGGACACCCAGGGGCGCTACACGGTCAAGAACGTCAAGCCGAATACGAACGTCACGCTGCGCTTCGTCGATCTGGGTAAGAACTACGTCATCAACATGCCGGTCGTCGTAACGCCCGGCGAGGTTCTGACGCGCAACGCGACCTTCCGCCCCGGCTCCATCCACGGCCGCGTGACGCAGCCCGACGGCGTCTCCGGCTCGGCCTCGCCCCTCAGCGTCTTCTCGCCCATGCCCGTCCTGACCGAGGGGGAGCACTGGGGCGAGATCACGACCCAGCGCCCGCGCACGACGCAGTCCGGCGGCGACGGCGCTTACCGGATGGACGGCGTCAACCCCGGCACGTTCCGCGTGACGACCTCCAGCCCCTTCTTCCCCACGCCGGTCTCGGCGGGCGGCGTGCTGCCGCCGAACGGCGACGCCGAAGTCAACTTCTCGCTCGTCAACACGCTCGCGGGCAAGATTCAGGGCACGATCTACAAGCCCGGCGGGACGACGACCGCGGGCTCGGGCGTGAAGGTCGCGCTCGGCGGCGGCGCGCTCGCCGACGTGTCGGTCACGACCGACGCCGCGGGGCGCTACGAGTTCGCCGAAGTCTTCGCCGAGGGCGGCTACTGGCTGACGGCCACCGACCCGGCCACCGGCGAGACGAACCGCGTCCGCATCTCCGTCCAGAAGAATAAGGACGTGCTCGCCGACATCACCTTGCGCGGCCGCGGGGCCTTGCGCGTCACCGTGGTTGACGGCGCGGGCAACCCCGTCCAGAACGCCCAGCTCTCGCTCGCGGGCGGCGAGTACCCGAACGCGCAGCGCTACATCGACCTGACTCCCGCGATGAACGGCGTCTTCGAGTTCGGCAACCTGCCCGAAGGGCCTTACGCCGTCTCGGCCACGCAGAACGGGCTGGCGGGCCGCGCCTCGGCCGACGTGGCGACGGGCGCGACCGTCGAGGTCACCGTGCAGCTACAGGCGTCGGGCACGGTTCGCGGCCGCGCCTTCATGCCCGACGGCGTGACGCCGATTGGGCTCGCCGACGTTGAGCTGCGGCTCGGCGGCCGGCAGGTCGGCTTCTCCGTCACCTCCGACGCGGAGGAAGACCGCGGCACCTTCTCCTTCCTCAACGTCCCCGTCGGCGACTTCCAGCTCGACGTGTTCGACAACCGCACCGGCCGCGTCGGCCGCGCCACGGGCCGACTGGCCGCGCAGGGTGAGGTCGCGGAGGTCAACGTCAAGCTGCTGCCCGTCGGCGCGGTGGCGGGGCGCGTGACGGCCAACGGCCAGCCGGTTGACCACGCGCTGGTCGAGATCTTCGCCAACGGCTCCGGCATCCGCGCCGAGCGCATGAAGGCCACGACCGACGCCGAAGGGCGCTACCGCTTCACGGGCGTTCCCGTCGGCTCGTTCCAGATCAACGTGACCGGCGCGCCAGGCGGGCAGACCGGCTCGGCCTCGGGCTTCGTCACGGGCACGTCGGAGCCGCTGGCGGACACCGTGGTTGATATCGCGCTCGAACCGAGCGTGACCGTCACGGGCGTGGTGCGCTCGCTCTCGGACGAGACGGTCAACGGCGCGCGCGTCACCGTCCTCGTCGGCAACCGCCGCTACGAGACGGGGACGAACGAGCAGGGCGTCTACCGCATCAGCTACGTCCCGCTCGGCTCGGTCGTCGTGCGCGCCGAAGCGCCCGCCGGCTACGACCGCGGCGAGGCCACGCCCGTCGCGGCCACAGAGCCGGGCGCGACGCTCACCTCCGACGTGACGCTCGCGGGCATCGGCAACGTCTCGGGCACGGCCCTCAACAACGACGGCACGCCGCTCTCGACGGGGACGGTCACCTACACGAACGACGCCTGGTCGGGCTCGCGCATCACGGTGGCGGCGCCCGTGCAGTCGAACGGGCGTTACGAGATCAAGGGCGCGCCCGCCGGGCCCTTCGCGCTGAAGCTGACGGTGGCGAACCGCGTCGGCGTCGGCTCGGCCTCGGGCGCGATAAGCGCGGGCGCGAACCTCGACCTGTCAGTGCGGCTCGAAGACGCAGGGCAGGTGACGGGACGGCTCAAGTCGGTTGACGGCGTGTCGCCCGCCGTCGGCGCGGACGTGACGCTGACCCTGCGCACGCCTTCGAACCAGACCTTCCGCTTCTACGGACACACGGACACGCAGGGCCTCTTCCTCTTCCAGAACGTCCCGCTCGGGTCGGCCACCGTCAACGTCAACGACGCGACGACGGGCGGCGTGACGCGCTACGCCACGCAGACGCTCGCCTCGAACGGGCAGACGCTCGACCTCGGCACGGCGACGCTCGACAACATCCCAGTGGCGGTCGAAGCCGTCACGCCCGCCGACGGCGCGACCGGAGTCTCGCCCGCGGAGCCCGGCATCACCGTCCGCTTCTCCGAGCCCGTCGATCCGTCCACCGTGCACGGCGGGACCGTGAGGCTCACGCGCGGGCAGTCAACGGTCTCCGTTAACGTGTCGCTCTCGGACGGCAACCGCACGGCGACCGTCAAGCCTTCGGTAAGGCTCGTGGACACGACCCAATACACCGTCGTCGTGACCACGAACGTCGCCGACCTCGTGGGCAACCACCTCGCGAGAGAGGTGCGCTCGGCATTCACCACTTCCGACAGCACGCCGCCGGCCGTGACCGGATTCGCGCCGGCGAACGGCGCGACCCGCGTCGCGCTCTCGACCGACGTGGTCGTCACCTTCGACGAGAAGCTCGACCCGGCGCAAGACCTCTCGCAGGTCGTCGTCGTCACGGCCGACGGCGCGCCGCCCGCCGCGGTGCCCGGCACGCTCACGCTCTCGGCCGACGGTCTGAGCGTCACGTTCCACCCGACGAACCTCCTCGGCGAGGGCCTGCGCCACACGGTCAGGGTGCAGGGCCAGCGCGACGTTTACGGCAACGCGACGGCCGCCGCCTCCTCCGCCGCCTTCACGACCCTCGACCTGATGCCGCCCGTCATCGAGCCGCTGCCGATTGACGGCAAGACCGTGCGCACCTTCAGGCCGCAGATCACGGCCGCCTACGGCGACAACGCCTCGGGCGTCAACGTCGCGTCCGTCGTGCTCAAGCTCGACGGCGTGAACGTCACGCCGCAGGCGTCCGTGGCGGGCACGGGGCTGAGCTACACGCCCGCCGCCCCGCTCGCGCGCGGGCCGCACACCGTCACGCTCAACCTGTCCGACAACCAGGGCAACGCGGCCCAGCAGGCGACCGCCACGTTCTCGATTGACGACGCCGGCCCCGCCATCTCGTCGTTCCAGATCGCGGGGCTGCCCGCGTCGAACGACATGCACGTCACCTCGACGCTCCAGCCGAGCTTCGTCGTCGGCTACGCGGACGACACGGGCGTCAACGCCTCTCAGACGAAGCTGCTCTTCGGGCCGTACGGCTCGACGCCCCAGCCCGTCGCGGCGACCGTTATGCAGGACTCGCTGAGCTACACGCCCGCCGCGCCGCTGGCCGAAGGGCGCTACTCGGTCGAGGCCGTCATCGTCAACAACCTCGGCACTGCTTCGACGACCGGGCGTATCGACTTCACGCTCGACATGGACGCGCCCGAGATAACCGGCGTCACGCCTTCGAGCGGGAGCCAGCACGGCGGGACGGTCGTCACGGTCACGGGCCAGCGTCTACTGACCGGGGTGACCGGCACCGGCAACGGCCTGCTGGGCGAGTATTACGACAATCAGGACTTCACCGGGACGAAGCTGCTGCGCACGGACGCGATGGTGAACTTCGACTGGGGGCTCGGCTCTCCCGACCCGTCGATGGGGGCCGACCAGTTCTCCGTCCGCTGGACGGGACAGGTGCAGCCGGAATTCTCTGAGGCTTACACCTTCACCGTCCTCGGCGACGACGGCGTCCGGCTGTGGGTCAACGGCCAGCTCATCGTCGAGAACTGGACGACGCACGCGCCGACCGAGTACAGCGGGACGATCACACTTGAGGCCGGGCGACGATACGACATCCGACTCGACTACTTCGAGAGCGCGCAGGGCGCCGTGGCTAAACTGTTCTGGGCCAGCCCTTCGCGGCCGAAGGAGCTTGTGCCGCAGTCGCGCCTCTTTGTGGCGGGCACGGCCCCGGCCGTCACCGTCGGCGGCAACCCCGCGCTGGTGAAGAGCGCCGTCGCGGGCTCGCCCGACCAGGTCGTCTTCGTCACGCCCGCGGGCGTGCCCGGGCCGGCCGACATCCAGGTGAGCACCAACCGCGGCGAGGGCACCCGCCCCGCCGCCTTCAACTACGAAGCAGACCCGCGCACGCCCTTCATCTCCGAGCCGGACACGGTGCTCCTCTGGCACATGGACGAGCTGGCGAACGGCGCGGTGCGCGTCGAGGACTCGGGCCCGACGCGCGCCATCCCGGGCACGGCTAACGCCACGTCGCTGGCGCAGCCGGGCCGCTTCGCGGGCGGACGTTCGAGCGCCAACATCGCGACCGCCTCAAGCGTCACCTCGCTCTACTTCGGCAATACGGGCTTCACGGTGGAGGGCTGGTTCAAGTCGGGGCCGGTGGGCCGCACCTACACGCTCTTCGGCAAGGAGGACTTCCACGGCTACTACTACGGCCCGGCCGAGTACGCCGTCAGGCTCACGCCCTCG
>DATMVD010000061.1:0-13886 GCA_035563535.1 Pyrinomonadaceae bacterium | reverse complement strand
CAGGGAGTTGCTTCTGGCGTGCGCCCGCGTCGTCATGCGGCGGCTCTCCGACCCCGCGATCTACGGGAAGAACTTCAGCCTGTACGGGGCGGTGCAGGACTTCGAGGCGAAGTTGATCGGGCAGGCGCTAGAGCAGTCGGGTGGAAGCGTGACGAAGGCGGCGCGCCTGCTCGGCCTCTCCCACCAGACGCTTATCTCCATGCTCACCACCCGGCACAAGGGGCTGGCGGGGAAGCGGAAGCCTAAGCAGAAGAGACTGAAAAGTATTATGAAGAAGCCGGAAGAATAAGCTGCCCAACAATTCCTGTCTATTAGGCAAGCCGCGGCGATATACTTAATTTGGGGTTATTTCGTTACCAAGACGTTACCGCGCCGGGGAGAACATTCCCCGGCGCGGCTGTAAGTGGCTGAAAAGATGTGGCGTCCCGTACGGGAATCGAACCCGTGTTACCGCCGTGAAAGGGCGGTGTCCTAGGCCACTAGACGAACGGGACTCGGATGTTTCGTCGTTGATGTCGGCGGGGGTTAAGTTACCGTAGAGCCCGGGGGCTGTCAAACGAGGAGCCTCAGCCGACCCTGATGAGGTGCGGGCCGCGCTCCGTGACGCGGCCGATGAGGGAGGCGTCGGGGTAGCGCTCGCGCAGAGAGGCGAGGAGGCCCGGGGCCCGTCCGGCGGGGACGGAGATGAGCAGGCCGCCGGCCGTCTGCGGGTCGAAGAGGAGGGAGGCGAGCTCCCGGCTCACGCCTTCGCCGAGCGCTACGTCCTCGCCGACGTAAAGGCGGTTCGACTTGTCGCCGCTCGTCAGCATCCCCGAAGCGGCCAGCTCCCGCGCCCCTTCGATGAGAGGCACGCTCGCCGAATCAATCTCCAGGGTGACGCCGCTCGCGCTCGCCAACTCCCATGCGTGGCCGAGCAGCGCGAAGCCGGTCACGTCGGTCGCCGCCGAGACGCCCGCCCCCGTCATCAGCCGCGCCGCCTCGCGCCCCGAGAGCAGCATCGTGTCGAGAGAGGCGCGCGTCGCTTCCTCGCTCGCCTTGCCGAACTTGATGCCGGTGGAGACGACGCCCGTCCCTATCGCCTTCGTCAGCAGCAGCGCGTCGCCGGGGCGCGCGCCGCGGTTGGTGACGACGCGCGAGGGGTCGATGACGCCGGTCACGGCGTAGCCGAACATGATCTGCTGGTTGTCCACGCTGTGGCCGCCGACGAGCGCGACGCCGTTCTCCGTCAGCACCTGCAAGCCGCCGCGCATGATCTCACCGAGGATGGAAAAATCGACGCCCTTCTTCGGGAAGCAGGTGACGGCGAGCGCCGTGACGGGCGTGCCGCCCATCGCCCACACGTCGTTGAGCGAGTTGAGCGCGCTGATGCGGCCGTAGTCGAACGGGTCGTCCACGATGGGCGTGAAGAAGTCCACGGTCTGGACGAGCGCGATGTCTTTCGAGAGACAGTAAACCCCCGCGTCGTCGGCCGTCTCGATGCCGACAATCAGGTTCGGGTCGCGGGGAATGTCCAGGCCGCTCAAAACTTGAGCGAGTTCGCTCGGCGCGAGCTTAGACGCTCAACCGGCGCACGAGACCATCTCTGTGAGACGCATCGCAACCTCCGAAAAAAGTAGTCAGTAGTCAGTAGTCAGTAGTCAGTAGGAAGACAACGCGGAGCGCTACTGGCTACTGACTACTGACTACTGACTACTTGCTCTTCATCGTACCACGAACCTCGTCGGGGCAACGACGGTGCGCGCCTCGGGGTTGTAGTAGTCGTAGAGCTGCGAGGGCGCGGTGAGGGCCTTGAGGCCGTAGCGCGGGCGGAACTTGAACTGGAAGCGCGTGCCGCCGCCCCGCGGCCAGAGGTAGACGACGAGGCGGTCGGGCAGCACGTCGTAGCCGTTGAGCGCCCGGCCCGACTCGGCCGCCGCGCGTTCGAGCGACGCGCGGTCAACGTCCGCGCCCGGCGGGAGCCCGACCTCCGCCAGCATCATGCCGTAGCCCGCGTGGCCGACGCGCTCGGCCGCGACGCTGCACGTCACCTCCTGGCTCACCTCCGCCTCTGTGCGGTCGTAGACGACCGACAGCCGTAGCGCGGAGGCCGCGCTGCGCTTCAGCGCATCAACGCCTTCGGCGCGCGCGCCCCAGGGCACGTAGAAGGTCGTGACGAGGTGCGCCTGCGCGGGGCCGGCCGCGCGCCGCCGAAGCTCGACGCGGTTGGAGCCCGCGCCGAGGAAGGGCGAGAGGTCGAGCAGCAGCGGGCCCGTGAGTCTGTCGGGCGGGGGCAGCGTGAGACGGCCCGCGTTGCGGCCGTTGACGAAGACCTCGGCCACGTCTTCGGCCTGCGCGGCCGCGCCGACGCGCGCCGTCGCCGAGAGCAGCGCGTCGAAGACGTTGATGGTCGCCTGCGTCGAATACCACACGCCGTAGCGATCCTTCGTCCGCAGAAGGAAGTCGAGTCCGCGCCCGACCAACTCATCCTTCGGCCCGCAGTTCGCGTCCGGCATTTCGCAAGAGCGGTTGAGCGCCCGGATGGCGAGTGCGGTCGTCTCGACGCGGCCGGCGAGGCCCCAGCCGTAGAAGGGCGTGTTGGTCTCAAGCGCCCAGTAGCTGCCCGCGCCCTCCCGGACGGCGAGCGCGCGCAGGCGCGCGGCGGCGCGCGCGACGAGCGCGGCCTCGCCCGCGTCCGCCGCGGCCAGCGCGAGCGAGGCGATGAGGTACGGCTCGTCCGTCTCGTCCGCGCGCGCGGCGAGGTACGAGAGGGCGCGCCGGAGCGGCGTGGACTGCCCGGCCGTCTGCGCCGAGGACGCGGGCACGGGTTGACTGAGAGAGACCTGCGCGACGGGGCCGGGCTCGCCGCGCTCGGACTGCCGCGTGGCGGCGAGGACGCGCGCGACGAAGGCGGTCGTGAGCGGCGTCCGCTTCTTGTCTTCGCCGCCGTCCAAGGTGAGGGCGGGCCAGCTCCCGTCCGCGCGCTGCTGCCTGAGCAGCCAGTCGCGCGTCTCGGCGATGACCTTCTCGTCAACTTCGATACTGCGGCTCGCGTCGGTCAGGAAGCGCAGCGCGTAAGCGGTGAGCGCGAGGTCTGCCTCGCCGCGGCCCCAGTAGGTGAAGCCGCCGCCCGCCGCGCGGTAGCCGAGCAGGCGCTCGTAGCCGAGTCGCGCGTACCTGCGCGCGCGCTCGACAGTCCCGGGCTCGATCCCGCCGCCTTTCGACCTCTCCGAATAGTTGAGCACCAGCACGCTCGGGTAGGCCGAAGAGATGGTCTGCTCGCCGCACCCGTACGGCCGCGACATGATCGCCTCGACGCCTTCGAGCACGTGCGCCGCAAGGTTCGGGTAGACCTTCAGCTCGCCGCGCACGCTGCCGCGCACCACGTCCGCCGGGACGTTGACCGTGAGCGCGCCCGTGTCCGTCACGAGCGTGCCCTCCGTCAGCGAACGCTCCTCGCCGTCGGGGTGGACGGTGACCGGCTTCTCGACGGCGTCCGAGGCGTCCGAGCCGAGCGCCGTCACACGCTGCTTCCCGTCTGTCACCGAGGCGACGGCGCGGAAATCGAACGTGGGGCGGGCCGCGTCGCCCGCGGGAACCTCCGCGCGCTGCCGCGCCGCGCCGACGAGCGCGAACCAGCTCTCGGGCCTCAACGACACCTCGACGCCCTGCGGCTTCTGTAGGTAGTTGCGCAGCACGACGGGCAGGGAGATTTCGTCGCCTTCGGTGAGCACGCGCGGCGGGTCGTGCTCGACGAAGAAGGGCTGGAAGGAGAGGAACTCCTGCTCGGCCGTGCCGAGTCTTCCATCCTCCGTCGAGGCGATGACCGACATCTTCCAGGTCGTGATGTTGTCGGCGAGCTTGAACTTGAGCTGCGCCGTGCCGTCGCTCCCGGTCTCAAGCTCCGGGCTCCAGACCAGAGTCTCGGGGAAGAACTCGCGCAGCCGCGGCGTCGAGAGCGGGGCCTGCACGAACGGCCGCTTCGCGGACTCCGAGGTGGAGACCGAGGTGCTCGTCTGATTGATCCGGCTGTCCGCGTCGGCCGTCACCGTCACGGTCTCCTGCGCGGCCCCCACGTCCAGGGTGGCGTCCACCTTCGTCACGTTCGCCGAGATGACGCGGACGGAGTCCAGCGTCAAAGGCTTGAAGCCGGGCGCGGAGACCGTCAACGTGTAGACGCCCGACGGCAGGTTGCGCAGCAGGTAGACGCCCTCGTCGTCCGTCGTCGCGGCGGCCTCGAACTCGACGAAGCCGTGCCTGGCTAAGACCGTCGCGCCGGGGATGACCGCGCCCTGCGGGTCGAGCACCTTCCCCGTGATCGCCCCCGTGCCGCCCGAGAAGGTCGTGGCCTGCGCGGGCGGCGCGGGCTCCGCGTCCTGCGCCGTCCGCACTGTGCCGACGCTCGCGCTGAAGGCGAGCATGAAGTCGTCGGGCGTGCCCTCGCGCCCGTCCGGGCCGGCGCTGTGAAGCTGTAGCGTGTGGACGGTCTGCGTGACCGGCCGCGCCAGACGCCTCAGGCCCTCGGCCCCGCGCGCCACGACCTCGACGCGGTCTGTGAACTTCGCGTAGGTCGAGAAGGTCGCGTAGACGGGGCGGCCCCAGCCGTCGCGCAACGCTTCGAGGCTGAGCGAAGAGTTCGCCAGCGCCGCGGCCAGCTCGCGGCGCGTGCGCGGGAACGGGCGACCCCCGCGCCTGCTCTTTTCGAGCGCCGCGTCCACGGCCTTGCGCGACTCGTCGAAGTAGTCGGCCTTCAAGACCCAGACGTCGAAGTCGTCCGCAGAGTAGTCGCCCGGCTCGGCCGGTCGGCGGTCGGGGCCGACGCTCCGGACGGTTATGAAGTAGTGCGTGCCCTTCGTCTCGAACTTGAAGTGGTAGGGACTGCCCCAGCGGTCGCGCAGCGCGTCGTCGCCGAGCCCTGCGCGGCGCAGCTCTTCGAGCAGCGTGGGGAGTTCGCGTATGTGGCCGCCGGTGCGTTTGTGGAACTCCGCGGCGGCGCGGTCGATGGCCTCGCCGGTCTTGCGGAAGTAGGGCCAGGAGAAGGTCGCCGCGACGAAGTCGTCGTCCGTGTCGGGGCGCTCGTCCGCGCCGCCGCTCAGGAGTTCGAGCCGGTCTTTCTCGCGCTCGAAGGAGAAGCGCGGGCGGAAGGGCTGACCCCACGGGTCGCGCAGCGCCGCGAAGCTTACTCCGGCCTGCGCGAGCGCGCGGGCGAGCGAAGCCTCGTCCGAAGGGTAGTCGGCCGTCGTCGCGTAATACGAGTTCAGTGCGTTCGTCAGCGGCTTGAGCTGCGACGCGACGAGGTCTGCGAAGACGCTCGCCTGCTCGCGCTCGAAGTCCGTCCCCTTCGTCACGCGTTGGAGGTCTTCGGGTCGGGAGTTGTTGTAGAGCATCTCGGCGACCGCGTCGAAGCCCTCGGGGCGCGCCCGCTTCGGGTCGAGCCGCTCCACGTCGCGGCGCGTGACGCCCGCGATGTTCCAGTCGCCGTACCAGTGGCCGTAGAACGAGCCGCCGAAGCCGAAGCCGCGCGACGCCTCGCCGTCGGCGCGCGCGCGCTCCTCGACGGCCTTGTCGAAGACGACGACGCCGAGCGCGCCCGCCGCGCGCCGCCCGTCGGCCGTGCGCACGGCGAACTGCGCGCCCGCCTCCTCGCCCGGCCGGAAGCTCTGCCGCGAGAGCCTCACGTCGAGCTTCAGCTCGCGGTCGCGCGGGAAGACGACGGTGCGCGCGCCCGTGCTGTAAGCCTCGTCGTCGTACCCGGCGGGGGTCGGCACGAGGTTCGTCGCGGTGACCGTGACCGCGCCCGCGAAGTCCGCGCCCGTCGGGATGAGAAGCTCCGCGCGCCCGCCCGCGAGACGCACCGTGCGCGAGTAGAGCACGCGCCCCTCCGCGACGGCGTCAACCGCGACGCCCATGCGCTCGGCGTTCGAGGTGAGCGCGACCCTGACGGGCTCGCCCGCGGCGTAGACCGACTTGTCCGTCTCGACGCGCAGCTCGGGCACGGCCTCGCGGTAGGAGCTGAGCCAGAAGTCTTCGCCGTGGTGGCCCGCGCGCCCGGCGCGGTCGCGCGCGACGAAGCGCAGCGGGAGGTTGCGTCGCCACTCGTCGCGGCGCACGACGGGCCCCAAAACCTTCGCCACGCCGTAGCGGTTCGTGCGCACGACGGCGAGCGCGCGGTCGGGCTCCTTCACATCGTGGACGCGCCCGTCGTCGGCGACCTCCCGCCCCGTCTCGCCCTCCTCGTAGACGGTCACGTCGCACTCGGCCGGCGTGCCGTCGGCGTAGAAGGTCGAGAGGTAGAAGGCGAGCGGCAAGCCCTTCGCCTGCCAGTAGCGCCCCTCGCTGACGTAGAGGTGGACGGGCTCTTTCGAGAGGCGCAACTGGAAGCGCCGCTGCTCCGTCCGGTTGGTCGTGGGGTCTGTGACGTAGGCGACGAAGTCGAGGTCGCGCAGGCGCTCGTGGCCCGACTCGGTCAGCCCCTTCTGCTCGTCCCCGAGGTCGAGCCGCGCGACGTAGAGCCCCTCCCTCAGCTCGCCCTCGGCGGCCGGGTGCTCTTCGGTCTCGTACTTCTGCTCCTCGTAGTTCCAGCGCCGCTCGGTCTGGCGCACGACGCGCACGCGGCCGCGCCTGACGGGCTGGCCGAAGAGGTAGTCGGCGCGCACCTCGACCGAAGGGCTCTCGCCGCCGAGGTAGAAGGGGCGGTCGGGTCTCGCCGTGACGGAGAAGTTCGGCAGGTCGTAGCGGCTGACGCGGAAGCTCGTGGACGTGCCGTCGTAGTCGTCGGAGTCGTCCTCCTTCATCTCCAGCCTGAGCGTGTAGGTGCCGAGCTTCGTGCCCTCGGGCACGCGCCAGTCGGCCGCGGCGACGCCGTAGCGCGAGGTCTTGAGATCGACGGTGAAGGACGAGGAGGACTCCTCGTCCTTCACCTCGAAGCTCACCTCCCGGCCGGCGAGCGCGTGGTCGCTCTGGTCGAAGAGGAGCGCGCGCATGTGCACGGTCTGGCCCAGCTGGTAGAGCGGCTTGTCCGTGGTGAGGATGACGCGCGGCCTCTCGTCTACATCGACGGTCGTCTCGGCCGTCTCAACGATAACGCCGCGCCGCGCCGTGACCTTAAGCTCCGCCTCGTCGTCGTACGTGCGGAGCGTACGCGGCAGGTCGAAGTCGAGCGTGACGAATCCTTCGCCGTCGGTCGCGCCCGAGGCTTTGAGGACGGTCTTCTTGTCGTCGCCGTCCTCGAAGGTGAACGCGGCCTCGACTGCGACGCCCTTCAGCGGGCGTCCCGTGACGGGGTTGGTCGTGCGCACGCGCGCGCCGTAGTGCGAGCCGGGCCGCGCCGCGGGGGCGGAGACGACTCGCAGCTCGAAGAGGTCGGGCGTGACCTCAGAGACCGAGACGACGCCTTCGAGCGCCGCGGGCGCGTCCGCCGCCGAAGTGGGCGCGACGCTGTAGCGCAGGCGATACCAGGGGAACTCCTCGCGCTCCCCGGCGGACATCTGCGCGTAGTTGATTTCGAGCCGGGCGTCGAGCGCGTTGGAGCCGCGGCGCAGTCGCACGTCCGTGACGGCGGCGGCGTGGACTTTGTCGTGCGGGTCGAGCAGCTCGACGCGCAGGCGCGCGGGCAGGTCGCGCCCCGTCCCGTTCTCGACCTCGAGGCGGACGCGCGCCGCGTCAGAGTCGAGCGAGAGCCTGATGCGTGACTCGTCTAAGCGGAAGGCAGGGGCCGCGCTCGAAAGGTGGGCGGCCAGCAGGCACACGAAGAGCCACAGAAGGGCGGGGGCAGTCCTCCGGTTCATCGACGTTCCCTCCTCTAGGTGTGCCCGTGTGATGCGGACTCGTCGCCCGACGGTTGGAGAGGGCCGGAGGAATTTTTACAGAACCGCGAGCGGTAGCGAGCGGGTGCGGGATACACGCAGAGGTCTCTCTAATGTCACCCGCACCCGCTCGCTACCGCTCGCGGTTCTGTCAGAACGGGCGGGCGGCTTCCTGTAGCCGCTCGCGGTGTTCGAGGATGTATTCGATGAAGGCGCGCGTCGGCGAGGGTTGGAAGCGGCCGAGGGCGATGACGGCGACGGCGCGGGTGAGGCGGTGGCCCGAGACGCGGAGCCATGCGAGGCGGCCGGCCTCGACCTCTTCGCGCACGGCCCACGAGGGCATGACCGAGACGCCGAGGCCGTGCTCGACCATGAGCTTGATGAAGTACGTGTCGTTCGATTCGAGCGCGAGGTCGGGGCTCAGGTCTACGCGCTTGAAGAAGGCGTCGGTCGCGCGGCGGATGGACGCGCCCTGCTCGAAGAGGATGAAGCGCTCGCGGCGCATCTCGACGACGCCCGTCTCGCGCTCTTTGGCGAGCTTATGTCGCGCGCCGACGACGACGCCCAACTCGTCTTCAAACAGCTCCGTCACCTGGAGCGCGGGCGAGTAGACTGGGAGCGAGGCGAAGCCCACGTCGGCCGCGCCGTTGAGGATGTCGGCCACGGTCTGCTCGGTGCTGACGGTGGTGCGGAACGAAAGCTCTACGCGGTCGTGGTCGCGCATGAACGACTCGAAGAGGCGTGCGAAGAGGTGGACGAAGGCTTGCGTGGCGGCGGCGGCGCGGACGCGGCCGCGCGGCGCGTGTTCGTCGCCGCGGATGCGCTCGCGCAGGGCGTCGGCCTCTTCGAGGATGCGCTCGGCGTAGGAGAGCGCGAGCTGGCCGGAGTCCGTGAGGTGCACGCCGCGCTTGGCGCGGATGAAGAGCGGCTCGCCCAGCTCGCGCTCCAGCGCCTTGATCTGGTGGCTGACGGCCGACTGCGTCATGTTAAGTTTCTGTGCCGCGCGTGTGAACGAGAGCGCCTCGGCGACCTCGCGGAAGGTTCTTAACTGCGACAGCTCCATCGTTTACGCCTCTCGGGGAAATGTGGATGAATATAGTTAATCCGCCCGATGAACACAATGCGTTAGACGCCCGGGCAAAGGCGTGCCTATCATCCACGTCGAAACTGCGCACACGAACAGGGGGACATTTAAAAGGCGCGGCCCCCGTGGGCCGCTTTTAAGAGAGGAGACAATTAAGATGATACCGTTCAGGCTCGATTACGTGATCGAGAAGTCGAAGGTCGGAGGCGATTGCGAGGAGCGGAAGGTTTTGAAGGAGCTGGCCGGCGTTCGCTTGAAGCCGGCCGAGGCGCGCGCCGAGTGGCCGCGCGTGCTCGAACACAAGTGGTTCATGAGCGAGCGCCTGGGCCGCGACGTGGGCCTGCGCGTCGCCGCGCTCGACTACTTCGAGAACGTCCGCCTCCCGCGCCACACGCGCCTCGGCCACAAGGCGCGGCCGCGCACACTGGGCCGCGCGACGCACGCGCTGGCTTAAACAGTACCGCGGGCGGTAGCGAGCGGGTGCGGGTGACATCGGAGACGACTCACGATGTACCCGCACCCGCTCGCTACCGCTCGCGGTACTGTTTGAAGCGCTCGACGTAACTTCGGTACGCCTCGACCTCACCCGAGGCTCGTCCTTCATCCCAGCCTAAGAACTTCCGCGCGACGTGCGCGGCGTGCTCCAACGCGTCGAGACCGAGCCGTGCGTTAAGTCCTGCCATCGTCCTCCGCAGCAGGCAGTCGGCGAGCGTCTCGGCCATCTCCTCTTGGAAAGCGTAGACGACCTCCGCGCCGATTGTGCCGGTCTCTTCGCTGATGACCCGGGACAGTTCCTCGTCCTTTTGCGCGAGCCGCAGGACTTCCGCCGCACGCACGCCGTAGACCTTAAGGAGCCGCGCGGTGCTCCTCGGCGGGAGCGTGCTCCGCGCGCCGAAGTCGCGCCGGAAGGCGTCGAACTTTTCGACGGCCGCGCCCGGCAGAGGCACGTCCGCCGTCCGGCAGGGCGGGGGATTCCTGCCGAGCGTGCGGAAGATTAGACCGACCGCCTCTTCGGCGAGCGAGCGGTAGGTCGTGAGCTTGCCGCCGACGATTGAGAAGAGGCCGCGGGCGCGCGCGGGCTTGATGAAGTGGCGGCGGGTGATGCCGCTCTCCTCGCCCTCGCCCACGCGCGGGAGCGGGCGCACGCCCGAGTATGTGTAGAGCACGTCTTCGCGCGTCAGCCGCGCCGCGGGCAGGACGCGGTTCGTCTCGCGCAGAAGGTATTCGACCTCCCGCCCCGCGGCCTCGACCCTGTCGAGGTCTCCCGCATAACGCTCGTCGGTCGTCCCGATCAGGAGCTTGCCGTCCCACGGCAAGACGAAGAAGGGGCGGCCGTCCTCGACCGCCTCCGTGTAGACGGCCGCGCGCGGCGCGCCCTCGAAGGCGCGGACGACGACGTGGCTGCCCTTCGTCCCGCCTATCAGTTTTTCGTCCCCCGCGCGCGAGCCTCCGAGCACCTCGTCAACCCACGGCCCGGCGGCGTTGAGGACGACGGACGCGCGCGCCTCGCGTGTCGCGCCGCCGAGGAGGTCTCTGAAGACGACGCCGCGGGCCGCGCCGTCTTCGACGAGCAGACGCTCCACGCGCGCGTGCGTGATAACAGTCGCGCCCCGCGCCCTCGCGTCGAGCGCGTTCTCGACCGCGAGCCGCTCGGCGTACTCGACCTGCGCGTCGTAGAAGAGCGCCGCGCCGCGCAGACCCTCCGGTTCGAGGCCGGGCGCGTGTTCGAGCGCCTCCTTTGCCGAGAGCATGCGGTGGCGCGGGAGCGACCTGGACGAAGAGAGCAGGTCGTAGGCGAGCATCCCCGCGCGCAGGCGCACGCGTCCGCGCCGACGCCCCGCGTAGACGGGGACGAGCAACGGGAGCGGGCGGACGAGGTGCGGCGCGACCATCCGCAAAAGCGTCTCGCGCTCGCGCAGAGACTCGCGCACGAGCCCGACCTCGCCGTATTCGAGGTAGCGCAGGCCCCCGTGAATCAGGCGCGTCGAGGCGGCCGTCGTCCCCGCCGCGACATCGCCCTTGTCGAGTAGCAGTACACGCAGCCCACGCATCGCCGCGTCGCGCGCCACCCCGCACCCGTTCACCCCCGCGCCGACGACGACCAGGTCGAACGCCGCGCCGGAAATGTCCGCCCCGACTCTTCTCATCCGACTGAAAAATTAACACGGACGGGCAGGAATTACAGGATAAGGATCGGGCGCTGACGGCGTTTCTCATCCAAACCCGGCCGTTCCGATGACGCGCGCGCCTGTTAGGACGCCGCCCCGCATCATTCTGACCGGGTGGGCGTTCGTTCCAGCCTCGCTTCGTGCCGTCCCGACGGCGCGCGAGGCCGCCCCGGCACTAAACCCAACATTTTCAACGCCATGCGGGTCTGCGCCGACGCCGCGCGCGCTTGTTCCAGCCGCTCGCGCCGATGTTCCGACCGCTCGCGCAACCGTTCCAACCGCTTGCGCGCGTGTTCCAACCGCTTGCGCGCGCGTTCCGGTCGCTCGCGCGCGTGCGCCGACGCCGCGCGCAACTGTGCCAAAAGCTCGCGCACTTGTGCCAAAGGCTCGCGCGTGTGTTCCAGTGGCTCGCGCGCTTGTTCCGACGTGACGCGCGAGCGTGCCGACGCCGCGCACAGCCGTTCCGTCGCGGCGCGGGCGTGTGCGGAGGGTGTGCTGAGACGTTCGAGGCGGGCGCACGACGGCTTGGGTCAGGCGCGCGCGTGTCCCGCCGGGGCGCGCGGAGAAATTTTGTTGCACGCGGCCGGTTCGTAAGTATAATTCGTGCCCTCCAAGCGGGTAGACACTTGCCCCGGCGGTTAACCTCAAAACCTTCGGCTCACCGGAAGGACTCACACTCGGGTCTCCTTCCCTCCACATGAAAGGATACAACTCGTGAACGATAAACAGCGCAGGGGCAGCGAGCGCGTTCAGCGCGTGATCATGTATATGGACACGCCGAACGAAGACTTCCCCGAGGGCAGCAAGGGCGACACGCTGACCGCACGGCTCAGGGAGCTTTCGGCCCAGGCCACCGCGCTCGACGCCGAGCGCGAGGCCAAGGCGACCAAGCGCCGGCAGGGCACGGAGGGGCGCGAAGAGACGCGCACCGCTCTGCGCCGGATGCGCAAGAGCGCCTGGGACACCTACAAGGCTATCGCCCCCGAACACCCGGAGATCAGGGGACTCTTCGAGTCGCCGAGCAAGAGCAACAACGACCAGGCGCTTGCCACGTCCGTGCGCTCGTACGCCAACGCCGCAGCGCCGCACTCGGCCCTCTTCAACGAGTACGGCCTGACGCCGGCCTTCTTCAACGACATGCGCCTGAAGGCCGACGCCCTCGACGGCTACGCCGCACTCCAGGGGGCCGGCATCACCGAGGGCGTGAACGCAAACGCGGCCCTCGACGAGACGCTCCGGCAGGCGGACGAGGTGGTCGAGCGGCTCGACGCCATCGTCCGCAACAAGTACCGCGACAACCCGGCCAGACTCTCCGAGTGGGAGAGCGCGAGCCGCCTCGAACGCGCCCCCCGCCGGAAACCCGAAGACGACGACGAGCCGCCCCAACCACCGCCCGCCAACGGCTGAGCCGCGGCGGCGCTTCCCGCTCCCCTACATGCAAACGCCCCCGCCCTCTCTTGTGGGAGGGCGGGGGCGGGGGCGAAACTCAGGCTGCTTATACGGCGAAATGGGCGTAAAATACGGCGGCTTGTAGTACGTCTAATTGTAGTTAGGCTTACGAAATTATGTGGATATTCGATAGATTTCGCGGGGACGAAGTAGAGCGTCAGATCAAGCGCCTGAGGAGTAAACGCTCCACCCGCGATGATGTCGTGGAGGCCATGGGCGAGTTGCGCGACATGGGTGGCCGCGCCGTCCTCCCTTTGATTCAGGTCTTACTGAACCGAGACGAGGGTCACGTATTCCGCTGTCGGGTGGCGGATACGCTCGCCTGGCTAAAGGATGGGAGGGCCGTCGAGCCGCTCATTACCACCCTCAGCGACAGCAACGAACAGGTCAGGTGGCACGGGGTGAAGGCGCTTGAGGAGATAGGCGACCGCAGAGCGATACCGGAGTTGCGGCGGATAGCCGAAAGCGATGAGGGCCAGTTCTCCATCCCCGGCGGTCGGGTGCATTTCGTTCTAAAGGAAGATGCCCGAAAGGCCATTGAGAAAATAGAGGCGAGCACGAAGCATTGAAAAACCGGGTTGCCTATGTAGGCCAGCCTAACAACGGCATGCACCCGACCGCCGACACGCTGCTTGTCATCTACTTTCGGAGGCTCGGGGCGGCGGGTGATGCCGGGCGTTAGATTTCTTTCCTTACGGCGAGGGTGATTGCAATGAAGCTGCTTCTTTTGTTTGTCATGGTCTTCCCCTTATCGCTCGAACCCCGCGCGCCCAGTTGCGTATGCGTCAAGGAACCTAATCCCTCGGAGGCGAAAACCAAAGCGGATCGGAGGCGGGCGTTTGATGAGTCGGTGGCCGTATTTACGGGCGAGGTCATCGCTTTGGATGGCTTCACCGTGAAAATCAAACTGCATAAACGCTGGAAGGGCGATGATGCGCGTGAGGTCATCCTAAGCACGGGCGCTGTCCCCGGCCATGACGGGACGCCCATCCCTAAGGAATGCAGTTATCACTTTCGGCTAGGAGAGCAGTACCTGGTTTATGCGTACAGGGTGGCCGGAAAGCTGATGGCAGATACTTGTTCGGCGTTCCCAATCAGGGAAGCGGCAGCCGAAGAAAAGGGGTTGGATGAAATAAAGCGGCATGAAATAGTCAATCAGAGTTCGGCAGGTGCGCCACGACATTTTCCCGGCGAGGCGAAATCTAACAACGGCATGCACCCGACGCCCCGCCACGCTCCCTCTCATGACAGTTGCGTGTGGGCGCGGGTGATGCCGGGCGTTAGGCTGCTTCCTTAGAGGTAACTGGTAAGATATCGAATCATGGCTGACGAAAAAGACACGTCGCAATCCTTGCTTGAACAGAAGATCACATCTTTAGGCACCCTTGCTAATGTGTGCGTGAC
>DATMVD010000060.1:0-83576 GCA_035563535.1 Pyrinomonadaceae bacterium | reverse complement strand
GGCGGGGGGGCTCCGGGCTGCGCGGGCTCGCCCGGGGGCTCGGGCTCGGCCGGCGCGGGCGCTTCTTCTGCCGGCTCGGCCGCGTGCGCGGGGACGACCTCCATGACGGAGTGGTTGTCGGTGAGCAGGTAGCGTTTGACGGCGTCGCGTATCTGCTCGGGCGTGACGGCGAGGTAGCGCTCCATCTCCGTGTTGAAGAGGTGCGGGTCGCCGTCGTAGAGCGTGTACTCTGCGAGGCGCTGCGCGCGGAAGAGGGTTGACTGCCTGCTCCGCACGGTGTCATTCAGCAGGGTGTTGCGCAGCTTCTCCATCTCCTCGGGCGTGGGGCCCTCCGTCCCGAGCCTTTCGACCTCCTCCTGAATCGTCGCGCGGATGGCCTCGGTCGTGTGGCCGGGCTTGGGGATGGCGAAGATGTAAAGAATGGAAGGCCCGCGCCGCTCGCCCATGCCGCCGTTGATGCCGACGACCGACTCTTCGTCCTTGACGAGGCGCTGGTAGAGGCGCGAGCTGTCGCCGTCGAGCAGGAGGTCGCTGCCCAGGTTGAGCGCGTAGAAGTCTGGCGTGCGCCGCGCCGGCACCTTCCAGCCGAGCATGATGGCGGGGAGCTGCGCGAACGGGTCTTTATAGACTTCCGCGCGCGCGGCGACCTCTTCGGGCTCGCTGACGTCCACGGGCGGCGGCGGGGCTTGCGGGGGGATGGGGGCGAAATACTTCTCGACGAGCGCGCGCGCCTCGTCGGAGTCGAAGTCGCCGACGACGGCGAGCACGGCGTTGTTCGGCGCGTAGTAGACGCGGAAGAACTCCTGCACGTCCTCGACGGTCGCGGCGTCGAGGTCTTCCATCGAGCCGATGGTCGAGTGCGCGTTGCGCGGGTTGCGGTAGACCAGCTCGTTCAGCCGCAGGAAGGCGTTCGAGTAGGGGCGGTTGTCGTAGGAGAGCCGCTTCTCCTCCTTGACGGCCTCGCGCTGGTTGTCGAGGTTCTCCTGCGTGACCTTGAGCGAGCGCATGCGGTCCGCCTCGAGCCAGAGCGCCAGGGGGAGCTGCGACGAGGGCAGCGTCTCGAAGTAGTTGGTGCGCTCCGAGGAGGTTGTCCCGTTCATCGTGCCGCCGTTGTTGAAGATGTACTGGAAGTGGCCGGCCTTCGGCACGTTCTCCGAGCCCTGGAACATCATGTGCTCGAAGAGGTGCGCGAAGCCCGTCCGCCCCTCGCGCTCGTTGCGCGAGCCCACGTCGTAGTAGACGGCGACCGACACGACCGGCACCGAATGGTCTTCGCTAAAAACAACCCGCAGGCCGTTCCCCAAGGTGTAAATCTCGATGGGAGCCTGCGGCAGCGTGACAGTGGACAAGTGAAACCCCCTGGGGCGTGAACCGTGAACCGTAAACCGTGACAAGACCGTGAACCGTGAACCGTAAACCGTGACAAGAGGAAGCGCGTGTCTTCTTCCTGTCACGGTTTACGGTTCACGGTTCACGACTCTTTAGTAATCATCCCGCGCAGCTCGGCGCGGAGGCGCTCGATCTCGGAGAGCTTGGCCGAGACGCGCTCGAAGAGCGGGGCCTGCGCCTTGATGCCCTCGTCGATGAGGAAGGCGGCGGCGTCGGCGCGGCTGCGGAAGACGCCCGCCTGCACGAGCTGTTCGAGCCGCTCCTGCGCGTCGTGCGAGACCTTGACGGCGACGACGTAGTCGTCCTTGGCCGAGAGCGCGCGCTCGACCGTGCGGCTGATGTCGCGGCCGATGGAGGCCAAAGATTCGGGGATGCGCGAGGCGATGTCGCGCACCGACGAGGAGACTTGCGCGCGCTCGCCGTGCGCCTGCTCGTCGCCGTGCTCGGGGAGCATCAGGTCGTCGATGGGGTCTAAGATTTCGGGCTCTCTCGGGTCGTTCGGGCTGCTCATCTATCCGGAACCTCCTGCTTCGACTCGGCCGCCGCCGGGCGCGGCCCGCGCGGGCGGCGCTGGCGCCCGGCGGACGACCTCGACAACCACTTCTTTCGGCGGCGGACTGCTTGCGAAACATTCTAAGGGCGCGCCCCAGACGGCGCAAGGCGGCGCGAATCCGGGCGCTAAGCCCCGCGGGTTGCAACCTTGCCGCCGGTGCCGTCATCAATTACACTACACCGACCTGCCTCGTCTGAACGGGCAGCAGTCACGGCTTGTGATGTACGCGCCGCGCTACGGCCGCCCGGCGTTCCTTCGTATCTTGGGTTTTAACTGAGGGTCTTTTGTGAAAAAGAGAATCTCCACCGCGCTCGCGGCGCTCCTCTTGCTCGCCGTCTCGCTCCCGGTCTTCGTCATCGCGCAGCAGAGCGGCGCGCAGCCGCCCGCCGCGCCCGGCGCGCGCCGCACGTCCCCGCCGCCCGCGGGCGACACGTCGCCCAACTCGCGCACGCGCCGCCCGCGCAACCTCGACGCCACCGAGGGGCTTGAGCAGGACGTGGCCGAGGCGCTGACCGTCATCCAGGACAACCACGTTGACGGCACCAAGGTGAAGTACGACGACGTCTTCAAGTCCTCGATCATCGGCATGCTGCGCACGCTCGACCCGCACTCGAACTTTTACGACGCTAAGGAGTTCGAGGAGCAGCGCGCCGACTGGCGCTCGGAGTACTACGGCATCGGCGCGACCATCGGCGACCGCAAGATGGGCGGCAGCACCGACACGTACATCCTCGCCACCTTCGAGGCGACGCCCGCCTACCGCGCGGGCCTCCGCTTCGGCGACAAGATCACCGAGATCGACGGGAAGCCCGTCAAGGGCAAGAACTCGGGCGAGGTGCGCGACATGCTGCGCGGCCCGCGCGGCACCGCCGTCCGCGTGACGGTCGAGCGCGCCTCGAACGCGCAGAAGGAGACGGTCGAGATCACGCGCGACGCCGTCCCGCAGCCGACCGTCCCGGACGCCTACTTCATCAAGCCCGGCGTCGGCTACATCGACATGACGCGCGGCTTCAACTACACGACGGCCGAGGAGTTCGTCGCGGCGCTGAAGTACCTCCGCCAGCAGGGCATGCAGGGGCTCGTCGTAGACCTGCGCAACAACGGCGGCGGCATCCTCGACCAGGCGAAGACCGTGGCCGAGCAGTTCCTCGCGCACGGCCAGACCATCCTGACGCAGAAGGGGCGCGGCACGCGCGGCATGCAGCGCGAACTGGTCTCGGACAACCGCGCGCCGGACAACCAGACGCCGCTCGTCGTCCTCGTCAACCGCGGCACGGCCTCGGCCTCCGAGATCGTCGCGGGCGCGTGGCAGGATCACGACCGCGCGCTCATCATCGGCGAGACCTCCTTCGGCAAGGGGCTCGTCCAGTCGATCATGCCGCTCGAGTACGGCACGGCGCTCACGCTGACGACCTCGAAGTACTACACGCCTTCGGGCCGCCTGATTCAGCGCGACTACTCGAACCAGGGCTACTACGACTACATCTACGGCCGCGTCAACGGCACGCAGGAGGAGGCCGAGGCGCAGCCGAAGCCGAAGGGCACCGAGAGGCACACCGACACGGGCCGCCCCATCTACGACGGCGGCGGCATCGCGCCCGACGAGGCCGTCAAGGCGCGCACGCTCACGCCGCAGCAGGTCCGCCTCATCGACCCGATCTTCTTCTTCGCCCGCGAGGCCGTCAACGGCCGTTTGCCCGGCGTCCCGCAGAGCTTCAAGGTCGGCGGGATGCCCGAGTTCGAGCGCAACGTCGAGGCCGGGGCCTTCGAGGTGGACGACAAGGTCTACAAGGCGTTCAAGGAGTTCGCCGTCGCCAACTACGGCGAGGAGCTGAAGCTGACGGAGGCGCAGCTCGACAAGGGGCGCGACTTCATCGCGCGCCAGCTCCGCTACGACCTGACGACGGCCGCCTACGGCTCGGTCAAGGCGACGCAGGTGCTCATGTTCGACGACCCGCAGGTGTCGAAGGCCATCGAGTCGCTGCCGCGCGCGCGCGACCTCGCCGCCACCGCCATGCGCGGCCGCAACCCTTCGACGAAGTCGTTCGAGGAGTAAGGCCGAACGCGGTCAGACAAAAAGGCCCGGCGAGCTTCAGACTCGCCGGGCCTTTTGTTTCCCTTCTTGACTCGAACCCTACCAGGTGCAGCCGTAGGAGCTGAGCGAGGTCTTGGCCTGCTCCAGCGCCGACTTGCAGGCCGTCTCCAGGCCGGCCTTGCCCTGCGGCGTCCCGGCCAGTTGCTTCCAGGAGCTGCGCCAGGTGTCGAGCGAGGTCTTGAAGGTCGCCTGCGCGGCCGCCGGCACCTTGCCGCTGACGCACGCCTCGTACTTCTTCAGGAAGTCGTCGCACGCGGCCACGCCGATGTCGCCGCCGGTCGAGCCGCTGGTGCCAGCGGGCGTGGCGGTGGTGGTGGCGGGCGTGGCGGCCGTCTTCGTGTTCGCGTTCGTGTTGGCGTTGGCGTTGGTCGTGGCGGTGTTCGTGTTGTCGGCCGCGCCGCCGCAGGCGAGCATGACGGCGCCGAGCAGGACGCAGAGCGCGAAGAGGGAGATCATTTTTGTGGTCATCGGTTCGGTTCTTCTCCTTGGGGAAGTCGCGGGCCGAACTTGGGCGGCCCGTCGAGAGACAACTGCCGCGAGGCGTTGGTTTGAAAGCCGGTCTTGCAGGCCGGGGCGGACAGCCCTGAGCGCCGCCTCCGGCCCCTTTGTACGGGAGCGGCCCTTGCGGGCGGCGTGTAAAGCTAATGCCGCGCGTGCCTCCGCGTCAAGCGCGGGTGTGAGCGTTTGGGTACGGAGGGCCTACGACGGGCGCGCCGTCTGCTTCGGCTCGGGCTCGGGGTTGGGCCGGGGCTCGCGGCGCGAGGCGGCCTTGAGCTTCTCGAAGTCCAGCTCGGTCGAGGGGCTGATGTCGGCGTCCATCAGGCTCTGCATCTTCTTCAGGGTGTACTCGTTCTCGCGGGGGTCGTTCGAGGCGACGCAGTCGGCGGGGATGACGAGGTTGAAGTCGCGCATGTAGGCGTCGTGCGCGGTGAAGAGGACGCAGATGTCGCCGGTGAGCCCAGTGAGGACGAGCGTCTTCGCCTGGAGGTAGTCGAGCAGGATGTCGAGCGTGGTCGAGAAGAAGCCGGAGTGCTTCGGCTTGAGGACGAAGTAGTCGTCCTCGTCGGGACGGAGGATTTCCGCGACGGGCCGGCCGCGCACGTCGTCCTTCATGACGTGTTCGAGGACCTGTTTGAAGTCCGACTGCCACTTGCCGAAGTTGTCGTTGACGTAGATGACGGGGACGCCCGCCTCCTTCGCCCGCCGCTTGAGGGCGGCCAGCCGCTCGGCCATCGGCAGCGCGTGGCGCAGGAGTTCCGCGCCGCTGTCGAACTCGAGGTCGTTGATCACGTCGATGAGCAGCAGCGCCACGTTCGACTTGTCCGGCACGTTGCCGTGCAGGTCTTCGTTCTTCGCAGGCATGAGAGAGATTATACGCGTAAACCGTAAACCGTAAACCGTGACAGGAAGGAGCTGCCTCCTCTTGTAACGGTTTACGGTTTACGGTTCACGCGCCTTTCAGCTCTGGTAGGCCGGGACGCGCGACTCGCGGCGGCGCCAGACGGCGAGGAGGGCCCCCATGCCGAGGATGCCGACGAGGTGGTAGCCGTTGTTGATGAGGTAGAGCCCGAGCGGGCGCTGCTCGAAGATGACGGTCTCGAGGTTCGTCGTGACGACGAAGCCGAGCCAGAGCCAGAAGCCCGTGAGCGCGCCCGACGGGGCGGTCTCGGCCCCCGTGAACTTGACGAAGTGGGCGAGCACGTAGGCGAGCAGAAGCGACGTGAGGAAGGCCAGGCCGATCTCGCCCGCGTAGCTCTGCGATTGGATGGCCGCCACCTGCTCTGGCGTCCAGCCCTTGAGCGCGATGAAGGGGCGCGCGAACAGCAGCGGCGAGTACCAGACGGCCCCGAGCATCCAGTAGGCGACGGCCGAGGCGACGACGGCCGGGTAGTTGATCTTCATCTGTGACCCTTCTCCTTTCCGTCAGGGGAAATGGTAATCGGATAAAGGGGGGCTCCTACTGCTACGGACGGCGGCCCTTTAGGAGTGCGCGCCCTTGAGCGTGATGAGCGAGATGGTGGCCCCCGTAGGGTCGTTGATGACGCAGAAGCGTCCGGTGTTGGGGATGTCGGTCGGCGGGACGCAGACCTTGCCGCCCAGCTCCTCGACCTGTCTGGCCTTCGCGTCCACGTCCTCGACGGCGACGTAGGCCATCCAGTGCGAGGGCGCCTGGCCGAACTCCGGCCCCATCTTGAAGACGCCGCCGACGTGACGGCCGTCCACGACGATCTCGTTGTAGACCACCGGCGGGGCCTCCGACCCCTCGCACGGGGGCATGTTAGAACCCTTAAACTCCCAGCCCAGCAGCTCGCCGTAGAACTTCATGGCGGCCCCGTCGTCGGTGGTGGAAAGCTCGTTCCAGCAGAAAGACCCGTTCGCGGGCATCGTCTGTTCGGACATGCTTGTGTCTCCTCTGAAGCGTTGGTTTGGTAGAACGTTTAGAGCGAGGCTTGCAAGACGAAAGAAAAAGGTGAGCCTTCAAACACTTGAAAACTCACCTTTCAACCCACCCCTTGTTCGTTCGGAAAAGAAAGATACTGCGAGGGAGATAGTGTGTTCCTTCTTAAAGCTGCTCGGCCCTTAAAGCGGCGGGCCACTCACTTAAAAGTGTCGGGGCTTCGCCGCGTCAGTGCGCGGCGAGCCAGTCACTGAAGACCTGCGACTCCTCGGTCTTTCCCGACCAGCGCGCGCGGTTCTTGCCCGTGAGCGCGAGGATCATCGCCTGGTGCTGGCCGGCGCGGTCGCCGAGCCGCTCGAAGTAGTTGTAGAGCCGGTCGATGCGCGCCACCGACTCGCGCGCGGCCTCGACGTTGCGGAAGTGGAGCACGTTGCGGAAGTAGCGCGTGTAGACGTTCTGCTCCCTCCCGGTCGTCGTGTAGAGGTCGAAGTAGCCGTCCAAATGTCCGGCCTGCTGCAAGACCTGCGCGACGTAGGAGGGGCGCGCCTTCACGCGGCGCACGATCTCCGCGATGTCCTTCGTGCCGGACTCGAAGAGCGCGACGATCTGCTCCTTCTTCGTCCGCTGCTCGATCTCAGTCGTTTCGGCCTGTGCCGCCTCGACGCGCTCGCGCTCCAGCGCCTCGTCGGCGTAGTCGAGCTCGAGCGTGAGCGGCTTCATCTCTTCAAGAATCTCTTCGGTCGTCATCGTCTTTCACCCCTTGCTGTAAGCAGTTGTTTAGATGTCCGAGACGGCGGGCAGTTCGCTTCGGCGAAGTGAGCCGCCCGCCGCCAACTGCTCACTTAGCTCGCGCGGCGCACCTCGAAGGTCTGCTGGTTCTGCAAGCCCTTCAGGTGGTCGATGAAGCTCGAAGCGGCGCGCTTCGACAGCTCCTCGGTGCGGACGCGCATCACCGACTGGCACTCCTCGTCCATGTCCACGCCGGCCTCGCGGGCCAGCGCGCGGATCATGCCGAGCTGCTTCGGCGTGACGAGGTCGGCCATCGACTTCGCCAGGGGGTCGCGCGGGAAGTCGCCCGGCTGCGGGCCGGAGCCCTCGCGCTCGATGACCTCCGACTCGCGCTGGTAGAGCTCGCGCGCGATGCCGAACTTGATGGCGGCGCGCTTCAGCGCGTCGTGCTCGGCCTTCTTGATGCCGGTCTCGTTGTCGGCGTTACCCGTCCCGACGCCCTCGCGCGTGACGCCGTCGATGGTGATGGCGCAGGTGACGGCCACCATCTCGCCGATCTGGACGATGCCGCGGACGGCGTGCGACCAGGTGGGCGCGACGCGGTCGAGGATGTCGGCCACGGTGTGCCACTCGACGTACTCGACCATGTGCTGGTTGCCGTTGCGGTCGCGCCAGCCCTCGCGCGTCTTGATGAGGCGCGGGTCAACCGGCTGCTTCAAAGTGCTCAAAGTCTTGGTGAACGAGAGCGGCACCACGGGCGCGCTCGTCTGCTGCTCGTACTCTTCGGCGGTGATGAAGTCCTGCTCCTCGGCCGCCTTCTGAACGTGTGCGGTTGCTTTCTTCGTCATCTCTGGCTCCTCTGTCTCTTCGTGTTCCGCGAGCGAACGGTGAGGAGTCTCGGCGTTGGCGACGATTTCGACCTCGGCCTTGACCTCCGGCTGCTCGTTCTGCTCCCGTACGAAGCGCGGCGCTTTGCGCGGGGCACGAAGCGTGGCCTCCGCGGCAGCCTCGCCGAGCTTCTCGGATGCGGTCTGTGTCAAAGTGTTGGGCGTCTCCGCCGCAACAACGTTCTCGGGAGTCGCGCCCTGCGCCTGCGGGGCGGAAACCTGCTGGGCCGCCTGCTGCTTCGCGGCGGCCTCCGTGTTCTTGGCGAGCACCGCGTGCTTGACGGCCAGGATGTGCTCGCAGCGGTAGCGCGGATCGGTCGCCGACTGCTCCTCGAACTCGAGGCAGGTGCAGCACACGCGCCCCGCCTCGTCGCGCCAGACCTCGTAGGAGGCGCGCCGTCCGCGCAAGGTCGGCGTGGTCACGCGGAAGCGGTCGCCCTCGCGGTTCACCAGCCCCATCGCGGCGATGCCCTGCGCGCGCTTGTCGCGCATCAAAGCTTTCTTGTCGAGTACGGCAGTCATGGCTTAAATCCTCCGTCCGAACTTCCCTGAAACGCTTAGGCGGCCTTCTCGGTCGGCATCTGCGTGACGACCCGCTCGGCCGGCTCGGGCTGCGGGGCGAACCCGGCGCGCTCCTGCAAGCGACGCTCCAGCTCGACGACCCGCGCCTCCAACTCCTCGACGCGCCGACCCTGCCGGTGCAGGGTCTTGAACAGTCCGTCGAACGTCTCCCAGATCACGTCGCTCACCTTCCGTCTCACTCCTTGCAATTCAGAGTCACCGCCTGTTTACTGCAACGCTCTGTTTCATACGTGAAACAGTGTACCATTGTTCCCGGCTTGTTGCAAGCATAAAACAAGGTCTTGCGCAGGAAATTTTCTTGTGCTATGTTGGGGCTGCAAAGGTGGGCGCCGGAGTCCGTGTAGGGCTTTCGGGACAGCCCGCGAAGGAGGCCGAAAATGGCAGATCAGTCGAAAAGTTTAGTCAACACGGTCGAGCTCGGCCGCGCCATCCGCCGCAAGCGCGAGGAAATGGGTTTGAGTCTTCGGGACGTGGCCGACGAGACGGGCGTCTCGGCCTCGACGCTCTCGCGCATCGAGAACGGCACGGGCAAGCCCGACGCCGACAACATCGCGCGCCTGACGGGCTGGCTCGACATGCCGATGGAGCGCGTCATGGGCACGCGCAAGACGGAAGAGGGCACGGACACGTCAGCGGTCGTCTACTTCCCGCACGAGGCCACGCCCGACATCGTCGAGGCGCACCTGCGCGCCGACCGCAACCTGACGCCCGAGACGGCCAAGGCGCTCTCCGAACTCTTCCGCGTCGCCTACCAGCAGTTCTCCGCGCCCGGCACCGACGCCCGCGCCCGCAAGGGCCGGAAGTAGAGGGCGTAAGTTGAGGGACTGACATCCCGCGAGAGGCGCTCGACCCGACCCGGTCGAGCGCCTCTTAATCAATTCGGCAGTTATCCACAGTCAGTTTAATCCGCAGAGGCCCCTCGCCTTCGGCCGGAATGGCCGTCGAAACATCAGGCACCGATCTGAATCTCCCGAGTCAGATTCTTAACCGCGAAGGAGAGAATCATGGCAGACAAGGCAGTGAAACCCATCCCCGAAGGGTTCCGCAGCGTGAACCCCTACCTGTGTGTGGACGACGCGGCGCGGGCCATCGAGTTTTACAAGGAGGCGTTCGGCGCGACCGAGCGCATGCGCATGGAGGCCCCGGGCGGGAAGATCGGGCACGCCGAGATTCAGATCGGCGACACCATCGTCATGCTCGCCGACGAGATGCCCGAGATGAACTTCCGCAGCCCGCGTTCGCTCGGCGGCCCCACGTCCCATTTCATGATCTACGTCGAGGACGTTGACGCGCGCTACGAGCAGGCGGTCAAGGCGGGCGCGACGCCCAGGCGGCCCGTCAAGGACGAGTTCTACGGCGACCGTTCGGGCAGCGTCGAAGACCCGTTCGGCCACCACTGGTACATCTCCACGCACATCGAAGACCCGACGCCGGAGGAGATCAAGCGGCGCCTCGAAGCCTATATGGCGCAACAGGCCGGGGCCTAAAGCGTAGAGCGGAGCGATAAGGGGGGCGGCTCGACGATTGACCGAGGCCGTCCCTCTTCGCGTCCGCCGGAAGGACGAACACGGGGGATTGAAATTTGAAGTTCAGGGCGATTTACGGCGTCGATTTCAGCGGGGCGCGTCTGGCGGGGCGGAACACCTGGGTGGCGCGGATTGAGCCGCGGAAGAAGGGAACCGGGTGTCAGAGCGCGTGGCGGTTGGTTGAGCTGGCGCGGCTGGAAGACCTCTGCGGGACGGCGGAGCGTGAGCGGGCCCTGGGGCATCTGGTCGGGTTGATAGGGGAGTCGGAGGGGGCTTTGTGGTCTCTGGACTTCCCGTTCGGGATGCCGGTGGAGGTCTTGGGAGAGTGTTGGGGGAAGCAGTTTGAGTTCATCGGCGAGTGGGGCGAGGACGGGTACGGGGCGGGGCTCGAATGCGTGCGGCGCTCGAAGGAGCTGTGCGGGGCTAAACACATCCGCCGCCTGACCGACATCGAGGAGCGCGCGCCGTTTGACCCGTACCACTACCGCATCATCTACCAGACCTTCCACGGCATGCGCGACGTGCTCGCGCCGCTGCGTAGACGAAGCCAAACGGCCATTCTTCCTTTCCAGTACAAACGTCTCACGAACGCGCGCCGCGTCCTCGTCGAAGCCTGCCCGGCCTCGACCTTAAAGCGCATGCGGCTCCCACACCAGAACTACAAGCAGCCCGAGGGCGGCCCGCTCACGCCGAAGCGCCGCCGCACGCGCCGCGCCATCCTCGACGGCCTCGCGCCGCACGTCTGCATACGCCCGACGGACCGCCTCCGCATCATGCGCAACGGCGGCGGCGACGCCCTCGACGCGGTGCTGGCGGCCCTCGGCGCCGCCCGCTCCTGGCGCGAGACCGACCACTCCGCGGTCGCAAAGCACCGACGCTATCCGCGCGAAGGCAGGCTCTACGTCTGAAGCGTGGTCTGAATTCGGTAAGGGAAAAGCCCGGCAGTGCGGGTATAATTCGGGTCGTGGACACAGAGAACCTGCCGCCGACTTTTAAGGGGAGACAGTACGAGGTGCGCGCGCTGGGGCTGCGCGACTTCGCGGGGCTGCGCCGGGATGACGAGCCTTTAGACCCTTTCGAGCTGGCCTATTTCGCGAGGCTGATGGTCATTAACTTCGACGAGATCGAGGGGCTGTCGGAAGAGACGCGCGAGCACCTGTTGGGCGTGGGCGTGAACGACTGGTCGGGCGGGACTTCTTCAAGGGCGCTGCCGAACGGCTGGCGGCTGATCATCCTGAACCCGAAGCACGGGAAGGCGCGGAACAACGCGACGCTGATGGAGGAGGTCTGCCACGTCTTCCTCGGGCACAAGGCGAACCGGCTCTCCATCGTGGCGCAGAACAAGCAGGGGAAGACGGTCGCGCGCGACTACAACGAGGCGGACGAGGAGGCGGCGTACGCCGTGGGCGCGGCGGCGCTCGTGCCGTTCGCGGGGCTGCGGCGGCGGCTGAAGCAGAACAAGAGTTCCATCGAGATGGCGCGCCACTTCAACGTCAGCCGCGAACTCATCGAGTACCGTCTGAAGGTCTGCCGCCTGTGGGCCGAGTACCGCCAGCGCCACCCCGAGGAGGACGCCGCGCGCGAGCTGCGCCGCCGCGCCTACGCCGCCGCCAACGCCGAGCGCAACACGGCGGATTAACAGAACCGCGAGCGGTAGCGAGCGGGTGCGGGTGACTTCAGAGACACGTCTGAAGTCACCCGCACCCGCTCGCTACCGCTCGCGGTTCTGTTGTTAATGCCCCTGCTGCGCGCGGCCGGACTGGATGAGGCGCTGGCGCGCGGTGTTGCCGGGGACGGCGATGTGTGCGGCCGGGTCGTACTCCTTGCCGACGGCGGGGCTGCCCTGCGGGACCCAGATTTCCACACGCGTCGAGCTGTAGCCCGAGGGGATGTAGCGCACCCAGTAGCCGTCCGGGTGCAGAGACCAGCGGCCCGAGGGCACGTTCTGGCTGCCGGGCCCGAGCGGCGCCGCGCCCGAGAGCACCGCGACGCGCTCCATCTCGGCGAAGGACGCGCCGGGCGTGGTCAGCATCTGGCGGAGCTGCGCCTCGGCCTGCGCGATCTGCCGCAGGGGCTCGGGCACGCCGCCGAGCGCGTCGGTCAAAGCGTTGCCGTGCAGCACGTCGAGCGCGCTGCGGTTGAGCCCGGCGAGCTGGCGCGGCGTCAGGAGTTGCGAGGCGACGGCCTTGATGTCGCCTTGCAGGTCTTCAAACTTGGCGCGCGCGATGATGGCCCACAGGAGCTGCTGAATCTTCTGCTGCGGAATCTCGGGCCGGTTGACCGAGTTGCGGACGATGGTCATCACGGCGTCCTCGGCCGGGCCCTTGGGCGGCGCGTAGAGGTAGCCGTCGCCGTCGCCGGGGCCGTGCGTGCCGGCCTTGAGGCAGTAGCTCTGCGTCTGCATCGTGTAGTAGCCGGGCTGGACGACGAAGCCGCCGTTGGGCGTGCGCTGGAGCGTCATCAGCGACCGCGCGGCCTCGCGCGGCGTGAAGGCGTCCATGTCGGCGCGTCCCCACTTGGCGTCGGAGAGGCTCGTCGTGATCGGCTGCTTGTCGCCGAGCAGGTTCGGGGTCTTCTTCTTCAGCTTGTCGCCGAGGCCACCGAGGCCGCCGAGCTGCGCGAGCGCCACGCCCGCGCAGGCCGCGACGAGCAGCAGCGCGCAGACGGCCCTCAGGCCGGAACGTCTGAAACTTGGGTTGTACATTGAGTCTTTACTTCTCCAAAGGTTTGAAAAATACCGCTGAGCGTAGATGTTAGCTCCGGCCGGATGGTTGGGCAAGTCCGAACGGGGCGCGAAATTTTTGTCCCGCGCCTCGTCTTCATTCCTCTTCACATTTCGCCCGCCTCCCGTTAACTTCTCACGCATGAAGACGGACGGCGGCGGGCCCGAAGGGCTGCGAGAGCTACGCGACGAGGTCAAGCGCCGCATCGACTACCGCGCCTTCTACCTGCGCTACTGCCCCGAGGCGCGCCAGAACGGCGCGCGCCTGCAATCGCTCTGCCCCATCCCCGCGCACGCGCACAGCGGGAAGGGGCACCCGAGCCTCTCCATCGACCTGCAACAGGGCCTCTTCAACTGCTTCTCGCGCGACGAGGGCGGCGACGCCATCACCTTCTACGAGCTGATGCACGGCGTCAGCTTCGCGCGGGCGGTGAGGGAGCTGGCGCGCGAGCTGGGGCTCGACGGCCGCAAGGGCCGCCGCCCCTCGCTCGCCTCGGCGTCAGCGCCGGACGCTTCCGGAATCGAAGGCGAGAGCTTCGAGCCCCTGAGCCCCGACGAGACCGCGGCCGTCTGCGCGCGCTTCCTCGAAATCTGCCGGGCCGAAGACCAGCTCGAAGGCACGGCCTACCTCGCGCGCCGCCGGATAGACGCCGGAACCGCGCGCCGCGCGGGCGTCACCTACTTCCCGCGCCGCGCATACCGCCGCGTCATGCGCCGCATGCTTGACGGGTTCGCGCTCGATACCCTTCAGCGCGCGGGCATCTTCAACCGGAAGGAGCATCTGACGTTCTACCACCACCGCCTGCTCTTTCCGTTCTATGTCGGCGGCCGGCCCGTCTACCTACAGGCGCGCACGACCGCGGCCGGCGTCGAGCCGCGCTGGCACAACATGCGCGGCCCCGTCCCCGCGCTCTACAACGCCGACTCGCTCGACGCGCTCCCGAGCGACGCGGTCGTCTACCTCGTCGAAGGCTTCACCGACACGCTCACGCTCCTCGCGCGCGGCTTCAACGCCGTCGGGCTCGTCGGCGCGGGCGGGCTCAAAGAGGAATGGCTCGCCCCGCTCGGCCGCTTCCGCGTCGTCGCCGCCCTCGACCCGGACGCCGCCGGCCGCCGCGCCGCCGCGCGCTACCGCGAACTCTTCCGCGCGCGCGGCCTCCGCCTCGCGACAATCGAACTCCCCTCCGACATCAACGACCTCTTCCGCCACCACCCGGCGGCGGCGTTAGAGCTGGAGCTGCTGACGGAGAAGGCGTTTGAAACGATGAAGTAGGAACGGCTTTAACAACAGCGAAAGACTTTTCAGCGCGAAGCTCAGTGATAGCCCCAACTGAACTCCGCCTTCTGCGCGAACCTCTCGTAGAAGAGTACGTACCCGTCGTTGTTGTACCGCTGTACCTTGAAGACGACCTCCTCCCTGCCGTCCCCGTCGTAATCGCCCGCGTCCACGAGCAGCATGTTCGAGCCCAGGTACCGAACCTCTTTCCCCGCGACGTAGAACCACGCGTCCTTATTCCCTTCGTCCTCGCCGGAAGCCGGGATGATCTCCGCGCCCGCGATGCTCAGGCTGACCAGCTTCGCCCCGCGCGCCTCGCTCCCGTATGACTTGTTCGCCGTGACCTTCGCCTTCGACAACTTCGCCGCGGAGGCCCCGTACTCCCTCCGCAGATAATCCTTAACGAGGTCGATCTCGCCGGCTTCGGGCTTCGCGGGGCGCCAGGCGGCGGGGTCGGCGCAGTTGGCGCCGGAACTCAGCACGACCGGTCGGTACGTCTTCCCGCCGGGCCAGCCGCTGAACAGTTCGCTCGGCTGCCCGAAGGTCGGGGCGCTCACACCGGGGTTGAGTTGATGCGTGCCGACATCCCTGTAATAGAGAACGGTCTCGGGGTTCTTACTGGTCAGAGAGCCGTTCGACCGGCCGTCGAAGCAGACCGTCCACGAGACCTCCGCGGGGAAGGCTTTGACGGACTGCGAGAGCTCCTGTTCGGTGTCGAAGTCGGCTGGGTATGCTTTCCAGCGGCCGTCCTCTTTGTAGAAGGCCACCCTGACGCTGTGCCCCTTCCTCTCCTCGCCGTTGTTGTGCTCAAGGACGCCTATGACGGGGCGTCCGTCCGGCTGTGCGTGGGCGGCGGAAATGCCGCAAAGGGTTAGGAGGGGCAGCAGTAACCCCGACATTATGAACGGCAGAAGAGTCGAGCGACGTCTGAAGTGTTTCATCGTTAACTTCCATCCTTTCGGCACGGAGGCTCGGCACCGCGCCGCGCTGAGTGTAAGAGGGCCGGTGTCGGCTCCGATTCATTCACACCTCTCCCTGGTTTGAAAACTCCGACGTCCGCGCACACGCCTCTGCGTGCGCCGGAGATTTTGTCGGGAAAACCGGTCCCGGGGGCAAGAGTGTGTGACTTCAAAAACTGTTACCTGCCACCCTTACCGGCCTTTGGCGGCGGCTTGCAGGGTGTCGAGCAGGTCGTAGTTGTCGCCGGTCGTGTCGGCGGGTGTAGGCTTCGGAGTTGCCGGCCGCACAGCCTGCGGCCGCGAGACAGGCGGCGGCCGGCATCGAGGCGGCTATTTTCATTCTGCTTCCGGGTCTCTGGGGTTTGGGCTGGAAGAAGTAGAAGAGCCCGGCCATCATGCCTTGATCTGAAAATTTGTCAAGTTAACACCGGCGCTCCGATGCGAACCCTCGTCATCCGGGGCCGCCTCTTTTTTTAGACTCTCGCTGGCCGGGCAGTTCTGGTTATAATCGCCGACTTATGGCCGAAGAGACCGCAGGCGTGGGCGCGAGGTCGCAGGAGCTGAGCCTGGCGACCAAGCTGCGCATGCTGCTCGAGATCACGAGGAAGATCAGCCGCTCGCTCGACCTTGAAGAGGTGCTGGCGCAGGTGATGGACACGCTCGACCAGCTCCTGCCCTACGACGCCGCGGGCATCTACATCATCCGCCGCGACCCGCACGTCTCGGAGGGTGGCACCGCGTCGCTCGTCTTCCACGCGGAGGCCGTGCGCGGCTACGACATTGAGGAGATGATGGAGCTGCGGCTCAAGCTGGGCGAGGGGCTCATCGGCTGGGTCGCGCAGACGGGCGACGGGGTCGTCGTCCCGGACGTGCGCGCCGACGCGCGCTACGTCAACGCGCGCAAGGAGACGCGCTCCGAGGTCGTCGCCCCCATCATCTCGAACGACTCGGTCATCGGCGTCTTCGACCTCGAATCCGACGACCTCAACGCCTACACCGAGGACGACAAGCAGCTCCTCATGCTCCTAGCCTCGCAGGTCGCCATCATCGTCGAGAAGGCGATGCTCCACGAGCAGCTCGTCGAGAAGAAGCGGCTCGAAGCGCAGCTCGAAGTCGCGCGGCAGGTGCAGTTGGCGCTGCTGCCCGAGCGCGACCCGGAGCTGGACGGATTCGACATCTCGGCCTATAACTTCTCGACCGAGGAGGTCTCGGGCGACTACTTCGACTTCGTCAAGCCCTACGACGACCACCTCGGGCTCGTCATCGCCGACGTGTCGGGGAAGGGCGTGCCGGCCTCGCTCCTGATGGCCTTCCTGCGCGCGAGTCTGCGCTCGGCCATCCACGTCGGCTACGCGCCGAACGTGGCGATGGCGAAGGTCAACTACCTGCTCTGGGAGTCCATCGACCCGCACCAGTTCGTCACCTGCTTCTACGGCATGCTCGACTCGACGAACCGCACGCTGGCCTTCGTCAACGCGGGCCACAACCCCCTGCTCATCCTCAACCCCGACGGCCCGCGCTTCGTCGAGCGCGGCGGGCTCCCCCTGGGCCTCTTCAAGGACACGCGCTATTACGAATATTACCTGCCCATCGACTCCGGCCAGATACTCTTCCTCTACACCGACGGCGCGACCGAGGCGCTGAGCCCCGAGGGGGAGGAGTACGGCCGCGCGCGCCTCGTGGACGCCGTCCGCCGGAGCCGCGACCTCAAGGCCCGCCAGATGATCGACTACGTCTACAACGACATCTTCGAGTGGACGGGCGGCCGCGGCTCCGGCGACGACGTGACGTTCGTGGTGATAAAGGCCCTGTGAAAGCGAGTAGTCAGTAGCCAGTAGTTAGTAGCCAGTAGGAAATACAAAGCGGCGCGCCTGGCTTGGATGCCGAAGCGCGCCGCCTGTTTTTTCTACTGGCTACTGACTACTCGCCTTAATGTGCCGTCGCCGACTCGTGCGCGTGGTCGCCGCCGGGGGCGAGGGGCGCGCGGTAGTTGCCGAAGCGGAACTCGGCCTCGGGCTCGTCGAAGCTGTAGACGTCGAAGCCGTAGGCGTCAAAGTACGCGACGAGGTCGTCGGCCGAGCGCAGGAAGATGACAGGCTGGTAGCCCGCGTCGGCGCGTATCTCCAGGATGCGCTCGAGTATCTCCAGCGGGGCAAAAACTCTCGCGGGGTCACGGTACGTCGCCATATCTCTCGCGCCTCCTTTCAGGCCCGCGGGGCTTAGACTAGCTTAGCGGGCACGCCCCGCGCCCGTCTGACATTCTGATGTACGCCGAAGCGGGCACGGTTGTTTGCAAGACGAGTGTCATTTCCGTTACGACTGTTTACGTAAGTTTCGCCGCCCGGCGCGCCCGCGGACAAAAGCCCCGGGCAACTCCTGCGAAATTCCCACTTGCCAACTCGTGCGCCGTTCTGTCATCTTAGAGGTGAGAGGCACCCCGCGGGTTCCGCCCCGCAGCCCCCGCCTCATCCCTTATCCCCGCGCGCCGAGTACCACTTTACGTCTCAGACCCCCGGAGCAGATTTTAGATGAGCACACCCCAAGCGCCTTTCGCCGCGCCGCCACCCCCGGCGGGCGCGCCGCCGCAGTTGAATTTTTTGAACGTCCTCCAGCGCATGCTGGCCGTCTCCGACAAGGTCAGCGACCTGATCTTCTCGCCGGGCCGCCCGCCCCAGGTCGAGCTGCTGGGCGAGCTTCAGCCGGTCGAGGTGCCCGGTCTTGAGAAGCTCCTGCCCGCGCACACGGCCGCGCTCGCCAAGATCATCATCGGCAACCACGCGACGGCGGGCGAGAACTTGCAGAAGTTCGGCTCGGCCGACCTCTCGTTCAGCGCGCCGGGCTTCGCGCGCTTCCGCGTCAACATCTTCATGCAGCGCGGCACGCACGCCATCGTCATGCGCGTCATCCCCAACCGGCCGCCGCAGTGGAGCGACTACAACCTGCCCGAGGTGCTGAAGGAGATCGCGGGGCTGAAGAACGGCGTCGTGCTGGTGACGGGCCCGACGGGCTCGGGCAAGTCCACGACGCTCGCGGCCGTCATCGACCTCGTCAACGAGACGAAGGCGTACCACATCGTCACCATCGAAGACCCCATCGAGTTCCTCCACCCGCACAAGCGCTCGACCATCCACCAGCGCGAGCTGCACTCCGACACGCCGAACTTCGCGCTCGCCCTGCGCGCGGCGCTGCGCCAGGCCCCGAAGGTCATCCTCGTCGGCGAGATGCGCGACCGCGAGACCATCGAGGTCGCCTTGGAAGCCGCCGAGACGGGCCACCTCGTCCTCTCGACGCTGCACACCATCGACGCCGCTAAGACTGTTGACCGCATCATCGGCGTCTTCCCGAAGAACGAGGAGAAGTCGATCCGCACGCGCCTGTCGCAGTCCTTCCGCTTCATCGTCTCGCAGCGCCTGATCCCGCGCGCCGACCGGCAGGGGCGCATCGCCGCCATCGAGATTCTGAAGTCCACGGCGCGCACGCGCGAGTACATGGAGTACGGCGAGCGCGAGGGCAAGTCTCTCGTTGACGCGATGGAGCAGGGCGAGCTCGACGGCATGCAGACCTTCGACAGCGTGCTCGAAGGCTTCGTCCGCCAGGGGCTCGTGAAGAGGGAGGACGCCACCGCCTACGCGACCAACCCCGGCAACTTCCTCCTCCGCCTCAGCGACATGGGCTCCGCCTCGCCGGGCGCGATGCCCCCGCCGAGCGGCGGCGGCGGCTCCATGCTCGACATGCTTGAATAAGCCCCTTCGGGGCAGGCGTGAACCGTAAACCGTAAACCGTGACAAGAAGAAGAAGACAGAGGTTCTTCTTCTTGTCACGGTTTACGGTTTACGGTTCAGGGCTTACTATTGCGGCAACCATGTGGGCGTGGGGCGGACATCAAACCTCTGTGGGCCGGTCAGGAAAGAGACTCCGGGCGTTGTGGGCGTCGCTGTTGGCGGCGGCGCTGCTCGGCGTGTGCGCGACCGGCGCGGCTTCCGCGGACGAGGGCGGCGAGAACTTCGTCAACCTCGCGCTGCCGTCGGGCGGCGAGGTCGTGGTCGAGAACAGGCGCGGAGGGGTGTGGGTCGAGGTCTGGGACGGCGAGCAGGTCGGGCTGGCGGTCACGGTTGCGTCCGGCGGGGAAGCGCCGAAGGTCTCGAAGCCCGCGGGGCGACGCGCGGGCCGTGGCAAGAAGAGTGCGGCGGGCCCGAGGCTCCCGGTCAGCGTGGACGGCGGCGGGGGGATTTTAAAGATAACGGCCGAACGCGCGGCCGGGGCGAGCGCGCCGCGCGTTGACTTGAGGCTGCGCGTGCCCGCGACAACGCGGCTCAAGGTCTACACCTCGGACGGCGAGTTGGAGGTGAAGGGGCTGCCGGCTTCGCTCGTCGCGCAGACGCTCTCGGGCGAGTTGCGCGTGGCGTTGCCGCACGCGTCGGGCGCGAACGTCACCGCGCAGTCGCTCAACGGCACAGTCCACGTCGGCCGCGGCGTCGAGTCCGAAAGGTCGGAGGCGCGCGAACTGCGCGGCAAGTTCCGGGCGGCCGGGGGCGGCGCGAGCGTCAACCTCTTCTCGGGGCGCGGGCGCATCAGCCTCGACACGCTCGCGCGCGGCGCGGCCGTGTCCGAGACCGCGCGCAACGTCGGGGGCGGCGCGGGGTCGAGACGCGCGCGAGCGGCGGCCCCGCGCGTGACGGAGACGCAGGACAGCGGCCCCGTCAGGCCCGCGCCGCCGCGGCCGCTTGAGACGCCGCAGGAGGTTGAAGAGGACGAGGTCGTGCGCGTCGAGTCGGACCTCGTCACGCTCAACGTCTCGGTCGTCGAGCGCGCGAGCGGGCGCGGCCTGCAAGGACTCTCGGCCTCCGACTTCAACGTCTACGAAGACCGCGTCGCGCAGACGGTCGAGCACTTCGAGGCGTCGGAGGCGCCCTTCGACCTCCTGCTCCTGCTCGACCTCTCCGGCTCGACGGCGCGCATGACCGACACCATCCGCGAGGCCGCGCGCCGCTTCGTCGCCGTCACGCGCCCGCAGGATCGCGTCGGCGTCATCGCCTTCTCGGGCTCCGCCGTGGTCGTCTCGCCCATGACGAGCGACCGCGCGCGCCTCAACGCCTCGCTCGAACGCCTGGCCCCGCCGGGCGGCGACACGCGCCTGCACGACTCGCTCGGGTACGCGCTCGACTTCCTCGAACGCGCGGCCGACCCCGCGCGCCGCCGCGCGCTCATCGTCATGAGCGACGGGCTCGACTCGACGATGCCGAACGTGACGGGCGTCGGCTCGAAGACTTCCTATGAGGAGATTCGCAGCCGCGTGCAGGAGTTCGACGGCGTCGTCTACGCGGTCTGGACGAACACAGAGTTTTACGAGGCGTTCAGCCCCCTGGACATCCAGCCCGAGACCTACGACCTCGCGCACGACCGCATGGGGCAACTGGCCGAAGCCGGCGGCGGCCTCTTCTACGAGGTAGAGAAGCTCGAAGACCTCGCCGGGGCCTACGAGCGCGTCGTCGCAGACCTCGGCACCGTCTACAGCCTCAGCTACCGCCCCACCAACAAGCGGCGCGACGGCTCCTGGCGCGCCATCCACATACGCCTCCCGCGCCGCCCCGACGCCGTCGCCCGCGGCCGCCGCGGCTACTTCGCGAAATAAAGCCGTGAACCGTAAACCGTGAACTGTGACAGGAGAAAGGCGAGTCGCCTTCTTCTTGTCACGGTTCACGGTTTACGGTTCACGCTCCTCGGGCTCTTTGTATGCTCCGTAGGCGAGGAGGAGGGAGGCCGCGTCGTCCGACTCGCTTTCGCGGGCGTGGCGGAGGGCCGTGCGGCCTTCGGCGTCGCGGAGCGCAAGGTCGGCGCCGGCCTGTAGGAGCAGGCGGACGGCGTCGGCCGAGCCCGCGGCGGCGGCGTTCATCAGCGCCGTCCGCCCCTCCTTGTTTCGGGCGTTGACCTTTGCGCCGGCGCTCAGGAGGAGTTCGACGACATCCGCGCGCCCCTGCTCCGCGGCGGACATGAGCGCGGTGTCTCCGTCGTCGTCTCGCAGGTTGACCTTCGCGCCCGCGTCGAGCAGGTCGCGCACGGCCTCGACCGGGGTCGTCTTGCCCAGGCGCATCAGCGCGGTCTGCCTGTAGGAGAGGCGCGTGTTGACGCGCGCGCCGCGCCAGAGCAGCTCGCGCATCATCTCGCGGTTGCCGTTCACGAAGGCGTGCGCGAGCGCGGTGGTGCCGTAGTTCTTGTCGAGCACGTTGACATCCGCCCCCTCGAAGAGCAGGAGGCGCTTGACGGCTTCGAGGTCGTTATTCATCGCGGCCGCGACGAGCGGCTCCCTGGGCGCGAGGACGACGAGCCCCCTCAGCTTGGGTCGCTCCACGCGTCCCTGGAGCGGCAGCTCGGTTATCTGTAGATTGGTGAGCTGTGTGTCCGGCACCTGCGCGGGCGCGGGTTGAGCCTCCGTGAGCGCGGCGTCGGAGTGTGTGGTGGCGACCTGTTGCGCAGGCTCGGGTCGGGGCGTCTGCGCGCGCGCCGCGGCCGTCGAGCAGAGCGTGAGCGCCGCGCCGAAGGCACCGGCGGCGAGGCGCGAGACGCGGCGGCCTATCCGGTAGAGCGGCTCGGCGAGGGCGCGCGTGCGCGGCAGTCCCCGCGCGTCGCGCTCTATGCTCAGGCAGAGCCGGCCGCCCGTGCGCAGGACGAGGCCGAGCGCCTCCTTCGGCGTGAACTCGGACAGGCTGTGTACGTGCTTCCGGCAGTGCGCGCAGAAGCGCACGCGCTCGTCGCCCGTCATCGAGTCCCATTCGGCCGAGCAGGGCTCGGAGACTTGCAGGAGTTCGTGCGGCCTCGGAAGGTGTCGCGGCATGGTTAGGCTCCTCTCCTGATGCGGTTCGCTTGAACGTCGGAGAGCCTGGGGAGTCGCTCCGCAAGAGGCTCCGGCGCGCCGGAGGCCCCGGGGCTTGCCGTGGATTTGAACCTCAGATGCGATCTTATGTGCGGAAGGTTGTTGAGCCGCGTGGACTCTTTACGCAGAATGGGACGCGGGAGGGCGGGCGGAGCGTGAGGCTAGTCCGTGAACAACTTTTCGACGGGGAGGCGGAGGATCGGGAAGATGATTGACTCGACGGACTCACCGCGGCCGAACGTTCGGCCTTCGTCGAAGACGCCGCCTGTCTGTCGTCGCACCTCTACGGTCTGTTCCGCCTCGTCTATCAGCCACAACTCGCGGACGGCGAGCGCGGCGTATGTCTCGGCCTTCGTATTCCGGTCGTAGATAGCCGAGCCGGGCGAGATGACCTCGACGACGAGATCGGCCGTGTCCCTGTGTTCCGGGTCGAGGCGCGCGGCAAGTTCCGCAGAGACATAGAACAGGTCGGGCTCAAGGTAAGTCCGCGCGCTAGTCCAGATGGCTGCCCGAGGGACGTAGAGCTTACCTCTATCGTTTGTCTCGATCAGATGAGTGGTAAGCGCCCGGTTAAGACGTGTGACGACGTCGTCGTGCGTGTGCTCGGGAGGAGGGGTCATGTAGAGAACTCCGGCGATGAGTTCGAGCTTCGACCTGTCTGGCGGGTCAGGCAGTTGCCAAAACTCCTCAAGCGTGTAGGTCTTCACCAGCGGGGAAGTGTTTATTCTGGTGCTCATCGCAAGCCTCTGATCGGGAAGTATAGCACTGCGTCTAATCGGACAAAGGTAGAAAGTTATCGGCGCACAGAACTGCCGCGTAGCCTTCTGTTAGACTTAAGGCTTGCTGCAACACCCGAGGCTTTTTCGCGGCAGCGCGGGCGGCGGTTCGGGCGTCTAAGTCTAGGCCGGGCGGAGAGCGGCGAAGGGGCGTATGCAGGAGCGGCGGGTCATCAGGAGGGTTGTGGACAGGTCGGAGGCCCCTTTGGGCCGCCAGCCGGCCATCGTGTTGATCGATCCCAAATACGCGCACAACGTGGGGATGGTCGTGCGGCTGGCCTCCTGTTACGGCCTGAAGCAGGTCTGGTTCACGGGCGAGCGGGTCTCGCTCGACATCTCGTACAGGAAGCGTCTGCCGCGCGAGGAGCGGATGAAGGGGTACGCGGACGTGGAGATAATCAACTACGACTACCCCTTCGAGCAGTTCGAGGGAGTCGTCCCCGTGGCGGTCGAGGTGCGGAAGAACTCGGAGTCGCTGCACGGCTTCGAGCACCCGCCGAACGCCGTCTACGTCTTCGGCCCCGAGGACGGCAGCGTGGCGAAGCCGCACATCGGCCACTGCCACCGGTTCGTCGTCATCCCGACAAAGCACTGCCTCAACCTGGCGACGGCGGTCGCGACGGTGCTCTGGGATCGGCAGTACAAAGGCTGGCTGGGCGGGGAGGGCGCAGACCTCCCGACGCCCGGCGAGTTCGAGGGGCGCGGCCTGGTCGAGTTCCCGGACAACATCGTGTGGTAAGCGTTGATATGCGTACAAGGGGAAGCCATCTTTTAATCTTACTGCTGGTGCTCGCGGCCTCGGCCGCGGGCGTGACTCTGCTGTTGGCGAAGCGTTCGCGGCCGCGCGTCGTGTCGCCGGTGGCGGCCGCGACGCCGGACGCGCCGCCGGCTAAGAGGACTCTGCCGCCGCTGCCCCTGCGCGCGCTCTCGCCGCGCCTGAAGTCTCTGCGCGAGCGCGCGGCACAGTCCGCCTCGCGCGTGCGCGGGCTGGAGTGGCGCGGCGAGGTCGGGATGACGGAGCTGTCGGGCTGGGAGTACGGCACGCGGACGAAGGAGATCGCAGACGTGCTCGGCACGGACGACCTGAAGGGCTTGAGCCGCCTGGCGGTCGCGGGCGGGATGCTGCCCGAGGGGACTGACCTCGCCTCGCTGGCCGTCAGCTTCACGGCGGTGACGGCGGGCGCCACCTACTCGCCCCTCGACAAGCAGGTGCTGCTCGTCAGCGAGCGCGGCGCGGCGCGCGACCCCGGTCTGCTCACGCACGAGTTCGTCCACGCCCTACAGGATCAGCACTTCGACCTGCTCCGGATGGTGCTCGCGCGCCCCTTCAGCTTCGACCGCGAGGAGGCCGCCTTCGCGCTCATCGAGGGCGACGCTGTCAGCGTCGAGCGACGCTTCACGCAAGGGGAGGCGTGGGCGCGCAAGTCGGTCGAAGTCCTGACGCGCGAGGAGGACGAGCGCTACGCACAGTACAGGAAGGGCATCGGGGCCTTCTTCCCGCCGCTGCTCACGGAGACCTTCATCTTCCGCTACCGCGACGGCCTGCACTTCGTCGAGACGCTCAGGCGCGTGCGCCCGGCCGTCAACCTCGACGAAGTCTTCCGCCGCCCGCCGCAGTCTTCGGAGCAGGTGCTCCACCCGGAGAAGTACCTCTCGGGCGAGCCGCCGCGCGAGGTAGAGTTCGACCTCGACGCCTTCGCGGACGAGGGCTGGCGGCCGGCGGCGACGACGCCGCTCGGCGAGATAGGCGTGCGCGGGCTGCTGCTGGCCGGCGTCAGCGTGGAAGAGGCGAAGCGCGCCGCCGCCGGCTGGGGCGGCGACCGCTCGTTCGTGTTTGAGAGGGAAGGGCACGCGCCGCTCTTCGTCTGGCGGACGGCCTGGGACACGCCGCGCGACGCGCAGGAGTTCTTCCGCGCCTACAACCAGTTGCTTCAGCAGCGCGCCGCGCCCGGCGCGGCGAAGTCGGAGTCGGAACGCGAGTGGCGCGAAGGCGCGTCCGTCACGCGCGTGCGGCTCGAAGGCGACTGGGTCATCGTCGTCCGCGGCGCGGAGGCCGACGCCGACGAAGCGCTCCGCCTCTCGTCCGGCCGTTGAAGTACATACAGGTCAGAACCGCCCGCGGTAGCGGGTGGGTCTTTCGAGTTAGGTTAGCTAACGGATGAGAGTGATGCGGTCATCAATAGTCAAGTCGTCCCCGTAAGGCCCACCCGCTACCGCGGGCGGTTCTGACAGCTATGACCACGCCCTGGCCTGTGACGAACGGGCCGGGGCGAAATTTTTTCATCCTCACGCGTTACGTTTCCCTCGCGCGCGGCCACACACTCACGGAAGGAAACGAACCGCGTAACCGGGAGACGTTCCGAGCATCCCGCGCTTACGCCCCGTGCCCGCAGGCACCCCACCGCACTGTGACAGGAGAAGTGTCCCTCGCCTCCGACCCACCTTGAGGAGATGAACATGAAGAGCATCCAACGCATCGCCGCCCTCGTCGCGCTGCTGGCCTTCGGCGTCCCGGCGGCCGCCACGACCACGCTCCCGCTCAACACCGGGTACAACTACACGCTCTGGAACCAGTACGCGGCCCCCGGAGTGGACAACTACTGGATCAACATTGCCTCGTTCCCCACGACGAATCCGGCCGTCGCCCCGGCTTTCGTCATCCAGCCGCACCCCGCGTGGTTTCAGGGGCCGTTCGCGGCACAGGGCGGGGCCTGGATCAGCGCGTGGAACACTTACAACAGCCAGACCCAGATTCCCGCCTACACCCTCTTCAGGAAATGCTTCTGCCTGACGCCGGGGTTCAAGAACGCGAGCATGAAGTTCACCGTGCGCGCGGACGACAACATCACGGTCTGGTTCAACACGATGACGAACCAGTTGGTCGCGCCGCAGCAGGGGCACTTCGCCGGCAACGTCGCGGCCATCCCGGCCGGCACGAACAAGGGGTTCAACGCCGGGAAGAACTGCGTCTACGCGCTGGTGGAAGACCAGTTCGGCGTGGCGATGGGCTTCCTCCTGGACGGGAGCGTCACGGCCGACGGGCTGCTGCCTTCGGCCGCGGCCGGCGTGGGGCAGTCGTTCGCGCCCTGTCAGTGCCAGGGCGGCCCCGCGCCCGGGGCGGCCGGCCCGAGGGACGCACTGGATCGCAGGGCCGCCCAAGCCGCCGAACGGGAGGAGCTAGAGACCGTCAACGCGATCATCAAGTACGCCGAGGCGCGCCGCCTTGAGAGGCAGAGACAGAGGCAGTAGGCCGCGCGTCTGAAGGCCGCCCGCGCGCGACGCGACAGGAGCCGGGCTGAAGATTTTGAGCCCGGCTCTTGTCGCGCCGCGCGCGGGGGAGTATGCTCTGGGCGGATAAACAAGTCTCTCCCCTTAGTGTCCCAGAGCTTCCAAGGTGGTGCCCACATGAAACGGTTCAGGATAACTCCGCTGCGAACTCTCTTAACGCTGGCCTTCGTCTGCGCCTGCGCCTTCGGCGCTGCGCGCGCCGACACGCGCGACCTGCGGGTCATCTCGGCGCGGGCGGGCGGCGTCAACCTCGTCTCGGGCGACGTGAAGGTGCGGCGCGCGGCCTCGGCCGACTGGCTCGCCCTCTCGTCCGCCGACGAGCTGAAGGGTGGCGACACCGTCCGCACGGGCCCCGACGGGCGCGTCGAGGTGCTGCTCAACCCCGGCTCCTACTTCCGCGCGGGCGGGGGCACGGAGTTCACTTTGGCGAGCGCCGACCTCGGCGACCTGCGGGTCGAGCTGGCGCGCGGCAGCGCGGTCATAGAGGCGACCGGCTACGGCGACACGAAAATCTTTCTTGAGGTGCAGTTGCCCGGCGCGCTCGTGAAGATCGAGCGCAGCGGCGTCTACCGCCTGAACGCGCCCGCGGGCGGGCCCGCGGAGGTGTTCGTCACGAAGGGGCGCGCCGTCGTGGCGGGGACGCTGGTTAAGGGCGGCAAGGTCGCGCGCGTGTCGGGCGCGGGCGTCGAGGTCGCGAAGTTCGACAAGAAGCAGCGCGACGAGTTAGACCTGTGGAGCCGCGACCGCGGCAAGGAGTTGGCGAAGGCCAACGAGAGGCTCTCGCGCCGCGCCATGCAGACGGCCTTCGGCATGAGCAGTTTCAGCGGCATGTTCAGCGACTGGGGCAACACCAACGGCTTCTGGTTCTTCAACTCCAGCCTGCGCTGCTACACCTTCCTGCCATACGGCTACGGCTGGCGCTCGCCCTACGGCTACGGCTACAACACGGGCGTCTACGTGTCGCCGGGCAACGGCGGGGGGTACGCCCAGCCCGGCACGGCTTCCAACCCGGGCGGCGGGACGTACGGCGGCGGCTCTTCGGGCGTCTCCGGCCCGGGCGGTTCGGGCAATGGCGGCGGCAGAAGCATCGAGATGTCGCCCAAGGCTCACACGCCGATGACCCCGAGAGAGCCTATGACACCGCGGATGCCCGTGGAGAGGCCGATACACGATAGAGGCATCCAGCGCGACCGCCCCAGCGACCAGTAGCCGCACCCTTCGGAGCATGAGAAGCGCCCCGCCGGCCTCTGCGACCGGCGGGGCGCTTTCGTTTGCGACAACTTGAACGGCCATTCACTGCGGGCCGGGGCGGCCGAGGAGTTTGAGGAGCCGGTCGGGGTAGTCGGTCATGACGCCGTCCACGCCCAGGGCGATGAGGCGGCGCATGTCCTCCTCGGCGTTGACCGTCCAGGCGTGGACGCGCAGGTTGCGGCCGTGCGCGGACTCGACGAAGTCGCGCGTGAGCACGTGGAGCCCGCCCGCGTACTCCGGCACCTGGAGCGCCTGCATGGCCGGGCTGTAGGAGGCCGCGAGCCCCGCGCGGTGCAGCGTGAGGAAGCTCACGGCCTCGCCCGTCGCGGCGGAGGTTGCCACCCCGGGGCACTCGCGCCGGAACTCTTCGAGCGCGGCCCCGCTGAAAGAGGCGACCAGAACCCTCTCGGTCATCCCGTGCTCTCGAATCATGCGGCACAGGGGCGCGGCAATCGAGGGCGCGGTCTGCTTCGGCTCGATGTTGAAGCGCATGTGCGGGAGGGCCTTGAAGACCTCGCGCAGCGTCGGGACAGTGACGCCCTTGCCCCTGAGCGGGAACGTCCGGCCGCCGTCGGGCGACCAACGGTAAGCGGCGTCCAACCTCTTCAGCTCCGCGAGCGTGAAGGAGCCGACCGCCCCCGTGCCGTCCGTCGTCCGCCCGACGCCCTCGTCGTGGAAGACGACCAGCTCGCCGTCGCGCGTCGCGCGCACGTCCGCCTCGATCACGTCCACGCCCAAAGCGGCCGCGCGCTCGAAGCCGTAGAGCGTGTTCTCGGGCCAGAGCCCCGCGCCGCCGCGGTGCGCGATGACCAGCACACGCCCCGCGTCACCCTGGAAATACCTGTGCTCCGCCACCGCCTCACCCCTTGTTCGCCACAGCACCGCGTAGCACGCACCGCCCGCCAGCAGGACGGCGAGCAGAGGCACCGCGAGCCACTTCCAACGCCTTCTCATACTCAAACAGTTCGTTGCCCGGCGGGCGCGATCTCGTTCGCCACGACGAGGGCCGCGTGCGTGACGGCGGCGACGCCCGCGCCGGGGAAGACCGTGTCCCCGACGAGGAGGAGGTTCGGCACGCTCGTCCTGTGCGTGAGCGCGTGCGGGCCTTCGAGGAGGTCGGGCGTGCGCGGGAGGCCGCCGACCATGCCGAGCCGCCGCCGCGTCCGCTCGTAGAAGGTGCGCGGCGTGGCCGTCTCGAAGACCTCCGCGCCCGCGCCCAGTTCGGGCAGCGCGGCGTGCAGGCGCGACCAGAGGGCTTCGAGCGCGCGCGCGTCCTGCTCCTCGTGCTCCGTCTCGTCGGAGTGGAAGGCGAACCACTGCTCGGCGTCCGTGAAGGCCGTGACGTTGGCGGCGCGCCTGCCCTCGGGCGCGCGCGCGTCCCAGGCGGGGGCCGTGCCGAGCATGAAGGGCGCGCCCTCTGCGTCGAACTCCCGCCCCTCCTGCCGGTCGTCGAGCGCGAGGACTCTGTCCGAGGGGAGGCGGCGCGCGGCCTCTTCGTCGAGGCTCATAAAAATCTGGTACGCGCCCGGGCCGCGCAGGGCTTTGAGCCGCGCGCGGACGTGCGCGGGCGTATGCTCCGCGCCCAGGAGCTTGCCGTAGGTGTCCCAGACGGTGAGGTTGCTGACGACGGCGCGGCTCGCGCCGACGGTCTCGCCGCTCAACAGCGTGACGCCGTTCGCGCGCCCCCGCGAATCGAAGGCGAGCCGGAGCGCGGTCGTGTCGAGACGGACGGTCCCGCCGGACTTCCGCGTCGATTCGACGAGCACGTCGGCGAGCGCCTGCGCGCCCCCGCGCAGCGCGTGCACGGGGCGGAGCGGCTCTGTGAGCGCGACCGCCGCGTAGAGGTACGAGCAGGAGTCGGAGGGGCACAGCGCGAAGGTCTGAAGCTGCGCGTCTACGAAGCGGCGGAAGCGCGCCGAAGTGTCGGCCAGATGTTTGGCGGCGGTGTCGCCGCGCGCTCCGAGGATGCGCGGGGCGAGGCGCGGCTCCGAGGCCGCGAGCCGCATGAGCTGTAGCCTCGAAGCGCCGGCGAGCGCGGGGCTCCGGCGCGCGGCGCGGCGGAGCGCGTCACCTATCTGCGACGCGTCGCGGTAGAAGCGGACGGCCGCGTCTGCGCATTCGGGGAAGGCCGCGCGCAGCGTCTCGTGGAACTCCTCCGCCCCCCCGCCGACGCGTACGTCAAAGCTGCCGGGCAGACGCACGTTGTAGGCAGGCGAGACCTCGCGGGCCTCGGGCGGCTTGACGGGCAGCTCCGCGAAGACGCGCTCGTGCAGGCCCCCCGGCCCCCAGCCCGCGTAGAGTCCCGCGCCCGACTCGAACTCGTGCCCCGAGTGCTCGAAGCTCGCGGCGCACCCGCCCGCGCGCGAGGCGCGCTCCAGTAGACAGACGCTCACGCCGCGCGCAGAGAGCAGCGCCGCGGTCGTCAGCCCGCCGATGCCGCCGCCGACGACTACGACCTCGTACGCCATCTCACCACGCCGCGCCGAAGAGTTTTATGCAGAGTTCAAACAGCAGCCCGGGCGCGGGCGGCGGCGGAGTCTCTTTAGGGAGGAAGCCTTCGAGGTACGGGGCGAGGACGAGGAGGGCGCACTGCACGCCGTTGAAGACGAAGTGGATGAGGACGCAGGGCAGCAGCCGGCCCGTGCGCGCGCGGACGACCGTGAGGACGAGACTCAGGAGGAGGATCGTGCCGATGACGCCGTAGCAGGGCCAGTACTGCGGGACGTGTATCGCGGCGAAGATGACGAAGACGACGGCGACCGCCCAGCCGACGCCGACCAGTCGGCGCAGCGCCGGGTAGAGCAGGCCGCGGAAGACGACCTCCTCGACGACGGGCGCGGTGAAGGTCGCGGCGAAGGCGGCCGCGAGCGCCGCGCTGCGCGAGCTGCGGAGGATGCGCTCCAGCTCGTTGTCGCACTCGCCCGCGACGTAGATGATGGCGTACCCCGTGCCGAGGAGCAGCAGCGCCAGCCAGACGCAACGCCAGAACGAGAGCCCCCGGCCCCACTCCCAACCGAGCGTGCGCAGGAAAGGGTACCTGCCGACCCTCGTCACCAGAAGCCACGCCACCGCGAGCGTGATCAGATGCGCGGGCGGAATCGAGACGACCGCCACGAAAATGGCGCCCGCGTCTTTAGTGATGAACTCCCCCAACGCGTCCAGCTTCACGCCGCGCCGCAGAGCGTAGGGCACGAGGAAGACGACCTGCGTCACAAGCATCAGTCCGAAGCTCAGCAGCAGCAGCCCGAGCGCGCCCCAGACGCCCCACGGCGGGTTGTCCGGGTCGGGGCGCTCGGGCGACGGCCGCCCCTCGCGCGTCAACTCTTCCGGTCTGTCCAGCGGGATTTGAATCGGCGGGTTCTCCACACGCGCGAGTGTAGCAGAAATCAGTAGGCAGTAGGCAGAAGGCAGTAGGCAGTTGCACGGAGCCGCGGAGCGGCGGCAGAAGGTAGCCAGGGGCGAGCGAAGGCTGTAAGCCTGAGCGCCTCCCCTGGGCACGTCGCGTAAATAACCCGGAGCCCTGTAAGGGTGACAGAGTCTGTCGCCCTTACAGGGCTCCGGTAAATTATCTGAACGCTGACTAGGGGCTGCGCCCCTGACTACCCTATGCCGCCCCTGCGGGGCTCCGCGCCACTGCCTACTGCCTACTGCCGTACGCCTACTGCCTACTGCCAACTGCCACGAAGTGGCTCTCCATCGCCTCGCGCACCTGCTCGATGAGGGCGGGGAGGTCTTCTTCCGTGAGGCCGCGGGTGGGGATGGGCGGGTCGAGGTGCATCTCGACGGGGCCGGCGCGCAGCACCATCGAGCCGCGTGGCATCGCGCGGCGCGTCCCCACGATGGTGACGGGGACGATTGCGAGGCCCGACTCCAGCGCGAGCCGGAAGCCGCCCTTCTTGAGCAGCTGGAGCGAGCCGTCGCGCGTGCGCGTGCCCTCGGGGAAGAGGAAGGCCGAGACGCCTCCGCCGAGGAGTCGCGCCGCGCGGCGGAGGCTCTTGATTGACTCGGCCGTCGAGCCGCGGTTGATCGGAATCTGCCCCGAGCGCCGCATGTGCCAGCCGAGGAAGGGAATCAGGAAGACCTCGCGCTTGGCCGCGATGCGAAGCTGGCAGGGCAGGTAGCCGAGCATCACGGGGATGTCCATCCAGCTCTGGTGCGTCGAGAGGAAGACGTAGCTCTCGCCCGCGCGCAGGTGCTCCGCGCCGCGCACGCGCACGCGCAGGAGCGCCGTCCGCGCGATCATCCGGCTCCACGTGCTCGCGCACCAGTGCTGCAAACGCCCCCGCCGGTCGAAGAGCGAGAAGGCCAAAGACAAAGACCCCATCACGACGGTGTAGAGCGCGACCAGCGGCCAGGCGACGGCCGTGTGTACGTAATTCAGGAGGGCCGGCGGGAGCGGGGTGTTTGAAATTTGAAATTTCAAATTCGAGCTTTGAAATTAAGCCTTAGCGCCCAGGCGCTGTGCGGCGAGGAGGAGGCCGATGATGGTCTTGGCGTCGTCGATCTCGTTCGTCGCGACCAGTTCGAGCGCGCGCGCGAAGGGCATGCGCACGACCTCGATGATCTCGTCCTCCTCGTGCCGGCGCTCGGTCTCTCTCAAGTCCGTGGCGAGGAAGACCCACAGCCTCTCGGCGCAGAAGCCGGGCGTGGTGTAGAACTCGGAGAGCTGTTCCAGACGCCCGGCGACGACGCCCAGCTCCTCCTCAAGCTCGCGCGCGGCCGTCTCGGAGGGGCGCTCGCCCGGGTCGAGCTTGCCCGCGGGCAGCTCGATCACGTACTTCCGCGTGGGGTGCCTGTACTGGACGACGAACGCGACGCTGCCGTCCTCGAAGAGGGGCACGACCGCGGCCCCGCCCGGGTGCTTCACCACCTCACGCAGGTAGGTCTTCTCGCCCTCTCGCACCGTGTCGCGCACGACGCTGATGAGGCGGCCCCCGAAGACCTCCTCGCTCGACAGAACCTTGGGCTGCTCCTTGTCCATAGCAGTAGGCAGTAGGTAGTAGGAAAGCGGTCAGTAGCGAATCGTTAGAGTGTCAGCGGCAACGCTCATAAAGCGGAGCGAACTGCCTACTGCCTACTGCCGTCTGCCTACTGCTTTCAATACTCCGACACCTTCGGCCGCACCTTGTCGTCCTTGGTCGCGGGGCGCGACTCGTGGTAGCGGACGCCGGTGACTTCGGAGCTGATGAAGAAGTGGCGGCGGCCCGTCGCGTCGCGCCCTTCCGCGCGGACGGGGTCGGCGTTGACGCTGTAGGAGGCGGGCTGCGTGTCGGTTCGGGGCTGCACCTTCACGGTGAAGACGTAGCCGCTCGCCACGGGCGGGTCGCCGCTGACCTGCGCCTGGAAGACGCCCGAGTCGATGAGCTGCCGGAACGTGCCGTACTGGCCGTTGGCCTCGAAGTAGAGCTGCTCGGCCGCCTGTATGTTTTCGAGGTTGGTGAGCGCGGCCGACTCGTTGGCCGCGATGACGCGCCGCTGGATGGTGTCGTCCCACATCCGCAGCGCGAGCCACCCGAGCGGGACGAGGACGAGCACGCCGACGCCCGCGACGATGAGCGCGGTGCGCCACAGACGTTTCGATTCGGAGACTTCGGCCATCTGTCAGGACTCTCCGTCGTTGTGTTCGAGTTGGGCCTTCACCTCGCCGACGAGGTAGAGCGAGCCGGTCACGCAGACGAGCCCCTCGGGCGGGGTGTGTGTCCGCGCGATGGTCATCGCGTCACGGCTCGAAGGCGCGAGCGCGATTGTACTCGAAGAGGGCGGGACGGGCACGGCGCGGAGCAGTTCCTCGACGCTCGCCGCGCGCGGGCTCTCGGGGCGCGTCAGGACGAGGTGGCGCGCGGCGGGGAAGAGGACGCGCCCGATCTCTCCAAGCTCCTTGTCGCGCATCGCGCCGAAGACCAGCGTCACGCCCTCGCGGGGCGCGAACTCGTCGAGGTAGGCGCGCAGCGCACGCGCGCCCGCGACGTTGTGCGCGCCGTCGTAGAGAATCGGCGGTCGAGTCCGTTCGTCGAGTTCGAGCCGGCCCGCGTGCTCAGCCGTTTCGAGCCCTTCGACGATCTCTTCGCGCGAGATTGAGTAACCGTCTTCGGCCAGCATCTCGGCCAGCGCGACCGCGACGGCCGCGTTCACGAGTTGGTGACGGCCGCGCAGCGCGAGCCGCACGCCCGCGTACTCCGCGCGCGCCGTGCGGATTGAGACGCGCAGACGGCCGTCCGCGCCCGCCTCTTCGACTTCCGCCTCTTCGGTCGTGAATCGCGGCTCCACGCCCGACTCGCGGCAGCGTCGCAGGATGACCTCAAGCGCCTCCGGCTCCTGCGGCGCGACGACGGCGCGCGCGCCGGGGCGGATGATGGCGGCCTTCTCCCCCGCGATCCCCGCGAGCGTGTCGCCCAGATACTCCTGGTGGTCGAGTGCGACCGGCGTCACCGCGACCCACCGCGCGCCCGCGGCCGTCGTCGCGTCGAGCCGCCCGCCCAGGCCCGTTTCGAGGACGGCGACCTCGACCTTCTCGTCCGCGAACGCGGAGAGCGCTACGCCCGTCACCTGCTCGAAGAAGGTCGGGAGCGCGCCCGACTCACGCCCGACCTCTTCCGCCGCCTCGCGCACGCGCGTCGCGTGGCGCGCGAACTCGTCCCTTGAGATTTCAAGCCCGCCGACGCGCACGCGCTCCGTCACCGAGACGAGGTGCGGCGACGTGTAGAGCCCCGCGCGCACCCCAGCCGCGCGCGCGATTGAATCGAGCATCGCCGCGGTCGAGCCCTTGCCGTTCGTGCCGGCGATCTGCACCGAAGGGAATCTGCCCTGAGGGTCGCCGAGACGGCGGAGCAGGCGCGTGACGTTCTCAAGCCCGAGCTTGACGGCGAGCGTCTCGTGGCCGAGGCCGTAGAGGTAACTGACCGACTCGTCGAAGTTCATGGCGGAAGCCCCCCTCACGGTCGGGCTACTGCTTCTTAACTTCGGGTTGTTCGGCGGGCGCGGCGTTCAGAGAGCCGTCGCCGTTCTGGCCGGCGTTGAGGTCAGCCTTGAAGAGTTGGGGCCGGCCTTCGGGGTTGTATGTGAAGTCGAGGGCGCGCCTGATCCAGTCGCGAATCTCGCGGCGGTCTACGACCGCGTCGAGCATGCCGTGCTCAAGGAGGAACTCGGCGGTCTGGAAGTTCTCGGGGAGCTTCTGGCGGATGGTCTGCTCGATAACGCGGGGGCCGGCGAAGCCGATGAGCGCCTTGGGCTCGGCGATGTTGAGGTCGCCGAGCATGGCGAAGCTGGCGGTGACGCCGCCGGTCGTCGGGTCGCTCATGACGGAGATGAAGGGCAGGCGCGCCTCCGCGAGCAGCGCGAGCGCCGCGGAGATTTTCGCCATCTGCATCAGGCTGTGCGTGCCCTCCTGCATGCGCGCGCCGCCCGACTGGCTGAAGATGACCACGGCCGCGCGCTCCTCGATGGCGCGCTCGACCAGCCGCGTGATCTTCTCGCCCACGGCGCTGCCCATCGAGCCGCCGAGGAAGCTGAAGTCCATCGCCGCGACGAGGGCGGGGTGGCCGCCGACGTGGCCGCGCGCGTTGATGACGGCCTCGGGCAGGCCGGTCTTGCGGCGCGCCTGTTCGAGCCGCTCGCGGTAGGGCTTGGTGTCTACGAAGTCGAGCGGGTCGGTGGAGATGACCTCGGCGTCAAGCTCCTCGTACTTGCCCTCGTCGTAGAGCAGCGCGAGGCGCTGGCGCGCGCCGATGCGGAAGTGGTGGGCGCAAGTAGGGCAGACGAAGGCCGACTCCTCCAGCTCGCGCGTGTAGAGCGCGGCCTCGCAGCCGGGGCACTTCTCGAAGACGCCTTCGGTCTTGACCCGGCGCTCCTCGGCCGGGACGGACTCGATCCGCTGGTTCTTTTTACGAAACCAAGACATGCCTTCAGCTCGGGACTGCGTCCATTCGGTGCGGTGATTCTTAGGGGCTTACGGGCATGAAGGTTAGCACAGAAGATGTCAGATGTCAGATGCCGGATGTCAGCTAAAGCATTTACCGGCAACCGGCATCTGACATCCGCGGCCTACGGCCGCGCGTCGCGCTCGTGCTTGCGCGGCTCGGGCGCGGGGACGATCTCCTGCTGCTGCGGGAGCGGGAGCGGCCCCGTGCCGTTCTCGCCGCGGTGCTCGACGGCGTAGACGAGCTGGCCGACGACCTCGCGCTCGGCCTCGGCCCAGGTGCCCTTGAAGGTGCAGCCGGCCGCGTTGCGGTGGCCGCCGCCGCGGAAGCGCTCGGCGATGCGCGCGACGTTCACGTCGCACTTCGAGCGCAGGCTGACGCGGTAGACGCCCGGCGCCGTCTCCTTGAAGAAGGCGCACGCCTCCACGTCGCCGCAGCTCATCGGGTAGTTGACGAAGCCGTCCGCGTCCTCGTCCGTCGCGCCCGCGCGCTCCTGCATCTCGAGCGTCTGCACGAGCCACGCCACGCGGCCCGACGGGTCGCGCCGGACGGTCCCGAGAACCTCGCTCATCAGCTCGATCTTGCTCCAGGGGTAGTTGGCGAAGACGGCCTGCGAGACCTTCGCCGGCTTGACGCCCGCGCGCACAAGCTCGGACGCGACCTTGAAGGTGCGCTCCGACGTGTTCGAGTAGTGGAAGCTGCCGGTGTCGGTGATCAGCGCGGTGTAGACGCACTCGGCGATCTCTTTGGTGACGCGGACGCCGAGCGCCTTGCAGAGGTTGTAGATCATCTCGCCGACGGCCGAGGCGGTCGAGTCGATCCAGTTGATGTCGCCGAAGAGCGCGGTCGTCGAGTGGTGGTCGATGTTGACGACGAACTGCCTCTCCAGGTCGATGAGCCCGGGGCGCGTGATGTCCGAGCACTCGATGACGAAGACCGCGTCGTACGGCCTGTCCACGCGCGGCGTGACCCGCACCAGCTCCGAGCCGGGCAGCTTCTGGTAGGCGTGCGGGACGGCGTCCCGCATGACGACCTCGACCTCCTTGTCGAGGGCGCGCAGCAGCCAGTAGAGTCCGAGCGACGAGCCCAGGCTGTCGCCGTCGGGGCGGATGTGCGACGTGATCGCGAAGCGGCGCTTCGACTCGATCAGTTCAACCACTTGACTGAGCATCTCGATTAAAAGTACTGAGGACTGAGGACTGAGGACTGAGTGAAGGCAAGTCGCTTCCACTCAGTCCTCAGTCCTCAGTCCTCAGTACTACCACTCCTTCCTTCTTCGCCGGCCCCTTCTTCGTCTGGGGAGGGGGAGGGCTCGGCCTGACTTTCCGTCTTGATTTCGGAGAGTAGCGCCTCGACGCGCGCGGCGGCCTCCTCGACAGTGTCGCGGACGAAGTGCAGCTCGGGCGTGTACTTGAGGTTGAGGGCGGTGCCCAGTTGGCGGCGCACGTAGGGCGCGGCCTTCTGGAGCGCCTTCATCGCCTCGGCCTTCTCGGCCTCCGTCCCCTCGGCCGTGACGTAGACGCTCGCGTCCCGCAGATTCTCCGACACGCGCACGTCCGTCACCGTCACGGTCTCGACGCGCGGGTCGTCCAGCTCGAAGCCGACGATCTGGCTGACCTCCTCGCGTATCACTTCCGCTAGCTGCTCTGGCCGTCTCATTGCTTCAAGTGACGAGTGACGAGTGACGGGTGACGAGCAGGACAAGGTTTACTTGTCACCCGTCACTTGTCACTCGTCACTGCCTTACAGTTCTGTCGCCGCGATCTGCTCGATGACGTAGCACTCGATCTGATCGTTGTCCTTGATGTCGTTGAAGTTCTCAAGGCCAATGCCGCACTCGTAGCCCTCGCGCACCTCGGAGACGTCGTCCTTGAGGCGGCGCAAGGAGCCGATGTTGCCCTCCCAGGCGACGACGCCGTCGCGGATGAGCCGGGCGCGGGTGTTACGGCGGATGACGCCGTCGGTGACGCGGCAGCCGGCGATCGTCCCCGCCTTCGGCACGCGGAAGGTCTGGAGGACGAGCGCCTTGCCCAGAATCTTCTCGGTCTCGATCTTGTCGAGCATCCCGATCATCGCGGCGCGTATCTCCTCCTCGACCTTGTAGATGATCGAGTGGAGGCGGATGTCCACGTGCTCCTGCCGCGCGAGTTCCGCCGCCCGCACCTCCGGCCTCACGTTGAAGCCGATGATGACGACCGCGCGGCCCGCGGCCTCGGTCTGAGACGCGGCGGCCAAGAGCACGTCCGACTCGGTGATGGCCCCGACGCCGGAGCGCACCACGCGCACCTTGACCGTGTCGGTCGAGAGCTTCGTCAGCGTTGACTTCAGGACTTCCACCGAGCCCTGCACGTCGGCCTTGACGATGGTCAGGAGTTCCTTGACCTGCGCCTCGCCGAGCGCCTCGATGCCGCGCTTGGTGGTCTGGGCGAGCGTCTGCTGGCGCGCGACCATCTGGCGGTGGTGCGAAATCTGCTGCGCCTTGGTGATGTCGGCGACGACCTGGAAGGTCTCGCCCGCCTGCGGCACGCCCTGGAGGCCGAGCACCTCGACGGGGGTCGCGGGCCCCGCCTCGTCGATGTGGTTGCCGCGGTCGTCGTACATCGCGCGCACCTTGCCGAAGATTTGGCCGACGATGAACGGGTCGCCGACGCGGAGCGTGCCCTGCTGCACGAGCACCGTGGCGACCGCGCCGCGGCCGCGGTCGAGCTTGGCTTCGAGGACGACGCCCGAGGCGAGCCGGGTCGGGCTGGCCTTCAGATTCAGGATGTCCGCGGTGAGCAGGATGGTTTCGAGCAGCGTCCCGATGTTTTCCTGCTTCTTGGCCGAGACGGGAACCATCTCGATGTCGCCGCCCCACTCGACGGGCTGGAGCCCCTGCACCGCAAGCTCCTGGCGGACGCGGTCGGGGTTGGCGTCGGGCTTGTCGATCTTGTTGATGGCGACGACGATGGGCACGTGCGCGGCGCGCGCGTGCTCGATGGCCTCGATGGTCTGCGGCATGACGCCGTCGTCGGCCGCGACGACGAGGACGACCACGTCGGTCGCCTTCGCGCCGCGGGCGCGCATCATGGTGAACGCCTCGTGGCCGGGCGTGTCGAGGAAGACGACACGGCGCTTGTCCTCGGGGTTGTCGGCGCTCGGCACCTGGACGCTGTAAGCGCCGATGTGCTGCGTGATGCCGCCCGCCTCGCCCGCGGCGACGTTGGCGCGGCGGATGCCGTCGAGCAGGGAGGTCTTGCCGTGATCGACGTGGCCCATGACGGTGACGACGGGGGCGCGCGGCTCCTCCACGTCGTCAACGTCGGACTCGATGAGCTGCTCCAACTCCTCGTCGGCGACCATCTCCTCGAAGCCGAGGAACTGCACGTCGAAGCCGAAGCGGCGTCCAAGCTCCTTCGCCATCTCGTTGTCGAGCGGCTGGTTGAGCGTGGCGAAGACGCCGCGCTGGAGCAGGAGCGCCTGGATGTCCTTCGGGCGGATGCCGGTCTTCTCGGCGAACTCCTTGACGGTCGCGCCCTCGACGAGGCGCACCTGCTTGAGGTCGCCGGCCGCCGCCGCGCCCGCCGCGGGGTTGAGAGACTGCGCGATGCGGTCTTCCAGGCGCAGGGCCTTGGGCACGACGAAGTCGCGCTCGAAGCCGCGCCCGCCGCGCCGGTCGCCGGGACGGCCTCCGCCGGGGGCGGGTCGTCCGCCGCGCCCCGAACGGCCGCCGGGGCGGCGCGCGTCTGCGGGCGGGATGTACGTGGTCTGCGGCGTGGCGGTCTCGCCGGGCGTGCCGTGGAGCGAGGCGTCTGCCTCGTGTCCGCGACCGCCGCGACCGCCGCGTGCGTCACGTCCTCCGCGCGCGTCACGCGCGTCGCGTCCGCGCGCGGGCGCGGCCGGCGCGGCCGGCGCGACGGGGGCGTGCACGCGCTGGCCGGGCTGGACGCCGGCCTTGATGGCGTCGGGGGTCAGGCGTAGCGCCCTGACCTGTCTGCCGGGGGCGGGCGCGGCCGCCGCGGGCTGTTGCGGTTGTGGTGTTTCGATCAATTCGGGCTCCGCCGCTGTCGGGGCGGCTTCTTCAGTCGGGACGTATGTGACGGTCTCTTCGACGTACGGCGCTTCGGCCGCGGGCGTCGGCTCGGGGGTGTGCGCGGGCTCGGTCACCCCTTCGGCCGGGGCGGCGGCGGTGCCGGCGGCGCTGTGCGAAGGGGCGGGCGGCTCGGCGCGCTCGGCCGGCGGGCGCGGGCGCAGGATGCGCGGGGTGAGCGGGCGCGGCCCGGCCGCCGCGTCGGCCGCGGGGGCGTGCTCAGGCGTCGGCTCGGCCGCCGCGGGCTCGGCCGCCTGCGGCTCGGCGTAGACCTCGGGCACGGGGGCCTCGGCCGCTTCGGGCGCGTGCGCGGCGTCGTCCTCGGGGTGCTTCGCCTTCTTGACGACGCGGATGGCGCGGTGGACGGCCGGCTCTTTCTTCGGGAAGTACTTGTTGCGGATCTTCTCGGCCAGCTCTTTCGAGATGGTGTTGGAAGGCACCGACACGTCAACGCCCTCGCGGCGCACCTCTTCGATGAGGCGCTTCGACTCCATCTTCAGCTCTTTGGCGAGATCGTAAATTCTGATTTTTGAAGTGTGGGCTGCTGACATGCACTCCTTCTTCGACGCTTATATAAAACGGCGCCGCGCGCTTCCAAGGGGGTTTAAGTGTCAAGACGCCTCTTGAACCTCCCCCCGCTTCGCGCTCGGCGCACGGGCGGCCGGAGAAGGGTCTTTAAGGCGGGCAGCAGTCGCGCGCCTCCTTCGTCCGGAGGCGCGCGACCGCACGACTGCGCTTATTCGACGGCAGGGGCATCGTCGGCCTCGTCGTCGGAAACGTTTTCAACCGGGGCCGGCTCGCCCTCGGAAGGGGCGGCCGGCTCCGAGCTGTTCTGCACCTCGGGCGCGGAGGCTTCGGTCGCGAAGTCGCCGCGCGGCGAGATGGGGGAGTCCTCGTACTCCTCGTCGGACATCTGGACGATCCCGCCGCCGCCCTCGTGCGCCTCGACGTCGAGCGTCGAGGGGCGCTCCTCCTCGACGAAGGCGCCCGTGTTCTGTATGACGGCGGCCTCGGTCGAGAAGATGTCGGGCGCGGGCGTGATGGTGTCGGGGCGCAGGTCGCGGCCCGCGCCCTGCAAAATAAGCTCGTCGGCGGACATCTGCTCGACCTCGGTCAGCGCTACGGGGTCGGCCGACTCGTTCGCCAGGATGTTGTCGGGCGAGAGATCCTCCGCCATGAAGGGCGGCTGCGTGCGCGCCGCCTCGTCGTAGCCCTCGGCGATGGAAGCCTCGGAAGGCTCGACCTCGCGGTCGTCCGCGTCGGGGTCTGCCTCGAACGACGCCGCGTGCTGCTCGACGGGACGAGTCTCTTCGCTCTCTTCGGACACTTCGGCACCCCCCTGCTCGGCCGCGGCTTCGCCTTCGGCCGCTGGCCCCTCGTCGCCCTCCGCGGCTTCGGCCTCGGCGGTCGCGCGGGCGCTCTCGACGACGGCCTGCGCCGCGCCGATGAGGGCCTCGGCCTGGTCGATACTCACGTCGAGGAACTCGGCGATGTCGTCCACGGTCGCGTTGGCGAGCCCCTCGATGTCGGCGACGCCGTGGTCGGCGAGCGTCGAGACCATGGCCGGGTTCATGCCCTGCAAGCGTTCGAGCGGCACGGCCTCGCCGGAGGCGATCATCGCGCCCATCTGGGCGGCGACCTCGCGCTTCAGCTCCTCCTCCGAGCGGATGTCGATGTTCCAGCCGACGAGCTTCGTGGCGAGCCGGACGTTCTGCCCGCGCTTGCCGATGGCTAAGCTGAGCTGGTCTTCGTTGACGATGACCTCCATCTGGCGGTGCTCGATGTCGGTGATGCGCACCTGGTTGACCTTGGCGGGCGAGAGCGCGTTGGCAGCGAAGACGGAAGGCTCGTCCGACCACTCGATGATGTCGATCTTCTCGCCGCGCAGCTCCCTAATGATGGCCTGCACGCGCGAGCCCTTCATGCCGACGCACGCGCCCACGGGGTCAACGTCGCGCTCGGTCGAGGCGACGGCGATCTTGGCGCGCTCGCCCGGCTCGCGCACCGCTGACTTGATGACGACCGTGCCGTCGTAAATCTCGGGCACCTCCATCTCGAAGAGGCGCTTCAGGAGTTCCGGCGAGGTGCGCGAGACGACGACCTGCGGGCCCTTCGACTCCTTCGATACGTCGTCGATGACGACGCGGACGCGCTCGCCCTGGTTCCACTGCTCGCCGCGCGACTGCTGGTTGCGCGGGAGCACCGACTCGACCGTGCCCAGATCGACGATGATGTCGCCGCGCTCGAAGCGCTTGACGTAGCCGTTGACGAGGTCGCCGACCTTGTCGATGTACTGCTCGTAGATGTTGGCGCGCTCGGCGTCACGCACCTTCTGGAAGAGGATCTGCTTGGCGGTCTGCGCGGCGATGCGCCCCATGTCCTCGACGGGGAGGGGGAGTTGCAGCTCGTCGCCGACCTCGACCTCGTCCCCGGCCAGCTCCTTCGCCTCGTCGAGCGAAAGCTCGCGGCCCGGATTTTCGACCGCCTCGACGACCACCTTGGAGGCGAAGATTTCCAGACCCGTCTCCGGCGCCCACTCGACCTGAATCTCCTCGCCCGACTTGAACTGCTTGCGGGCGGCGGCGCGCACGGCCTCCTTGACCGCCTCGATGACGACCTCGCGGTCTATGCCCTTCTCCTTGCAGACGGCGTCGATGCTTTGCCCGATGGATGCGCTCATAGGTTTTAGATTTTAGATGTCAGACGTTAGATGCTGGAAGGTGCCTTATAACTAGCATCCGACATCTAATCTCCAGCATCTGCTTTCTTCTGCCGCTCCCGCTCCTCCGCGAGCCGGAACTCCTCTTCAACGTCTATCTCAAGATTCGCCTTCGCGACCTCGGAGACGGGGACGCGGACGCGCCCCGTGGTCTTGTCTTCAAACAGAATCTCTTCGCCCTCGACCCCCTCGATGCGCCCGCGGAAGTTGCGCTGGCCGCCCACCGGATTCCGGGTCTTCATCTTCGCCGGCCGCCCCGCGAACTTCTCGAAGTCCCCGAGCCCGTAGAGCCCGCGCTCCAGCCCCGGCGAGGAGACTTCGAGGGTGTACGTGCTCGGGATGAAGTCCTCCACGTCGAGGACGGTGCCGACGTGCGTGGAGACTTCCGAGCAGTCCTCGTGGGTGACGCCGCCCGGCTTGTCAATGAAGACGCGGACGACCGGCGCGCGCGCGCCGCCGGCGAATTCGACGTGGACGAGTTCGAGGCCGCGCTCTTCGGCGGCGCGGCGCGCGATCTCGCGCAGGCGCGCTTCGATGGAAGTCTCCCCGTCCAAAACCCCTCGCGAGCCCCCTTCCAAAAACCCTCGGAGCAAAAGAAAAAGTGGGCGCGAACCCACTGGACGACGCCACCGCGCTCCGAGCAAGAGGCGGATTATACGGGAAACGGCCGGCGCGGGCAACCCGGCAGAAGGTGGGCGGTGAGCGGCGAGCGGTAAGCAGTTTTAAGGCGATTTTTCGGCCGCGATTTCAGGTCTTTTAACCGCCCACCGCTTACCGCTCGCCGCTCACTGAAGTTTCGACTTGACGATTTCGCTCACCGTCCGGCCGTCGGCCGCGCCGCCTAAGCGCGCTTGCGCGGCCTTCATCACCGCGCCCATCTCCTTCATAGAGGAGGCCCCGGTCTCGGCGATGACCTCGGCGACGACCCGCTCGATCTCCTCGCGCGCGGCGGCGCGCGGCAGGTACTCCTCGATGACGGCAATCTCGGCGCGCTCCTTCTCGGCCAGCTCCGCCCGCCCCGCCTTCTCGTACTGCTCGACCGAGTCCCGCCGCTGCTTGACCAGGGATTGCAGCGCCTTCGTCAACTCCTCGTCCGTCAACTCGCCGCCCTTCTCAATCTCCCTGTTCTGCACCGCCGCCTTCACCATCCTTAAGGTGGACAGCCGCCCCGCCTCCTTCGACTTCATCGCGGCCGTCATGTCGCTCGTGATTCGCTCTTTCAGGCTCATGCCCTGAGCTTAGCTCCCGGCGCGCTTCTTCTCAACCGCGGCGCGGAGGTCTGCGAGGGTGGTCGGGGGGCCGTGGACGGCGGCGACGCGTTGGATGTCGAGGCCGCTTTTGGTGATCCAGTCGAAGAAGTGGAGGGTGGTGTCGTTGACGGTCGAGGGCATGAACTTGCCGCTCAAGGGCAGGTTGACGAGGTCGCCCTGGAAGACGAGTTTCTCCTTCGGCAGGTAGACGACGAGCATCTCCGCGGCGTGGGGGCTGGGGCCGATGTCGATGACTTCGAGGGTCTGCTTGCCGTCGGTGAAGGTGCGCTTGCCGCTGACGAACTCGAAGAGGGGCTTGCGCGGGGCGCGCGTCTGGTCGTCGGGGAAGAGGGTGAAGGTGGAGGCAGCCATGCGCTCGAAGTACTTCTGGTTGGCGGGCGTCGTCACGACCGTCACCCCTTCGGCGACGTAGCTGCGCAGGCCGCCCGAGTGGTCGTCGTGGTGGTGGGTGACGACGACGTACTTGACGGGCTTCGAGGGGAACATCTCGCGCGCCTTGTTGATGGTCGGCTTGGGCCCGCGGCCGAAGGCGTTGGGCTCGACGACGACGACGTAGGTGTCGAACTCGACGACGAGCGAGTTGGAGCCGCTCTCGAAGAGGTGGACGCCTTCGCCGAGCTTCGTCTCCTTCGCCGGCGGGGGGGTGAACACGGGCAACTCCTCGTATCCCGCGGGGCGCGCGAAGGCCGTGTCGGCCGGCTTCGTATTGAAGCGCACCTCCGTGTACTTCACGTCCTCGATCAAATCCCCGCCGCGGCGCGTCTGCCGGCCCGTCGGCACCATGACCTTTTCGACGGCGCGGTAGGACGGGAAGACCGTCTCCTGCACCACGTCGCCGTCCACACCGTCCTGCACCATGAACTCGTACTTCGAGAGCAGGTGGGTCTGCTTGTCAAAGAAGAGGTTCGTCAAGACCCCGTTGGCGGCGGCGAAGATGACGACGTCGTGCGGGCGGCCGTCGAACGTCTCCTGACCGGCGTGGCGCAGGGTCGTCGCGCGCTGTTCGAGCGCGAGCGTGAGCAGGAGGTGCGGGAGGCGCCGGACGAAGTTGAACTGCTGGCCCGGGAGGTTGGCGGTGACGAGCGGGTTGACGGTGCGGTCGCGCTCGTTGACGAAGAACCCCTGGCCGCCGCTGATGACGTTGCGGCCGCCGAAGACGAAGCCGCCGGGCAGCGGGTCGCGGTTCTCGAAGATGAAGCGCCCGCGGCGCAGGTCTGCGAAGAGCGTCTCGTCGCGCGTCATCTCATCCCAGGGCCCGTTGACCTTCAGGCTCTGGTTGCGCGCCCACGTCGAGCCGCTGGCCTTGACCCACACGTCCTCGGCCGCGCGCAGAGCCTCCACGCCGCCGAGCGCCTTCAAGCCGGCCTCGACGGTCTGGTACGCCTTACGGTACGAGTCGGCCGTGGCCGACTTCGGCGTCTGTTGAGCAGGCGTCATGGTTGAAAGGGCGAGGAGGAAGGAGAGCGCGAGCAACAGTCTTCTCTGCATACGAAAGATTCTCCTTTCGGACAGGATTCTGGACGTGGGAGTTCCGACGACTGCGTGCGCAGTTAAGTACGACGCGGCGGAGGGTAAGGTTTACGTGATACAGGTCAGTACCGCCCGCGGTAGCGGGTGGGCCTTCATTATCCGGGCACGCCGTATCATCAAGGCCCACCCGCTACCGCGGGCGGTACTGACCGCTATTCCGCTGCCTTGCGGTGGCCGTTGGAGCGGGCGATGTGTGCGGCGAGGAAGCGCCCCGTGTGGGATTCGGGGACGCGCATGAGTTCCTCGGGCGTGCCGGTGGCGACAACCGTGCCGCCCGCGTCGCCGCCTTCGGGGCCGAGGTCGATGAGGTGGTCGGCCGTCTTGATGACATCCAGGTTGTGTTCGATGACGAGGAGCGAGCCGCCGGCCTCGACCAGCGTGCGGAAGGCCGCGAGCAGCTTGTTGATGTCCTCGAAGTGGAGCCCCGTGGTCGGCTCGTCGAAGATGTAGAGCGTCTTCGCGCCCGTGCGCTTCGACAGGTAAGAGGCGAGCTTGACGCGCTGCGCCTCGCCGCCCGAGAGCGTCGTGGCCGACTGTCCGAGCCGCAGGTAGCCGAGCCCCACGTCATCCAACACGCGCAGGCGGTTGGCGATCTTCGAGGTGTCGCGGAAGAAGTTCATCGCCTCGCGGACGGTCATGCTGAGCACGTCGTTGATGTTCTTGCCGCGGTAGCGCACGTCGAGCACTTGCGGCTTGAAGCGCGTGCCCTTGCACTCCTCGCAGACCAGCTCCACGTCGGCGAGGAACTGCATCTCGACCGTCACCGTGCCGTCGCCCTCGCACACGTCGCAGCGCCCGCCGGGGACGTTGAAGGAGAAGTGCGAAGGGTCTAGGCCCTTGCCCTGCGCGTCGCGCGTCTGCGAGAAGACCTCGCGGATGGCGTCGTAGACCTTGATGTAGGTGACCGGGTTCGAGCGCGGCGTCCGCCCGATGGGCGACTGGTCAACCAGGATCACGTCGTCCACGTTCGTCCCGCCGTTCAGTTCACGGAACGCGCCGACCTGCCCCTGCCACTCGCCGCGCTGCTTCTTCAGGCCCGCGTACACGACGTCGTGAACGAGCGTGGACTTGCCCGAGCCCGAGACGCCCGTGACGCAGACGAACATCTCAAGCGGGATGTCCACGTCCACGTTCTTCAGGTTGTGCTCGGAGGCCCCGCAGACGGAAACCCTCTTCTTCCGGGCGGCGCGGCGCTGCTTCGGCTCTTTGATCTCCGCCTCGCCGCGGAGGTACTTGCCCGTGAGCGTCGCGCCGGACTTCAGCAGCCCCTCGAAGTCGCCCTCGTAGATGACCTTGCCGCCCAGCTCGCCCGCCGCCGGGCCGATGTCGAGGATGTGGTCGGCGGCGCGCATCATCTCCTCGTCGTGCTCGACGACGAGCACCGTGTTGCCGATGTCGCGCAGGTTGTGCAGGAGGTTGATGAGCCGCTCGCTGTCGCGCGGGTGCAGCCCGATGGACGGCTCGTCCAGCACGTAGAGCGCGCCGACGAGCGACGAGCCGAGGTTGGTCGCGAGCTGTATGCGCTGCGCCTCGCCGCCCGAGAGCGTCGAGGCCAGCCGGTCGAGCGTGAGGTAGTCGAGGCCCACGTCCACGAGAAACTTCAGACGCCGCCTGACTTCAAACAGAACCTTGTCTGCGATGGCCGCCTGCTCGGGCGAAAGCTCAAGCGAGTCGAAGAAGACGGCCGCGTCTTTAATCGCCAAAGAGCTGACTTCGGGCAGGGTGCGCCCGCCGACCTTCACGTCGCGCGCCTCCTGTCTCAAACGCCCGCCGCCGCAGTCGGGGCAGAGCGTGTAGCCGCGATACTTGGCGAGGAAGACGCGGACGTGCAGCTTGTACTTCTTCGTCTCTAGCCACTCGAAGAAGCCGCGCACGCCGCTGAAGCCCCCGCGGCCGTCAATCACCGCGCGCTGCTGCTGCTTCGTCAGCTCCTGGAACGGAACGTCGAAGGGAATCTTCTCCTGCTTGCAGAAGCGGCGCAGCTCCGTGCGCGCCCAGTCGTACTGCGGCTTCGTCCAGGGCTCTATCGCGCCCTCGGCCAGCGACAGCGCCGGGTTCGGGATGACGAGGTCGATGTCGAGGCCGATGGTGTTGCCGAAGCCCTGGCAGGTCGGGCACGCGCCGTAGGGGTTGTTGAAGCTGAAGAGGCGCGGCTCGGGCTGCGCGTAGACCGTGCCGTCGTACTTGCACTCGAAGCGCTCGTTGAACTTAAGCGTGCGCGGCGCGTCCTCGGCCGTCGCGCCCACGCTCTGCACCACGGCCTGGCCGTGCCCCTCGATGAAGCAGGTCTCGAAGGAATCGACCAGACGCTCGCGCACGTCCGCGCGCGCGACGAGGCGGTCAACCAGGACGTAGACGCCCTCGAAGTCGCGCCGCGTGTAGTCGTCGGGCGAGCGCAGCTCGACCGTCTCACCGTCCGCGAACAGTCGCGTGAAGCCGCGCTGCATCAGGCTCATCACGTGCGCCGTCACCGTGCGGCGTTCGAGCGCGCCGTTCGTCGCCTGCTTCGCCTTCTTCTTCGACTTCGACGCGCCCTTGCCGTCGCCGTTCTCCTCGGCGCGCAGGCCGGCCTCGGCGGGGAAGAGGACGTAGAAGCGCGCGCCCTCGGGCAGCGCGTCAAGAACCTCCTGCGCCGAAGACTCGGGCGAGTCCTTGTGCACCTCGCGGCCGCAGACGCGGCAGAAGGTCGTCCCCACCCGCGCGTAGAGGAGGCGCAGGTAGTCGTAAACTTCGGTCTGCGTGCCGACGGTCGAGCGCGGGTTGCGCGTCGAGTTCTTCTGCCGGATGGCGATGGCCGGCGGGATGCCGAGCACCTCGTCCACGTCCGGCTTGTCCATCCGCTCAAGGAACTGCCGCGCGTAGGCCGAGAGGCTTTCGACGTAGCGGCGCTGCCCCTCGGCGTAGATGGTGTCGAAGGCGAGCGAGGACTTGCCGGAGCCGGAGACGCCCGTGACGACGGTCAGCTTCTCGACGGGGATGGTGAACGAGACGTTCTTCAGGTTGTTGACGCGCGCGCCGCGGACGATGATTGCTTCTTGGCTCATGTCTGAAATACAGCCGCCCGCCCACTGTGGACTCTCGGGAGTAGGGGCGAACCGCCAATGATACCCCGAATCCCCACGCACGCGAAATGGGGACGCGTGGGTGAACGCTTCGGGGATAAATTTTAACTTTTCGACACCCGCGGAACAGACGGGGCGTCCAGAATTCGGAGGATTTCGGCGGCGCGAAGAGACTGCGATGACTCCAAAAACAGAGAGAAGGGCGACCCCGCGGCTCGGGCTCGTCTGCATCACGCACTCGGACGAGGTGAGGTACAGGACGGTCACGCGCAAGCGCCTCTTGCAGTTCGACGAGGGGGAGCAGAAGCGGCGGCTGAGAGAGTTGTACGCCGCGAACCTCGCGCGTCTGAACGGCGCGCTCGACTTCTGCGCGGCGCGCGGCCTCAGCCTCTACCGCATGACCTCCAACCTCTTCCCCTTCGCGGACGACGAGGCGGGCTCCGGCGTGCTCGAAGAGTTTTCAGATGAGCTGAAGAGTACGGGCGCGCGCGCCACAGAACTCGGAATACGTCTCGTGCTCCACCCCGACCAGTTCGTCGTGTTCAGCTCCGACTCGCCCGCGACCGTTTCCAACAGCGTCAAGATTCTCGAATCGCACGCGCGCGTCATGGACATGCTCGGCCTGCCGCGCTCCCCCTGGGCGCTCATCGAGATTCACGGGGGGAAGGGGGGCAGGGCCGAACGACTAGTCCAGCAGATTGACCTTCTGCCTGACGCCGTGCGCGCGCGCATCGCGTTCGAGAACGACGAGTACACCTACTCGGCCGCGGAGATTCTTGGGGTGTGCCGCCGCGCGGGCGTGCCGATGGTCTTCGACGCGCACCACCACGTCGTACACGAGGGCCTGGACAGTTACGACCACCCGAGCGTCTTCGAGATGGTCGAGGCCGCGCGCGAGACCTGGCCCGACCCCGCCTGGCAGCTCGTCCACATCTCGAACGGCCGCGAATCCTTCTGCGACCGGCATCACAGCGACCTCATCGAACGGATGCCCGCCGCCTACCGCCGCGTCCCCTGGATAGAGGTCGAGGCCAAGCACAAGGAGCTGGCCATCGAGCGGCTCCGTTCGGACTGGCTCACGCCGGGGGCTGATAGTCGCGGCGGAGGAACGGTGCGTTAGCCATAGGGGGGATGACATCGGTGAGAGGCGGTCGGGCGAGAATTATCTTGACAGCCGTCTCCGCCAGCGGGTAATAACTCCCTGCGCAATCTGTCCCGCGCGCTCTCGGCCCGCCGAACCCATTGACGGCGCGGTTCCCGGTCTCACGACCCCTTGCCCGTTCGAGCTCTACAGACCTCCATTGACAGGAGAAGCACATGCCACGCGAAATCAATCAGGCCGGCCTCGATCTCATCAAGAGTTTTGAAGGCATCCCCGACGGCGACCCTTCGACCGTTAACCTCGACCCGTACGTTGACCCCGTCGGCATCTACACCATCGGGTGGGGGCACGCCATCGTGTGGGGCAACAACTTTCTCAGGACTTCGACCCCGAACGCGAAGGCCATCGCGAAACAGCTCTACCCGAACGGGCTGACGATGCAGGAGGCCGAGGCGCTGCTGCGCAACGACCTGCACGCCACCTCCATCCCCGTCGAGAGCCTCGTCAAAGTCCCCATCAGCGACAACCAGTTCGCCGCCCTCGTCTCCTTCGCCTTCAACGTGGGCGTCAACAACCTCCGCAACTCGACCCTGCTGCGCAAGTTGAACCAGCGCGACTACGATGGGGCGGCGCTGGAGTTCGCCAAGTGGAACAAGGCGGGCGGCAAAGTCCTCAAGGGGCTCGTCCGCAGGCGCGCGGCCGAGGCGACGCTCTTCAGGACTCCCTGACGCCCCGCGCCCCCGGGGGCGCGGGCCCCGACCGTGACTCGACGCGCGCGGGCGCGGCGGCCTCGCCACGGCAGGCCGCCGCGCCCGCCTCTCATTTGAATAAGGGGCGGGAGTGTTGCAGACTCGACGCATGACGTTAAGGGTATTGCTGGCGGCCGCGCTCCTCGCTTCGTGCGGCGCGGCGCGGCCGGTCGAGCCGGCGAACGAGGGCGGGCGGCAGGCGCAGGCGGCGGCGCGGCCCGCCGAGGCGAAGAGGATCGACGCGGCGCGCCTGCTCGAAGACGTGCGCGCGCTGTCGGCCGACTCGATGGAGGGGCGCGAGGCGGGGACGAAGGGCGGGGCTCTGGCGCGCGCGTACGTCCTGCGGCGCTTCGGGGAGGCGGGGCTCGCCCCGCTCTGGCAGTCTTTCGAGCAGCCGTTCGACCTGCCCGCGAAGGGCAGGGGCGTGAACCTGGTCGGCCACGTGAGGGGGACGAAGTACCCCGAGCGCTTCATCGTCGTCACGGCGCACTACGACCACCTCGGCGTGCGCGGTGGGCAGGTCTACAACGGCGCGGACGACAACGCCTCGGGCGTCGCGGTGCTCCTGCAACTGGCGGCGCACTACGGCGGCGCGTCGCGCCCGGAGCACTCGATCATCTTCGCCGCGCTCGACGCCGAAGAGCTGGGGCTGGTCGGCGCGCGCGAGCTTGTGAAGAGGCTGAAGGCGGAGAAGCGCGACCTGGCGCTCGACGTGAACATGGACATGGTCGGCCACAGCGAGCGCGGGGAGCTGTACGCCTCGGGCACCTACCACACGCCCGCGCTCCGCCCCGCCCTCGAACGCGTCGCCGCGGGCGCGCCCGTCAAGCTCCTGCTCGGCCACGACCGCCCCGGGCAGGGGCTCGACGACTGGACGAACCAGTCTGACCAGTACCCCTTTCACAAGGCCGGCGTCCCCTTCGTCTACTTCGGCGTCGAAGACCACAAGGACTACCACAAGCCCTCGGACGACTTCGACACTATCACCCGAGACTTCTTCCTCGGGGCCGCCGAGACCATCCTCCGCGCCGTGACGCTCCTCGACGCGGAGCTGCCGCCGCCGAAGGGCGGGAGTTAGCCCCCGGTCAGTCGCCGGCGGCCACGGCCTGTGCGGGGGCGTGCTCGGGGTCGCCGGCCCCCGGGTAGCGCTTGATGCTCCCCTCGCGCAGGAACATCGGGTCGAAGACGTAGAGGTGGAGGCGCGCGGCCAGCCAGCCGAAGAGGCCGACGAAGACGCCGACCGCCGCCCGCCTCAGCGTCTCGCGCAGGCGCACCACGCGCATCAGCTTCTTGCTGACGAGCGCCGTGCCGAGCGCTGTCAGCGCCATCGAGAGCACCATCGTGCAGAGCGCGCCGACCGTGATCGCCTGCACCAGTTCCTTTTCCCACCAGCGTATGACCGCCCAGCCGCCTCCGACCAGGATGGCTAGCGCCAGCACGACAGCCACGTACTGAAGCGACTTCTTCAGCTTCCAAATCTTGAAGGCCAGCGTGTCGCTCACCGCCAGCAGCCGCGAGACGTGCTTGTAAGGCTTGCCGACCCCCTTCATCCCGCCCTCGACCTGCAGGAACTCCCAGGGCTCGGGCGGCGCCTCCTGCTCGAAGCCCTCGACGCAGCGCTCCTGCGCGAAGGCGTGCTCGGTCATGCGGTAGGCGCTCGTCATCAGCGCGAAAGCCTCCACGTCCGAAAAGGAGTCGAGGTCTGTGCGCACGGCGGCGAGCTTCTGCTGCAACTCCTTCGCGACGCCGTAGCGCGTGAGCGGCCCGCGCCGCGAGGGCGGGCGGGCGTCGTCGTCGTCCGCGTCGTAGGGGTCGGGGCAGTCGATCCAATCGATGGGGTCAACGTCCAGGTCCTCCTTGAGGTGGACGAACATCAGGCCGCGCGTGAGCTGCGAGCGGCGGCGCGACGCCAGCTCCTGGTACTGAGCCTGGCGCACGCGCGCCTGGATGATAGAGGTCGAGCGCAGCGCCACCCCGAGCGGCCCCGCGCTCGGGTCGCGGACGGACTCCATCTGCCCGCTGCCGTCGCTCAGGAGCAGCACGTTGCAGTCCTGTTCGAGCAGCCCGCCGACGCCCTGGTTGTCGCACGTGCCGCCGTCCACCAGGCGGACGACCCGGTCGGGGTAGAGGCCCGGCAGCGCCACGGGGTCGAAGAGGCCGGGCACGCAGGCCGAGGCGGCGACGGCCGTCCCGAGCCGCACGTTCCTGTAGGGCTCGGGGGCCTCCTCGTAGTACATGCGGCGGAAGCGGTCGTTGCCGTCGATGTTGCTGTCGATCCCCGCGGGCGGCTCGCCCATGTAGGAGGCCGTGAAGTGCCAGGAGTGGCCCGTGTTGAGCGTGGCCGCGTTGAGGATCAGGATCGGCACCTTCGCCACGCGCCGCCAGTTGTGGTACTTCGGGCGGAAGTCCGGCCCCTCGCCCTTCGGCGTGATGCGGAGCTTGTTGAGGAAGCGTTTGGCCTTGCCCCCGCCGTCCTCGACGCGGCTGAAGATTTCGGACTCGAACAGCTCGCCGGCGCGCAGCGTGCGCGAGTACTTCGAGCTGAAGATCATCCGGAGGTTGGTCACCGGCTCGGCGGCGACGCGCGTGCGGACGTTGCGCTGGACGCCGGCGAGGAAGTCGCGCTGGACGCGCTTGACGAGTTCGATGTAGTCCTCGCGGGTGATCTCCTCGTCGGTCTTCTCTTCGAGCAGCTTGCGGACTTCGAGGTAGTAGTGCGCGCCGACGATGGAGCCGCCCGAGACGCAGGAGAGGACTTCGACCTGGCGCAGCACGTCCAGCTCGGCCAGCTTCGCCAGCACGCCGATGTGGTAGAGCGAGGCGCGGAAGCCGCCGCCCGAGAGCCCGAGCCCGATCTTGCCGTTGAAGGCGCTGCGCACGGGGGCGGTGCGCCCGAGGAAGCGGGCCAGCGCGACCCAGGCGGGCGTGTTCTCAAGCTCCTTGCCGCGGACGCCCGAAGGCGTCTGGATGCGGGCGATCCAGGCGAGCTGGCGCGCGAGGGACTCGAACTCCCACTCCGGCACGTCCCGCACGGCGTCGCGCCCGCGCTCAAGCCACGAGACGGCCTTCTCGTAGTTGTCCGAGTCGAGCGACCCGAGGCCGAAGTAAGCCTCGGCCATGGTCGCGTAGAACCACCACTGCCCCTGGAGCCAGTCGTTGCGCGGCTCTTTGAGCATGGCCTCGACCCGCTCGGCGACGTGCCGCCGGATGTTGGCGGCCTGCAAGCGGCGCGCGTAGATGCGTCGGCGCTCCTCGCTCTCGGGCGCGGCCCCGGCGCGCAGGGCCTCGTCCAACTCCTGGTGCGCGAGCAGGTCGAGGATGAAGGCGGCGTTGATGCCCGTGTAGCCCTGGTCGGACTCGACGCCCTCGGCGTAGCCGCGCAGGTAGTAGAAGAGCGAGCGTTCGAGCTGGGCGCGCTGGTTGTCGAGTTCCCACTTGCGCTTGTAGATGGCGCCCGCGAGCCCGAGCGTCTCCTGGTTGCGCGTCTGCGCGAGGTCGTCGGCCTCGCGCAGGATTTCGAGCGCGCGGTCGAGCCGGCCGTCGGCCGGGAGGTCTGAGTCCTTGTAGGTGCAGAGCGCCGACTGCTGGTAGACGGTCAGGCGCAACGCGGAGTCGGCGTTGATGGCGGGGTCTCGGCGCGCGCGCGCGAGGAGCCTGCGCGCGAGGCCGAACTGCTTGACCGCCTTCAGCCGCTTCGCCAGCTTGAGCAGGTCGGCGGGCGGCTTGTAGGCCCCGCGCAGGACTTCGACCGACTCGCGCATCAGCGCGGCCTCGGCCCCGGGCGTCGAGCCCGACCAGGCCGCGCCCTTCTCCGCGACGGGCTCCGGCCGCGCGCGCCGCAGGCTTTCGTTGATGAAGCGGCGCTCGCCGACGCCGAGGTCGTCGTGGTAGCGCTGGAGCTGCTGGCTCGCCAGGTCGAGCTTGCTGCCGCGGAGCAGGTCTTCCTCGCGGCCCGAGCGGAGCCAGCGCTCCAGGTCCGTCTCAAGCTCTTGCCGCCAGAGCAGGAACGTCCGGCCTTCGTCGAGCCACCCGCGGAGCCGCCGCCAGCCGCGCAGCATCTCGTCGTCGGCGATCTCCACCGTGTCCACGCCGCCCTCGGCCGTCAGCCTCAGGAGGCGCGCCTCGGACAGCCGCCGCAGCAGCGGCTGGGTGTCGCCCCGGAAGTGCTCGACGGGCAGGCGGCGGCGCTTGTCGCCCTGGATGTCGTTCGGCTGCCCGACGGTGACGAGGCGCAGCAGCGCCCGGCGGGCGCGCTGCTGGTCTTCCGGGTTGAGCTGCGTGTAGGCGTTCTCGGCGATGCGGTTCTGGCGGTCGCCCTTCGAGAGCGTGGCCTCCGTGTCGCCGGCGTAGGCGGCCAGCACGTCCTGGAGCGAGATGCTCGACTCCTCGGGCATCGACAGCTTCGAGACCTCGCCCTTCGTGAGGTAGGAGGTCAAGCGCTCGACCGCCGCGAGCATCGAGAGCGCGTCGGTGCGGCCGAAGGCGGCGAGGATTTCGCGGTAGGCGTAGAAGGGGACGTAGGGCACCTGCGCGCGCTCCCAATACTCGTCGGCCGTCGTGAGTTCCGGCGGCAGCCGGTTCGGGAACTGGTCGAAGCGCTCGCGCGCGTAGAGCTGCATCTCGCGCAGCATCTGCTCCTCGGCGAACTCGATGCGCGTCTGGACGGGGTAGATTTCGATGTCGTTCGGGCGCTGGCGGAGGACGAAGTCGGCGACGCCGGAGGCCCCGTTGATGCTCTGGTTGTTGAGCGTGAAGCAGACGGCGAGCGCGTCGGGCAGCTTGACCGTGCAGATGCCGGAGGTGTCACTCACCCCCGTCCGGCTGTCAATGAGGACGTAGTCGTAGTTGCGCCGCATCTGCGCGGCGGCCTCCTCGAAGAACTGGCTGCCGCCGAGCCGCTCGTAGAAATCTTTCCAGTTGAGGAAGTTGACCAGCTCCGAGTAGCTCTCGTCCTGCCGGCCGGCGGGGACGAAGTCGATGCCGCCGCCGCGCGGGAAGCCGTCCCAGCGCAGCGCCATCGAGTAGTCGCGGATGTCGGCGTGCTCGGCGTACCAGGGCTCCGGCCCTTCGGGCTGCGAGGTCGGCGGGCTGAGCGCCTTGACCTTGTAGTCGTGGACGAAGTTGATGAGGCCGTCGGTGCCGCTCAGCTCCTTGTCGGCGATGAAGGGGAAGAAGTAGCGGTGGAGGCCCGGCGCTTCCAGGTCCCAGTCCACCGTGAGCACGCGCTTGCCGGCGCTCGCCAGCACCCAGGCGACGTTGGCGAGCGCCATCGAGCGGCCCGTCCCGCCCTTGTACGAGTAGAAGGTGATGATGCGGCCGCGCGCCGACTGCGCCGAGCCGTTCTCCGGGCGGTTCATCGCCCACCTCCCGCCTCGCCCGCGCCGGCCGGCGGCAGCGTCGGTATCGCCTCGGCCGGGGGCGGCTCGCCGCGCAGGTAGCGGCCCCGCTCCTGCACGCGCAGCTTGACCTCTTTAATGGCCTGCGCCAGCTTCTTCTCCAAATCCCCCTTGGAGTTCACGTCGTGCTGGAACGTCACGTCGCGGTAGACGAAGCTCGTCGGGAAGGTCTTCACGAGGAGTGCCTGGAGGTCCTTGCGCGCGTCCTGCGTCTCCTTGTCCTTGTCGTTCCAGAGGACGACCACGCCGCAGTTGGTCAGCCGCGCCTTGTCGTACTCTTCGAGCTTCTTCTTGAGGTTCGGGAGCTTGAACGCCCAGGGGTCGACGACGATGGCGACGATGGTGTTGTTGTCCTCCGCCACGCGGAGCTTCTGCACGATGTCCGCGTCGTCGACGGACTGGAGCCGCGCGGTGAGGCCGTTGCTCGTGGCGATGACGCTCGCCGTGTAGTCGATCATCTTGTCGTCGTCGGGCAGGTAGGGCCGCCAGTCGGGGCCGGCGTTGCCGTAGCATTCGTTCCTCTGCCGCAGGCCGGCGTAGTCGCCCTTGCCGCCCGCGAAGCAGTAGAGCCAGAGCACCTCGACGCCGTGGCCGGCCTCCTCCGCTGGCTCAGCGTTGCGGGCCGCGCCGCCGCCGCCCGGGGGCGGCGGCGGCGCGGCCCTGACGTGAAAGGCGCTCGGCACTTTCGGGAGGGGCGGCAGCTCCGCCAGCGGCTTCACCTGCCGGTTGGCGTTGAACTCCCTGACGACGATGTCCACGAGCCCGTCGATAAACTCCTTGTAGGCGGCCTCCTCCTGGTTGCCCGGCCGCTGCCGCCACAGCAGGCGTTGCAGGCCCTTCTTCGCGTAATCGTCCCCGAGGCTGCCGTGCGAGAACTGCAAGCCCTTGAGCACCTCCGGCATCTTCCCCTGGAGGTTGTCGGGCTTCTCCCAGAGGACGGGGAGGATCAGTTGCGGCGCGCGCGCCCCCTGCGGCAGGGCGTCCGTGTACGCCTTGACGCGCCGGCTGAAGACCTCGAACTCCTTGCCGCAGTATTCGCTGGCGAAGTAGTGCGGCGAGAAGAGGCAGATCATGACGCGGCTCGTCTGGAGGGCGCGGCGCAGCTCCGCGTCCCAGTCGGCCCCGAGCGGGATGCTCTCCTGGTCGTAGAAGGCGATGTCCTTCTCCAACTCGGCGACGGGGCCGAGCGCGGAGCTGACCCACTTCGTCAGGTCGTCCTTGAAGTCCTTGAAGTAGCTGATCTCGCCCTTGGCGTCCCTGGCGTCTTTGCGTGCGTAGCTTAGGAAGAAGGCGTACTCGGAGGCGCTTTTCTCGTTGCTCATCTGGTCACCCGTTGGGAGCGGTGTTTGAGGCCGGCGGAGGTTAGCTGTGCGCGACGGCGGTTAATATACTTGACTGCGCGCGCGTGTCAATGAAATTCTGGACTCGCGCCGGCGGCCGGCGCTGACATCAAGAGAGGTGGAAGGCCGACGCCTTGGAGACTCTTCTGAACAACGTCGAGGTGCGCGTGCTGGGGTCGCTCGTCGAGAAGCAGGTGACGACGCCGGACTACTACCCGCTGACGATGAACGCGCTGGTGCACGCGTGCAATCAGATTTCTAACCGCGACCCCGTCGTGCAGTACGACGAGCGGCAGGTGGCGGAGGCCGTGGACTCCCTGCGCCTGAAGAACCTCGTCTACATCTTCTACGGCGCGGAGAGCCGCGTGCCGAAGTACAAGCACATGATGCGCGAGGTCTGGGAGCTGTCGCCGCCGGAGCTGGCCGCGCTCTGCGTGCTGATGCTGCGCGGGCCGCAGACCGTGGGCGAGGTGCGCGGGCGGGCGGGGAGGCTCTACGAGTTCGCAGACCTGCGCGAGGCCGAGGCGACGCTCGAAGGGCTCGCGCAGAGGGACGAGCCGCTCGTCGCCAAACTCCCGCGCCAGGCCGGCCGCAAGGAGGCGCGCTACGCGCACCTGCTCTCGGGACAGCCCGTCGTGGAAGAGGAGGCCGAAGGCGAGCCCGCCCCCGCCGCGACGCGCACGCGCGGGGGCGAGTCGGAGCGCGTCGCGCGGCTCGAAGCGGAGGTCGAGCGCCTGGGCGGCGAGCTGGCCGAGATGCGCAAGCAGTTTGAAGAGTTCCGCAAGCAGTTCGAGTAATCGCGGGCGGTACTGACCTGCATTCAGATGGGACTCGCCAGACTCGAACGCGACTTCTACACTCGGGCCGACACCTTGCGCGTGGCGCGCGAGCTTCTGGGCAAGCGGCTCGTCGTCCCTTCCGAGACGGGCGCGCGCGTGTCGGGGCGCGTCGTCGAGGTGGAGGCGTACCTCGGCGCGGAGGACAGGGCGGCGCACTCCTTCGGCGGGCGGCGCACGCGCCGGACCGAGACGATGTTCGGCGTCGGCGGGACGGCCTACGTCTTCTTCGTCTACGGCATGCACCACCAGTTCAACGTCGTGACGGGCCCCGAGGGGCTGCCGCACGCCGTCCTCGTCCGCGCCGTCGAGCCGGAGGAGGGGACGGAGCTGATGAGGGAGCGGCGGCCGGTCTCGAAGGAGCGCGAGCTGACCAGCGGCCCCGGCAAGCTCTGCCGCGCGCTCGGGATTGACCTGAGCTTCGACGGCGAAGACCTGACGAAGGGCCGCCGCGTCTGGCTCGAAGAGACGGGCGAGACCTATCGTCCCGAACAGATCGCCAACGGCCCGCGCATCGGCGTCGCCTACGCCGCCGAGGACGCCCTCAAGCCCTGGCGCTTCTGGGTCAAGGATAACGAGTACGTCAGTAGGAGGTGATCGGGTGCGGCGGGCGTCCGACGACCCTTCAGACGCTCAGCGCGCACCGGCAGGCGCGGCTGAAATCGTCGGAGAGTTGTTGGGCTGATGCTTGACGCTCCTCCGGTGACTTGCTCAAAGCCTTCCGCAGCACCTCGTCAACCTCTTTCGGCAGCCCCGGCCGCATCCGCAGGAGCGAGGGCACCGGCGGCAGTTCGAGATTCGGGTGCGCCTTGGCGTTGACGTAGCTCGCGCCGAACGGGAGTGTCCCGGCGAGCATGTGATAGAGCGTTGCGCCGAGGCTGTAGACATCGCTGCGGGAGTTGACCTTGCCGCCGAAGTGCTCGGGCGAGCAGTACTGATAGGTGCCGAGGAAGCGCGTGACGGTCGTCCCCGTGTCGCTGCTCAAGACGCGCGCCATGCCGAAGTCGATGACCTTAATACGGTCGCCTTCCGGCCCGCTCCCGACGAGAAAGATGTTGCCGGGCTTGATGTCGAGGTGGATGATGCCGTTCCCGTGGGCGTAGCTGACGGCGTCACAAATCTGTCCGAAGATGTGTGTGACACGGTCGAGGGGCAGTTGCCCGCGCTCCAGCACGTGTCCGAGGGTCTCGCCGGTGAGCCACTCCATAACCATGAACGAGATGCCGTCGTCAGTCGTACCGTTGTCGATGACTTCGACGATGTTCGGGTGGCGCATGCGGCGCGCCGCCGTGACCTCTCGCTCGAAGAGGACGGCGTAGTCCGGGTGCATGGCGAGGATGTCCGGCTTAAAGATTTTCACCGCGACGCGCGCGTGCGAGTCAACCCGCGTCGAGCGGTAGACGGCCCCCATCCCCCCGCCGCCCGCGTACTCGTCCAAACGGTACTTACCCGCGAAGACGTTTCCGACTAGCCGGTACGGGTCGCGCGTCGCCGGTCTGGCGGAGGCGTCACCCGGCACGGCCTGCGCCGACGCGACCGCCCCGCCGACTTCGGCCCGAGCGCCCGAGTCATGTCTCTCTTCACCTGAAGCCGCCTCGCCCCGGCCGGCCAGACGTAAAGGGCTCTGCCTGAGCGTCTCGTAAATCTTGTCGGCCCACATAAGCCTGAGGAGCATCGGGATGGACAGCAGCAGGAGGAAGAACGTTAGAATGGCGTAGTTAGCCAGCCGCACCGTCGGGTTCGAGTCCATCAGCCGGTCGAACGCAGCGAGGCGTGCCCAGAGACTGTTCTTGATCACCGTGCTGACCTGGCTCTTGCTCAGTTCGCGTTGTTGCTCCAGGTCGAGAATCTTCTTCCTGTTCGTCTCGATTCGAGGCATGCTGTCGGCCAGCAGCCTCTCCATATCCGCTCGTGCGTCACGGTACTCCCTTGCCATCTGGAGCGCGGCAGGCCCCCGCCCCGTCCTCCCGGTAGTGCTCGCGCCTCGCGCCCCGGCCACTTCACTGGCGTGCATCTGGGAGAGTGCTAAGACCTCCGTGTTCTTGCTATCTAGCTGACGCACCAGTTCGTTGATCTCCGCCGTCAGTATGGAGATATCTTCGTTTGCTTGGAGCGTAATCGACTCCGCGAGCTGATACTCCATCGTGCTCTCAAAGAGCTTCAACTCGATGGGTCTGGCGACAACGAACGAGATGAAGAAGGCCAGCAACAGTCTCGCCACGAGCGCCGCAGGCGTGCTCAACAGGGAGGGCAGCCGGTCGCGGAGGGGGGCGCCGCGGGGGACAGCCTTTTTTGTTATTATCGAGAAGAGAGATCTGTTTAAATTAAAGATGAAGACACCCCAGAGAATGCCGAAGCCCGCCGAGAGCGCGGTTGACTGAAGCACGGATGAGAGTGCATAACCGCCGGAGAGCGCCGCTAAGGCGGACGCTAAAAAGACCGCGATGCCCACCGCCGCGTACTTGCTGCGCTCGGTCGCGCATTCGGGCCTTCTGAGGATGGTAAGGTCTGCGCCCGAGCAGAAGATGAAGAAGTCTCTGATTAGAGTCATCACGTCCCCTGGTGTGCGAAGGCCGGGTGGCCTTTGAAAGACTTGTGAGAGGCCGGCGAGTGTTTGAGCCCGCTGGCAGAACCGGGCGATTCGACGCTGGGAAAATATGGTTTTGAAAGCCGAATGTCAACGATTTAATCGGACGGCCTAAACGTCGAAGGCCGGGCGCGGGACATCTCGGCCGGAGAGAAACTTGCGGATCACTTTTTTAGGGACGAGCGCGGGCGTGCCGACGCGGGCGCGGAACGTCTCGTGCGTGGCGCTGAGGCCGCCGCAGCGGGCGGAGGTGTGGCTCTTCGACTGCGGCGAGGGGACGCAGCACCAGCTCCTCCGGAGCGAGCTGAACATCAGCCAGGTCACGCGCGTCTTCATCACGCACATGCACGGCGACCACGTCTACGGGCTGATGGGGCTGCTGGCGACGTGCGGCATGGCCGGGCACGCGCGCGGCGTCACCGTCTACGGCCCCCGCGGCATCGGCGAGTACGTGCGCGAGGTGAGCCGGCGCACGCAGTTCCACACCTCCTACCCGCTCGAAGTCAACGAGGTGAGGGAGGGGCTGGTCTTCGAGGACGAGGAGTACGCCGTCACCTGCGCGCCGCTCAAGCACCGCCTGCCCGCCTTCGGCTACCGCGTGCAGGAGAGGGACAGGCCCGGCCACTTCGACGTGGAGAGAGCGCGCGCCGAAGGCATCCCGCCGGGGCCGCTCTACGGCAGACTGAAGCGCGGCGAGCGCGTGACGCTCGAAGACGGGCGGACGTTCGCGGGCGCGGACTTCTGCGGCCCGGACTTGAAGGGCCGGAGCGTCGTCTACTGCACCGACACCATCTACTGCCGCCCGGCCGTCGAGCTTGCGCGCGGCGCAGACCTCCTGATCCACGAGGCCACCTTCGCCGAGGCCGACGAGGGGTTGGCCGTGCGCTCGACGCACTCGACCGCCTCGATGGCCGGGCGCGTCGCGAGGGAGGCGGGCGCGCGCCGGCTCGTCATCACGCACATCAGCCCGCGCTACTTCCCGGGCAACGAGACCGGGCCGGAGGAGTTGCTGAAAGAGGCGCAGGCGGTCTTCCCCGGCGCGGAGCTGGCGCACGACTTCCTGAGCGTTGACGTGGAGCGGCGCGAGTAGTAAACAACTCACGCCGCCAGCGCCGCCACGCGCGGCCACTTTCAAACATCAGCGGCCAGCCGCGTCCGGCTGGCCCCCCTCAGACGGCACACGACGCTTTACACGCCGGCTGTCGCGTGTGATACGATGTGCCAGGACTGCAACGCCGCGCCGGGGCGTGTGCCCACGCGGCGGCTAGAGCTGAACGGAGCGAGCGACATGTCTTTCAACACCATCATCATCGTCGGCAACCTCGGGCGCGACCCCGAACTCTCCTACACGCCGCAGGGCACGGCCGTCTGCAAGTTCTCGGTGGCGACCAACGAGCGGCGGCGCGACAAGGCGGGCGAGCAGCAGGACATCACCACCTGGTTCCGCGTCACGGTCTGGGGCAAGCAGGCCGAGAACGTCTCGCGCTACCTCTCGAAGGGGCGCAAGGTCTACATCCAGGGCCGCCTCCACGTCGAGGAGTGGACCGACCGCGAGGGCAAGCCGCGCCAGTCCCTGGAGGTCAACGCCTCGGACGTGCACTTCATCGACAGCGCGTCGGGCGGCGGCGTCGAAGGCATCCCCGTCCGCTCGCAGCAGTCGTCTGGCGGCGCGCCTTCGGGCGGCGCGCCCTCCGGCGGCGGCAGCGCCCCGCGCGGCGGTGGCGGCGGCCGCCCCGCGCCGAGCGAAGACATAGAGGATGACGAGATCCCCTTTTAGGTCAGAACCGCCCGCGGTAGCGGGTGGCCCTCTACGACACGGCGCTCCCGATTTGCGACGAGCCACCCGCTACCGCGGGCGGTTCTGATCTTTATATTAGCGAGGCGGGAGCATGGGCGAGGAGTACAGGGAAGGGGACGAGACGGGGCGTGCGCTGGTGGCGGTCGAGCGGGCGCGGTTCATGCCGGCGATGTCGATTGAGTCGGCGGTCGAGCGCTACAACGCGGTGACCGAGTTCGTCAGCCGTGTGCTGCGCAAGGATGTCGATTACGGCGTCATCCCCGGCACGGAGAAGCGGACGCTCCTGAAGCCCGGCGCGGAGAAGCTGACGACCTTCTTCGGCCTCTCGACCCGCTTCGAGCTATTGGAGCGCATCGAGGACTGGACGGGCGACGAGCACGGCGGCGAGCCCTTCTTCTACTACCTCTACCGCTGCCGCCTCTTCCGCGGAGACGTGCTCATCGCCGAGGGCGACGCCTCCTGCAACTCGCGCGAGGCCAAGTACCGCTGGCGCGAGGCCCAACGCGCCTGCCCCGCCTGCGGCCAGACCGCCATCATCAAAGGCAAAGAAGACTTCGGCGGCGGCTGGCTCTGCTGGAAGAAGAAGGGCGGCTGCGGCGCGAAGTACCCCGACGGCGACCAGACGATTGAGAGCCAGCAGGTCGGCCGCGTCTTCAACCCCGACATCGCCGACCAAGTCAACACGATTCAGAAGATGAGTCAGAAACGCAGCCTGGTCGGAGCCGTGCTGCTCGCCGTCAACGCGTCGGAGTTCTTCACGCAGGACGTGGAGGACATGTACTTCAACGCGACCGCGGTCGCGCGCGAGGCCGGCGTTGACCTCGACGAAGAGATACGCGCCGCGTGCCGCGCTTTGGGGAAGACCGAGGAGCAGTTGTCGGGTTGGCTCCGGAAGAAGTACGGCGCGGACGGCATCGAGCAGTTGACCGACAACGACCGCCGCGAGGTGCTCTCCCTGCTCCAGGGCATGGTCTCGAAGCGCGCCGCTGCGTGAGCCGCGTCACGAACCCAGGCGCGCGGGCCGCCGGGAAGTTTCGCTTGCCGTCCGCGCCGAGGGTGCTACAATTCTCGCCCGCCCGCCTGATTCGCGGGCGGGCTTTTCGCTTCCGCGCGCCGAGTCAGACCCGACCGCATCGAACCAAAGCAGACAAATGAGTCAACACGAACAAGGGAAGCCCGCCGGCCCCTGGGACTTGACCGGGCAACTGCTCGACGGGCGCTACCTCGTCGAGAGCCAGCTCGGGCAGGGCGGCATCGGCGTCGTCTACCTCGCGCGCGACACGAAGCTCAAGGAGAAGCGCGTGGTCGTCAAGGTGCTCCTCGACCAGTTCCGCGACGACGACACGGAGCACTGGGTGCGCAGGAAGTTCCAGGAGGAGATCGAGGCGCTCGCGCGCATCGACCACCCCGGCGTCGTCGGCGTGATGCACGCGGGCGAACTCGCCGACGGCCGCCCCTTCATCGTCATGCAGTACATCGAGGGCAGCAGCCTCCGCTCGTTGATGAAGCAGGGGCCGATGGCGTTTGCGCGCGCCGCGAACATCCTCCGGCAGGTCGGCCACGCGCTCGGCAGCGCGCACGGCCGCGGCATCATCCACCGCGACCTCAAGCCCGAGAACATCATGCTCCAGTCGCTCGACGGGGGCGAGGAGTACGTCCGGCTCATCGACTTCGGCATCGCCACCGTCCACGACACGCAGGACGCGGCCGGGGCGGCCAGCACGCGCGTCGCCGGCACGCCCTACTACATGGCCCCGGAGCAGTTGCTCGGGAGGCCGTCGCCCGCGAGCGACATCTTCGCCGTCGCCGTCCTCGCCTACGAGATGCTGACCGGCGCGCGCCCCTTCGACCCGAAGACGCCCTTCGAGGTCTTGGAGACGCTGCGCAAGGGCGTGCGCACGCGCCCCACGCGGTTGCGCCCCGACCTGCCGGCGGAGGCCGAGGCGGTCATCCTCCGCGCGCTCTCCTTCGACGAGGGCGCGCGCCCGGCCCGCGCGCGCGAGTTCGTGGACTCGCTGGCCCGCGCGCTCGGCGGGGCCGCCGAGGGCCAGCCGACGCAGACCTTCGACCCCCCGCCGGGCGCGGTGACGGAAGTCCTGCCCGCGGGGACGGCCGCGTCCGCCTCCTCGGTCGCCCCCGCCCCTCCGGCCGTCCGCACGACCAGGGCCGGCGCGTCGCACGTGGCGCTGCTCTACAAGCGCAACGTCGAGCCGGACGGGCACGTCCTCCGGCTCCTCGAAGGCGCGCTCGCCGCGGTCGGCCACGGCGTCTTCGTTGACCGCAACATGAAGGTGGGGGTCGAGTGGGCGAAGGAGATCGAGCGGCAGGTGCGGACGGCCGACGCGGTCGTGCCCCTCCTCTCGGCGGCCTCCGCGTCGAGCGAGATGCTCGCCTACGAGTTGCAGTTGGCGCACGAGTCGGCGCAGCGGGGGGGCCGCCCGCGCATCCTCCCCGTGCGGGTCGCCTACGAGGGCGCGCTGCCGGAATCGATCGCGTCCATCCTCGCGCCCATCCAGTACGCGCTGTGGGGCGGGCCGGAGGACGACCAGCGCGTCGCCTCCGAGCTGCTGGCGGCGCTCAAGGGCGGCGACGAACCGGCGGGCGTCGGCTCCGAACTCAAGATCGAGCCGCCGGGCGGGGCCGTCCCGCTCGACTCGCGCTACTACCTCGTCCGCCCGACCGACGCCCTCTTCCTCGACGCGCTGCACCGCCGCGACAGCATCGTGCTCGTCAAGGGCGCGCGGCAGATGGGCAAGACCTCCGTGCTCGCGCGCGGCTTCCAGCAGGCGCGCGCCGAGGGCGTGCGCGTCGTCGTCACCGACTTCCAGAAGCTCAACGCGAGCGACCTCGAATCGGCCGAGAAGTTCTTCGTCGCGCTCGGCGGCCTCATCGCCGACCAGCTCGACCTCGACGTTTATCCGGAGGACGTCTGGAAGGAGCGGCGCGCGCCGAGCGTCAACTTCGAGCGCTACGTCCGCCGCGAGGTCCTGGGGAAGGTGGACGGCCCGCTCGTCTGGGGCATGGACGAGGTTGACCGGCTCTTCACCTGCCCCTTCGGCAGCGAGGTCTTCGGCCTCTTCCGCACCTGGCACAACGAGCGCGCCGTAGACCCGGAAGCGCCCTGGGGGCGGCTGACGCTCGCCATCGCCTACGCGACCGAGGCGCACCTCTTCATCACCGACCAGAACCAGTCGCCCTTCAACGTCGGCACGCGGCTGGAGCTGCGCGACTTCACGCCCGAGCAGGTGGCCGAGCTGAACGCGCGCACGGGGTCGCCCCTGCGCGACGCGGCCGAGGTCGGGCGCTTCTACCGCCTGCTCGGCGGCCACCCGTACCTCGTCCGGCGCGGGCTGCACGAGATGGTCACGGGCGGCCTCGCGCTCGACGCCTTCGAGGCCGCCGCCCGGCGCGACGACGGGCCGTTCGGCGACCACCTGCGGCGGATACTCGTCCTCCTGGCGCGCGACCCCGTGCTCGCCGACATCACGCGCGCCGTCCTCGCGGGCCAACCGTGCCCGACGAGCGAAGCCTTCTACCGGCTGCGCAGCGCCGGGGTGATGACCGGCGAGACGCAGGCCGAGCTCGCGCCGCGCTGCCAGCTCTACGCCGACTACCTGAAGCGCCATCTCCTCTGACGCCGTCAACGCCCGAACACGATATGAGCACGACCCAGCCTACCGGCTTCTACGTCACCGGCGGGACGCTGCGGCGCGACGCCCCGTCCTACGTGGCGCGGCGCGCCGACGAGGAACTCTACGGGGGCCTGAGCGCGGGCCGCTTCTGCTACGTGCTCACCTCGCGGCAGATGGGCAAGTCCAGCCTGATGGTGCGCACGGCCGCGCGGCTGCGCGAGTCGGGGGCCTCGGTCGCCGTCCTCGACCTGACGGCCATCGGCCAGAACCTGACGCCGGAGCAGTGGTACGACGGCCTGCTCGGCCGCGTCGGCCAGCAGCTCGGCCTCGAAGACGAGCTGGAAGACTTCTGGCTCGACAACGAGCGGCTCGCGCCCTTGCAGCGCTGGACGCGCGCCGTGCGCGAGGTCGTGCTGGAGAAGGTCAAGGGCAACGTCGTCCTCTTCGTGGACGAGATAGACGCCGTCCGCAGCCTGCCCTTTTCGAGCGACGAGTTCTTCGCGGCCCTGCGCGAGTTCTACAACCGGCGCACGGAAGACCCGGAGCTGCGCCGCCTCACGCTCTGCCTGCTCGGCGTCGCCACCCCCTCCGACCTCATCAAGGACGTGCGCACCACGCCCTTCAACATCGGGCAGCGGATAGAGCTGACGGACTTCGGCGAGGCGGAGGCGCGCCCCCTCGCCGCCGGCCTCAAGCGGGACGAGAAACTCGGGGCCGCGCTGCTGCGCCGCGTGCTCCACTGGACGGGCGGCCACCCGTACCTCACGCAGCGGCTCTGCCAGGCCGTCGCCGAAGACGAGAGCGTCAACTCCGCCGCGGGCGTAGACCGCCTCTGCGACGAGCTGTTCCTTTCGAGCCGCGCGCGCGAGCGCGACGACAACCTGCTCTTCGTGCGCGAGCGCCTGCTGCGCGGCGAGGCCGACCGCGTCGCGCTGCTCGACCTCTACGCGCGCGTGCTCGCGGGGCGGCGCGTGCCGGACGACGAGACTGACCCGGTCGTCAACGCCCTGCGCCTCTCGGGCATCGCGCGCGACGAGGGCGGCCTGCTGCGCGTGCGCAACCGCATCTACGGGCACGTCTTCGACCGCGGCTGGGTCGCCGCCAACATGCCCGACGCCGAGGTGCAGCGCCAGCGCGCGGCCTACCGCCGCGGCCTCGTGCGCGCGGCGGGCGTCGCGGCCGTCATCTTCCTCCTGCTCGGCGGGCTCTCGGTCGTCGCCCTCTCGCAGCGCAACCGCGCGCTCGAAGAGGCGCGGCGCGCCGACCGGAACGCGCGCGACCGCGAGGCGGCGCTCGCCGGGCTGAAGACGGCGCTTGAGGAGGCCGAGCGGCAGCGCGCCGAGGCCGAGCGGCAGCGGCAGGCGGCCGACGACGAGCGCGCCGAGGCCGAGCGCCAGGAGCAGATCGCGCGGGAGAAGAGCCGGCAGGCCGTCGAGGGGCAGCGGGTCGCCGCGCTGGGGCGCGCCGAGGCCGAGCGCCAGCGCGCCGCCGCGATGAACGCGCAGAGGATGGCCGACGCGCAGCGCCTCCTCGCCAACCAGCGCGCGGCCGAGGCCGAGACCCAGCGCCGCCGCGCCGAGGAGCAGACGAAGGTCGCGACCTCCACCCTCTTCAAGGTCATCCGGTTCGTGCGCGAGACGCCCGAGAAGCGGAGGGCCGTCGAATACTACGACCAGCTCGCGCACGTCTACCACGAGACCGGCGACCGCGAGAATGAGGCCGAGACGCTCCTCAGCGCGGGCGGGGTCTACCTCGAACTGAAGGACGCGGCGAGCGCGGAGAAGTACGTCGGGCGCGCCCTCGAAGTCTACCGCAAGGCGGCGGACGTGCCCGGCGAGGGCTACGCGCTGTCGAAGGCCGGCGACCTCTACAAGTCCTCGGGCGACGGCGAGCGCGCGTCCCACTACTACGGCCGCTCGCTCGCGCTCCTGCGCGAAGCGCTGCCGGCCATCCGCGCCGGCTCGGACAGGCAGAAGGAGGCGTACACGCTCTACTATCTCTCGCTCGGCTACGCGGCGCTCGGCGACTACAGGCAGGCCATCGACTCCTGCCGCGAGGCCCTGCCGCTCTTCCGCTCGCTGCGCGACCCCGTCATGTCCGACATCGTGGAGATCAGGCTCGAAGAGCTGACGCAGTCGCTGAAAGACAGGGAGAAGTGAGCGCGGAGGCCGACCTGTTGACGCTGGGCGCGCGCGCGCATAAGCTACCGGCGTTCGCGCCGGACTTGACCCCACACGGAACCGCGGCGGGCCGCCCGCGGCGAGGTGAGACATCATGATTCCCAAACCTTCGAGAAACGCGGGCGCAGTGCTAGCCGCGCTCTGTCTCGCGCTCTCCGTGCTCGCGCCCTCGGCCCGCGCCGCGTCGGACGCGAAGGGCGGCGCGGCGGCGCGCGCGCTCCCGAAGCGGCTCGTGCTGCTGCGCGCGGGCGCGCACGACGGCTCGCGGGTCGAGATTTCGTCGGACTCGCCTCTCGACGACTGCGAGTCTTTCCGCGAGGGCGACGACTTCAGCGTGCGCATCCCCTGGGCCGTCTCCGCGGGCGCGCGTGGGCTGAGCCCCGAGGGGCGCTTCTACAGGAGCGCGCGCGTGGAGGAGCGGGGCGACTCCGTCCTCGTGACCTTCGGCCTGCGCGAGGGCGCGTCGGCCCGGCTCGCACGGGGCTTCAACCGTTTGGAGGTTACGTTCGCGGGCGCGGCCCCGGCCGCGACGCCTTCAAACACATCAGAGGCCGCGATGCTCCGCGAGATGCGCGAGCAGATAGCGGCGCTCGAAGCGCGCGTCCGCGAACTCGAAGCCAGGCAGCCCGCGCAGCCCGCGCCGACGGAGGCGGCCGCCGCAACCTCGGCGGCCGCCCTCAGCGCACAGCCTGTTCCGGCCGAGCCCCGCGCCGCCGCGCAGCACGGCGACCACGACGCGGAGCAGTCCGGCGCGCCGCGCCTCCAGATACAGGGGTTCGCGGACGTGAACCTGAACGCGAGCAGCGAGAGGGGCAGTCACACCTCCTTCGCGCTGGGGCAGCTCGACCTCTTCATCACCTCCCGCCTGTCCGAGAAGTTCGACGTGCTCAGCGAACTCATCATCGAGGCGAACAGGCGCAACGAGTTCACCTTCGAGATACACCGGCTCCTTTTGCAGTACACGCCGAACGACAACCTGCGGCTCGGCATCGGCCGCTTCCACACGGCCATCGGCTACTACAACACGGCCTACCACCACGGCTCCTGGTTCCAGACCGCCGCCAACCGGCCCTTCATCTTCGCCTTCGAGGGCAAGGGCGGCATCCTGCCGCTCCACAACGTCGGCCTCCAGGCCACGGGCCGCGTGCCGGGCGCGCCCTGGGGCCTCCGCTACGTCGCGGAGGTGGGCAACGGCCGCGCGTCGCGCTCGCCGCTCGACGCGGCCGTCCAGACCGCTTTGGACGAGAACAACCGGAAGGCTTTCAACTTCGGCCTCTTCGCCAAGCCCAAGTCGGCGCGCGGCCTGCAAGCGGGCTTCTCCGTCTACCGCGACCGGCTCACCCCGGAGGGCGCGCAGACCGTCGGCCAGACCATCGGCGCGGGCTACGTCGTCTTTCAGAACGACCGCTACGAGTCGCTCAACGAGTTCCTCCTGATGCGCCTCAGCTCGGGCGGGAGGGTCTACAACACGCCGGCCTTCTACACGCAGTTCGCGCGGCAGTTCGGGAGCCTGCGCCCGTTCTTCCGCTACCAGTACGTGAACGTGCCGCGCGACAACCCGCTCTACGCGGACGTGGGCCGCCGCAACGGCCCCGCCCTCGGCGTGCGCTACGACGTGTCGAACTTCGCGGCCTTCAAGGCCCAGTACGAGCGCACGTCGCGCCGCGCGCGCCCGACGCTCGACGAGCTGTTCCTGCAATTCGCTTTCACGTTCTGATGACGAAGCGGAAATGGACGAGGGCCGTCTGCGCGCTGTCGCTGCTCGCGGCACTGGCCGCCGCCTGCCTGCCCTCGGGCGGGGCGGCGGCGCGCCCTGCGCCGCCGCAGGCCCCGACCGAGCTGGCCGTCATCGTCAACAAGTCGAACCCGGTGGAGAACCTCCCGCTCTCCGAGCTGCGCGAATACTTCCTGGCCGAGCGGGGCAACTGGCCGGGCGGCGGGGGCAAGGTGCGCGTCGTGATGCTCGACCCGGGCGTGCCCACGCGCGAGACGGCGCTGCGCCTCATCTACAACATGAGCGAGAAGGGGTACGTCAACCACTTCCTCGGCAAAAAATTCCGCGGTGAGTCGCTCGTCGAGCCGCGGCAGCAGAGTTCCGCCGCCGACGTCATCAAGTTCGTCTCCTTCGTCCCCGGCGCTATCGGCTACGTCCGCCCCGAGGAGGTGGACGCCTCCGTGAAGGTCATCCGCGTGGACGGCCTCGCGCCCGGCGACCCCGGCTACAAGCTGAGGCTCTGAATGGGTTTTGGGTTAAAGCAAGTGTCTTACCCATCACCCAACACCCAAAACCTATTTCTAAGGTTTGCCCGTGCCCGCGAAATGGTCTAACGTAACCCTCACACTCCCGAACTCACGGCCCGTATGAGTGCGCTCCTATTACGCTTCGACTCCGGGACACTCCTGCTCGACGGCGCGGGGGCCGACGCGCGCGTGCCCGAAGCCTTCCGCTGGGACGCGCGCGTGATGCGCTGGCGCGCGCCCGCGTGGGAGTACCGGCGCGTCGTCAGAGAGCTGATAAGGGACAAGGTTCCTTACGAGGATCACGCGCGCGCCTACCACCGCTTCGACTTCCCGACCAAGTTCCTCGTCGAGCCCAGGCCCTACCAGCAGGAGGCCATCGAAGAGTGGAGGAGGGCGAATCACTGCGGCGTCGTCGTGCTCCCGACGGGCGCGGGCAAGAGCCTCGTGGCGCAGATGGCGATTGAGCAGGTGAAGCGCTCGACGCTGGTCGTCGTGCCGACGCTCGACCTGATGAACCAATGGTACGACCTCCTGCTCTCCTGCTTCGACGCGGAGGTCGGCCTCATCGGCGGCGGCTACTTCGAGTTGGGCGCGCTCACGGTCTCGACCTACGCCTCGGCCTTCCGCTTCATGGAACGGCTGGGGAACCGCTTCGGCCTCGTCATCTTCGACGAGTGTCACCACCTGCCTGCGGGCGTCCACCGCATCGCGGCGGAGATGTGCATCGCGCCTTTCCGCCTGGGCCTGTCTGCTACGCCCGAGCGCGCCGACGGCGAGGACGTGCTGCTCGAACGACTCGTCGGCCCCTTCGTCTTCCGCCGCGAGACGCACGAGCTGGCGGGCGAGTACCTCTCGGACTACACGGTCGTCCGCCTGCGCGTCGAGCTGTCGGACGAGGAGCGCGCCGCCTACGAGCGCGAGCGCGAAGTCTTCCGCGGCTTTCTGAAATCGAAGGGGATCGGACTCGGCTCCTTGCGCGGCTGGCAGATGTTCGTCGCGGCGTCGGCGCGCTCGCAGGAGGGGCGGCGGGCGATGCTGGCCTACCGCGAGTCGAAGCGCATCGCGCTGGGGACGGACTCGAAGCTGCGCGTGCTGGGCGAGCTTCTGCAAAGACACAGGCGTGAGAAGGTGCTGGTCTTCACGGCCGAGAACGAGATGGTCTACCGCATCTCGCGCCGCTTCCTCGTCCCGGCCATCACGCACGAGACGGGCGTCAAGGAGCGGCGGCAGTGGCTCGAAGCCTTCAACCGCGGCGAGGTGCTCGCGCTCGTCACCTCGAAGGTCTTGAACGAGGGCGTCAACATCCCCGACGCCTCGGTCGCCGTCGTGCTCTCCGGCTCCGGCTCGACGCGCGAGCACGTCCAGCGCCTCGGGCGAATCCTGCGGAAGTTCCCCGGCAAGGAGGCGATCCTCTACGAGGTCGTCACGCAGGACACGACCGAAGAGCACATCAGCCGCCGCCGCGGCGCGGGCGAACAGTTCCGCGGACAGGCGCGGCGCGATGAAGAGCCTTCGCTGATCTGAAGAGATGTTAACGGCAGACCTCGCCATGAGCTGGCAGCGGGGCGACCGCATCCAGCCGCGCTACATCGACGCGGAGGACGAGGAGTACCTGCGCGCGGCCGAAGACCTGATCGCGCTCTTCGTCTCGCACGACGGCCGGACGCGCGCGGCGCTCGAAGAGTCTCTGGCCGAGTACGTCGGGACGGGGACGGACTACCGCATCCTGCGCGGGCTGATCAAGCTCCTGACCGACCGCTGCGAGTTCGAGACCAGCGCGCCGGCCGAGCCCGCGGAGATTCGGCGCGCGCTCTTCCTCAAGGCGCGCGAGCGCCACCCCGTCGTCGCCGCGGAGGGGAGGGAAGAACTCATCAAAGAGTCCGCGCGCGCGCTGTCGTGCGACGCGGCGGCGGTCATGGACGCGCTCTACGCAGACCTGCCCGGCAACCAGCGGCTCACCGTCTTCGAGCCCCCGGCGGCCGGAGAGCTTCTAGACCTCTACAACGTCGCGCAGGCGCAGGCGCTGCTCTACCGCTCGGTCGAGATGCGCCTGTGGCTTGAGCCGCAGGCCCCCGAGGGCTTCCGCGAGCTGTTCGGCGCGATCAAGGCTTACCGCCTGATCCACACGGTCAAGGGGAACTCGCGCGAGGGCTACGAGGTGCGCCTGGACGGCCCGGCCTCCATCTTCCAGCGCTCGCAGAAGTACGGCATCCAGATGGCGGTCTTCCTGCCCGCGCTCCTCCTCTGCAAGAGCTGGCGGATGCGCGCCGAGATACAGGGGCGCGCGGGCCGCATCGCCTACTTCGAGCTGACGAGCGAGCAGACCCGCCTGCGCTCGCACTACCCGGAGGTCACGCCCTACGAGAACCCCGTCGTCGAGAAGCTCGCCAACACCTGGGCGCGCGCCGGGACGGGCTGGACGCTTGAGCCGAGCAGCGTCGTCATAGACCTCGGCGACTCGGCCTTCATCCCCGACTACGTCCTGCGCCATGAGGAGACCGGCGCACACGTCTTCCTCGAACTCCTCGGCTTCTGGACGCCCGAACACCTCCGCGAGCGCCTGCTGGAGTTCGACCACGCCGGCCTCTCCAACTTCATCCTCGCCGCCTGGGACGACCTCCGCGGCACGCGCGACCCCATGACCAACGTCCCGCCGAACACGATTGTCTTCAAGAGAAGTTTAGACCCCGCGGCCGTCGCGCTGATGGCCGACAAGCTAACAGGGCAGGGGAGCTAGCCGAAGACCTCTACCTTCCAAACGTCTTCGGTCAACTGGGTGGTGGTGATCTCGACCGGCAGGAATTTTTTGACGACCTCGATGTTGGTCGTGGTGTGGGGCGTCGGGGTGACGGTGGTGAAGGAGCCGCCGCCGGCGAGGGCCATGGGGATGAGGAGCTGGTCGGCGAGGTGCTCGCCGACGGGCGCGCCGGAATCGAGGTAGGCGCGCGCCTCTTTGACGACGCGGGCGGCGATGGTCTCGGCGCGCACGCCGCGCTCGCCGACGCCTGTGAAGACCTCGGTCAGGTTCTCGCTCTCGATGTCGATGGTGAAGACGTTGCCGCCGCTGATGGCGTTGTCGGAGACCTCCAGGTCGAGCTGGTCGGGCGTGTAGCCCAACTGCTCGCTGACGACCGCCAGCTCGCGCTCGCCGATGTGTGCGGGCACGTTGACGCAGAGAGAGCGCGCGCGCTGCGACAGTATCGCGCCGCGCTCCGTGAGGTCGAGGCGGCGCAGCTCCTGCGCGGGCTCGATGTAGACGTTGAAGCGGCCGCCGCCCGGCGGGTAGAAGCCGTAGCGCTGTAGCTCGACCGTCACGGTCGGCCCCGTCTTGTTGACGAGCGGGAGGAAGCTCTTCTGGATGAACTCGAAGGGCGGCGCTTTGACGTTGTGCGTGCCGCCCTCGAACAGGAGGAGGCTCGGCGCGTCGGCGAGCATCAGGGGCGGGAGCACCGCCTGCAGGACGAGCATGGTGCTGCCCGCCGTGCCGATGGTGAACTTGTACTCGCCGGGCTGGATGGCGCCGGGCTCGAAGCTGAACTCTTTGGAGCCGACGTGCGCGCCGTCGGCCTTGGCGGTGCCGATGGCGGCGGCCGCCGTGACGGCCGTCAGGTGCTGGCGTTGCAGGCCGGGCTTGTCGCGCCGCGCCCTGACGTTGTAGACGCGGAACGGCTTGCCCGTGATGAGCGAGAGCGCCAGCGACGTTCTGATGATCTGCCCGCCGCCCTCGCCGTATGACCCGTCGATGCTTAGCATGAGTGTTGTCGCCCGCTGTGCGCCGCAGTCTTTTACCACAGTTGGCGCGCGGCTCAAACGCCGGGTCGTTTGTGAGGCGTTCGCCGGCTGTGTTGTAATCGAAAAAGAAGAAATCCGAAGCCGCCGCGGGAGGTTCTCAGAAGGTTGTCGCGCACCGTCGTCGTCGGCGACATACACGGCTGTTACGACGAACTGCTGGCGCTCGTCCGGGGCGCGGGGCTCGGGGAGTCCGACCGCCTGATCTCCGTCGGAGACCTCGTGACGAAGGGGCCGAAGAGCCGCGAGGTGCTCGAACTCTTCATGGCGGACGCGCGCTTCTCCTCCGTCATCGGCAACCACGACCGCGCGCTTCTGGAATACTGGAAGGGCCTGCGCGAGAAGAAGGGGCTGAAGCCTTCGCAGAAGAGGTGCGCGAAGGAGTTGAAGGGGGGGCGCGAGCGGTACGCGGAGTTCTTAGACTCGCTCCCCGGCTACATCGACCTCGGCTCGCACGTCGTCGTCCACGCGGGGCTGCGACCCGGCGTCCCTCTGTGCGAGCAGACGCTCGACGACCTCACGGGGCTGCGGACGCTCGGCCCCGACCGCGAGAGCCGCAAGGGGACGCCCTGGTACGAGGCTTACGATGGCGAGCAAGTCGCCCTCTTCGGCCACTGGCCCTCGGCCGCCCCGCGCCGCGGCCCGCGCGCCGTCGGCCTCGACACGGGCTGCGTCTACGGCCACAGGCTCACGGCCTACGTCGTCGAGACAGGCGAGTTCCACAGCGTCCCGGCGCTGCGCGCGTACGGCGAACCTAAAAGCTAAAAAGTTAATCCCGACGCAGCAGGCTCAGAATCATCCCGTCGAGGCTGTCGAAGTCTATCGGCTTCTGGACGTAGGCGTTGCAGCCGGCGGCCAGCGCCAGGTTGCGGTGCTTGGCCGGGTCGTGGGCGGAGACGACGATGATGGGGACGCGCCGCAGCGTCTCGGTCTGGCGGAGGAAGCGCGCGACGGCGAAGCCGTTGAGGCGCGGGAGCTGCAAGTCCATCAGGATCACGTCCGGCCGCAGCGCACGCGCCACGTCGAGCGTCTCCTGCCCGTCGCACGCCTCGGCCGCCTTGTAGCCCTTCATCCGCAGCAGCGTCAGCATCATCAGGCGGATGTCTGCGTCGTCCTCCGCGACGAGGACGGTCGTCGCCTCGCGCAGCGCGCCGCCCTCACACGCGGAGTCCGAATGGACGTGCCCGGCCGTCGAGTCTTGATTCATGTAAGGAGAAGACAAGCTCGCCTCTCAGTCGGGGGGAAGAAGTTTCGTGTGCGGGCGGGTTGTAGAACGGGGGGCGTTCCTCGCTCCAGCGCGGCCCGTCCCCCCGACCTTTCCCCCTTGTTAATGTGTGAGAATCATAACGCCCGGAGGGCGGTGGGTCTGTACGTTGGGAAACTTTAAAGTGTGTCTAAGTTGTTGATAAATTTGCCGTATTCGTCCGACAGAAGACCCTGACACCCGCACGAGGCGGCCCCCAGTCCCGCGGCCGTCTCGACGCGCACGAAGCCGCGCCCGTGGCTGACGAGCCCCGCCTGCGCCAGCGCCCCGATTGTCACCGTCACGCCCGAACGGCGCACGCCGAGCATGTGCGAGAGTGCCTCGTGCGTCACGGGGACTGTGTCCGAGCCGAGCCGCATCCGCGCGAGCAGGAGCCAACGCGCCAAGCGCTGCTCGACCGTGTGCAGCGTGTTGCAGAGGGTCGTCTGCGAGACCTGCGACATGAGCAGCCGCGAGTAGCGCAGCACGCGCGCGCGGAAGCCGGGCAGTTGCTCGAAGCACTCGCGCGCCTGCGTCGTCCTAATGCGCAGGGCGCTCGCGCCGACCCGCACGGCCGCCGTGTGCGCCGCCGCCTCCGACCCGAGCAGCGCGAGCACCCCGCCCAAGCCTTCGCGCCCGAGCCCGCCGACCTCGACCGAGACGCCGTCCTCCAACGTCGAGAGCAGAGAGAGCAGGCCGCCCTCCGTGAAGTGTATGAACGGGACGACCTCTTCCGGCTCGTAGAGGCGCTCGCCCGCGTCGAGCGGGACGCGCGCGAGCCCCGGCGCGAGCCGCCGGAACTCTTCCGGCGGCAGAGAGGCGAGGAGCAGGTTCCCGACCTCTGCCTGGCGGACGGTTGCGAAGGACATCACCACTTCCCGACGTTGAATTGAATCCCCCCGCCCCCTCGAGTAAGGCACAAGCGCGGCGGAGAATTTTTGAAGAGCGAGAGTCGGATGATACCAAAGACGCGCGGCCGCGGATTGTTCGGGGGCGGACGTTGGGAAGGCAGTAGACAGTAGTCAGTAGACAGTAGTCAGTAGAAAAACATAGGCGGCGCGTCCCCATCTTCAGGTCGGGCGCACCGCCTTTAAACCTACTGACTACTGTCTACTTTCCTCTTCACACCGCGACGCGTTCGAGCCAGCGCGCCTCTTCGCTGAGGGGCGGGTGGCAGGAGCAGGCGGCGGCGGCGAGCGCCTCGCGGCTCCGGATGAGCAGGCGGCCGCGCCTATGCTCGACCGCGCCGAGCGATTCGAGGTAGGCGACGCACTCGTTGACGCCCGCGCGGCGGACGCCGAGCTGGCGCGCGGCCGTCTCCTGCGTGACCTGCAGGTCGTCGTCGTCGGCACGCTGGCAGAGCGCCAGCAGCCACGTCGCGAGCCGCTCGTTCAGGTGGTGGCGCGTGTTGCAGACCGCGCGCCGCGAGATCTGTCGGACGTGCGCGCCGTAGAAGCGCAGCACCAGCCGCCGCCACAGCGTGCTCTCCGCGAAGAGCGCCCGCAGCGTCGCGGCCTCGACGCGCACGGCGTCGCCCGGCAGCACCGCGCACGCCATCTCTCTCGCGCGCCGCTCGCCCAGCACTGCGCCCAAGCCCACCAGGCCCTCGCGCCCGACGAGCGCCGTCTCGACCGAAGCGCCGTCGCCCGCCGACGCGCACGTCGCGGCGACGCAGCCCGCGGGGAAGTAGACGTGCCGCGCGGCTTCGTCGGGCTCGTAGAGGGTCTCGCGCCCTCTGAGGCGCACCATCCTTGAGAAGGCGAGCAGCCGGCGCGAAACGTCCGTGCCGAGCTGGTCGATGAGGGCGTTGCCCGTCAGTCCCGCGTAGGCGAAGGCCGTGTTGTCCATCGAATTTAGAAGGCGTTCAGAGTGCGCGCACACGATAACAGCAAAATGTTTGCGCGTCGAGAGACTTCTTCGCCCGCCACAGGCGTTGGCGGCCGGGCTCAGGTTCGTTGTATAAAGTCGGGTACGACTTAATCCTGCTCCACACATCGAAGCGGAGAACTTATGAACTACCACGAGAACGTCCTCCATCTCATAGGGCGCACGCCGCTCGTCAGGCTCAACCGCATGGCCGGGGGGCTCAAGGCCACGGTGCTGGCGAAGATGGAGAGCCTCAACCCCGGCTACTCGGTCAAAGACCGCATCGGCATCTCGATGGTCGAGGCCGCCGAGCGCGAGGGCGTCCTGAAGCCCGGCGGCACCATCGTCGAGGCCACCTCCGGCAACACCGGCATCGGGCTCGCGCTCACGGCCGCGGTCAAGGGCTACCGCTGCATCTTCGTCATGACCGAGAAGGCTTCGGTCGAGAAGGTCAGGTACTTGAAGGCGCTCGGGTCGGACGTGGTCGTCGTCCCCGCCACCGCCAAGCCCGGCACGCCCGACCACTACGTCGAGACCGCGCGCCGCATCGCGCGCGAGACGCCGAACAGCTTCTACCCCGACCAGTATTCCAACCCGAACAACCCCGAGGCGCACTACCGCACGACGGGCCCCGAGCTTTGGGAGCAGACCGACGGCCGCATCACGCACTTCGTCGCGGGGCTCGGCACGGGCGGCACCATCTCGGGCGCGGGGAGGTTCCTGAAAGAGAAGAACCCGAACGTCCGGGTCGTCGGCGCAGACCCCTACGGCTCGGTCTTCAAGACCTACAAGGAGACCGGCCGCACGCACGAGGCGACGCCGTACCTCGTCGAAGGCATCGGGCAGGAGGTCGTCCCGGCGAACGTCCACATGCGCTACGTGGACGAGATCGTCAACGTCACCGACCGCGAGTCCTTCGAGATGTCGCGCCAGTTGGGCCGCAAGGAGGGCATCTTCTGCGGCGGCTCGACGGGGACGAACCTCGCCGCGGCGCTGAAGGTGGCGGAGGGCTTGGACGAGTCGGGCGTCGTCGTCTTCATCGTCTGCGACACGGGCGAGCACTACCTGACCAAGCACCACTCGGACGAGTGGCTGAAGGAGAAGCGGCTGCTCGAACCGAAGAAGATGACGGCCGGCCTCATCAGCTCGACGAAGGCGGCGGCCGACCGCCCGCGCGTGCTCTCGGTCGCGCCGGATGACACGGTCTCCGCGGCGCTCACGCAGATGGACAAGCACGGGGTCACGCAGTTGCCGGTCGTCGAGGAGGGCAAGTCGGTGGGCTCGGTGCGCGAGAACCGGCTGCTCGCCAAAGTCCTCGGCGACCGCGACCTGCTCGGGGCCGACATCTCGCAGGTCATGGAGCCGGCCTTCCCCGTCGTGGACGTGGACGCGACCTCTGCCGAGGTGACGCGCCTGCTGCGCCGCCACCCGGCCGTCCTCGTCGAAGAGTTCGGCCGCATCACCGGCATCATCACCCGCCACGACATGCTCGACGTGCCCAACTACGGCCGTTAACGAAGAGAGCGGCCTCTCGCCAGGAGCGCGGGCAGGGATGCCCGCGCTCCTGGCACGTGACTCTGGATTTCCTTTTAAGTCCGTCGTAGAATGCGCGACGGCGCAACCCCCGCGGACGTTGACCACAAACCCCCTCTTCCCCGAGGAGTTTCCTTGGCCCAGGTTTTAGAAGACCGCGACCACTTCGTGCAGTTCTACGAGTCGGACGATTTTTTGCTCGGCTCGCTGGGCGGCTACGTCGGCGAGGGGCTCGCGGGCGGCGACGCCTGCGTGGTCGTCGCGACCGAAGAGCGCCGCGCGTCGCTCGACGCGTACCTGCGCAGGCGCGGCCAGGACCCGCGCTCGGCGCGCCTGCGCGGGCAGTTCATCTCGCTCGACGCGGCCGAGACCCTCTCGCGGCTCATGGTCGGGAGGTCGCCGGAGCCTTCGCGCTTCCGGGAGGTCGTGGGCCAACTCGTCGAACGCGCGGGCGCGGGCGAGCGCCGCGTGCGCGTCTTCGGCGAGATGGTCGCGCTGCTCTGGGCCGAGGGGAACCGCGACGCCGCCCTCCGCCTCGAAGGTCTCTGGAACGGCCTCCAGAAGCGGCGCGCGTTCCGACTCTTCTGCGCCTACCCCATCACACACTTCGGCACCGACCCGCAGGACGGCCCGCTCGGCCACGTCTGCTCCGAGCACACGCGCGTCATCCCGGCCGAGAGCTACACGACGCTCCCCGCGGGGGGCGAGCGGGAGCGCGCCATCGTCGAGCTGCAACGCAAGGCGCTCGCGCTCGAAGCCGAGATCGCCGTGCGCAGGGAGGCCGAACGGGCGCTGCGCGCGCTCAAGGAGAGGTTGGAGCGCGAGGCCGAAGAGCGCCAGCGCCTCCTCGTCAGCGAGCGGAGAGCGCGCGCCGAGGCCGAGGAGGCCAACCGCCTGAAGGACGAGTTCCTCGCCACGGTCTCGCACGAGCTGCGCACGCCCCTGACGGCCATCGTCGGCTGGGCGCACATGCTCCGCCACAACGGGCTCGACGAGGCGACGGCCCGCCGCGGGCTTGAGACCATCGAGCGCAACGCGCAGGCGCAGGCGCAGCTCGTCGAAGACATCCTCGACGTGTCACGCGTCATCGCGGGCAAGCTCCGCCTGAGCATCGTCCCCGTAGACCTCTCGGCGGTCCTGGCCGCCGCCATCGACTCCGTGCAGCTCGCGGCCGAGTCGAAGGGCATCCGGCTCGAAGTGACGCTCGACGCAGCGGCGCGCCGCGTCTCGGGCGACGCCGGCCGTCTCCAGCAGGTCGTCTGGAACCTGCTCTCCAACGCCATCAAGTTCACCGACGCGGGCGGCTCGGTCTACGTCCGCCTGCGGCAGGCCGGGAGGGACGTGGAGGTCGTCGTGAGCGACGACGGCTGCGGCATCGAGGCCGACTTCCTGCCGTACATCTTCGAGCGCTTCCGCCAGGCCGACGCCACCACCACGCGCCGCCACGGCGGGCTCGGGCTCGGTCTGGCAATCGTGCGCCACCTCGTCGAACTGCACGGCGGCACCGTTAAGGCCGAGAGCGGGGGGGCGGGGAAGGGCTCGACCTTCACCATCCGCCTACCGCCGGCAGAAGACGGCCGGCGCGTGCAAGCGTGCCGCGGCGTTACTCACACCAACTGAGCCTTTTCTGATTACAGCGTGCGTTCGTAGAAGGTGACTTTGAGGCCGTCGCCGAGGTCACGGGTGTCGGCGGGCCAGAAGCCCCGGAGGAAGTCGGGCGGCATGAAAGTGTCCGCGCCCTCGACCGTGAGCGGGACTTCAGTGACGAGCCAGCGGTCGATCTCTCCGCGGAACATCTCGAAGATTTGCGCGCCGCCGATGACGAAGAGGTCGCAGCTCAGATAACTCTTCAGCGAGAGAACCGACTGCTTGTCCCGCAGCCAGGCGACCGACTCGTGCGGCTCCACCTCGGCGCGCCGCGTCAGCACGACGTTGAGGCGGCTCGGCAGCGGCCTCTTCAGCGTGAGCCAGGTCTTATAACCCATCACGCACGCGTGCCCGGTCGTCTGCCCCTTGAAGAACTTGAGGTCGGCCGGGTAGTGCCAGGGCAACCGCCCGCCCTTCCCGATGGCCCCGTTCCTGTCCACCGCCACGATGCCGTTGATGCTCATGCCCTTCTTCTAGACGGCGACGGGCGCCGCGATCTTGCCGTGCGACTTGTAGCCCACGAGGTTCAGGTGCTCGTAGCGGAAAGCGAGTAAACCTTCGAGGCCGCGCAGTCGCCCCTCCTCGTCGCGGACTTCCAGCCGCGGCAGCGGCAAAGGCTCGCGCGAGAGAAGCTCTTCGACCTGCGCGAGGTGGTTCTTGTAGATGTGCAGGTCACCGAAGGTGTGGACGAACTCGCCGACTTCAAGGCCGCAGACGTGCGCGAGCATGTGCGTGAGCAGCGCGTAGGAGCTGATGTTGAAGGGGACGCCGAGGAAGGCGTCGGCCGAGCGCTGGTAGAGCTGGCAGTGGAGTGTGCGCCCGCGCTCGACCTTGAACTGGAAGAGCGTGTGGCACGGCGGCAGGTCTACCTCTTCGGCGACGCGCGGGTCCCACCCCGTCACGACGAGGCGGCGCGAGTTCGGGTTACGCCGAATCTCATCCAACAGCCGCGCGATCTGGTCAACGCCGTCGCGCTCGGGGTAGTGGCCGCCGAACGAGCGCCAGAGGTAGCCATAGACTGGCCCGAGGTCTCCCTCCGCGCGCCCGAAGCGGCTCGTGTGTTCGAGGTCGGCCCACTCCTTCCAGATGTCCACGCCCGCCGCGCGCAAGGTCGCCTCGTTCGTGTCGCCCGAAAGAAACCAGAAAAGCTCCTCAGCAATCCAGCGGAACGGCACGCGCTTCGTCGTGACGATGGGGAAGCCATCGCGCAGGTCGTAGCGCGTCTGGTAGCCGAAGTACGAGACGGTGCCGACGCCCGTCCGGTCTTCGTGCTCGACCCCGCGCGCCAGCACGGTCTTGAGAAGCTCCTGGTACTGTCTCATTCGCCTAAGAGGAAGTTGAAAGACTCTTCGGGCGCGATGTCGCGCGGGGCCTCGCCCTTGATGAAGTAGCGCGCGGGCTTGCCGCCGAGGAGTTTAATGTCGTCGCCTTCGACGCGGAGCATCGTGCCCTCGCGGATGCCTATGACGCGGACGCCGGGGTTGACGTGGACGAACTCGCCGAGCCGCTCGTCGCGCGTCTCGCCCATGTGGCCGGGCGGGTGGTAGTCGGTGTAGTGCGGGTTGATCTGAAAGGGGACGAGGTTGAAGGCGTCGAACGACGGCGGCTCGACAATCGGCATGTCGTTCGTCGTCCTGATGGTCGGGCACGCGAGGTTCGAGCCCGCGCTCCAGCCGACGTAAGGCATGCCCGACTCGACGCGCTCGCGCACCAGCTCCACGACGCCCGCCTCGTAGACCCCGCGCAGGAGCTTGAACGTGTTCCCGCCGCCGACGGCGATGGCGGACGCGCGCCCGACGGCCGCGCGCGCGTCCGCCGCCTCGTGCAGAGACTCGACCTCGTAGCCGTGGGGGCCGAAGTGCCGGCGCACCCTGTCGCGGTACTCGTCCTCCGTGCGCATGACCGCGGCGAAGGGGACGAAGAGCACGCGCCTGACTTCCCGGCCCAGGAAGTCCTTCAGCGCGCCGTGGAAGAACTCGGTCGGGTTCTCGCCGATCAGCTCCGAGCCGTTGCTGATGAGCAGCAGTCGCTTGTTTGTCATCTTCACAGCGCGGGATGATAACACCGCTTCAGCCCGCCCCGGGAGTCTCCATGCGCCGCATCTCGTCCCGGAGCGCCCGCCGCTCGATGAGCAGCCGCAGGAAGAGCTTCCGGCGGCGCGCGAGCAGCAGCAGGGCCTTGAACCACCCTCGCATGTCGTACAGCTCTTCGAGCGAGCGCAGCGCCACGTAGCCGCACAGGATCGAGAGCGGGAGCGCCACGACCGCCGCCTGCCAGCCCCAGCGCAGAAAGACGAGCGCCGACACGACGAGCCACGTCAGCGGCATCAAGAGAATCGCCGCCAGAATCTTCACCGTCGGCCCGATCTCGTCCACGCCGTGGCGCGGGAACAGACGCGCGAGCAGCGTGCAGAGGAGGTACGCGGGCAGGTGAAGGGCGGCCCCGACTACCGTCAGCGGCGAGAGCAGGAGCAGCACGGACGCGCGCAGAATAAAGTGGCGCAGCACGTACCAGCGCGAGTGTCTCGAAAGGGAAAGGTTCTCGGGCGCGATGCCGATGCGCTCAAGCTCCGCCTCGTGGCGGAGGATGCGCCGGCGCAGCTCTCCCGACCCCTTCGCCTCCGACAGCCGCGCGAAGAGCTGCGCCGAGAGGCCGCGCAGGAAGTCGAAACGCTCGGCCAGCGGCAGCCTCACGTTCAGCCCCTCGTAGACCGAAGAGAAGAGCCGCTCGGCCTTGCGCGCCGCGTCCAACTGCTCCTCGCTCTCGACGTTCAGGGTCACGCCGAGCAGGGCCTCCTCGATGCGCGCGGAGAGTTCGCGCACGGCCTCGCGCGGGGGCTCGCCGCTCTCGTCCGGCTCGACCGGCGGAACGTCGAGGGGCTCGCCGAAGCGCAACAGCGCCTCGCCGCGGAAAGAGGTCTTGGAGGTGTAGTAGAGGCCGACGGGCACGATCTTCAGCCCGGGCACCTGCGCGCCGAGCGTGATGCGCGCCGCGCCCGTCTTGACCGGCCGGAGCTTCGGCTCGTTGTGCGAGAGACCTTCGGGGAAGAGCGCGACGCAGCGGCCGCGGAGCAGAAGGCGGCGACACGCCTCGAACGTCCGCAGGTTCTGCGAAACGTCCTCGCCCGCGTCCGCGCGCCGGTAGAGCGGCAGCGCCTCGACCGTGCGCAGCAGCCACCCGGCGACGGGGATACGAAAGAGCGTGGACTTGGCGAGGAAGGAGATGCGCCGCGGCAGCGCCGCGAAGACGAGCCCGGGGTCGATCAACCCGTTCGGGTGGTTGAGGACGAAGACGAGCGCGCCCGACTCCGGGACGAGACTTTCGCGGCTCGTCTCGATGCGCCGGAAGAAGAGGCGCAGCGCGACGCTGATGACGGCCTGGACGAGCCTCTGCGCGAACGACCCGCCGCGGCGCAGAACCATGTCGCCCAGCCGCAGGACTCTCGAACCCTCCGGCATCGCGCCTCATCATACACAAACTGAAGCAGGGGCGTTGACGGCCAAAACCTGTCAACGCCCCCGCTTCAATTTCAGACCCTGTTACTTTCGTCCGACTCAGGCCGTAGACGCGCGGGTCGCGGCCCTGCGCCGCCGGGACTTCTTACCGGTCGTCAAAAGGTTCCGCAGCTTCATCCTGGCCTTGTGGAGCTGGGACTTGGAAGTCCCGACCGAGCAGCCCAACAGCCGCGCCACCTCCTCGTGCTCGTGCCCCTCCACGTCGTGCAGGACGAAGACCGCACGGTAGCCCGGCGGGAGCTGGCTCACAGCC
>DATMVD010000059.1:0-114433 GCA_035563535.1 Pyrinomonadaceae bacterium | reverse complement strand
GCGGCCTGCGGCGGGGGCTGCTGCTGCGCGGGCGCGCCGGGCGCGGCGAGCAGGCCGAGGTCGCGCGCCTTCAGGACGAGCGCGGCGGCCACCGGCGCGGCGGCCTTCGCGCCGTAGCCGCCGCCCTCGATGATGACGGCGATGGCGAGCTGCGGGCGGTCGAGCGGCGCGATGCAGAGGAACCAACTGTCGATGCGGAACTCGGGGTCGAGCCGCGGCACCATGTACTCGCGGATGGGGTTGCCGCGGCGGTCGCGCTCGATCTTCTTCTCCAAAAGCATCTCGCCGGTCTTCGGGTCGTAGAGCGGCACCTGCTTCTCGGCCGTGCCGGTCTTGCCGCCGGTGATGATGCCCTGCGCGTGGACGGGCGCGAGGACGCTCGTCGCCGTGCCCGATGCGCCGCCGGTGACGAGCCCCATGATGCGGCGCATCTCGGCCGCGTGCTCGGGTGTCGTCGCCTGCGCCCAGACCGCGGGCGGCAGGTCGTACTCGATCTTCGGCTTCATCACCTTGCCTTCGAGGTTGCCGACGGCCGCGGCCACGAGCGCCATCTGGAAAGGCGTCATCTGCCCGGCGTACCCCTGGCCGAAGCCGATTAGCCCTAAGTCGTAAGGGCGCTCGCGCGGGTAGAGCGCGACCGTGGCCTCGGAGGGCGCGAGCGCGCGCGCGACCGCCGGCTGGCTCGTGTTCCAGATTTCGGGCTGCTTGCCCGCGCCGAGCGCCGCCTGCGGGCTGCCGACCGGCGTCATCCCCATCAGCCTGAGCGACTCGGCCAGCCTCTCCGGCCCGAGCTTGATCGCCATCTGCGCGAAGTACTGGTTGCAGGAGACTTCGAGCGCCGTGTCGATGCCGATGGAGCCGTGCACCTCGCCCGTGCCGCCCGAGTCGAAGATGGGCTTCGCCCCGCGCTCGGCGTAGAAGCCCGCGCCCGAGCAGTTGAACTTCTCGTTCTGCATCCCGTGGTTGAAGGCCGCGAGCATGACGGCCGTCTTGAAGGTCGAGCCGGGGATGTAGCGGGCGCGCAGGGCGCGGCTGAGGAGGGGCTGGTCGCGGTCGTTCGCGTTCAGGCGGATCCAGGTCTCGCCGTCCTGCACCTCCTTGAGGCTGTACGAAGGGTTGCTGTAGATGGCGAGCACCTCGCCCGTCTGCGGGTTGAGGACGACGGCCGCGCCGTGGCGGCCCTTGAGCAGCGCGACGGCCTCCTTCTGCAACTCGCTGTCGATGGTGAGCCGCACGTCGAGGTTCGCCTGCTGCTTGATGTCGCGCCCCATCAGGACGTCCCACGCCTCGGGCGCGGCGCTGCTCTGGATGCCGAAGAGCGCGCGCTCCAGTCCGGGGTCGCCGCGGTCGGAGCCGAGGATCTGCGACACCTCGGTGTCGAGCGGGTAGTCGCGCACGATCTGCCCGTTCGGCGCGCGCCGGTAGAGCGCCAGGGCCTTGTCGAGGCTCCCCGTGCGGTCGAGAATCCACCCGCGCAGCGTCGATTCGGCCAGCCGCCGGTTGCGCAGGTCTTTATAGCTCAGCTCCTGAAAGCGCTCGTTCGACTCCATCGCGTACTGCGCCCAGTAGACGTGCGACGCGAAGACGCCGAGCGCCAGCAGCACGAAGACCCAGCGCAGCACGCGCAGGCCGCGGTTGGTCGAGGCCGCCCCCAGGCGCTTGCGCACCTCGGGCGGCAAGTCCTCCGGCGCAATCGCAGCGAGCGCCGAGCGCTTCCGCCGACGCATCAGCAGCAGCGACACGAACAGAATCAACGCCACCAGCACCAGCCCGCCCACATAGATCAGACTCAGCAGCGCCGGCTTCGCTTCAGGAATATCTGCGAGAAACATATTTTTGTAGGTGACGGGTGACGGGTGTTGGGTTCCGGGTTTTAGGTGTTGGTTGAAACCAAGACCCGGAACCCAACACCCAAAACCCTCTTTCTACCCAACACCCATCACCCCCTCTTAAACCTTACTTCCACGTCGCCGAAGCTCACGACGTCGCCGTCCTCGATCTGGCGCGCCTCGCCGTAGGCGATGCGGCGGCCGTTGATGAAGGTGCCGTTGGTCGAGCCCGTGTCGGCGACGAGCAGCGTGCCCTCGCGGTTCATCACGAGCGACGCGTGAATCTTGGAGACGCTCGGGTGTTCCAGTTGCAGGTCGTTGTCGGCCACGCGCCCGACGCCCATGCGCCGGCCGCCGGGCCGGAACGCCAGCGGCTTCTCGAAGGAGCGCTCGGGCGTGTTGACGCGCGCGACGACCTGCACGTCGCTCGTCGTCAAGGTCTTCGCCTTCGGGACGGCGTCGGCCATCTCCAGGTGCATGCGCTCGGCCTCGTCGCGCCGCTTCAGCTCCTCCTCGAACTCGCCGTAAGAGGGATCGACGGCGATGCCGGAGGTGAAGATGTCGGCGCTGGTCTCGACCTTGATGGGCGCGAGCGTGCGGTAGCGGCGGTCGTTGATGTGGTCGATGGCGGCGGCGAGCACCTCGTGCTCAAGCTCTTTGATGTACTCGGGCGGGGCCTCGGAGTGCGTGCCCCACTCGACCTTGAGCTTGAAGAGGTGCGGGGCGATGCGCCGCCCGTCGGCGTCCGGGCGCGCGCGCTCGTCCACGAGGTGCTTCATGCGCTCGACGAGCTTGGTGGTCGTGAACCCGGCCTGCGCGTCCGCCTCGCGCCCGAGCTTGCGGTCTACGACCGAGCCCATGCCTTCGAGCACGCGCCGCATCAGGCGCTCGACCAGCGCCTCGTCGCGCTTCTTCTCCTTCGGCGCGCCTTCCTGCTTCTTCTCTCTCTCTTCACTCATAAGAGGCGTTCGCGGCAAAACAACCGGCGAGCCCTCGGACGGCCCGAAGGCTGTAGTCCTGAGAACGGGGAAAGGGGGAAACTGTCTGTAACCTGGTACGGCTGCGGTCATTCTAGCCGAAACCGGCCGCCCCGCGGAAGTGTCGTCAAAAGTTAAAGGGAAAGGTGAGAAGAAAGAGACAATTAAGAGCCGTAAACCGCCTCTGCCGCGCGGCCTCGTAGAGGAGGACGGCGAGCGCGGTGGCGAGGTTCAAACTCTCCACGGGCGCGCGCATCGGGATGCGCACGGCCTCATCCGCCCCCCCGATCTCTTCAACGGTCAGGCCGCCCGCCTCCGGGCCTAAGACGACCGCGCGCGGCGCCGCCCAGTCGATCTCTGTGTGAAGTGAAGGCGCGGCCGCCGCCGCGGCGACCGAAAGGATGCCGCGCGCGACGCACCAGCCGAGTGCCTCCTCCAGCGTCGGCCCCGTCCAGAGCGGCAGGCGGAACGCGGAACCCATCGAGCCCCTCAGGCTCTTCGGCGAGAGCGGGTCGGTCGAGCCCTTCGTCAGCACGACGCCGGTCGCGCCCGCGGCCTCTGCGACGCGCAGCGCAGCGCCCGCGTTCGCGGGGTTGTTCGCCCTGTGCATGACGACGACCAGAGGCACGCCCGCGGCCCGCTCGATTCTTTCGCGGCCCGTCAGCGGCCGCCGCGCGAGCGCGACGACCCCCTGCGGCGTCTTCGTGTCCGAGACGGATTCCAGCACGTCCTCCGAGACGGCCTGCACGTTCCGACAAACGTCTCGAAGTTTCTGAAGAAGGGAAGCCCCGCGCCCGTCCTCGGCGAGACTGCGCACGTACAGCACCGCCTCGAATTCGACCGAGGCGTCCAGAGCCTCTTCACACAGGCGCACGCCCTCGGCGAAGACCAAGTCCCGCTCGCGCCCGTCGCGCACGGCCCGCGCGCGCTGCGCGAGCGGGTTCTTGCGGCTTGTGATGGTGTCGCTCGTCATTAACAACCACCAAGGTCATTCAGGTCAGAACCACCCGCGGTAGCGGGTGGGCGTAACTTAAGCCGGACGATTGCTGACAGCGTGCCTTTCATCAATCATCGAGCCGTCTACGAAAGGGCCACCCGCTACCGCGGGTGGTTCTAACCGCTATGGCTCTGGTTCAATTTCCACCCAGACGGGCCAGTGGTCGGAGATGCCGCGGACGCGCGCGACGCCCCAGCGCAGGACGCGCGCGCCGCGCACGAATATCCAGTCGAAGTGGTGGCGGATCGGCCCCGAGCGCCACGTCGCGGTGTTCGTCGGGATGGGCGTCGCGTACCCCTCCGATTCCAGCAACTCGCGCGCGGCGTGCCGCCCCTCGTCGTTGAGCGTGTTGAAGTCGCCGAGCAGGACGGTCGGCTCGCCCGTGCGCGCGGCCAGCGCGAGGACGGTTCGGTGCTGCCTGAGCTGTCCCTCGACGGTCGCGTGCGTGTCGATGTGCGCGTTGAAGACGTGCAGCCTGCTCCCGCCGAAGGGCACAGAGGCCGAGACGGCGAGCCGCGGCCGCCAAGGGCAAGCGTCCCAGGGCAGCTCGATGCGCTCGGCTTCGGAGAGCGGCAGGCGGCTGAGGATGGCGACGCCCGTGTCTCCCTCCTCGCCGCGCGTCATGCGCTCCTCGAAGTCGAGCCACCACTTGCGGTCTTTCGGCTCGACGTCCGCGGGCGTCGGGACGTGCGCGCGGACGTAGTTCATCTTAAGCTCTGCGGCCAGCTCGCGCGCCACGTGTCGCCCGCCCGCGCGGAGCGTCCCGCGGTCGGCCTCCTGCAACGCGACAACGTCCGCGCGCGGCAGGCGAGCGCCGTCCGAAAGGAGCCCCGCGGCCTTGCGTATGTTCTCCCCGACGAGCCGCGGTCGGCGGCCCGGCCAACCGAGGCCGGCGCGGCGCAGCAGGCTCCCGCCGATGAGGTGCGAGCCGACCGCGTAACGTATGTTGTAGGTGACGACGACCAGCCGCCGCGCCTCTTCCGCCGAAGGCGCGTGCGTCGCGAACTCGTCGCGCTCGACTTCGGGTTCGGCTTGGCTCGCGTCGCGGACGTGTTGCACAATCGGCTCACACGGTAGATTCGTTTAGAGCGTTGGGAGATTATAGATGAACAGACGCGTCATCGCCGCAGTGAGCGACATGCTCTTCGCCTCGAAAATCCGCGGGACGGCGGAGCACCTCAACGTCACCGTCGATTTCGCGCGGACGGAGGCGGGGCTCTTCGACTACGCCAAGGCGGAGGTGCCCTCGCTCATCATCCTCGACCTGCACGAGACGCGCTTCGACCCCGTCCAACTGGCCGCCCGCCTCAAGGCCGACGAACAACTGCGCGCCGTCCCCGTCGTCGCCTTCTTCTCCCACGTCGAGACGGAGCTTCGGCGCAGAGCGCTCGAAGCCGGCGTCGAACACGTCCTCCCGCGCTCAGTCTTCACGCAGCGCCTGGGGGAAATCCTGAGCGGGGAACTGTAAAAGGCCGTGAACCGTAAACCGTAAACCGTGACAAGAAGGGAGGGCGGTCTTCCTCTTGTCACGGTTTACGGTTTACGGTTCACGGCCTATTTCAGCCGACCGGGGCGGGGGCGATGACCTCGTGGATGGCGCGCACCTCTTGGGCGAGCTGCTCGTACTGTTCGAGGGTGAGCGACTGCGCGCCGTCGGAGAGGGCGCGCTCGGGCTGGTTGTGGACTTCGATGATGAGGCCGTCGGCCCCCACGGCGACGCCCGCGCGCGCGAGCGGCGTCACCATGTGGTTCTTGCCCGTGCCGTGCGAGGGGTCGATGACGACGGGGAGGTGCGAGATGCGCTGCACCGCCGGCACGGCCGCGAGGTCGAGCGTGTTGCGCGTGTGCTGCGCGAAGGTGCGCACGCCGCGCTCGCACAGCACGACGTTGTAATTGCCCTCGGCCATGACGTACTCGGCCGCGAGCAGCCACTCGTCAACCGTCGCCGACAGGCCGCGCTTCAGGAGCACTGGCAGGCGCGAGCGCCCCGCGCGCTTCAGCAGGGAGAAGTTCTGCATGTTGCGCGCGCCCACCTGGAACACGTCCGCGTACTTGTCCACCAAATCGGCGCTCGCCTCGTCCACCGCCTCGGTCACGATCTTCAGGCCGAAAGCTTCGCGGACTTCGGCCAGAAGCTTCAGGCCCTCTTCCCCCAGCCCCTGAAACGCGTAAGGGCTCGTCCGCGGCTTGAAGGCCCCGCCGCGGAAGAAGCGCGCTCCGCTGCGCTTGACCGTCTCGGCGACGGCGAAGAGCTGTTCGCGGCTCTCGACGGCGCAGGGGCCCGCGATGATGGCGAGTTCTTCGCCGCCGATCTCTGCGTCGCCGACGCGGACGACCGTTTTTTCGGGCCGCAGGTCGAGCGTGACGAGCTTGTAGGGCTTGGTGACGCGGATGGCCTCGGCCACGCCGTGCAGCGTCTCGAAGCGCGTGATGTCCACGGGCTTGTCGTTGCCCGTGATGCCGATGGCCGTGCGCGACGCGCCGGGCATCGTGTGCGGGCGGTAGCCCATCTCCGTGATGACGCGCTCGACCTCCGCCACGTCGCGCTCGGTCGCGTCGGCCTTCATGACAATAAGCATCTTTCGCTCACTCCGTTCGCGCGTGAACCGTGAACCGTAAACCGTGACAGGTAAGAACTGGCTTTAGTCTTGTCGCGGTTTATGGTTCACGGTTCACGGCATTTTCCTGTCACCGTTCACGATTCACGGTTCTGCAAGGCTCGTGCCGCCGGGGCGGGGCGCGCTCACATCCTCTCGGGAACCTCTATGCCGAGGGTGGCGAGCGCCTGCGTGAGTTGCGTGCGCACGAAGTCTGTGACGTAGACGAGGACGGCCCGCCTGACCGCGTCCCGCTCTTCGAGGATGCGGTTCTCGTCGCGATTGTAGAAGAAGTTAAATGCCTGTGCCAGTTGGAAGGTGTACTTCGCGAGGTGCGAAGGCTCCGCGAAGTTGGCCGACTGCCGGAGCACCTCGGGCAGTCGCGCCGCCAGCGTCACCAGCGACCAGATTTCGCCCCCGACCTCGCCCTCGAAGACCTTCTTCACGCCCCCGGCCGTCTCGCCGCCGCGCGCGCCCTCGCCGACGAGGCGTTGTGCATTTTCAAGCTCGCCGTTTGGCAACTTGCGAAAGATGGAGTTGGCGCGCACCGCCGCGTACTGGCAGTAAGGCCCGGCCTCGCCCTTCGTCGAGAGGGCCTCCTTAAAGTCGAAGACGATGACGGAGTTCCGCGTCCACTTCATCAAAAAGTAGCGCAGCGCGCCGACGGCGAGGGCGTGCGCCGCCGCCCGCTTCTCCTCGTCGGAGACTTCGGGGTGGCGGCCCTCGACCTCGCGCAGGGCGTTGGCTTCGAGCGTGTCGATGAAGTCGTCGGCCTTGACGCCCAAGCCGCGCCGCCCGCTCATCTCGACAAAGGTGCGCGTCTTCTCCTCGGCACTCAGCTCAAGCCCGAGTTCTTCAGCCGCGGCGGGTGAGAGCGCGACCATCTCGTAGGAGAGGTGGACGCTCGCCGCCTCGCCGACGGCGGGCGCGACGGCCGCGACGCCGCGCTTGACGACCTCCTGCGGGTAGGACTGGCGCGAGTCGATGACGTTGTAGACGGTCGCGCCCGCGCCGAAGTGCGGCGCTTCCCGTCCGGCCTCCGCCTCGCTGCTGGTCGTCGTCCAGATGGAGTGGCCGTCCGGCTCGGTGCGGAAGGGCTTGAAGTAGAAGTTGAGATCGACCTGCCCGAGCTTCCAGAGCTGGTACGCGATGTCCTTGCCGGTGTAGGTGATGGTGCCGTTTGAGCGGACGATGACCTTGTCGGCCTCGTGCTCTTCGCTGCCCTCGTGCGTCTCCATCGGCATGACCCAGCAGCCGGCGTTCTTGCCCTCGGCCGCAAACTTGATCGCGCCCGACTCCTTCATCCGCTCGAATGCGTGCGACCAGAGGAAGTGCAGGACTTCGGATTCGCGCGGCAGGAGGTCGTAGGTGATGCCGAGCCGGCGCATCGTGTCGAGGTGATGGTGAACGATGCGCGTGGCGACGTAGTCGGCCAGCTCGGCCGTCGGGTTGCCGCCCTCTTCGAGCGCGTGCAGGGTCTCGACGCGCAGCTTCAGGCGCTCCGGGTCTTCCTTCGCGTCCGCGTCGCCGCCCCTGTAGAAGAGGCCGACGCGCGCGTATAGGTCCCAGCAGTAATAGTCGAACGGGTAGTCCTCCTTCAAAGAGGCGTCGAGCGCGCGCACGTCTTCGAGCGACATGCCTTCGAGGTGTATGAAGCCGACGACCACATCGGCGACCTGCACGCCCGTGTTGTCGATGTAGTTGTGCACCTCGACGCGCTCGCCCGTGGCCCGGAGGATGCGGACGAAGGTGTCGCCGAGGACGGAGTTGCGCAGGTGGCCGATGTGCGCCGCCTTGTTCGGGTTGACGCTCGTGTGCTCGACCATGCGTTTGGGCCGGGCCTCAGCCTCGCCTTCGGGCGTCGCTTCGGTTGTCGATGAAGAGAGACCCGCCAGCAGTCGCGCGCGGTCGTAGAAGAGGTTGAGGTAGCCTGCGCCCGCGACCTCGACGCGCTCGACCGCCTCGTCCGATTCGAGCACCTGCTTCAGCTCCTCGGCGATGGCGCGCGGGTTGCGCTTCTCGCCGGTCGCCTGCTTGATGCGCTTCGCCAGCTCGAAGGCGACGGGGAAGGCGAGGTCGCCCAGCTCCGTGCGCGGCGGCACCTCCGAAGGGACTTGTTCGAGTTCGACGCCGAACTTCTCGGCGGCGGCGTCGCGCACGCGCCCGCGCAAAGACTGTTGCAGTTCGATCAGGTTCAAGGCTTACGTTTCCTCTATTCTCGGTTCACCGGAAAAGCTGAGAGTATAGCTCAGCCCGTCGGCGGCGCGCTAACGCACTTGCTTGACACTCGCCCGACGCGCTCTGCTACCATCCAATTCGTTTTCAATGCACGCCAACCCAAAGCTCCAGATACCCGAAGAACTGCGGGAACGGCTCCGTTCGGCGCAAAGCGTCTTCGTGCTGACCGGCGCGGGCGTCTCGGCCGAGAGCGGCGTGCCGACCTTCCGCGGCGGGGGCGACACGGCCGTCTGGAAGGGGATGCCGTTCGAGGTCATCTCGTCGGCGGGGATGGTCAGGAGCAACCTGCCGGAGGTCTGGGAGTGGTTCGACTACCGGCGGGGCGTGCTCTCGAACTGCCGCCCGAACCCTGCGCACGAAACAATCGCGCGCTGGCAGGATCGCTTCCCGCGCTTCACGCTCGCCACGCAGAACATCGACGGCCTGCACGCCGCGGCGGGCTCGCGCGAGGTGCTCGAACTGCACGGCAGCGCCTGGCGCGCGCGCTGTCTGAAGTGCGGGGGCAGGGAAGACCTGCGCGAGAAGCAGGCGGAGGTGCGCCCGCCCGTCTGCGTCGCGTGCGGCGGGCAGATGCGGCCGGACGTTGTACTCTTCGGTGAGATGCTGCCGGAGCGCGTCTGGATTTCGGCGGCCGAAGGGGCCGCGGCGTGCGATGTCTGTTTCGTCGTGGGGACTTCGGCCATGGTCTACCCGGCGGCGGGGCTGCCCTTCGCCGCGTCGGAGGCGGGCGCGTTCGTGGTCGAGGTCAACCCGGAGCCGACGCCGCTCTCCGAAATGTGCGACGTGACGCTGCGCGGCGCGGCGGGCGAGATTCTGCCGCTGTTGGAGACGGAAGGAGATTAGTTGAGGACGCTTTACTTCGACTGCTTCGCCGGGATTAGCGGCGACATGACGCTCGGGGCGCTCGTGGACGCCGGGGCGGACGCGCGCGAGTTGACCGGGCGTCTCGCGCTGCTCGACGTGGACGGCTACGAGATCGGCTTCGAGAAGGTTGACCGCAGCGGCATCAGCGCCACGCGCGCCGTCGTGCGTCTGACGAAGGAGGAGAAGAAGCACCGCCACCTCTCGCACATCGAGAAGATCATCGGCGACTCGCGCCTGAACGACTCGGTCAAAGAGCGCGCGCTGAAGATTTTCAGGCGGCTCGGCGAGGCGGAGGCGCGCGTCCACGGCGTGCCCGTCGAGCGCATACACTTCCACGAGGTCGGCGCGGTAGACGCCATCGTGGACGTGGTCGGCGCGTGCATCGGGTTCGAGTTGCTGGGGGTCGAACGGTTCGCCGCTTCGCCGATGCACGTCGGGAGCGGCACGGTCGAGATGGCGCACGGCCGCTTCCCCGTCCCACCGCCCGCGGTCACCGAGTTGCTGAAGGGCGCGCCCGTCTACTCGACCGACATCGTCGGCGAGCTGGTTACGCCTACGGGGGCGGCCATCGTCGCGACCGTGTGCGAAGAGTTCGGCGCGCTGCCGCGGATGTGCGTCGAGGCCACGGGCTACGGCGCGGGCGGGCGCGAGTACAAGAACTTTCCGAACGTGCTGCGCGTGCTCGTCGGCGAGTCCGATAAGGCCGGGGAGACGCCGTCAGGCGTCTCCCGACAAGGCGACGAGGAGTTGTTGATGGTCGAGACGAACGTGGACGACGTGTCGCCCCAGGTCCTCGGCCACCTGATGGAGCGCGCGTTTGAACTCGGCGCGCTCGACTGCTTCTTCACGCACGTCCAGATGAAGAAGAACCGGCCCGGCGTGCTCGTCTCGATACTCTGCCGCCCCTCGGACGGCGAGGTGGTACAGGGGCTCCTCTTCGCCGAGACGCCGACCCTCGGCGTGCGCTCGTACGCCGTCAGGCGGCGCGCCTTGGAGAGGGAGTCCGTGACTGTCGAGACCGAGTTCGGTACGATTGCCGTTAAGGTCGCACGCAGAGAGGGTCGGACGGTCGGCGCGACCCCCGAGTACGAAGATTGCCGCGCGGCCGCGCTCGCACACAACGTCCCGCTGCGCGTCGTGCAGGAGGCTGCGCTCGGCGCGTTCAGACGTTCCGAGGTTTAGGGGTTTCGGGAGGCTCAAACGATGGCAACGATCTTCTCCGCGACCGAGCCGGACGAGGGCTCCGAGGAGGGCGGCGCGAGCGGGGTTGACCTCGAAAAGATAGAGCGCGGCGTGCGGCTCATCCTCGAAGGCGTGGGCGAGGACGCCGACCGCGCCGGCCTCCAGCGGACGCCGCGCCGCGTGGCGGAGATGTACGCCGAGCTGACCGCGGGGATGCGCGAAGACCCTGCGGAGCACGTGCAGGCCCTGCCAGGCGACCGCCACGACGAGATGGTCATCGTGAAGGACATACACTTCGCGTCGCTCTGCGAGCACCACCTCGCGCCCTTCGTCGGCAAGTGCCACATCGCCTACATCCCGAAGGAGGGGCGCATCGTCGGACTGTCAAAGCTTGCGCGCCTCGTCGAGAGCTTCGCGCGCCGCTTACAGGTGCAGGAGCGTCTGACTTCGGAGATCGCCGACACGCTCTTCGGGGGCCTGAAGCCGGTGGGCGTGATGGTCGTGATGGAGGCCGAGCACACCTGCATGACCATTCGCGGCGTGAAGAAGCCGGGCGCGACGACCATCACATCGGCCATCCGCGGCGGCTTCCGCAAGGACTCGCGCACGCGCGCCGAGGCGATGGCGCTCATCCGCGAGAAGTGATTGATGAAATTCGCGCCCACGAAAATCGTCCTGGCGGCGTGCCTGCTCCTCTCCGTTTCGCCCGCGGGCGAGGCGGGCGTCGCGCTTCAGAAGAAGGGAACCGGCCGCGCCACTCAGCGCCCCCGGAAGCCCGCGCGCAAGCCGGACGTGATCTTCGTCCCGACCCCGCCCGAGACCGTGGACGAGATGCTGCGGCAGGCCCGTCTTAAAAAGACCGACGTGCTCTTCGATTTGGGTAGCGGCGACGGCCGCATCCCGCTCGCCGCCGCGAAGCAGTACGGCGTGCGCGCGGTCGGCATCGACATCGACCCGAAGCTCGTCGAGGAGGCGAACGCGACGGCGAAGCGCGAGGGGCTCGACGGCCTCGTCGCCTTCCGCCTCGGCGACATGTTCGCGGCCGACCTGCGCGGGGCGACCGTCGTCACGCTCTACCTCTCGGACACGCTGAACGTCATGCTCCGCCCGAAGCTTTTGCGCGAGCTGCCCGTCGGCGCGCGCATCGTCTCGCACGACTTCCGCATGGGCGACTGGCCGCCGGAGAAGACGGTGCGCGTGCCCTGGAAGAATCTCTACCGCACGGTCTACGTCTGGACGGTGCCGCCGGGGCGCGGTTATAAGAAGAGACGAATCTGAAGTGTTGAGGTGACACGGCCTTCGCTTACATGAAAACATTTTACGCCACAACCCCCATCTACTACGCGAACAGCCTGCCCCACATGGGGCACCTGTATACGACCGTCGTCGGCGACTTCCTGAAGCGCTACAAGCGGCAGCGCGGCTACGAGACCTACTTCCTGACGGGGACGGACGAGCACGGGACGAACATCGAGCGCGCGTCGGCGAAGGCCGGGCGCACGCCGCGCGAGCACGTCGATTACGTCGTCGGCGAGCTGAAGCGGATGTTCGGCGACTTCGGGCTCGACACGGCGCACGGCGGCTTCGACATCTTCATGCGCACGACCGAGGCGTTCCACTACGAGGGCGCGCAGGAGTTCTGGCGGCGCGCCGCCGCGGGGAGGACGCCGAAGGGGCGCGAGAACATCTACAAGGGCTTCTACGAGGGCTGGTTCTGCGCGCCGTGCGCGACCTTCAAGACCGAGGCCGAGATGCTACCCGCGGCCGAAGAGGGCGGCCCGCCCCTCTGCCCGATACACGAGCGGCCGCTGGATAAGGTCTCGGAGGAGAGCTACTTCTTCCGCCTGTCGGACTACGACGAGGCGCTGCTCGAAATCTACGACGCGCGCCCCGACTTCGTGCGGCCGGAGGCGCGGCGCAACGAGGTCGTCAGCCTCGTGCGCGGCGGGCTCGAAGACGTTTCGATAAGCCGTCTGAAGAGTTCGGTCAGTTGGGCGATTCCGGTTCCGGACGACCCGCAGCACACCGTCTACATCTGGTTCGACGCGCTCATCAACTACATCACGGCGCTGGGGTGGGGGAGCGGGCAGCGCCGCGCGCAGGCGGGCGAAGACCTCTTTGAAAAGTTCTGGCCCGGCGTACACCTGATCGGCAAAGACATCCTGCGACAGCACGCGGTGCTCTGGCCGGCGATGCTTCTGGCGGCGGGCGTCGAGCTGCCCGCGGGCGTGGTGGCGCACGGGCTCTGGCTCGACCAGACGGGGCGCAAAGGCTCCAAGACGCTGGGCAACGCCCTGGAACTGCCGACGCTCCTGCACCATTTCAAGGTCGATGCCGTGCGCTACTTCCTCCTGCGCGAGATGTCTTTCGGGCAGGACGCGAAGGTCGATTACGAGGTCATCATCGAGCGCTCCAACGCCGACCTCGCCAGCGGCTTCGGCAACCTGGTGAGCCGCACGCTGACGATGATCCACAAGTACTTCGACGGCGTCGTCCCCCCGCCCGACATCTCGGAGCCGCGGCGTCTGCTGGCGAAGCGCGCGGGCGTCGATTCCGACGCGCAGGAGCTTTCGAGCAGTCTGGAGCTGGTGCGCGACCAGTTCCTTGTGCACGTTGACGAGTACGCTTTTCATCGTGCGCTCGAAGCGGCGTGGGGCATGACCGCGCGCGTTGACAAGTTCATCTCCGACGCGAAGCCGTGGGAGTTGGCGCGCGACGAGGAGCAGCGCGAGACGCTGGGCGCGGTGCTCTACCGCTCGGCCGAGACCTTGCGCTGGCTGGCGGTGCTGCTCTACCCGGTGATGCCGGGGTCGGCGAGGGCCGTCTGGGGGCAGTTGGGTTTGGAGGGCGACCCGCAGGACTTTGACCCGGCGGGCTTAACCTGGGGGGGCTTGCGCGCGGGCGAGCGGGTCGGCGAGGTCGCGCCGCTCTTCCCGCGGATAGACAAGGCGAAGACGATGGCAGAGATCGAGAAAGAGATTGCGCAACGCAAAGAGGCGGAGGCACAGGCGGCCCTGCCTCCTTCATCCGCACGAGAGGGCGCGCACGCCACGCAGGCGGCCGTCCCCGGCGCGCCGACCGCGGCCGCCACGCAGCCCGCACAGCCTCCGCAGCAGGGGGCGACGGAGGCGCAGCCCGCGCCCGAGGGCGTCGCCTACATTTCGATTGAAGACTTCGTCAAGGTCGAGCTGCGCGTCGGGCAGGTCTTGACGGCCGAGCGCGTGCCGAAGTCGGACAAGCTCCTGCGCTTCACCGTGGACATGGGCGAGGCGGAGCCGCGCCAGATTCTTGCCGGCATCGCCGAGCACTACGAGCCCGAGAAGCTCGTCGGCCGCAAGCTCGTCATCGTCGCCAACCTCAAGCCGCGCAAGCTCCGCGGCTTCGAGTCGCAGGGCATGGTGCTCGCCGCCTCCGTCGGCGACGAGGGCCGCCCCGTCCTCGCGACGTTTACGGAGGACGTTCCCAACGGGGCAAGACTCAAGTAGGCAGGCGGCCGCCGCTGACGCGGCGACAACCTAGCATGTTTGTCGACTCTCACGCGCACATTGACGGGGAGGAGTTCGACGCCGACCGCGACGACGTAATCAAGCGGGCGCGCGCGGCGGGCGTGCGCGCGATCCTGAACGTGGGGACGGGCGACCCACACGGGGGGAACTTTGAACGTGCTTCGAGAGTCGCCGAGACGTACGAAGATGTCTACTTCGCCGTCGGCGTCCACCCGCACGACGCCAGGCTCTACGACGACACCGCCGAGCGTTACGTCGGAGACCTTCTCCGCGGTAACACCCGCGCCGTCGCCCTCGGGGAGATAGGGCTCGACTACCACTACGACCACTCGCCGCGGGAGGCGCAGCGCGAGGTCTTCGCGCGGCAGTTGAGGCTGGCGAAAAGGCTCTCGCTCCCCGTCATCATCCATTCACGCGAGGCGGACGGGGAGACTCTGGAAATACTCCGCGCGGAGTACGCGGGCGCGGAGCGCGGCGGGGTGATGCACTGCTTCGGCGGCGGGCCCGCGCTGGCGGAGGGTGCGCTCGCGCTCGGCTTCTACATCTCTTTCGCGGGCAACGTCACCTTCAAGAAGGCCGACGCGCTGCGCGAAGTCGCCCTCGCCGTGCCTCCGGACAGGCTGTTGGTCGAGACCGACTGCCCGTACCTCGCGCCCGTGCCGCACCGCGGGCGGCGCAACGAGCCGGCCTACGTCGCCGCGACGGCGCACTTCCTCGCAGACCTGCGCGGCGCCAGTCCCGAAGAGCTGGGGCGCACGACCTCGGAGAACTTCTCGCGCCTGTTCGGTGTCGCGGCAGCCTGACGCGCCCGCGCGCGACCTTGCGCCAAAGGGCACAATCAACTTTTCCTCTCCGCCCTTAAATGTTATAAAAGCCGTGAACGGTAAGCCGTGAACCGTGACAGGTGAAAGACGGTTTTTTCTTGTCACGGTTTACGGTTCACGGTTCACTTCTCTTATGGCCCAGCAGAACTCATTCGACATCGTATCGAAGGTGGAGATGGCGGAGGTCAAGAACGCGCTCGACCAGACGATGAAGGAGGTCAGGCAGCGCTTCGACTTCAAGGGGAGCCGCGCCGAGGTTAGGCTCGAAGGCGAGGAGGAGTTGATCCTCACCGCCGAGGACGAGACCAAACTCCGCAACATGAACGACATCCTCCAGCAGAAGCTTGTGCGGAGGAGCGTCCCGCTCAAGGCGCTCTCCTACGGCCGCGTCGAGCCGGCCGCGGGCGGCACCGTCCGCCAGCACGCCGCCATCCAGCAGGGCATCCCCTCGGACAAGGCCAAGGAGATAGTCAAGTTCATCAAGGAGTCGAAGCTCAAAGTCCAGGCCGCCATCCAGGGCGACACCGTCCGCGTCACGGGGCGCGACCGCGACACCCTTCAGGACGTCATCGCGCAGCTCAAGTCCAAAGACTTCGGCATCAACATGCAGTACACGAACTACAGGACGAACTAGTGAATGGTAAATCGTAAATGGTAAATGGTGTGGGGCCGCTGTTCTAACCATTTACTATTTACCATTCACCATTCACTCCTAAACTATGAACAGATCAGGTAACACGGCGGCGGTCGAGGAGCAGCGTTTGACGGCGCGGCGCATCTTCAGCCTGGTCGCGGCGGAGCTGGGGCTCGTCGAGCTGGAGTTCGAGCGGCAGGCGCGCTCGAACATTCAGGTCATCGCCTACATCGGCGACTACCTGCGCGCGTCGGGCGGCAAGCGCGTGCGCCCGGCGCTGACGCTTCTGTCGGCCGCGGCCGTCGGCGGCGACGCCTCGCGCCCGAACGTCGTGCGGATGGCGACCGTGATGGAGTTCCTCCACACGGCCACGCTCGTCCACGACGACATCATCGACAACGCCGAGACGCGCCGCAACCGCCCCTCCATCAACTCGCGCTTCGGCAACCAGACGGCCGTGCTCATGGGCGACTGGCTCTACATGTCCGCCTTCGAGACGAGTCTGAAGGAGCGCTCGCTCGACATCCTCGACATCCTGACCAACGTCACGCGCAAGATGACCGAGGGCGAGCTGCTCCAACTGACCCTGCTCGGCCGCGCCGACGTGACCGTGGAGCAGTATTTCGACGTGCTCCGGCGCAAGACCGCGTACCTGTTCAGCGCCTGCTGCGAGATCGGGGCCATCCTCGGCGGCGCGAACCCTTCGCAGTGCCGCGCGCTGCGCGACTACGGCATGAACCTCGGGACGGCCTTCCAGTTGGTGGACGACCTGCTCGACTTCACCTCCGACGAAGGCTCTCTGGGGAAGGCCGCGGGCGCAGACCTTCTGGAAGGCAAGGTGACGCTGCCCGTCATCCACCTGCTCGCCGAGGAGCCGCGTCTGAAGGCCGGCGTGCAGTCCGTCATGCGCGAGGGGGCCTACGGCGAGTTCACGCGCGAAGCGCTCGTCCGCGCCGCCGAGAAGAGCGGCGCGCTCGAACGCGCGCGCACCGCGGCCGCCTCCTACGCCGAGGCCGCCGTCAAAGCCCTCGACGAGGTCGAGCCCTCCAAGTACACCGACGGCCTCCGCTCCATCCCCTCGTACATCCTGGAAAGGGAGATGTGAGGGAAGAGTAGTCAGTAGACAGTAGCCGGTAATCGGTAGGTTACTTTCCGCTGACGTTGAAGTTGATTTGCAACGTGAAGGTTTTTCTACTGGCTACTGTCTACTGACTACTGTCTACTTCAGCTTATGCCTGACGAAAATCTTCTCGCCACACTTGAGAACGGGCTGAGGCAGTCGCGGACGACGCGCTCGCGCCTCGCCGCGCGGCTGGCCGACCTGGAGGCAGAGGCCGAGCGCGTCCGCACCGAGCTGAACGAGATGGACGCCATCATCAGCCAGACCGAGGCGGCCATGTTCCGCATCCTCTCCTCGATGTTCGGCGCGGCGCAGTCGGCCGCCCCGCCTTCGGACGCCGAGATCGAGTTCGCGCTGCGCCGCGACGCCGCCGCCAACGCGCCGCGGGTCGCGCAGCCTTCGCAGCCGTCGCACGCGCCCTACCAGCAGAGCCAGCCGCCCGCGCACGAACACCACTTCCGCCACCACATCCCCCCGATCCGCTCCGACATCGAGCCGAAGAGCGACCGCTTCTTCGAGCGCACCATCCCCCACGCCGCGGCCGTCCTGCTGCGCGAGGCGGGCGGGCCGCTCCACGTCAACGAGCTTTACAACCGCCTGCTCGAAGGCGGCTTCCAGTTCACGGGCCAGAATCCGACCATCAGCATCGCCGTCTCGCTCAACCGCAACCGGCGCTTCCGCAAGGTCGCCCCCGGCACCTTCGACCTCACCATCCGCGACGCCGCCCAGGCATCCTAGGGAAGAGAAGTAACGATAGAGACGCGGAGGCCCGGCTTGAAGAGTTGTTACTTCAGAGCCGTTCCCCCGTGTCTCTGCCGTTAACTTATGCTAAGTTCTCAAGACTATCCCGGACTGTAAGAGGTTTCATAGAGACAGATGCGCGCGATGATACTCGCCGCGGGCTACGGGACGCGGCTGTGGCCGCTGACGATTGACCGCACCAAGCCCGCCATCCCCTTCATGGGCCGCCCGCTCATCGGCTACGTCGCCGAGTACCTGGCCGGCTACGGCTTCGACGACATCGTCGTCAACCTGCACCACCAACCCGACTCCGTCCGCGCCGCGCTCGGCGACGGCAGCGCCTTCGGCGTGCGCTTCCACTACGTCGAGGAGCCGGTCATCCTCGGCACGAGCGGCGCCATCGGCAACGCGCGCAGACTGCTCGACGGCGACCACTTCGTCGTCATCAACGGCAAGCTCGCCACCGACATCGACCTCCGCGAGGCGCTTGAGACACACCGCAGCACGGAAGCGCTCGCCACGCTCGTCCTGCGCCCGAACCCCTCGCGCGAGCGCTACAGCACGGTCGAAGTCCGCGACCGATTCGTCACCGGCTTCGGCGGCTACCCCGCCCCAGCGTCCGATAAGGCCGGCAGCGCCCCCGGCGCTGCTCAAAAGACGGATGAGAGTGGGAGGGAACAACGTTCCTCTTCGGGCGAGCCGGGGGCGAGTGTAGATGCCCCTCTGATGTTCACGGGCATTCAGATTCTCGACCCGAGGGTCTTCGAGTACATCCCGCCCGGCGTCTTCTCGCACTCCGTGACGGACGTGTACGTCCCGGCCATCGCGCGCGGCGACCGCGTCGCGGCCCACGTCGCCCGAGGCTCCTGGTACGAACTCTCCACCGTCCGCCGCTACCTTGAGACGAGCGTCACGCTCATGAGGCGTGAGGGCCGAGACGTGGAAGTAGGAGAAGGCTCCACAATCGAAGACGGCGCGAACGTTACGGAGAGCGTCCTCTGGGAGAACGTCAACGTCGAGCGCGGCGCGCGCGTCACGCGCTCCGTGCTCGGCGCGGGCGTCCGCGTCGGCGCGGGCGAAGTCTTCGACAACGTGGCGGTCGTCCGCGCCGAACTCGCGCGCGGCGTCGAGCGGCCGGAGAAGGGCTTGAAGGGCGAGTTCCGCGGCCCAAATTTTGTCGCGCCAATCCCCGAGTGATACAATCCACGCGCGCCGACAGGCAGCCAAAGTCAAACTAAAGAACGCAGCCGCAGCCGCAAAACGAGACGGAGACGGGCACGCCCCCGGACGCCCTCCCTTCCACTCAAGCTCGTCTGCACCCTTAGACGCCGCCCCGACGTTTCGCCCGATGCACCACCCTTCGCAGATCACCCCGAACGCCTTCCGCACCTCGGCGCGCGAGCGCCTGACGGAGTACGTCGCGCGGCTCGGGGGCGACGCCGGGCAGGTGTTGGCGCTCACGCCCGACGCCTCGACGCGCGAATACTTCCGCATCCCCTGGAAGAACTCGAAGGCCGTGGCCGCCGTCTACCCGGAGCCCTTCGACCCCGACATACACCCCTTCATGGACGTGACGCGCCTCTTCACGGAGGCAGGCCTGCCCGTCCCCGCCATCCTCGACGTTGACCCTCTGAACGGCATCATCGTCCAGGAGGACTTCGGCGACAAACAGCTCCGCCGCGTCTTCGAGACCGCGTCGGAGGACGAACGCGAGTCCTACCTCGAACAGGCCATCTCCGTCATCGCGGACATACAGGCCGCGACCGCGCTCGCGCAAGAGCGCCAGTCCATCGCCAGCCGCCTCGCCTTCGACGAGGCCAAGCTCTCCTGGGAGCTGGACTACTTCTTCGAGCACTACTTCAAGAGCCTGCGCGGCGAGACCATCAAGCACGGCGAGGAGGCGCAGTTGCGCGCCGAGCTGAACGACGTGGCGGCCGAACTCGCGAGCCGCCCCCGCACGCTCTGCCACCGCGACTTTCATCCGTCGAACCTGATGGTTGACGCGAAGGGGCGGCTGCGCATCATCGACTACCAGGACGCGCGGATGGGGCCCGCGAGCTACGACCTCGTCTCGCTCCTGCTCGACCGCCGAACGACGATGCCCTCGCTCGCCGAGGTGCGCGAGCGCCGCCTCTTCTTCCTCGACGAGCGGCGCTCGCGCGGCCTCGACCCCATCGACCCGGACGACTTCGCCTACGAGTTCCGCCTGATGACCGTCCAGCGCTGCCTGAAGGCCGTCGGCACCTTCTCGTACCAGACGGCGGTCGCCGGGCGCGGCGAGACCTACGCGCAGTTCATCAACCCGATGCTTGAGATCGTCGTCCAGGCGGCCGAGTGGCTCGGGCGCTTCCCCCTTCTGCGCTCGACGCTGCGCGCGCGCCTGGACAGCGGAAGCGGCAACACCTGATTCAAAGACCCGAAGGGAGGCAGGGCGGCCCGGCGCGCCGCCCAGGTTTTCAAACAGAGATGCAAAAGGTCTACATCAACCAGCTCTCGCGGCACGTCGGCGGCGAGGTGACCGTGCGGGGCTGGGTCTACAACACGCGTTCGAGCGGCAAGCTCATGTTCCCGCAGTTGCGCGACGGGACGGGCGTCGTCCAGTGCGTCGTGTTCAGGAAGGCGGTCGAGCCGGAGGTCTGGGAGGCGCTCGGGCACGCGGGCCAGGAGTCGGCCGTCACCGTGCGCGGCACCGTCCGCGCCGACGAGCGCGCGCCGGGGGGTTACGAGATCGACGTGGCCGGCGCGGAGGTCTTGCAGCGCGTCGAGGGCTACCCCATCACGCCGAAGGAGCACGGGACGGAGTTCCTCATGGATCACCGGCACCTCTGGCTCCGCTCGCGCCGCCAGCACGCGATCCTGCTCGTCAGGCACACGGTCGTCAACGCCGTCCGCGAGTTCCTCAACCGCGACGGCCACGTCCTCTGCGACACGCCGATACTGACGCCCGCGGCCTGCGAGGGCACGACGACGCTCTTCGAGGTCGATTACTTCGACGACGAGAAGGCGTACCTCTCGCAGTCGGGCCAGCTCTACAATGAGGCGACGGCCGCGGCCTTCGGCAAGGTCTACTGCTTCGGCCCGACCTTCCGCGCCGAGCGCTCGAAGACGCGCCGCCACCTGACCGAGTTCTGGATGGTCGAGCCCGAGATGGCCTACGCCACGCTCGAAGACGTGATGGACTTGAGCGAGCGCTTCCTCTCCGCAATCGCCGCGCGCGTGCTCGAAGAGCGTCAGGAAGAATTGAAAGTCCTCGAGCGCGACACCTCGAAGCTCGAAGCGATTGTGCCGCCGTTCCCGCGCGTGCAGTACGACGACGCCGTCAAGATGCTGCAAGAGGGGCACGAGCGCGGCGAGCTGGAGAACCGCTTCGAGTGGGGCGGCGACTTCGGCGCGCCCGACGAGACGTACATCTCCTCGAAGTTCGACAGGCCGGTCATGGTTCACCGCTACCCGGCGGCCGTCAAAGCCTTCTACATGAAGCGCGACCCGGAGCGCGACGACCTGGCGCTGGGCGTTGACGTGCTCGCGCCCGAGGGCTACGGCGAGATCATCGGCGGCGGCGAGCGCGCCACCTCGCTCGAATTCCTCGAAGAGCAGCTCAGGAAACACGAGCTGCCGCGCGAGGCGTTCGAGTGGTACTTAGACCTGCGCCGCTACGGCAGCGTCCCGCACGCGGGATTCGGCATGGGCATCGAGCGCTGCGTCGCCTGGATGTGCGGCATCGAGCACGTCCGCGAGACCATCCCGTTCCCGCGGATGCTCTACCGGCTTCGCCCGTGAACCGTGAACCGTAGACCGTGACAAGTAAGAGCGGGTCTTTTCTTGTCACAGTTTACGGTTCACGGTTCACGAGAACGTTATGGAAAAGATAGTTACGATATTCGGCGGCTCGAAGTGCGGCGAGGAGAGCGAGGAGTACCGGCAGGCCCTGAGGCTGGGGCAGCTCTTCGCGGAGCGCGGGTACACCATCTGCACGGGCGGGTATCTGGGCGTGATGGAGGGCGCGAGCCGCGGGGCGCACGAGCGCGGCGGGCGCGTGCTCGGCATCACGATGAACCAGTTCAAGTCCGAGCCGAACCGTTTCCTGACGGAGAAGGTGGCGAGCGCCCACTTCTACGAGAGGCTTCAGAATCTGATCGAGCGCTCGGCCGGCTTCGTCGCGCTGCGCGGCGGCGCGGGCACCGTGACCGAGCTGTCGCTCGTCTGGAACAAGCTCCAGACGAAGGTCATCGAGCCGCGCCCGCTCGTGCTCGTCGGCGAGTTCTGGCGGAGGGTCATCCAGTCGTTCAGGGAGAACCTCGTGGTGAGCGAGCAGGACGTGGCCCTCCTCAACTTCGTCAACACGCCGGAGGAGGCCGTGCGGGTCATCACGGAGAGGGTCGAAGGGAAGGGCGTATGAACTGTCCGAATTGCGGAAACGGCCTCGTGCCGGGGGCTAAATTCTGCGGCGCGTGCGGCGCAACGGTCGCGGCGGCCGAAGCGCCGCCGCCACAACCCCCGCCACAGTACCAGCCGTCGCCGGCCGGCGGCGGAATCAGGATCGACGACGACGCGCGCGGCCAGGGCCGCGGCTACTCCTACGAGATTCTGCACCAGCCTTCGTTCGCGCTCGCGGTCGTCCGGCTCGCGGCCGAGCAGTCGATACAGGCGGAGGCGGGCGCGATGGTCTCGATGTCGGCGAACGTCGAGTTGCAGTCGCAGATGAAGGGCGGCCTGATGGGCGCTCTGAAGCGCGCCGTCGGCGGCGAGTCGGCCTTCGTCTCGACCTTCACGGCGCGCGGCGGCCCCGGCGAGGTCACCTTCGCCCCGGGCAGCCCCGGCGACATCGCCGCCATCGAGATGAACAACCAGCTCTTCTACGTCCAGTCCAGCTCCTACCTCGCGGGCGACGCCGGGCTGCAAGTGGACACGCGCTGGGGCGGCGCCAAGAGCTTCTTCGGCGGCGAGGGGCTGTTCGTCTTGCAGGTGACAGGGACGGGGCTTCTGCTCCTCTCTTCGTTCGGCGCGATTCACCGGAAGCGCCTGACGGCGGGCGAGCGTTACGTGGTGGACACGGGGCACCTCGTCGCCTGGGAGGGGACGACGCAGTACACCCTGCGCAAGGCCGCGGCGGGCTTCTTCCGCACCATGGTCAGCGGCGAGGGCGTCGTCGCGGAGTTCGCGGGGCCGGGAGAGATTCTGATTCAGACGCGGAACCTCGCCGCGCTCGCGGGGCTCTTGAAACCCTTCTTCCCGACGCAGGGGGGCGGCGGCAGCGGCGGCTTCAGCCTCGGCGGCTGAGGCGACCGGTAACGTTTGGCGACACGGGACATGAGCGAAATGCTCGAACAAAAGAGGGCGGATTCGGCGGGGCGTCTCCCGGGGGAGGGGAGGCGTGCGTGCATCATCGGCGCGCCGTGCGGCTTCGGGGCGAGTATCGCGGGCGTCGATCTCGGGCCCCGGGCGATGCGCGTCGCGGGTCTAAGGCAGCGGGTCGCGGGGCTCGGTTACGAGGTGCGTGACCTGGGAGACCTGCGGATCGATTGCCCGGCCGAGCCGCCGCCGCCCGGCGAAAAGCTGCGCTATCTTAACGAAATCAAGTACGCCTGCGAGCTGCTGGCGTCGGAAGTGCGTCAGGCGCTTGAGGCGGGCGAGCTGCCGGTTGTCCTCGGCGGCGACCACTCCATCGCCATCGGCTCGGTCTCGGGCGTGGCCTCCTTCCACCGACCGCGCAACGAGCCCGTCGGACTCATCTGGTTCGACGCGCACGCCGACATGAACACGCCCGAAACGACCCCCTCCGGCAACATCCACGGGATGCCCCTGGCGGTGCTGCTCGGCTACGGCGCGCCGGAGCTGACCGGCATCGAGGGCTTCTCGCCCAAGCTCGACCCGCGCTTCTGCGCGCACATCGGCGCGCGCGACGTAGACCCCGGCGAGCGCGAGCTGATTCGGAAGCTCGGCCTACGCTTCTTCACCATGCGCGAGATAGACGAGCGCGGGATGTCCGCGTGCATGGACGAGGCCATCCACATCGCCTCGCGCGCGCCCGCCGGCTATCATGTGACGCTCGACGTGGACGCGCTCGACCCCGGCGACGCGCCCGGCTCGGGCACGGTCGTCCGCGGGGGCCTGACCTACAGGGAGGCGCACCTCGCGATGGAGAAGATCGCGGAGGCCGGGGGCGCGCTCGCAATCGAAGTGGTCGAGATAAACACCGCGCTCGACATCAACAACCGCACGGCCGAGCTGGGCGTCGAGCTGATACTTTCGGCCCTCGGCAAGTCGATACTTTAAAGCGATCGTGGGCTGTGGTGACTTCTTAACTCGGGAGCCCGAAGCTGCTTCGGTCGGCACGCTTTGGGCTAAATTTTTAGGACGGCGACTTTCAACATGACGACAAAGATTCGGATCGGGGTCATCTACGGCGGCCGCTCGGGCGAGCACGAAATCTCCGTGCGCTCCGCGCGCTCGGTCATCGAGGCCGTGGACACGGAGAAGTTCGAGGTCATCCCGGTCGCAATCACGAGGGAGGGGCGCTGGCTCTCGCCGGCCGAGTCGGCCGGGCTTTTGCCGGAGTCGGCGCAACGCAAACTCCCGAACTACGCGGGCGGCGGGGAGAACGTAAGCTCGGCCCTCGTCGTAGACACTTCGCGCGGCGGCCACCTCAGACAGGAGGGGGCCGGGGGCGGAGACCAGAGGCTGGACGTGGTCTTCCCCGTCCTGCACGGAACCTACGGCGAAGACGGGACGATTCAAGGCTTGCTGGAGATGGCCGGCATCCCTTACGTCGGGTGCGGCGTGCTCGCGTCGAGCACGGGGATGGACAAGGTCGCGATGAAGACCCTCTTCCGGCACGCGGGGCTGCCCGTCTGCAAATACGAATGGTTCCTGCGGCGCGACTGGGAGGCGAAGCCTTCCGAAATCCGCGAGCGTGTCGAGCGCGAAATCGGATACCCCTGCTTCGTCAAGCCCGCGAACCTCGGCTCGTCCGTGGGCATCTCGCGCGCCGACGACGAGGAGACGCTGGTCAAGGCCGTCAACCTCGCGGCGCGCTACGACCGGAAGATTATCGTCGAGGAGGGCCTGGACGCGCGCGAGATAGAGTGCGCTGTGATGGGGAACGACGAGCCGGAGGCGAGCCTCCCCGGCGAGTACGTCGTCCACGACGAGCAGGCGAAATTCCTCGACTACACCGAGAAATATTCAAAGACGGGGCATGTCGAGTTCGTCGTCCCCGCGCACATCCCGAAGCGCCTGACCCGGCGGATACAGGAGCTGGCCGTCCGCGCCTTCAAGTCCGTGGACGGGGCGGGCTTCGCCCGCGTGGACTTCTTTCTGCGCAGGGACAACAACAAACTCCTCGTCAACGAGCTGAACACCATCCCCGGCCTCACAGATGTCTCGGGCTTCCCGCAGATGTGGGAAGCCTCGGGCGTGCCCTTCACGCGGGTCATCGACCGCCTGGTCGAACTCGCCTTCGAGCGCCACGCAGAGAAGTCCCGGAACGCGACCAGCCTCTAAAACCCCTCCGGCCGCGGCCGAAATGTGAGCAGACGCGCGAGCGCGCGGCGACCGTTGCCGGTTGAAAGATAATTATGGCGGGGGCTGCCGCGCGTCCCGGACAGCGACGTGCCGTGAGGCATCTTCTTAGCGCGGGAGAGCCCGTGTAAGCTCCAGGCCCGCGCGCCCTAACCCTTCGGCGCGCGGTAGCCGCTGCGCGTGCGCGCCGTGAGTTCCGGCCGCGAGAGCTGCAACTGTATCGCGCGCCATTTCCCGTCCCGCGCCGTGTTCTTCGGGCGGTAGCCGAGCGTGTACTGGTTGCTCAGCTCCTGGAGAATCTCCCTGAAAGCCTCGTCGAGCGCGCGGCCGCCCGGCTTCGAGACGAAACGGCCGCCGCTCTTGTTCGCGTAAGTCTTCAAAGCGCCCGCCGCCGACATGCGCGCGGCATGGTTCAACATCGGGTCGGACATGTCCACCGTGTAGATGGTCGCGTTGGCTTCGAGCGCGGCGTTGAGCGCCTTCTCGGCCGAGGCCCCGCTCTTCGTGTCCGCGCCGTCCGAGAGGACGATGATGGCCCTGCGCTTCTCGGGCCGCTTGGCGATGTCTTTCGCGGCGCGCAGGACCGCGTCGTTGAGCGCGGTCATCCCCCTCGCGCCGAGGTCGTAGGCCACCGGCGGCAGGTCGCGCCCCGGCCTGAAGTCCGACAACTGCTCCACCTTCGAGTCGAAGTGGTAGACCGAAGCCACGTCCTCTTCACGCAGGCCGTCGAGGAAGCGGACGGCCGCGGCGCGCGCCAGGGTCACGCGGCTCTCCATGCTCCCAGAGGTGTCGAGCAGGATGGCCGCGGCGAAAGGCGTCTCCTCGACGGAGAAGAGCGCGAGGCTCTGCTCCACCCCGTCCTCAAGAACCTTGAAGTCCCTGTGCGAGAGCTTGCGGGCGTACTCGCCGCCCGCGTCCGTCACCGTCACGTTGAGGACGACGAGTTCTGCGTTGACGCGGACGACCTCTTCGTCCTCCGGCTGCTGCGCGCGCAACAACGCCGCGGGCGCGGCCAGAGAGAGAAGGGACAGGATGACCAGAAGGGTTTTCGTCAACGGACGAGGGCGGGGCGCGGAAGTGCGCGGCAGGTCGGGCGGCGGTGTCTTCATGGCAGTTTGAAGGTGCGCATGTGGCGTATCAGCTCGATCAACTCGTTGGAGCGCCGGATGACGTTGCCGGAGACGACCAGGCGCGAAGTCTTCGCCACGCTCTCCTTCAAGTCGCCCGTGAGTTTGGCGAGGCGCGTGACGGCGCTCTCCATCTTACCCGGCGGGTCGCTCAAACCCTCCTCGTCGTCGGAACCGCCCGCGCCGCCCCTGATCTTGCGGGCGAGTTTTTCGAGCTTTTCGAGCCGCTTCACGTCGTCGCGGGTGAGGGAATTGTTCTTCTTGAAGGAGGTGAGCAACTGGTCGCCGAGATGCACGACCTCGTCGGCGCGCTCGACCATCTCCTTGTGCATCTCCTCCTCGCGCCGAATCTCCGCGCGGTGCAGCATCTCCTCCGTGGGCGAGCCGAAGCCCCTGGGACTCGGCGCAGGGCTCGTTTGGTGCGCCCCATTAATCTGCGCCGAAGCGCAGACGGGGGGGAGCGCCAGCAGGGCTGCTATGAGAATCAGGGCTCTGCGCATGGGTACGGCCTTAAGACCACCTACAGAAGCTTCCGCGAGCGTTTCAGAAGTGTAGCACGTGCGACGATGTTAGGGATGCCTTCGCAGAGACTTCGGGTTGCAAAGCGCGGGCGCCTTAGAGCTATTCTCTAAACGCTTTACGTGAACTTTGTCGGCGCGCCGACCCTTAATGTTTGACGCGAGCCGCGGCCGACGCTTTAAGGAACGCTGTAGGGCGTGTCGGGCGTGTTGATGAAGTCGTCGCCGCCAGACTTCTTCTTCGAGGGAGTCTTGACGATGATGACGTTGTCCTTCAACCTTTCGGGCGGCCGTTTCGCGCCCGGCAGTGATTTGAAGGCAATCTCCTCAGCCCCCACGCCGCCTTTGAGCCCGACCACGCGGGAGCCGCTCCACTCCTCCGACAGAACCTTGAGAGAGAATTTGCCCTGCTGCCCCGGTCCGAGGTCGGCGGGCTCGACCTTTATCTCGCGCGTCTCGACGCCGTTGTCGGCCCTTCGTCTCAGCTCGATCTCGACCGAGAGCTTTTCGAGCCTCTCCTTGCCGACGTTCTGCACCGCGCCGCCGATGATTGCGTAAGGCTTGGCCAGCATCGCCTCGTCGACGAAGACGTGGGCCCGGGGCTCCTGCCTCGGGGTCGGCGTCGCCTGCCCGGCCTTCTGCTTTTGCGCGTCGGGCGCCTTTTGACAGCCGGATAGAGCCAGAAAGGGGATGAGCGTGAGCGTGAGGGCGGGCTTCCTTGCGGCCGACGCGAGGGATTTGAGATAAATCATCTTACTGCGGAGTTCGACTGATGGTTGAGCACGGCGACCCTTCGCCGTTCAAAGTTAAAGGTTTAATCCTCCGGCCTCCATGTTCAAGCCCCACGGTTGGCGTCTACTGCTGATCCTGCTCGTGCCCCGGCGGCGGGGCGCCCGTGATCTTCGTGATGAGCGCCACGAGAAACTCCTCCTCCGCAGTCCCGTTGCTTCTCAGGGAGAGCCACTCTGCGCCGAGCACGTTGTCGCTCCTGCCTTCGAGGCGAGCGTTGACCGAGACGTTGGTGGCCGCGCTGTCGATGGGCTGAATCTCGACGATGAGCGTGTAGCGGCCGCGCGTCCAGTTGCCCTGCTCGGTGCGGGGCACCTCCGCGAAGCGGAACAGCTCGGAGGAGGTGACGACCGTCCCACGCGTGAAAGTGTAAGGCTGCGAGACCAGCAGCCCCGTCTCAGGCTTCGAGACAGTCTCGTCCAAGATGAGCTTCCGGTCGCGCATCAACTCCTGCACGGCCTTCGTCAGAACGTCGTTCGGGGCCTGGAAGCGGTAAGGGTTCGGGACGGGCGGAGGCGCCTGCGTCTTGCCCTTGCCGAAGTCCATGCCGCGGCCGACGCCCGTGTCCGTCTTGGTGCCGTTGACGGCCGGCTGGCGGTTGTTGCTGCTGTCGCGGATGCGGTCGTTCTGCTGATCGACGCCCTTCTCCTGCGCGGCGCAGACGGTGCAGGCGATAAAGAGTAGCGCGATTGCGAGAAGCGTTTTCATGGAAAGCCCCTTTGCACAGACCCTGCCAAACATTCAAGAGGGAAACGCTGCGAGCATAATGCAACGAACAGTCGAATTCAAGACGGACTTCGGAGCGCGTAAACTTAGATGCCGTTTTCAGGGAGAAGGTGACAGTTGCGCCGGAACGTCCGTCCCTTCTGAGGGAGTCGGCGTCGCGGAGAGGTTCGCGTTGCGGTTACGCTCCCACTCCCTTAGGGCCTGCACGCCGCGCTGGAAGTCCGCCTCGTTGCTGTAGAAGTTGTGCGCGCCGTCGTTACGCGAGGGCTCGCGGACGTAGTAGATGTAGTCGGTCTGCGCGGGCTTGAGCGCCGCTTCGAGCGAGCTCTGACCCGGCGAGGCGATGGGCCCGGGCGGCAGCCCGCGCACCTTGCGCGTGTTGTACGGCGAATCGCGGTCGAGGTCGCTCTGGTAGACCTTCCCGTTATTTCGCCACTTGCCCGCGGCCTTCGAGGCGTAGATGACCGTGGAGTCTATCCCGAGCGGGATGTCTCGCCTGAGCCGGTTGTAGATGACTGAGGAGACGAGGGGGCGCTCGTCCTTGAGCTTCGCTTCGGTCTCGATGAGCGAGGCGACGGTGACGACCTCCCGCGGGGTCAGGCCCGGCGGGGTTGCGTGCTGAGCCGAAAGCTCTCCCCAGACCTGCCGGAAGCGCTTCACCATCGTCTCGACTACCTGCCGAGGGGTTACGTCCGGCGGGAAGCTGTACGTGTCCGGGTAGAGGTAGCCTTCAAGATTTTTGGCCTCGGGGTCGAGGTCTCGGATGGCACTCGTGTCGTCTAAGAGGGCCAAGGCTTCTTCCGCGCTCTGAAGTTTGAGTTCGGGAATCCTCGCGAGGAGTGCGGCGATGTCCCAGCGCGTCCAGCCCTCGATGACGGTCAGGCGGCTCAGCCGCTGCTCGCCCTCTTCGAGCTTTTTGAGAACGGCCAGGGGTGAGATGGGTGAGGAAAAGCGATATTCGCCCGCCTTCAAGCGCTGACCCGACCCCGTGACACGTACGTAAAGCTTCAGCAGCCATCCGCGTCTGATAACGCCGAGGGATTCTAGATTATTGATAATTTGATCCGGGGTGGAGCCTTTCGGAATGGCGATGTACTGCTCGCTCTGGGAGTGGAGTTTGGGAGCCTGTAACTCTTGTCGAAGCCAGAGCAGGGAGCCCGCGCAGGCCAGGATGAGAATGATTATGAATGAAATGATAACTCGTTTAAAGGTCATTACATATCCCGCTTTATCTTAAGTTTCAATTTAACCGTCGTGTTCATCCTTCCGGCTTCTTTTGAACCTCAAGAAAGTCGCCCAAGATTATAGATGCGGCTTCGCTATCGACTCGGGCTGAAATTTCTGTGGCCCGAACTCCACGCCCGCGCAGGGAGCTTTCGGCGTCTTTAGAAGTAAGGCGCTCATCCTGATAAAAGACTGGGAGTTTCAGGGAGAGTTGCAGATTATGCCCGACGCGTCTGACCTCCTGTGCGGCGTCGCCTTCGGTGCCGTCCAGGCGGAGCGGCAAACCCATGACTATGCTCCGCACGTCAAACTGCTCGCAAAGTTCGGCGAGTGAGCTGAGCAGGCGCTTCCAGGGGGTGCGCGGCAGGGCTTGGAGCGCGCGGACGGTCAGGCGCAGCTCGTCCGAGACGGCCAGGCCGACTCTCTTCGAACCCATGTCGATGGCGAGGACGCGCCCCTGCACAATAGACTTCCCCAGCTCGCTTTTTTTTGGATGAAATCTGCGCCTTCGGCCGGCGCGGAGTATAACGCAACCCTTGACAACTGTGCCACTTAGACGGCTTGCGCGCCGTCCAAGGCTACTGTATCATCCGACCCGTGGGTTCGGGCAAATCAGCCTCGCACAGGGCTGTGGCACTTTACAGGCTTTGAGTTGAATTCAGAGGTGCTCGATGTCTTTTCGCAGTAAGTTCCTTCTAGTCGTCTTCTCCGCCTCGCTGGCGCTCTACGCCGTCGTCGGCGGCTGGATGTCGATCAACGCGCAGCAGCAGCAGAACGACCCCGGCGCGCAGCTCCGAATCTTCGAGAGCGTCCTCAGGCACATACAGGACGACTACGTGGACGAGCCCGACCTGAATAAGGTTCGTGCGGGCGCACTGCGGGGCCTGGCCTACGGCCTCGACCCGTACTCGACCTACCTGACGACCGAGCAGGTCAAGGGCTACAAGGCTGGCGGCCAGAACAGCCAGCCCGGCATCGGCGCAGAGCTTTCGCAGTTCGCCTCTTACCTCTACGTCATCGCCCCCGTGAAGGGCGGGCCGGCCGAACAGGCGGGCCTGCAGGCGGGCGACATCATCGAGTACATCGACGGGAAGGCCACGCGCGACATCTCGCTCTACGACGCGCGGCAGCTTCTGAACGGCGCGCCCGGCAGCGAGGTCAAGCTGCGCGTCCTGCGCGCGGGCACGCGCCCGTTCGTCCTGAACGTCAGGCGCGGCGCGGTGACTGTCCCGGGTGCCGAAGCGCGCACGGAGCCCGGGAAGATCGGCGTCATCAAGGTCAACAGCCTCGCGGAGGGCGAGGCCGCCGACGTGAAGGCGCGCCTGCAGGAGCTTCTGAAGCAGGGCTCGCAGAAGATCGTGCTCGACCTGCGGAGCGTCGCCGGCGGCTCTCTCGAAGAGGGCGTCAAGGTCGCGAACCTCTTCATCAAGGAGGGGACGCTGGCGCAGACGGTCGGGCGCGGGAACAAGCCCCTGAAGAGTTTTGCGGCCGACCCGAAGGCCGTGCTCTTCGAAGGGCCGACCGCGGTGCTGATCGACCGGGGGACTGCCGCCGCCGCGGAGGTCGTCGCCTCCGCCTTCGCGGAGCACAAGCGCGGCGACGTGGTCGGCGTGAAGAGCTTCGGCGCGGGCGCGGAGCAGCAGTTGTTCACGCTGCGCGCGGGCGACGGACTGCTCCTGACGACAGTGAAGTGGGCCTCGTCCACGGGTAAGGCTTTCCTCGGCGAGGGCGTGAAGCCGACGGTCGAGGTCAAGCTGCCGGAGCTGGCCGAGGCTATCGACCCCGAAGACCTGACGGGCAACGACGACGACGCCATCGCGCAGCCGAACCAGAACGCCCCCGCCGGCAGGGACGTGGCGCCCGAGGCCGCCTCGCCGAAGCAGCAGCCGGAGGACTTGCAGTTGAAGAAGGCCCTCGAACTCCTGCGCGAGAATAAGCCCGCACAGAGCCCGCAGCGTCCCGCCTGAAGGAAGGGAAAGCTCACACGTTAAAAGGCGCGCGGGACTCAGTCCCGCGCGCCTTTCGCATTTGAAGAGAAGCGTCTTCGGCAGCCCTACAGCGGGATGTTCCCGTGTTTCTTCGGAGGGTTCGTGTCCCTCTTGTTTTCGAGGAGTGAGAGGGCGCTGACGAGCTTCTTGCGCGTCAGCGCGGGCTCGATAATCTCGTCGATAAAGCCGCGCTCGGCCGCGACGTAAGGGTTGGCGAACTTCTCCACGAACTCCTCGACGCGCGCCTTCCTGGCCGCCTCCTGATCCGCCGCCTCGCTGATCTCGCGGCGGTAGAGAACGCCGACCGCGCCCTCCGCGCCCATGACCGCAATCTCGGCCGTCGGCCAGGCGAAGTTCACGTCCGTGCGTATGTGCTTCGAGGCCATGACGGCGTAGGCGCCGCCGTAAGCCTTGCGCGTGATGACAGTAATCTTGGGCACGGTCGCCTCCGCGAAGGCGTAGAGCAGCTTCGCGCCGTGGCGGATGATTCCGCCGTGCTCCTGGCGCACGCCGGGCAGAAAGCCGGGCACGTCCTCGAAGACGACGAGCGGGATGTTGAAGCAGTCGCAGAAGCGCACGAAGCGCGCGCCCTTGACCGAGGCGTCGATGTCTAAGACTCCCGCGAGGTACGCGGGCTGGTTGGCGACGATGCCGACGCTCCGGCCCCCGAGGCGCGCGAAGCCGACGACGATGTTCGGGGCGTAGTGCTCGTGCACCTCGAAGAAGTACCCGTCGTCCACGACCGCGTGGATCGCGTCGCGCATGTCGTAGGGCAGGTTCGAGGCTTCGGGGACGAGCGTGTTGAGCGACTCGACGCGGCGGTCGGGAGGGTCCGAGGTCTCGACGCGCGGCGCGTCCTCCATGTTGTTGGAGGGGATGAAGGAGAGCAGTTCTCTGACGAGAAGCAGCGCGTGCTCGTCGGAGTCGGCGGCGAAGTGCGCGACGCCCGAGATGCTGTTGTGCGTGTCCGCGCCGCCCAACTCCTCCTTCGACACGTCCTCGTGCGTGACGGTGCGGATCACGTCCGGGCCCGTGATGAACATGTAGGAGGTGTTCTTCACCATCACGTTGAAGTCCGTGATGGCCGGGCTGTAGACGGCGCCGCCCGCGCAGGGCCCCATGATGCAGCTAATCTGCGGCACGACGCCCGAGGCGAGCGTGTTGCGCAGGAAGATGTCGGCGTAGCCGCCGAGAGAAACTACCCCCTCCTGTATGCGCGCCCCGCCCGAGTCGTTGAGGCCGACGACGGGCGCGCCGACGCGCATCGCCGTGTCCATGACCTTGCAGATCTTCTCGGCGTGCGTCTCGGAGAGCGAGCCGCCGAAGACCGTAAAGTCCTGCGCGAAGACGAAGACGCGGCGGCCGTCCACGAGGCCGTGGCCTGTGACGACGCCGTCGCCTGGGAAGAGCTGTCTGTCGAGTCCGAAGTCGCGCGAGCGGTGGACGACGAGCTGGTCGAACTCCTCGAAGGTGCCTTCGTCGAGGAAGAACTCGACGCGCTCGCGCGCCGTCCACTTGCCCGACTCGTGCTGGCGCGCGGTGCGCGCGGGGCCGCCGCCCGCCTCGGCGCGGCGCTTCCGCTCAAGGAGCTGTTCGAGTTTGGACTTGTGCGCCTGTTCGGCCGGTTCGGGTTTCATAGGTCGAGAAGTGACGGCGTCGGATTATGAATGATGCGAAGTGATTTGTACACGCGCTGCGCGCCGCGTCTCTGAGATCGAACTTGAAAGGTAAGTGTCGAGAGGTCGGCGCGCCGACCCTTCAACGTTTACTTCAGGGCGGGCGCACTTCGAGTTGTGCAGAAGGTTCGGCTTCGCGTTCGACATTACTTGAAGGGCTTCACGCGGCGTCGAAGGGGAACCGCCTGTTTTCGATTAAATGTCGAAGCTCATCCAGTGCTTTCTGAACGTTGGCGCGGTAGGCGGCCGGGTAGGCGTAAAGCTCCGCGTGACGCTCGAACTCGTCCTCGTCGAGGACCGCGTAGGAGTAGTCGGGCTGAACCAGAACGTCAACGTCGAGGTCTACGAAAGACAGGACGCCGTCTTCGAGGGTCGGCGGGGTGTTGACGTTACAGTAGAACTTGAGGAGCCGGCCCGAAGGGGTCTGAAAGCGGAAGACGCTGTACCAGCGGTCAGTCCAGAAGAACTCCGTGCTGACGGTCCCCGCCTCGATGGTGCCGATGAGCGTGTGTCGCACCTCCTCCGCGAAGAAGGCGTCGAGGACGATGAGGGAGCCTTCACGCCTCGCGACGCGCGCGGGCCAACGGCGGTGTACGCGGCCGTCGTGCTTGCAGGAGTGTACGAAGACCTCCCCCGTCCCGATCCCGCCCCCTTTCAACGAAGAGTCTAACATGCGTCGTGAACAGTATACGCTCAGGCGCGTGCGGCCCGGACTTCGTTGCGGAGTACGCCGACGCCTTCGACCTCGACCTCACACACGTCGCCGTCGAGCAGCGGCCCGACGCCCGCGGGAGTCCCCGTGGCGATAAGGTCTCCCGGCTCCAAAGTCATCGCGTGCGAGATGTAGCGGATGACTTCGCGGACGGGGAAGGCCATCGCGCTCGTGCGCCCGCTCTGCCGAACCTCGCCGTTGACTCGGGTCTCAACTTTAAGGTCGGAAGGGTCGAGGCCGGTGACGATGTATGGGCCGACGGGGCAGAAGGTGTCGAAGGACTTGCCGCGCGTGAACTGCACGTCCTTGCGCTGGAGGTCGCGCGCGGTCACGTCGTTGAGGCAGGTGTAGCCGAGGACGTACGCGAGCGGGTCGTCGTCCGACGAGAGGCGGCGGCACCTCCGTCCGATAACGACGGCAAGCTCGCCCTCGTGCTCGACGCGCCGGGACAGTTCGGGAAGTTCGATAGCATCGCCGTCCCCGACGACGGCCGAAGGCGCTTTGAGGAAGAGGAGCGGCTCCGAAGGCATAGGGTTCCCCAGCTCCGCGGCGTGCTCGCGGTAGTTGCGCCCGACGCAGACGATTTTGGAGGGCCCGACCGGGGGCAGGAGCCGCGCGTCAGAGAGCCGGATCGAAGGCTCGGAGCGTTCGAGGGAGAGGTTCCCCGCGGACAGGTCGCCTTCGAGCCGGTAAACCTCCGCGCCTTCGATGACCCCGAAGGCGGGGCGCTGTGTCTCCGGGTCTGTAAAACGGCAGATTCTCATCTCGTTCGTAGTTCAGAAATAACTTAAGGGACGGTCTCGGACTGGACTTCTGAAGGGTTCGAGACGTTTCCGGCCTTATCGACCGCGGTCACGTAGTAGAAGTAACGCTGCCCGGACTTGACCGCCTCGTCCTGGTAGGTCGTGCGTTCGAGGGGGCTTCGGTTGAGCTTCGCCCACTGCTCTTTCGGCAGGTCAGGGTTTTCGGAGCGGTAGACGTTGTAGCCGGCGATGTCGCGCTCCTGGTTGGCCGCGAAGAAGACGGAGATGCGCGGGGGCGTGGCGACGGCCGCGAGTGTCAGGCCGGCGGGCGGCGCCGGTTTGAAAACGTCAACCGGCTTGACCTCGACCGGGTTGGAGTTGAGGCTCTCGACCGGCTCGCCGCCCGTGCCGAGCGAGACGGCGCGGACGACGTAGACGTACTCCTCGCCGAAGTTGAAAGTCTGGTCGGCGAAGCTCGTCGCGTTGACCGGCCTCGAATTCAGGGGCGTCTGCGCGGGCTCATTCTGCGAGCGCGAAGAGCGGTAGACGTTATAGCCCAGGAGGTTCGCGGGGCGCGTGTTATCGACGTTCGCGGCGGGCGCTTCCCAGCGGACGATGACGGCGTTCTCTCTGATTTCGGGCGTCTGTCCGACGGAGGGCGGCTGGCTGACGCTCGCGGCCGGCTCGATCAGAAGGAAGTTCGAGAAGGAGGCGCGCTGCCCGGCCGCGTTCACGTAGCGCACGGCGTAGCGCAGGCGCACGGCTTCCGAGAGCGACAGTTCGTCCGTATATGCGAGCGTGTCCCTGGCCCCTTCGATCTGCTCCGAGTTGACCGAGCCGATGAGGTTCGCGCGCGCGGAGAACTCCTCCTCGGTCAGGGGCAGGGGGTCGTCGACGGCCTCCGCTAGCCGGTAGACGTCAACACGCCTGATGCTCTGGACGCTCTCGTCCGAGGCGTTGCGCCGCGGCGCGGGCCAGCTCAGGATGACTTGGTTACCGCGCTGCACCCCCGACAGAAGCTCCGTGCGCTGCGGGACGCCCTCGACCGGCGGCTGCGGCGGGCGACGTTTGCCGCACGCGGCGAACGTCAGGGCAAAAGGCAGAAGGCAGGAGGCAAAAATCAAAAGGAGGGAGGAGGACTTCGCGGTGAGCGCGTCCGAACTTTTGCCCTTTGCCCTTTGCCTTTTGCCTTTTGCCTTCATTTAGAGGACGTAGCGGCTGAGGTCCTGGTCTTTGACAATGTCGCTGATGGTGCGGCCGACGTAGCCGGCGTCGATGACCTGCCGCTTGGGTTCGAGGTCGGGGCCTTCGAAGCTGATCTCGTCCAGAACCTTCTCCATGATGGTGTGGAGGCGGCGCGCGCCGATGTTCTCGGTCTGCTCGTTGACGCGGACGGCGAAGCGCGCGAGGGCGTCGATGGCGTCGTCGGTGAAGACGAGCTCGATGCCTTCGGTCTCCAGTAGCGCCTTGTACTGCTTGACGAGCGAGTTCTTCGGCTCGGTCAGGATGCGCTTGAAGTCTTCGAGCGTGAGCGTGTCGAGCTCGACGCGGATGGGGAAGCGGCCCTGCAGCTCCGGGATTAAGTCGGAAGGCTTCGAGACGTGGAAGGCGCCGGCGGCGATGAAGAGGACGTGGTCGGTGCGCACCATGCCGTAGCGCGTGTTGACGGTCGTGCCCTCGACGATGGGCAGGAGGTCTCGCTGCACGCCCTCGCGCGAAACGTCGGGCCCGGAGCCGGAGTTTTCGCGACCCGCAATCTTGTCCAGCTCGTCGAGGAAGATGATGCCCGAAGACTCGACGCGCTCGAGCGCGGCGCGCGCGACGGCGTCCATGTCCACGAGCCGCTCCTCCTCCTCCTGTATGAGGTACTCGAGCGCCTCGTCCACGCGCATGCGCTGGCGCTTGGTGCGCCCCTGGAAGAGGTTGCCGAGCATGTCCTTCATGTTGATGCCCATCTCCTCGACGCCCTGGGGCCCGGCGACTTCGATGGTCGGGAAGCTCTTCTCGCGCACCTCCATCTCGACGAGTCGGCTGTCGAGCTTGCCCTCGCGCAACTGCGCGCGCAGCTTTTCGCGGGTTTTCTGGAACTGCTCGTCGCGGTCGTTGCCCGCGGCCTCCGTCGGGTCGCCCGAGTCGGAGTCGAAGTCGTAGAAGTTAGAGGAGGAGCGCTGCGGGAGGAGCAGGTCGAGGATGCGCTCTTCGGCGTTATTCTCGGCCTTTTCGGCGACCTCGTCGATCTTCTCCTCGCGCACCATGTCCACGGCGATCTCGGTCAGATCGCGGATCATGCTCTCCACGTCGCGGCCGACGTAGCCGACTTCGGTGAACTTCGAGGCTTCGACTTTAAGGAAGGGCGAGTTGGACATGCGCGCGAGGCGGCGCGCGATCTCGGTCTTGCCGACGCCGGTCGAGCCGATCATGATGATGTTCTTGGGCATCACGTCGGCGGCCATCTCGGGCGGGAGCTTCTGCCGGCGGACGCGGTTGCGCAGGGCGATGGCGACGGCGCGCTTGGCCGCGTTCTGCCCGACGACGTGCTTGTCCAGCGCCGCGACGATCTGCCGCGGGGTCAACTCGTCGAGCCTCGACTCCTCTTCGACCTCGCCTGAAAGGTAAATCACCATTGATGAAAGAACTCGTGTTTTAAAGTCGGCCCGGCGGCCCGCCGTCGTTTGAGGCCCGAAGCGCCGCCGCTCAAATCTCTTCGATGACGATGTTCTGATTTGTGTAGATGCAGATTTCGCCCGCGATCTGCAGGGCGCGTTCGGCGATCTCGCGCGCGCCCAACTCCGTGTGTTCCAGAAGGGCGCGCGCCGCCGCGAGCGCGTAAGGCCCTCCCGAGCCGATGGCGAGGACGCCCCCGTCCGGCGCGATCACGTCGCCGTTGCCGGAGAGGAGGAAGGAGCTCTTCTCGTCCGTGACGATGAGGAGCGCTTCGAGGTGGCGCAGAATCTTGTCGGTGCGCCACTCCTTGCTCAACTCGACGGCGGCGCGCTCAAGGTTTCCGTGGAACTGTTCGAGCTTGCCCTCGAAGCGCGCGAGGAGGGAGAAGGCGTCGGCGGAGGCTCCGGCGAAGCCCGCGAGAATCTTCTCGTTGTAGAGCCGCCTGACCTTGCGCGCGCCGGTCTTCATGACCGTGTCGCCGAGCGTGACCTGTCCGTCGCCCGCGAGCGCGACGCGGCCGCCGCGGCGCACGAGGAGGATGGTGGTGCTGCGTATCTCTCTGGCTGTGCGGCTCATAACGTAAAGGTAGCACTATAGGAAGTGGCGGGAAGTGAAGTCAAGCGGGAGGTGGAGTCTGCGCGGGGGGCCTTAGAATCTGTGCGCGGGCGCGCCCGGACGGACACGGTGAGAGATTTAGGTTATGATGAGTTCCCGGAGGAGAGAGGGCAGTTTGGGCACCGGAAAACCTTTCATAGGCATCACGATGCGCCACGAGTTGGAGACCGAGAGGTTCTACCTCGCGCGTCACTACGGCGAAGCGGTGGCCGCCGCGGGCGGGGTGCCCGTACACATCACGCTCATCCCGGACCCTGAATTAATAAAGGCGCTGGTCGAGCGTCTGGACGGCGTGCTTCTGCCCGGCAGCGCTTCGGACGTAGACCCCTTGCGCTACGGGCGCGAGCCGCACGCGAAACTGGGGCCCGTGCACCCGCTCAAAGACGAGACCGACCTGCTCGTCTTGAAGGAGGCCGAGGAGAGACGCCTGCCGCTGCTGGCCATCTGTTTCGGGATGCAGGTCTGGAATGTCTACAGGGGGGGGAGCCTGATTCAGGACATACATTCCGAGTTGCCGGGGGCGCACAAACACGAACAGGGCGCGCCGCGCGAAAGACCTTCACACCACGTCAAGATACGGCCTGAGAGCCTTTTGGCTGGCCTTGCGGGAGAGGGTTCGGCGCTGGTCAACAGCCATCACCATCAGGCGCTTGAGCAGATCGGTGAAGGGCTGCAGGCTTCGGCATGGAGTTCAGACGGGCTTGTAGAGGCAGTCGAGGACGTGAGAGAAGGCCGCTGGGGCCTCGGCGTGCAATGGCATCCCGAGATCGGCTGGGAGAAAGACAAACTCTCTACAGATATCTTCAAGTCGTTTCTAGATGCGGCGAATTCCGGACGCGTCCGATAACGCCGGAAGTTTAAGTTGTGGCTGAATTCTTATAATTTAAAGCTTGGAGGGGAAGACTTTGGAGAGTGTGCGGAGGATTAAATTGGGGATTGAAAGGCTCTGTGGAGAGCGGGCCGATTTAATAAAGGGTAGAAGAGTCGGACTGGTCTGTAACCAGGCTTCGGTCGACCATGAGCTACGGCACTCCGCAGACGTGCTTAAATCCGTCGAAGGTGTACAACTGACAACGCTCTTCGGCCCGCAGCACGGAATCAGGGGCGACGTGCAGGATAACATGGTCGAGACGCCTCACACACGCGATGTCGAGACGGGGCTTCCGGTCTATTCGCTCTATAGCGACACTCGTGAGCCTACGGAGGAGATGTTGCGGGACGTAGACGTTCTAGTCTGCGACCTACAGGATGTCGGTTGCCGTATATACACATTCGTCTACACCATCGCGAACTGCATGCGTGTGGCGAAAAGGCTCGGGAAGCATTTGATCGTCTGTGACCGGCCGAACCCGATAGGCGGCGTAGGGGTCGAGGGGAACCTTCTGGAGCCCGGTTTCGAGTCGTTCGTAGGGCAATTCCAACTGCCGACGCGTCACGGGATGACGGCCGGCGAGCTTTCGAAGATGTTCAACGAGCATTGGGGGATCGGCTGTGAGCTCGAGATTGTGTCGATGGACGGCTGGACGCGCGAGCTCTGGTTCGACGAGACGGACGCTCCATGGGTTCTGCCTTCTCCGAACATGCCGACGCTCGACTCCGCGACGGTCTTCCCGGGAACCGTGCACCTCGAAGGGACACAGGTTTCGGAAGGGCGTGGGACGACGCGCCCCTTCGAGTTGGTCGGCGCCCCATACGTCGAGGCGGGGGACTTTGCGCGCAGACTCGAATCGATAGGACTGCCCGGCGTCCGCTTCCGACCCACCAATTTCCTGCCGACCTTTCAAAAGCACGCGGGCGTGACTTGCGGCGGCGTGCAGATACACGTGCTCGACCGGCTCGAACTGCGGCCGGTCGTCACGGGGCTTGCGGTTGTGAAGGCCTTTTATGACCTTTACGGGGAGGATTTTCGTTGGAAGGAGCCGCCCTACGAATATGTTTTCGATAAGAACCCCTTCGACGTGATATCGGGCACTGACCGTCTACGCCTGTCGCTCGAGAGGGGAGATTCTCTCGAAGAGATGGAGCGTTCCTGGAGTGGCAGTCTAAAGGAGTTTGAAGGGGCGCGTCAGACGTATCTTCTGTATTAGCCTCTGAAGCTCAGAAAGAGGTTCAGGTATAGAGGGGTTCCTGAAGGGGGCTTCTCTCGGAAAGTCAAGACGTGTTCAACTGTAACTTCAACTTTGTCGGCGCGCCGACGCTTAAAGAAACACTTGAACAACGTACTTAGGTCTTAAGGTCTGCCCTATTTTCTTCTGTTGATCTCGAATGCTGGCCGATTATTTGAGAAATCTGGACGGGTTGATTGAAGAATGCGGGGCCCTCCACGGCCATATCTGTCCGGGACAGGTCCTGGGTGTTAGAATGGCTGTTCTGGGATGTCAATTAGTGGGGATAGAAGACCCCCTGGGTGTCGATCGAAAGAGACTGTTAGTTTGGGTTGAGATCGACCGCTGCGTCACGGATGCGGTCAGCGCTGTGACCGGCGTAAGACTAGGGAAGAGAAGCCTCAAGTTTCTGGATTACGGCAAGGTCGCGGCGACCTTTTTTAATCTTTCAGAGAGTCGCGCCTACAGGATTGTGGCGAAAGAGGAGTCGAGGGGACTGGCAGACGCGCTTTATCCGGCAATCGGGGATAAAAAAGAGCGACAGATGTTAACCTACAGAGGTGCGGACGTCTCCGATCTTTTTATAATTGAATCTGTCCGTCCTGATTTAGACGACTTTGAAATGCCCGGAAGACCGCGCAGGCGTATCTTCTGTGCACGGTGCGGCGAAGGCATCAACGACGGTCGGGATGTGCTCGACGCCCTGAATCGGAGAGTCTGCCGCCCTTGTGCCTTTGGCGGGTACTATCAGAAAGATTCTTAAACAGACGGCGTAGATGCGTCCGATAAAGTCTAAAGTGCCGATTGCTCACTCAATCAAACACTTTGAAGAGATATTGCTGCCGTAGAGAGGAGTGAAGACTTTTACAATGAATCCTTGGCTGGTAGGTTTTCTGGCTTGGCTGATTCCGGGACTCGGCCACCTCATACAAGGCCGCGTCCTGAGAGGAGTCGTCAGCTCTCTGACGATTCTTTTAATGTTCGTCCTCGGCGTCTCTATCGGAGGGCACATCTACGGCTTGAGGGAGACAGGCGAGGGGCTGCTCTCAAGTCTCTTCGGCCTCTGTGATATGGGGTCAGGGATTCTATATCTTCTGGCAAAATTCGCGGGACTGGCCGTTAACGAGCGTCCGGAACAGGTCACCTCGGAGTACGGCAGCGTCTTCCTGATGGTCGCAGGGCTACTCAACCTCATACTGGCGCTCGACGCCTTCGACATAAGGGTGGGGAGGAAGGCTTGATACACTTTACGTTGATGGTTCTCTTCGCGCTCCTCGTCGCAATCGTCTTCGGGGTCGTCGGCCGCGAAGGGGAAGGAGGCCGCCTGCGCTACGGCCTGAAGATTTTTCTCGAATTCGTCTGCGTCGGCTTCGCGCTGGCCTGGCTGCTCTACTTTGTGCCCTGGTAGGCGCGTCCGCGCTCTTCGAACAAGGTGATGGGTTTAGTCGATACTCAAGCCATAGTCCTACAGACCTATAAGTTGGCCGATGCGGACAAGATAGTTCTCTGCATGACGGAGAAGGCGGGGCTCGTGCGCGGCGTCGCGCGCGGTGCGAGGCGGCTGAAGAGTAAATTTGGGGCCAGCCTCGAACCCTTCACTCTCATACATTTAACCTTCTTCGAGAAGGAGACGCGCGAGCTAGTCACGATCAAGGGCGCGGAGATCGTTAAGTCCTACTTCCAGGCTTCCGCGAGCCCCGAAGCCTTCGGGGGGCTCGTCTACATCCTCGAACTCGTCAAGGAGTTTGCGCCCCCGCACCACGCAGACGAGAGACTCTTCAAAATGCTGCGCGCGTGCGTTGACTTCCTAGCCGGCGCGCCCGCGCGCGCGGCCGCCGTCTCGGCCTACACAGAGCTTTGGACTTTGAGGTTGACGGGCTTTCTGCCGGAGTTTAAGACCTGCGGCGAATGCGGCGCGCCCCTCGGTGAAACGTTTCGTGGACAGCGTTATATCTCGCATGAGGGCGTCCTCTGGTGTCAGAACTGCCGTAAAGGCGGTGCCCAGCCACTCGGCGTAGAGGCTTATAAGCTCCTCTCGAACACGCGTCGTCAAGACCCCGCGGCCTGGTCTGAGAGCTTCGAAGGTGCCTCGGAGGAGAGCCGGCGTGCGGTCTCCGAGACCGCACGCCGGCTCGTCAGGCGTGCTCTTGAGAGAGAGCCGCGTGCAGGGAAGCTACCCGCCTCGAACATTTAGCCGTCGTGAGTTGAGGTGTAACGTAAGAACTTGTGAGCTGGAGTCTTCCTTTGAGCCGACCGTGGAGAGCGATTGATGGATATCTCGTCAGCGCCGCTTTGCCCTACGTTCTGCTTTCACTCACGATCCTTTCGGCGATCCTCCTGATACAGCAGACCACCAGGTTCGCAGAGGTTTTGGGCTCGACCGAGACGCCCATGCACCTGACCCTACAAGTTGCCGCGAACATCCTGCCGAGCATACTCATCTTCACGCTCCCGACCTCAGTCCTCGTAGGGACCGCGACGGGATTTGGGCAGTTGGGGCAGGACAGCGAGCTGGTCGCGATACGCGCGGCCGGCGTAGGGACATTGAGGATCATCGCCCCATTGATGTTCCTGGGGATGCTCCTGAGCCTCCTGAACTTCTACGTGGCCTTCGTCGTCTCGCCCGTCTCCGCACAGAACCTGAGGGACATAGGGCTCCAGGCGGCGCTCTACAGGTTAGAGTCGCCCGTGGAGCCGAGGAGCTTTTACACGGGGATGCCGGGCAAGGTCGTCTACGTGCGGGAGGGCGATAAGGAGAGAGGGCTTTGGGGAAAGATCTTCATACAGTGGGAGGAGGGCGGCGGCGTGCGCCTCGTGACGGCGAGGAGCGGGCGGCTAGACTTTTCCGGTGAGCAGGCGGAGCTCGTGCTCGACGACGCACTTTTGACGACGCTCCCCCCCGGGGGCTTCGAAGCCTTCGCGAAGGGTGCGCACGTCACGATAGAGCGTTCGGCGAACATGCGCCTGAGGGACGAGCGGCTCGACCTGGGGAGGGGCTCGATTGCGAGTCGTCTGCGCGAGCGGGAGCCGGAGTTGGACGAGTTGGGTTGGGCAGGCCTCCTGGAGAGGGCGCGAAACGCTTCGAGCCCGAAGGTCAGCAGGGAGGCGTCCATCGTTCTGCACAGGCGGCTGACGCTGGCGCTCTCGCCGGTCGTCTTCGCTTTTTTCGGTGCAGGGCTGGGGCTGAAAGTCGTCCGCGGCGGGCGCTCGAAAGGGGTTCTGCTCTCCCTTTTTGCGATGCTGCTCTACTACCTTCTCTCACTCGCAGGGGAGCAGCTCGGGCGTGCGGGGACAGTTCAGCCCTTTCTCGGCTCCTGGCTCGCCTTCTTTACGGCCGTCTGTGCGGGCGTCCTGCTCCTTTTCAAGAGGCGCTGGTCGTTCAACTTCCCCATTTACAAGCCCGCCGGAAAGGTTCGGAAGGCTTCACAAGCGGCAGGGGGCGCGAAGGCCGCCGGGCGATACGTCACACTGCTCGGTCTGCTCGATAAGAGCATCTTCAACTCCCTGGCGTTCAACTTTCTCCTGATCGTCTCGGCGCTGGTCTCGATTTTCATGGTTTTCACGCTCTTCGAGCTGATCAGGTTCATTGCCGCACACGGGACGGCGCCGGCGTTGGTCGTGCGCTACCTTCTGTACCTTCTGCCCTTTGCCTGCATCGCCGTGACGCCAGTCGGGGCGCTTCTGGCTTCGTTGGTCACTTTCGCACTGATGTCGAGGCGGAACGAGTCGGTCGCGTGGTGGTCAAGCGGGCAGAGCGTCTACCGCTTCATACTGCCATGCATATTCTTCGCGACTCTCCTCGGTGCGTGCGTCTGGCTGCTACAGGACAAGGTTATGCCCGAGGCCAACCGCAGGCAGAACGCTCTCAGGGGGGTAATCAGGAGCGGGGGGGCGCAGGCGGAAGCGCAGAAGGGTCGTCGCTGGGTCGCGAGCGCCGATTCCAGGAGGATATACAATTACAGCCCTCCGGGGCCAGGCGGCGAACTGACGGACTTGGTGGTCTTTAATTTTGACAGGGAGGCGCTACATCTGGAGAGAGTCTACCTTGCGCCGTCGGCCTCACCCGCGGGCGGCACGGCTCTGGAGATGCGTGAGGCGCAGGTGGTGGATTTCGGCGATGGAAGGGTAGGTTACACGCACCAGTCGCGGATTTTGGTCGAGGCCGAAGCCTTCGAGGCCTTCAATTCCGGCCTTAACCGCCCGATGGAGTTCGGCTTTGAAGACTTAAGCGCTTACATAAGTGCCCTTAAGCAGCGCGGCGTTGACGTACAACCGCTGGCCATCGCCCTCCAGCGGCGTCTGGTTGAACCCTTTCTGCCCCTCGTCATGATAATCGTCGGCTCCCCACTCGCCTTCGTCTTCGGCAGGCGCGGGACTTTGCTCGCCCTCTGCTTCGGAATAGGGGTCGGGCTCCTCTTCCTCGGTCTAATGAGCGTAGCTCAGCAGGTGGGGTCGAGCGGTCTCATCTCGGCGGGCATCGCCGCATGGGCTCCGCCGGCGCTCTTTTCGGCCGCGGGGCTATACATGCTCTCACGCACAAGAACCTAAAGGGCTGCGGACCGACCTGAAATCGGTCCGCAGCCCTAGCCCTTTAGGTTCTTCATTGAAGCAGGCACTGTCAGAGCCTTTTAGGTCCCTGTCTCCCAGCTTGAAAGGTACTCGACCTGCTCCGGCGTCAGCGTGTCTATGTCGATGCCGAGCGCCTTCAATTTAAGCCCCGCGATCTCCGTGTCGACCTCCTCCGGAAGCGTGTGCACGCCCGGCTTTAGCTCCCCCTTGTGTCTTACGAGATACTCGGCCGACAGCGCCTGGTTCGCGAAGCTCATGTCCATGACGCTGGCCGGGTGCCCCTCCGCGGCCGCGAGGTTGATGAGACGGCCTTCCCCGAGGACTATGACGCGGTGTCCGTTCTCTCTAACGGCGTACTCCTCTACGAAGGGGCGCAGTGTGACGGGCGGCTTAGACATCTCGCGCAGCGCGACGAGATTTAGCTCCAGGTCGAAGTGGCCGCTGTTGCAGACGACGGCCCCGTCCTTCATCTTCGCGAAGTGCGCGCCGTCTATGACGTGCCTATTCCCTGTGACGGTGATGAACACATCGCCGATGGCGCTGGCTTCGTTCATGGGCATCACGCGGAAGCCGTCCATCACCGCCTCTATGGCCTTGATGGGGTTGACCTCCGTGACGACGACGTTGGCGCCCAAGCCGCGCGCGCGCATCGCGACGCCCTTGCCGCACCAGCCGTAGCCGACGACCACGACCGTCCTGCCGGCCAGGAGTATGTTGGTCGCGCGTATGATGCCGTCGATGGTGGACTGGCCCGTGCCGTAGCGGTTGTCGAAGAAGTGCTTGGTCTGCGCATTGTTCACGGCGATGGAAGGGAAGGGGAGGACGCCGGCCTGCTCCATCGCCTGTAGACGCACGATGCCTGTCGTGGTCTCCTCGGTCGTCCCGATGATCTCACCCTTCTGTTCGCCGCGCTCCTTGAGGAGCGTCGCGACGACGTCGGAGCCGTCGTCGATGATGATCTGCGGGCGTGAGTCGAGCGCCGTGCGCACGTGCCTGTTGTACGTCTCCGTCGACTCCCCTTTGATTGCGAAAACAGGGACGCCCCAGTCGGCCACGAGTGAAGCCGCCACGTCGTCCTGTGTGGAGAGAGGGTTCGAGGCAATCAGGATCGACTCCGCTCCACCCGCCTGTAGGGTTCGAACGAGGTTCGCGGTCTCAGTCGTCACGTGCGCGCAAGCGACCAGACGTATTCCCTCCAAGGGCCTCTCTGTCGCGAATTTCTCGCGGATGAGGCGCAGGACCGGCATCTCGCGCTCAGACCATTCGATACGCCTCTTGCCCTCCGCGGCGAGACCTATATCTTTTATGTCGAACTCTGCGACGCTTTTTGTGCTCATATTTTTGCCCTTAAGGAAATTGTTGACCTTTTGAAGGGTTTAGATCTTGGCGGCTTCACGCAGTTCTTGAGCGCGATCCGTAAGCTCCCAGCTAAAGCCTTCTTCGTCACGGCCGAAGTGTCCGTAAGCGGCCGTCTGTCTGTAAATTGGCCGCCTCAACTTGAGAGTCTCGATGATGCCGTGCGGAGTCAGTTTGAAGTGTTGACGCACGAGGTTCGAGAGGTCTGACTCGCTTACACGCCCCGTGCCGCCCGTATCTACAAGTACGGAGACGGGCTCAGCGACGCCGATCGCGTAGGCTAACTGTACGAGGCAGCGCTCGGCCAGTCCCGCGCCGACAATATTTTTGGCGATATAACGTGCCATGTATGCCGCGGAACGGTCTACCTTGGTCGGGTCTTTGCCTGAGAACGCGCCGCCGCCGTGCGGCGCGTACCCCCCGTACGTGTCTACGATGATCTTTCTTCCCGTGAGGCCTGCGTCCCCTTGTGGTCCGCCCACGACGAAACGCCCGGTGGGATTTATGTGGTATTTCGTAGCCTTGTCGAGAAGCTCGCCGGGAACGGTCGCGCGTATGACCTGTTCTTCAATCTCTTCGCGCAGTTGTTCGTTAGAGACCTCTGGAGAGTGCTGTGTGGAGATGACGATCGCGTCTATGCGGAAGGGCCGTCCGTCCCTGTATTCGACCGTGACCTGAGACTTACCGTCCGGGCGTAGATACGGGAGCGCTTCTGAGCGCCTGACCTCCGCAAGCCTGCGCGAGAGCTTATGCGCAAGCTGGATCGGGAGGGGCATTAACTCTGCGGTTTCGTTGCAGGCGAATCCGAACATAAGCCCCTGGTCTCCCGCGCCGCCTGTGTCGACGCCCATGGCGATGTCTGGAGACTGCTTATCGACCGCGGTCAGGACGGCGCAAGTGTCACAGTCGAAGCCGTATTTGGCTCGTGTGTAACCTATTTCTCTAACGGTTTCACGTGCCACTTGCGAGAAGTCGATCTGCGCATTCGTCGTGATCTCGCCGGCAATTACGACCAGACCCGTCGTCACGAGCGTCTCGCATGCGACTCGTCCGGTGCTATCCTCTGAAAGGACCGCGTCGAGGACGGCGTCAGAAATTTGGTCGGCAATCTTATCTGGGTGGCCTTCGGTTACGGATTCAGAGGTGAAGAGATAACTGCCGGAGTTGCTCAATTGCTAAATGCCTCCTGTGGTCTGTCTGGAAAGAGTAGCTCAGGACAAAAGAACGGGTAATGTAGCAACACGTGTCGAATGATGTCAAGGAACCGAGGGGTTTAAATAGATCGCGCATATTTCTTTGCGGTAATAAGCTCAATAATAGCAGGACATAAGATTCATTATCGGACTCGGGGATTATATCTTTGACATTCCCCGTTTGGGTCGCTTGCCTTCCGCACCGTTGAAACTCGCAACTCCTAACCAACACTTGCAAAATTACGCATTCTTCTTTACAACTCTAGATGCACCCTGCTTCGGATGCTTTCATTCATGGTTAATAAGATTGAGAACAGTTCCAGCCGTCAAAAACTACCGTCCGGGACAGAAGCCAGCATCAAGAAGATTCTGTCCACCCTTCCCAAAGAACACCTGAGGGGGCTCGAACGTCTGCGCCTCGTCGACTCAATCTCAGACCCGAGACTCCGCAACACACAGTTGAAACAGTCGCAGTTGCCGGGGCTGTACCACCCTCGGCAGGGCGCACAACCTGCCTGGATCGAAGTCGCCCTCGACGTGCTCCTCCCGAAGGATGTCCCGCTGCACAAGAGGCTACTCCCGAGGCTCTCTTTCAAAGCAAACATGGCTGCCGTGATCTTTTCGCTCGTGGGCCAGCATCACTACCTGACGCTTCGGCACTCCGTGAAAAAAGGACAACTGGAGTCCTCTATCAGAACTTACACGGAGAGACACTTAAAGAAATGGAATGAAAAGGAGCACACTTTCCGAGCCAAGCTCTTCAAGCCACTCCAGCCCACTTTTGAACGTTGGGCGCAGAGTTTACAGCGGCGTGCAAAGAAGGGCGGGCGAACTTCTTAGCCAGAGAAACATCATCGGCAGGTGAATTATGAGTTTTCCAGCTCCTTCAGAAGAGATTTGAGCGCCTCAATAATCTCATCCTTTTCCACCTCCGACTTCTGGAACTTTACTTCAACTTTTACGTTAGGTGTCGGCAGGTGGTACTTGAAGGTAAAAGGTTTAATAGTACTCTCAGCGTTCCCTTCCTTAAACTTTCTTTCCCGAATTAGCGCACGAGCCTCATCCCTCGTAAGGTCTTTATTGGCCAATGCGCCAATCGTCTCATGCATTGAACGCGTGTCAGGCTGCCTGACTATCTGTAAGAGTAGAGACTTTACGTTGATGTCGGCGCGCCGACATTCTTCACGTATTTCCTCAGGTATCGCCGCCAACGCAATCGCTTCCGTCACAGTAGTCCTGCTCTTCCCGACCTTCTTCGAGACCTCCTCGTGCGTGTAACCGTAGCGGTGACACAGAGCCGCAAGTCCGTCAGCCTCCTCCCAAGGGGTCAGATCCTTCCGCTGCATATTCTCGATGAGCGCGATCTCGGCGACGGCGGCCTCGTCCACATCCATCTCGATGCACGGAACCTCTCTGAGCCCCGCCGCACAGGCGGCGCGCCACCTGCGCTCCCCGGCAATAATCATCCAACGCCCCTTCTGCTGTGTCGGCTTCACAAGCAAGGGCTCTAAAACTCCCTTCTCCCTGACGGATGTCGTCAACTCAGTCAAGTCGCCGATCTCCACGCGCGGCTGCTCCGGATTCGGGTCCAGAGAATCCACAGCAATGAGACGGCCGATCGTCGTCGGGCTCTGACTCGACAACTCTTCTACGTAATGCGCATCGTGCCTCATACGTATTCCCGCCGGAAGTCCTCTCCTAGACACGTTGCATCACCTCTTCACAAAGTTTTGAATATTCGCTGGCGCCGGTCGAATGCGGCGCAAACGAGAAGATCGATTCCTTGTACGCCGGAGCCTCTTCCAGGCGCACGCTCTTTGTAATGACAGTCTCGAAGACCTGTTGGCCGAAGACGCTCCTAATCTGCTCGTACACTTCCCTCGCCAAGGTCGTACGCTTGTCGAAAAGAGTCACGAGCACACCCAGCACCCGCAGATTCGGATTCGGACGTGCTTTGACCTTTTCGATAGTCTCTAAAAGGTCATCCGTACCTTCGAGTGCGTAAAACGAAGACTGTATAGGGATTAAGACATGCGTTGAGGCAACCAGAGCGTTCACAGTTATCAGACCCAACGTCGGCGGTGTGTCAATGAAGATTGTGTCGTAGCGCCCCGCGATCCGCTCCAAGCGATCCTTCAGACGAAACGGCGCGTCGAAGTCGCCCACCAGCTTCGATTCCAGCTTCGCGAGACTTATTCTGGCCGGGATAATCTCCAAACCACCGACGGCCGTTGGGTATGTGTATAGAGACAAATCCTCTTGACCATCTACCATCAGCTCGTAGGCCGAAGCGCCTATCGAATGCGGGTCGAGGAAGGAGATTGAGCTATTACCCTGTGGATCCAGGTCAAGCAGGAGTACACGTTTTCCGCGTTGCGCAAATGCAGCAGCAAGATTGATCGTGGTTGTGGTCTTTCCGACCCCACCCTTCTGATTAGCTATTGCGATGACGGTGCTCAAAGAAGGTTGTCCCGGTCAGAAGATTTAAGAACTACATCGGCAGGTCGCCGGCCTCGCCGATTACGTCAGGCCAGTCCTCTTCGGAGCCCGAAACGCTCTCCTCTTCCCCGCTCGCGACAGTGTTCCGTGAGGCTCTGATGACTTCGTCGTTCACAAAAATTGGGCAATCGACCCGCAAAGCCAGAGCAATCGCGTCCGAAGGCCGCGAGTCAATCAAGAGGGGCTCGCCGCCTCTATCTTTCATGTTAATCGTCGCGAAGAAAGTGTTGTCACGCAACTCCGTGACTACGACTCGCTCGACGCTCGCACCCATCTCAAGGATGACGTTACGCAGAAGGTCGTGCGTCATCGGCCTCTGTGGAGAGATTTTTTCTATTTCGAGTGCGATTGCGTTGGCCTCGTACGCGCCGACCCAGATGGGTAACATCGTCTCACTATTGATGTCTTTAAGAATGATGATAGGAGTCCCGCTGCTCGGGTCCATCATTAAGCCTCTTATTTTAACTTCTATCTCCATAGAACCCTCTACACACCTCTAAGCGTTTTACAGAATCTGGCCAAAGAGGCTGTGCGCCTTCGCCTCAGTCACACGAACCTTCACAACCTTTCCTATGAATTCCGAGCCGGCGCCGAAATTGACGACCTTATTACAGGTCGTATGCCCTGTGAGGTCGCCCTTTGATCTGGCACTGAAACCTTCGGCCAAAACTTCAACCACCTTGCCCACATAAGACCTGTAAATCTTACTTTGTATTGACATTTGCAGGCTTTCTAGAGCGAGAAAGCGTCGAGTCTTCTCTTCCGAGGAGACGTTATCGTCCATTTTGGCCGCGGGAGTACCACGCCTTCTCGAATATTTAAAGATATAGAGGCCGTGAAACTCGCACTTTTCGGCCAGCCTCAAGGTGTCTTCAAACTCTTTGTCCGTCTCACCTGGAAACCCTACGATTATGTCACTCGTGAGTGAGATACCTCTCCGAGAATTCTTGACGGCCGCAACTCTCTCCAGATAATCCGCTACCCTATGCCCCCTGCGCATCGCCCTCAAGACACGGTTATTTCCTGACTGTACAGGTAGATGCACCCAGTTGCAGAGATTTTCATTCTCCTCAATCGCCTTTACTATGTCTGCATGAAAATCCCTAGGGAATGAGGTCGTAAACTTTATGCGGGGCATGCCTGTCGTGGCGACAGCGCGTAAAAGCCTCGAAAAAGGCGTGGCCCCCGAAAACCCTTCCAGTCCTCTCTCAACTTTTGGGCGGTAACTGTTGACGTTCTGACCGATGAGTTGTACTTCCTGAAAACCGTCAGTTCCGAGCCTCTTAACATCTTGGATGATCTCGAACGCAGGGCGGCTACGTTCACGCCCGCGCGAATACGGTACAATACAATAGGTACAAAATTTATTACACCCCTCAATGATCGGTACAAAGGCGACGTGTTTCGAGTGGCGAACGGTAGACGAGATCTCAAGATCTGCCCCCTCTTCACGCCCTCCCAAATCAAAAACGTGACTCTCGCCCTCCCTTACACGCTCCAAAAGAGTCGTAATCCTATCCGTGGCCCCGGTACCTGCAACCAGCCGGACAGAAGGCGAACTGTTAAAAATCGCCTCACCTTCGAGTTGAGCAACGCACCCCAACACACCGACCAGAGGCTGTCTTCCCGCACGCACACGCTTAATCTCATTCACCCTCTGAAATACTTTCTGCTCGGCTTTTTCCCGGATCGAACAGGTGTTGAGAAGGAGGACATCGGCAGAATCAGCATCGGCCGTTAATTCGAACCCGTCAGCACGAAGTTTTGTGGCCACGCGCTCTGAATCTGACACGTTCATTTGACAGCCAAAAGTTTCTATATGAACGCTCAACTTACTCATTAGTAGACCTCAGCCGACAGTTTATCAGAATTGATTGTGGTCAGGAGATAAAGTTCAATGTTGACGATGACAAAGACGGCGGAATATTCCTCCTTGCCGCTTAACAATTTAAGCTCTTTCTTTTTAAGAAAGAGCTTAAATTGTTAAGCGAATCACCCTCCTATTCCCATTCGATCGTGCTTGGCGGTTTTGAGCTTATGTCAAAAACCACCCGGTTAATCCCTCTCACCTCAGAGATAAGTCGCGTGGAGATACGCCCGAGAACATCATGTGGAAGTCGAGCCCAGTCGGCTGTCATCCCGTCGACGCTCGTCACAGCCCGTACCGCCAACACGCGCTCATACGTCCTGAAATCACCCATCACCCCCACCGTCGAAACCGGCAAAAGTACCGGGAAAGCCTGCCAGACGCTGTCATATAGTTGTGCGAATTTGAGCTCCTCTTCGATTATCAAATCGGCCGCCCTGAGCAATTTCAAATGCTCTTCGGTGACCTCACCCAATATCCTGACGGCGAAACCTGGGCCCGGGAAGGGATGTCTCCGGAGAAAATCGTCAGGAATCCCCAGGTCGCGACCTATCGTTCGAACTTCGTCTTTGAAAAGTTCTCTCAGCGGCTCGATGAGCGTCAGATTCATACGCTCAGGCAAGCCCCCCACGTTGTGGTGACTTTTGATGACGGCAGAAGGCCCGCGCACAGAGACGGATTCGATAACGTCCGGATACAAAGTGCCTTGGACTAGATATTTAGCTCCACCCAACCTACTCGCTTCCCTCTCGAAAATCTCGATAAAAACCCTGCCGATTATCCGCCTCTTCTCCTCAGGATCGACGACGCCTTTTAGCGCGCCGAGAAACTCATCTACGGCCTTGACGCCGACGACGTTGAGGCTCATCTTTTGCCGGAAAAGAGCGCAAGTGGTGTCGAATTCCCCCTCCTTAAGAAGCCCTGTGTCTACAAAGATACATGTCTGTTGCTCCCCAATCGCTTCATGGACTAGCGCCGCGGCCACGGTCGAATCCACCCCGCCGGAGAGTCCGCATATAACTTTCTCCGCGCCGACCTGACTACGAATTTTGGCCACCTGCTCGCCGATAATTGATCGGGGCGACCAGTCCGCCTTCGCCTCGCAAACTTTGAAGAGGAAGTTTTGTAAAATCTCTTTTCCGAAGGGCGTGTGCGCCACCTCAGGATGAAATTGGACGCCGAATATGCGCCCGCTTAATCCTTCAAATGCGTTAAGCGTATCGGCCGTTCTGGCCGTCACGTTAATGCCCTCCGGGACGCTTATGACATGATCGCCGTGACTCATCCAAACATCCATCTCGGCCGGCAAGCCCTTGAAAAGAGGGCTGTTCTGATCGGTGATGAGCAGTCGCGCGTAGCCGTATTCCCTGTTCGCCGACGGCCGAACCTCCCCGCCCAGTTGCGCGGCGATCATCTGTAAACCGTAGCAGATACCCAGAACCGGGCATCGGAACACGTCGAGCAGATCGTAGGAGAGTCTGGGGGCGTCCGCGTCATAAACAGAAGCTGGCCCCCCCGAAAGAATAATACCCTTCGGCTCCCGAGCGAGTATCGTCTCTTTCGGGGTGTCGAAAGGCAAAATCTCACAATAAACGTTTGATTCCCTGACCCTACGGGCGATTAATTGTGTGTATTGAGAACCGAAGTCTAGTATCAGTACGGTGTCATGTTGCGCGCGCTGCTTGCTCAAAGGCTGGCCTCCTCCGTAGACTAAAGCCTACCGTACGTGTGTCTCGGTGTTTCGCTCGTGATTATAGTTTGTCGAATTATTATTAGCCAACACTGGAAAGCTTTCATCAAAAACAGATGAGAATACAGCCGGCATTTGAATGTAACCGGGGCAGTTTGAAGCTTTTCTCAAAGGTGCTGCTCATCCTGCTATTCCCCCTGACCTTATCAGACCCGGCAGGAGGACAGAATTTGGCCGACTTTGCGCGGCCTGTCTATGTCCGGTGGCGCTTTAAGGCAGAAGCCGTAACAAATCTCACGCCCGCAGCCGACAACGAACGTGCATACGTCCCTCTGGTTAATGGCTCCATAGTCTCTGTGCGACTTGCCGACGGAGCTCTCATCTGGAAGAGTGATATTGGGGGCGCCTTATCGGCCGCACCTGTGGTTGATGGCAATAACGTTTTCGTCGCCTCTGAAAGCCTTCCCACACCCAAATCGGTCTACCCGCAGGCCACAGGCGTCCTGCGCGCCTTGAGCCGGCAGAGCGGTCTAACCTCTTGGATGCGCATGCTGCCTTCCCCTGTCAAAGGGGTCATTAATCTAAGCACTCAAGACCTTTTCGTCATTGCGTCAGACGGGCGACTCTTCGCCCTTAGGAAGGAGACGGGCGAGATCAGGTGGATTAAGTACAACTCTTCCCCCTTCAGCACACTAAAACTACTCGACGGCGAAACACTCTACGCTAGCGACACTTACGGGGATATTATCTCCATTGAATCACAGAGGGGGACGACCCAGTGGCGTTATCGGACGCGTAAATCTTTGAGCGCGCCGGTTGCTGTTTACGGGGGTATGGTTTACGCGGGCGCGGCGGATGGGTTTGTTTACGCGATCGACAAGGCGAACGGGCGACCCAGATGGCGTGTCCGGGCGGGGGCCGCAATACAGGCTGTTCTAGCCGGCGAGAAGTGGGTGCTGGCCACCTCTCTAGATAATTTCGTCTATTGCCTCTCGCCGCAGAATGGGGCAAAGGTCTGGAAAAGACAACTGGCAGGCAGGGTCAAAGCCCCGCCCCTCGTGCTGAAGAATCACGTCCTACTCGCACCCCTAGTCGGCGACGAGTGTGTAGTGCTCAGCCTGGAAGACGGGAAAAAGGTCAACAGCATCTACGTCGGCGAGGACAACAACACGGAGGCGGCGCCCCTGCTCACGCCAGAGGGGCTCTTGTTAATGACGCGGGAAGGCCTATTGGCGGTGGCAAACAACGCGCAGACGTCTGACTCGCCCTGAGGGGCACACTTCCAGCGACTGTTATCACTCCTCGGCGGGGCGGGAACGAAAAAGCGCGAAGATGCGGAAAACGATCCCGTGCAGGACGTAGACGAGGACGATGGTCAGGAGGACGTACCGGGAGTAGAGCCAGACGAGCATGCCCACTGCGGCGATGACGGGCATGACCATGATCGTGTTGCGCTTCCCCGCCCCGAGGGTCTTGAAGCTCGAATACCGTATGGTGCTCACCATTAGCGCCCCGAGCACCGCGACCGCCCCCATGAGGAGCCCCGCGTAGAGGGTCGAATAATCATTCCCGTACGTGAGCAGCGGGCTCGGCGCGAAATGTATGAGGGCGGCGAGCAGACCCGCCGCGGCGGGTATCGGGAGCCCCAGGAAATTCTTCTTATCGACCTTCGCGCTCCCCTCCGCGAGCGTGCGGGGGCGAGTGGCCTGCACGTTGAATCTGGCGAGCCGCAGGGCGCCGCAGATCAGGAACATGAAGGAGAGGAACCAGCCGAGCTTGTGGAGTTGGCTGCCGTCCGGGAACGTCGAGCCGTAGCCCCAGGCGTAGACGAGCACGGCGGGCGCGATGCCGAAGGTGAGCACGTCCGCTATCGAGTCGAACTGGATGCCGATCTCCGTGGTCGTCTTCGTGAGCCGCGCGATCCTGCCGTCGAGCGTGTCGAAAAGGATCGCCCAGCCGATGGCGCGCGAGGCGTTGTCGAAATGCATGGTCGCGGCCGCGACCTTCTGCGCAGCCAACCCCTCCAGAGGGTCTCCCACGGCCACCCCGTCCAACATCTGGAAGCCGCGCAGCGCCGCCATGACCGCGAAGTAGCCCATGCCGACGTTGGCGGCCGTGAAGGCGGAGGGCAGGAGGTAGAGCCCCTTCTTGATCCCGCGCCGCCCCTTGACCTCTTCGGCCGGAGTCTCTGCCAAGCCCTTCGCTTCACTCGCCATCGGGGAACCTCCCTATAACCGTCACGCCGCCGCTCACGCGCTCGCCCACCCTGACGAGGACTTCGACCTCGCCGGGCAGCACGAGGTCTGTCCGGGAGCCGAACTTGATAAGCCCGAAACGCTCGCCCAGCTCGAGCTTATCGCCGGGGCGCTTCCAGCAAACGATCCTGCGCGCCAGCACGCCCGCGATCTGTTTGCAGACCACGGTCATCCTCTCGCCCTTGATCGTCAGCGCGTTCTGCTCGTTCACGAGGCTCGCGTTGTCGCTCGTGGCCGCGACGAAGCGCCCCTTCGTGTAGGTCACGTCGACGACCTCGCCCGCGATGGGCGCGCGGTTGACGTGCACGTCGAAGGGCGAGAGGAAGATGCTGACCACGGTCGGCGAGTCCGCGCCGCCGCCCGAAAGCCTCTCGACCCTCGTCACCTTGCCGTCCGCGGGCGAGACGACGAGGCCCGCCTCCGCCGGCGCCGTGCGCTGCGGGTCGCGGAAGAAGTAGGCCATGAAGGCCGCCAGGAACAGCAGCACGAAGGCCAGCGCCAGTAGCGGCAGCCCGGGCCATGCCAACAGGTACAGAAGCCCCGCCGCCAGACCCGCGAGGAGCGGGACGAGAACCCACAGGTAGCCGTCTTTGACCATCTCTCAACCTGACATGAGGCCCGCGCCTCTCGAAAAAATCTCGCCTATAGGAAACGGGGGCGCCCAACAAACTTTGAAGCGTCCCCCGTCCCTTTATTGCTTTGGGATTGCCCGGCCGAGGCGCGCCTAGTGCGCCGTGCTCCCTGCGTTCTGGTGTTTGAGAATGATTGCCTGCATCTGATCCTTCACGGCCAGCTTCTTCTTCTTGAGCGTGACCTCTTCGAGCTGCTCCTCGTCGCTCGGGTACTGCAGAGACGACAGCTCGCTCAGCCGCTGCTCGTAGCGCCCGTGCTCGCGCGCCAACTCACGGAACTCCGGGTCCACCGCGATCAACTGCTCCTTCAGGCTGTCCGTGTTGGTCGTTTCCATAGCGGAGTGTTCTCCTTTCAGATGCGTGGAGTGTTGTGTCCGAGCGGCCGCGCGCCGAACGACGTATTTGTTCCCCGCGCTGCCGTTCCGTTACGAAAATGTTAGCCCAATTCCCAACCCGTATCAAGCGGCTGGTGCCAGCCGCCTCGTCATTATTTTCGCGTCCTCGACCGGCTCCCTGTAGTAGCCCCTGCGGTCGCCGACGACGCGGAAGCCGAAGCGCTCGTACATCAACTGCGCCGGCAGGTTGCTCGCGCGTACTTCCAGCACCGCCTCGACCGCGCCGCGGCGCGCGCCCGCCTCCAGCGCCGCCGCGAGCAGAGCGCCGCCGACGCCCCGCCTACGCGACTCGGGCCAGACCCCTATGTTGTTGACGTGCAGCTCGTCGGCGTTGATGCGCGCGGCGATGTAGCCGCTGAGGCTCCGGCCAGTCAGCGCGTCCGGCGTGTTGCGCCTCGCCACGAGCATCACGGCCTCGTGCTTCTCAAGCTCCGCGCGGTAGGCCTCCCAGCCCCACTGGCTGAGGCCGGTCGTCTCCTCTATCTCGACGACCTCCAGAAGGTCGTGCTCGGTCATCGGGACGATGACGCACCCGGCCTGCTCCAGCTCGACCCTCAGTTCTGCGCGTGACATAGACCCTTCAGCTCCGCGTCCGACGGCCTGACGTAGACGGCCGTGAGCCCCTCCGTGCGCGCCCCCTCGACGTATGCCTTTTGCGCCATCTCCGCGATGCCCTTAGCGAGCGCCTCTTCGGCAGGCACAACTGCCCAGCCGCCCTCCTCCGAAGCGGAGGACGCGCCCGGCCCCGCGAACGGGATCCCCTCGGACTCGGCCCTCTCCCGGATCAACTCAAGGAATTTAACGGCGCCGCCGCCCGTCCACTTCAGCCCGCCGCCGAGCCCCGCCAACAGTTCCAAAAGCCGCGCGGGCGGCAGGTGCGTCGGACTCTCAAGCTCTTTCACCGAGCCCTCCGCCGAGACCGACAGCAGTTGCGCGAAGACCTCGCCGCGTCCCGCGGGGATGAGCGAGACGACGCGCGCCGCCGGCCTGACGCAGTACGCGAGCGCGTGCAGCGTCTGCACGCCGACCGCGGGCTTCCCCGTCGTCAGCGCGAGCCCCTTGACGGTCGCGAGCCCCGAACGCAGTCCCGTGAAACTCCCGGGCCCCACGGCCGCGGCGTAGAGCCCGACCTCTCTCAACTTAACGCCGGCCGACGCGAGCACGCGGTCGATGTCCGCGAGGAGGTTGGCCGAGCCGCCCTCGCGCAGCCCGCTCGATACTTCGGCGAGCACGACCGCGCCTCGCAGCAGCGCGACGCTCCTGCGCTCCGTGGAAGTATCGACTCCCAGCGTCAGCAATCCCTTCGACGAATCCACCCCTTACACACAGACGCCGGACGGCGCCCCCCTCGCCTTTGAAATGTGTGTTGTTTGACACGCCCGATGTGTCGCGAGATTATAGGCGTGGTCAGCAAACCAAATCAATTCATTCGTTTCATCCGAGGCGTTCCAGGGGTGTTCTGATGGGACTTCGCGTAGGGATTCTGACGGGGGGCGGCGACGCGCCGGGGCTGAACGCGGTCATCCGCGCCGTCGTCCGCCGCTCGATGCACGTCGAAGGGGCCGAAGTCCTCGGCGTGATGAACGGCTGGCGCGGCCTCATCGAAGACGACATCCGCCCGCTCACGCGCAACTCGGTGATCGGCATCCTCCCGCGCGGCGGCACCATCCTCGGCACCTCCCGCACAGACCCGCGGGACGGCGCAGACTACCCGCAGCGCATACGCGCCACCTGGGAGCGGCGCGGCATGGACGCCCTGATCGTCACAGGCGGCGAGGGCACCCTGCGCGCCGCGCGCGACATGTGGCATGAGCAGCGGCTCCCGCTCGTCGGCATCCCCAAGACCATCGACAACGACCTCGACGGGACCGACTTCCCCTTCGGCTTCGACACCGCGGTCAACACCGTGATGGAGGCCGTAGACCGCCTGCACTCGACGGCCGAGTCGCACCACCGCGTGATGGTCATCGAGGTGATGGGGCGTCACGCGGGCTGGATCGCCGCCTACGGCGGGATCGCGGGGGGCGCCGACGTCATCCTCGTCCCCGAGCACCCCTTCCGCATCTCGCGCATCTGCGAGCTGCTGCGCCACAGGGAGATGCAGGGCAGCGCCTTCTCCATCATCGTCGTCGCGGAGGACGCGCACCCGCACCCCGAGGAGAACTTCCTCGACCAGGCCGCGACCGCGCAGATCTACCGCAAGGGCCGTCTCGGCGGCATCGGCTTCCACCTCGCGGCGGAGATCGAACACCGCACGGGGATCGAGACGCGCCACGCCAACCTCGGCTACGTCCAGCGCGGCGGCTCCCCCTCGGCCTTCGACCGCGTCCTCGCCACGCGCTTCGGCGTCAAGGCCTTCGAGATGGTTCTTGAGAAGCAGTGGGGCCAGATGGTCGCGCTGCGCTGCAACAAGGTCATCGCCGTCCCGCTCGACGACGCCGTCCGCCGCATCAAGCAGCTCGACGAAGAGGTCTACCACGTCGCCGAAGTCTTCTTTGGCTAATAGCCCGTGAACCGTAAACCGTAACCCGTGACGAGAGGAAAGCAAGCTGTCTTTTCTTGTCACGGTTCACGGTTTACGGTTCACGGCCTTCTTTCACCTTCTCGGCCACCTTCTCCTTGATGTTCGTCTCAAGCTTCTCGCTCTTGATGTCGAGGCGGAGGCGGTTGTAGAGGCTCATGTACTGGTTGGCGACCCAGACGAGTGCGAAGCCGCCGACGAGGTAGCCGCGCCAGTCCTCGTAGAGCAGCTTGTAGCCGGTGACGTAGAGGAAGAAGATCGTGACGTAGTGGCTGAAGCAGTATTCGCAGGTGAAGAGGTAGAAGAATTTCCTCTGATACCAGCGCCGGCATTCCCGGCTCATCCGGACGCAGTACTCCCGCGGCTCGCGGAAGACCTCCTCGTGCGTCACCGTCCAGGCGACGCAGGCGATGGGGATCGCGAGCAGGAAGAGCACGGCGACCTGTACGCTCAGGCCCATAAGCGGCGACCCTCTCGTCCCTCCCCGGAAGCCGCACTCTCCCGCAACGCTGTCACGGTTTTATCCCGAACAGTTGGGAATTTTACGCGGCCTCCGGGCGCGTTCGTGCATGTCCGGGGCGTCTGTGGTAGTTTTGTGGCCCGAACCTGCGGTCGTGAACAACCGCCCTTCACGCAGGCGCTTTTCGCAGAGAAATGACGACGACTAACTCAGCGCTGACGCCGATGCTACGGCAGTACCAGGAGCTGAAGCGGCAGCACCCGGGCGCGCTCCTCTTCTTCCGCCTCGGAGACTTCTACGAACTCTTCTTCGAGGATGCCATCACCGGCGCGCGCGAGCTGGAGATAACCCTGACCGCGCGCCACAAGGAGCGCGGCCAGCCCGTCCCCATGTGCGGCGTCCCGCACCACGCCGTCGCGGGCTACGTGGCGCGCCTCATACGCAAAGGCTACCGCGTCGCCATCTGCGAGCAGACCGAAGACCCTTCCAGGGCGAAGAAGCTCGTCCGCCGCGAGGTCGTGCGCGTCATCACGCCCGGCACGGCCATCGACCCGCACCTCGTCGAGGCAAAGGAGTCCGTCTACCTCGCCGCGCTCTGCGGCGCGGGCGACACATACGGCGCGGCCTTCCTCGACCTCTCGACCGGCGACTTCCGCGCGACCGAGGTCTCCGGCCCCGACGCGTGGGCGCGCGTCCGCTCCGACGTCGAATCCTACGCGCCGCGCGAGCTTCTCTTCCCGCGCTCGCTCGCGCCGCTCGTCAAAGAGGCTTACGCAGGCGGCGCCGCGCACACCGCGCCGCTCCCGCTTGAGACTGAGGAGCAGGACGATACGGAAGCCCCCGTCGCGCGCATCACGCCCGCCGAGCACGCCGCGACGAGGGGCGAGGGGCTGCCGCTCACCCCTTTGGAAGACTGGCTGTGGGAGCCGACCTCCTGCGCCTCCCTCCTGCTCGAACAGTTCGGCGCACGCACGCTCGAAGGCTACGGCCTCGGGGGCAAGGTCGCGGCCGTCGCCGCGGCGGGCGCGTGCCTGCGCTACGCGCGCGAGACGCAGCGCGCCGCCGCCGCGCACGTCACCGACCTCACCTTCTTCGAGACGCACGACCACCTCGTCATCGACGCGGTCACCTGCCGCAACCTCGAACTCGTCGAGTCGCAGGGCGGGGGCCGCGGCGCTTCCCTCCTCAACGTCATCGACGCGACGGTCACCGGCATGGGCGCGCGCCTCCTGCGCTCCTGGCTGATGCGCCCGTCCGTCCGGCGCGGGGAGATAGAGGCGCGGCTCGCGGCCGTCGAAGACCTCCACCGCTCGCAGATGCGGCGCGACCGCACGCGCACGCTCCTCAAAGATGTCTCCGACCTCGAACGCCTCGTCGGGCGCATCAACATGGGGACGGCCACGCCCCGCGACCTCGTCGCCCTCCGCCGCTCTTTGAATCAAGTCCCCGCCGTCCGTCAGGCGTTATCGGATGCACAGGCGTCGCTGCTCCAGGTCGTCGTCGAGAACGCGGACGAACTCACAGACGTGCGCGAGCTGATCGGCCGCGCGCTGAGCGAAGACCCGCCCGTCAACTTCTCGGACGGCGGGATCGTCCGCGAGGGCTTCGACGCGGAGTTGGACGAGTTGCGCGCCGTCAGCCGCGACGCCAAGCAGACCATCGCCGCCATCGAGTCGCGCGAGCGCGCGCGCTCCGGCATACAGTCTCTGCGCGTCCGCTTCAACAACGTCTTCGGCTACTTCATCGAGGTCTCCAAGTCGGTCGCCGCGCGCGTGCCCGCCGACTACGAGCGCCGCCAGACGCTCGCCAACGCCGAGCGCTACACGACGCCCGAGCTGAAGGAGTGGGAGCAGAAGGTCTTAGGCGCGGAGGGTCGCATCCTCGAAATCGAGACGCGCATCTTCGGCGAAGTCCGCGCGCAGGTCGCCCGCGAGACGCGCCGCTTACAGACGACCGCCCGCGCCCTCTCCATCCTCGACGTGCTCGCCTCGCTCGCCGAGATCGCCGCCCGCCGTCGTTATAACAAACCCGTCCTTCACGACGGCGACGAGCTTGAGATTAAAGGCGGACGACACCCCGTCATAGAGGCCATCGGCGACACGCCCTTCGTCCCCAACGACCTCTACATGAACGGCTCGACCGAACGCCTCCTCATCATCACCGGCCCCAACATGGGCGGGAAGTCCACTTTATTAAGGCAGACTGCGCTCATCTGTCTTCTGGCGCAGATGGGTTCGTTCGTGCCTGCGGAGAGCGCGCGTCTGCCGCTGCTCGACCGCATCTGGACGCGGGTCGGCGCGTCCGACGACCTCTCGCGGGGGCGCTCGACCTTCATGGTCGAGATGACGGAGACGGCCGCCATCCTGCACAACGCGACGCCGCGTTCGCTCGTGCTTCTGGACGAGATCGGGCGCGGGACGGCGACCTTCGACGGGCTCTCCATCGCGTGGGCGGTCGCGGAGCACCTGCACGACTCGCCGGAGCACTCGGCGAAGACGCTGTTTGCGACCCACTACCATGAGCTGACGGAGCTGGCCGAGCGCCTGCCCGGCGCGCAGAACTACCAGATACGCGTGGCCGAACGTGAGGGCGAGGTCATCTTCCTTTACAAGATCGAGCGCGGGCGCGCGTCGAAGTCTTACGGCATCGAGGTCGCGCGGCTCGCCGGCCTGCCCCCGGCCGTGCTCGCCCGCGCGCGAGAGGTGCTCACGAAACTCGAACGTTACGAGCTGGACGTGTTCGCCGAAGAGGGGGCCGCGGCAGTTAAAGCGACGCCGGAGACCCCTTCATCAGTCGAGAACGGGGCGAACGGGAAGGACGCGCTCGGGCGCGCGGCCTCGCGCGTGGGACGGCGCGCGCTGGCGGCGCAGATAACCCTGTTCGACTCGGCCAACCAGGGGCTCCTTGACGAGCTTCGCGGCCTTGATGTAGAAACCCTCACAGGGGACGAGGCGCGCCGACTCCTACTCGGGTTGAAGAACAGAATCGTCTAATTCATGACCGACTTCCAAACCCTTCAGTCGCTCCCCCTCGAACACCAAATCGGACAACTGCTCTTCATCGGACTGCCCGGCCCCGAGCTGGACGCCGGGGCGCGCGCTCTCCTCGAAGAGGTCAGGCCCGGCGGCGTCATCATCTTCGGCCGCAACGTCGCCGCGCCCGAGCAACTAAGGGGCTTGCTCGACGGCGTCCGCGAGGTGCTGCGGGTCGAGCCGCTGCTCGGCATCGACCAGGAGGGCGGGCTCGTCGACCGGCTCCGTAAAATCTGCACGCCGATGCCCGCGGCGCGCGTCATCCGCCAGCACGGCGACCTCGCGGGCGCGCGCACGCACGGCCGCCTCACGGGCGAAGTCTTGCGCCTCCTCGGCTTCAACCTCAACTTCGCGCCCGTCATGTCGATCATGACGGAAGACCGCGACCTGCTCTCCAACGGCCTCTACTCGCGCTCCTACGGCCGCTCGCCCGGCGAGGTGCTCGGCTACACGATGGTCTACCTGCGCGGCCTACAGGGCACGGGCATCCTCGGCTGCACCAAGCACTTCCCCGGCATCGGCGCGGGCGAGGTGGACACGCACGAGGAGATGGCCGTCATCCACCTCACGCACGACGACCTCATCGCGCAAGACCTCGCGCCCTACATCGAGCTCTTCCAGCGCGAGGACAACATGGTGCGCGCCGTCATGGTCAGCCACGGCGGCTTCCCCAACATCGACATCCACCGCGGCATCGCCGGCGGCCGACTCGTCCCCGCCTCCATCAACCCCTCCATCGTCCGCGACCTCCTGCGCGACGAGCTCGGCTACGACGGCCTCGTCGTCACGGACGACCTCGAGATGGGGGCCATCGCCAAGCACTGCGAGATCGAGGAGGCCAGCCTGCGCGCCGTGCTCGCGGGCGAGGACATGATCCTGGTGTGCGCGCGCCCCGACCTCATCCGCCGCTCGTACCACGCGCTGCTCGACGCCGCGCGCAGGGGCGAGCTTTCGCGCGGGCGCATACAGGCTTCGCTCCGGCGCATCGCCGCCTTCAAGTCTCTGACCAAGCCTCCCCTCCAGTTCGACCCCAAGCGCTTCCAGGAGCTTTCGGCCGAGGTGGCCGAGCTGAACCGCAAGATGAACTACGTGTACGGAGGTAAGATTTGAGCATGCCGCGCCGCCAACTTCTGTCAGTCGCCGCCCCCTTCATCGTCTTCGCCACTCTCCTCGCCGGCTGCGGCGGCGGGACGGCGGGCTCGAAGGCCATGCGCTTCCCGAAGCCCATCTTCCTCAAGATCAACGCGGCCAGCGCGCCCACGCGGCAGTACGCCTCCGTCATCCAGAACCAGCTCAAGCAGGTCGGCATCCCCTGCGAGATCGATCAGGTCGAGTTCAACACGATGCTCGAACAGCAGCGCAAGGGCCAGTTCCAGATGACTACGGGGCGCTGGGTCGGCGGCAACCAGGACCCCATCTACCTCTACGACCTCTTCCACACCGGGGCCTACCAGAACCGCGGCCGCTACAGCAACCCGGAGGTGGACAAGATTCTCGAAGAGGCGTTCGTCACGGCCGACCGCGCGAAGGCCAAGGAGCTTTACACGCGCGCGTGGGACATCCTCAGCCGCGAGGTGCCGCAGCTTCCGCTCTGGTACATGGATCAGGTGGTCGTCGCGCGCAAGAACGTGCAGAACATCAACGTCCCCGTGGACGGCGACTGGCGCTTCCTGCGCGACGTGACCGTCGAGGGCGGAAAGTCCGGCCCTTTCGTCGTCGTGCTCGAATCGAACCCGGAGACGCTCGACCAGTTGCGCGGCACGGACGCTTCGAGCGAACGTTTCCGTCAGCTCATGTTCAACTCGCTCGTCCGCAAGAACGAGAACTTCGACTACGTCGGCGACCTCGCCTCGGACATCCAGCAGAGCCCCGACGGACTCGTCTACACCTTCAAGCTCCGCGACGGCGTCAAGTTCCACAACGGCAAAGCCTTCACCTCGGCCGACGCGAAGTACACGCTCGAGACGCTGCTCAAGTCCGACTCGCGCAAGGCCAACGACTTCTACGAGGGGGCGGGCGCGGAGCGCAAGCCGATTGTTAAGGCCGTCGAGACGCCCGACCCTCTGACTCTCGTCGTGCGTCTGAACAAGCCCCTGACCAAGTTCCTCTCGGGGCTCGTCCCCGTCGGCATGATGCCGCAGGGCTACACGACCGACCAGCAGAAGCAGAACCCGGTCGGCACGGGCGCGTTCAAGTTCGCGCGCCACGACGAGTCGCAGCAGGTCGTTGACCTGACGGCCAACGAGGACTACTGGGGCGGCGCGCCCGCCGTCAAGCAGTTGCGCGTCCGCACCATCCTCGACGCGAACACCTTGCAGGCCGAGCTGAAGAGCGGCGGCATCGACATCGCGCAGACCGCCAACCTCCAGCCCGACGCCTACCAGCAGCTCGGGCAGGACGCGAACCTGAAGGTGGCGCAGTTCCCCGGCGTCAACGTCGTCTACCTCAGCTTCAACGCCGAAGACCCCGTGCTCAAAGACCCGCGCGTGCGGCAGGCCATCGCCTACGCCATCGACCGGCAGGCCATCGTCAAGGAGCTTCTGCTCGGCCAGGCGCGCGTCGCCAACTCGATCCTCCCAGAGCAGTCTTGGGCCTACTCGCCCGGCCAGGTCTACAACTACGACCCGAAGCGCGCCGAGCAGATTCTGGACGAGGCCGGATACAAAGCGGGACAGTAAGGCGGTTCGCATTTGAGTGCGAACAAACAACACGTCCGTTTAGAGGCGGGCTATGCCCGCCGGCTCAAACTACGGGCTTTGAGCCGGCGGGCATAGCCCGCCTCTAAACGGACGCCCCCAAATGCAACCCGCTATAATACTGGAAATTTTCACCACAGAGACCAGAGACACAGCTTGATGCCTTTAGCTGTGCTTCCGCGTCTCTGTGGTGAAAAATTCTTTCAGAACTCGATCCCGGCGGCTTTCAACGTGGCTCCCAACTCCGCGCGGGTGACGACGCCTTCGCGGATGAGTCGCGGCCGAAGGCCGGTCACGTCGATGACGGTCGAGGGCAACTCCGTCCGCGTCGCGCCGCCGTCGATGACGAGGCCGAGGCCGTCCGGAAAGTAGCCCGCGACTTCGGCCGCCGTCCGCGCGGGCGGGCGGCCGGCGGGGTTCGCGCTCGTGGCCGTGAGCAGACCGCCGCAGGCGCGGACGATTGCGCGGGCCTCCTCGTCGTCGGGGAGTCGGACGCCGACTGTGCACGTGCCCGCCGTCAGAAGCTCCGGCGCCTCCGCGCGCGCCGCGGCGACGAGCGTGAGCGCGCCCGGCCAGTGGCTCGCGGCGAGGAGGTCGAAGGCCCGCGTCCGTTCTGCGATGAGTCGTTCGGCGTCCGCCGGGTCGGCGGCGAGGACGAGGATGGGCTTGCCGTCGCGCCCCTTGAGTGCGTTGATGAGTCCGAGCGCCGCCTCGTCGAAGGGGTCAGCGCCGACGCCGTAGAAGGTGTCCGTGCGGAAGGCGACCAGGCCGCCGCCCTCCACTACCTGCGACGCGCGCTCGCGCGCATCGACGCTGTCGGGGTAAATTAACAAGGCTCGAAGCTCCCGCGCGATGTTAGCAGAGGTGCGGGATTTTTTCTTCGCCGACCGTCAAGAGATGCCTGCACTCGCGCCCAGACTCAAAGCCTACGCCGCGCTCCCCTCGCGCGCCGCGCGGCTCGTCCTGTGCGAGCCGGGCTCGGCGCTCCTCGCGGCGCGCATGGGCGCGTGGGTGGTCGCGCTCTCTCTGCTCGTGAAGCTGATGCCGCTGCCGCGTGCGATGGCGCTCGTCGCCCCGCGGCGTTCGCGCCGGCGCACAACGTCGGACGCCGCGCGCGTGCAGGCGCGGCTCGCGCGCCTCCTCGACTCCGTGCTCGCGGCCGACTTCTGGGTCTTCACGCCGACCTGCTGGAAGCGCGCGCCCGTGCTCCACCGCTACCTCGCGCTGAGCGGCATCGACACGCGCGTCCTCTTCGGCGTCCGCCGCGAAGGCGCAGACACACTGAGCGGCCACGCCTGGCTCGAAGCGGACGGCCGGCCCATCCTCGAAAAGACCCCGCCGGATTACAAAGTCACGTACACCTTCCCGCAGCAGTAGGCAGATGGCAGTAGGCAGTAGGCAGTTAAGGTAAGGATTCTTTAACTGCCTACTGCCTACTGCCATCTGCCTACTGCCTCACGGCAGCACTTCGACGTTGACGAAGAATTTGAAGGCTCCCGTCTGCTGGACGCCGAGCAGGAACTGGAAGTCTAAAGTGCCGCCCGGCGCGATCGGGGTCAACAGTGTGACCGTGCCCGCCGACAGACTGGAATTGAAGCCCCCGCCCGACGACTGCGTCGGCGGCTCCTCCAGCGTCGTCCCCTGCACGGTGACGGGGAGCGACGTGCAGGGGTTAGCGACGACCTCGGCCGTAGAGGTGCGCGCGCGCAGGTCGGCCGTGCCGGGCGGCGCGGGCGAGGTCGAGATGTCCATGACGCGGAAGCGCAGGCGCGTGACGTTGGCCCCCGTGTTGTTCGTGACGCGGCGGCGGATGGTCAGCGTGCCGAAGAGCGAGTCGTTCGACGGGTCGGGCGTGAACGAGCGCGTGCGGTTCGGCGGCGCGGCCGTAGCGACGCACGGGAAGATGAGCGTGACCGGCATCAGGCCGTTGCGCTGGACGGGCGCGGCCGAGTTCTCCGGGCCGGGCGCGCCGAGGCGACGGCCCGCGCCCGCGTCCGCGCCGCTCGTGTCCACGAAGAGGAAGTCAGAGGCGTTGTCGCCCGTGTCCTTCGGGAAGCCCACGGTCGGACACGGCCCGCCCACCGAAGTCGAGCCGCCCTTGCCGCACAGGTCGCGGTAGAAGCTGTAGTCGATGTTGAGGGGGACGATGGCCGGGTAGCCGTCGCCCTCTTTGAAGAGCGTGTTCAGCTCGCTCGTCGAGCCGACCGCGTCCAGACGAGTCGCCGGGGAGAAGTTCGCCGGGTTCGCCGTGTTGAAGAGCGCGAAGCCTGCGTTGTCCGCGATCTGGGTCGTGTAGGACACGTCGCCGGTCACGCCGCTCAGCCCCGGCCCGGCGTCGGCGGAGCCGCCCGCGGCGGGGCCTCCCGATGTCCTTGCGGCCTTCGCCCTCAGCCTCGACTTCCCCGAAGGCGCGTCATCGACCCCGAAGGTCGGCGCGCCCCGGGCACCCGCGCCCCCGCCCGCCGAGGGCCTGGTCACGGCCGGGTTGGGGCCGAGCGAGTAGCCGACCGAGTTGACGCCGAGGTAGTGCCCGCGCGCGGGGATGACCGTCCCGTTCGGGATGGTGAAGCGCGTGACGCCGTCCGAGGCCACGAGCGCGAAGCCGGCCGAGCCGTCGTAAGAGTTGACCGTCACGTCTGAGTTGCCGTTGTTGTAAATCTCGACGAACTCGTCCGACGCGTCGTCCGCCGAAGGCACGACGCCGTCCGCGCCGGGGCCGCGCAGTCGGAACTCGGAGATGATGAGCGGCGTCGCGGGCGGCGCGACGCCGCTGTACTGGAAGACCGTGGCGCAGCCGGTCGTCGAGTCCGTGCAGGAGAAGCAGCCCAGGCAGGTGCCCGAGTCGGCGAAGACCTCCGGGCCGCCGCTGGGGGGGCCGACGAGGCCGTCGTGCCACGCGCTGACGATGTACTTGACGGTCGTGCCCGCCGCCTGCGGGGGGATGGAGGCGCTGACGACATCGACCATCTGACAGCCGTGCGTCACGTCCGAGTAGGCGCAACCGTAGGAGGCCGTGACCACCCGCGTCGTGCCGAAGCCTGTGCCGTAGGAGCCCGAGGGGTTCGTGCCGTCGGTCGTGTAGTAGACGCGCGCCTGGTTGGTCGAGGACTGGAACTCGACCTTGAAGTGGAGGCCGTAGGTCTCGGGCGCGTAGACCTGGAAGCCGGGCGAGCCGCTGCGGTCTGTGTTCTCGACGTAGCGGCCGCAGGCGGTGTTCGTGCCGCCGCCGCTGCACCCGACGCCCGGGTCGTCGGCGGGCGTGGCGACGTAGTTGTTGGTCTGCTCGTGGTGGACGAAGTTCGCCGCGGCCGAAGCCGTCGTCGAGATGAGGCAGACGAGCGCGAAGGCGCCCGGCGTTAGAATGCGCATCACGAATCTCCTGTGGAAGACGGGGCCGAATCTTCCGCCGCGCCCATCGCGCGCGGTACGGTCTCGTGCAACGCGAGCGGTCGAGGCCCGCGCTGCGTTGACGGAACTGGTCGGGATGAAATGCCGGGAGACGTGATTCTACACGAGCGGCGGCGGCGGCGGTAGAGGTTTTCCGCTCGACCCGCCTCCCGTCAGGCCGGGCGGACGAGCTTGAAGGCGCGCAGGTTGTCGAGGAGCCTCCGCACGCTCTCGGAGGCGTGCTCGGGCGTCACGTCGTAGGCGGCCGTGATCTCGCCGACGATCTCTTCGAGCGTCCGGTTCTTCTCCAGCCCGCGCCAGACGAGCGTGCCCGTCTCGTTCAACTGGAAATACTTCTTCGTGTTGAGATCGACGAGGATGCCCTCGCCCGCGTCGAATTCCGTGAAGACGACGTGCTCGTGCGGCAACAGGACGTTCGTGCTCATCAAGTAAACGCTTCCCTTCCTCAAACTCAAATTTAAAGTTTCAACTTACGGTCTGCAAGACGGGCAGGGCGCGCGGCGCGGCCTCCGCGCGCCAGGGTATCTTGCCGAAGCTGCGCAGGCAGAAGAGGCACGGCGAGCCGAGGTAGATGTCGTGCTCTCGGCCTTCGCGGGCCGACTCGGCCAGCGCCTCGCGCCTGCGCGCGAGCTGCGCCGAGGCGACCTCCCGCAGGCGCGCGTAGGCCGCGGCGAAACCCTCTACGTTCAAATCCGCGACCACGTCCGGCTCACCTGCCGCGCCGCGGTAGCCCGAGAGGTTACAGCAGAGCGAGAGGCGGCCGCGGTAGTCCACGTTACAGCTCACGCCCGCCAGCGGCGAGCAGGGCGGCGCGGGGTCTCGGTTGTCGTAGCCGACTTCGAGCGTCACGCGCATCTTCAGGATGCTCGCGAGCACGGCGATCTCCTGCTCGGCCGCGACGCGGTCTTCGGGCGTGAGCGCCAGCTCGTCGCTGCCCTCGCCCGAGGTCGGCAGGTTGTGTGCGAAGCCCAGAGAGGCCGCCCCCATCCGCGCGGCGAAGAGCGCCGTCTGTTCGAGGAGCGGGAGCGTGTCGCGGCGCAGTCCCATCTTGACGATGAACGGCAGCCCCGCCGCCTTGCAGCGCGCGAAGGCGCGCACGAGCCGGACGAAAGAGCCCTCGCCGCGCCAGCGGTCGTGCGCCTCGCGGGTCGGGCCGTCAACGCTGAACGAGACGTGCGTGACCGTCGCCCTGTTGGCCGCGACCGCCGGCCAGACGCGCTCGAAGTGCCAGCCGTTGGTGACGAAGCTGCACGTCAAGCCTTCCGCGCCGACGGCCTCGACCACCTCGCGGAAGTGCGGGTGGAGCGTCGCCTCGCCGCCCGTGAACATGACGGTTCGCGCGCCGAAAGATTCGCGCGCCCCGCACACGACGCGCCGGAGGAGTTCGACGGGAAGGTAGTTCGCGCGGGAGTGGTAGAGCGCGTCCTCGTCGCGCAGGCAGTAGGAGCAGTGCAGGTTGCAGATGTTCGTCAGCTCGACGGTCAGACGCGGCGGCCCGTAGTCGCGCGCGCGCGACGGCACACTCCCCCCGTCCGTCATGACGTGGCTCAAACGCTCGCCCTTTCCGCGAGCCTGCGCAGGTAGTCGGCCGAACGGCTCGCGTCGCCGAGCAGGTCTCGCCCCGCGTGCAGCTCGAACCCCGCGGCCTGGCGCGCGAGCCGCGCGAGCAGCCCGAGGTGCGCCGCCGCGGCCGGCCGGTCGTAACAGGCCCAGGGACACATCCGCAGAAGGCCGCGCATCGTCTCGGCCTGCGTCAGACGGCGCGCGCGGCTGGCGGGCTCGTTCGTGATGACCGGGAAGAAGAGCGCGCGGGGCGCGCAGGACTCCGCGAAGCCTTCGGGGAAGACCGCGTGCGGCTTGAAGCGGCGCTTGAGCGGGTCGAAGGCCGTGGGCTCCCTGAGCGAGTCCTCGAAGCCTTCGAGGACTCCCGCGGCGACCGTCTGCTCGGTGACTGCGAACTCGCGGCGCAGCGCACACGCCTCGACCGCGTCGGCCCCGGCGCGCAGCAGGAGCGCGTCGTCCGAGAGATACCGCCAGCCCGCCCTGGCGAGCTGCGTCGCCAGCGTGGACTTGCCGCTCCCGGAGGGGCCGACGACGAGGAAGCCGCCGCCCGTCCGGGGCTCGACCGTCCCGGCCGCGTGCAGCTCGAAGAGGCCGCAGCGGCGGAGCGCGGCCATCGTCGCCTCGAAGACCAGCCGCGCCAGCGCCGAAGTCTCGCGCGACGCGGCCCGCCTGCCGACCCAGACCTTGACCTCGACGCCCCGCCCGTGCCCTTCGGCACGCACGGCCGAGCCGTCCCTCTCGAAGATGTAGGTGCGGCCGTCCGTGCGGCAGATGCCGCCGACGGCCGTCTCGAAGGACTCGAGCCCCGCGGGCGCGCGTGGCGGCGTGCCCGCGCAGACCTGGATCGTCGCGTCCGGCTCGGGCACGTCCGCGCCTTCCAGCCGCGCGAAGTGCCAGCCGGCGAAGAAGCGTCGGAAGAGTTCGGCCGACTCTTGGGCCTCGGCCTCCACGCAAAGGAAACGACCGGCGACCGCGTAAGTGTCCGCGAGAGCCGGTCGTGCTGCGTCGACAATGGCCCCGCCTGTCGTGTCGGGGCGGGTCAGGTTCTCCATCGCTGAAGTGTTGTGCCTCCTCTGGCGACAAGCAGGACAGGGGGGTTTGATAAGTGCCTGCCGCGACCTTCTTACGGGAGGGTCACGCCGCTCTCGGTTGACTGGAAGAAGGTGGTGGCTTCGAGCACGTCCACCGGGAAAGAGACTTCGGGCTCGACGAAAGATTTTCTGGGGTGGTCGGCGCCGTCCGTCTGTGTGCCTGCTGTTCCGTTGACGCGGGAAATCCGCACGGGGATCAAATTCTCGGTCTTCGACGACAAGGTTCTGTGCCTCCTCTGGCTGAAGCGCGGGCGTGGCTCCCGTGCGGGACGCTTACGGGTTGGTCGCGCCGCTCTCGGTCGATTGGAAGAAGGTCGTGGCTTCGAGCACGTCCACGGGGAAAGAGACTTCGGGCTCGACGAACGGGCGCCGGCCCGCGGCCGGGGCCTCCTGGGCAGTCTCGACCGCCTCCTTGACTTCGGGAAGCTGCACGGGGATCAGGTTCTCGTTCTTGTTCAAGGTCTCCACCTCACTAGTTCGTAGTCTGGACTTCGGTCACGTCCGAGGCGCGGCCGGCGGCAGCAGCGCGAGGCGGAGCGGCTGCACCTGGAACGTCTGTAAATCGAGCCGGTAGTAGAACCTCACGCCCGGCGACAGGCTCCTGAACGCCTGGTCGAGCGGGTAGTTCTGGAACTCCACATCCACCGTCTCGGCCGACTCGTAGCGCATCTCGAAAGGCACCCCCACCTCGCTCGCGATCTTGAAGAGCACGACCGTGAGCGGCTGCTTGCGCGCGCGGACGCTGAGCTGGTTGTTGGCCCAGGTCACGCGCAGGGGGTCTCCCTCCTGCCGCTTGCGCTCGGCTTCGCTGTCCGTGCCCTCCTCGGTGTCCCCCTCGATGAGGATCGCCTCGGAGCTGCCGCGGACGGCGGCCGTGGTTGAGGGCGGGCGCTCGTTCGCGCCCTGGAGGTAGAGGGCAAGTGGTTTGGGCTCGTCGCCGCCCTCGCCGCCCGCCACGTAATCGACGTAGCCCTGCGGCGCGAGCATGCGGAGCGTGGCCTCCAGGTTGAGCCCGGCGAAATCGAGCGTCACCTTCTGCTTGGCCACGAGGGGGCTCAGCATGACCGGCACCTTCGTCAGCTTCGCAAGCTCCTCGGCGATCTCCGAGAGCGGCGACTCCTTGGCCTTGACGGTGAAGGTGTGCGGGGCGACCTTGCTCATCCGGACGCTCCAGCTCTTCGCCGCAGGCTTCGCCTGTGACTGAGCCGCGCCGGAGGGCTTCTGCTCGGCCCCCGCCTGCTGAGCTGCAAAGAACGACGCGGGCGAGAACGCCGCCGCGAGCGCGAGACCGGCGGCCGGAAGTGCGCGCCGCCAGTTTAGAAAACTTTCTAACATAAAAGCACAGGATTCCCGGACAGGTAAAGCGCTGACCCTGACTTTCGCTGGTCTCAAAAAAGAAAAGCCCTTCAAGGCGGCTCGGGCGGAGAAGGCGTAACCCATTAACGTACGGTATCTAACAGCAAGCGGAAACTAACATGAAATGTATATCAAGGTCAACGGCGTCGAAAGATTTAACACACCTGCCGACGCGTCTTTACAAGCCGTCACCGTTCAATGCCCGGCCTCCTTCTTCAAGACCAGCCGGAGGGGCCGCAAAAGGTAGTAGGCGAAAGAGATTCCGGCCGGGAGTCGGAAGGCCGCGAGGTCTCCGTCGGTCGGCGTGAGGACGAAGCGGAGGTAGTCGAGCCGCTCCTTCAGGCCGGGTCGGGCGCGCAGGTTGAACCTCAAGTTTCTGATTAAGCCGATGGGCTCCGGCCCCGCGCCTGAGAACATGGCGGCCGTCACCTCCTCTGACAGGGCTGTCAAGACTTTGTCATCCGTCGCTACGGCGAGACCTTCCGGCAGCTTCGCCCCCGCGAGCCCGCGCGCGAGGCGCAGCGCGAGGTGGAGCATGCGCTCGACGCGGGCCTCGTGGGCTCGCTCCTGCACGTACGGCCAGTCGAAGCCGGGCCGCGAGTTGACCAGCGCCGCCACGTCGCAGACCCACGCGAGCTTCTCCCAGAGGTGCTTCGTGCCGTGCACGGCGAGCGCCAGGAGCAGGTCTTCCGGCGAGGGGCAGGGCACGTCCGTCCCGAAGAGTTCGACGCGGGCGGCGCGCCCCCAGACGCCTTCCCCTACGGCCGCGGCCGCGAAGCGCGCGGGCGCGACCTCCCAGTGCAGCTCGACGATCATCAGGCCGCCGTCGCGCGTGTAGGCGAGGTTGTGCTGCCGCCGCAGTAGGAACTCCTCGTGCGCCGCCGTGAGCCCCGGGGGCTTCGTGAAGCCGAGCGACTGTAGAAGCCCGCCCGCGCGCCCCGCGTCGCGGCGGCGGACTATCACGTCGAGGTCTACGAAGCGGCGCAGGCGTATGTCGCCGAAAGCCTGCCGCGCGAGCGCGGGGCCTTTGTACGCGAGCAAGGCGACGCCTTCGGCCTCGAACAGTCGCGCGAGCCGCACCAACTCGCCGGCCAGGAGCGTGTTGCGCGTCGCGTTCTTGCGAAACTCGTCCCGCAGCTTCGCGCGAAAGTCTTCGGGAAGCCCGTCAACGTTCTCCACGCTTTGATACAAGAGAGGGAGCAGGGCGTGGCGGCGCGCGAGCTGGAAGAGGTAGTTCCAGTCGTTTATCGAGCGGGATAGCTCAACGACCTGTTCGCGGACGTTCGGAGGGTTTCCACGGTGGGCGCAGAGCAGCAGCAGCTCGTGCTCGGGCCGAGCCGCCGCGCCTCTGAAAAGCCCCGCGTCGGGGAAGAGTTCGGAGATAGACCGGGAGGACTTCAACCGACCTTGACGGCGTAGCCGAGGCCGTCGCCGACGGGCAGCACGACCGAGAGCAGTTGCGGGTGGCGGACGAATATCTGGTTGAACTCGCGCAGCGCCTGCGTGGAGGCCGTCTGCTCGGGCGCGCGTATCTCGCCCGCCACCTGCCCGCCCCAGAGCAGGTTATCTACTATGACTACGCCGCCCTCGCGCAGCATCGGCAGGGCGAGTTCGAGGTAGCGCGCGTACTCCTCCTTCAACGCGTCGATGAAGAGCAGGTCGAACGTCTCGCCCGACAGGCGCGGCAACACCTCCAGAGCGTAACCGCGCTCTATCCTCAGCCGCCCGCCGAAGCCCGCGCGGCCGACGAACTCTTCGCTGCGCGCGATCATCTCCTCGCTCGGCTCGATGGTGACGACCAGGCCGCCCTCGCCCATCCCGCGCGCGAGGTGTACGACCGAGTAGCCGATGGCCATGCCGATTTCGAGGGCGCGGCGCGCGCCCGTCGAGCGGGCGGTGATCTCAAGAAACCGCGCCACCTCGCGGTCGGCGATGGGGACGCGGTGGGCCTCTGCGTACTCCTCCATCTCCGCGAGCAGACCTGTGTTCGCCGGGAGCAGCCGTTCGAGGTACTCGGCCTGCTCTCGCCTGACGATGGCGTCTATTCGTGCCTTCATATAATTTTCGCGCCGCCTACACGTACCAGCTCACGACGGTGTAACGCTCGCCGCGCGTCACGGGCGTCACCTGGTGGAACACGTCCGAGCGGAAGGCGACCAGAAGCCCCGCCCTCCCCTTCAGAGGGAGCCCGATGTGCGCGCAACGCGGGTCCGGCAGAAGCCCGTAGAAGCCGAGCGAGCCGCCCGCGTACTCGCCCGGCCGGTCGCCCTCGCCCTCGTCGCTCAGGAAGAGGATGGCCGAGACGCGCCTCGCACGGACGTGTCCGGGCGCGCCGGGCCTCTGTGACTCGTCCTTGTGCGGCTCGAAGAAGTCGCCGGGTTTGTAGATGAGGTAGGTCGGGCACTGACAGTCGCTCAACTCCACGCCGAAGTGGCGGCCGAGCGGCGCGCGCACGTCGAGGAGCTTTGTGCGGACGAGCGCGTTGACCGAGTCGTTGACCTCGACCTGGAGCGTGCTGCGCAGCGCCGCCCTCTCTAGGTAGTTCCACTCGCGGTCGTAGACGCGCGCGCGGGCATGTTCGCCCGCGCGCATCTCCGACTTAACCAGCTCGCAGGTCGGGCGGTCGAGGAACCCTTCCAGAGAGTAGATGCCGGGGGGCGTTTTGAATCTGGCGGTCACGGCGGTCAACTATAACGCGGCGACGACGCGCGGACAATCGGGGCTCGCCTTTCAGGTGTCGGAATTATCCTGCGCGTCGCCGTCCGCTTCGCCCGCGTCCGCGACGGCTACGTAGCGCCGCGCCAGCCCCAGCTCGCGCAGCTTGTGCTGGAGCGACTGCCGGTGCATGCCGAGGATGGCCGCGGCGCGCGTCACGTTGCCGCCCGTCTCTTCGAGGCAGCGCGCGATGTAGCGCCGCTCGAACTCGCGCCTGTCCTCGCGGAAGTCCGAAGTGAACGGGACGGCCAGCGCGCCCGGCTCGATGACGTTGGTTGTGCCCTGCTCCTTCGCCGCCTTGTTGACGAAGCCGCCGATCTCTTCGGGCAGGTCCTTGGCCGTGACCTCGTCGCCCTCGGCGAGGATCATCGAGCGCTCGACGGCGTTGCGCAGCTCGCGCACGTTGCCCGGCCAGTTGTACTCGACCAGCTTGCGCAGGGCCGAGGGCGCGAGCCCGCGCGGCGGCAGCCCGTAGCGCTCGGCGGCCTGGCGCGCGAAGGTGTCTGCGAGGACGGGGATGTCCTCGCGCCTTTCGCGGAGCGCGGGTATCTCGACGGTGACGACCTGAAGTCTGTAGAAGAGGTCGGCGCGGAAGCCGCCGCGCTCGATATCCTGTTCGAGCGGGCGGTGCGTGGCGCTGACGATGCGCACGTCCACGGGGATCGAGTCGCCGCCGCCGAGCCGCTCTATCCTGCGCTCTTCGAGCGCGCGCAGGAGCTTCGCCTGCACGTTGGCGCTCATGTCGCCTATCTCGTCGAGGAAGAGCGTGCCGCCGTCGGCCTGCTCGAATTTCCCACGCCTGCGCGCCGCCGCGCCCGTAAAAGCGCCCTTTTCGTGGCCGAACAGCTCGGACTCGATTAACTCCGAAGGGAGCGCCGCGCAGTTGACCGCGACGAACGAGCCCTTGCGCCTGTGGGAGCTGCGCTCGTGCAGCTCGCGCGCGACCAGCTCCTTGCCCGTGCCCGACTCGCCGCGGACGAGGACGGTGGCGTCCGTCTCGGCGACCTTCTCGATCATCGAGCGCACGCGCTGCATCAACTCGGAGTTGCCGATGAGCGCGCCGCGCTGCGCTCCTTCGAGCTGTATGCGCTGGCGGAGAACCTTGTTCTCGCGGCGCAGGCCGACAGTCTCCAGGGCGTTCTTGACGACGAGCCGCAGGTCGTCTATCTCGAAGGGCTTGGAGAGGTAGTCATAGGCCCCGGCCTTGATCGCCTCGACCGCCACGCGCTCCGAGCCGTAGGCCGTGACCATCACGACGAGCGGCGCGCCTTCGCCCGCGGCCGCCAGCTCGCGCAGGTATTCGAGCCCGCTCACGCCCGGCAGGTTCACGTCGAGCAGCAGGAGGTCCGGCCTGCGCGCCGCCACCGCGTCGCGCGCCTCTTCCACGCTCCCGGCCTCCTCGACCTCGTAGTCGAAACCGCCGAGGGCCCGCCTCATCCCGTACCGCGCCGCCTCCTCGTCGTCCACGACGAGCACGCGCCACTTCCCTCTTCTCTCTGCATTCATCTCGTTATCCATGCCAACAATAGAAGCACGAACCGTGCCATAGCGGTCAGCACCGCCCGCGGTAGCGGGTGGGCCTTACGCCGACGGCTTGATAATTGATGACAGCGTCACTCTCATCAATCATCCGATATCTGTCACGCCCACCCGCTACAGCGGGCGGTGCTGACCTGTCTCCCGACGTAGCGGTAGGCTCAGCTCGAAGCGCGCGCCCTCGCCCGGGCGGGAGGGGGCGAGGCGCGCGTGGCCGCCGACCTCCTCGATGCGCTTGCGGACGATGGCGAGGCCGAGGCCGGTGCCCCGCTGCTTGGTCGTGTAGAAGGGCTCCCAGATGCGCTCGCGCTGGTCGGGCGCGACGCCGGGGCCCGTGTCCGCGACCGCGACCGTCAGGCGGCCGCCCTCGGCGACTGCCGACAGGTTCACGCGCCCGCCCGCTGGCGTCGCGTGGAGCGCGTTAAGCAGCAGGTTCGTCAGCGCGTCTCTTAAAGAGGCCGCGGCCGCGCCGTCCAGCTCCTCGTCGCGCGCGGTTATATCGGCCTTGAGCGTGACGTCGCGCGCGGCGGCCTCCTTCTGGAAGAGCAGCATGACGGAGTCGAGCAGCTCGCCCGCGCGGCGGGGCTCGCCCGATTGCGGCGCGCTGCGCGCGAAGCTGAGCATCTGCGTGACGCTGCGCGAGAGGCGGTCGGTCTCGCCGACGATGAGTTCAAGATCGCGCGCGTACTCGCGCTTGAGGTATTCGTCCTCGCGCAAGACCTGCGCGATGGACTTGATGGCCGAGAGGGGGTTCTTCACTTCGTGCGCCACGGTCGCGGCCATCCGCCCGAGCGCCGCCAGCCGCTCGCTCTGCGCGATGCGGAGTTCGAGCCGCACGTTCTCCTCGACCAGGCGGCTGTCCTCGATGGCGATGGCGACCTGTCCCGCGAGCAGTTCGAGCGACGAGCGCACCTCGTAGGTCAAAGCCTCGGGCGCGGCGTCAACCAGCATGAGCCCGACGACGCGCTCCTCGCGCCTGAGCGCGTAGGCGACCTCCCAGCCGCGCTCGCGCAGCAGGGGCTCGTCCTCGATCTGAGTCAGCCCCGCCTCCGCTTCGAGCGCGAGCACGCGCGCGGCCCACTGCCCCTCATCCGTGTGCGTGTTTGAGTCGCCCTCTTCGACCGACGCCGACTCTTCTACAGCAACCTTCGCCGTTGCCGTCCCGCTCCCCTTCAACAGTCCCGGCACGTTGGCCTCGTAATGCGACTGTAGATTCGGCCGCGCCGCCGCGACCTTCACGTCGCCGTTGCGGCCGACCTCGCCTATGCTCGCATCAGACCTGCCCTTCCCCCTTTCGTTATCGGACGGCGATAGCTCCAGGATGCTCACGCGGCGCAGGCCCAGGCTCTCGGCCGCGCGCTCCTCGACGAACCGCAGGAACTCCGGCAACTGTCCGTAACGACCCGAGGACTTCCCGATGCGCGCCGCGACCTCGCGGAAGAGGCCCGCCTCCTCCTCGAACAGGCGGCGGAAGCGCTTGTCGAGCCAGCGCCGCAGAGGCGCGGCCAGCAGCACGAGCAGAAGTATCAGGAGCGACTCGACCGCGCCCGGCCTCAGCTCGAACCGCTCGGTCAGCCAGAGCGCGAGGGTGCGGATGCCGAAGAGGTACGCGACCAGCACGAACGCCCCGAGCGAGGCGAGGATGAGGCTCTCCTTGAAGATGAGCCCGAGGTATCTGTAACGGTAGATGTGGTACGCGAGCAGCGCCGTCGGCAGCAGAGAGCCGAGGTTCGCGGCCGTCTGCAAGTAGAGCCCGAGCCGCGTCCCCTGCCCCACGCCGAGCCCGTAGACGGCGAGGATGAGCGCCGCGATGCCGAGGAACGAAGCGGCCAGCGTGTTCAGGAGCCTGCGCTCCGACTGCGCCTTCGACAGACGCGCGATGAGGAAGTCCGTGCCCGCGACCAGGCACAGCACGTACGCCGCCCACAGAGCGAACGGCACCAGCAGGTGCGACAGGCGCGCGAACATCGGCGCGTACGCGCCCGTCCACAGCTTCGGCCCCGCGTAGACGAGGAAGACCGCCGGCACGTACGAGAGGTAGACGCGCGCACGCTCGCTCCACGTCAAACCACGTCCGCGCGCGTCGGCCCACAGGTGCAGATGTAGATGAAGCAGCAGCGAGTAGGTGAGAGTCACGCTCACCACCGCGAGCGTGTCCGCCAGCCTGAGCAGAGGCGTCCAACGGCCCTGCGAGAGCCCCAGCATCGTGTGGAGCACGACCAGCAGGCTCGACGCGTGCCACACCCCAAGGGCGACGGCCAGCACGAGCAGCACGCGCTCCAGACGGTTCAGGACGCGCCGGCTCTGCCCCAACAGCGCCGCGATCCAGAAGTGCAGCGCCGCCGCCGTGCTGTAGCCGATGAGCTGTAGGATTTCGAGCAGAGCCATCGCCGCTAGAGTCTAATTGCAAAAGAGGCCGGGGGCTAGTTGAGAAGTTCTCTTCCCAACTAGCCCCCGGCCTCTAACAAACAGCCTCCCTTTACTGCTGTCCGTTCGCGGAGACCGCGTCGCCCGCCGCGGGGGTGAGTGTGATCTCGATGCGGCGGTTTCGCGTGCGGCCGGCGGGGGTCGTGTTGGCGGCGACGGGGACGGAGCCGCCCATGCCGTTGGCCTGTATGCGCGCGCCGTCCACGCCCGAAGTGACGAGGCGGCCGGCGAGCGCCTCGGCCCTGTCCTGCGAGAGCCTCTGGAGGTCTGCGGCGTCGCCCCTCGCGTCAACGTGCGCCTCGATACGGACGCGCAGGTCTGGGTTGTTGGCGAGGAGCGCGGCGAGCGGGTCGATGGTGGTCGCCACGGCCTTCGGCGTCAGCTCGGCCGCGCGCGCGCCGGCCCACAAGGTATCCGGCAGGACAAGGACGAGCCCCTGCGCCGTCTCCTTCACCGTGCCGAAGCGCGCGAGCGAGGACTTGAGACTGGCGAGCGCCTCCTGCTGCTGCGCGGCGCGGCGCGCGGCCTCTTCGCGGGACTGCTCGGCGGCGCGCTCGCCCTCCATGCGCGCGAGCTTGAGGCGCGCGGCGTCGCCCTCCGTGCGCACCTGGGCCAGCTCGTCGCGCAGGCGCGCGTTCTCGTTGCGCGCCTCGCGCAACTGCTGGTTGGCGTTGGCGGCGTCGCGCTCGGCCAGCTCGCGCGCCGACTCCTCCTTGCGCAGGCGGTCGCGCAACTCCTGGATGGTGCGGCCGGCCTCGGCGGCTGATTCTTCGGCCTCGCTGATGGCGCGGTCGCTCGCGGCCTTCTCCTCGCGCCGCTTGCGCGCGGCGGCGCGCAGCTCGGCCGTCTCCTCGGCCTTCACGGCGAGGCTGATGGCGCGGCGCGCGAGCACGTCCACCTCCGCCTCCGACTGGTCGAGACGCCACGCGTTCTCCGCCTGTTCGAGCATCGCCCTCGCCTCGTTCAGCTCCTGCGAAGCGTCGCGCTCGGCCCCGGCGTAGCGCGCGAGGCTGACGGCCTGCCGCGCGCCGAGCAGAGAGACGGGCGTGCGCAGAAGCTCGCGGTCGGCGAGGTCGGGCACGCGCGAGTCGCGCAGGTAGTCCGAAGTGTTCCCGATGTACTGGACGGGGATGGTCGAGATTTGCGCGTCGCCGGGGTCGCGCGGCGGGAGGTTTTCGAGCACGACCATGCGCGAGGGCGTGCGCACGAGGTGGTGCGGCTCGGCCGTGACGATGAGCGCGAAGGTTTCGAGCGGCGTCGTCACGTCGAGCTTCGTGTCGATGAACTGGCTGCCGCTGCGCTTCAGCTCGCCGAGGTTGTCGGCGCGCCCCTCGGGCGAGACGGCCCAGAGGATGTAGGTCGTGTAGACGCCGCCGACCTCGTAGGCGCGCGGCAGGTTGTCCACGTTCAGCTCGACGCGCGTGTTGCGCCGCCCCGTGCGCCTCACCTTGGCCGCGCCCGTCAGGCGCGGCAGCCGCGTCGTCCCGCGGAACTTAAGGTTGACGGTCTGTTCGAGCGGGTAGGAGACGGCCACGGTCTCGCGCCGGCTGTCGGCCTGTGCCAGGGCGGCGGGCGCGCACAACAGGAGGGCGAACAAAAGCGATGCCGCCACGCGGAAAGGAGACCCGGATAATCTCATAAGAACTCACTCCTTCTGTTCGTGTGAAGTGGGCGCGCCCCGGGGAGCAAGAAGCTGACGGCGCCGAGAACAAGTCTACAGGATGATTGATGCTTCCGCCCGCCCGCACAGTTGCAGGAAAACAGTAGGCAGTAGGCAGATGGCAGTAGGCAGTCGCTCCGCGTCTCGGATGTTGAGAGGTTTAAACGGAGCTTCCGACAGTAGGTCTTTCAACTGCCTACTGCCTACTGCCTACTGCTCATTCAGCCGCGAGCGGCGCGTCGCTCGTGCACCAACTGCACGACGGCGACGGCGACGGCGCAGAGCAGGAGGATGTGTACGAACCCTCCCTTGCCCAGCACGAATTTTCCCACGAGCCACGCGGCGAAGAGCGACGCGGCGAGCAGACGGACGTACAAGTTAAACCGAACCCCTTCGCCTGACTTTCAAACTGCTTCTCACTTCGACGCGGTCTTCACCGAACCCTTCGGCAGTTCGACGGCGCGCAGGCCCGTCCCCGAGGGGTCGCCCCCGACGAGCCACCCGCCGCCGCCGAGCGAGGGCGTGACGACGAGCGAGCGCGTCCGCCCGCCCGCCCGCGGCCCGCCGCCCTTCCCGCTCTCCTCGACGCGCATCACGAGCGACCCGTCGCGCCCCGAGAAGCCGAGCGCGAACGTGCCGCCCGCCCCGGGCACGAGCACGTCCAGCACGCCGTCGCCGTTCACGTCCGCGAACGCGGCCGAGGCCGCCGCCTCGCCGCCGCCATCCGCGTACCACTTGACGGTGCCGTCGTCGGTGCTCACCAGCGCGACGCGCCCCTTCTGCGTCACCATCACGATCTCCGTGCTGCCGTCGCCGTCCACGTCCGCCGACGCGAGCGACCCGCGCACCGAGTCGTCTTCGGCCTTGATGGCCCCGAGCACCTTCAGGTCGGGCACGCTCAAGGCCCACAACGCGCTCTTGCCGCCGACGGTCATGAAGGCCATATCGCCGCGCCGCGTGACGAGTGGCGCGGTCGTCACGTCCTCGTCTATCTTCGCCTCGGCGATGACCTGCCCGTCCGCGCCGCGGAACTCGACGCGCCCGTTCTTCATGCTGAGCAGCACGCCGCGCTTGCCATTCGCGTCGAACGGGTAAGGCGGCCCCGCGGCCTCGCCCGAGAGCTTCCGGCTCGCCTGGACGCGCCCCGACATCGGGTTGACGACGTGGAGCATCTCCGGCCCTTCGGTGACGACCACAAGCTCCTGCTTGCCGTCGCCGTCGAGGTCGGCCGCCGCGCCCGACGCCGCCGCGCCCTCCAGCGTCGCGCGCCAGGTCTCGCGCCCCGTGTCGCCGAGCAGCGCGCGCACGCCGCCCTGCGTCGCCACGATCACGTACGCGCCGCGCAAAGGGTCTCCGACGACGAGCGGCTGGAAGTTGACGGCCGGCGGGTTTGAACTCTGAGCGCCGGCCGCAGGGTTGTAGCGCGAAGTCCAGAGCGAGATGCCGCTCGCCCCGTCCACGGCGAAGACGCGGCCGTCCGCGCCGAGGCCGACGAAGTCGATGACGCCGCCCGGCCGCAGGTTCGCGGGGGAGACCTTCAACACCTCACCCGTCGCCACGCGCCAGCCCGTCGCGTCCGCGGGCATCACGACGCTCGACACCGCGACCTTCTGCTCGTTGCCGAGCGTGACGCGCTCGGGCTGCGAGTAAGAGACGCTCGTCTCGGCGGCGGCGGGCGCGACGCGCCAGAAGTAGTTGCCGGGCGGGAGGTCTTTGACGACGTACTGGCGGCCTTCGACCGCCTGGTCGAAGACGACGTCCTCGAACTTCTCGTCGGTGGCGAGTTGGAGGCGGTAGCGGTTGACGCCGGGCTTGCCCTGCCAGCGGACGAGTATCGAAGGCGGCAACTGCGTCGCTACGGGCTTCTGCGCCTGGCCGGGGGCGGGCGTCGGGGCCGGCAAAAGCTTCGCGCCGGGCTTCACCTTGCCGCCCGACTTCTTCTGCTGCGCGCCGACGACAACGCCGCCGTGCATGGCGAAGAGGACGGACGCGAGTGCGAGCGCGCACAGGGTCAGTCGGCGGGGCTTGTTAATTCGGTGGGTCATGGGGCCTCGTTCAGTTTGTAGCCGACGCCGCGCACGGTCAGGACGTACTGCGGGTTCTTGGGGTCGGGTTCTATCTTACGGCGCAGGCGGTTGATGTGCGGGTCTACGTTGCGCTGGTAGCCTTCGTACTCGGTGCTCCAGACCTCGTCGAGCAGGTCGTTGCGCGACCACGCGCGGCCGGGCTCGCTGGCGAGGCGTTCGAGGATGTGGAACTCGAGCGGCGTCAACTCGACGCGGCTGCCCCCGACCGTGACCTCGTGGCGGCGCTTGTCGATGACCAGCTCGCCGACCTCGATGCGGTCTTTGCGCTCCTCCTCCGACTTGGCCGACCACTTGCCCGCGCGCCGCAAGAGCGCCTCGACCCTCACTTCGAGCTCGCGCGGGCTGAAGGGCTTGGCGAGGTAGTCGTCCGCCCCGGCCTGGAAGCCCGCGACCTTGTCGTCCACGGCGTCGTGCGCCGTCAGAAACATCGCGGGCGTCTCGACGCCGCGGTCGCGCACGCGCCGCAGGAGTTCGAGCCCGCTCATGCCGGGCATCGAGACGTCGAAGATGAAGCAGTCGAAGCGGCCCGAGACCGCGTGCTCCAACGCCTCCTCGGCGCTCTCCTTCTCTTCCACCTCGAAGCCGAGGCGCCGGAAGTATTCGGCAAGCAGCATCCGCATGCTCAGGTCGTCGTCAACGATCAGTATCCGAAGGCTCACACGTCCCACCTGGAGAGTTGTCTGGGTAGAGCTTGGCAAAGCCTGTTCCCGCGTGCCCGGATTATAGCGCAAGACGCCCGAAATGGCGCGCCCCTCGACCTTTGATGTTCCTTGACGCCCCGAGCCCCGCGTCCGTATAGTTTCGTTTTACCGAGAGGCGGCACGCATCTTCCCCTCCAAAACAGCAGACGACACGCGGGCGATCGGTTTCATGCGCGACCTACGGCGACTCTTATTCTACCTCAAGCCGCACTGGGGCAAGTTCGCGCTCGCGACGGTCGCGATGCTCTTCGTCGGGCTGTTGCAGAGCGCCATCGGCGCTCTCATCGTCCCCATCTTCGACCAGGCTTTAAGGCAGAGCGGCGAGGAGGGGCAGCGCACGCCGACCCTCTTCGGCCTCCAACACGTCATTCCCGACTCGGGCTTCGACGCGTGGCGCACCATCGCCGTCCTGCTCATCGCCTTCACGGTCGCCAAGGGCGTCGCCGAGTACTTCTCGACCTACCTCATGGCGCGCGTCGGGCAAGAGTCCGTGTTGAAGTTGAGGACGGACATGTACGCGCACCTGCACGCGCAGTCGGCCGACTTCTTCGAGCGCCACCGGACGAACTACCTCGTCTCGCGGCTGGTCGGCTCGGCCGCGGCCATCGAGTCGGCCGTCTCGAACACGCTGCGCGACATGCTGCGCGAGGGGTTCACGCTCGCGTGCTTCCTGACGGCGTCGTTCTACTACTCCTGGCGGCTGACGCTCGGCTCGCTGGCGATCGCGCCGCTCGTCGGCTTCCTCACCGCCCGCTTCGGCCGCTCCCTGCGCAACCTCGCCAAAGAGTCTTACGAAGGCGGGCAGCAGTTGGTGGACACGGCGCAGGAGGCGCTCGCCAACCAGACGATCGTCAAAGCCTACGTCGCGGAGGAGCGCGAGCGCGGGCGCTTCGAGCGTGTCGCGCGCCAGATCATGCGCGCCAACCTGCGCACCGCGAAGATTCAGGGCATCGCCCCCAACATCATCGAGCTCATCGGCATCCTCGCCGTCGCCGCGCTCCTCTTCTTCGCGCAGCGCGAGATTCTCTCGGGCCGCATGAACGCCGCGCTCTTCATCACCTTCCTCTTCTTCCTCTTCTCGAGCTACGACCCGATGCGCAAGCTCTCGCGCCTGCACAACGGCATGGAGCAGGCGCTCGCCGCCGCCCGCCACGTCTGGGAGGTGATGGACGAGCGCGCCGAGATGCCCGAGAAGCCGAACGCCGTCGCGCTCCGACCGCTGCGCGGCGAGATCGAGTTTCGGAACGTCCTCTTCCGCTACGGCAACGAGGAGCGGCTCGTGCTGCGCGACATCTCCCTGCGCATCCCGGCGGGCGGCATGGTCGCGCTCGTCGGCGAGTCGGGCGGGGGCAAGTCCACGCTCACGAAACTCGTCCCGCGCTTCCACGACCCCGTCGAGGGCGCGGTGCTCTGGGACGGGACTGACCTGCGCGACGCGAAGCTCGCGAGCCTGCGCACCAACACCGCGCTCGTCACGCAAGAGACCGTCCTCTTCAACGACACGGTGCGCTACAACATCTCCTACAGCCGGCCCGACGCGCCCGAAGCGGAGGTCGAGGCGGCCGCGCGCGCCGCACACGCGCACGAGTTCATCAAGGAGCTGCCCCACGGCTACGACACCGTCGTCGGCGAGCGCGGCATCTTCCTTTCGGGCGGCCAGCGCCAGCGCCTCGCCATCGCGCGCGCGGTGCTCGCCGACGCCTCCGTGCTCGTGCTGGATGAAGCCACCTCGGCGCTCGACGCCGAATCGGAGCGGCTCGTGCAGAAGGCGCTCGCCAACCTCACCCGCGGGCGCACGACCATTGTCATCGCGCACCGCCTCTCGACCGTCCGCCGCGCCGACCTCATCGTCGTCATCGAGCGCGGGCGCATCGTCGAGACCGGCCGCCACGCCGAACTGCTCGCGCACGGCGGCGCGTACCGCAGGCTCTACGAACTGCAATTCGCAGACGAGGAGGAGGAAGAACTTGTCGTAAACCGTGAAAGGCCGTGAACCGTAAACCGTGACAAGATAAAAGCTGCTCATCTCTTGTCACGGTTTACGGTTCACGGTTCACGCTCCCGTCACGGTTTACGGTTCACGGTTCGCGCTCTTATGAAATCAATGACCGGGTTCGGGCGGGGCACGGCGCAGGGCGAGGGGTACAACGTCGCCGTGGACTTGAAGACCGTCAACAACCGCTTCCTCGACGTGCACATCCGCGCGAGTTCGGAGCTGTCGCAGTTGGAGGCCGTCGTGCGCAAGCGCGTGGGCGAGCGTCTGTCGCGCGGGCGCGTGGACGTGAACATCTCGGTCGAGCGGACGAGCGAGGTCACCTACGAAGTCAACCGCCCGCTCATCGCGGGCTTCATCCAGGCCATGCGCGACATGCAGAGGGAGTTCGGGCTGTCGGGCGAGCCGGACATCAACGTCCTCGCGCGCCTGCCCGGCGCGATGCAGGCGGCGCGCACGGGCGTCTCGGAAGAGGCTTTGAGGGGCGTCGAGCAGGCGCTCTCTCAAGCGCTCGACGAACTCGAAGCGATGCGCGAGCGCGAGGGCGCGGCGCTCGCCGCGGAGATGTCCGGGCGGCTGGACGAGATCGAAAGGCACCTCCCCGTCATCGAGTCACTCTCCGGCGAGCAGGTCGAGAACTACCGCGCCCGCGTCTACAAGCGCATCTCGGAGCTGCTCGCGCGCGACGGCCTCGAGATCGTCGAGCTGGATCAGGGTCGGCTCTCTCAGGAGGTCGCCTACCTAGCCGACCGCAGCGACATCACGGAGGAGACGGCGCGCCTGCGCAGCCACGTCGCGCAGTTCCGCGCGGCGCTCACGGAGACGGCCGACACGGGCAAGCGGCTCGACTTCCTCCTCCAGGAGTTCAACCGCGAGGCCAACACCGTCCTCTCGAAATCGACCGACCTCGCCATCAAGGACGCGGCGCTCGCCATCAAGGCCGCGGTCGAAAAACTACGCGAGCAGGTGCAGAACGTTGAGTGAGGCCCGCGGGGACACCGGCGCGAACCCCGCCGTCGATGGCGACTGTTATCAGGGCATCCTCTTCGTCATCAGCTCGCCCTCGGGCGGCGGCAAGGGCACGCTCATCAAACGCCTGCGCGAGACGGTCCCCGGCGTCGGCTACTCCGTCTCGTGGACGACGCGCGCGGCGCGCCCCGGCGAGACGGACGGCGTCAACTACACCTTCGTCTCCGAGGACGAGTTCGACGCAATGGTCAACGCGGGCGGCTTCGTCGAGTGGGCCGTCGTCCACGGCCACCGCTACGGCACGACGCGCGCGGCGGTCGGGCAGGCGCTGTCACAGGGCTTCGACATCATCCTCGAGATCGACGTGCAGGGCGCGCGCGCCATCCGCCAGACGATGGAGTCGGTCGTCACGGTCTTCATCCTCCCGCCCTCCTTCGAGGTCTTGCGCGAGCGCCTGACGATGCGCATGACCGAGCGGCAGGAGGAGCTCGAACTCAGGCTGGCGAACGCGCGCGGCGAGGTGGCGGAGTACAGGCACTTCGACTACCTCATCCTGAACGACGCGGTCGAGCGCGCGGCGGCGCAGCTCGCCTCGATAGTCTGGGCCGAGCGCGCGCGGCGCGAGCGGCAGGAGTGGGTGGCGCGCCGCGTGCTCCAGACCTTCGCGACGCCCGCCGCGCGTTGAATAAATGGCGCGGAAAAGTTATAAAAGAGTGTTCATCTAAACGCTGGAATTTATGAGAAAGCCGGCAGATGCAACGCCGGCCGGGGAGTGACATGGCGAAACCCGCAGACGCGACGACGAAGACCGAAGAGCAGAACGAGCAGGAGCAGGAGAGCCCGACCCTCGACTCCAAATACCGCCTCATCCTGGTCGCGGCCCAGCGCAGCAAGCAGTTGCAGAAGGGCGCGCGGCCGCGCGTCGAGATGGACGCGCAGAGGCACAAGCCGACCCGCATCGCCCTCGAAGAGGTGCAGCGCGGCGTCGTCAACTTCTCCATCGTCGAGAAGGAATAAGCGCGACTCACAAGTCTCCACCACAGAGACACAGAGACACGGCTTGTTGAGTTGTCGTCAACAGGCCGTGTCTCTGTGTCTCTGTGGTGGAGACGGTTTTACTCTTCCGTCACATCCCCTTGTATTCCGGCCCGCCGCCGCCCTCGGGCGTGACCCAGTTGATGATCTGGTAAGGGTCCATGATGTCGCACGTCTTGCAGTGGACGCAGTTGGAGAAGTTGATCTGGAGCTTCCGTTTGCCCCCGCCGTCCTCGACCATCTCGTAGACGGCCGCCGGGCAGAAGCGCTGGCAGGGGTTCCCGTACTCCTCCGCGCAGCGCGTCGAGCAGATGTTCGTGTCGAGCACGTGCAGGTGCGCGGGCTGGTCTTCGTCGTGCGAGACGGCCGCGTGGTAGACGTCCGTCACCTTGTTGAAGGTGAGCTTGCCGTCGAACTTTATCTTGCCGTAGCGCTGCGAGACGTCGTCGCCGCGGTAGCCGTAGTCCTTCAACTGCTTGAGCGCCGTGTGCCCCGGCTCGAGGCTCGCGCGGTCGAAGAGGCCCCACGCGCGCCCGCCCGTGATGAACTGCAACCCGGCGTTCGCCAGACCCAGCCACCGGCCGTGCTTGAAGGCCGCGTGGAAGTTGCGCACGCGCCTCAGCTCCTGCGTGATCCAGCTCTCGCGAATCAACTGGCGGTAGCGCTTGAGCTGCTGCCGAGAGTAGTCCTCCTTGAGCAGCGCCTCGAAGATGGCCTGCGCGGCGAGCATGCCGCTCTTGATGGCCGTGTGGATGCCCTTCAGCCGCTGCGCGTTGAGGAAGCCGGCCGAGTCGCCGACGAGCAGGAAGCCGTCGCCGTGGAACTGCGGGATGGCGTAGAAGCCCCCGGCCGCGATGGTCTTCGCGCCGTAGCGAATCATCCGCCCGCCTTCGAGCAGTTTCGCGAGGAACGGGTGCTCCTTGAACCTTTGAAACTCCGCGTGCGGGTCGAGCAGAGGATCCTGGTAATCCAGACCCGTGACGTACCCGATGTTGACGATGCGGTTCTGCATCCCGTAAATCCAGCCGCCGCCGTAGGTGTTCGCGTCCGAAGGGTAGCCGAGCGTGTGCGTCACGCGCCCCGCCGGGTAGCGGTCGTCGGGCAGCTCCCAAAGCTCCTTGACGCCGAGGCTGTAGACCTGCGGCTCGCGCCCGTCGTTCAGGCCGAGCCGCTGCGTCAACTGCTTCGTCAGAGACCCGCGCGGCCCCTCGCCGAGCACCGTCACCTTCGCGAGGATGTCCACGCCCGGCTCGAAGTTGGCCTTGCGCCTCCCCTCCTTGTCGATCCCCTTGTCGCCGGTGCGCACGCCGACGACCCGGTCGCCCTCGTCGTAGAGCATCTCCGCGCCGGGGAACTCGGGGAAGATGTTGACGCCCGCCTCCTCGCACTTCTCGCCGAGCCAGGCGGTGAGCTTGTTGAGCGAGACGATGTAGTAGCCGTGGTTCTTCAGGGGCGGCGGCGTGACGGGCGACTTGATGGCGCGCGTCTTCGTCAGGTAGAGGAAGTAGTCCTCCTTCACCGACGACTCGACCGGCGCGCCCTGCTCAAGGAAGTCCGGGATCAGCTCTTTCAAAGCCTTCGGGTCCATCACCGCGCCCGAGAGGATGTGCGAGCCGACGGTCGAGCCCTTCTCGATGACGGCGATCTGAATCTCGCCGAGCGACCTGCCCTTCCGCGTCCCCTTCTCCACCGCCTCGTTGTGCTCGCCCACGAGCCTTGAGAGGTGCAGCGCCCCCGCGAGAGACGCCGGCCCCGCCCCGACGAACAGCACGTCCATCTCGATGCTTTCACGTTCCATCACACGCGCCCCCGAACTTTCGCCTCACGAACTGAATGAATCACCATTCAGTTTATCGGCACGGCGTGAAAATAGCAAAACGCCCCCCGCCTTTGCCGATTCCGCCCGCCGGGCACATAATCTCCCGCACGGATAAAACCGAATAATTCAGAACGAGGGGGCAGCCCTTATGGCCGAGCACAAGCACACGAACCGTCTCGCGCAGGAATCGAGCCCGTATCTCCTGCAGCACGCGCACAACCCCGTGGACTGGTTCCCGTGGGGCGCAGAGGCTCTGGAAAGATCGAAGCGCGAGGACAAGCCGATCCTCCTGAGCATAGGTTATTCGGCGTGCCATTGGTGTCACGTCATGGAGCGCGAGTCGTTCGAGAACGAGGAGATCGCGCGGCAGATGAACGAGCAGTTCGTCAACATCAAGGTTGACCGCGAGGAGCGCCCCGACCTCGACCAGATTTACATGAGCGCCGTCCAGATGATGACGCGCCACGGCGGCTGGCCCTTGACGGTCTTCCTCACGCCCGACCTCGTCCCCTTCTACGGCGGCACCTACTTCCCCCCGGAAGACCGGCACCAGATGCCCGGCTTCCCCAGGATACTCTCGGCGGTCGCGGAAGCCTACCGCACGCGCCCCGAGGAGGTGCGGCAGTCGGCGTGGGAGATTCTCTCGGAGCTTCGGCGCATGAGCGTGGCGCAGGAGTCTGCGGAGGCCATCGGCACGCAGCTCCTCGACAACGCGTACCGCGGGCTCGCGCGCTCTTACGACCCGCGCTTCGGCGGCTTCGGCGGCGCGCCGAAGTTCCCCTCGTCGATGAACCTCGACTTCCTTCTGAGGACTTACAAGCGCACCGGCGACTCTCGCGCGCTTGAGATGGCGACCCACAGTTGCCGGATGATGGCCGAGGGCGGGATGTACGACCAGCTCGGCGGGGGCTTTCACCGCTACTCGACCGACGCCCGCTGGCTCGTGCCGCACTTCGAGAAGATGCTCTACGACAACGCGCTCCTCACGCGGCTCTACCTCCACGCCTACCAGGCGACGGGCGACGGCTTCTTCCGCCGCATCGCGGAGGAGACGCTCGGGTACGTGAAGCGCGAGATGCTGGACGAGTCGGGCGCGTTCTACTCGACGCAGGACGCGGACTCCGAGGGCGTCGAGGGCAAGTTCTTCGTGTGGGACAAGGAGGAGGTCGAAACGTTACTCGGGCCGGAAGACGCGCGGCTCTTCAGCGCCTACTACGACGTGACCGAGGGCGGCAACTTCGAGGAGCGGAACATCCTCCACGTCGAACGGAGCGCCGAAGAGGTGGCGCGGGAGCAGAAGGTCACAGTCGAAAGGCTGAACGAGGCGGTCGAGCGCGGGCGCGGGATTCTCTTCACCGAAAGGGAGAGGCGGGTCAAGCCCGGCCGCGACGAGAAGGTCATCACGGCCTGGAACGGCCTGATGCTCGAAGCCTACGCGGAGGCCGCGGCCGTGCTTGAGCGCGACGACTACCGCGAGGCGGCCGAGCGCAACGCACAGTTCATCCTCGACACGCTCTTCAAAGACGGACTGCTCCTGCACGTCTACAAGGACGGGCGCGCGAAGCACGTCGGGTTCCTCGACGACTACGCGTTCGTCGTCTCGGGCCTCGTCACGCTCTACGAGACGACGGGGCATCTGCGCTGGCTCGAAGCGGCTTTGACGTTGACAGACAAGATGGTCGAGGAGTTCTGGGACGAGGAGGGCGGCGGCCTCTTCTACAACGGGCGGAGCGGCGAGGAGCTGATCGTGCGCAGCAAGGACTACTTCGACAACGCGACGCCCTCCGGCAACTCCGTCGCGGCGGAGGCGCTGCTCCGCCTCTCAGTCCTGACGGGTAACGAGGACTACCGGCGCAAGGCCGTCAACGTCCTGCGCCTCGTCCGCGACGCCGTCGAGCGCTACCCCTCGGCCTTCGGCTACGCCCTCGGCGCGATAGACTTCTACCTCTCGACGCCGAAGGAGATCGTCGTCGTCGGGGAGGCCGAACAGTCCCGACCGCTCCTGCGCGAAGTCTGGAAGCGCTACGTCCCGAACAAGGTCGTCGTCCAGTCGTCAGGTGTTAACGACGATGCGGCCCGGCTCGTCCCGCTCCTTCAGGACAGGACGGCGCAGGGCGGGCGCGCGACCGCGTACGTCTGCGAGAGCTACACGTGCCTGCAACCCGTCGGCACTCCCGAAGAGCTTGCGGCGCAACTCGAAGGGGCGGCGGGGCGCGCGGCCGAAGGGTGAGGTGGACGAATGAAGAGGCCGATTCGCATCCTTTTGCAGACCACCATCCCTTACACGGAGGACGACTGGCACGTCGGCCGTTTCTCGCTCCTCCGCGAACACCTGGGCGGGCTGCGTGACGAGCAAGGAGGCCCGCTCTGCGAAGTCACGGCGCGAGACCGCGTGACGAACGCGGCGGGCGACGACGAAGTTTTGAGCCGGCTCGACTCGACAGACTTTGACGAGCTGTGGCTCTTCGCCGTGGACGCGGGCGACGGGCTGACCGCGGCCGACTGCCGGGGCATCACGCGCTTCCGACAGCGCGGCGGCGGCATCCTCTCCACGCGCGACCATCAGGATTTGGGCTCTTCGCTCTGCACGCTCGGCGGCATCGGCCGCGCGCACTTCTTCCACACGAAGCATCAAGACCCGGACGAGTCGCGGCGCGTGCGCGACGACCGGGACACAAAGAGCATCGACTGGCCCAACTACCACTCTGGCAGCAACGGCGACTATCAAACGGTCACGCCCGCCGGGCCCCTGCACGAACTCCTGCTCAACCACGCGTCCCCTTCGGGCCGCGTCGAATACTTCCCCGCGCACCCGCACGAAGGCGGGGTCGGCGTGCCCGAAGGGGAGAGTCACGCGCGCGTGATTGCGACGGGCGTGAGCGGCGTCACGAATCGCCCCTTCAACCTCGTCGTCGCCTTCGAGTCCGCCGGAGACGGGCACGGGAACACGCTCGGGCGCGCCGTCGCCGAGTCGAGCTTTCATCATTTCGTGGATTACAACTGGGACACTTCCGCGGGCTGCCCGAGCTTCCTTGAGGAGCCGCCCGGCGACCAGATTCGGAGGGAGCCTGAGAAGCTCGAAGACATAAAGACCTACGTGCGCAACCTCGCGTTGTGGCTCGCCCCGCCGGCCTGATTCAAAGCTCAGCCGCAAGACTCGCGCAGGGCGCGGAGAAGGTCTTCGCCGAACTTCTTGATCTTCGACTCGCCGAGGCCGTAGATGCCCGCGAGTGCTTCGAGCGTCTCGGGGCGCGCGCGTGCGAGGTGTTCGAGCGTGCGGTCGGGGCAGATCATGTAGGCCGGCACGCGCTGCGTGTTAGCGAGCGCCAGCCGCCAGCCCTTCAGGGCCTTGACCACGCGCTTCTCTTCGGGCGTCAGGACGAGTTCCGGCACGGACGCCTTACGTCTCTTCTTCGGCTCCGCGCCCGGCTCCTTCGGCTCCGACGGCGCGACCTGCGACGCGCGCAGCGCCAGCTCAAGCCTTCCCTCCTCAGCCAGCATCCGGCTCAGCTCGCCGTAGACGAGCAGCGCCATCCGCGCGTCGAGCGCGGCGTATTCTATCTGCGCGCGCGTGAGCGGGCGGCGACGCCAGTTCGACTTCTGCAGGCTCTTGTCGATGGGGAGCCCGAACAGGTGCTCGGACAGGGAGGCGAGGCTGTGTGACCCGAGCGTCAGGGCCATGCGCGACATGCGCAGCGTGTCGATGAGACCTTCGGCGCGCACCCCCGCGCCGCGCAGCACGGCCTCGTCGAAGCGCGCGTTGTGCGCGATCATCCTCGTTTCCGGCGATTCCAAAAGGGGCTTGAGCGGCTCCACTCCGGTCGAAAGAACGTCGGCCACCAGCACGTCGCCCGCGGGCGGCGCCACCTGCACCAGCGCCAGCTTCATCCCGTTAACCTTCACGTCCCAGTAAGTTTCCGTGTCCAGCCCGACGACGCTCTCGCCGCGCAGCGCCTCGGCCGCCTCGCGGAGCTGCGCCGTGTCGTCCACGTAACGCCATGTAAACCGGCCCGACTGCTCGATCCAGCTCAAAACTCCTCCCCCGTTGCTCCCTTCACACGGGCCGCAGCCGCGCCCGCCGCCCCTTACGGAAGTTACACTCATTCAACAAGATAAGCCCCGGGCGGCGGGCAAGTTTTATCTTGACTTCACTCCCCCGAAACGCTACCTTAAATGTGGCCAACATCGTTGGCCGCCACGCCGAAGCAGCTCTCGCCGTACGGTTTAAAACTCCCGCACTCATCGCCTGAAAATGCCGCTGACAAAAAAGTTCTCCGCCGCCCCGCTCCTCTGTCTGGTCGCCGCGGCCGCCCTGCTCGCATCGATGCTCGGCCTGTGGCTGAAGGGCACGGCCCCCCTCGCCGCGTGGGAGGTGACGCTGCTCGCCGCCGGCCCGCTCGCGCTAATACTCTTACTGTATCTGCCCTTCCGCCACAAGAGCGTTGTCGAAGAAGTCCGGCGTGAGTTCGAGGGGCGTCTGGGCCTCGCCTCGGCGGCGGCCGAACTGAACCTGCGCGCCGTCGAGTCCCTGGCCATCGCCATCGACGCCAAGGCGCAGACGACGCACGGGCACGTCCGCCGCACGCAAGCCTACGCGCTCGGGCTGGGGCGGCTCCTGAACGTGAGCGCCGAAGAGTTGGAGGCGCTGAAGGCGGGCGCGCTACTGCACGATGTGGGGAACCTCGCCGTGCCCGAGTACATCCTGAACAAGCCTGGGCGTCTGTCGCCGGCCGAGTTCGAGAAGATGAAGGTGCACGCGACGGTCGGCGGCGACATCGTGCGCCGCGTCGGCTTCCCCTACCCCGTCGAGGACGTGGTCAGGCACCACCACGAGCGTTGGGACGGCACGGGCTACCCGGCGGGGCTGAAAGGCGAGCGCATCCCCCTGGTGGCGCGCATCATCGCGGCCGTAGACTTCTACGACTCGACGCGCTGCGACCGCCCGTACCGCGCGGGGATGACGCGCGAGCAGTCTCTGGAGTTGCTGAGGGGCAAGGCCGGCAAGTCCTTCGACCCCCGCGTCGTCGAGACGTTCGTCAGGCACGTCGGCGAGTTCGACGCGCTCATCTCGCCGACGGATTTGAGCGAGCAGGTGCATACGGAGGCGACGGACACGGCCGTCGCCCCGCCCGCCCCTTCGGCCGCGGAGGACGCACGCACCTCCGGCGAATGGTCTAGAGGGTTCCGCTCAATCGCGCGCGCACAGCGCGAGGTCGCGGCGCTGCACGAGCTGACGCAGGTCATCGGGGCCTCGCTCAATCTGCAAGACACCGTGGCGCTCGTCGCCGCGCGGCTGCGCGAGATAGTCCCGTTCGACGCCTGCGTCATCTACGCCCTGGACGACAGGACGGGGCGCGCCGAGCCGGTCTTCGCCGCGGGCGAGTGGTCTGAGTTCTTCTCCGCGCGCGGCGTCTCCGCGGGCGAAGGCATCACGGGCTGGGTCGTCGCCAACGCGCGCGGGATGTGCCACACGCCGCCCGAACTCGAGTTGACCGGAGCCCCTCCGGAGGTTTCCGCTCAGGTGCGCGACTGCATCTCCTCGCCGCTCGTGCGCGAGGACGGGGCCTTCGGGGCTGTCACGCTCTTCTCGAAGACGGCGGGCGCGTACACGGCCGAGCACCTGCGCCTGCTCGACTCGGTCTGCCTGCACACTTCGGGCGCGCTCAACAACGCGCTGGCGCACGAACGCACGCGCGAGAGCGCCCTGACCGACCAGTTGACGGGGCTGCCGAACGCGCGCGCGCTCCACCTCATGCTCGAACACCGCCTGGCCGAGTGCCGCCGCTACGAGGGCGAAGTCGTCTCGGTGCTGAGCATCGACGTGGACGACTTCCACGTCTTCAACGAGCAGTTCGGACACGGCGTCGGCGACCGCCTGCTGGCCTCGGTCTCGGCGGTCGTCAAGGGTCAGTTGCGCCAGATGGACATGCTCGCGCGCTTCGCGGGCGACGAGTTTTTGGCCGTCATGCCGGGGGCCTCTGACAAGGTCGCCGCGATGGTCGCCGAGCGCGTCCGCAGTGCCGTCGAGTCGCAGGTCTTCAACGTCAAGACCGGGCGCAACGTCCAGGTGCGCGTCAGCGCCGGCACAGGCTCCTACCCGGCCGACGGCGAGACCGCCGACGAACTCCTCCAGGCCGCCAGCCTCGCCATGCGCCGCGACAAGCACACCCGCAAGCACGGCCAGGCCGCCCCCGCGGCGGTCGTCCCCCTCGACGCGTACCGCTAAGAAAAGTAGGCAGAAGGCAGAAGGCAGTAGGCAGTTAAGACAAAAAGTCTTGAACTGCCTACTGCCTTCTGCCTTCTGCCTACTTTTCTTCCTTTTTGCCGCGCGGGTCAAAGTCGCGTATAATCCGTTCCCGTCACAACTGAACACCGATAGTCGCGAAAGTAGTGCGGCGCAGAAGGGCCCGGCGGGGCGTCTGTGTCGGCGGCAGCGCCCGCACGCGCGCGCGAGAATTTCACACCATGAGTGAGCTTAAAGTGACCCCGATGAGACCCAGGACACAGTCCGAAGGCGCGTCGGCCGGCGCCGGTCTGGCCGAGGAGCGCGACGAGCGCGACCGCATCGACCCGGCCGAACTGCGCGAGGAGCACGAGCAGAGACAACAGGAGCAGCTCAAGGAGATCGACGAGGTAGACCGCGGGACGCTCCTCAAGATGCTCTACCAGATGGTGCTCATCCGCCGCTTCGAGGAGAAGTCGGCCGAATCGTACACGCTCGGCAAGATCGGCGGCTTCTGCCACCTCTACATCGGCCAGGAGGCGGTCGCCGTCGGCGCGCTCTCGGCCTTGAGGCCCGACGACTACGTCTACACGAGCTACCGCGACCACGGCCACGCGCTCGTGATGGGCACCTCGCCCGACGAGGTGATGGCCGAACTCTACGGCAAGATCGGCGGCTGCTCGAAGGGCAAGGGCGGCTCGATGCATCTCTTCGACGCCGACAAGCACTTCCTCGGCGGGCACGGCATCGTCGGCGGGCAGATCCCGCTCGCCACGGGGACGGCCTTCGCCACGAAGTACAAGGGCACGGATCAGGCGACGCTCGTCTTCTTCGGCGAGGCGGCGGTCAACCAGGGCGCGTTCCACGAGTCGCTCAACATGGCCCAGCTCTGGAAGCTGCCCTGCATCTACATCTGCGAGAACAACCAGTACGGCATGGGCACTTCAATCTCGCGCGGGATGTCTTTGAGCGACGTGTCGAAGAAGGCCGTCGGCTTCGGCATAGCCTCGGAGTATGTGGACGGGATGGACGTGCTGGCCGTGCGCGCGGCGACGGCGAGGGCCGTGGAGCGCGCGCGCAAGGAGTACCTGCCGTCTCTGCTTGAGATTCGCACCTACCGCTTCATGGGCCACTCGATGTCCGACCCGGGCCACTACCGCACGCGCGCCGAGATCGAGAAGTACCAGGAGCGCGACCCCATCAAAGTCTTCAGCGACAACCTGCGCGAGAAGGGCGTCCTCGACGACAACGGCCTGAAGGAGATCGAAGACCGCGTCCGCACGGAGGTCGAGCGCTCCCTCAAGTTCGCCGACGAGAGCCCCGAGCCACCGCCCGAGGAGCTGTTCACGGACATCTACGCCAACCCTATTGAGCCGCGTAAACCGTGAACCGTAAACCGTGACAAGATAAAACCTGTTCTTGTCTCGTCACGGTTCACGGTTAACGGCTCTTTCTTGTCACGGTTTACGGTTTACAGTTCACGGCGAACGGAGTGAGCAATGGCAGTTATCACGATGCGCGAGGCGCTCAACCAGGCGATGCGGGAGGAGATGCGCCGCGACGAGAACATCTTCCTGATGGGCGAGGAGGTCGCGGCCTACCAGGGCGCTTACAAGGTCTCGAAGGGGCTGCTCGAAGAGTTCGGCGACAAGCGCGTGGTCGATTCGCCCATCACGGAGCTGGGCTTCGCGGGCCTCGGCGTGGGCGCGGCGATGGTGGGCCTGCGCCCCATCATCGAGTTCATGACCTTCAACTTCTCGATCCTCGCCACCGACCAGATCATCAACTCGGCGGCGAAGATGCGCTACATGTCGGGCGGCCAGTTCAAAATCCCCATCGTCTTCCGCGGGCCCAACGGGTCGGCCTTCCAGGTCTCCTCGCAGCACTCGCAGGCGCTCGAATCCTGGTACGCGCACTTCCCCGGCCTCAAGGTCGTGATGCCCTCGACGCCCGCCGACGCGAAGGGCCTCCTCAAGAGCGCCATCCGCGACGACGACCCCGTCATCTTCCTCGAACAGGAGCGCATGTACGGCAACAAGGGCGAGGTGCCCGACGGCGAAGACTTCCTTATCCCGCTCGGGCAGGCCGACGTGAAGCGCGAGGGGACGGACTGCACCGTCGTCGCGCGCTCGATGACCGTCCCGCTGGCGCTGAAGGCCGCCGAGGAGTTGGAGAAGCAGGGCGTCTCGGTCGAGGTCATCGACCCGCGCACCATCCGGCCGCTCGACATCGAGACGATCGTCAACTCGGTGAAGAAGACGAACCGCGTCGTCGTCGCTGAGGAGTCGCACGCCTTCTGCGGCGTCGGCGCGGAGATCAGCGCGCAGGTCATGGAGCACGCCTTCGACTACCTCGACGCGCCCGTCAAGCGCCTCTCCGGCGCAGACGCCCCCATGCCCTACGCCAAGAACCTCGAACGGCTCGCGCTCCCCGACGTCGAGCGCATCGTCAAGGCCGTCCGCGAAGTTTCGTACCTGGACTGAAAACTTAAACTGAGGGTTCCAATGGCTACGCAGGTCGTGATGCCGAAGCTGTCGCCGACGATGGAGGAGGGGCAGCTCTCGCGCTGGCTGAAGAACGAGGGCGACAAGGTCAGTGTCGGCGAGGGCCTGGCCGAGATTGACACCGACAAGGCGACGATGGAGGCGCAGGCGCTCGCCTCGGGCGTGCTCCGCAAGATTCTCGTGCCGGCGGGCGAGACCGTGCCGCTCGGAGCCATCATCGCCATCATCGGCGAGCCGGACGAGGACATCTCCGCCCTACTCACCGAAGCCTCCTCGGGCGCGGCGCAGGCCGAGAAGAAGGAGCAGATCGAGGAGAGCACGCAGGGCCGTGCCTACGGCGCGCCCGATGAGTTGGCGCAGGTCGTCCCCGGCGGCGAGCGCACGCAGGCGACCGTCGAAGGCCAGCCCGTCAAGGGCGACGTGGGCGGCGCGCCTTCGGCCCCGCAGGAGGCCGCGCCGCAGACACAGCCTTCGGGCGGGAACGGCCAGCGCGGCGACGGGCGGCTCATCGTCTCGCCCATCGCCGCGCGCATGGCGGCGGAAGCGGGCATCAATCTTCATTCACTGAAAGGCACGGGCCCCGGCGGGCGCATCGTCAAACGCGACATCGAGGAGGCCATGAAGGGCGGCGCGCCACAGCCGCAGGCGCAGCCTCAGGCACAGCCGGAGCAGCCCGCGGTTCAGCAAGCGCCCGCCCGACAGCCCGCAGTCCAACCCGAGGGCGGCGCGGCCCCCTACCGCGAGGAGAACGTCACGACGATGCGCGCGACCATCGCGCGCCGCCTGGTCACCTCGCTCGGCCCCATCCCGCACATCTTCCTCACCACAGAGGTCGAGATGGACAAGACGGTCGAGATGCGCAGGCAGTTGAACGAGCTCGACCCCGAGAACAAGGTCAGCCTCAACGACTTCGTCATCAAGGTCGCGGCCGTCGCCTTGATGCAGCACCCGGCCGTCAACGCCTCCTTCCAGGAGAAGGCCGTCCGCTACTACGAGCGCGCCGACATCGGCGTCGCAGTCGCCCTGGAGAACGGGCTCATCACTCCGGTCGTCCGCAACGCCAACGCGAAGTCGGTCGGGCAGATCAGCCGCGAGGTCAAGGAGCTGGCCGAGCGCGCGCGCAACCGCAAGCTCACGCCCGAGGAGTACACCGGCGCGACCTTCTCCGTCAGCAACCTCGGCATGTTCGGCATCACGGAGTTCACGGCGCTCATCAACCCGCCCGAGGCGTGCATCCTCGCCGTCGGCGCGATGACGCCCACGCCCGTCGTGCGCGAGGGCGAGGTCACCGTGCGCCAGATCATGCGGGTCACGCTCTCCTGCGACCACCGCATCGTTGACGGCGCGACCGGCGCGAAGTTCCTCCAGACGCTCAAGAAGATTCTTGAGAACCCGCTCTATTTAATCGCTTAGGGGAGAGGGTCAGGGTGAAGGGGTAAAGGTTATTTCCCTTCCCCCTGCCCCCTCCCCCTTCACCCTCGAAAGGGACACGATGAGCACCAACCAACCCGAAGAGGCGCCCGCGAACGTCACCACGGACGCGGAGAGCCAGGAGTACGGCGCGCAGCACGGCCAGACGCCCGAGGGGCAGAACACGGGCTCCTCCGACCCCGACGCCCCGGCCGACCCGTCAAACACCGGCGCGGGCGAGCCCGGCGAAGGCACCGGAGCCAAAGGCGGCGAGTATAGCTGATTGCTGAATGCGGATTTCGGATTGCGGATTTAAAGTTGGATTGAAGACAGAGCGACTTTCATGGGTCTTCCAATCCGCAATCCGAAATCCGCATTCAGCAATTCGTCGGCGCCGCACGTCGCGCTCCTCGCGGTGCAGGTCATCTTCGGGACGTGGCCCGTGCTGGGGAAGATCGCGCTGCGCGCCGTGCCGAGCACGGGGCTCGTCGCGATAAGGGTCGGCGGCGCGGCCGTCGCCTTCCTCCTCCTGCTCGGGCTGCGCGGCCGTCTCGTCACGCCCGAGCGCCGCGACCTCGCGCGGCTCGCGCTCTACAGCCTCCTCGGCGTCGTCTTCAACCAGTTCCTCTACGTCAAAGGGCTCTCGCTCTCGACCGCCGTCAACGCGGCGCTGATTAACGCGACCATCCCCGTCTTCACGCTCCTCGTCGGCGCGCTCCTCGGCAAAGAGAGGCTGACGGCGCGCGTAACGCTCGGCACGCTCGTCGCCGCGGCGGGCGTCGTCTACCTGATCGACCCCCTGCGCGCGAGCCTCGGCGGCGACACGATGAGGGGCAACCTGCTGCTCGTCGCCAACACCTTCTGCTACGGCGCGTACCTCGCCGTCTCGCAGGACGTGTTCCGGCGCTACGGCGCGCTGACGGCGATGACGTGGCTCTTCGCCATGGGCAGCCTCGCGGCCGTGCCCTTCGGCGGCTACCAACTCGCGCAGACGGACTTCGCCGCGGTCGGCCCCACGGTCTGGCTCGTGCTCGTCTACACGGTGCTCGTGCAGACGGTCGGGGCCTACTACCTCAACGCGTGGGCGCTGGAGCGCGTCTCGCCGAGCACGGTCGCCGTCTACATCTACCTCCAGCCGCTCTTCGCCTTCGTCGTCGCGCCGCTGCTGCTCGGCGCGGGCGAGCGGCCGGGGCTGCGCCACGCGGTCGCGACGCTCCTCATCTTCGCGGGCGTCGGCGTGGTCACCTTGGGCCGTCGCGGCGGGTTCGAGGAGGAGGTCTCCGACCACCCTGACGCGCTCGCACACTGATTTGCTACAATCCGGCCAACGGAACCGTTTATGCAGGACGTGAGTTCACAGGCCGCGGCCGCCGCCGTCACGGAGGCGAGGCTCAAGTCTACGGCGGCGCGCCTCTCGGTCGCGGCGGCCGCCTTCCTCATCGCGCTGAAGACCCTGACGGGCGTGCTCACGGGCTCGATCAGCGTGTGGGCGTCTCTGCTCGACTCGGCGATGGACATCTTCGCCTCGGCGATCAACTACTTCGCCGTGCGCGCGGCCTGCGCCCCGCCGGACGAAGACCACCGCTACGGCCACGGCAAGGCGGAGTCTCTGGCCGGCCTCTTCCAGTCGTTCGTCATCTGCGCCTCGGGCCTGGTTCTACTCTGGGAGGCGGTGCGCCGCGTCCTTCACCCGCGCCCGACCGAGTCCGAGTGGCTCGGCGTGGGCACGATGGCCGTCGCCTGCGGGGTGAGCTTCGCGCTCGTCGCGCACCTACGCCGCGTCGCGCGCGAGACGGACTCGCCCGCGCTCTCGGCCGACGCCGTCCACTACGCGACCGACGTTTACACGAACGGCGCGGCGCTTTGCGCGCTGCTCCTCGTCGCGCTCACGGGCTGGACTCCGGCCGACCCGCTCATCTCCATCCTCATCTCCGGCTTCATCCTCTGGTCGGCCGTGGACGTGGCCCGCGACGCGGTCAACGTCCTGATGGACAGGCGGCTCCCGCGCGACATCGACGCGAAGGTCGCCGCGGTCGTCGAAAGTTTTAAAGCCGAGGGCGTCCGCGGCTTCCACGACCTGCGCACGCGCCGCTCCGGCTCGCTCAAGTTCATCGACCTCCACCTCGAAGTCGAAGCCGACCAGACGCTCCAACAGGCGCACGACCTCACCGTCCGCGTCATCCGCGCCATTCAAAAGGAGATTCCACGCTCCCGCGTCCAGATTCACACAGACCCAGCACGGTAAAACAGAGCCGCGAGCGGTAGCGAGCGGGTGCGGGTGACATCAGAGAGACGTTTAATGTCAGACGCACCCGCTCGCTACCGCTCGCGGTTCTGTTCAGGCGGTTCTGTTCAGGCCGTCCTCTTCGCGACCGTCCCCTTCTCCTTCTCGCCCTCGGCCATGCGGCGCAGCTCGAAGAGTTTCATGAGGGCTTCGACGGGGGAGAGGGAGTTGAGGTCGGCGGCGAGGAGTTCTTCGACGAGGCGCGCGCCGCGCCCCCAGGCTGTGGCGTCGAAGTGTTCGAGCGTTTCGGCCGCGCCGCCCTCGTCGTTCGCGCCGCCGGACTCGTACTCGCGCAGGAGTTCTTCGGCGCGGCGGACGACGGGCGCGGGCAGGCCCGCGAGCTTGGCGGCGTAGACGCCGTAGCTGCCTTCGGCGACGCCGGGGACGACGCGGTAGAGGAAGGCCAGCTCGCCCCCGCGTTCGGCGATCTCGACGTGCAGGTTGCGCAGGCGCGGCAGCGTCTCGGCCAGAGCGGTCAGCTCGTGGTAGTGAGTGGCGAAGAGCGTCTTCGAGCGCAGGCGCGGGTGGTTGTGCACGTATTCGAGGACGGCGCGCGCCACGGCCAGCCCGTCGTAGGTCGAAGTCCCCCGCCCGAGTTCGTCCAGCAGGACGAGCGAGCGCGGCGTGGCGTGGTGGAGGATGTGCGCCGTCTCCGTCATCTCGGTCATGAAGGTTGACTCGCCGCTGCCGATGCGGTCGTAGAGGCCGATGCGCGTGTAGACGCGGTCGGTCAGACCCACGGTGGCTGCCTCGGCGGGCACGAAGCCGCCGGCCTGCGCCATGATGACGATGAGCGCCGCCTGCCTGAGGTACGTGGACTTGCCCGACATGTTCGGCCCCGTGATGAGCGCTATCTCCGGCGCGCCCGCCCCGCCGAGTTCGAGGTCGTTGGCGACGAACCCGCCCTCCTCAACCAGCCTTTCGAGCACGGGGTGTCTGCCGCCGCGGATGTTCAAGACGGGTTCGTCAACGACCGCGGGGCGGACGTAGTTCCAGCGCGCCGCGCTCTGCGCGAGCGAGGCGACGGCGTCGAGGTGCGCGAGCGTCGCGGCTGAGGACAGAATCTCTTCGCGCGCGCGGCCGATCTCGGCGCAGACCTGCCGGAAGATGCCCGCCTCAAGCTCCGTGATGCGCTCCTGCGCGTTGAGGACGAGCGACTCGTGCTCCTTGAGTTCGAGCGTGACGAAGCGCTCGGAGGCGGCGAGCGTCTGCTTGCGCGTGTAGCCGGCGGGGACGAGGTGCAGGTTCGGCTTCGTCACCTCTATGAAATAGCCGAAGACCTTGTTGTAGCCGACGCGCAGGCTCTTAATCCCCGTGCGCGCTCGCTCGCGCTGCTCCATCTCGGCGAGGAAGGTCTTGCCGTTCTTGAGGAGCGAGCGCAGAGAGTCGAGCTCCTCCGAATACCCCTCGCGGATGACGCCGACGCTGTCGCCGCGCCGCGGCAGATCGTCGTTGACGGCCGAGCGTATGCGCCCGAGCACGCCCTCGCACGTCGGGAGCGAAGAGAGCACCGCGCCGAACCGCGCGGCGTCTCGCTGAAGGAGGGCGCGCACGCGCGGGACTGCTTCGAGGCTCTGTCTTAAAGCTAGAACTTCAGACGGGGTAGCCAAGCCTGCGCGCGCTCGTCCTGAGAGTCTTTCGAGGTCGTGGACGTTTTCGAGCGCGGCCGCCAACTCCGCGCGGTCTTTGTCGTGCGTGACGAACCAGCCGACGTGCTCCTGCCTTCGTGCTATTTCGGCAAGGTCTAGGAGCGGCTGGCGCAGCCAGCGGCGCAGCATCCGCCCGCCCATCGCCGTGCGCGTCTCGTCGAGAGTCGCGAGCAGCGACGGCGCGCCGCCCGTATTCTCGAACAGCTCAAGGCTGCGCACGGCCTGCGCGTCGAGCACCATGAAGGACTCGGGGTTGTAGCTCGTCAGCCGCGTCAACTGCTCGGCCACGCCCGCCTGCGTCTCGGACAGGTACGAAATGACGGCGGCGGCGGCCGCGGCGGCGAGCGGCCAGCGCGACAGGCCGAAGGGGGCGAGCGTGCGCGCGCCGAAATGTTTCTGAAGGACGCGGCGCGCGCGGCCCGGGTCGAAGCCCTCGTCGGGGCGGCGCGTGATGAAGCCCGGAAGGTTCGAGACGTGCGCGGCCACGCCCTTAGCGACGAGGACTTCGGAGGGCGCGATTCGCTGAAGCTCTGCGAGCGCGGCGTCGGCGTCCATTTCGGTCGCCTGAAAGTCGCCGGTCGTCACGTCGGCGTAGGCGACTCCCGCCCTCCTTCCGTCCGTCGAGAAGGCGGCGAGGTAGTTGTTGACCTTGCTCTGAAGCAGCCCGGTCTCGAGCACGGTGCCGGGCGTGACGACGCGCACCACGTCGCGCTCGATGAGACCGCGCCCGGCGGCCTCGCCGCGGACGGGCGTCGCGGTCAACTGCTCGCAGATGGCGACGCGGTGGCCGCGCGCGATGAGCGTGGCGAGGTGGCGCTCCAAGCTGTGGTGCGGCACGCCCGCGAGCGGCACGCGCACGCCCCGGCCCATCGGCTTCGAGGTGAGCACGATGTCCAGCTCGCGCGCGAGCAGGCGCGCGTCGTCGTCGAAGGCTTCGTAGAAGTCGCCGATGCGGAAGAGGAGGATGGCGTCGGCGTGGCGGCGCTTGACGTCGAGGTACTGTCTGCGGAGCGGCGTGGACGGTGTCATCGCTCGAAGAGTGCGGCGAGGATGTCTCCGACCGAGGTGAGCGAGCGGTGGAGGCGCTGAAGCTGCTCGAAGCTGAGGATGGTCGTGACCCGGCCGATCTCGTGGAAGGGGCCCGTGCGCGCGAGGCTCAACTGCCGCTCGGCGCGGTTCGTGTCGCGCTCGCTGTCCACGACGAGGAAGGGGCGCGTGCGCTGCGCGTCGTAGGCGCGCTTGAGCTTGGCGAGCGCGGCGTCCACGTTCCCCTTGCGCTGCACCTCGAAGACGTGGCTGAGGCGGGGGCTGTCTTCGGCCTCGCGCCAGACCACGTCGTAGTAGTCGAACTCGGCCTCGGCGTGGTAGCCGAGCACGCGCGCGATCTCGACCAGCATCAACTGGACTTCCGTGTGCGAGAGCCCTTCGGCGGCGGCCGCCTCGACTGGCTGCGGCGCGTCGAAGGTGAACTGTATCTCCTCCTCCGAGACGCGGCGTCTCCCCCTCTCCGTCAGACGCCAGCGCCCGCGGTCGCGCTCGATCTCTCTTTTATCGTCCAGCCCGCGCGCCGCGGCCTGCACCAGCCGTCGCCACTGGCGGCGGTGCCCGTTCGAGACGGCCAGAACCTCTTCCGGGCCGAGCTGCGGGAAGTACGCGACGAGCCGGTCGTAGAGAAAGCGCACGTGCTCCGCGCCGCCCGTGGCGGCCAGCTCCTGTAAGAGCGGCAACTCGATGCGCTCCACGCTCGGGTAGGGCATTGCGTGTGAAAGGCTCGGGAGTGTCAGGGATTACGGGAAGGGCAGCTCCCGCCAAAACGTTACGGTGGAACGTTACAGGAGAAGAGGGGGAACAAGCAAGTAGACAGGGGTGTGTAGTGAGCCCCGCAGGGGCGGCAGAAGGTAGCCAGGGGCCAGCTAAGGCGTGAGCCTGAGCGCCGCCCCTGGTAACGTCGGTTAAATAACCCGGAGCCCTGTAAGGGCGACATAATCTCTGCCGCCCTTACAGGGCTCCGGTGTTTTTATTCGGCGACGACCAGGGGCTGCGCCCCTGGCTACCTTCTGCCGCCCCTGCGGGGCTTACCACCTACCGCGCTTCACGCGGCCACGGGCTCGGCCTTAATCCCGAAGCTCTCGCGAATCTCGTCGGCGTCGAGCGTGTCGCGCTCCAGCAGGCCGGCGACGAGGTGCGCGATCTCCGCGCGGCGCGAGTCCACGACCTCGCAGGCGCGCTTGAGCTGCGCGTCGATGATGGCGCCGGTGGCGTGCTCGATGCGGTCGAGGAGCGTCTGGCTGTGCGGGTCTTCGGGCTTGCCGAGGTGGATGGGGCCCAGGGGGCTCATGCCGAACTCGGCGACCATGCGGCGCGCGATCTCGACGGCGCGCTCGATGTCGTTCGACGCGCCCGCCGTCATCGTGTCGAGCAGGAGGATTTCGGCCGCGCGCCCGCCGAGGAGCATCGCGATCTGGTCTTCGAGGTACTCGCGCGTGCGCATCAGGCGGTCGCGCTCGGGCAGGGCCTGCGTCACGCCCAGGGCGCGGCCGCGCGGGAGGATGGAGACCTTGTGAATCGGGTCGCCGTGCTTCACGGCCAATCCGACGGCCACGTGGCCCGCCTCGTGGACGGCAGTCGCGTAGCGCTCCTCCTCGTCCATCATGAAGCCCTTGCGCTCCACGCCCATCAGAATCTTGTCGCGCGCGTACTCGACGTGCGCGCGGCCCACGGCCTCGGAGCCGTCGCGCGTCGCGGCGATGGCGGCCTCGTTCAGAAGGTTCGCCAGGTCGGCGCCGGAGAAGCCGGGCGTGCCGCGCGCGATCCAGCCGAGGTCGAGGCCGTCTTCAAGCTTGAGCTTGCGCGAATGCACCTTGAGTATCTGCTCGCGGCCGCGCATGTCCGCGAGGTTGACCGTGATCTCGCGGTCGAAGCGGCCGGGGCGCGTGAGCGCCGAGTCGAGGATGTCGGGGCGGTTGGTCGAGGCGATGACGACGACGCCGCTCAACTGCTCGAACCCGTCCATCTCGACGAGGAGCTGGTTCAAGGTCTGATCCTGGTCGGCCGAGGCCGAGTCGCCGCCGCGGCCGCGCTTGCGGCCCAGGGCGTCGATCTCGTCGATGAAGATGACGCAGGGCGCGAGCTTGCGCGCGCGCGCGAAGAGGCGGCGGACGCGTGCCGCGCCGAGCCCCGCGAACTTCTCCTGAAAGCTCGAGCCGGAGACCGAAAGGAACGGCACGTCGGCCTCGCAGGCGGCCGCGCGCGCGAGCAGAGTCTTGCCCGTGCCCGGGGGGCCCGAGAGCAGTATGCCGCGCGGCGGGCGGCCGCCGAGGCGGCCGAACTTGCCCGGGTCGCGCAGGAACTCGATGGTCTCGGCCAGCTCGGCGCGCGCCTCGTCCACGCCGGCCACGTCCTGGAAGCTGACGGGCTCTGCGGGGCCGGTCTCGCTCGCGCCCGAATCGTTCTGCACGCCCATGCTCGCGTAGACGCGCCAGCCGATGACGGCGAAGATGAGGAGCGCGACGGCGGGCAGGGTGTAGTTGAGGGCGGTGACGAGCAGGCCGGGCTGCATCGTCTCGAACTCGACGGGGACGCGCGCCTTCTCGAAGGCGGCGATGACCTCGTGCTGCGCGACGGCGTTGGTCACGACGCCGCGGACGACCGCGCCGTCGGCCTGGGTCACCGTGATGACCTCGCCGCTGACGCTCACCTTCTGCGCCGAGCCGGCCCCGGACAGGTCGCGGAGCTGCGTGAAGGAGATGTCGCGGACGGTGGCCTGCGCGCCGCCTCCGCTCAGCGCCACGACGGCGACGACGGCGAGTAGAGATATAAGGGCGACTGAGACGACGAGCGTGACTCTCTTCTTCTTCGTCGTCGGGGGAACGGAACGGGAAAAAGGCATAGAGACCTCAAAAATATGAAGAGGGAGCCGGGGGCTTTCTTGACTCCTTCGGATCGAGCAGTTGTTAAGCTTAAGAAACCGCCTCAGGAGGGCCGTCGGGGGCCGCCGGACAGGTTCAAGCGGTGACAAGCGGAGGCGTCCGCCAAAATCCGGCCGACGCTAGCTGACACTCTAGCAGTCAAAAGCTTTTCAAGTCCAGTGAAAATCCTTAGAACCGTCGAGGCTTCAGTTTCAAACGGCGGCCGGAACCGCTTAATCCTCCGATGACACAGTTTAGCCTCCGGTTGCCGCCGGGCTTCGCTTTTCCGTGTAAGCTTTGCCCCGCGGCCTGTATCCAGACACAGCGCGACACGGGCCCACGGCGCGATTCCATACAGGGGTTCAACACCGGGACGAGTCCGCCCCGTGGTCCTCAAACGGAAGGGACTGAATTACCAACGATTCTCATCAGCGTAAAAGCGTGTGGGGGCTGGCACGTACGTTGCTCGACGGAGGCTACTGGCGGGTTCTGCTGAACCGTTAAAGAACATCAACCGACAAACAAGGAGAAGTCGATATGCTGTGGACGATTCTGGTGATTCTTCTCGTGCTGTGGCTCCTGGGGCTCGTGAGCGGGTACACCGTCGGCGGGTTCGTTCACCTGCTGCTCGTCCTCGCGCTCGTGATCTTCGTCATCAACCTGCTGACGGGACGCCGGACGGTGTGAGAGCAGTAGGCAGATGGCAGTAGGCAGTTAGCGGGTAAAGAAAGTAGCGGAAAGAATCGGGGAAGCGAGTTTCATGACTCGCTTCCCCGATTGTTTTCAACATCCTTCTTGTTCTTAACTGCCTACTGCCGTCTGCCTACTGCCTACTAATCTCCTTCCCGCACGAGCGGCAGTGCGCGCGCCGCTTGGCGTTGAGGGTGCCGCAGGCGGCGCAGCGGTTGTACATCGTGCGCGCGAACCAGTTGGTGATGACGGCGCTGACCAGGAGGATGCCGACCAGGAGGAGGATGCTCAGGAGAGTGTCTTTCAACCCTTGTGCCTCTCCAAAAGCTCGCTCTGGTAGCGCCGGCCGCGCTCGTAGCCGTGGCGGAAGGCAGACTCTTCGCACTCCGCTCCGTAGCACTCGCGGAGCCTCTCCGCGTCCTCGTCGTAAGCGCGGCCGCGGGCGCGCGGGTGGAGCGACGCCTCGAAGCCGCGGCGGAAGACCGGCTCGTCCGCGCCGAAGTCTCCGCCGTCCACGGTGTACTCGGCCTCCTCCGCGTCGCGCAGTCCGACCCACCAGGCTTCGCGCGCGGCGTCCACGCTCTCGGCCCCGGCCTCCTTGAACAGGTCGCGCGCAATTCCCTCCTGCACCTCGTCGTCGGCCACGACCAGCACGACCGAGCGCCCGCGCCGGAGGGCGTCCTCGTAGACGAACAGCTCGTCGTGCGGCAGCCCCTCGGCCATCGAGTCTTCGAGCGCGCCGCCCGCGGCCATCCCCGTGGCCGCGCCGCCCGCGCCGAGGAGCGCCGCCCCGACCAGACCCGCCGCGAGCACGGGCCCCACGCCGGGGATGAGCAGGCTCGCCGCGGCCGCGCCCAGGTGCAGCCCGCCCGCGACGCCCAGGGCCCCGCCGACGACGCCGCCCACGGCCTTACCCATGCCCTCCTGCTCGGTCTCGGTCGTCGGCACGTCGTCCAACTGCTCTTGAGTGGTTCCCGGCGTCAGGAGGCTGACGCGGTCTTCGGCGATGTTCGCCATGCGCAGGGCCTCCACGGCGCGCTCGGCCTCCGCCGACGAGTTGAAGATTCCAGCGACAGTGCTCATGCCCTCGACACCTTCGGGCGCGTCCCCGCGAGGGATGTTCGCCCCGGCCGCCTTCCCCGGCCAAGCTTGTCCGAACCAGTTTAGACCGACGTTAAAGACTGAAAGCGTTGTGCCCGAATTCTAACACGGAAAAGTAGGCAGTAGGCAGATGGCAGTAGGCAGTTGAAAGCGCCGCTGTCGAAATTTCCGGTTTAATACTTCAACTTTCATAACGCGGAGCGACTGCCTACTGCCATCTGCCTACTGCCTACTGCTTTTTCGTTGAGCGCCCATTCGAGTCGTGTTAAAGTGTCTACGCCTTCCAGAGACTTTCCGTCCGGAGCCTTAGAGAGCATGATCGGTATCGTCGAAAAGCACTGGCCGATGTCCGTGGGCGACGGCAAGGCGACGCGCAAGAAGAAGCCGCGCATCCTCGCCATCACGACCGACTGCTGCACGGGCTGCGCGGGCTCGCCCGCCTGCATCGAGTACTGCCCCATCGAGGCGTGCATGTTCTGGGTGCCGGACGAAGACCACACGCCCTTCGGCCGCATCGAGGTAGACCCGTACCTCTGCATCGGCTGCCAGAAGTGCATCAGCAAGGGGCCGGACGGGGCCTTCCTCGACGGCTGCCCCTGGGACGCCATCGAGATGGTGCCGACCGAGGACTGGGAGGCGATGCACGGCGTCACGCTGCCCGACGCCCCGCCCCCGCCGCCGAGCCAGTGAATAGTGAATGGTTAATAGTAAATGGTGAATGGTAAATAGAAGTTGAGTTGTGCCCGGCCCGCGGTTGAAACCTGGCCGGGCGTTTCTTTTCTCTATTCACCATTCACCATTTACTATTTACTCGCCGAGCGGCGCTTGATGGCTTCGGCCGTCAGCGCCGCTTTCCTTTTCAGCTCGTCCGACTCGGCCGCGGCCGCGAAGCGCTCCACCTCGGGCACGTCCTCGGGCGTGCCGAAGTATGCGAGGCCGATGAGCGCGTCGCTCGCCTGCTCGGGGTCGGGCGCGATGACGAACAGCTCCGCGCCGGCCCGCCACGAGTCGCCGTCTTTAACCAGCGCCTTCTCGATGACGCCCGGCAGCGGCGAGCGAATCTCTCCCGCCGTGTTCGGCTCGGCCGTGTACCTGACCAGCAGCGACTCCCGCTTGACGTTGCCGCCGGCCGTGAGCGCCGTCACCGCAGTCCCTTCGGTCGGGGCGACGACGCTGTAAGGCCGGAGCATGGCGAGCAGTTCCGGGCGGCAGCGGGGGTCGCCGAAGCGCACGAGCGCGAGCGCGGCGTTGCGGCGTACGATGGGCTCGGGGTCTTCGACGAGTTTGAGGAGCGCGGCGTGGAACTCCTCCGACCTGTGCTCGACGCCCATCACCCACGCCGCGGTCATGCGCACGTCCGGCGAAGGGCTCGCGGCGAGGGCGACGACTTGGCCGTTCCAGCGGCCGGCCCCCGCGTCCCCGCGCTCGACGCGCTCGGCGATCTGCGAGAGCGCGTGCTGCGCGTGGCGCGGCTTCCCCTCGCTCAGGTACTTCCCGATCTCCTCGTCGCTCAGAGACCTCCCGAACCAGGTCCAATACCAGGTCAGAAAGGGCACGACCACGAAGAGGACGGCCACCACCGCGAGCGGCCACGGCGTCCGCCTCCGCCCCGCGACGCCGCCTTCCCTGTTCGTCTGCTGCGCGCTCATGGGATTACCGCGGACGATAAAGGTGGTACAGCATGAGGTAGACGACGACTCCCGTGACGGAGACGTAGAGCCAGAGCGGGTACGTCCAGCGCGCGACGCGGCGGTGGCGCGCGAAGTCGCCGCGCAGCGCGCGGACGACCGTGACCAGGACGAGCGGCACGATGGCCGCCGCGAGGATGATGTGCGTAACCAGGATGAAGAAGTAGACCGCGCGCACCGGGCCCTGACCCGTGAACCGCACCGAGCCGTATTGCGCGTGGTAGGCGACGTAGGAGACGAGGAAGAGGCCGGAGACGGCGAGCGCCGAGAGCATCAGGCGGCGGTGAAGCTGCACGTTCCCGCGCCTGATCTGGTAGAAGGCCGCGACGAGCAACACGAAGCTCGTGGCGTTGAGCGCGGCGTTCACGTGCGGCAGTACCGAGTCGTTCATAGACAGCAGTCAGGGGGACGACTCAGTATCAGCCCTTTCACCTCTCTCGCCAAATGCCCGCCGCCCTGATTCGGTGAGTGCGTAGAAGTCGTTGCCGCGCTCTTCGAGCAGGCCGCGCTCGACGAGCCACTCCACGTCGTGGAAGACGGCGAGCCGCGCTTCGGGGTCGTTGCCGCCCGCCTCGAACAACTCGTGCAGGTCGAGCTCGGACTTCCCCAGTTCGTCGAACATCCCGAGCACGCGCAGCTTCGACTCGTCCAACCCGTCCATCGGCCTATGAGAAAGCCTCGGCGATGGCCGCCGTGTTCTCGTAGCACTGGAAGCCCTTGACCTTGCCGCCGCCGTCGAAGGTGAAGACGAGCGCCCACTCGTTGTCGAAGGTCTTGCCCGTGTTCTTCACGCGCCCGCGCTCGCGCCCGAGCACGACCACCTTGTCGCCCTCCGCGACGAAGGCCCCGGGCTCGAAGTGCTCGAAGTCAACGTTCGTGCCGAGCTGGACGAAGAACTCGGTGGCCCCGGCGTGGCCGCTCCGGTCGCCGAAGTACGGGATGACTTCGGGGCCGGGGGCCTTCCACGTCACGTCCTCCGAGACGTGCCCGAGCACGCCGGGGATGTCGCCGCGCCCGAAGGCTTCAAAAATCGACTGGACGGTTCTCTTGTTCTCTTCTGCGCTCATCCTTCAACCTTCTTCTTCGGGGGGTGCGCCTTCGGGGCCGGGGCCTTCTTCTCGCTTATCTCTTCGTAACCGCAGCGCTCGCACTGCCACGCGGGGAAGACCCCGCCGGGCTCGGTCTTGTTCTCGTAGACCGCGCGGTCGGACGGGATGATCTTGCCGCCGCACGCCGGGCACACGCGGCCGCGGATGGTCTGCCTCTCAACGTCAACCGCCGGGACTAGTTCGTCAGCCATTGTGTGACCCTCGGTCTATCTACGCGCCGGCTAGGGCTCGCGGTTTTGCCCCGCGTCGCCGTCCCTCGCCTTCTTATAAACCACCGCGAAGATGGCGCAGAAGATGGAGACGGGCGGGATGAGCAGGACGACGATGGCGAGGTTCAAGGTGCGCGCCGTCTGGTCGCCTGCGTTCTGCACCGCCGAGCGGCAGAGCGGGCACTGCGCGAGCGCCGCCTCGGGCCACAGGGCCGCCAGCGCCGCGAGAGCCGCGGCGCAGACGAGGGCGAGATGGACGGCCTTCCTCGGCAAACTCGGAACCTCTCTAACGCTCCTGCGAGTTCGGGCCTTCGGGGGAAGGCACGGCCTCGGTGGGCGTGCTGCGCAGGCTGGCCGCGCGGAAGCTGTCGGGGAAGACGATGAAGAGCAGGCAGATGCAGATGACGAGCGTCGGGATGAGCGTCAGCACCAGGCTCATCCGCTCGAACTTCAGGTGCATGAAGTAGGCCACGATCATCGCCGCCTTGACGAGCGAGAGCCCGATCAGGAGCGTCAGCATGATGTGGAGCGGCACGTGGACGTAGGCCAGCAAGACCTCGATGACCGTCAGCACGAGCAGGCCGAGCAGCACGTAGAGGAAGAGTCGCGTACCGCCCTCGAAGTGGACGTGCTCGTGCGCGCGCGCCGGGGGGATTTCGTCGTCCACGTAGAAGGGGCGGACGCCGCGCGCGCGCATCGAGAGCGCGGGCACGGCGACGAAGGTCAGCGCCAGCAGCAGGCAGACGGCCGTGAAGAAGAGGCTGTCGATGGTCAGGAAGTTCCCGGCCTCCACGGCGTTCAGGCCCGCCAGCACCAGGAAGCCCGCGGCCAGCACCATGCAGACGCCCATCAGCAGCAGGTCGGACTTCTTGAAAACGTCTCGGATGTTTGCGCTCGCCATCTCTCCCCTCCGCTCCTTTTAATGTCCGGCTCCGGGCGTGAAATCGACCGACATCAGGTAGATGAGCGGGAAGACGAACATCCAGACGAGGTCTACGAAGTGCCAGTAGAGCCCGCTGATCTCCACGTCCTCGTGGCGCGTCTTCTTGATGCGCAGCGCGATGACGCCGAGGTAGAGGACGCCCGTCAGGACGTGGAACATGTGCAGCCCCGTTATCGAGAAGAAGCTCGCGCCGAAGAGCGGCGGGGCCTGCGGCCAGCGCTCGGCCCACGCGCCCGCCAGCCGGAACGGGCGCAGGCCGTCGTGGATGAGGTGCTCCCACTCGATCAGGTGGAGGACGAGGAAGATGAGGCCGCCGAGCATCGTCGCGCCGATCCAGCGCCGCGCCGCGCGCAGGCGGTTGTGGGCCGAGGCGCGCACCGCCATCACCATCGTGAACGACGACGCGAGCAGGAAGAGCGTCATCGTCGTCGAGAAGATGATGGAGGGGTAGAACGGGAACGGCGTCGGCCAGGCGTCGCTCGACACGCGCGCGTAGGAGTACGCGATGAGCATCGCCGAGAACGTCATCGCGTCCGAGACGATGAAGAGCCACATCCCGAGCTTGCGGTGGCCGACGCGGTAGGGCAGCGCCCCGCCGTCCCACTCGGTCGCCGGCAGCCGTCCGACATGCGCTTCGGTGCTCAAAGCCTCACCTCCAGAAGAAGAGTAGCAGGAAGAGAAAGACCCACAGCACGTCCATGAAGTGCCAGTAGATGCCGACCACGTCGGTCAGCGCGCGCCTTTTGGCGTCCCACACCGCCCCGCGCGGCCGCACCACGTACCAGTGCAGGTAGCCGAGCGCGAGGATGCCGCCCAGCAGGTGTATCCCGTGCAGCCCCGTTAGCACGTAGAAGAAGGAGCTGTGCGGGTTCGACGCGAGGTAGACGCCCGCCGCCACCAACTCCCTCCACGCCAGCACCTGCGCCGCGAGGAACCCGAGCCCCAAGAGCAGCGTCACCGTCAGCCACAGACGGTAGCCCGACTCCTCCCCGTGCTTCAGAGAAGCCTTGGCGCGCATGAAGGTCAGGCTGCTCAGGACGATGAGGCCCGTGCTCACGTAGACGAAGGTGGGCATCTGCCCGCCGCGCCAGTCCACCGAGCTGTGCATCCCCGCGCGCACGATGAGGGCGCTGGCGAGCGCCGTGAACATCATCAGGATCGAGGCGATGCCGACGAGCACGCCGATGCGGTAGCGGTCGGCCTTGAAGCGGCGCTGCTCGTCGCCGCCCCCGCCGCCGGGGCCGCCGCCGCCGGGGCCGCCGCCGTTACCGCC
>DATMVD010000058.1:0-40106 GCA_035563535.1 Pyrinomonadaceae bacterium | reverse complement strand
CGAAGAGCAGGCCGCGGCCGAACTTGCCGCGCAGGCCGCCCAGGCACCGGCCGAAGCGGCAGCCGACTCCGTCAAGCGCGGCGCGAAGTCGGAGCCCGGCCCCGCCGCCGCCATCAAGCGCAACGCCGCGGCCGCCACGGTCGAAGCGAAGCCCACACGCGAGGACGAGATACGCGCGCAGCTCGCGCAGGCCGAGGCGGAACTCGCTTCGATCATCATCCAGCCCGCGTCCGACACGCCGCCGCCCCCCGCGACCCGCAGGAAGGAACGCGACGTGGTTGAAGGCGCGGGTGCTGTCACACGCCGCGTCTCCGTCCCGCCCGCGGAAGAGGAGGCGGCCGAGCCCGCCCCCCGCAGGACTCCCGCGCGCCCGACCCCTCCCGACGTGACGGATATGTTGTCCACCGCGGCCGTCGTCCGCACCGAAGCACCCGACGAGTTGGAGGAGATGCCCTTCGAGCGCAACACGCCGCCGACCGTGAGGGAGGCCGCGCACGCCCCCGCGCGCCCGACGAAGGTCGTGGCCGCGGCGATGCTCGACTACGTCTACCCATCGCTCGACTACCTCAACCCCGCGCCGCCGCGCCGCGAGCAGGCCGACGAGGAGCTTCTACAGATCGCGCAGCGCGTCGCCGAGAAGTGCAAGGAGTTCAACGTGACGGGGCAGATCAAGCACATCTGCCCCGGCCCGGTCGTCACCACCTACGAGTTCAAGCCCGACCCCGGCGTCAAGTATTCGCGCGTCACGGGGCTGGTTGACGACCTCTGCATCGCGCTCGAAGCCGAGTCCATCCGCATCGACCGCCTGCCCGGCAAGCCGCACGTCGGCATCGAGGTGCCGAACCCCGAGCGCGAGACCATCTTCATGCGCGAGGTGCTTGAGTCGCGCCAGTTCCGCGAGTCGGAGTCCAAGCTCACGCTCGCTTTGGGGAAGACCATCGACGGCATCAACTACACGGCCGACCTCACGCGCATGCCGCACCTCCTCATCGCGGGCGCGACCGGCACCGGCAAGTCGGTCTGCTTGAACTCGCTCGTCGTCTCGATTCTGTATAAGGCGCGGCCCGACGAGGTGAAGTTCATCATGATCGACCCGAAGCGTCTTGAGCTTGGACTCTACGCCGACATCCCGCACCTAGCGACGCCCATCATCACCGAGCCGAAGAAGGCGGCGAACGCCCTGAAGTGGGCCGTCTCGCAGATGGAGCAGCGCTACAAGCAGCTCGCGCAGTGGGGCGTGCGCAACATCGACGGCTACAACACGGAGGTCGAGCGGCGCAACAACGTCCTCGACTACGACGAGGAGGGGCAGCCCTGGAAGACGCTCCCCTACATCGTCATCATCATCGACGAGCTGGCCGACCTGATGATGACCTGCGGCGCGGACGTGGAGGAGGCCATCACGCGACTGGCGCAGATGGCGCGCGCCGTCGGCATCCACCTCGTGTTGGCGACGCAGCGCCCGTCCGTCGATGTCATCACCGGCTTGATTAAGGCCAACTTCCCCTCGCGCATCGCCTTCCGCGTCTCGCAGAAGGTTGACTCGCGCACCATCATCGACGCCAACGGGGCCGAGCAGTTGCTGGGCCGCGGCGACATGCTCTTCCTCCCGCCCGGCACCTCGCGCCTGCTGCGCGTCCACGGCGCGTACCTCGACGAGAACGAGGTGGCCAAGATCGTCGCGCACATCAAAGCGCAGGGCGGCGCGCCCGTCTACGACGAGACCATCACGCAGTCCGAGGAAGAGTCGGCGGAAGGCCCCGGCGGCTCGGGCGAGCGCGACGAGCTGTTCGAGCAGGCCCTGCGCATCTGCTGCGAGATGAAGCGCGCCTCGACCTCCGTCTTGCAGCGCCGCCTGCGCATCGGCTACGGGCGCGCCGCGGCCATCCTCGACGGCCTCGAGCGCGAAGGCTTCATAGGCGCGGCCGACGGCGCGCGCCCACGCCCCGTCCTCGCGCGCGCCTTCGAGACCGTCAACCACTGGGACGACTTGCAGGAGAACACCGCGGAGGAGTTTTGAACAGTAGGCAGTAGGCAGATGGCATTAGGCAGTTGAAAGACCTGCCGTCGAAACTTCTAAGTTAGCCTTTCAACGTCCGAGGCGCGGAGCGGCTGCCTACTGCCATCTGCCTACTGCCTACTTCTTTTTTGTAAGCTATTTCTCCGCCGCCGTGCTCTCTCTTTTCAGGACACGCTTTCGACAACTTTTCCACAGTTTCTGTGGAAAACCCTGTGAAAAAGTCGCGTTTTCAGGTTACAAGTTCCTGACAAATTTAGACTTCTAGCATTTTGCACAAAAACGCGGCAGGCTTCACGAAGCGTTTGCAAAACAACCCGCGCGCATGAGGCCAGACACTCTCGGGCGTATCATCCTGTGCTGCCTGACGGCCGCCGCGCTCCCCTCCTGCGTCAAATTGCCACGCCGCGCCGACGCCCGCGGCTCACAACAAACACACGCGCAAAGAACTCAGCAAGAGACGCCGCTCGTCTCCATCAACGAAGCCTCGCGCGAGGAGTTGGAACGTCTGCCCGGCGTCGGCCCCGCGCTCGCCGCGCGCATCGTCGAGCACCGCGAGCGCTACGGGCGCTTCCGGCGCGCCGAGCACCTCCTGCTCGTGCGCGGCATCAGCGAGCGGCGCTTCCTGCGACTGCGCCCATACGTCACCGCCGAAGTGAAGACGCCTTGAACGAGCTTCGAGAGCTTCGCAAAGCAGCGCGCGAAATCTTCGGCGACGCGCTCGCCGCGGTTGACGCGCGGCGGGCCGTGCTCGACGCGGTCGAGTCCGACGGCGCGACCCTCCGAGCCGGCGACGCCCATTTTCAAACGCGCGGCGGCAGGTTAAAGATTTACTCGGTCGCTCTTGGGAAGGCCGCGGCGGCGATGGCCTCGGCGCTCGACGAACGGCTCGGCGGGGCGCTCGCGGGCGGCGTGCTCTCGTCGCCGCCTTTCGACTTCAAGCCGTCCGAGCGCTGGCGCGTCTACGAGGGCGGCCACCCGCTCCCGAACGAGAAGAGCTTGCAGGCGGCGCGCGCCGCGTTCGAGCTTCTGCGCGAGGCCGACGAGGCGGAAGCGCTCGTCGTCTTTCTCGTCTCGGGCGGCGGGTCCGCGATGTTGGAGCTGCCGCGCGACGGACGCCTGACGCTCGAAGAGCTGCGCGAGGCGAACCGCGTGCTCGTCTCGTGCGGCGCACCCATCGACGAAGTGAACGCCGTGCGCCGCGCGCTCTCGGCCGTGAAGGGCGGCGGCCTCGCCGCGCGCGCGCCGCGCGCAGAGCAGGTCACGCTCGTCGTCTCGGACGTAGGCACGGGCCGCGCCTACGACGTGGCCTCCGGCCCGACCCTCGCGGCCCCGCCAGACGCCCCGAGCGTCGCCGACATCATCGCGCGCCATGACCTTGCCTCTAAACTTCCCGCGACCGTCCTCCGCGCCCTCGAAGAGGCCGGCACACACGGTCCTTCACAAACTTCGCCCGAAGCCAAGCGCACCTTCAAAGTTCTTCTCGACAACGAGACCGCGTGCGACGCCGCCGTCCGTGCCGCGCGCGGGCGCGGCTTCGCCGTCGAGTTCACGCGCGACATCTCCGAGCAGCACGTCGGGGAGGGCGCGGCCGAACTCGTCTCGCGCCTCCTGGCGCTCCACGCGCGCGAAGGCGCGGGCGTCGGGCGCGGCGTGTGCCTGATCTCGGGCGGCGAGTTCTCCTGCCCCGTGCGCGGCGGCGGCACCGGCGGGCGCAGCTCGGAGACGGCGCTGCGCGTCGCTTTCGAGGTCGAGAAGGTCTCGGCGGGACTCGCCCCGCGACACTTGGTCGCACTCTGCGCGGGGACGGACGGCATCGACGGCAACAGCCCGGCGGCCGGTGCGCTGGCCTACGAGACGACCGTCGCGCGCGCACGCGCAAAGGGCCTCGACGCGCGCAAGTCCCTCGACGAGAGCGACGCCTACACACTCTTCGACCGACTCGGCGACGCCGTCGTCACCGGCCCGACGGGCACGAACGTCCGCGACCTGCGCGTCCTCCTCGCCGTCTGATTTGGTGCTGAGTCACATTCAACTTTAACAGCGTCAAGTTGAGAAATAGGTCGGCATCAAATCTGAAACGCTTTCCAATGATCGATTCCGTTTCTAATTATTGGTACAAAATGTTCGCGCATTAAGACAGCCAGAGACCCGACTATTAAATTCAGGAAGCAAAAGACGAGAAAGGCTGCGAACGCTCTTTTGTGTGATACGCCCGCCAACGCCTGGTAGGCTCCCCAAGCTTTAAAACTCCAAAACCCTACTCCCAGCAAACTGATTAGCATGAGGGACAATGCCAACCTATCGACCCAGGCGTGACCCCAGATCGGATAAAGGAATATCAGACTATAAACGGATAGAAGTGTGAGGTGGATAAAGATCATTAACCAGCTAAAAAAATAACAACTCGCGATAAGTATTCTCCTGTACGGAGCCAGCCCGCCGACGAAGCGGAAAGAGGAATGTAAGAGGGCGGAGGCGATCATCAAATAAATGAGCTTAAAGATGCCGTCTGCGACTAAAGTCCATAAGACCCCTTCTTTACCGGACACATAAGGGGCACGCAATACTTGTGTGATGAAAGTAGAGATGAACAAAAAAAGCAGAGCGTTAGCCAACTCGATCTCGCCGTAGCCGCGGAGCCCGCTTATGAATTTCTTCGGAGAGGTCGTTAGCTGCGCGACGCCGTCCACATACTTCGGAAGCTGCAAAGCGAGATGTCGCCCCAGACGCAATGTTCTGTCAGCCGCGGGTACGGTCACTTCGTCATTCAGTGAAGAGTGATCACCCGTCGCCTCCGGCCGGCTTCTTCCCACCGGATCGTCGGCTATTACAGATTGCAGCGATTTGTAAATCTCCTCGGCCACGCTCTCGACGCCCCTCCTGGTATCTGCCGCGTGTATGTCGGCGAGGAGCAGTGAAAATCGTGCGACTTCATCCCTGGAGATGTTGTGCCAAACAGGCAGAATTACCTTTGAGCCGCTTGAACTTTTAGCCAGCAGCGCATCCAGTTCCTTTTTCGTCCATTCCTTCCTGAAAAAGTGGGGGCTTAGCACCACGATGCCGAAACGGGAGTTTGACAAGCCTCGGTCAATACTCCGGCGAACACTGTCTCCGATGTTTATCTCGAACTTGTCGAGCCAGACCTTTAGACCTAACTTCTTAAGACGACTTGCCAACGGCAGGGCTATCTCCTCTTTATCCTCGCTGGCATAGCTTATGAACACGTCGTACTCCATATCAATATGTTGTTCGGCGAGAGGTAGACGAGATGTGGATTATGTTCTGATCGCTAACGACACCATCACGTTACATAGGCCCGTATACGCGCCGACTATTATATAGGTTGATTGCTTAAAACAGGCGGTCTTTAGGAGTCAAAAAGGGTCTACGGCCCTACTGCCCTACGAACGTCTCGACCTTCAGGTCTACGCCGTCGGTTGAGACGGTGACCATGCCGCGCTCGGCCGTGGTCAGGACTTGCGCGCCCGCGCCGCGCCAGCGTCGGAGGACTTCCGCGTGCGGGTGGCCGTAGGGCGAGTCGCGTGCGACGGAGACGACGGCGAGCGCGGGGCGCGTCGCGTTGACGAAGGCGTCGGTCGAGGAGGTGCTCGCCTTTTTATAGGACAAACTTTTGCTCAGTACACTTGTGTATGTATAACTTAGAGGCCGAAATACGTACTGAGCAATTTCGATTTTGCTCAATACAGGAGGCCCCTTCCTGTCGATGATGAAGCTACAAAGCAACGGGCCGGCAGTCCTGAGAAGCTGCCGGCCCGTCGCGTTACTTAGTGAGTTCGACTATTGCCGCGCGACGAGGAACACGTCCCACGCCCAGCGCCCAGCCTTCGCGCCCTGCGCGTCGTCCACCTTCGCCCGGTAGCGGAAGCGGTTGCCGTAGGCATCGGTCTTCTTCGACTCTTTGTAGTCGAGGTCGATGCGGGTTACGCCGAGCGACGGGAGCGTGTGCAGTTCGCCCGGCTCCGAGATGCCGTTATGATTCACGTCCTGCCACAGCCGCAGCGAGGGGAAGACCGCGTCACTCTCGTCTATCACGCCGTCCCCGTTGCCGCCTAAGTCCCCGTTGTCATCGCTCGCCGGCTGGTCGAACTCCGCGAGCGCCAGGAAGCCGTGCCTCTCGCCGCCCGCGGGCGCGTTAGGCTGATAGGTGAAGTTGCCGAACATCTCGGCGCCCTTGCCGATGGCCCCGTCGCCATCGCGGTCGAAGACGAGCCAGGCGTCGTCGGAGCCTGCGGCCGTCCACGACAGACGCTCCGGCGAGCCGTCGCCGTTGAGGTCGAAATTCACCCCGCCCGGGCCGCCCGTTAGCTTGAAGCCATCGCCCAGGATGTCTACCAGGATGGGGGTGCCGGGGCAGGGGCCGGTGCACATGCAGAGGTACATGTTCCAGGACTCGCCCCAGTTCATGCACTCGGTCTGCTGCTCCATGCAGACGCTACTCTGGCAGGTTCCGGCCCTCGCGTACCAGTACCCGCCGGAGGAGGTACAGCTATCTCTATCAGCGTCCGAGCAACACTCCCCGCAGCCGTTAGACGTTGTGCCGGTAGGGCAACTGCCGTTCCAGCCCGCGGTGGTGCAGCCCGCGGTCGGCGTCGGCGTCGGAGTCGGGCATCCGAGGCAGGCTTTCTGTTCGCTGATGATAGAGTCGTCGGGGAGGCTGTAGGAGACCGCCCACCCGTTGTTGGGGGCCGCGGTGCAGGTACACTGGCAGCCGCTTTGCCCATGAATGCCGTTGGTGCAGCTCGGTTTTCCCTCGTGATCTTGGCCGGAGCAGTCTTTGTACTTGAACACGATGTCGCAGCCGGCCCCGTTTGGACGGGTCGTTGCCGAGCAGCTTTTCTTGATGCAGTTAGAAGTGGTTTGGGCGGAAGCCCAGCTAAAGAACGTCAGCACGAACAGCAGGGGCAGCAGGGGCAGCAGTATTTTTAACTTCATCGGTGTCCTCCTTCTAGCAGTCAGCAGCCAAGGAATGGCTCAGGCTCACTCCTAACTTGAGGGCTACCTGTTCCGGCGGAGGTGTTCCTTAAGGGCCGCCGCCCCCTTGTCTTTAAGGACGCCGAGCATCCACTGCTTATAGACCAAAGCTCCCTGCAGCGCCTTGTCGTTTTCCAGCGCCTTGTCGGCGGGCAACTCATCGCCCGAAAGCTTCCTGACGACGGCTTCAAACTGCGCCGGGGTAGCGTCGTACCCGCTCTCCACCCAACGTTTGTAGATTTCCGCCCCCGCGCGCTTGTCCAGGAGTTGCTTGTAGAGTCCGGACGGATCGGAGCCGACGGCGTCTGCCTCCTCTAACTCAGCGAAGGTGAACTCCACCTTTACACTCTCGATGCCCCGGCCCTCTTCGAGCGTGTCCTTCGTCAGACGTGGGATAACCTTCTCCTCGCCGGGCGCAAAGGCCCGCACGTTTCTGTCGGCCACAACGTCCCTGTGCGGTCTGTAATCGACGATCTGTTCTATCTGGCAACTCGTCTTATCCTCGTAGGTCACCGTCCAGACGAGTCCGAGCGCCGTGATGTTTTTACCGCTGAGGTTTTTCGCCCGAACGGACGAGCTATCGAAGCTGTCCGGCGTCGTCTGGTACGACGCCTCGACGACTTCCAGAACCGTCTGCCCAGACTCCGACAGAAAATCTGTTTTCTGGGCGGGGCGAGTCTTAACCTCTTGCGCGCCCGCCGCAGCGGCCAAGCTTGTCCGCGACTTCTTTGACAGAGCGAAAGTCAGCGTCAGGCCGAACGCGGTCAGAAGCAGTAGGAGGATTGGAGATGCTTTTTTCATTGTCTTGTCTCCGTCGAAACGTTCGTGGGAGTGAAGCTTACGGAGTCTTGCGGGACTGCGTAAACGGGAGAGGCATTTGCGACTGCGAGGTTGACGGGCTCTGTATATCTCAGATTCCTTCTCAGGTCAACTGAATGTTACTCGAAAAAAAGCCACAGCCGGGACCTGACCGGCACGCTGCTCATGGCCGCGCGAACGTCTCAACCTTCAAGTCTTCGCCGTCGGTGCTGACGGTGACCGTGCCGCGCTCGCCGGTGGTCAAGACCTGTGCGCCAGCCGCACGCCAGCGCGCGAGGACTTCCGGGTGCGGGTGGCCGTAGGGCGAGTCGCGTGCGACGGAGACGACGGCGAGCGCGGGGCGCGTCGCGTTGACGAAGGCGTCGGTCGAGGAGGTGCGGCTGCCGTGGTGTGCGACCTTGAGCGCGTCGGCGCGGAGGTCAAAGCCTTCCGACAGGAGTGTGCGTTCCGCGCGCGACTCGATGTCGCCCGTGAGGAGGAGCGTCCGGCGGCCGTGGCGCAGGCGCAGCACGACCGAGTCGTCGTTGGCCGAAGCCTCGCCGGGCGGCGGCCAGAGCACGTCCACCTCGACCGCGCCGAAGCGCAGGCGGTCGCCGCGCGAGACGACGTAGAGGGGCACGCCCGCTTCGCGCGCGGTGTGGGAGAAGCGGGCGAACGCTTCGTCGCCCTGTGGCGCGCGGCCGACGAGGGCGGCGCGCGCCGTGAAGCTCTTGAGGATGTCGTTCAGGCCGTCGATGTGGTCTGCGTCGGCGTGCGTCGCCAGCACGTAGTCGAGGCGGTCTAAGCCCCTCCACCAGAGGTACTCGGCGACGGCCGCCTCGCCGACGCCGCGCGAGTCGGGCTCGAACTCTTCGACCTCATCTTCGGTGCCCGATCTGCGGAAGTCTGGACGGCCGCCGCCGTCAACGAGCAGCGTCGCGCCGTCGGGCATCGTGACGAGCGCCGCGTCGCCCTGCCCCACGTCGAGGAAGTCCACGCGCAGGCGGCCGTCCGGGGGTGGCGCGCTGAAGGGGTGCGCGACGATGACGAGGGTCGTGGTGACGGACATCCAGACCGCGACTTTAAACACTCGCCCGCCGCGCGTCTCAGTTCGTGCGCGCGGCGGCCCGGAGAGCGGACGCCAGCGCAGCAGCATGCGCGCGAGCACGAGCAGGGGCGCGTAGTGGAGCGCGTAGAGGGCGGAGGCCGCGCCCGTGTACGCGGGCAGCCGGAGGCTCGCCAAGCCGGCGCGCGTGAAGGGGTCAACGCCGTGGACGAGGAGGCGGGTCGAGGCTTCGGTCAAACGTACGAGCGGCGCGGCGAGGGTCGTGCTCAACTCCGATACCGCCAGCGCGGCCAGCGCGGCGAAGGCTTGCGCGACGAGGAGCGCGCCGGCGAAGAGGTTGAGCACGAACGAGGCGAGCGAGAGGCGGTGGAAGTAGACGACCTGCGGCGGCAGAAGGACGAGCTGCACGGCGGCCGTCGTCAACAGAGCGATGAAGACGAAGCGGAGCGCCGGCTGTAAACGCCGGCGTCCGAGCTTCGAGGCCAGGGGCGTCTTGAACAGTTCGTAACTGTGCGACGAGCGCGCCGTCTCGCGCCGCCAGGCGCGCTCGCGCCAGTAGAGCGACTCGGCCAGAGAGCGGAACCAGACGGGGCACGCGGGCGGGTAGGGCGTCGCGCGCGTCGGCCGCCACTCGCCGACGGCCTTGAGGTTCGAGACGAGCGGCAGCGCGAAGGCCAGCACCGCGAGCACGGAGAGAAAGGTCAGTTGGAACGAGGGGTCGAAGAGGCTCGCGGGCCTCCAGACGAGCAGGGCGAGCGCGGCCCCGCCCGTCGCGTTGAGCGCGCCCGAGCGGCGGCCGAGCGCGGGCGCGAGCGCCGCCAGCGTGAAGGTGAGCGCCGCGCGCACGACCGACGCTTCGGCCCCGACGCCGAGCGTGTAGGCCCACACGCAGGCGGCCGACGCGGCCCAGCGCGCGGCGGGGCGGCGCGTGAGCCTGCGCGCCAGAGCCCAGACGAGCCCGCCGATGAATGCGATGTGGAGGCCGCTGATGACGAGCGCGTGGATGGTGCCGCCTTCGCGGAAGCGCTCGGCCGCGGCGCGCGAGAGGCCGTAGCGGTTGCCGAGCACGGCGGCCTTGAAGACGCCCGCGGCGTCCCTGGAGAAGTAGGCGTCCGCCTTTCTAACAAGCGCCGCGCGCCACCCGTCGAAGAGCGCGAGCGGGAGCAGCACGGCCTCGTCGTCGAGGCGCTCGAAGAGGAGCGCGCTCTTGACCGTCCCGCGCGCGTCCACGTCGCGCACGTCGAGGTGTTCGCCGAAGGGTGTTACGCCCGGGTTCCGGTACTTCTCCGCCCGCGTGAGCGGCGCGGCCACGCGTACGCGAGCGCCGCGCCGCAGCTCCAACGAGTCGTAGGCTTCCGTCCCGCGCGCGTCCGTCAAGGGCGCGAACAGCTCGACGCGGCCGCCGCAGGAGGTTTCGACCGACCTGTGCCGCACGGCCTCGACCCTGAGCGAAAGCATCAGGCCGTCGGGCGCGATCTCGGGCGCGCGCTCAAGCACCCCGGTCAGCTCGACGGGCTCGCCCGAAGCGACGCGGCCGCTTTCGTAAAGGCCGCGCAGACGGGCCTCGCCGGCCGACTCTTTCAACTCGACGGACGACAGCGCCGCGCCCGCGCAGGCGAAGGCGAGCACGACGAGGCGCGCGGCCGCGCCCCTCCTCTTGAACGCGACGAAGAAGGCTAAGGCTGAAGTCAGCGCGGCGAGCGTAACGCAGACGGAAGGGGGGGCGTGTGTGAGCCGCGCGAGCAGCACGCCCGAGGCGTACGCCGCGGCGAGGACGACGAGCGGGTGCTCGCCGAAGTTTGAGGCGGGGGTGCTTCCGGACATAGGCTTCGACGTTTGCGACGCCGGAGCTTTGGCGGAAGCTCTAGCACATATGCGGATATCGCCGCGTCGGCGGCGTCTGAATTTGGCCCGGCCTTTCAAGGCCGGGTCAACGTTGCATGGAACATCGGTGCGTAGCGTCAGCGATGCCTGAGTCCGTCAATCACGCTCAGGCGTCGCTGACGCGACGCGGCGGTATTACACGACCTCAGCCCGGCCTTGAAAGGCCGGGCTAAATTCGAGCGCCGCCGACGCGGCGGAATGGTGCGCAGCCATCAGTTATTTCCCTTGCAGCAGCGCGGTCGCGCGGTCGATCTCGGCGGCGGCGCGTTCGAGTGTTTGGGCGGCGAGGGTTATCTGTCCGGCCGCCTCGGCCCAGTCGTGCTGCTCGACGGCCTCGCGCACGCCGGGCAGCGTCTTGACGCCGTAGCCGGTGTAGAAGCCCGGCGCGTAGACTTGGTGCTTGAACCACGGGCGGCGGGGCAGCCCGGCCTCGCGCGTCATCGAGCGCTCGAAGTTCAGGAGAACCTGGTTGAGTCGAGCCCGCGTGTCGGCGGATGAAGCCAGGCGGGAACGAACGTCCGGCGAGTCGTAGGCGGTTTGATATCTCTTCGCGCTCTCCTGAAGCTTCGTGAGCGCGCGCGCGAGCGGGGCGAGGTCGGGCGCGGCGGCGGGGAGCGGCTCCTCCTTCGGGAGGACGTAAGTCTGGGTCGGGTCGTAGACGGCCTTGTAAGTCCCCTCGTTGATCATGCGGTTGCGCTCTGCGATCTCGTCGCGCGTCGTCTCGACGAGCTTCGTCACCTCCTGCACGTAGCGTGCGACGGTGTCCGTGAAGTTGCCGAAGTCGAGGGGCAGCGTGTCGGCCTCGGCGAAGCGGAGCACGACGCGGCCGGCCACCTGCGCGAGCGCGACGCCGTAGTCGAAGCCGGGGTCGCCGAAGCGCGTGTAGTGGTCGAACGAGTCGTAGACGGAATGGTAGGAGCCGCCGCCGTCCTCGCCGCCGAAGCCGATGTTGAGCGAGGCCACGCCGAGGTGTTGCAGGAAGGGCGTGTAGTCCGAGCCCGACCCGAGCGCGCTGATGCGCAGGTCTTCGCGCTCGCGCGCCTCCTTCCGCCCGTCCCTGTCGCCTTCGAGAATCCTCTGCGCGCGCACGCGCTCCCACACGGTTATCTTCTTCTGCGGGTCGGTCACTTCGCGCGCCACCTCGTTGACGAACTTCTCCAGCGTGTGCGAGCCGCCCGCGTAGAGGAAGCCGCGGCCGTTCGAGTCGGAGTTGACGTAGACGACCGCCTTGCGCCGCAGCTCTTCGGCGTGCGCCTCGGCCCACTCGGTCGAGCCGAGCAGGCCCGGCTCCTCGCCGTCCCAGGCGCAGTAGACGATGGTGCGCTTCGGACGCCAGCCCGTCTTGGTCAGCTCGCCCACGGCGCGCGCCTCTTCCAGGAGCGCGACCATGCCGCTCACGGGGTCGTCGGCGCCGTTGACCCAGGCGTCGTGGTGGTTGCCGCGGATGACCCACTCGTCCGGGCGTTCACTTCCCTTCAGGCGCGCGACGACGTTGTAGATAGGTTTGATGTCCCAGTTGAATTCGAGCTTGAGGCGGACGGTGGCGGGGCCGGGGCCGAGGTGGTATGTGACGGGCAGCGCGCCGCGCCACGCGGCGGGCGCGACGGGGCCGCCCAGCGCGCGCAGGAGCGGCAGCGCGTCGCCGTACGAGATGGGCATCACGGGAATCTTCGTGAGCGTGGGCGCGCTCTTGAGGTCGAGCCGCTTCACGCCTTTGACCGCGCCGACGCCGGGCGTCAGGGGGTCGCCGGGGAAGAGCGGCATGTCGGCGACCGAGCCGCGCTGCGCGCCCCACTCGTTGCGGTAAGGGCCCTTCGGGTAAACGTCGCCCTGGAAGTACCCGTCGTCGCGCGGGTCGGAGTAGATGAGGCAGCCGACCGCGCCGTGCTCGGCCGCCACCTTCGGCTTGATGCCGCGCCAGGAGCCGCCGTAGCGCGCCAGCACGACCTTCCCCTTCACGTCGATGCCGCGCCGCTCTAGCTCCTCGTAGTCGCGCGGCACGCCGTAGTTGACGTAGACGAGCTGCCCCGTCACGTCGCCGTCAACCGAATAGGCGTTGTAGACCGGGAGCTGCTCCGAGGTCTGCGAGGAGGTCGCGTCCTCTTTCAGCGCCGGCTCACTGAGGCGCGCCGCGTAGCGCACGGGCGCGGTCAGCTCAAGCACGCGGACTTTCGGCGTGGGGAAGAGCACGTCGAAGGTCTCGACCTGCGCGTCGTAGCCCCACGAGCGGAAGAGGCCGGCCATGAACTCCGCGTTGTCGCGGTCGTGCGGCGAGCCGACGTGGTGCGGGCGCGCGGAGAGGCGCTTCATCCACTCGCGCAGGTTCTCCTTCTTCAAAAGCGAGTCGAAGCGCGCTTCCAGTTCCCTCTGCTTTTCGGCGCGCGCGGACGTGAAACCCGACAGCGGCTTCCCCCCCTGCGGCGGCGCGGCCTGCGCCGTCAGCACGGCGCAGAGCAGGAGTAGTGCGGCGAGGCGGCGCGGACGGGGCTGACGCATTGAGACCTCCGGTAAAATGTCGGCTGGGATGAATGACTGCGGCGTCAGGACTTTATTACACGCCGTGCGGTCTCGGCAAGAAATTATCAACTCGTGTACAATCCGCTCGAAGCGAGGCCGTAAGTGATTCCGCGTCTCCCGCCCGCGACGGCCCCGGCAAGCCATTCGTAAGGAGTCAACTCATGTCGCTCCGACTGCCACTCAGGAAGCTCACGCTCTGTCTGCTCATACTGTCAACGACGGCCGCGGCGCAGTTGCCGCCGACCGGCAATAAGCAGGAGTCCGAGGAGGAGAAGGCGAAGGCGCGGAAGGAGCTGGAGCGCAAGGCGCTGGCGCTGCTCGACGAGACGCTGGAAGGGGCGCAGGTGCTCAAGCTCGCCGAGAACCGCGCAAGCCTTCGCGTGCAGGCCGCAGACCTCCTCTGGCCGCGCGACGAGAAGCGTGCGCGCGCCCTCTTCCGCGACGCCGCGGCCGAGATCGCCGCCGCGAAGCCGGGGAGCGGAAACGACGGCCGCGCCTACTGGATGGCCTCGCAGTTGCGCACGCAGTTGCTCTACACGGCGGCGGCGCGCGACCCGCAGCTCGCGCTCGAACTGCTGCGCGAGTCGCGCCCCGCCTCGGAGGAAGGCTCGACTGCCCCGATGGGCGACCCCGACATGGAGCTGCGGATGGAGCAGGCGCTCGCGGCGCTCGCGGCCGAGTCCGACCCGAAGGCGGCGCTGCGCCTGGCCGAAGAGAGTCTGAGCAAGGGCGTCACCTACGGCGTCCTCAGCCTGCTCGACCGCCTGCGCCGGAAGGAGCCGGAGTCGGCGACGAAGCTCGCCGGCAAGATCGTCGAGAGGCTGCGCGGCGAGACCGCGGGCGGCGAGCGCGAGGCGTGGAGGGTCGCCGCCTCGCTGCTCCAGAGCGTCCTGCTCCCGCAGTCCAACGAGGTCTACTACTTCGGCATGGTTCCGCCGCCCGCGCGGTCGGCCGAGAAGCCGAAGCCGCTCGTCATGGAGGACTCGGACGTGCGCGAGCTGGCCGACCTCGTCGCCTCCGCCGCGCTCAGGGACTCGTCCGCCAACGGCGCCTACGGGATAATGATGACCATCCGCCCGCTCCTCCCCGAGCTTGAGAAGCGCGTGCCCGCGCGCGCCGCGCAACTGCGGCAGAGGCTCGCCGAGATGGACAAGCTGCTCGACCCGCGCGCGCGCGCCTGGATGCAGTACGAGTCCGTCATGGCCAAGCCGCCCGACGCCATCCTGGAGGAGGCGGCGAAGGCCCCCGCCGAGATGCGCGGGCAGCTCTACATGGGCGCGGCCTCGAAGCTCTTCCGGGCCGGCGAGACCGAGCGCGCGCGCGCCGTTGTGAACGAGAACCTGCGCGGGCAGGAGCGCGAGCAGATGCTCGCCTCGCTCGACGGCGCGGAGGTCGCGCGCGCCGTCGAGAAGGGGAACGCGGACGAGGCGCGCGCCGTCGTCTCGCGCGTCAAGTCGAAGGAGCGGCGCGCCTCGGCGCTGGCCGAGCTGGCGCTGATGTACGCCGCGAAGGGCGACAAGAAGAGCGCGGGCGGCCTGCTCGAAGAGGCGCGCGCCCTTCTCGACCGCCAGCCCGACAACGAGCGCGAGGTCGCGGCGCTGCTGGACGTGGCGCGCGGCTACGCGCTGGTCGAGCCCGCGAAGACCTTCGAGCTGCTCGACCCGCTCATCGACCAGGCGAACGACATGATGTCGGCGGCCGCGCTGCTCGAGAAGTTCGGCGCGGGCGGCGGCATGTTCCGCAAGGGCGAGCTGATACTCGGCCCCGGCATGGGCGAGCTGGGCGGCGGCATGGTCGCGCGCTACGTCAAGGCGCTCGCGGAGCTTTCGCGCCTGGACTTCGACCGCACGCGCCAGACGGCCGACCGCTTCAACCGCGACGAGGCCCGCCTCATGGCCCGCCTCATCGTCGCCCGCAGCATCCTCTCCGACCGCCTCGACTCTACCTCAATGCCCGGCGGCGGCATGGGTTTTACCGGCGGCGGCGGCATCTTCATCTCGCACTAGAGCAGTCTGCGAATCAGCTTAACTTCTGTTTAGAGGCGGGCCGCGGCCCGCCTCTAAACGGTCGTCGGTCTGCTCACGCGGGTAACGCTTTAGACACAACCAGGGCGGATTTCTTATTAAGAACTGAAGAGGTGGACGACCGTCTCGACGTGGTGGGTCTGCGGGAACATGTCGAAGGCGCGGAGGGAGTCTATCCGGTAGCCTGCGTCGAGGAGGAGGCGGAGGTCGCGGGCGAGGGTGGCGGGGTCGCAGGAGACGTAGGAGACGTGCGCGGGTTTGAGGTTGATGATGCCGCGGACGGCTTCGGGCTCGGCCCCGGCGCGCGGCGGGTCGAGGAGGACGAAGTCGGCGCGCCCGAGGCGGTCGGCGTGACGTTCGAGCCAGTCGCCGACCGACGAGGTTTCGACGCGGGCGTTGGTCAGGGAGGCGTCGGCGAGGTTGCGGCGGGCGTAAGCCGAGGAGGCCGGGTTGCCTTCGACCGCGACGACCTGCTTAAACCTGCGCGCGAGCGGGAGCGTGAAGAGGCCGACGCCGCTGTAGAGGTCGAGCGCGGTGTGGCCTCCGTCCGCCGTGCCGCGCAGGCCCTCCGCGACGAGCGGCCCCAGGAGCGTGTGGTTGATCTGGAAGAAGCAGCCGGCGTCGAAGCGGTAGGTCTCGCCGCCGATGTGCCGCACCTGCTCTGACTCGTCGCCGGGTTCGACCGCAGGGTCGAGCGCTATACCGTCGTCGCCCGCGACGGCCTCGAACTCCGCGGCCTGCGGCAGAGTCCCCTCCGCCATCGACGCGCGCAGGCGCGCCAGGCGCTCGGCCACGGGCGGCGCGGCCACGGGGCACTCGGCCACGTCGCAGACGCGGTGCGAGCCGCGCTCGTAGTAGCCGAGGTGCCTGCGCACGGCGTCGTGCTGCCAGCGCGCGCGCGAGCGGTAGCGCCAGGTCTCGGGCGAGGGCACGACCTCGATCTCGGCGGGCGGCTCGGCGTGCGCCACGCGGCGCAGGCAGTCGCGGACGATCTCCGCCTTGGCCGCGAGCTGCGCCTCGTAAGTCAACTGCTGGAAGTCGCAGCCGCCGCAGCGGCCGAAGTAGGGGCAGGGCGGCTCCGCGCGCGACGGGGAGGGTTCGAGCACCTCGACGATCGAGGCGAAGAGCGCGCGGCCCCGGACGGACTCGACGCGCACGCGCGCGAGGTCGCCCGGCGCGGCGAGGCTGACGAACAGGGTCGCCCCTTCGGCGTGCGCGAGCCCGACGCCGCCCGGCAGGATGCGCTCGACCCTCACGTCGAACGTCTGGCCCGCGCGCCGCGCGCCGCCACCCTCCGCCGCCTCGCGCCGCGGCCGGCGAAATCGACTCTTCATGAATAGTGAATAGTGAATAGTGAATGGTGAATGGTGGATAGAAAGACCGGCCTTCAACCATTCACTATTTACTATTCACTATTTACTCCTTCAGTACGGATACTGCTGCTGCTGGCCCGGCGTGTAGGGCGGCTGGTCGCCCCAGTTCGGCGCGGGCGGGGCGTAGCTGGTGCCGCCGTCCATGTTCTCGATTTCGAGTTCGAGCCCGCCGACGATCCCGGCCGCGACGTTGTAGACCAGCGCGCCGACGATGCCGCCGATGAAGCCGATGATGCCGTACATGACCGGGATGGCGATCATCATCACGAGCCCGATGACGAGGGTGCTCCCGCCGGCCATGCCCGCGTCGCGCCCGCCGCCCGCCATCATCGCGCCGCCGAGCACGATGAAGATCAGGCCGTAGATGACGCCGACGATGAGCCCCATCGCGGCCAGCGTGATCGAGTAGATTTTGGCGCAGGAGAAGACGCCCATGCGCTTGATTTGAACTTTCGCCATCTGTTGCTCCTTCACCCCCCGGGGGAATTTTGGTTTAGAGGTAGAACAGGCTGAGGCGCGGGACGCCGGCCGTCTCGCGCAGTGACTTCGCCAAGAGGTTGTCGAGCGTCTGCTCGTAGGTGGCGCGCTCCATCCGCGCCTTGTAGGGCCGCAACTGCTCGGCGGCCGAAGCGCGCGCCGCCCCGACCTCTTCGTCGGAGAGCGCCGTGCGCAGCGCGCGGTCGAGCAGCGACTCCAAATCCGTGAGCGAGCCTTCCAGAAGCTCCGCGTCCGGGCGCGGCGCGCGGCGGAAGTCTTCGGCCAACCCTTTCAAACGCTCGGCCGCGCGCGCGAGTGCTTCCGTGACGGCGTCTTCGCCCGCCGCCCTTCTCTTCTCCAGGGCGCGCGCCAGATTCGCCTGGCAGTCGGCCAGGTGCGCGGCGATGACCTCGCGCGGGAAAGGGAGGCCGCGCCCGCCCTCTTCGACAGTCCCGACCGCGCCGCCTTCGTCCGCCGCCGGGGCGTGCGCGCCGGTCTGCGATTCGACCCACTCGGCGAACTGCGCCTCGACCTCCTCCTGGCAGTAGAAGAGCGACTTGACGGTGCGCTTGCGCGGCTTCGCCTCGTAGGAGTCGAAGGACTTCTCGATGCCGCGCAGCGCGACGTGCAGGGGCACGCCCATCTCCTTCCAGCTCTCGATGAGCGCCCAGTCCATCGGGCTCAAAAGCAGGTGACGCCCCCGCCGGCGGATGAAAGCGTCTTCGATCTCCGTGAAATAGTTGAAGTAGTTCAGGGGCGCGCGCCCCTCTGGCTCGACGGCGGCGCGCGCCGCCTCCGCTTTGTCCATCACCTGTACGCTGAACGGTAAGCTCTTCAGAAGGATTTCGGGGGCTCCCGGGCCCCGGCCTGCCCGGAAAGAATGAACAGGCGGAGAGGAATAGTCAAGAGTGAGCAGTGAGCAACTCTTCAGGTAAGCGGGTGCTGCCTCGATTCACGCGTCCAAAATTGTTGACATTCTACTTCGGGAGGAATATGGTGCGTTCGTTCGACATGTTCTTTCCTGGTAATAGCGACTTTACCCTCGTTAACTACCACATCTCACACCTGGAGGAATAGCATCATGGCGATTCCCCGTTCGGTACATGCCCGTCTTGTCGAGCGTTTCATCTTTAATTTCCGGATGCCGCCCGAAGCCTTCGCTCGCCGCTTACCCACAACGTGGCTCAAGCCACAAATCTGTAACGGCTGGAGCGTGGTGTCATTCTGCATCCTTAAATTAGACCGAGTCATGATCTCACCATTACCGGGCGCATTCGGTTTTGAGACGACCTCCTGCGCATACCGTTGCGGAGTTATGGACACTTCGGGGGGAAGCGAGGAGTCGTCGGTCTACATCACCGATAGAAACACCGACCTTCCCATGATTGCACGCTTAGCGCCCTTTCTGTTTTTGGATACCATTCCCATGGCTCGTGTCTCCATCCAGCGTGCCGGTGATGTAGTCAATATCCAAGCCACATACTTGGATAGGCAACCCTTATTTTCAGCCCAAGTGACGCAAGGGGAACTTACTTCTAAAGTATTTCCTACCGTCGATGACTTCGCCTACTTTATTAAAGGCGGCGTATCAAGCTATACACCTTCAATTTTCGGCGACCAGCTTGCTAGGGTTGACCTGGCAAAAGAGGACGCCAACTACGAGCCGCTGAATGCGAAGGTTGATTATAGCTGGCTCGATGGTGTGTGGCCGGGGGAGGGCTTGGAGTATGATAGCGCAATTCGAGCAACCGGCGGACTTTACAAATGGACATATCGCGGTCTCAAGCCTTACTAATCTGTAGAAGTTTAGCCCCACGCATGACATAACAAGTCATTGAGCTCGACCATCCTCAGCGCATCTCTCATTCACGGTTCTTCTCGTACAGCAGCCGCAGGCCGTCGAGCGTGAGCGTCTGGTCAACCTCGTCGATGAACTCGGAGGCGGTGGCGATCAAAGGCGCGAGCCCGCCGGTGGCGACGACGCGCGGCCGCCTCCCCAGCTCTTCGATCATCCGCCGGAGGATGCCGTCCACAAGCCCCGCGTAGCCGTAGTAAAGTCCCGACTGGATGGCCGAGACGGTCGAGTCGCCGATGACTTTGTGCGGGCGCTCGATGCCGACGCGCGGCAGGCGCGCGGCGCGCGCGAACAGGGCGTCGGTCGAGATCGAGATGCCGGGCGTGATGACGCCCCCGAGGTAGCGCCCGCCGTCCTCTATCACCTCGAAGTTGGTCGCCGTGCCGAAGTCCACGACGATGCAGGGCGTGCCGTACCTGTGCATCGCGGCGACGGCGTCGCAGATGCGGTCGGCGCCGACGTCCGACGGCGGGTCGTAGAGGATCGTCAGGCCCGTGTCCACCGAGTCGTCGATGAAGAGCGGCGTGAGGTGGAAGTAGACCTCCGACATCCGCTTCAGGGTGTAGTTGAGCTGCGGCACGACCGAGGCGACGGCGACGGCCGTGATGGCCTTGAAGTCGAGCCCGGCGAAGGCGAACAGGTTGCGCGCGTGGACGCCGTACTCGTCCACCGTCCGCGCGCGCTCCGTCGTCAGACGCCAGTGCCACGCCAGACGCTCCCCCTCGAACACGCCCAGCGAAGTGTTCGTGTTCCCCACGTCAACGACAAGTAACATATGTGTGTAGTTCGCCGCTGACGCGGCATTTACTTTGAACCTAACACCTCTTCTATTGCATCCGCAGCAGCCGCCGCGCCGTCCTCGGAACGTATCTGCTCTCCGACCGCGGAGGCGCGCGTAGTGTAACTCTCATCCGCGAGGAGCGCGCGTAATTCTTTCGCGGCGCGTGGGGCGTCGTACTTCGCCTGCGGCAGCGTGCGGCCCGCGCCAACGCGCGCGACCCGCGAGCCGTTGTCGAACTGGTCGTGGCTGAAGGGCACGACGAGGGCGGGGATGCCCGCGCGCAGCCCCTGCGCGGTCGTGCCGATGCCGCCCTGGTGGACGACGGCCCGCGCGCGCGGCAGGAGTTCGCCGTAGGGCGCGTAGTCGAAGGCCGCGACGCCCTCCGGGAGTTCGGCGGGGCGGTTCCAGGGCTCGCCCGTGAGGAGCAGCGCGCGCACCCCGGCCGCGCGCGCCGCCTCGACCGAATGGCGATAAAAATTCCCGGCCGCGTAGACCGCCGACGAGCCGAGCGTGAAGACGACGGGCGGCTCGCCCGCGTCGAGAAACTTGAGAAGGCTCGGGTCTAAACGTTCCTCGTCGCCCGGGCGGTCGCGGCGGTCGTAGAAGCAGAAGCCGGTCACGCGCGCCTGCGGCGGCCAGTCGGGTTGGGGCTTTGCTATCGCCGTCGAGAAGAGCGCGAGCACCATCCGCGGCGAGTGCTGGCCTTCGAGCATCGGGTTGCCGCCGCGCTTCAGGCCCAGTTCCGCGCGCAGTTTGTAGAGCGGCGCGGCCATCCGGTCGAGCTTCAGACGCCCGACGCGCATCGCGGCGCGCGAAACGGCCGGGTGCAGCTTGAGCACCTTGTAGAGCCAGGGCATCTGCGGGAAGACCGGCGGGTCGTAGTTGGAGAACATCGAGATGGGCGCGAGCACGGACGAGACCCAGGGGATGCCCGTCTTCTCGACGAGCGGCGGGCCGGCGAGCGAGAGGACGTGCGTCAGGAGCATGTCCGCGCCGCGCGTCGCATCGGCGAGCGCGTCGTACATCCCGCGCAGGTGCGGGGTGATGAATTGCGTGAAGACGCGCTCCGGCCCCTTCTTGGGGTCAATCATCTCCGAGATCATCCGCGCGACCTCTGCGGGCCGGTCGTAACCCGGCAAGTCCGGCGGGACGGGGTGCAGCTCAAGCCCGAGGGCGTCAGTCTTCTCCCGGTAAATCTCCGACGTGGCGATGACGGGCCTGTGCCCACGCCGCTTCAGCTCAAGCGCGACGGCGATGTACGGGTGCACGTCGCCGAACGACCCGAACGTGGAGATGACGACGCGCCTCCCTTGCCCCGTTTGATTCATTAGTGACTGGATGTTTGAGAATCAGCCCGCAGACGTTCGACACGCCGCGCGCCACGCCACGGACGCCACGAGCCGAGCCGCCGTAGGCGGCGGTAGAACATTAGCCCAGGGCGTAAGCCCTGGGCATCTGGGTATCCGGGCACCCCATTATAGAAAACGTCAGAGCCCCGTAGGGGCGAAAGAACTCTCACCCCCACAAGAAATTCTCGTCGAATTCAATCTCATTTTTCTTCAGGAACGCGACGAATTCGTCTCTGAATGAGACCTTGCGGTGGTGCTCCTCTTGCTTGTCGATGTACGCGGCGACGGCTTTCACGTTCGACTGGCTAACACTGAAAGCACCGTATCCGGGCTGCCAGCCGAACTTGCCCGCCTTTTTTTCACTACGCATCCAGCGCGATGAATTCGTCTTCAACACGCGCACGACATCGGACAGCGCGAGCGCGGGCGGCAAGCTTATGAGAAGGTGCACGTGATCGGTCGTGCCGTTAACGATGTAAGCCTTCCCACCTAGCTCCCGGACAATGCCGCCCATGTAAGCGTGCAACTGATGTTTTAACTCCGAAGGTATGAGAGGCATTCGGTCTTTCGTGCCGAAGACGACGTGCGTCAGGAGATTCGTATGGGTGTGAGGCATCTCTTTCGCCCCTGCGGGGCTGCCCTCCTTTTGCTTATCGCATCCCCACGGCTGAGGCCGCGGCGGATTGTAACAAAGAAGCAGCAGCCGCGGTCATCGAAACATTCAACGGGCAAGTAGCCGCCGTAGGCGGCGGAAGAACAATAGCCCACGGCGTAAGCCGTGGGAGCACGCCACATTATTTTCAAAGAGCCCCGGAGGGGCGAAAGAGATTCGGGTTGGCGAACCGTGCCGCCCAGATTTCTTTCGCCCCTCCGGGGCTCCAACTCTTTAATGACCCAGTCCCCAGGGCTTACGCCCTGGGCTAATGTTCTACCGCCGCCTACGGCGGCTTTGCGACTCGTGATGACTCTTTTCGGCGATGGGTAAAGCTCAGCCTGCCTGACGTAGTGCCGTCACGTCCCCCGCCCTCACAGTTCGGACTGTCCCCTCGTCCGTCTCCACGCGGAGGGCGCCGTCGGGGTCGAGGCCGCGGGTCGTGCCCTCGAAGGTCTCTGCGGCGAGCGCGACGCGGACGCGGCGGCCGTGCGCGTAGGAGGAGCGGCGCTGCCAGTCGCGCAGAATCTCTGCGGCCCCGTCGTGCGCGTGGAGGGTTTCATAAAAACGTGCGAGCGAGCGCGTGAGCGCCGCGAGGAGTCTTTCGGCGTCGGGCGCGCGGCCGGTCTGTTCTTCGACGGAGGTGGCCGTGTCGCTTATCTCCGGGGGGAAGGAGCCGCGTCTGAGGTTGACGCCGACGCCGAGGATGACGGCGCGGCCGCGCGCGCCTTCGGCGGTCTCGGCGAGGATGCCGCAGAGCTTCCGCCCGCCCGCGAGCAGGTCGTTCGGCCACTTGATGTCCGCCCCGAGCCCGCACGCCTCTTCGAGCGCGTCGCGCACGGCCAGCGCGGCGGCGAGCGTGATGAGCGGCCACAGACGCGCCTCCAACGTCGGCCGCAGCACCACGCTCAGGTAAAGCCCCGCGTCCTTCGGTGAGGCCCAACTGCGCTCGCGCCTCCCGCGCCCCGCCGTCTGCTCGCGCGCCACGACGCACAACCCTTCCGGCGCGCCGAGCGCCGCCTGCCGCGCCGCCTCCGTGTTGGTCGAAGGCAGCGAGTCGAAGCGCAGGACGGTCGGCGTCAGACGCACGTTAATTCGGCCGGTATGGCGTCCGGCGGCTCCGGTACGGACTCCGGCGGTGAAAATCTCGAACGCGGCGAGCCCGTACGGACTCCGGCAGCGTTCGTAGAAGGTTCGGCAGCGTCAAAATGAAATGTGCGCGTACCAGCATGGACACCGGCAGTTCAAATACGGAGTTCGACAACTCGAATATGAAGTCCGACGGCGTCGTACGGCCCTCGACTGTACGTTTATGGATTCCGGCGGCGGAAACCTCTCTCGCGCGCGGTTCAGAACGGGGTCGGAAAGCGCCGCACGGAGTCCGGCGGCCCGCATGTCGGATGCAACTGCTCGGATACGTCATCCGACGGGATGAAAGTCCGCGCGGACGGGCGGACGCGGGGCCGGACGTAATCAAACTCCCCCCTGCAAACCCAGCGCCGGGAGCGCGCGGACAATCTCGACTGTGGCGAGGCTGACCGTGACGACTTGCGCGACGAGTCGGAGGATGTATTGCGGGTCGTCGGGGCGGTTGGGGTCGTTCGTGATGCCGCTCCGCCGGTCGGTCGTCACCTGATACTGGTCGATGACCCATTCGAGCGCGGAGCGGTTGCCGAGGCGGTATTCGTAAGCCTCCGGCGGGAGCCCCGAGAGGGTAAGGAAGTGGTTGTAGATAATCTGCCGCCGGTCTTTGCTGAGGCGCATCTTCTCGACGCGCCAGTCGAGCGGCGCGTTCGGGTTCTCGATTCTTTCGAGCGGGTACTCCGCCTGCCGCTCGTAGTTGACGTGCAACTCCGCGAGGCGCGCCCCCGCGTCGGCGAAGGCGCGAAAGTCCGGGGCGAACGGGACGCGCGGCAGTTCCCTCTTCAGGTTCGCGGCGTAGCGCTCGCGGTATTCGGGGTGGTGGAGCACGGCGTAGACGTAATGGAAGATGTCCCACTTGGAAATCTTCCTGTCGCCGTAGCGCTCACGGAACTGCGCCAGCGCCCAATCCGTCACGTTCTCGCGCCGGTTCGTCCCGTCTTCATCGTAGGTGTAGAAGGGGAAACACTGTGTTGTGCAGCCAGGGCCACTAAAATGTAGGTCAACAATCTTATCGCTCCCAAGAGCCATGAATGGCTTCTCAGAGCCTACACCCGTAAGACAGATTACTTTGTTCTCATTTTCTGTTTCAGGGGTTGGGAAGAAAGAAGGGAAAACATAAACCTCTTCATTCATCACTCTGTCGAAGAAAAGATAATTCCTAGTGAACGGACGATACAGAGCATTTCTAATCTTCTCGGTCGAAACCTCGCCCAGTTTCCCGCGTTGCAAGTCTAGTTTTAAGTCTCTGCTCCACGGCACTCTATTGGCGGTGACTTGTGCGAAGGCATCAATGTTCGGGTTATTAATTTTTGACTGACGCCATTTAAAAACCTGTTCATTGTATGCATCAATGGTTCGCTTGATGTCCTCCTCAAGCTCTGTCGCATTAAATCTGTATACCCAAAAGTCTCGATTGGTTTTTATGCCTGCGCCGAAGGTTGTAAATATCATTTCCCCGGCGCTGTTGTCCTTTTTATTACCGAGAGAAACGAAACTCTTGTACTCACTCTTTAATCCTTCCGTAAGCCAGTTATTTTCCTCGTCCGGCTTTAACATTTGCCACTCAACACCACCGACGTGTTGAATCTCGTCAAGATACTTGTACTTTTGTTCTCTGCGCCAGAATTCATCCGTGCTCGCGTAAAAGATTTTTGTCGTTTCCTCTCGCTTGCCTGTTTTCACAAAGAGATTAATGCTTACGCCGACCTGTATACCGAAAATATTGTGCGTCGTCCCTGAAAGCTTCGGATTCTTATGTACATTACCGCCAAGGTTAAGCACGTATATCTCATCGAAGTCCTTTTCCAAATTCTTTCGCACACCGTCGAAGGCAAGTCCCTCAATGAAGCTGTTGTTTGTTATGAATGCGACAATACCTTCATCCTTAATGCGGTCGGATGCCCAACGTATCGCCTTCACGTAAGGGTCAGAGAGAGCGTTCTTGTTCGTCGCCTTCGAGTCGCGCGCGTACGTCTCCGCGACGCGCTTGTCCACCACCTTGTACTTGCGGTTCTTGTTGTTGTCGTTCTCGTTCAACTGCCACGCGTTGTACGGCGGGTTGCCGATGACGACCGTGATGGGGCTCCGCTTCTGCCGCTCGACGCGCTCGGTGTTCTCGGTCGAGAAGAAGGACATCTGCCTGTCCTCCGCCAGCTCGAACGTGTCCACCAGGCAGATGCCGCCGAACGGCTCGTACTTCCCCGTCAACTCCCAGAACTCGTGCTCGATGTTCATCGACGCGATGTAGTACGGCAAAAGCATCACCTCATTGCAGTGCAACTCCTCGGCGTACTTCGGCCCCAACTGCGTGCGCCTGATCTCCTGCATGCAGTGGACGACGAAGTTGCCCGTGCCGACGAACGGGTCGAGGATGTGCACGCCGCGCGAGCCCAGAGACTTGCCGAACCGCTCGCCGAGCAGCCGCTCGACGCTGCGCACCATGAACGTGACGACCGACGGCGGCGTGTAGACGATGCCGTGCGTGTCCGCCACCTGCACCGCGAAGCCGCGGAAGAACTTCTCGTAGACGGTGTTCAGAAACTCCTGCTTCTGCGAGAACTCCTCGATGGTGCGCGCCGTCTCCTCGACTGCGCGGTAGAAGTAGTCGAAGCGGCGCAGGAACTCGTCGCGGCTGAACGACTGCGAGGTCAGCGCGTCTATCACGCGCTCGATCTCGCGCGCGATGACGTTGCGGCTGCGGAAGTCCGGGTTGTTGAAGACGGTGCGGAAGATGCGCTCGGTGAGCAGGTGTTGGATGAGCATCTCCTCGACGGCCGGCTCCGAGAGGTTCGGGTTGACCGACTGCCGACACAGCTCGTAGAACTCGTCGAACGCCGCGCGGAAGCGTTTGTTACCGCGCCGCTCCTTCTCAATCAGCTCCTTCAGCGCGCGCCCGAACTCCGGTATCTTCGCCTGAAAATCCTCGACCGCCTGCTCCCACTGCTCGTAGGCGGGCGGCTGGTAGTCGAAGAACTGTGAGAGGGCGCGGACGAGGTTCTCCGCCTCCGTGATGTCGGCGTCGAGGACCTCGCGCCCGTTCTGGTAGAGGATGGCGCGCTCGGGTGACTGGAAGAGGATGTTGTCGGACGGGTAGCCGAGTTCGAGTTTCTTCCGCGCCTCGCGGCGGAGGTCGTCCGCCCCGTCCTTCGCCTCCCACAGCCCGTGCCGCAGGCGGAACTGATCCACCAGCGCGCCGTCCGCCCGCAGAGGCATCTGCCCCGCGCGCTTGAGCGGCCACTCGGGGACGAGCGTCCAGCCGAACTGCCGCCCGCACTCCTTGAGCAAATCCTGGAACGCGTCGCGCACCGCCGTCTCGTGCGACACGTCCAGCGCCTTGAACTGCCCGAGCGCTTCGTAATAGGACTTGACCGTCTTGGGCTTGAGCTGAAGCTTCTGCACGGGGAAATTATAGCAGTACCGCGAGCGGTATCGAGCGGGTACGTCTTACTTAACGCGGCCTTCCCTGCCGCCGTGGCGGCCGTCCTCTAACACGTGTCTCGCGCTCGCCCGAAGGCGCGCGCAGGGGGACGCCGCGCGGGACGGGGCGGCCTAAGTCGGGCGTGCCGTCGGCCCGCCAGCGGAACCTCTGCGCGCGCGTGCTCCTGCCGCGGTAGGTGTACTCGCTCGTCTCCTTGCCGTGGTAGATGATCCAGTCCTCCCTGCCGTCCGGCGACTTGAAGAAGCCGTTGTGCCCGGGGCCGTAGACCGAGCCCTCCGGGCCCGTGTAACGGCTGAAGACGGGTGTCGGCGACTTCTTCCAGGACTTCGGGTCGGTCACGTCGCCGCCCGTGTGCGTCAACATCCCGAGCGCGTAGTCGGGCGTCCCCGTGTCGCTCGCCGAGTAGACGAGGAAGAGTCGCCCAGCGCGCCGCAGCGCGACCGGCCCTTCGTTGATCGGGTAGCGCACGCGCTCCCAGTCGTAGTCGGCCTGCGCGATGAGTGTGCTCCGGCCCGCCACCGTCCAGGGGTTGCTCAGCGGCGCGATGCGGATGCCGTTGCCGTTGCCGGGGACGTGCGCGACCCACAAAAGGTGTAGGCGGCCCCCGGGCGCGCGGAAGACGGTCGGGTCAATCGCCCAGCCGTCGTGCGCGGGGTCGTAGACGCGCGCCTTGAAAGAGTAGGGGCCGAGCGGGTCGCGTCCGCGGCTCTCCAAAACGTAGAGGCGGTGGTTCTCGTCCACGCCGTCGGAGGCCGTGTAGTAGATGTACCAGCGTTTGCCGATGAGGTGGAGTTCCGGAGCCCAGATTTGTTTAGAGCGCTCCGTCGCATCGGGCGTGTGGACTTTGACTTTGACGCCGGAGTCGAGGCCCGCGAGGGTGCGCGACTTCCAGACCCAGATGCCGCCCTCGGGGTCGAGCGTCGCGGTGAAATAGTAGTGGCCGCCGTGGAAGACCATCCACGGGTCGGCCGAGTCGCGCGACGTGACGAGCGGGTTGGTGAAGGTCTCGGCTGTGGACTGACAAAAGGCCGGCGGCGTTAATGCCAACAGCAGAATAAAGAGAAGCGGCAGCTTACCCTTCAAGCGTCTCTCCTCGGCGGACGGCTACGCTCTGCGGCCTTCCTCTTCGTCGAGCAGGCGGGTCGTGCTCTCGGTGACGGTGGGCGGGGCGGCCATGTCGCTGGTGCGTGCGCCGGGTCTGGCGTAGACGCCGGCGGGGACTGTGCGGGCGGGCGGCAGTTCGGCCGCGCGCGCCTGTCCGCCGGGCAGTTCGGCGGGGCGCTTCGCGGGCTCTTTGGCGGGCGCGTGCTCTTCGAGCAGGAGGCCGTAGAGTAGGCGCATGACGCCGACGATGACGAAGATTCCCGCGGGGATGAGGAAGACGAAGAGGTCTTCTTTATACAACGTCAGGAGGACGGCCGCCTTGAGCGAGAGGAGTCCGCCGACGACCAGCATCAAGCCCTTGCGCGTCCCCTTCTGCCGCGGCGTGAGCCCGCCGCCCGCCTCCGGCCGCGCCAGTTCCCCGCCCGCCTCGACGACCTCGGCGACCGCGCCGAGCGCCAGCCCGCAGCGCGAGCAGAAGCGAATCTCTTCGGCGGCCTGCTGGCCGCAGCGCGGACAGAACATGCTCACCTCTTATACAGAACCGCGAGCGGTAGCGAGCGGGTCAGTGTTACTTTATTCAGGCGCATCTTGTAACACTGACCCGCTCGCTACCGCTCGCGGTTCTGTCAGGAGTGTTGGGGTTGCGGGGCGCTCTCGGTCGTCTGGGGCCGGATGCGGTAGCGGAGGAGGGCGCCGCAGCCGCCGACCTCTTCGAGCAGCGCGGGGTCTTCGATGAAGGTGATGCGGGCGCCGGTCTGGCGCGCGCGCGCGACGAGGTCGGCCGAGACGATGACTGAGTCCGCGTCGATGTTGGCGACCGTGCCGCCGTCGTCTCCGGCGACGACGGGCTCGGCCACCTCGCCCGCGTCCGAGAGGATCGCCACGTCCTCGCGGTCGCCCTCGACGTTCTGCTGCTGCGCGGCGATGACGAGCTCCTCCACCTGCCCCATCGCCAGCGCTTCTAACGTGTCGGTCGAGCCGACGACCGCCAGGCCGCCCGCGCGGTACTCGTTGAGCAGCTCCTGCACCTTGTCCTGGTCGCTCACCAGGTCGTGCTCGCGCATGGCCGCCAAAGACTCGGAGAGTATCTCGTGCTCGGGCGCGTTGATGTCGAGGCTGAGCACGTCAACGACCTTCTCGGCGACCGCCTTCGGGAACTGCTCCTTGAGCTGCGGGATGATGACCTCGTCGCCCGCGAGGATGACGTGCTCGATGTTGTCCTCGCGCACGACCTGCTCCAACTGCTCGGCGACCTCCTTGGCGTGCTGGAGGTGGTAGTTCTCCAGGTGGCGCTGGTAGCGCATCTGCGACCAGCCGCCGACCTTCGCGCCGCGCGTCTTGACGTTCTGAATCTCGTCCGAGGAGAGCGCCTTGCCGCGGCCGAAGACGAAGAGGCGCGCGCGGTTCGTGTCGGCCACGAGCACGGCGTAGCGCGGGTACTGATCCATCAGGCGCGCGAGCGGGTAGAGGTGCGGCTGGTTGTAGATGTAGAGCCGGTGGTTCTCGATCGGCGCGGCGGTCTGGACGGCCTCGAAGAACTCTTCCGCGCCCGCGCAGGCGAAGACGGCGACGCCGTTGGTCTCGGGGCGCAGCTCGTCGCGCAGGTACTCGCCTATGCGCTCCACGTCGCGCTCGAAGCTCTCGCGCTCGGGGCTGTGCGCCTGGAAGATGCGGGCGCGCTCCGAGAACTCCTTGCGCAGGAAGCGCTCGAAGTCCTGCCGGCCGTGCTCGTTGGCCTGCGCGTTCAGGTAGAGGCTCAACACCGGCAGCTCCACCGGCTCGAACTCCGCCAGCCGGTCGATGATAGCCTCCAAAGTGTTACTCTCGGCTGCACCACTCTGTACCATTCTCTTCTCTCCCTCGGGTTAATAGTCTCTAAAGCAAAGCGGGCCGGGGCGACCAGGCGACACGAGCGCACGCGCCTTCCGACAAAATATTCTTTAAGGGGGAATCGTCGCCGCGATATTAGCACGCGGCGCGCGGCGCGCTCAATTTGGCGGCGTCAGCGGTAGCCCTCGGCCTGGAGCGCGAAGAGGTCTGCGTAGAGTCCGCCGCGCGCGACGAGCTCTTCGTGCGACCCCTCCTCGGCGACGCGGCCGGAGTCTAAGACGAGGATGCGGTCGGCCATCCGCACGGTCGAGAAGCGGTGCGAGATGATGACGGCCATCCGGCCGCGCATCAGCTCGGCGAAGCGGCGGAAGACCTCGTACTCGGCGCGCGCGTCGAGCGCGGAGGTCGGCTCGTCGAGTATCAAGACCTGCGCGTCGCGCATGTAGGCGCGCGCGAGCGCGACCTTCTGCCACTCGCCGCCCGAGAGCTCGACGCCGCCCTCGAAGCGGCGGCCGAGCATCTGCCGGTAGCCGCGCGGCAGTCGCGGCAGCAGCGTCTCGGCCAGAGACTTGTGCGCGGCCTCTTCGATCGGCTCGGGCGCTTCCGCGCCGGCGGGCGGGGCCGCCGTCCGCTCCTCCCTCTTCCCTTCCGCCTCCGCGGCCTCGGCCGCGTCGAGCCAGGCGCGCACCTCCTCGATCTCGCCCACGCCGATGTTCTCGTCGAAGCGCAGGTCGTACCGAATGAAGTCCTGGAAGATGACGCCCACGCTGCGGCGCAAGGAGTCGAGGTCGTACTCTCGCAGGTCGCGCCCGTCGAGGAGGATGCGCCCCTCGCTCGGGTCGTAGAGCCGCGCGAGCAGCTTGACGAGGGTCGTCTTGCCCGCGCCGTTGCCGCCCACCAGCGCCAGGCGCTCGCCCGGCCGAAGTCGGAAGCTCACGCCGCGCAGCGCCCACTGCTCGCTCCCCGGGTAGCGGAAGCCGACGCCCTCGAAGGCGACCCCCTCGCGCGCCGGGCGCGGGACGGGCGGCGCGCCCTCGGGCGAGGTGATCGTCGGCCGCGTCTCGAAGAAGTCGAAGAGGTCTTTGAGGTAGAGGCACTGCGAGTAGATGTCGGACGCGCCGCCGAGCAGCCTTTGGACGAGGTCGCGGCTGCGCAGGAAAGAGGCCGCGAGGAAGGTCAGAGTGCCGAGCGAAATCGCGCCGCCCAGCGCGCGCAGGAGGATGACGGCGTACGCGCCGTAGTAGCCGAGCACGCCGAGGCCCGAGAGCAGAGTGGCGACGACGCTGCGCCGCAGAGAGAGCCGCCGGTTCTCCTCGTAGAACCTTTGGGAGAGCGCGCGGTAGCGCGAGACGAGCCACGGCGCGAGGCCGAAGGTCTGCACCTCCTTCGCGGGCTGGTCGCTCGCGCCGAGGTAGCGCAGGTAGTCGAGCAGCCGCCGCTCGGGCGTGCGGCGGAAGAGGAGCGAGTATTCGAGCGACGCGTAGTGCGCCTCGCCGAGGAAGCCCGGCACGACCGCCACCGCGAGCAGCAGCAGGAGCCAAGGGCTGTAGACGAGCAGCACCGCGCCCAGAGAGAGGAGCGTCAGCGAGTCCTGCCCCATCGAGAGGAGCTGCGCGAGCAGGCCGATGCGCCCCGTCGTCTGCCGCCGCGCGCGGTCGAGCCGGTCGTAGAAGTCCGGGTCTTCAAACTGGTAGAGGTCGAGCCGCGCGGCGTGCTCCATCAGCAGCACGCTCGTCCGGTTCGAGAAGAGGTCGCCGAGCAGGCTCTCGACGACCGCGGACGCGCGCGCGAGCACCTCGCCGACAAGCGCGAGCGCGACTTCGAGCGCGACCAGACGCCAGAGGTGCGCCGCGTCGGGCGCGCCGCCGCGCGCCGCCACCACTTCGTCGATGATGAGCTTGCCGACCCAGAGCAGCGCGACGGGGACACAGCCGCGCACGAGCCGGAGCGCCGCCATCGCCAGCGTCAGGCCGCGGTGAGTCCGCCAGACCATGCGGACGAACGGCGGGACGTAGCGGAGCGCCGCGACCCTCTGGCGCAGGGTCGGCGACTCGGGCGACATGCCGCGGATGTAGCGTGAAGGCATCGCAGTCAGGGGTGCGCCGGATGATAGCACAGGGCGCGCCGCACGCGGCGACAGACGGCGCGCGCCTGCGCTACAATTGCCGACGCCAGGCGACTAAAACCGACTCTCCCCGCAGTCTAAGCTCTTCCAACTCTTCTTTGGCCGGAGGTCTGCGATGAGACTGTTTCGCCGCGTGAGGGGCCGCTTGCTCGCGCCCGCGCTCCTGCTGGTTCTGTTCACCCTCCTGCTGTCGTGCGCGACTCAGCAGAACGTCAACGCGCCCGCGACCCCGTCGGGCGCGCCGACCGTCGCCGAGGCCGAGAAGTTTATGGCCGACGCTGAGGCGCGGCTCAAAGAGCTTTCACTGCGGGCGGCGCGCGCCTCGTGGGTGCAGAGCAACTTCATCACAGAGGACACGGAGGTGCTGGCCGCCGACACCAACAAGGACTACATCGCGGCCGTCACCGAGCTGGCCGAGAAGGCCCGCCGCTTCGACCAGTTGCAGAAGCCCGAGGCGCTCGCGCGCAAGTTCGCGCTCTTAAAGCTCGCGCTGGTGCTGCCCGCGCCCGCCGACCCGGCCGAGCGCGACGAGCTGACGAAGATCGCCGCCTCGATGGAGAGCGACTACGGCAAGGGCAAGTGGTGCCCCGACGGCCCCGAGGGCAAGTGCCTCACGCTCTCCGACATGGAGCCCATCCTCGCCGGGAGCCGCGACCCCGAAGAGCTGAAGCGCATCTGGACGGGCTGGCACACCGTCTCGCCGCCTTACAGGCAACGCTACGTGCGCTTCGTCGAGCTGTCGAACAAGGGCGCGAAGGAGATGGGCTTCAAGGACGTGGGCGCGATGTGGCGCTCGAACTACGACATGCCGCCCGACGAGTTCGCCGCCGAGATGGAGCGCCTCTGGCAGCAGGTCAGGCCGCTCTACAACTCGCTCTACGTCTACACGCGGGCGAAGCTCAACCAGAAGTACGGCGACGCGGTCGTGCCGAAGAACGGCCCCATCCCGGCGCACCTGCTCGGCAACATGTGGAGCCAGGAGTGGGGCAACATCTACCCCCTGCTCGCGCCGCCCGCCGCCGACCCCGGGTATGATTTGACGGAGATTCTCAAGCGGCGCAACACGGACGCGAAGCAGATGGTTCGCTACGGCGAGGGCTTCTTCACCTCGCTCGGCTTCGAGGCCCTGCCCCAGACCTTCTGGGAGCGCTCTCTGTTCGTCAAGCCGCAAGACCACGAGGTCGTCTGCCACGCCTCCGCGTGGGACATCGACGCGCAGAAGGACGTGCGCCTCAAGATGTGCATCCAGATCAACGACGTGGACTTCCAGACCGTCCACCACGAGCTGGGGCACAACTACTACCAGATGGCCTACGCCCCGCAGCCCTTCCTCTTCCAGGACAGCGCCAACGAAGGCTTCCACGAGGCCATCGGCGACGCCGTCGCGCTCTCGGTCACGCCCGAGTACCTGAAGCAGCTCGGCTTCATCGAGCGCGTGCCCGACGCCTCGGCCGACACGGGGCTCCTGCTCAAGAGCGCGCTGGCGAAGGTCGCCTTCCTGCCCTTCGGTTACTTAGTTGACCAGTGGCGCTGGAAGGTCTTCTCGGGCGAGGTGGGGCCGGGCGACTACAACAAAGCCTGGTGGGACTTGCGGACGAAGTACCAGGGCATCGTCCCGCCCGCCGCGCGCAGCGAGCAGGACTTCGACGCGGGCGCGAAGTACCACGTCGCGGCCAACACGCCCTACGCGCGCTACTTCGTCGCGGCCATCCTCCAGTACCAGTTCCACCGCGCGATGTGCCGCCAGGCGAACTTCCAGGGGCCGCTCCACCGCTGCTCGGTCTACAACAACAAGGAGGTCGGCGCGCGGCTGAAGCAGATGCTCGAACTGGGGCGGAGCCGCCCCTGGCCCGAGGCGCTGAAGGCGCTCACCGGCGAGGAGAAGATGGACGCCACCGCCATCATCGACTACTACGCGCCGCTCAAAGCCTGGCTCGACGAGCAGAACAAGCAGCTCGCCCCCGAAGCCGTCGCCGCCGCGAATCCCTGGTAGAGGGAAAGCCCCGAAGGGGCGTCATAAGATAGCCAGGGGCAGAGCGAAGGCGTCAGCCTGAGCGACGCCCCTGGAAAGTGCCGCCAAATACGTGGAGCCCTGAAGGGGCGAAATAACTCCAACCGTTATTTCGCCCCTTCAGGGCTCAACGCTTCAACGTGCCTCGTTTCCAGGGGCGTTGCCCCTGGCTTTTTCATTACGCCCCTTCGGGGCTTTGAACACTCAGCCCAACATCCCGCGCACCTTGCCCTCGGACGTATAACCGGGGAAGACCTTCTTCAGGTCAACCGCGCCGAGGTGCTTCGACGCCACTTCGCCGAACACGTCGCGGAAGTCCGTAGTCAAAGCGAGGTCGCGCCCCTCGTGGAGCTGTTCCTCCCTGAGCCCCGGCCAGCGGCCGTAGACCTTCCCGCCGCGCACCGCGCCGCCGATGACGAGCATCGCGTTGGCGTGTCCGTGATCCGTGCCGTTCGTCCCGTTCTGCCGGACGGTGCGCCCGAACTCGCTCATCGTCAGCACCACAACGTCCTGCATCCCGGCGGGGCCGAGGTCGGTCACGAGCGCGGAGAGCCCCTGCGCGAACTGCCCCAAAAGGTTCGCGAGCTGCCCGCGCGCGCCGCCCTGCCCGCGGTGCGTGTCCCAGCCGCCCACGTCCGTGAAGGCAACCTCCAACCCGACGCCCGCCTTGATGAGCTGCGCGATCTGCATCAGCGCGCGCCCGTACTCGCCTGCGGGGTACTGCGCGCCGTTCTCCGGCCTGTACTGCGCCGGGTTGACCCTCTTCAAAAAGTTGACCGCCTCGAACGTCTCCTTGCCCGTCCCGCGCAGCACGTCGCTGACGCCCTGCTCGTAGATGCTTTCAAAGCCGCCCTGCACGCTCTGCGTGTAAGCGCCCGCGCGAATCTGGAAGTCCGCGATGTTGCGCATGGCGACCGACGGCGCGCGCCCCTGCATCGAGCGCGGCAGGTTCTGCGTCATCGAGATGGCGCGGAAGGGCGTGGCCTTCGGGTCGGGCCGCGCCTGCAAGTAGCGGTTGAGCCAGCCGTCCTGCGTGGACTTCACGCCCGGGGTCGCCGACTCCATGTAGTCCTGCGCGTCGAAGTGCGAGCGCGTGTTGTCGGGCGAGCCGACGGCGTGAACAACCGCCATCCGCTTCTCGTCCCACAGGCGCTTGAGCGGAGACATCGAAGGGTGCAGCCCGAAGAAGCCGTCGAGGTCGAGGGCGGACTCGCCGCGGCCGGGCGGCGCAATCGCGATCTGCGGGCGCAGGTCGTAGTACGCGCGCTCGCCGTGCGGCACGACCATGTTCAGCCCGTCCACCGCCCCGCGCTGGAAGATCGTGATGAGCGTCTTCCGCCGCCCCGCAGGCGCGGCCGTCAGCCCCTGCGCTTCGACCACTCGCCTTAAAAACGACGGCGCGCTCCCGACCAGCCCCACGCTCGCCAGCGCCAGCCCGCCGCTCTTCAAGAAGAATCTACGGTTCATTGCTCACTCCGTTCGAGTGGATGGTAAATAGTGAATGGTTAAAAACCGATTCTTCTATTCACTATTTACTATTCACCATTCACCACTCACCATTCACTGCCTCTGGAACTCGGGAGAGCCGATGACGAGCGCGGCGATGCGCGCGACCTCGGGGTTGCCGACCGTGGCGCCGGCCTGGCGTCGCTCGCGGCGCGCGGCGCGCGTGTTCATCTCACGCGTCTGTTCGTCTTCCGGCGCGGACGTTATCGGCGCGTCCGACTGCGTCGTCAACTGCTTCATCAAGACCTCGCGGCTCTTCGGCGAGATGTCCCCTTGCAGCGCCACGCCGAGGAAGCGCTCGACGACCGCCTTCTGGTCAACGGCGCGGCTGCTCACGGCCTCCTCGCCGACGAAGCGCGCCAGGTCAACGCGCGCGCCGGGGATGCGGTTCGAGACGAGCGCGAGCGAGAAGTTGAGGCGCTCCAACAGCGCGCCCGTGTTGACCCAGTAGCTCGCCTCGTCGGGGTAGCCGGTCGGCGCTTGATACCCGTAAAGCGGCTCGCCCATCCGCGCGACCCACTGGATGAGCGCCGGCCGCACCTCCACGTCCGCGCCGAGCGTGCGCAGGGCGCTCGCCGCCAGCTCGAACGGCGTCTTGATCTTCGCGCGCCGCGCCTCCGAGGAGTTGAACTCCGGAGAGTTGAAGAGGGCGCGCAAGGTCGTCTTGATGTCGCCCTTCGATTTGTGGAAGGCGTCGGCGACACGCTTGACCAGCGCCGGGTCGGGCTCGTCCGAGACGAACTTGCGCGCGAGCTTCGTCGCGATGAACTTCGCCGTCGAAGGGTGCGCGACGAGTACGTCGAGAACCTTCCGCCCGTCCTCCACGCCCCCGCCCGCCGGAATCTTCACGCCGAGCACGGTCTTCTCGCCGTCGTCGTGCGTGCGCGGGTTGAAGAAGAAGGAGCCGGCGCGGCTCTCTTCACCCTCCGCGCCGTACAGCCCCATGCCGCGCGGCGCGAAGATCGTCCAGCCGGTGAAGGCGCGCGCCACCTCCTGCACGTCCTTCTGCGTGTAGCCGCCCTCGACGCCGAGCGTGTGCAGCTCCATCAGCTCGCGCGCGTAGTTCTCGTTGATGCCGCGGCGCATGCGCTGCTGCTGCGGGCGCGGCGGCTGCTGCGCCGTCACGTCGCCCTGCTGCTGTTGCCGCTCGCGCTTCATGCGGCGCTGCTCCCGCCGCCGGTTCATGCGGCGGCCGCCTTGCGCGTTCGGGCTCACGCTCTGGAAGTTGTCGAGGTAGAAGAGCATCGCCGGGCTCTTCGCCGTCGCTTCTAAGAGGTCTCGGAAGTTGCCGAGCGCGTTCGGGCGAATCACGTCGCGGTCGTAGGAGGTCAGGAACCAGCGGTCGGCCCCCTTCTGCGCGTAGACGTTGAAGTGGTTCGTCCAGAAGTCAACCATCACCTCCTGCAACTGCCGCTCGCTGTAGACGGCGCGCAGGATGCGCGAAGAGTTCAGCTCGTACATGATGCGCTGCGGACTTTCGAGCCCCTGCTCGCGCATGTACTTCGTAATCGCCTGCCGGTACTGGCGGCGCTGCGGGTTAACGTCCTCCTGCATCGCGCCCTGCCCCGGCGGGCGCATCGCCTCGGCGATCATCTTCTCGGCGTCGGCGTTCGGCCCGTCGTTCGTCTGCGCCGCGCCGTTCGGCTGTGCCTGTCCCTGATTACGCTGACGGACGAGCGCGGCCAGCTCGGGCGGCAGCTCGCCCGCGCGTTCGAGGCGGCGCAGGAGCTGTCCGGGCTGCGGGTACTTGGCCAGCAGCTCGCCGTTCGACATGCCGAGCGTCGGGAAGTTGCGCAGCCGCGCCTCAAGCGCCGAGTCGTCTACCTTCGAGGGGTTGAGCTGCTGCTCGATGTAGGCTCCGAGCCCCATCCTGCGCACGCGCTCGACCTCGCCCGGCCGCGCGCCGAAGGCGAGGCGGTTGAGCACGTGCACGACGCGCTGCTCCTCGGTCATCTTCTGCGCGCCGGCCTTCGTCTGCGCGACGCCGACGAGGAAGTTATTCGACAGGAGCGCCAACACGGCCGCGAGCGCGAAGGCCCGCGGCGCACTGCGACCGGCTGACATAGTAACTTTCATGACGACTCCGAATTCGCTCAAAACTAACTGTTTTCCAGTGACTTTGATGATTACCGACGGCTTTAAGACGCACGCCGGCGGCCGTTGGCCGGAAAATTTTAAACAGTACCGCGAGCGGTAGCGAGCGGGTGCGGGTGACACCAACGACACGGTTGATGCCACCCGCACCCGCTCGCTACCGCTCGCGGTTCTGTTTTACTGAGTCTCTCTCGCGCGCTCCTTCTCGACCAGCAGGCGGCGGAGAATCTTCCCCGAGGGCGACTTCGGTATCTGCGCGACGAACTCGACCCGCCTGACCTTCTTGTAGGGCGCGACCTGCGCGGCGACGTAGCCGAGCACCTCCTCTTCGGTCAGGCGGTGCCCTTCCTTCACGACGACGAACGCCTTCGGAACCTCGCCCGCCTCGTCGTCGGGGCTCGGGATGACGGCGGCGTCGGCCACCGAACCGTGCGTCAGGAGCACGGCCTCGAGCTCCGCAGGCGCGACCTGGAACGCCTTGTACTTGATCAGCTCCTTCGCGCGATCCACGATGTAGAAGCAGCCGTCCTCGTCCGCGTAGGCCACGTCGCCCGTGTGCAGCCACCCTTCGGCGTCCACGGTCTCGGCGGTCGCCTCGGGGCGGCCGAGGTAGCCCCTCATCACCTGCGGCCCCCGCACGTGTATCTCGCCGCGCTCGCCCGCGCCCACCTCCTCGCCCGTCTCGACCGAGACGAGCCTGCACTCCATGTTCGGCACGCAGGGGCCGACCGAGCCCGGCTTGTTCCGCCCCGGCGCGGAGAGGTGCGTGACCGGGCTCGCCTCGGTCATCCCGTAGCCCTGTATGACCGTGCAGCCGAGACGCTCCTCGCACTCGCGCGACTGCTCCGCGCCGAGCGGGGCCGCGCCCGAGAAGACCGTCCTCAGCGCCGAGAGGTCGTAGGCGTCTACCAGCGGACTCTTCGAGAGCGCGAGCACAATCGGCGGCACGATGGGCGCGAGGGTCACGCGGTGCTCCTGCATCGTCCGCAGGAGCTGCTCGAAGTCGAAGCGCGGCAGCGTGACGAGCGTCGCGCCGCAGCGCAGGCCGTGGTTCATGACCACGACCATCCCGTAGATGTGGAAGAGCGGCAGCACGCACAGCACCGTCTCGTCGCGCCAGTCGTGCCCCGCCCCCTTGATCTGCGCGAGGTTCGCGACGAGGTTGCGGTGCGTCAGCATCACGCCCTTGCAGACGCCCGTCGTCCCGCTCGAATAGGGGAGCACGACGAGGTCTTCGGCGGGGTTGATGTTAACCTTCGGCAGACCGTCCGCGCCGCCTTCGAGCAGGGCGGCGAACGGCGTCGCCCCCTCGGCCTCGCCGAAGACGAAAAGCTCGCGCAGGCCCTTCCCCTCGGCCGCCTCGCGCGCGCGTCCGAGCAGCGGCGGGATGGTGGCGAGCCACTTCGCGCCCGAGTCTTCGAGCTGCTTCCGCAGCTCCTCGACCGTGTAGAGCGGGTTGACCGGCGTGACGACGCCGCCCAGCGTGGCGGCCGCGTGGAAGGCGACGACGTACTCGGGCAGGTTCGGGCTGAAGAGCGCCAGCACGTCGCCCTTCACGAAGCCGCGCCGCGCGAGCCCCGCCGCCGCCGCGCGCACCGCGGAGGCCAACTGCGCGTGGGTCAACACGCGCCCGCTCACGCCTTCGACGAGCGCGGGTCTCTCCGCGCGTTCACCTAAGTCGCCGAGGACGAACTCCGTGAGAGTCAAATCCGGGATTTCTACGTCGGGGAAAGGGCTGCGGAAGATCATGGTTGGTGAATAGTAAATGGTGAATGGTAAATGGTAAATGTTGACGCGCTTCGCACGGCCCAACCTCAGTCGGCCGGGCCTCGCGCTACCGCATCCATTTACCATTTACGATTAACTATTCACTAACGGATGCGGTAGGCGCGGCCGCCGACCACGACGATGACTTCGCCGCCGAGGGCCTCGGCGACGCGGCCGACCTCGGGCACGTCGGCGACGAGTGCGCGGAAGGCTTCGGTGCCGCGGCGCACCCCGGTCGAGGGCATGGAAGGTTTGTAGTTGACGTCAACCCACGCGCTGCCCTCGCGGCGGAAGCGGTGCCCCGCGGCCGTGCGCGTGTCGCCGCCGCGGGCGGGCGCGTCTTCGTCGTCGTCGGCCTTCTTCTTCTCCGGCCGCCTGGCCGCGGCGCGGCCCTCGGAGCGAGTGCCGGCGCGGTCGCGCTCCGACTCCTTCGGCGGCGCGGCGGAGCCGCCGACGTAGCCGCCCGAAGCGCTGTTGTCGGCCGCGCGCTTCTGGTTGCGCGTGCCGCCGTCGGGCATCTGCACCTGCGTCTCGTTCATGCGCGTCTGCGCGGCGCGGCTGCGCTGCACGGCGTCGTTGTTCGACAGGGCGGCATCGTCCGCGGGCTCGGGCGCGCGCGCGGACTTCTCCCTTCGCTCCGCGCTCTCTCTGCTGTCGCTCCTCGCGTCCTCGCCCTCTTCGGTCGCGGCCTGCTTCGGCGCGGGCGCGGCCTTGCTCAACTCGGCAGGGCCTTCGGCGGCGGCGGACGCCGGGGGAGGAGGAGGGACAGGAGAAGGAGGCTCCGCCGCCACGGAGGGCTGCGCGTCCTTATTCTCCGCGTCCGCCATCACGGGCCCGTCGGCCCCGCCGTGCCCCCTTGTCTCGCCCGGCTGCACGACCGGCGCGGACGCATCGTGTAGTGCGGCGTTGGCGTTCTGCGAGGAGGTTAACCCGGCGTTCGGGTCGGCGGTGCCTGTGTTCGAGGCTGGGGGGGCGCTCGTCGTATTTTCGAGAGCCCCCTGCTGCGGGCGCGCGCTCCTCGCCGCATCCAATGCCCCGCGGTTCGAGCGCAGCGCGACGTACGAGACGACCCCGACGAGCGAGAGCGCGAGCACAGGCACGGCGAAGCGCATCGCGCGCGGCGAGAAGAGGGACGCCAACAGCGCACGCCACGCCGGGGTGCGCTCCGACCCGGCCGCGGCGGTCGCGGCGACGGCCTGTTGCTTGACCTCGGCCCCGGCGCCCGCGACGCGCGCGAGGCCGACGACGACTCCGCGGCAGCGGTCGCAGTCGGCGAGGTGCGAGGCGGCCGCGACGCGC
>DATMVD010000057.1:0-17465 GCA_035563535.1 Pyrinomonadaceae bacterium | reverse complement strand
GGACCGTGGGGGACAAGGTGACGGCGGAAGTGATACGCAAGTACATCCGCCGTCACAAAGAGGCCGAAGACCCGCAGCTAGACCTGTTCGGGTGAATCCGGCGAAAGCCCCACCGCTTGCGGTGGGGATGTTTTACTATTTCCCATTCACCATTCACCAAACGATGAGTCACGACGGCAACCTTCTTTCGATCAAAGACCTGCGGACGTACTTCGAGACGGAGGACGGCACCGTGCGGGCCGTGGACGGCATCAGCTTCGACCTGAAGCGGGGCGAGACTCTGGGGATCGTGGGCGAGTCGGGGTCTGGGAAGTCGGTGACGAACCTGTCGGTCATCCGCCTCATCCCGAGCCCGCCGGGCAGGATCGTCTCGGGCGAGGTGCTCTTCCACGGGCAGGACATCCTGAGCTTGCCGGAGGACGAGGTGCGGAAGATTCGCGGCAAGCGCATCAGCATGATCTTCCAGGACCCGATGACCTCGCTCAACCCCTTCATGCGCATCTCCAAACAGTTGATGGAGATCACGCAGCTCCACCTCGGACACACGAAAGAGCAGGCGTACGAGCACGCCGTCAAGATGCTTGAGACGGTCGGCATCCCCGAGGCGCGGGCGCGCGTCGATGCGTACCCGCACGAGTTCTCGGGCGGGATGCGCCAGCGCGTGATGATCGCGATGGCGCTCTCGTGCGAGCCCGAGCTGCTCATCGCCGACGAGCCGACGACCGCGCTCGACGTGACCATCCAGGCGCAGATTCTCGAACTCATCAAAGACCTGAAGGAGCAGACGGGCACCAGCGTCATCCTCATCACGCACGACCTCGGCGTCGTCGCCGGGATGACCGACGACATCATCGTCATGTACGCCGGCAAGGTCTTCGAGCAGGCCCCGACGCGCGAGCTGTTCGAGCGGCCCGGCAACCCCTACACGAAGGGGCTCCTGAAGTCCGTCCCCGACCCCGCGCACGAGGAGGGGACTGAGCTCTACCAGATTCCGGGCCTCCCGCCCGACGTGGCGCACCTCCCCGTAGACCAGTGCCCCTTCGCCGAGCGCTGCTACCGCGCCGAGGACATCTGCCGCCGCGAGTTCCCGCCCTTCGTCCAGCTCAACGCCGAACACTTCTCACTCTGCCACTTCGCCGAAGAGGTCTACAACGAGTCGCTCGCCGCGCGCGGCGGCGCGGCGGTCGGCGGGCAAGACCCCGGCGGGGTAAACATCCAGGGGGGGGCCGGCCGATGAGCGTGGGGGGCGTGCAGGCCGGCGGCGCGGGCGGCGTCGTGCGCCCGCCCTCGGAGGGGCGCGAGCCGCTCGTCTCCATCCGCGAGCTGAAAGTCCACTTCGACCTCGGCGGGGGCACGGTCTTCGACAAGCTCGTCGGCGGCGCGGGCGTCCGCCGCGTCGTCAAGGCCGTGGACGGCGTCTCGCTCGACATCTACCCCGGCGAGACTCTGGGGCTCGTTGGCGAGTCGGGCTGCGGCAAGTCAACTCTCGGCCGCGCGCTGCTGCGCCTGACCGAGCCGACCTCGGGGCAGGTGCTCTTCCGCGGGCGCGACCTCGCGCGTCTGTCGAAGCGCGAGATGCGCGGCCAGAGGCGTCACCTCCAGATGATCTTCCAAGACCCTTACGCGTCGCTCAACCCGCGCATGACGGTCGCGCAGATCATCGGCGAGCCGCTCGACACCTTCCAGCTCGGCGGGCGCGGGCGGGAGCGCGAGGGGCGCGTGAGCGAGCTGATGCGGACGGTCGGCCTGAGCCCGCGCTTCCTCCGGCGCTACCCGCACGAGTTCTCCGGCGGCCAGCGCCAGCGCATCGGCATCGCGCGGGCGCTCGCCGCCGACCCCGACTTCGTCGTCGCCGACGAGCCCATCTCCGCCCTCGACGTCTCCATCCAGGCGCAGATCATGAACCTGATGGAGAAGCTCCAGCGCGAGCGCGACCTGACGTACCTTTTCATCTCGCACGACCTGCGCGCCGTCCGCCACGTCTCAGACCGCGTGGCCGTCATGTACCTCGGCAAGCTGGTCGAGCTGGCCGACGCCAAGGTCATCTACCGCGACCCCCTGATGCCCTACACGAAGGCGCTCATCTCGGCCGTCCCCGTCCCCGACCCCGCGACCGAGGCCGCGCGCCGCCGCATCGTGCTTCAGGGCGACGTGCCCTCGCCCATTAACCCCCCCGCGGGCTGCCGCTTCCACACGCGCTGCCCCTGGGCGATTGAGAAGTGCAAGGAGGTCGTTCCCCCTCTCGCGGAGATCAAGCCGAACCACTTCGCGGCCTGCATCCGCATCAGCCCGGAAGAGCCTGACATCGAAAAGGTTGCGCCGGGCGACGCGCCGGGACTGCGCTCGACGGGGCGCGTCATCGCGCAGTGAAATTCCCCCGCTATTAGCAGTTTAAACACGGAGACAAGGTCCCAGACCCTCTTTTTGTGTGCGTGCCGCCACGGGGGCTGAGTTCAGCCTTGTCTATTGCCGTGCGGGCAAATATACTGCGGTAGGAGGATGGTGGCGCCTGTTCTGGTGCTCCCGCTCTCTCAAGAGATTCAATCTGCTCCCGACGGGCCACCCCCTCTAACGCAGTCGAACCTCCCTCCGTCCGCAATTTCTGAGTCCGAAGTATTGTGCCGCGACTGGTGATGGACAACACCACCCCGCCCCCAGTGGGTGCTGCCCAGAGCGAGACCTCCGCCGTGCTGCCACACGGTTGGTCGGAGGCGCAGGAGACGCTCGCCTCGTCGTCGGGTTTGTCGCTTCTGCTCGTCGGGGGACGCCAGCCGCCGGCCCTGGCCGTCGCCAACAACAACTCCATCTGCCAGGCTTTCCAGTCCTCGCCCGCCCACGCGCACCTCTGCCAGCCCGACTGCGGCGAGGCGCACGCGCGCGCCGTGCGCGAGGGGCAGGCGGTGCAGTACCGCTGCCACGCGGGGCTCCACTGCTTCGCCGCGCCCGTGAGCCTCGGGACGGGCGCGGCGCTGGCCGTCATCGGCGGCCGCTGCTTCCTGCGCGTCGCGGACTACCGCGCGCTGGCCGAGCGCATACGCGCGGGCGACCTCGCCGACCTCCTCTCGGCAGACCTCTTCGCCAACGTCGTCTTCGCCTCGCGGCAAGACCTGGAGGTGCTGGCCGCGCGCGTCGCCCAGACCGCCGAGTCGTTCGCGCGGCCGAACGCGGGCCGCGCGGCCGAGCCCTCGCCGACGGCCGGCTCCGACGGCATCCCCGCCGAGCAGGTCGTCAGGCGGGAGGGGGAGGTTTCAAAGCACGCGACCAACGGCCACCGCGCGCCGGAGGCGAAGGCGGGGAGGCCGAAGACAGGGGAGGGGGTCGAAGAGGCCGCCCCGCAGGTCGAGGACGTGCGGGCGGCGGCGACGCCCGCGGCCGGGGCCGAAGCCTCCGCCCCCGCGGCGCGGGGCGCGCAGTCGGGCGGCTCGCTCGAAGAGGCGTGCCGCAGGGCCGTCAAGACTCTCTCGGACGAGTACGGCGTCGAGTCGCTCGCGCTGCTCCTGCGCACCGACGACAGCTTCTACACGACGTGCGTCACCGGCCTCTTCGAGAAGAAGCCGCCGCGCGTCGCCCTCAAGCCGAAGGAGATCAAGCTCCTGCTCGCCGCCACGAAGGGCGACTCAATCGCCGTCCCCGCGGGCGGGCGCACCGGCCCGAAGCACGAGGAGGCCGTCGAACTCTTCCCGCTCGTCGTGGGCGAAGAGATCAAGGGCGTGCTGCTCGTCGGAGACGGCGACCTCAGCGACGGGCAGCGCCGCGCGCTCGCGCAGTTCTGCCGCGACATCTCGATGCCGCTCGAGTTGAGCCGCCTGCGCGAAGAACTAGAGCGCCGCGTCCGCGCCGCCTCGCAACTGCGCGCCTTCACGGAGGTCGTCAACTCCGCGCGGCCCGAGGACGCCTACACGACCATCCTCCGCCACTCGGCCGAGCTTCTTAAGGCGGAGCGCGGCTCGCTCCTCCTCTTCGACGAGAGCGCGGGCGAACTCTCGGTCAAGGCGGCGGTCGGCCCGCGCGCGGACGTGACGCGCGAGACTCGCGTGCGCATCGGCGAGGGCGTGGCCGGAACAGTCCTGCGCGAGGGACGGCCCGCGGTCGTGCGCGACGTGTCGAAGGTCTCGGGCTGGGACGCCGCCTCGACTTCCGAGCGGAGCTACAAGACGAAGTCCTTCATCAGCTACCCCATCACCGTCGGCGGGCGCAAGGTGGGCGTCCTGAACGTGACGGACAAGGCGGGCGGCGGGGCGTACGACGAGTTCGACCTCGGCCTGCTCGACATGATCGCGCCGCAGATGGCGCTCGCGCTCGACCGCGTCGAGTGGCACAGCAAGGCGACGCAGTTCCAGTTGCTTTCTATAACAGACCCGCTGACGGGGCTCGTCAACCGCCGCTACCTCGAAGAGCGCTTGCAGGAGGAGTTGGAGCGCTCGAAGCGCCACCGCTTCGCGATGGGCTTCATGATGGTGGACATCGACGACTTCAAGAACTACAACGACCAGCACGGCCACCAGGCGGGCGACCTCGCGCTGGAGATGGTCGCGCAGTGTCTGAAGACGGCGCTCAGGTCGGCCGACGTGGCGGCGCGCTACGGCGGCGAGGAGTTCAGCATCCTCCTGCCGCAGACCGGGCTCGCCGAGGCGCGCTCCATCGGCGAGCGCATCCGCCGCCGCATCGAGCGCACGCAGTTCCCGCACGGCCAGTCGCAGCCGCTCGGGGCCGTCACCGTCTCCATCGGCGTCTCCTCGTTCGGCGAGGGGCTGGACACGCCGGCCGAGGTCATCCGCGCCGCCGACCGCGCGCTCTACGCCGCGAAGGCGAAGGGCAAGAACTGCATCGAGTCGTACGAGCCGAAGCGGCGGAAGGCCGCGGGCGCGCAGGGCCGCGAGGCGCGGCGCGAGGAGGGCGCCGAAGAGGGCTGAAGAGGGGATGCCTGTCAGGACTCCCAGGCAGAGGCGGATACTCGCGCGCGTCGCGCCCGAACAGTTCGTCGGGCGCGGCGAGCAACTGCGCGAGTTGACGGGCCTGGGCTCCGCGCGCGCCGAGCAGAAGGGCCTCCTCCTCTTCGCCGCCCCGCAGTCGGGCGTCTCGGAGCTGCTCAGACAGACCTTCGACGAACTCTTCCGGCAGCGCGGCGGCCCCGCCCCCGTCTACTTCGCCTTCACGCGCGCCGACGCGGCGACGACCGCCGCCGGCCGCCGCTTCCTCCAGACGTTCCTGACGCAGACGTTGGCACACCGCCGCGACGACCCCGCGCTCGTCTCGGCCACGCCGACGCTGCGCACGCTGCTCGACCTCGCCGCGCCGCAGGACTACGAGTGGGTCGAGCGCCTGATACAGGACTTCGAGCGCGCGCAGGGCGAGGGTGACGAGCGCGCACTCGTCCGCCTGTGCCTCGGCGCGCCGCAGCAGGCCGCCGCGCACGGGGCCCGCTCGGTCGTCATGTTCGACGACATACACGCCGCCGAAGCCTTGCGCGGCGAGGCCGCGCTCGGGCCGACGGTCGCGCAGACGGCCGCGCAGTGGGGCGTGCCCTTCGTCATCGCAGGCCCGCGCCGCCGCCTGCTCGACCTGCTCAACGGGTCGCTGCCGCTCGCCGCGCTCGAAGGGCTGCGCAGGCTTCACCTCGAACGCCTGAAGGAGGCGGACGCGCGAGCCCTCGTCGAAGGGCTCGCGCAGCGCCTCGGCGTCCCCCTGAACGAGGAGACGCGCGACCTCGTCGTGCAGCAGCTAGAGGCGAGCCCGTATCTCATTGCCGCCGTCCTCGACGCCGCGCGCGCCAACGCGGCGAGCCTGACGAGCTTCCGCGAGTTCCAGAGCCTCTACGTGGACGAGCTTCTGGGCGGGCGGGTCGGGCGGCGCTACGCCTCGGCGCTCGAAGACGTGGCGGCGACGCCCGCGCTCAGGCGCGGCCTTTTGCGCGTGCTCTACGAGTCTCTGTCGAACCCCTCGGGGAAGTCGCCCGCGGAGGTCTGGATGAAGCGGCTCGGCGCGGACGCGCTCGAGTTCGAGCGCGTGATGCGCCTGCTCCACATGCACGAGCTGGCGAGCTTCCACGCCACCTACGTCGAGACGACGCCGACGACCGTCTGGCGCGACTTCCTCCGCGTGAGCTACCGCCTGCAAGTGGCCGCCGAGCCGCGCGCGCTCGTCGTCGCGGACACTTTGGTCGAGGCTCTGAAGCGCGCGCCGCAGACGATGGCGCGCCACTACCGCCGCGAGTCGGCGCTCGGGCTCAGCGACGTGTTGCGCGGCTTCAACTTCCAGCGCGTGCCCGAGAGCCTCCTGCGCTACGAACGCTGGGCGCGCGCCTACCGCGGAATGGCGGGCGAGGAGGCGCGGGCCGGGCTCGCGGCCGAGGCCGACACGCTCCAACTCCCGCAGGTCGTCCACGCGGCGAGCTGCGCCTCGTTCCACCCGCCGATGCGGCAGCTCTGCGACGAGGAGCGCTGCACCATCGCGCACGGCTTCGAGTCCGGCGTCTACGCCGACGCGGGCGAGGTCGTCTGGCTCGCGGTGGAAGTTGAATCCAAGTTAGAGGCCGGGCGCGCGCTGACCGAGCTTTGGCTCGAACGGCTCGAACAGGTGGCGCAGGCGTGCGGGTTCGGGCGCGTGCGCTTCTGGCTCGTCTCGCGCGAGGGCTTTTCTGCGGAGGCGGCGGAGCTTCTGGACGAGCGCGACGCTTACGGCTCGTCCCGCGAGCAGTTGGAGCACCTGACGGCGTTGCTCTCGGGCGGCGGCGGCGCGGGCGATGCTGCGGCCGACGAGTTCGCCATAGAGCTTCCGATGTCGGAGGACACGGAGCTGATCGCGGCGCACACGGTCGAGCAGATCGCGCGCCGGATGGAGTTCCAGCCCGAGGCCATTAACCAGATCAAGACGGCGCTCGTCGAGGCGTGCATCAACGCCGCCGAGCACTCCTTGAGCACCGAGCGAAAAATCTATAACCGCTTTCGCGTGGAAGGTGATAAATTAGTCATCACTGTATCGAGCCGAGGGCTATCCGTACCCGTTACTCTCCCCGAGAACGGAGTCGCCGCCGACAAGAACAACGGCGGCGGCGAGGGCGCGAAGGGTCGCCGGGGCTGGGGGCTCAAACTCATCCGCACGCTGATGGACGACGTGGAGTTCGAGCGCGTTGACGACGGCACCCGACTGCGGATGACGAAATACTTGCGCAAATAAAAGAAGGGAAAACCTGCCGAGATGTCAGAGCCACTCACGGGCACGCCCCTGCCCGCGCAGGGTGAAGTCGCGGTCGTCTACGCGGGCGACTACGTCAACAAGCTGAGCGGCCAGCGCATCGAGCGGGAGTGCCTGACGAGGATGGAGCGGGGCTGCCGCGCGCTCGTCATCAACTTCCGCGACACGGAGCTGGTCAACAGCATCGGCGTCTCAATCCTGCTCGGCGTCATCGACGAGGCCGAACGGCGCGGCGCGCGCGTCGCCTTCTCGAACGTCTCCCTGCACACCCTCAAGCTCTTCGAGCTGCTCGGCCTCACGCGCCTCGTCGTCCTCGCCGACCGGGAGGAGGACGCGCTCGCGACGTTGGAAGAGTTTTCGACAACCCCCCCGGGACACTGACGGCTAGTAAATAGTGAATGGTAAATAGTGAATAGTCGTTGAGAGTCGCAACGTTATGAAATCTCAACGCGGCGCATGAACACTCGACCGCCATTCACCATTTACTATTCACCATTCACCAGATATGTCTGACAGCACGCGGATGGTTCTGCACGCGTTCGCGGCGCTCGCCGATTTGGGCGAGGAGATCGCGGAGACGAGCGACTTCGAGGAGATGGTGCGCTCGGCGCTGCACGTCGTCCTCGGCGCGATGGGCATCCGCCGCGGCGCGGTGGCCGAGTTCGACCGCGAACACGACTCGCTCCGCTTCGTCGCGGCGCGCGGCTTCGACGAAGAACTCGCGCGCGACTTCACCCTCAAGCCGCAGCCGCAGCCGTCGGACGGGAACGGCGGGGGCTCGCTCGCGCACGCCCTGCGGGACTTCGCGCGCGTCGAGCACGAGGTGTACGACAGGTTCGCGGGCTCGGGCGTCGAGGTCGTCACGCCGCTCGTCGTGCGCGGCGAGCTGGTCGGCGTCATCCTCCTCGGGGGGAAGGCGAGCGGCGAGTCTTTCACGCAGGAGGACAGGGAACTGGCGCGCGCCCTCGGCCGCCACGTCGGCGTCGGGATGCACAACCACCGTCTGCTGCGCGAGGTCGAGCGCAGGGCGGAGGAGAACCGCCGGCTCTACGAGAGTCTGAAGGGCAGCTACAATGACACGGTGCGCGCCTTCGCCGCGGCCATCGACTGCAAGGACAAGTACACGCAGGGGCACTCGGAGCGCGTCGGCAAGTACAGCGAGATCATCGCGCGCGAGATGGGCTGGGCGGACGAGGAGGTCGAGGCCATCGCCATCGGCGGCTACCTCCACGACGTGGGCAAGCTCGTCGTAGACCGCGACATCATCAACGCCCCCTACCGCATCGACGCCAAGCAGTCTTCTGAGCTGAACCGCCACCCGGCCGCCGGCTACGAGATACTGCGCCCCATCACACACCCCTTCGCCGACATCCCGCTGATGGCGCGCTACCACCACGAGCGGCCCGACGGGCGCGGCTACCCCGAGGGCTTGACGGAGGAGCAGATTCCCGCCGGTGCCAAGATCGTCTCGCTCGCCGACTCGTTCGACGCGATGACGACCGACCGCCCCTACCGCCGCCGCCGCACCTTCGACGAGGTCGTCGAAGACTTCCGCCGCAACGCCGGCCGCCAGTTCTCGACCCCCGTCGTCCTCGCCCTCTGCCGCGCCCTCCTCAAAGAGGCGCGCGGCGAGACGCGCCCCCGCCAGATGATGCGCCTCTTAGGCCGCGACTACGTCGAAGAGCAGACCCTCCCCGCCCTCGAACAACTCATCGCCGACCTCGAATCCGGCCCGCACACGCCCGCCGTTCAGGCGTAACCAAACGTCCGAGCAAATTTCTCGGACATTCTCATAGCTGTTTGCGTTTGAGTATGACCGCTTCAGCGTCCGTTTAGAGGCGGGCTCCGCCCGCCGTCTCAAGCCTCGGTGGCCGAGACGGCGGGCAGAGCCCGCCTCTAAATGGTCACATTCAAATGTAATCCGCTATCACTTCCGGCTCGAACTCCCGAGCAGAAAGCTCGGACTTTCGAGAAAAAAGCTCGGACTTCCGAGAAAAAAGCTCGGGATTCCGAGAAAAAAGCTCGGAGTGTGGAGTTGTTGAGGTCGGGCGTCCGAGAAATTTGCTCGGAGCCCCGAGCAAAAAGCTCGGAGTTTCGAGAAAAAAACTCGGAGTCCCGAGAAATTTGCTCGGAGCCCCGAGCTTTTTTTCTCGGGACTCCGAGCAAAAAGCTTGAAGTCCCGAGCTTTTTTCTCGAATTTCCGAGAAAAAAGCTCGGGGCTTCGGGTAAAAAGCTCGGAGTTTCGAGAAAAAAGCTCGAAACTCCGAGCAAATTTCGGGCGCGGCGCTTCAGTCCTGAGCGCCGCCGTCGCCGGGCGCGGGGGGCTTCGGGCCGCGAGATTTACGTGCGAAGCGTTGGCCCATGTCGTCGAGCAGGGCTTCGAGCCCGTCGGCCTCGCCGCTCGTGCGCGCGTACTGGTAGACGACGAGGGCGGCGCTGTAAGCCTCGCTGCCGACCTCGGTGTAGGTGTCCGTCAACTGCTCTTGCAGGCTTGTCAGCGAGGCTAGGATGGGTTGCAGGGCCTCGGTCAGCGCCACGTCGCGCGCCATCTCCTCAACGCTGAAGGCGCGGGGCAGGTAGCTGGAGTTGAGTTGTGCGACGTTGAGCGCCTTGCCGACGAAGGCGCGGCTCTTGTCGCCCATCTTGGGGAGCGAGCGCCGTTGCTCGGGCGTCAGGTCGATGAGGAAGGGCAGTTTCTCGCGGATGGTCGCGATGGCCGCCAGCACGTCCTGCCGGTCGGCCTCGCTGAGCGTGGCGCTGATGCGGTTATCTGGCATGGGATTCTCCTTGTGAGTGCGCGCGCTTGAGGCGGCGGGGCGTGCGGAGGCCGGTATCAAGCGCGTGCGGGTGCCGGATGAGAAGCTGACGGGGGCGAGAGCCCGCCAGAGGCGACGACCCCCTTGAGAGCCGACAAAGTATTCCCGCCGCCCGGAAATGTCAACCGAAATGTTGCTATGGGCGGCGGGGCGAAAATGTCTTGACTTGGGGGGCGTGCGTCAATAAAGTTGCGCGCGACTTTCACCCGCGGGCGCTGAACCACACTTCGGGGCCGGCGCGAACCTGCCCTCGTCGCGCCGACCTTCCTTCGAGACGCCGCCTAAATTCACTTCCTTAGGCACAGCCACGGAGAGGAACAGATGCTTAACTTCAACTCCACACCTGCCCGCCGCGGGCTGTCGGCCGCCGTCCTGCTGTGCCTCGTCCTGCTGCCCGCGAGAACCGCCTCGGCGTGGGGGGCGGGCGGGCACATGATGACCGCGAAGATCGCCTTCGACCGGCTCAACCCGAAGGCGAAGGCCGAGGCCGAAAGGCTCATGGCCCTCCCCATCAACCCTTCGGACATAACGAACCAGCGCCTCGGCTTCTTCAGGGGCTCCGTCTGGCCCGACGACGTGCGGAACCGCCCCGGCTTCGAGTTCTCCGGCAAACTGCACTTCGCGGACTTCCCGTTCAGCGTGGACGCGACGCCGCTCCCCGACCTGCCCGAGCCGGAGAACGTCATCAAGGCGCTCGGGCGCTACGTCCAGGTGCTGAAGACGAGCACAGACGACCACGAGCGCGCGCAGGCGCTCCGCTTCGTCATCCACTTCGTCGGCGACATCCACCAGCCCCTCCACTGCTCGACGCGGGTTGACCAGAAGAACCCGAAGGGCGACCAGGGCGGCAACCTCTTCTTCATCCTGACGCCGGGCAGGGTCAAGCTGCACAGCTTCTGGGACGGCGGGCTGAACTCTTTCCCGAAGGGCGGGGGGCCGCCCGACTTCGAGCCGCCGCCGCAGAACTTGATCGACAGCGCCGTCCCGAGCGTCGTCAGGCAGCACCCGGCCGCCAACCCCCTCATCCGCCTCGACGACCCGACGAACTTTCAGGCGTGGGCGGACGAGAGCAGCTACCTGGCCGAGAAGTACGCCTACAACAACAGGAGACTAGTCCCCGAGAGCGCCGTGACGGCCGGCTACAAGGAGAGGGGCGTCTGGCTGGCGCGTCGCCGCGTCGCGTGGGGCGGCTACCGCTTAGCGGCGCTGCTCAACTCCGTCTGGCCGGAGTGAACGGCCGGCGCGTGGCTCGGAGGAAAGGGAGTTAACCACACTAGAGCGTTATTCGCGTGAGCGTACGGACGACCGTTTAGAGGCGGGCTTCGGCCCGCCGGAGCGTGATACATCGAAGCACGCTCCGGCGGGCCGAGGCCCGCCTCTGAACCGGGTGTAAACTGATTCTTTCTTCACTTCGGCTGGATGCGTAGGGTGAAGCTGGCGATGTCGATCTTCTGGTCGGGGAGCACTTCGACGCGCTCCTCGCGCGGGACTTCGCGCCCGCCGACGAAGGTCGGGTTGCGGCCTTTCGGCGTGAACCAGTAGCGGCCGGTGTTGTCGAGTTCGAGCGTGGCGTGGCTGCGGCTGACCTCGGGGTCGCCCTTGATGGGGAGATCGACCGTGACGGACTTCGAGCCGCGGCCGATGGTGATCTCCTGCTTGTAGACGGGCTCGACCGACTGCCGCTGTCCGTTGCGCCAGACCTCGACGCTGTAGAGGGCGGTCGGCGGCCTCGCGGCGACGCGCGTCACGTCGCTCTCTAACTCGCCCGTCACGCCGCCGTCGGTCTCCTCCGGCGCGGCCGTAGGTGTCGAAGGGAATTCCGCCGGGCGCGCCGTGACCATCGTGTGGCCGCCCTGCTCGTTCGACTCCCAGACGGGCTGGACGCGGAACTGACCCTTCTCCAGCGTGCCGTCCACGCGCAGCTCGACGGCGAACTGCTTGGTGGCGAGCTGCGTCTGGCCCGAAAGCTCGCGCGCGCGCTCCGAGAGGACGTAGTAGAGGCCCTGCTCTAGCCCGCGCCGCTTCTCGCCCTGCCACTCCTTGTCGTCTTCGTTCGAGAGGTAGACGACGTACTCGGGCGGGATGTAGGTGGGGCCGCCGGGCGGCGTGAACATCTCGCGCTGCATGACCGACTCGACCTCGCGCGCCACCTTCACAAGGAAGTCTTCCCAGATGCGGCGCGGGCGCGCCTTCTCGTCCACCTCGGCCAGAGGGTCGTCCGAGACCTCCCCGTCAATCCACCGCCGAATCGAATCGATTATGCTCACTGTCTTCGTCACCTCTTCGCGGGGCAGTAGTTAAGACTTCGCCTTCAAAAGTGCGCTGTTGACCCAGCCCTCGTCGGCCGACTCGGGGTCGGACTTCGGCCGCCCGTGCTCGACGACCTGCACCTGATACCACTTGCCGCTCACCTGGAGGACGCGCACGGTCGAGCCGACCTCGGCCATGCCGACCTTCGCGTAGCTCGGGTCGGGGCCCTTGCGCAAGTTTACATCGGTCGTCGTCACAAATTCACTCCCGGTGATTCCCGTTTTGGTCGCGGCCGCGCCCGCCTGCTGCTGCCGCTGCCGCTGCGACGCGCCGCCGCGGACGCCCTGCACGTAGCGGAAGGTCGCGTAGAGCATCCCCGAGAAGGCGAGCAGGAGCAGGAGCGCCACGCCCCACTTGCGCAGGCGCGGCGGGACGCGCGCCCCGCGCGGCTCGCGCTGCGGGCGGCGTTCCGTGAACGTGCCCGCCGGCGGGTCGATGCCTTCGCGCGGCGAGAGGAAGGGGCCGCTCTCGGCCTCGGCGAGGACGGCCGCGGCCGGCCCCGCCTGCGCGATGGGCACGACGAAGCGGTGGCGCCCCGCGTTGGCGGCCGAGCGCGACTCGCGGTCGAAGGTCGGCGCGGGCGGCGGCTTGGGCGTGAAGTTGCGCGGAGAGGAGTTGTTCTGCGCGCCGGAGCGGTCGCGCGCGCCGCGCTCGTCGGGCTCGCCGGGGCCGGCCGTCCCGCCGTCGGGGCGGCGCAGGGGCCGCGTCCCGGTCATCACCGCGTCGCGCAGGTCGAGCCAGAATTCGTCCACCGTCTGGTGACGCTTCGCCGGGTTCGTCTGCGTCGCGCGCTCCAGCACGCGCAGGACGTAGTCAGACCAATCCTCGGGGATGAACTGCTGCGGGAGGCTCGTGATCGGCTTCTGCGAGAAGCGGCGCGGGGCCTCGCCGGTCAGAACCATGTAGGTCGTCTTGGCGAGCGAGTAAACGTCGGCCGCGGGGGTCAACTGCACGGGCCGGGGGCGCGAGAGCGAGGCAGTGTCGAGCGGCCCCGTCGTCGCCAGCGGGTGGTGCTCGGGCGCGGCGTACACGTCCGTGCCGACGCGCGTGATGGCCCCCTCGGCGGCCTCGATCTTGGCGACGCCGAAGTCGGCGATCTTGATGGTGTGCTGGTCGGCCGTGAGCAGGAGGTTCTGCGGCTTGATGTCGCGGTGGATGACGCCGTGCTTGTGCGCGTGGGCGAGCCCCTTGCAGACCTGTTCGAGGTAGAAGAGCGCGCCGTCGAGCGGGAGCGGGCGGCGGAGCACGAGCGCCTGCAGGTCGCCGCCCGGCAGGTACTCGACGACGAGGTAGTGGAACGTCCGCCCCGAGAGGTCGATGGCCGTGCCGTGGCCGAGGCGGCTGATGATGTTGGGGTGTCGGACGCGGTCGAGCGCGATGGCCTCGTTGCGAAAGTTCTCGACGAGGGTGCGCTCAAGCTCCGGGTCGGGCATCCCCTGGAGGTGCGTGTTCAGGGCCTTGATGACGACGAGGCTCGGCGCGCCCTCGTGCGCCGCCGCGTCGCGCGCCACGTAGACCTCCGAGTAGCTCCCGCGCCCGAGGCAGTCGAGCACGTCGTAGCGCCCGTCGAGTCTACACTGCTGAAGCTTCAGCTCACTCATCTCAAAGCAGTAGTCAGTAGCCAGTAGCCAGTAGCCGGTAGAAAAGCATTCGTGATTGCGTACCGTGCGGTTCTCATCCTCAACGTCAGCAGAGCGTAGCCTACCGGCTACTGACTACGGTCTACTGACTACTCCCCTTTACGGTGTCGGCGCAGGCGCGGGTTCCGTGGTGGCCGTCGGCGTCTGCTGCGGCCGGACGATTTCGGAGAGGGCCTCGGCGGCGTCGCGCGCCCCCACGTAGTCGCGCGCGCGCAGGTGCGCGGCGACCTTGGCGAGGCGCGCGTCGATCTTCAGCTCGCCGTTCGCGGGCGTCATGTTCTCGTTGATCCTCTGGATGGCGCGGTCAAAGGCCGCGGCCGCCTCGGGCTGGCGGTCGGAGAGGAGCAGCGCGCGCCCGTAGAGGTAGAGGAACTCCGGGTCGTTCGAGTCGAGCGGCTGGCCGTTCGCCTCCGTGGCCATCCGCGCGGCCTCGGAGGCGGGCGAGAGGTCTACGGCGCTGCGCAGGCGCAGGAAGCGCTCGGCGGGCGTCTCGACGAAGGCGGCCTCGGGCGGGCGCGGCGTCGCGGCCGCGGGCGTCGAGGTCGGCGTCGGCGTGGCCGCCGCCGGACTGAGGCGGCTGCTCACCCCTTTGCGCTCGAACATCATCCCCACGTAGAAGGCCAGCGCCACCGCGCCGAGCGTGAGCAGCAGCGCGCCGAACGAGAGGAGCCAGCGCCCGCTGCCGCCCCCCTTGGCGCGGCCGTTCGACGGGGCGGCCGCGGCCTTTGATGTCTCTTGAGAGTCGGCGTGAACCGCGCCGGCGGCGCGAGCCTTCGCCTCGGAGGCGGTCTGCGTCGCCACCCCGACGGCGGAGCCGGGGTCGAAGGGCCTGCGGAGGTGGCCGACCGGCGTGTCGGGGAGCGTGCGCGCGGCGTGCAGGCTCGGGCGCTCGGTGACGATGGTCTGCTCCTCGTCGGCGTCCTCGTCGGCGCGGCCGCCTTCGCCGCCGACGCGGACGACGACGGCCGTCAGGTTGTCCTCGGCCCCGCGCTCGAAGCAGCGGCGCTTCAGCTCCTCGCAGGCCGCGTCGAGCGTGCGCGCGTTGCGGAGCACGGTCGAAAGCTCGTCGTCGGGGACGTGGCGCGTGATGCCGTCGGAGCAGAGGAGGAAGACCGTGCCGCGCTCGACGTCGAAGCTGCGCATGTCAACCTCGACGGAAGACTCCGCGCCGAGGGCGCGGCTGATGACGTTGCGGTTCGGGTGGGTCGCGGCCTGCTCGGGGGTGAGGCGGCCGGCCCTCATCTCCTCCTCGACCAGCGAGTGGTCTTCGGTCTCGCGGCTCAGGCGGCCGTCGGGCGCGAGGCGGTAGAGGCGCGAGTCGCCGACGTGGCCCACGGTCGCGCGCAGGCCGTCGAGGTGGAGCGCGACGATGGTCGTCGCCATCATCGCGAAGCGCGGCTGCTCGCGCGACATGCGGTAGATGGAGTCGTTGGCCCGCTGGATGGCGATCTCCATCAGGTCTTCCACGTCCTCGCCCGCCGCGTTCTGGTTGGCGAACGCCTCCTGCAAGACTTCGATGGCGGTCTGCGAAGCGACCTCGCCGGCCTGCGCGCCGCCCACGCCGTCGGCGACGGCGAAGATGCGGTGCGCCGGGTCGCTCAGCATCGAGTCCTCGTTCTCGGGCCGCTTCTCGCTCAGGCCGCGGTCTGTGACCGACGCCGCCTCGATGGAGTAGGCCCTGGGGTCTGCTGTCATTGAACCGCCTCCGGTAACTTGTACTCTTCCTCCTCGCGCGGCTCGCGCACGGCGGCGGCCGCGCGCAGGTCGGGCGTCTCGGCGTCGCTGGCGTTGCGGTGCGAAAAGGCCAGAAGCATGCCGAGCATGGCGAAGCTCGTGATGAGGCTGAAACCCCCGTGGCTGACGAAAGGCAGCGTGATGCCCGTCATCGGCAGCGCGCGCGTCGTGCCGCCGATGTTGACGATGGCCTGGAAGCCGATGAAGGCGGTGAGCCCCGCCGAGCAGAGCTTGGTGAACATGTCGCGCGCCTCGATCGAGGTGCGCACGCCCGCGTTGACGAAGACGACGAGCGCGAGCAGGACGGCGGTCCCCCCGAGCAGCCCGAACTCCTCGCCGATGGCCGCGTAGATGTAGTCCGAGTCGGCGACGGGGATGACTTCGGAGAAGCCCAGGCCCAGCCCCCTCCCCGTAGTCCTCCCGGCGGCGAGGCCGAAGCTGGCCTGCGAGGGCTGGAAGGCGATGCGGTCGAACCAGATGTCCACGTTGACGGTCTTCTGCATGGCGGGGCTCGACTCGGCCAGCTCCCTCATCCGCTGGTCGCGCGCGAGCGCGTCATCGTAGTCCTTCTTCCACCACTCGGTGTCGGGCGCGGGCGGGTCGAAGCCGTCGAGCCAGAGGTGGAAGCGCTGCTTGATGCGGTCGGGCAGCACCGCCCGGACGGGCGAGGCGAGGGTGGCGAGCGTCGGCACCCTCTCCTGCACGTTGACCGGGAGCGCCCCGACGACGAGGACGACGACGACGAGCACGAGCGAGCCGACGAAGACGAGCAACTGCGGCCACCGCCGCACGGCGACGAGGTAGAGCGTGGCGTACGCGCCGCTGAAGACGAGCATCTGCCCGAAGTCCTTCAGCGCGAAGAAGGGGATGAACGGGATGAGCCCCATCACGAGCAGCGGGACGACGTTGCGCGCGCGCGGCATGCCCCAGTAGGTGCGCGCCAGCTCGCGGTAATGGGCCGTCAGAATCCCCGCGAAGCCGAGGAGGAAGGGAATCTTCGAGGGCTCCCACGGCGTCATGTTGCCGCCGAACTTGCCCGCGCTCGACCAGACGATGGCCCCGAAGAGCGGGAGGAGCGTCGCCAGCACGATGAGGAAGCTGTTGCGCTGCATCCAGTCCAGGTACTTGTCCTGCATGCAGACCCAGAAGGCCAGCGCCATCGCGAAGAAGGCGAAGAGCGGAACCCACGTGAAGGAGGAGGTGAGCGCGCGGCCGACCGTGACCTCCGAGCGGCGCACGACCTCGGGCGTGGCCGCGGGCTGCGGGGCCGAGGGGTCTATGCCGAGCGCCTGCTTCTTGTCGGGGCCGTAGAACTGTTGGATGTAGCGCAGCCGCTGCACCTGCGTCTTCTCGGCGCGCGCCTGCGCCTTGTTGCCCGAGCCGTACTCGGGGTCGCTGTAGAGGCGGTACTGCACGAGCAGGCCCATCGAGAAGAGCAGGATGGCCGTCGTGTAGAGCGTCCAGTTGCCCTTAAACCGCATCGCGCGCGAGAGCCAGAAGAGCAGGACGACGAGCGGCAGGTAGAGCAGAACGTCGCGCACGGCCCCCACGACGGAAGGCTCGTAGCCGCGCAGCAGCGCCGAGTGGTAGACCGTCACGTAGCCGACGACCTCCAGCCCGACGATGAGCAGCAACAGCAGCAGGTGTGTCGAAGCGCGATTCCTCATCAAACGTCCCCCCGTGTCTTCTTACTGGTTCGCCTGTGCGCCCGCCGGGCGGCGCTGCGCGGGCGTCGTGCGCGCGGCGGGACTCGCGCCCGGCTGCGGCGTCT
>DATMVD010000056.1:0-19939 GCA_035563535.1 Pyrinomonadaceae bacterium | reverse complement strand
GCGACGATGAGCATGCGCTCCTGTGACTCCGACAGCATGATCTCGTAGGCCGTCATCCCCTCCTCGCGCTGCGGGACTAAACTCAGGTCGAGTTCCACGCCCGTGCCGGCGCGCGCGGCCATCTCGCACGAGGAGGAGGTCAGCCCGGCGGCGCCCATGTCCTGAATGCCCGCGACCGCGCCGGCGCGCATCGCTTCGAGGCAGGCTTCGAGCAGGAGCTTTTCGAGGAACGGGTCGCCGACCTGCACCGTCGGCCGCTTCTCCAGAGCCTCCTCGTCGAACTCGGCCGAGGCCATCGTCGCGCCGTGGATGCCGTCGCGGCCGGTCTTCGCGCCGACGTAGAGCACGGGGTTCCCCACGCCCGCCGCCTTCCCGAAGAATATCTGGTCGTGTCTGACCAACCCTAAAGCGAAAGCGTTGACGAGCGGGTTGAAGGTGTAGGCGTCGTCGAAGACGACCTCGCCGCCCACGGTGGGCACGCCGAAGGCGTTGCCGTAGTGCGCGATCCCCGCGACCACGCCCGCGAGCAGCGCGCGGTTGCGCCGCCCGTGCTCGGGGTGTGAGAGCGTGCCGAAGCGCAAAGAGTTCATCGCGGCGACGGGGCGCGCGCCCATCGTGAAGATGTCGCGCAGGATGCCGCCGACGCCGGTGGCCGCGCCCTGGAAGGGCTCGATGAAGGAGGGGTGGTTGTGCGACTCGACCTTGAAGGCCGCGCACCAGCCGTCGCCCACGTCAACGATGCCTGCGTTCTCGCCCGGCGGGACGATGACGCGCTCGCCCCGGGTCGGCAGGCGCTTGAGGTGGGCGCGCGAGGACTTGTACGAGCAGTGCTCCGACCACATGACGGAGAAGACGCCCAGCTCGACGAAGGTGGGCTCGCGCCCGAGCAGTTCGCGGATGCGGTCGAACTCTTCCGAAGTGAGGTTGTGTGCGGCGACGACTTCCGGGGTGATGATTTCAGAATTCATGACGAGAAAACGGCGCGAGCCCCTGTCCGATGCGTTCGTCTGTCAGAAGGACAGCACAGGATAAAGGCTCGCGCGCGTTTCTTCAAACGCGGAAAAGCCGTGAACCGTAAGCCGTGAACCGTGGCGGGAAGGAACTGCCTTCCTCCCGCCACGGTTCACGGCTTACGGTTCACGGCTCTTTTATTTCTGCCCGCCCGCCTCCGGCGCTTTATCCTTGAGCGCTTCGTCGAGGGCGGCGCGCAGCTCGGCGGGTTTGATGCGCCCCTTGTGATTGAAGACGATTTTGCCCGCGCGGTCGTAGACGAAGGTCGCGGGCAGCTCGCCGCTCCACGTCGGGTCTACGAGGTTGATGGCGACGTTGTCGTCCGCGGCCTTGAGGAGGTAGGAGGTCAGGTGGTTGGCGCGCTGCTCCGCCAGGAACTCGGGCACGGCCTTGTCGATTTCCGAGGGGTCGTCGAGCGAGACGAGGACGAAGTCGAGCCGGTCGGACTTATACTGTTCGCGAATCTTGAGTAGGTCGGGGAACTCCTCGCGGCAGGGCACGCACCACGTCGCCCAGAAGTTGACGAGCAGCGGGCGCGCGCGCCCCGCCCCCGCGCCGAGCAGCGACTTCAAGGCGGCCTCGTCGATCTGGGTTACTTTCGAGGGCGCGGCGGGCTGCGGGGCCGGCGGCTTCTGGTTCTGGAAGCCGCCGGCCCCGCAGCTCAAGAGGATCGCGGCCGCGACGGCGGCCGGCAGTAGTGCCTTCAACATCACTCGCCCGTTAGCTCGCGCGCTTGATGGAGCAGCCGAAGGCTTTGACCTCGGCCTTCTCGACGGGCTTGCCGGCGAGCGTCGCCTCGATGGCGTCGCGCAGCTCCGTGTTGGTGATGGAGTCGCCGTTGCGCGAGTTGTCGATGCGGCCGTGGTAGACGAGCTTGCCGGAGGCGTCGAGCAGGTAGGCCTCGGGCGTGACCTGCGCGCCGAAGCGGTCGGCCACCTTGTTGTTCGGGTCCTTCAGGATGGTGAAGGAGAGCCCGTTGTCGGCCGCGTGCTGCTTGACCTCGGCGGCCGACTCGGCCACGTTCGAGTTGATGCCGACGACGTTGACGCCCTTGGCCCTGTACTCCTCGGCGAGCTTCTGCATGCGCGCGTTGTAGGCGTTCGAGACCGGGCACTTGGTCGCGATGAAGAGGATGACCGTGCCAGCCTTGCCCTTCAGCGAGGCGAGCGAGTGCTCCTTGCCGTCGGCGTCGGGCAGCGTGAAGTCGGGGGCGGCCGTGCCGATGGCGGGCGCGTCGGGCACGGGGGCCGCGGGGCTGGTGGCACGCATGGCCAGCGCGACGACCGCGAGCGAGAGCACGAGGAGGATTGCGACCACATAGAGCTTCTTCATAACTTTGCCTGAACTCCTTATTCTGCTGGAAGACTCTGCTTGAAGTGACCGGGGAGCGCCGACAGATTAGCGAATCCGGCTTCAAAGTTCAAAGCTCGAAAGTTGAAAGTTTGAAGTCCGTCCTCAACTTTGAACTTTCGTCTTTGACTTTGGACGGCAGCGTGGCCCGACCGCGACTGTATCAATCAACTAATACAGTCACACAGAGTACGGGGCGCGTCAAGCGGAGGTTTCAAAAAAATTCGGCCGCGGACGTTAACGAGACCGCTGCCGGGTGATTTGAGCAAACGCGCGCAGCGCCTGGTCTTCCGCGCGCTGATAGTTAAGATGTCTAACTTGAAACCTTCCTGAGCGTGAAGCGCCAGAGCATGCGCCGCTCGTGTTCGTCGAAGCGGTGTTCGGCCGCGGCGACGCGCCAGCGGCCGGTGAGCTGCCAGCGGCCGGTGCCGAGCTTGTTGAAGAGGGGGACGGCGTGGCCCGACTCGACGGCCGCGAGCAGCGCGCGGTTGCCGGGCGAGAGGTGCTGGTCGCCGTGGCGGCCCTCGCCCGTGTAGGCGATTGACTCGCCGTCCGCGGAGAGCGCATCCGGGTAGCAGGGGTTGATGCGGCCGAAGTCCGTGAGCAGCGAGACGAGCCGCCCGCCCCTGTGGTAGACGCCGTTGCGGACGCGGTGCGTGCGGTTGACCTCTTCCCAGGTGAGGACGGGGGAGTCGGCGTCGGGCTCGCCAACCTCACTTTCGCCTTTCGCCCTTTGCCTTTTGCCTTTCGCCTTCACTTCACCGCGGCGAGGGTCGAGGCGAGCGAGCGGAAGACGCCGCTGCCGTCCGAGGAGCCGAGCAGGTCTTCGCACGCGCGCTCGGGGTGCGGCATCAGCCCGAGGACGTTGCGCTCGCGCGAGCAGATGCCCGCGATGTGGTCGCGCGAGCCGTTGATGTTCGCCAGCTCGCCCGACTCGCCCGCCGGGTCGCAGTAGCGGAAGACGACGCGGTCTTCGCGGACGAGTTCGTCAAAGGTCTCGTCGTCGCAGACGTAGTTGCCCTCGGCGTGCGCCACGGGGAGGCTCAAGACCTGCCCGGCGCGCAGCTCGTGCGTGAAGGGCGTCTCGGTCGTCTCGACGCGGACGTTGACGTGCTGGCAGACGAAGTGCAGCTCCTTGTTGCGGATGAGCGCCCCGGGCAGCAGCCCCGACTCGCACAGAATCTGGAAGCCGTTGCAGATGCCTAAGACGAACCCGCCGCGGCTTGCGAACTCCTTGACCGACGCCATCACCGGCGAGAAGCTGGCGAGCGCCCCGGCGCGCAGGTAGTCGCCGTAGGAGAAGCCGCCGGGGATGATGACGGCGTCGTAGGTCGAGAGGTCGGTCTCGCGGTGCCAGATGAAGTCCACCGGCTGCCCGACGTGCTTCGAGATGACGTGGTACGCGTCGTGGTCGCAGTTCGACCCGGGGAAGACGATCACTCCGAATTTCATCGCTCCACCTCTACTTCTTTGAGTCCCATCACGCTCCTCCTCCTCCCGGCCCGCTCAGGAGTCCTTGTCGAGCAGCCTGGTCGTGTTCTCGGTGACGCTCGGCGGCTGATAAATCTCCGCCGTGTTGCCGCGCTGCCGGCCGAAGAGCGGCGCGGGGGCGAAGGTCGGCGCGCCGAGGGCGGGCCTGTCCCCGGCTGCGCCGAGGTCTCTGCGTTTGGCGTCTTTGCCGACGGGCAGGACGTTGTCGTTGAACAGCCAGGAGTAGACGAACCAGGCCAGCCCCGCCAGGCCGCCCGTCATGACGAGCAGCAGCGGCCCGGGCGCGTCGCCCTCGAAGGCGAGCAGCGCGGCGACGGGCAGCAGGACGGCGCAGATGAACATCAACTTCGCGCCGCGCCGCATGCCGCGCCGCCGCGCGGTCATCACCGGCGCGCGCGGGGCGAGGGCCTCGGCCGGGGCGTGCTCGTTGGCCGCCATGTAGGCCGCGAGCCCCGCGAGGTGGAATCCGCACCTCGGGCAGAAGCGCACTTCGTCGGAAGACTGCTGACCGCACTTGGGACAGAACATCTCTTTCACCTGTGGCCGCCGCGCGCCGGACTTCGTCACTCGACCTCGACGCGGAAGTCTTCGATGACGGGGTTCGAGAGCACGTCGCGCGCCATCCGCTCGGCTGTCTCTCTCGCGCGCGCCTCGTCCAGGTTCGAGTCGAGCGCGATCTCGAAATACTTGCCCTGGCGCACGTCGGCGACGCCGTCGTAGCCGAGGAGCCCCACGGAGTGCTGGATGGCCTTGCCCTGCGGGTCGAGCACGCCCGGCTTGAGTGTGACGTAGACTTTTGCTTTCAAGGGTCTCTCCCGAAAGTTCAAAGTTGCGAGTGCAAGGTTCAAAGTTAATCGAAGACTCGTCCGACGTTCAAGGCGGCGCACGCTTAAAAGCCTGAGCCTGCTTTGAACCTTGAACTTTGAACCTTGAACTCCTCACAACTCCATCGACATCTGGTGCTGGCGCAGAACCTCTTTGAAGCCGTGCGCGAGGAGCGGGGCGGCGAAGGGGCCGCGCCCGGGCTCGTTGACGATCTTCAGGGGGCCGCCCACGCGGTCGAGCGCGGCGCACATCTCTGCGGCGTGCCCGGCGTCGGCGGCCGCGAGGTCGGAGACGTAGGTGTTGCCGTCGCGGCCGCGGCCGAGCAGCGCGTAGGCGCGCGGCCGGCGGCGCTCGCCGACGTAGAGGCCGCGCAGGTCTGCGGCCAGCAGCGCCGACAGCTCGCGCTGCCACGCGGGCGGCTCCGGGTGCAGCCGCCAGTAGTGTCTGAGCAGCTCTTCCGCCGACGCTTCTCTCAGCGCCCCGCCGCGGAGCGCGCCGCGCGGCTCGTAGTCCGCCGGGCGGTCGAGGACGAGCAGGTCGCGCGTGACGCGCATCCCCGCCCCTTCGTAGAGACGCCGCGCCGCCGTGTTCCCCTCGATGACTTCGAGCAGGAGTTGCCGGAGCCCGTAGGCGCGCGCGCGTTCCACGAGCGCCGACATGAGGCGGCGGCCGAGCCCGTGGCGGCGCCAGGCCGGCACGACGCCGAAGCTTGAGACCCAGCCGCGGCGGCCGCGGACGGCGAGCCCGGCCACGCCGACCGCCTCGCCGCCTTCGAGGGCGACGAGCGAGCATTCGAGGTCTTGCTGCTCTACACGGACGCGGCGCGCGAGTACCGAGGTGGTGAAGTTGATCGGGACGACGTAGCCCTCGAAGGCGGCCGTGATCGCCGCGGCGTACGCTTCGAGCGACACCGAAGTGGCGGGGACGAACCTCACTCCGTCGGTCAAAGGCTCCTCCGGGCAATCAGGTCGGTGCCACCCGCTATCCACCGAAGACGCGCGCGAAGACCTTCCCGACGTTGCGCATGTAGGGCTCGGGCGAGAGCACGCGCCCGACCTCCTCGGCGGCGAGGAGGTGGGAGATGTCCGGGTCTGCGAGGACGTGGTCGCGGAACTCTCCGCCCTCGTCCCACGTCTTCATCGCGTTGCGCTGCACCCACTCGTAAGCCTGCTCGCGCGAGACGCCCGCGCGCGTCAGCGCCAACAGCAGTTGGCCGCTGTAGACGAGCCCGCGCGTCGCCGCGAGGTTCGAGAGCATCCGCTCCGGGTAGACGACGAGCGTGTCGAGGAGCGAGGCGCACTTCGCCAGCATGTAGTCGAGCGCGATTGACGCGTCGGGCAGGACGACGCGCTCGGCCGAAGAGTGCGAGATGTCGCGCTCGTGCCAGAGCGCGACGTTCTCCAACCCCACCAACGCGTAGCCGCGCACGACCCGCGCCATCCCGCACAGGCGCTCGGACAGAATCGGGTTGCGCTTGTGCGGCATCGCCGAGGAGCCCTTCTGCCCCTTCTTGAAGCGCTCCTCGGCCTCGCGCACCTCGGTGCGCTGCCAGTGCCGGACTTGGAGGGCGAACTTCTCGATTGAGGCGGCGCAGATGGCGAGCGTCGTCAGGTACTCGGCGTACACGTCGCGCTGCACGACCTGCGTCGAGACGGGCGCGGGCCTCAGGCCCAGCCGCGCGCAGACCCTCTCTTCGACCTCCGGGTCGAGGTGCGCGAACGCGCCGACGGCCCCGCTGATCTTGCCGACGGCGACCGCCTCTCTCGCCCTCTCCAACCTCACGCGGTTGCGCCGCGTCTCGTCGTACCAGAGCGCGAAGGCGAGGCCGAAGGAGGTCGGCTCGGCGTGGACGCCGTGCGTGCGCCCGACCTGCGGCGTGTCCCGGAACTCGAAGGCGCGGCGCTTCAAGACTCCGAGCAGCGCGTCCGTCTTCGCGAGCAACAGGTCGCAGGCGTCGCGCAGCAGGAGGGCGTTGGCCGTGTCCACCACGTCCGAGGAGGTGAGCCCGTAGTGCACGAAGCGCGCGGGCTCGCCGATCTGCTCGGCGAGCGCGGTGGTGAAGGCGATCACGTCGTGGTCGGTCGTCTTCTCGATCTCGCGGATGCGCTCGACGGTGAAAGACGCCCGCGACTTAATCTCCTCGACGGCCCCGCGCGGAATCGACCCCATCTCCGCGTGCACCTCGCACACGGCGACCTCCACGTCCAGCCACTTCTGAAACTTGTTCCGCTCCGACCAGAGCGCGCCCATCTCGGGCAGCGTGTAGCGTTCAATCATGATTTTGAGGACTGAGGACTGAGGACTGAGGACTGAGGACTGAGTGGAAGTAGCGTTTACTCAGTCCTCAGTCCTCAGTCCTCATCACTATTTGAGTACGTCCGAACTCACGGTGTAGCCGGCGAGCAGCCACTCGCCGCCGCGTTCGAGCAGGGTGAAGCGCTCGGTGGCGCTGCCGCGCTCGAAGCGGGTGGCGTAGAAGAGTTCGAGGGCGTGGCCGGAGAGCGGCGCGGAGGCGCTCTGCTGCTCGGTGCCCTTCGTGAGCGCGCGGCTCTCGACGCGGCCCAGACGCTCGCGCACGCGCGCGAGGATGCGCGCGTTCTCCTCCGAAGAGACCTGCGCGCGCCACTCGGGCGCGGCCTCCTGGTAGACCTTCTCGTCGCGCCCGGCGGCGATGTCCTCGGTCACGCGCTCCACGGTCGCCTGCGCCCCCGCGGGTATGCTGCGGCGCTCGTCAACGGCACAGCCGGAGAGCAGTAGGCAGTAGGCAGATGGCAGTAGGCAGTTGAAGACAAGACGGCGCAAGGTAGTCTGAACGAAGTGTTGTTGTCTCTTACTGCCTACTGCCATCTGCCTACTGCCTACTCCTTTCACAACTCGATCCACGGCGTCGGTTCCTTGTGGTGCGAGAGGGTGATGCGGGTCGCGGGCTGGAAGAGGCCGCCGCGCTCGCGCAGCGCCGACTCGGCGGTGAACTTGGCGAGGTCGGGGTTGTTGGCGCGCTGCGAGAGGTGGGCGAGGACGACGTGCTCGGCGCAGCCGTCGAAGCCGTCGCGCAGCCACACCGCCACGTCCTCGTTCGAGAGGTGGCCGGTGCGCGAGAGTATCCGCTGCTTCAGCTCCCACGGGTACACGTCGCACGCCTTGAGCATGTCGCGGCTGTGGTTCGACTCGATGACGATGGCCGCGCAGCCCTTCAGGCGGTCGGCGACGAGCGTCGTCACGCAGCCGAAGTCCATCAGCGTGGCGACGCGGACGCCCGCGTGCGTGGCGACGAAGCCGAAGTTGTCGGCGGCGTCGTGCGGGACGGTGAAGGGGTGGAAGTCGATCTCGCCTATCTGGAAGTCCTGGCTCGAAGAGATTTCGACCGTGCGGTCGCGCAGGACTTCGGCCCTCTTCTTCGGCTCGTCGTCGTTGCGAGACTTCTCGCGGATGTAGGCGTCGCGCGTCGCGCCCGAGATGTAGACGGGGCAGGGGAGCGACTTCAGGAGCACGCGCAGGCCGCCCGCGTGGTCGGAGTGCTCGTGCGTGACGACGACGCCGTCCAGCAGCGCGGCGTCCTCGCCGACGAGCGCGAGCCTGCGCACCGTCTCCTTCGCCGAGAGCCCCGCGTCCACCAGCACGCGCGTCCCCCCCGCGCAGATGAGCACGGAGTTGCCGGTCGAGCCGCTTCCTAAAACAGTGAGTCTCATCGGGAGTTGTCAGCGGTCAGCTTTCCGCCGAGCGTGTGTAAGCTGAAGGACAATTATTAAGGCTGTTGCGTTCGATGGCAAATGGTGACGGGCGAAAGTTGAGAGCCGCCGGGGATAGCGGTCAGAACCGCCCGCGGTAGCGGGTGGGCCTTCATTACCCGGATGCGCCGAATAACAGAGGCCCACCCGCTACCGCGGGCGGTTCTGACCTGCATTACTTGTCGAGCACCAGCTTCGAGACCCTGTGGCTGCCGGCGATGTAGAGGTCGCCCTGCGCGTCGAAGGCGAGGGCGTCGGCGGCGTGGGGGATTTTGAGCGTGCGCACGAAGCGGCCGTCCGGCTCGTAGACGTGAACGCGGTCGAACGACTCGCAGACGTAGACGCGCCCGCGCGGGTCGGTCGCGAGCGCCGAGGGCGGGCCGTACTGCCCCGGCTCGCGCCCCTGCCCGCCGAAGCGCGCGAGGTACTTGCCCTCGTCCGAGAAGCGGAAGACGGCGATGTCCTCGTCGTCGTACCAGTGCTCGCCCGCGACGCCGCCGATGGCGTAGAGCGAGTAGACCTCGCCGCCCGCGCCCGCCGCCACGCGCAGCGCCTCGACTTCGAGCTTCTTGTCCAACTGCGTGCTGACGAAGCGGTGCACGCGCCAGGCCGCGCGCTTGTCGCCGCCGATGAGGACGAGTTCGTCGTCGTCCCCCTTCTGCGAGACGACGAGCAGGCCGCGCCCCGGCGAGAGCGCGGCGTCGTGTATGTAGTCCGAGCCGTGCGCCGCGCCCAAGACCTCGCCGGTCTCGCCCGCGAGCTTGAGGATGACGCCGGAGAGTACGGCGTAGACTTCGTCGCGCTCGTTGACGATGATCTTCGTCGGGCCGCCGCGCAGCTTGCGGTACCACTTCGTCTCGGTGGGGATGCTCCAGGTGTTGAGGAACTTGCCCGAAGGGTCGAAGCGCTGCACGCGCCGCGTCTCGTCCGAGACGTAGACGCGCCCCTGCGCGTCCACGGTGACGCCCATCGAGTCTTTAAAGAGTCCGGGCCCGGTGCCCTCGCCGCCGATGGTGTAGGCGACCTCGAAGCCTTCGGGCCTGGGCGAAGGGCGCGGCGTCGGGGTGGGGAAGCGCCAGGGCGTGGCGGACGTGTTGGCGACACTGCCGCCCTCTTTCGACGGGCGGTTGGCGGCGATGACGGCGACGAGGACGACTGCGAGGGCGGCGAGGGCGACGCCGATGCCGAGTGCGACATTCTTCGACTGCGGGCCGCCGCCGAAGGTGGTCTTCGGTTCAGGCTTCGGTTGTGGGGGCGGCGGCCGCAGCTCGGCGGGGACGACCACCAGCGAGTTGCAGAACTGGCACCTGACCCACGACTTGTCTATCCGCTCGAATTCGAGCGTCGCGGCGCACTGCGGGCAACTGAAAGCTTTCAAAGCGTGGCCTCCGCCTAGGGCTTACGTTCGTCCGCGGCGTCCGCCTTCCACTCGCCGCCGCCCTCGAAATCGACGCGCGTGATCCGGACTCTCTGTTTGCCGGCGGTGAGGTGGCGCGTGCTCTCGTCGGGCTTGATGGAGACCGCCTTGTTGAGCGTCGCGGTCTCGCCGGCCGCGACGCGCTGCTTCGACTGGAGGCGGTAGCGCTTCAGCTCCCTCCCCGTCGCCGGGTCGTAGAAGACGTGCGCCCACTCGACCGACTTGACGGCCCGCCCGCCCGTGTTCCTGACGGTCAGGCGCGAGTCGTACTTGAAGACGTAGTCGGTGCCGCGCTTCATCTTGATCTCCATGCCCGCCTTGCTGCTGCGCACCACCTCGACCAGACCATACCCCTCGTACTTCCAATCGAACGCGGAGACCTCGACCCCCGGCGCGCCCCGCCGCTCGTCCGCGGCTTGCGCCGCGGCGAGGGCCGTCATGGCACAAAGAAGGAGGATTGCTTTCAGCGTGGCTTTCATCATTCTTCCGAGTAATGCGAAGCCTGCTGTCAGTGCTTTCAGACTTCGAGACGGGCGCGGTCAACCTTGAAGCCGTTGAGGTCGCCGAGCGCGCCGAGGGCGAGCCGTTCGGTCTTGAAGTGCTCGGTGGCGACGCGCAGCAGGTCTTCGGGCGTGACCGATTCGATGCGCGCGATGACCTGCTCGGGCGGGATGCGGCGGCCGTGGACGATCTCCTGGCGGGCGAGCGTCCCGGCGCGCGCGCTCGTCGATTCGAGGCCCAGCAGGATGGACGAGACGGCCTGGTCTTTGACGAGTCGCAGCTCCTCTTCGCCGACGGCCTCGCGCAGACTGCGGCGCAGCTCTTCGAGCGAGATGTCCAACACCTCGTCTAACTGCTCGGGCGAGGTGCCCGCGTAAATCTGGAAGATGCCAGCGTCCGTGAAGTGGCTGCCCGCCGCGCCGACCGAGTAGGCGAGGCCGCGCTCCTCGCGCACGCGCTGCCAGAGGCGCGAGCTCGTGCCGCCGCCGATGACGGAACTCAGAAGGCTCGCCGCGTAACGGTCTTCGTGGCGCGCCGACGGGAAGGGCGCGGCGAGGATGAGGTGCGCCTGCTCCAACTCCTTCTTGCGCTGAATCAGGATGGGGGCGGCCGGGCTAGGCGACTCTTCGTCAACGCCTCTGACCTCGCCGTCGGCCTTCCCGTCTTCAAAGGCGCGCGCGGCCAGCTCGACCAGACGCTCGTGCTCGACGTTGCCGGCGGCGGCGACGACGAGGTTCGGCGGGGCGTAGGCCGCGGCGTGGAAGCGGGCGGTGCGCTCGTGGCCGAAGGTCGAGACGGTCTCCTCAGTCCCCTCGATGGGGCGACCCAGGGGGTGGCCGGGGAAGTACGCGGCGTTGAAGATTTCGGCGAGGAACTCGTCCGGAGTGTCCTCGACCATCTTCATCTCCTCGATGATGACCTTCTGCTCGCGCCGCAGCTCCTCCTCGTCGAAGCGGGGCCGCGCGAGCATGTCCGCGAGCAGGTCGAAGGCCGCGGGCACGGACGTGTCCACGACCTTCAGGGCGAAGCCGGTCATCTCGTGCGTCGTGTAGGCGTCGAAGTGGCCGCCGAGGCGGTCGGACTCGACGGCGATGTCCAGAGCCGTGCGCCGCCCGGTGCCCTTGAAGACGGCGTGCTCGATGAAGTGGCAGACGCCGTTCCAACTCTCGGGCTCGTGGCGGGAGCCGCGCCGCACCCAGATGCCGACCGTCGCGGAGCGCAGACCCGGCATCCGCTCCGTGAGGACGGTCAGCCCGTTGGGAAGTCTGGTCAACTGAACTTGTTCGGTCATTACTTCGGAAAGCTTTAAGGAAACCCCTCGGCCGGAACTCTCTTGCATGATTTGAGCCGGCATCGTAGCACGCGCGCCGGGGGCGGGCAAACCAACCCCCGGCGCGCGCGCATCTCACGGCGCGAAGGCCCTTGATTTTACAGGCCGACCTGCTTGACACCCCCGTCGAAGTTGGCGGAAAATGCCCTCTCCGCCTGTATCGGGTCGGACACACAGAAGGGTTACGCCTGAAAAGAGTGTCGCTCGTCGTGACGCCGGGATTGGAGCCGCACGCCCAGACAGCTCCCACCCTCGCCCGGACGCCGCCCTGGACACAGTCAAAGCTAGGGGTCAGCTCGGTGAGGTCGGAAGGGGAGTCCCGGCCGGGTCGGCCCGGAGGTTTTGCCGCGATGAGAAAATTCAACTGGCGCATCTTCCCCGTCCTGCTCGCGACCCTCTCGGTCGTCGCGGCCGGCGGAGGGGCGCGGCAGGCGCGCGGGGCCGAGCCCCCTGGAGGGGCGCGCCCCGGCAGCAGTCTGGGCACGATCAGCGGCGCCGTCCTCGACCGCGCGGGTAAGCCCGTCGCGGGCGCGGTCGTCAAAATCCTGCGCGACGGCTTCAACGAGGTCGTCAAGGAGACGAAGAGCGCCGCGGACGGAACCTTCGCCGCGCGCGTCACGCCCGGCCGCTATCTCATCCGCGCGCTGGCCGACGGGTTCACGCCCGCGACCTTCTCCGCCGTCGAAGTCTCGCCCGCCTCCGAACTCGTCTACCGCTTCAACCTGCAACCGGCCGGCGAGGGGAACACGCGCCCCGAGCGGCGCGCAGACCGCAACGACCCCAAGTTCCGCATCCGTGCCGCGGCCGCCCGCCGCTCGGTCTTTAACGTCGGCGAGGCCGAGGACGAGACCGTCCGCCGCGTGCTCGAAGAGCTTGAGGAGCAGGAGCGCGCCGAGGCCGCGGAGGAGGAGCTGGCGCTCGCGGACGAGACGCCGGAAGAGAGGCGGACGAATCGGACGCGGACGCAAGGCTACGTCGAGACCTACTTCGGCTCGTCGGGCGTCCCCGGCGCGGGCCCGTACGCGGGGCTCAACTTCGCCGTGGCGACGCCGGTCAACCGCCAGGTGCAGCTCATCTTCGCGGGCCAGGCCGGCGAGTTCGAGCGCCTGGAGGCGACCGCGCGCGTCCGCGCCGGAACGCGTCATCTGATCAGCACGACCTTCGGCGGCGCGCGCCTTCCGACTTTGACGAAGGTCGGCGTGACGGAGACCCCGAGCACGCAGCTCGGCTTTAACTCGGCGCGCGGCGAGAAGCTCGAACAGGTCTCGGTGCGCGCCGTAGACGAGTGGGTCGTGCGCGACGGCGTGGTCGTCGTGCTCGGGCTCGACTACTCGAAATTCGTCGGGGGCCAGGGGGCTCTGACGCCGCGGCTCGGCGTCGCCTTCGACGCCAACGCGCGCACGCGCCTGCGCGCCTCGCTCTCGCCCGGGACGGACTCGGAGACGCGCGCCGACGGCGTCGAGTTCGAGGACGGCGAGATCGTCTTCAAGGAGAACCCGGGCCAAGCCGTCGCCGTCATCGACGGGCATGCCGTGCTCGAACGCAGCCACCGCCTTGAGTTCGGCGTCGAGCGCGTGCTAGACGAGAACTCTACGGTCGAGGCCACCGCCTTCTTCGACACCATCTCGGGGCGCGGCGTGGGTCTTTTGAGCGCACCGCTCGAAGGCTTGTCGGGCGAGGGCGGCGCGGCGCTCTTAGACATCGCGAACCAGCAGGGCGGGGCGAAGGGCCTGCGCGTCGTCTACACGCGGCGCGTGTCGAGCCGCCTGAAGGCTTCCGCGGCCTACGCCTTCGGCCAGGGCCAGCAGCTCTCGCCCGAGGGCTTCGCGTCGCCCGACCAGCTCTTCCAGAACACCTTCTTCCAGACCGCCGCCGCTCAACTCGACGCGAGCCTGCTCGACGGGGTCAACGTCCGCACGGTCTTGCGCTTCTCGCCGCGCGCCGCGGTCTTCGCCATCGACCCGTTCGCCGGGCGGCTCGCCGTCTACGACCCCTCCCTGAGCATCCTCGTCACGAAGGAGCTGCCGACGTTCGGCCTGCCCGTCCGCGCGCTGGCGACCGTGGACGCGCGCAACCTCCTCGACGTGACGACGCACACGGAGGACGGCGAGACGCAGCTCTCGCTCGGCGCGCTCCGCCGTAGTTTACGCGGCGGGATTTCGGTCAGGTTCTAAGGCCCCGCCGGCCGTCCCCCGGCGGCCGGTTCCGAGCAGAGACCCCGCGCCCACCTTCACGCCGAAGGCGCGGGGCTTTTGTGTATCAACGGTTTATCCGAATTTTCGGAGGCGATACGAAATTCTGAATCGGGGGCGGAGTCTGTTTTAAATCGTGGGTTTTAAGCGGCCGGCTCCGCGGCGCGGTTAACACTGCGGCAGCACAGGGATTGGGCGGCCGTGCGGACGGTGCGTAAGTAGGGTGGGGGGCGGCCTCGAAGCTGGAATACAGCTTGCTTCAAAACTTTTGATTTACCTGGGCTCGAAGCCCGCCGGGATTTGAGAGGCCCGGGCCGGGCGCGTTCCTCAAGCTCGTAATGACAAAAGGTCGCGTGTGAGACGATGAAGGATTCCGTGCTGACGACGAAGGGCTGGGCGCTGCTGATCGCGGCGGCGGTGCTCGTCGCGGCCGGCACGATCAACTTCGCGCAGAGGCTCACGCACACCGCGCCCCCGACCGACGGGGTCGATTGGGTCAAGACCGACGACGGCCGCATCGTCGCGCGCGAGGTCAAGCAGGACTCGCCCGCGGGGCGCAAGGGCGTCCTCGGCATCTTCCCCGGCGACCAGCTCGTCGGCGTCGCCGTCGGCGACGACGAGCGGCCCGCGGAGGTCAGGACGACCTACGACGTGCAGGTCTTCCTCGAAGAGGCGGGCGTAGGCGGGCGCGTGCGCTACTCCATCGTGCGCCCCTCGTACCCCGAGGAGATACGCTTCCGGCACATCTATCTCGACGACCTGACGCCGCTGCGGACGGTCACCGCGCGCGACCTCTACGTCAACCTCATCGGCGTCGTCTACCTCCTGGTCGGCCTCTTCGTCTTCTTCAAGCAGGGCGGGCGGGCGCCCTTCGCGCTCCACTTCGCGACGCTCTGCCTCGTCGCCTTCGTCTTCCACTTCTACAAGCCCTACGGCGGCCTGGAAGACCTCGACCTCGCCGTCGAGTTCCTGGACAACGCGGCCTTCGCGCTCTTCGCGCCGGTGCTCCTGCACTTCTGCGCCGTCTACCCCGTCCGCTATCAGCTCTCCGAGCGGCGGCCGCGGCTCGTCTACCTGCTCTACGCGCCGGCGGCGGTGCTCGTGGCGTTCGCGGCCTTCTACGACTTCGCGGCGGCGCTCTACAACCGCTGGCCGAACTCGGGGCTCACCAGCCTGTTCTTCGCGGCCTACGAGGCGCTGCCCGAGGACTTCCCGGCGCGCCTCTCTCTGGCGGCGACCGGCTTCCTGACGGCGTCGCTCGTTGCCGGGTCGTTCATCCTCGTGCGCCGGTTCGTGAAGAACGAGTCGGCCATCGTCCGGCAGCAGTTGAAGTGGGTCGTGTGGGGCTCGGCACTGGCCGTGACGCCGTTCACGCTGCTCTACGCGGCGAGCTACCTGTTCGGCGTCGGCGAGGGCTTCCTGAGCGAGGCGACGCGGAGGTGGATGACGGACGCGGCCGTCCTGCCGCTCGTGCTCATCCCGCTCACGTTCGGAAACTCTGTGGTGCGCTACCGCCTGATGGACGTGGACATGGTCGTGCGGCGCACGGCCGTCTACGCTTTGACGACCCTGACCATCGCGCTGATGATCGGGTCGGTCGTCTACGTCGCGGGGCTCTACGCCTTCGGCGGCGAGGTCATCACGCCGGGCGTCGTCACGATGCGCGTCATCGTCTCGGTCGCGGCGATGGCCGTGATCGTGATGACGGCCGCGCCTTTGAAGAACTTCCTGCAAGAGCGCACCGACCGCTTCTTCTACGGCGAGCGTTATGACCTGCGCGCGGGGCTTCTGGACTTCGGCCGGACGCTCTCGGCGACGACCTCTCTGGATCCTCTGCTCGACGCGCTGGTCGGGAGGCTCCAGCAGGTTTTGGGCGTCGAGCGCGTCGCCATCTTCATCGAGGACGCGCGCGGCGGCGGGGCGTACCACGTGGCGCGCGCCGTCGGCCTCTCGTCGGAGGTCATCGTCCCGCCGGACTTCCGCGAGATGATCCGCACGCGCTCGGCCGAGGACGGCATCGTGCGCGCCGACGGCCTCGACCTCCCGCCCGAGACCAACGGGTTCGTGCGCCGCTCGCTCCACTACTACGTGCCGTGCGTGGTGCGCGGCCGGATGGTGGCGGTCATCGGGCTGGGCCGCTCGACGGGCGGCGCGCTGCTCTCCTCGGAAGACCTCGAAATCCTGCGCACCGTCTCGGGCTACGTCGCCGTCGCCATCGAGAACAGCCTGCTCTACCAGGAGCAGAAGGAGAGGGCCGAAGAACTGGCGCTGCTGAAGGAGTTCAACGAGTCCATCGTCGAGTCCATCAACGTCGGCATCCTGACGGCGGACGCAGAGGGGCGCGTGACGGCCTGCAACTCCGCGCTCGAACAGATGCTGGGCCTGCGCCGCGACGAGGCGACGGGGCAGCTCGTCGAAGACCTCTTCGCCGAGGACTTCGCCGAGACCTTGCGGCTCGCGCTCGGCGAGCAGGGCTGGAACCTCTCGGAGCTGCGCAACATCTACAAGCTGCACACGGCGACGCGCACCGGCCGCACGCTCATCCTCAACATCGCGCTCGCGCCCCTGAAGCGCGCCGACGAGGCCGCGCACGCCGGCGTGCTCGTCGTCCTCGAAGACGTGACGGGGCGCGTCCGGCTCGAAGAGCAGTTGCAGCAGCGCGAGAAGCTCTCCAGCATCGGCCTGCTCGCGGCGGGCGTCGCGCACGAGATCAACACGCCGCTGACGGGCGTCTCCTCGTACACGCAGATGCTCCTGGGGATGCTCGCCGAGACCGACCCGAAGCACGCGCTCCTCCAGAAGATTCGGCGGCAGACCGACCGCGCCACGGGGATCGTCAACAACCTGCTCAACTTCTCGCGCACGGGCGGCGCGACCGACTTCGCCGAGGTCAACCTCGCGCGCGTGCTCGACGACACGCTGCAACTCCTCGAACCCCAACTGCGCCAGAGCCGCGTCGAGATCGAGCGCGAGTACGCGCCGGACCTGCCGCGCGTCCACGGCAACGCGGGTAAGCTCCAGCAGGTCTTCACCAACCTCATCCTGAACGCGCGCGACGCCATCCCCGACGGCGGGCGCATCACGCTGCGCGCCCGCGCGTCGGAAGACCGCGACGCGCTCGCCGTCGAGGTCGCGGACAACGGCATCGGCATCGCGCCCGAGAACGTCGCGCGCATCTACGACCCGTTCTTCACGACGAAGGGCGTCGGGCGCGGCACGGGCCTCGGGCTGGCGGTCTCCTACGGCATCGTGCAGGAGCACTCCGGCCACATCGCCGTCGAGAGCGCGCCCGGCCGCGGCACGACCTTCCGCATCACCCTGCCCACCGCCGGCGCGCACACGCGCCTCCAGGCCGCGAGCGACTAGGCCCTCATAATTTGAAATTTCAAATTAGCGACTTGTTGACCTGAGGCCGCCGGCCGTACAGGGGCTACCACAACTTCGAGAGCCCGCAGGTGCACCCGCTCGCGGTGACGCCCGACGGCACGCGCCTGCTCGCCGTCAACTCGCCGGAGAACCGACTCTCCGTCTTCCAACTGAAGGGCGGGACGCCCGTCCTCACCGCGGAGATACCCGTCGGGCTCGAGCCCGTGAGCGTCGCCGCGCGCAACGACCGCGAGGCGTGGGCCTTGACGTTCTTCCTGGTCGATAAGCTGCTCAGGCCGGGCGGCTGGATTCTCTTCGACGACCTGAACTGGACGTACGTCTCGAAGGGCGGGGAACAGACCGGCGGCATCAGCCACAGGGCGACGGGCGAGGACGAGCTGAACACCCCGCACATCGACCTCGTCTTCCGGCTCCTCGTCCAACAGCACCTGACTACTCCGAGTGCAAAATTCAAGGCGACTGGCGGGCCTGGGCGCGCAAGGTGAAGGCCCCCTCGAAGTCCCTCACCTACACGGGCATCCGCACGCACCGCACTTACTCTGTACCGCGCCCTGCGCGTGCTGTCGCGGGCCTTCAAAAAGGGGCCGCGCCGCGCCTGACCCGGCGAAATGACGACAAAGTTGTCCGGTATCTCTTTGTTTATTCGACGGTTGGCCTACATTCTAATTTGTGACTCACGCTCAAGAATTTCCGCATCCATGCGTTCATCCGGCGAGACGTTAAACGTTGACGTTAATCACAAGATGCCAGAAAATGTAGTGGTTTGGACTAGCAGTCCATTTCCCAACAGTGCGGCGCTCAGGTAGTTCTGCCGGTGTGGAGGCGTCGCCCGGTCTCGCGGCCCGGAAGGGTTTAAGACCGTCGAGATAGTGGCGTAAACTCCGGGCCTCAGCCCCGAAAAGGGCGGCCGGGCTCCGGGGAGCGAAACTAGGCGTGGGTCTTTTAAAGACCTACTTCCTTATAAAGGCGACGCCACAGAAAAGTTCGGCCAAAGGGAGGCCAGAATCCACACCCGCTTTTGAGTCAGAACATCCCTGACTAATTGAACAAACAGGGGCATGCCGCTCTTGCGCTGACTGCCGGACACCTGGTTCCGGTAAGAGGCAGGAAAGGGGGCCTCGTGCATTCTAAATTAGGATGTTTGACGGTATCCACCCAGAAGGGTAACGGTAATCAATGAAAGCGCCCGAGAAAGAGGGAAAGACGCGAGGCCATCGCGGGATGCGGAAGTGGAGCGGCACGGCCGAAACGGACGTGGAGGCAACTACTGTTGCCGGCGGCGAGCCACGCGGTGACGCTCCGGCGGCCGACTCTTCGGCGCGGGGGCGCGCGTTCGGTCGGGCGGAACTCGTCGAGCACATAGACAAGGCCCTGAGTGAAATCGAGGGGCTGAGGAAGCGTGCCCACTACCACGACGGCGAGATCGAGCGCCTCGGCAAAGAGACGCGCCGCATGATTGAGGAGATTCAGGAAGAGCTTAAGGCCGCCTGATCATGTTCAAGAGACTGTGGGAACTTGCCGCGACTCTTCTCACCCTCGCGCGCGACCTTCAGCAGTACCGACAGGAGCAAGAGAAGATACGCCGGGACTTGGCCGATGTCGTCACCATCGTCAGCCTACTGTCCCAGGAAATTAGAAACTCGAAAGAGCAGGACAGGCAGCGCCACGAGAACCTTCTACTTGAGTTGGAGAACAGGCTGTTGAAGTATGAGAGGATGCTGCCGGCGGCCGAGGCGAGTGAGAAGCCCACTAAGAAAGGTTCTAAGAAGCAAGGCTAGCCTCTGACCCCGGGGCCATTCAGGACGGCCCATATCGCGGCGCCCTCGGAAGGCCCGACCCTTCACCCGGTCGGGCCTTCTCTGTCTTAGGTCAGTAAGACGTGTACATAGAGGTGGCCGAGATTCCGTTCTCTACATCACTGGTGACGGCCGGTCGATGTTCTCACCAACCGGGTCACGCCCCACACTCTCAGGTACAGCTTCGTCACGCCGGCGCTCCGCGCGTGGGAACCGGACGCGTCGGCCGGCAGGCGGACGGGGCACGCGAACGTAAATGACACACCTAAGCCCTTCGCGCTAAATAAGGCTTGCTTTTACCGACGCCGGTGCTAATCTCGCACGCGCTTTCACATCAACGGGACGGTCTCCAACCTTTATGAGCAAGCGTAAACAGGTTCGGCGTTTGAGTGCGTGCGCGTGCGCGGCGTTCGCCGGGCTCGTGCTGGCCGCCGCCGCGCTCTACTCGGGAGCCTCCGCGGGCTCGCGTCCTAACGTTCGGGCGGCCACCGCCCGCGCGCAGGCCGAGCGCGTGGACATACGACTGCGCTCCCTGACGACGCGCGCCACGGGGCAGTTGACGATTGAGGCGAGCGAGGGCGGCGGGCGGGCGCGCCTGACCGCCCTGAACCTGCCCGAACCGCAGACGGTGGCCGAGGGCGCGACCACCTACGTCGTCTGGGCCGTGAGCGGCGGGCGCGTCATGCGCCTGGGCGAGCTGCGCCGCGACGAGCGCGGCAACGGCGGGCTGGCCTTCGAGCGGCCCGGGGGGCTCGAACGCTACGGCGTCATCGTCACCGCCGAGGCTTCGACGGGGGTCGAACGCCCCGGCGACCCCGTGCTCACCACGCGCGCCGACGAGGCCGCCGCGCTCTACCCGCCGAAGGCCGAGGGGGCGCCGGCCGCGCCGGACACCGCGGCCAGGCCCGCGC
>DATMVD010000055.1:0-11377 GCA_035563535.1 Pyrinomonadaceae bacterium | reverse complement strand
CCCGCCGCGCCGGGCGCGCAACAGAGGGCCATGACCGGCCCCGGCCGCGGGCAGGCGGCGCGCGCGGGCGGACAGAAGGAGCCCGCGAAGCCGAAGGCAGACCTCTCGCTGCTGCCGAAGCCGAAGCCCGACCCGAAGCTGACGCTCCCCGCCGTCCAGCGGCGCAAGCTCTCGAACGGCCTTGAGGTGCTCGTCGTCGAGCACCACGAGCTGCCGGTCGTGAGCATGAACCTCGTGATGAAGATGGGCGCGGCCGGCGACCCCGCGGGCAAGGCCGGCCTCGCAAGTCTCACGGCCGACATGCTCGATGAGGGGACGGCCACGCGCGACACGCTACAGATTTCAGACCAGCTCGCGCGCATCGGCTCGGCCGTGACGGTCGCCGCCGGCTGGGACTCGACGACGGCCGGCCTTCGCGCGCTCACGCGCCACCTCGACCGCGCGCTCGAAATCTACGCCGACGTCATCACCAACCCGGCCTTCCCCGACAAGGAGCTAGAGCGCCTGCGCGCGCAGCGGCTGGCCGCGCTGCGCCAGGAGCGCGACAACCCGAACACGGTCGCCGGGCTCGTCTTCCAGTCGGCGCTCTACGGGAAGGATCACCCGTACGGCCACCCGCTGGCGGGCGACGAGGCGTCCGTGCAGACGCTCTCGGCCGAGGACGTGCGCAAGTTCTACGAGACCTTCTACCGGCCGAACAACTCGGCGCTCATCGTCGTCGGCGACGTGAAGCCCGACGCGGTCGTGGCGAAGCTGGAGAAGGCTTTCGCCAACTGGAAGAGCGGGCACGTCCCGGCCGTGGACGTGTCGGCCGCGCCCGTCCAGCGCGACCACTCGACGATCTACCTGGTTGACCGCCCGGGCTCCGTCCAGTCGGTCATCCAGATCGGGCAGGTCGCCGCGCCCCGTTCGAGCCCCGACTACTTCCCGCTCTTCGTCATGAACCGCATCCTGGGCGGCTCGTCGTCCTCGCGCATCAACCTGAATCTGCGCGAGGACAAGGGCTACACCTACGGGGCCAACTCGCAGTTCGCCTTCCGGCGCGGGGCCGGGCCGTTCACGGCCGCGGCCCCCGTCCAGGGGTTCTCGACCAAAGAGTCGGTGGCGGAGTTCATGAAGGAGATACGCGGCATCCGCGGCGAGATGCCCGTCACGCAGACCGAGCTGGACGCGGCGAAGCAGTCGATCGTCCGCGGCTTCCCGCGCGGCTTCGAGACGCCCGACCAGATCGCGAACCAGTTGGAGCTGATCGTGACCTACGACCTGCCCGACACCTACTTCAACAGCTACATCGAGCGCGTGCAGGCCGTCAGCCTGGAGGACGTGAACCGCGTGGCGAACCGCTACCTCCAGCCCGACCGCATGGCCGTCGTCATCGTCGGCGACCGCAAGGCCATCGAGCAGGGCCTGCGCACGCTCGACGGCCTCGGCGAGCGCATCACTTTCGTGGACAACGAAGGCCGCCCCGCGACGCAGACTGGCGGCTCGTCCGGCGGCGGGACGCGGTAGGCAAGAGCAGTAGGCAGTAGGCAGATTGCAGTAGGCAGTTAAGAGCCCCGGAGAGGTGAAGCCGTTCCAAACAATGCTTCACCGCTCCGGGGCTCCTTTCATCTGCGACTCGTCACCGCCCCGCGGCCGTTCGTCACATTTTGGTGGATAGTTTCCGGGGCACGGTCTATTACCGTCACCGGGTCAGTACCGCCCGCGGTAGCGGGTAGGCCTTGGTTATTCGCCACGTCCGGTTAAGAAAGACCCACCCGCTACCGCGGGCGGTTCTGACCGCTATGTCATCTACAGATGAGGCACAGATGAATCATTCAACTCCCGCGAGGCGACTGCTGTGTGTTCTGACGGCGGCCCTCGTACTCCTGCCGGGCGTCGCCGCCGGGCAGGCGAAGGCGGGTGACTTTACGGAACTCGACAAGGTCATCGAGGACGAGCTGAAGTCGGGGCACACGCCGGGCGCGGCCGTGGCCGTCGTCAGCGGCGACCGGGTCGTCTACGCCAAAGGCTTCGGCGTGACGGGCGCGGAGGGGGGCGGCGCCCCCGTCACGCCGGACACGCTCTTCCGGATGGGCTCGACGACGAAGATGTTTACGGCCGCCGCCCTCGTCGCGCTCGCGTCCGAAGGCAAACTCCGCCTCGACGCGCCCGTCGGCAACTACGTCAAAGGGCTCCCGCCGAAGGTCGCCGCGCTCACGGCGCACCAACTGCTGAGCCAGTCGTCGGGGCTGCGCGACTTCGCGCCCGCCGTCACCTCCGACGACGACGCGGCGCTCGGGCAGAACATACGCGCGTGGAAGGACGACCTCTTCTTCACCGAGCCGGACAGGATTTACTCCTACTCCAGCCCGAACTACTGGCTGGCGGGCCTCGCCGTCGAAGAGCTTGCGGGCAGGCCCTACTCCGACGCCATGCGCGAGCTGGTCTTCATGCCGCTCGGGATGCGGCGCACGACCCTGCGGCCGCTCGAAGCGCTGACCCACCCGCTCGCGCTCGGCCACAACGTCGAAAAGGACGCGGCGGTCGTCATCCGCCCCGCGCCCAACAACGTAGCGAAGTACCCGGGCGGCTCGATCTATTCGAGCGCCAACGAACTCGCGCGCTTCGCCGTCGCCATGCTGAACGGCGGGCGGCTCGAAGGCCGCCAGGCGCTTCCCCCGTCGGTCGTCGAGGAGCTGCCGAAGCCGCAGGTCTACCTGCCGGGCGAGGGGCGCGCCTTCTACGGCTACGGCCTGCTCGGCTTCGAGTCGGGCGGCGTGAAGACCGTCTCGCACGGCGGCGTGTCGAGCGGCTACGGCTCGACCATCATGTTCGCGCCTGAGCACAAGTTCGCCGTCATCGTCCTGACGAACCGCAACGACGCGACCCTACCCAAGGCGCGCCAGCGGGCCATGCAGCTCGCACTGCCCTTAAAGCCCGACCCGGCCGAGCAGCCCAGGCCGCAGCCCGCGAGCGCCGAGGAGATGAGCCGCTACGTCGGCAGGTACGCGCACGCGCCGCAGACCTGGGAGGTCTTCGTCAAAGACGGGAAGCTCTTCATGAAAGAGGACGGGAAAGAGTTCGAGCTGACGAAGCTCGGCCCCGCGCGCTTCGGCTACGAGCGGGGCGAGGTGCTCTTCGTGCCCGACGAGCGCGGCGCAGTCCGGCACATCTTCATGGGCCTCTACGCCGCCGGGCGCACGCAGTAGGGCCGCCTCACCTCCCCGCCCGGCGGACGGTGACGACGACGGCGAAGAGTTGGCCGGGGCGCGTGGTGTTGAGCGTGCCGACGAGCGTCGGCTCGCCCTCGCGGACGCTGAGCTGCGTGGTCAGGCCCATGTCCTCGTACTGTATGACGGGGGAGGAGCCCTCGGCCGTCTTCACGGACGCCGTCTGGACGGGCAGCCTGAAGCTGAGCCGGAACTGCTGGAGGTTGATCGAGGACTGCGCCGACGCGGGGTCGATCAGCTTCACGACCGAGACCGCAATCTGGACGAAGGCCGGCGGGAACGGGCCCGGCGGCTGCGACTGGCCGAAGCCCGCGCCGCCCGCGCTCCTCACGTCGAAGCTGGCGCCGTCGCGCACGCGGTTGATGAAGGTCGCGGCCAGGCGGTAGTCGGAGGGCGGCAGCGACGCCTTCAACTGTCGCACGACGCCGTCCAGGGTCTGCGGCACGCGCGCCCCGCCGTCGGCGGCCTCGGCCGTAACCAGCAGGTGTATGTGCACCTCGTGGTTGACCTCCGCGCGCGACGGCGCGCCCTGCCGCGGCGCGTCGGAGTCCTGCGCGGAGGCGTCGGCGCGGGCGAAGAGGGCGAAGGCGAGCGCTAGCGCGAGCAGGAGCGCGCCCCTACCTCTGCGGTTCGGCATGTGAAGACTCCTTCTTTTCTCGGGGCGGACGAAGGCGACGGGGAAAGTGTCACGCTAAGACACGCGCCGGGACGCGCGCGGTTCCGCAAACATAGGCGGCGCGGCTTCGACCCCTTCCCTTTCCGCTAACGGTCGTCCTCGCCGCGCTTCTTGTAAACCTTCTTCAGGTCGCGGTGGATGCGCTTGACGCGCGACTTCTCGTCCTGCGCCTTGCGCTGATCGATCAGCGTCGCGGCGTGGCGCATCTCGGCCTGCATCTTGCGGTAGTTCTGGTAGCGCTGCGGGTCGAGCTCGCCCGCGACCAGCGCCTCGCGCACGGCGCAGCCGGGCTCGCCCTCGTGGCGGCAGTCTGTGAAGCGGCAGCGGGCGGCGACCTCCTCGATCTCCTCGAAGGTCTCGCGCAAGCCCTTCTCGCTGACGAGCAGTTGCAGCTCGCGCATGCCCGGCGTGTCGAGGACGAGCCCGCCGCCGGGCAGCACGAACAGCTCGCGGTGCGTCGTCGTGTGTTTGCCGCGCGCGTCGGAGAGGCGCACCTCCTGCGTCCGCTGCACCTCCGCGCCGAGCAGGCGGTTCGTGATGGTTGACTTGCCCGTGCCCGACGAGCCCATCAGCGCGACCGTCCGCCCGCGGCCGACGTAAGGCAGGAGCTGCTCGACGCCGACGCCGCGCTTCGCGCTCAGGGCGAGCACGGGCACGCCGGGCGCGACGCGCTCGATCTCGATTCTTCGCTCTTCGACCTCTTCGATTAAATCCGCCTTGTTGAGGACGACGACGGGCTCGGCCCCGCTCTCCCAGGCCATGATGAGGTAGCGCTCGACGCGGCGCGGGTTGTAGTCGTCGTCGAGCCCCGTGACGAGGAAGACCGTGTCCACGTTGGCCGCGACGATCTGCTCCTGCGTCTCGCTGCCCGCGGCGCGGCGCGAGAACTTCGAGCGGCGCGGCAGTATCTCGTGAATCTTCGCCTTGCCCTCGCCCGTGACGCGCCTGAACGCCACCCAGTCGCCGACGGCCGGCAGGTCTTCCGCGCCGCGCGCGTGGAAGCGGAGCCGACCCGTGGTCTCGGCCTGCAACTCGCCCGCCGCCGTGTAGAGCATCAGCGCGCGGTTGTGTTGCAGGAAGACGCGCCCCGCCTCGAACCCCTCGGCGGCCAAAGGCCCGAACGCCTCCGCGAAGAAGCCGTCCCAGCCGTACGTCTCTAGATTGAATCTCTCTTCCACGAAAGGAACTGTTTAAATCGCGTGCGCCGTCCGCCGCGTCAGTCCTCGAATCTTAATCGCATGACCTCTTCGCCGTACGAGACCTCGCCGGTCTTGACGAACCCTAAGCTTTCGTAGAGCGCCTGCGCGTTCGTGTTCGCCGGGTTGACGCTCAGCACGATCTGTTTGCACCCGGGCTCGGCGCGCAGGCGCTCGATGACGGCCTCGGTCGCCGCGCGGCCGTAGCCCTTGCCCTGTTGGTTCTTGTCCACCATCAGGCGCGCGAGGCAGTGGCAGCCCTCCTCCTCGTCCCAGCCGTACATGACGAAGCCGACCATCTCCTCGCCGTCGTAGACGGCCTGCACGTTGAAGGCCGGCTCGACCTTCGACTGCGCGATGGAGAAGACGTTCGGCGCGACGAAGTTCTTCTGATCCTCGTTGACTTCGAGCTTGACGCACTGCTTGAAGTTCTCGCGGTCGATATCTTTGAGCGTGACTTTCATCGGTTACTTTCTTCTCGCCCTCGGCTGCGGCTGCGGCGAGGGTTTGGCTTCGGCCTTCGGCCCCGTAAAGCGGTAGTGGCCCGTGATCTTCCACGCGAAGAGCACGTCCTCCATCTTCGGCCCCGCGCCGATGTTGTGGACGATCTGCAAGCGGCTCTCGTCCGACTGCGAAGGGACGGCGACGACGCCGCCGATGTGCGTCAGCCCGTTCCCTAAGTCCCAGGTCACCACGTCGCCGGGCTTGTAGTCGCGCGCGTCGTCGGTCACGGGCTGCGCCGCGCCCTGCCGCTCGAAGAAGACCATCAGGTTCGGCACGCGCCGGTGGTCGATGTTCGTGTCCGGCCTCTTCAGGCCCCACTTGCGCGGGTAGAGCGCGAAGTTCGACTGCATGTCCTCGTGGACGAGCCGCTGCAAGTCCACGCCCACGGCGCGGTACGAGCGTATGACCTCGTCCGTGCAGACGCCGACATCCGGAGGCACGTCGCCGTTCGGATAAGGGATGACGAAGTAGGTCGGGTCGTAACGCACCGCATGATTCGTCCGCTCGACGGCCGCGTCCGAGAGGCGGTCGAGGAACGGCGAGCCGCTCGAAGGCTTGGGCCGCGGGTCGGGCCGCCTGACGCTCTGCGGCGTGGCCGCCTGCGCCGCGCCGGTGCGCCCCGCGCGCTCGTCGCCGCGCGGGGCCGAACACCCGAAGGCCGCGGCCGCCGCCACCAGGAGACTTAACGGGGGCGCGAATCTCTTTCTCATCTTCTAGACCTCCGCGCGCCGCGGCGCGTGACGCGCAGCTCCTTGTAGCCGCTCTCGGCGTCCTGCTCGCGCGTGAAGCGGACGCCCTCGATCTCGCCGATGACGAGCTCGACCGTCGTGTAGACCTTGCAGCCCTCGACGAGGTGGCCGCCTATCGTCCTCCCGGTCTTGTCGGAGATTGAGATGTGCAGGTGCGGGCCGTCGGGCGAGAGCGTGCCGACGAGCGAGACGATCTCGAACTCGCCCTCGAACTGCGTCGCCCCGGACTGGTCGGCGAACCTGAGCCCAGCCTTCGTCAGACTCCCGACCGCCGTCACGATCAGCCCGGCCTGGAGCTTCCGCTCCTTCGCAAACTTCTCAAGCTCCTGCCGCAAGTCCTGCCCCGGCCTGAGCCTCAGGGCGTAAGTCTTCAGACGCCCCGACGCGAACTCTTCGGCCGTCCGCGACGGGGGCGCGGCCGTCGTCTGCCGGGCCTCGGCCTTTGCGGCGCACAGCGCGAAGAGCGCGAAGAATGCGAAGGGCGCGAGCATCAGGCGTGTCTCTCTTTTAGTCATACGCATGAATTCACCACGAAGGGCGCTTCAGGTAGAGCGTGTGTTGGACGGCTTCGGGCTGCGCCTGCGGGCTCGTCGTCGTGCCGACCAGCTCCCAGCCGTCGCGCCCCGCCGCGCGCAGGTAGTCCCAGACGAGCGGGCACGACTCGATCGAGGCGTTCGTGTCCCCGCCGATGGGCGCGGTGCCCCGCCAGTCGCCGTTGACGAAGGTCACGCGGCCGTACTGCACGGAACAGACCTGATATTCAAAGCTCTGCATCGTCAATCCAACTGCGCCCCGGCGGCATCTAAACCCCGCCGGTCTTTACGCCGGGCGCGCGGGCGCGGGTTCCACGCCCGGCGCGAATTTTTATAGCCTATTCCGGCGCGAGCCGCACGCCCGCGCGCTGTGTGCGCGCCGCGGGGACGTTGTAGAATCGACGCGAGCGATGAAAGAGAAGACGCACCTGACGGGTCTGACGCAGGCGGAGCTTGAGCGCTTCGTCGAGGGGTTGGGCGAGCCCGCGTACCGCGGCCGACAGCTCTTCGGCGCGTTGCAGCGCCGCCGCCTGCGCTCGTTCGAGGAGATGACAGACCTGCCGAAAGCTTTCCGCGCGCGGCTGGCCGAGCGGGCGACCGCTTCGACGCTCACGGTCGAATCGCGCTACGTCGCGCAGGACGGCACGCGCCGTTATCTGATGAAGACGCACGACGGGCTGCCGGTCGAGACCGTCTTCATCCCCGAGGAGCGGCGCGACACCGTCTGCTTCTCCTCGCAGTCGGGCTGCCCGCTCCAGTGCGACTTCTGCCTGACGGCGAAGCTGGGGCTGCTGCGCACGCTGACGGCGGGCGAGATGGTCGAGCAGATCGTCGTCGCCCTGAACGACGCGTACGGCGTCGGGAGCAAGACGCCGCGCGGGACGAACCTCGTCGCGATGGGCGCGGGCGAGCCGTTCCTCGCCTTCGACCCTCTGATGAAGGCGCTCGGCGTGATGGCGGACACGGAAGGTCTCTTCATCGTGCCGAACCGCGTGACGGTCTCGACGGCGGGCGTCGTGCCGAAGATTAAGGAGCTGGCGCGCGTCCCGGAGCGCCCGCACCTCGCCATCTCGCTGGCCGCGCCGACCGACGAGCTGCGCGACCGCCTGATGCCCATCAACAGGCGCTGGCCGCTCTCGGAGCTTCTCGCCGCGTGCAAGGAGTTCGAGGAGTCTCTGAAGCCGGGCGAGCGCTTCACCTTCGAGTACGTGCTGCTCGACGGCGTCAACGACTCGGACGAGCACGCGCGGCAGTTGGCGAACCTGCTCAACCGCCACCAGCTCCGCGCGAAGGTCAACCTGATCCCGCACAACCCGGCCGAGGAGCTGCCCTACCGCCCCTCGCCGCCCGAGCGCGTCGCGGCGTTCAAGGCCGTCCTCGAAGCGAAGGGCGTCCACGCCTACGTCCGCCGGCCGCGCGGCCGAGACATCTACGCCGCCTGCGGCCAGCTCGCCGCGCGCCGCACGCAGGCGCCGCCCGCGCTCTACCAGCTCTCCTGAAGCCCGACCCGACCAAGACGACCAGAGAGTTCATCAAGCATGAAAAGAGATACCTTCATCCGACTCGCACTCGCCCTAATGGTTCTCGCGTCCGCGCTCGCGCCGTTGAGTCCGACCGTCGCGCGCGCCGACACGCCCGCCGAAGCCCCTGCGCCCGAGCCCGAGCCGCAGGCGAGCCAGATCGGCGTCAACGGCTTCTTCTCGGTTGACCGCGCGCAGCAGGGCAGCAGCTTCCAGGCGGCGGTCGTGATGGACATCCCCTCGGGGCTGCACGTCAACGCGAACAAGCCGCTCGGCAAGTACGCCGTCCCCACCGTGGTCAAGGTGGACGCGCCGCGCGGCTTCCGCGTCACGCCCGTCAACTACCCGCGCGGGAGCGTGCGCACGTTCAGCTTCGGCGGCGCGGAGGAGACGCGCATCGCCGTCTACGAGGGGCGCACCATCTTCCGCTTCAACGTCTCGGTGCCGGCCGGGCAGCCGTTCGGCGTCGAGAACGTGCGCGTCAGCGTCCGCTTCCAGAGCTGCACCGACGAGGTCTGCTACCCGCCCGCGACGCGCAACCTCGACCTGCACATCGGCGTCGTCGGCCGCGACGCGCAGGTGAACCGCATCAACGGCCAGTACTTCGGCGGCGGAGGCAGGAGGAAGCGTTAACCCCTCATCCCGACGACGGAGAGCAGTCGCCCGGTGCGGCCGTAGCGCTTCCGGTCTTGTCGGTACGAGAAGAAGAGGTCGGGGCGGCACATGGTGCAGAGCGGGAGCGCGTGGACGCGCTCCGGGTTGACGCCCGCTTCGATCAATTGCCGCCGATTCGCTTCGTGAAGATCGACGAGAGCGTGCCCGTCCTTCGTTGAAGTGAAGAGTGAGTCGGCGTCCGCGAACTTCGCGCGGAAGGGTTCGACCACGTCGGCCCCGACCTCGTAGCAGCAGCCGAGCGCGGCCGGGCCGAGGGCGGCGCGCACGTCCCGCGGGTCTGTGCCGAACTCTTCGCGCATCCGCGCGAGCGCGCGCCTGACGATCTCCGAGAGCGTCCCGCGCCAGCCCGCGTGGACGGCGGCGCAGGCCCCGTTCTTAGCGTCGCCGACGACGACGGGCACGCAGTCGGCCGTCTTGACGCCGAGCAGCACGCCCTTCAGGTTCGTGGCGAGCGCGTCGCAGCGCTCATTCTCGGGGCACGGGTACTCCGGCTCGCGCACGACGAACACGTCCGCGCCGTGAACCTGCCAGCAGGCCGCGAGCGCCCACCCGCCGCCGAGCGCCTCCGTGAAGCGGCGGCGGTTCTCAAGGATGTTCTCCGCCGAGTCCTGGTCGAAGCCCGCGAGGTTGAGCGAGCCTTCGGGGAAAGGGCTGACGCCCCCGCCGCGCGTCGAGAAGGCGTTGGCGAACCCTTCCCGTTCGAGCGGCTCGCAGGAAATCGCGCGCACGCCCTCCGGCCCGTAGAGCCAGCGGAAGCCGGCGCGCCCTAATTCGGTCTCAGCCGTGATCGTCTCCATCGGGGTAGACATTATCGAAATCCGCCGCGTGCGTGAAGTGCTGGCGCGCACGCCGCGCTTCCGCGAGCGCGTCTTCACCGAGGAGGAGCGCGCCTACTGCGACGCGCGCGGCGCGAACTCCGTCCAGCACTACGCCGCGCGCTTCGCCGCCAAGGAGGCGGCCTTCAAGGCGCTCCGCACGGGCTGGCGCGACGGCCTCGCCTGGCACCACGTCGAGGTCTCCTCCGACGAGCTGGGCGCGCCGCTGCTCCAACTCTCCGGCCGCGCCCGCGACCTCTTTGAACGACTCGGGGCCACACACGCGCACCTCTCGCTCTCGCACACAGGCGAGCACGCCGTCGCGCAGGTCATCTTCGAGCGAAGGCAGTGAGAGTCTAAAGGCCCGTTTATATCCCCGAAGGGGATAGAGACAATAGCCTGGGGTAAGCGAGGGCGCGGAGCGTCAGCGCAGCGGCCGAGCGCCACCCCCGGTAAGCCACGCAACATGAATCCGACCCCGAAGGGGTCGCACCGTGTGACGCTGTGCGACCCTTTCGGGGTCGGATTTTTTTGGCGCATGTCCCAGGGGCGTCGTTCGTCTACGCTCGCTCCGACTCGCTCTGCCCCCGGCTATTATCTGTGTCCCCTTCGGGGACTTCCGGCCCCTTCTTCTTTCACTCCTGCCAGTCGTCCGGCGACTTCGGAGCGACGCTCACGTCGCTGGCGAGGCGTCGGCGTCCGTCGCGGCCGACCTCGACGCGCGTCGCGCGCGTCGCTTCCCTGAGGGCGGGCGGACGCTCATCCGACGTTCGCGTCGAGAGTGCGGGCCGTACTTCGTACGTGCGCGTCGGCGTCGCGTCGTAGGTGACGACCGCCGGCGCTTGCACCTGCGCGGTCGGCGTCAGGCCCGCGGGGGCCGAAGAGGCGGCCAGCGCCATCAGGCCCCAGGGGTCGCCGTGCAAAGAGCACTCGTGGTTGGGGACGAAGGCCGGGGCGAGCGCGACGCGTTCGCGCTGCGGGCAGGAGGGCGAGGCGACGAGCCCCGTCTCCGGGTCTATCTCGACGAACGTGACCGACGCGGGGCGCGCGAACTCCGCGCCGCCCAACTCGGGGCGCAGCTCGACGGCGCGCCTGACGAACTCAGTCCACGCGGGCAGCGCCGCGTCCGCGCCCGTCAAGTCCAGCTCGCCGCCGTCGTCGAAGCCGACCCACACGACGCAGACGAGGTTCGGCGTGTAGCCGGCGAACCAGCCGTCGCGCGCCGTGCCGGTCTTGCCCGCCGCCGCCACGCCCCGCAGAGCGCCGCGCGCGGCCCGCGCCGTCCCCCGCTCGATGACCGCGCCGAGCATGTCGGTCAGCATGTAACTCGTCGAGGGCTTCAACACCTGCGCGGCGTCCGCCCCGCCCCCGAAGCCCGACTCTTCCGCCGCGCCCTCGACGCGCGCGAGCGGCGTGGGCCGCACGAGCCGGCCGCCCGCGGCGAAGGCCGTGTAGGCCGTCGCCACTTCGAGCGGCGTCGCCTCGGTCGTGCCGAGC
>DATMVD010000054.1:0-98870 GCA_035563535.1 Pyrinomonadaceae bacterium | reverse complement strand
GCCGCCGCCCGTCGAGCCCGTCGAGCCCGTGCTGCCCGTGCCGCCGGTCGAGCCGGTGCCGCTGCCGGTGCCGCCGCCGCCGCTCGCGCCGCCGCCGAAGTCGTTCTCGTTACCAGGGATGTTCTGTGACATAGTTTTCTCTCCTCACAATGGTTCTTAAGTCAGTCGCCCAGATGAAAGCGCGCGAGAGTCCGCTTTCGGAAAAAGCATTTCCCGCCGTCCGGGTGCAAACGTCGTGCCGAGTAGCGCCCGACCGGCTCCTGCGAGGGAAAGACGGCGGAAACGGCTGGCCGCCCCGCGTCTTAAGAGTTCGGTTTTGTTGTGAAAATGTACGTGGAGAGAGTAGCACAAGGCTTAGAACAATACATCACGAAATCTTTACCGTCCTGTCGCCTTGACGCGCGCGAAAAAAAGATGTAAGTAAGTACTTACTTTTGTCGCCGCCGGGCATCCGAATCTAAGCATGACCAGACACGTCGAACAGGACACGCACGCCCCCACCCCACAGCCGGCCCCGCACGGCGCGCGCATGTGCGCCGGAGACCGCCGCCAGCAGATCGCCGAGGTCGCGATGCGCCTCTTCTCCGAGCGCGGCTTCCGAGGCACCACCACCAAGGAGATCGCGCAGGCCGCCGGGGTCTCCGAGGCGATCATCTTCCGCCACTTCGCCACGAAGGAAGAGCTCTACACGGCCATCATCGACTACAAGGGCTGCGTCGGCGCGGCGGCCGCGGCGGCGGGCCGCCCCGGGCAGCCCCCCGTCATCGACGAGATTCGCGGCCTCGTCTCGGACGCGATGGAGGCGTCGGACGACCTCGCGGTCTTCCAACGCGTCGCGCAGCACATGCTCGACCACCACGAGGAAGACCCCGAGTTCCTGCGCCTCCTGATGTACATCGCGCTCGAAAACCACTCGCTCGGCTCGGTCTTCTGGGACAAGAACGTGCGCGTGCTCTACGAGTTCCTCGGCGGCTACATCCGCCGCCGACAGCGCGAGGGCGCCTTCCGCGACGTTGACCCTTACGCGGCCGTGCGCGTCCTCGTCGGCTCGGTCATCCACCACTCGCTCGTCAACCTCCTCTGGGACAAAGACCCCGCGCGCCGCATCCTCCGCGTCTCCAACGAGGAGGCCGCGCGCCAGTTCGCCGAGGTGCTCCTGCGCGGCATCGCCGCCGACCCCGGCGCGGTCGGCCAGAAGCGCGCGGAAGCGTCGAAGCGATCCAACCGCAACCGCGAAGGCGGCGCGGACGTAAAGAACCACAGGGATAAGAATAAGAAGAGATGAACGCAATAATCTCCCGCAATCTATTCAAGACGACACTCGCGCTCGCACTCGTCGCGGGCCTCGGGCTCGCGTCGGCCGCGTGCGGCTCGCGCGCGCAGGCGACCAAGAAGGGGGCGGCGGCCGCCGCGACGCCAGAGCCCGCGGCCGTCGAAGTGACGACCGCGCCGGCCGTCCAGCGCGACCTGCCGCGCTTCGTCGAGGCGACGGGCAGCCTCGCCGCCGACGAGCAGACCGACGTGGCACCCATCGTCGGCGGCCGCGTCGTCTCGGTGGGCGTAGACCTCGGGACGTACGTGCAGAAGGGGCAGGTCATCGCGCAGCTCGACCCTGCGGACGCGCGCCTGCGGCTCGACCAGGCGCAGGCCGCGCTCGCGCAGGCCAACTCCGCGGTCACGCAGGCCGAGGCGCGCATCGGGCTGCGGGCCGGCCAGCGCTTCGACGCGACGCAGGTCGCCGAGGTGAAGGCCGCGAGGGCCGCCTACGACCTCGCCGAGAAGAACCTGCGCCGCTACGAGCAGCTCCTTGAGTCGGGCGACATCTCGCGCTCGGCCTACGACCAGCAGCGCGCGCAGCGCGACCAGTTGCGCGAGCAGCACCAGGCCGTGCTCACGCAGGCCAACCAGTCCTACGCCGCCGTGCAGACGGCGCGCGCCGCCGCGCAGGCCGCGCAGGTGCAGGTCGAGCAGGCGCAGAAGGGCATCCGCGACGCGACCATCCACTCGCCCATCAGCGGCTACGTCACCGAGCGCGCGGCCGACGTGGGCGAGTTCGTCTCGACCAGCTCGAAGGTGGCGACCGTCGCGCGCACGAACCCTCTGCGCGTCCGCATCGACATCCCCGAGCAGGCCATCGCGACCGTCCGGCCGGGGCAGAGCGTCTCGGTCTCCGTGAGCACCTACCCCGACCGCAGCTTCGCGGGCCGCGTCGCGCGCGTAAGCCCGAGCGTCTCGGCCACGTCGCGCACGCTCACCGTCGAGGCGGAGGTCGAGAACGGCGAGAACCTGCTCAAGCCCGGCCAGTTCGCCACCATCCGCGTGCTCCAGCCGCAGTCCGACCCTGCGATCCTCGTCCCGGCCCGCGCCGTGCGCGCCGACGGGACGACCGCCCGCGTCTACGTCATCCAGGACGGCGTCGCGCGCGAGCGCCTCGTCGCCACGGGGCGGCAGGACGGCGACCTGATCGAGGTCAAGGGAAACGTCTCGGCCAACGAACTCGTCGCCACCTCGAACGTCGAACAGCTCGCCGACGGAACCCAGGTCAGACAGTAAAGAAGGTTTTGGGCTTTGGGTGTTAGGTGTTGGTTAGAACCTAACACCTAACACCCAACACCCTAAAAGGTCATGCAGAAACTAGCTGAGATTTGTGTGCGTCGTCCGGTCTTCGCGACGATGTTGATTCTGTCGCTGACGGTGGTGGGGGCCTTCTCGTTCATGGGCCTGGGCGTTGACCTCTTCCCGAAGATCGACTTCCCGACCATCACCGTCTCGGTCGTCAACCCCGGCGCGAGCCCGCGCGAGATCGAGACCGAGATCACCGACAAGGTCGAGGCCGCCGTCAACACCATCAGCGGCATCGACGAGCTGCGCTCGACCTCGGTCGAGGGCGTCTCGCAGGTCTTCGTCCAGTTCCTCTTAGACAAGGACGTGGACGTGGCGGCGCAGGAGATTCGCGACAAGGTCAGCCTCATCCGCGGCGACCTGCCCGAGACGGCCGAAGACCCCGTCATCATCAAGCTCGACACCGACGCCGCCCCCGTCCTGCGCATCGCCGTCTCGGCCAACAAGCCTCTGCGCGAGGTCACCGACATCGCCGACAAGGAGATCAAGGAGCGCATCGAGTCGATCAACGGCGTCGGGCAGGTGCAGATCGTCGGCGGCGCGACCAGGGAGATACACGTCTGGCTCGACCCCGACAAGATGCGCGCCTACAACGTCACCGTCCCCGAGGTGGTCGCCGCCCTGCGCTCGCAGAACCTTGAGGTGCCCGGCGGGCGCGTGGACGAGGGCGCGCGCGAGCTGACGGTGCGCACGATGGGGCGCATCACGAACCCGGCGGACTTCAACCACGTCGCCATCGCCACGCGCGGCGCCTACGCCGTGAAGGTCTCCGACATCGGCTACGTCGAGGACGGGACGGAGGAGCAGCGCACCTCGGCGCGCCTGAACGGGCAGCCGGCCGTGACGCTCATCGTCTCGAAGCAGTCGGGGCAGAACTCGGTCGAGGTGGCCGACGCCCTGAAGGAGCGGCTGGCGGAGCTGGAGCCCGCGCTCGCGAAGAAGGGCGTGCGGATGCAGATCGTCGGCGACCAGTCCATCTTCATCAAGGCGGCGGTCGATTCCATCAAGACGCACCTCGTCGAGGGCGGCCTGCTCGCGGCGCTCGTCGTCTTCCTCTTCCTCTGGAACGTCCGCTCGACCTTCATCGCGGCCATCGCCATCCCGACCTCCATCATCGCCACCTTCGGCCTGATGGCGGCGATGGACTACACCCTGAACCAGATCACGATGCTGGCGCTGACGCTGATGGTCGGCATCGTGATCGACGACGCCATCGTCGTGCTTGAGAACATCTTCCGCTTCGTCGAGGAGAAGGGCTACGGCGCCTTCCAGGCGGCCATCGAGGGGACGCGGGAGATCGGTCTCGCCGTCATGGCGACGACGCTCAGCCTGCTCGCCGTCTTCATCCCCGTAGGCTTCATGGGCGGCATCGTCGGCCGCTTCATGTCCTCGTTCGGCCTGACCTCCTCGTTCGCCATCGGCGTCTCCCTGCTCGTCTCCTTCACGCTGACGCCGATGCTCGCCGCGCGCCTCATCAAGCGCGAGGCCGCGGCCGAGGGGCCGGGGACGGCCACGCCCCCGTCCGAGGGCGACGCGCCGGCCGCGCTGGCCGACGAGTCGAAGGTCGTCGCCGGCCAGCCCGCCGCGCAGACGGACGCCGCGCGCGAGACGGCCGAGGACGAGACGGCGGCCGCGCCCGCCTCGGAGGAGGTCGCGCTGCCGGCGACTGCGCGCGAGGTTGGCGCGCGGCACACGTCGAAGGAGTCGCGCTGGTACAGGCCGATAGACCGCACCTACACGTGGATGCTGCGCTGGTCGATGGCGCACCGCTGGGCGGTCGTGCTGGCGTGCGCCGTCGTCATCCTGAGCATCGTCCCGCTCTTCATGTTCGTAGGCAAGAACTTCCTCCCCGTGGACGACCAGTCGCAGTTCGAGATCAACCTCCGCGCGCCCGAGGGCTCGACGCTCGCCGCCACCTCGACGCTCGCGGAGAACATCGCGGCCGACCTCCGCAAGAACCTGCCGGGCGTCACCGACACGCTCGTCACCATCGGCGGCGGCCAGGAGCAGCTCGTCAACTCGGCCAGCATCTACGTCAAGCTCGCCGACCTCGCGGAGCGCGAGAAGTCGCAGGTCGAGCTGATGGAGGAGTCGCGCGCCATCCTCGCCAGGTACCCGAAGGAGCTGCGCCCGAACGTCGGGCAGGTGCAGGCCATCTCGGGCGGCGGCTTCCGCAACGCCGACATCCAGTACGTCATCGGCGGCCCCGACCTCCAGAAGCTGACGGAGTACTCCGAGAAGCTGACGCAGAAGCTCGCGACGGTGCCGAACGTCGTGGACGTGGACTCGTCGCTCATCGTCGGCAAGCCCGAGGTGCGCATCGAGATCGACCGCGCGCGCGCGGCCGACTTAGGCGTCCGGGTCGGCGACATCGCGCAGGCCGTCAACGTGCTGGTCGCCGGCCAGGAGGTGACGACCTTCAACGAGGGCACCGACCAGTACGACGTGGTCGCCCGCGCCGTCGGCCAGGCGCGCACGAGCCCCGCGGCTTTGGAGAACCTTTTCGTCCAGTCGTCGAAGGCGGGCTGGACGAACCTCTCGAACCTCGTCCGCGTCGTCGAGGCGACGGGCCCTTCGGCCATCGACCGCCTGAACCGGCAGCGGCAGGTGACCATCACGGCCAACGTCACGTCGGGCGGCTCGCAGTCGGAGGTCATCACGGCGCTCGACCAGTTCGTCAAAGAGATCGGCGTCGCCCCCGAGTACACGACCGGCCTCGCCGGCCGCTCGAAGGAGCTGGGCCGCGCGGGCTTCTACTTCATGTTCGCGTTCGTCCTCTCGTTCCTCTTCATGTACATGGTGCTGGCGGCGCAGTTCGAGTCGTTCATCCACCCGGTGACGATCCTTCTGACGCTGCCGCTCGCCATCCCGTTCGGCATCCTCAGCCTGCTCCTGACGGGGCAGACGGTGAACATCTTCTCGGGGCTCGGACTCCTCCTGCTCTTCGGCGTGGTGAAGAAGAACGCGATTCTCCAGATCGACCACACGAACGAGCTGCGCTCGCACGGCATGGAGCGTTTGGAAGCCATCATCCAGGCGAACCGCGACCGGCTGCGCCCCATCCTGATGACGACCGTCGCGCTCGTCGCCGGGATGCTCCCGCTGACGCTCTCGACGGGGCCGGGCGCGGGCACGAACCGCTCCATCGGCGTGCTGGTCGTCGGCGGGCAGTCGCTCTGCCTGCTGCTGACGCTCCTGGCCGTACCGGTCTTCTACTCGCTCTTCGACGACGTGGCGCAGAGCCGCATCTTCTCGCACGTCTGGAGGCGCGCCGTGGCCCCGTTCGCGTGGGTGCGCCGCCGCGCGGCGGCCGCGACGCAGACCTTCTTCGGGATGCTCGGGAAGTAGTAAGTAGGCGGTTCGAAGCCCCGAAGGGGCGGAATGTGATAGCCAGGGGCAACGCCCCTGGTAGCCGTGAAAGATGAGTCGGAAGCCCTGAAAGGGCGTCATAGCTATTTCGCTTCAGGGCTCACTCGAACGCTGGTGGCTATCCAGGGGCGTTGCCCCTGGCTCTTATATGGCGCCCCTTCGGGGCTTAAGAGTCAGGCATAAAAATTATGTCCAAGCGCAATCATAAATCGCTTTTGAGTCTGTTAACTCTGGCGCTGCTCCTCGCGCAGGCCGCGCCGCTGCGCGCGCAGGAGACGGCGCGCTTCGCCGGCTCGATCTTCGGCGGGCAGCAGACGACGCAGCAGCCCGCGCCCTCGTCGAACAACCCGCCGCCGCAGACGCCGCCCGCGCAGGGGCCGCAGACCGCCTCGCCGACGCAGTCGCAGACGCAGCAGTCCACGAACCCGGCCGCGCCCGCGCAGAGTCAGCAGCCGGCGCAGCCCGCGGTGCCCCCGACCGCGCCGGCCGACGCTAACCTGCCCACGCCGCAGCCGCCCGCACAGTCCGCGCCGGCACGGCCGCAGCCCGGCGCGCCGGGCGGACAGGTGCAGGCCCCCGTCGGCCCGTCCGCGCCCGGGCGCGAGAGCGTGCCCACGGCGCCCGACGCGCAGCTCAACGTCCCGCAGGTCGCGCCCGACTTCCGCGCCGAGGAGGGGCCTTTCCCCGCGCTCGAACGCGTCGGCGTGGACATGGGCGAGCAGCGCTCTCTGACCGTCCGCGAGGTCATCGAGATGGCGCTCGCCAACAACAAGGACATCGAGGTAGCGCGCGAGAACGTGCGCGCCGCCGAGTTCGATTTGCAGGCCGCGCGCGGCGTCTACGACCCGCGCTTCCAGACCAGCTCCTACTACGAGCGCACCGAGCAGCCCGCGGCCAGCTTCCTCTCGGGCAGCTCCACGGGCGCGGTCACGCAGTCCGGCCTCTTCAGCACCTCCTCGGTGCAGGGCCTGACGCCGAAGGGCGGCGGCGGCTACCGCCTCGACTTCGTCAACAACCGCGTCACGACCAACAACCAGTTCGCGGCCCTGAACCCGCAGTACCCGACCGCGCTCACCTTCAGCTACACGCAGCCGCTGCTGCGCGGCCTCGGCTTCGACCAGAACCGCCGCGCGATTGAGATAGCGAAGAAGAACCTTTCCCTGACCGACGCGCAGTTCCGCCAGCGCGCCGTCGAGACCATCACGAACGTGCAGCGCGCGTACTGGGACTTGGTCTACGCGCTGCGCAACCTACAGATTCAGCGCGAGGCCGTGCGCGACGCGCGCAGGCAGTTGGAGCACAACAAGCGTCTGGTTGACGAGGGCCTGCTCGCGCCGATCGACGTGGTCGCGGCCGAGGCGCAAATCTCCGGCTTCGAGCAGAGCGTCTACTCGGCGCTCGACGACGTGAACCGGGCCGAGAACAACCTGAAGAACCTCGTCGCGGAGAACCGCGAGGCCCCCATCTGGCGCGTCGCCATCGTCCCCGTCGAGTCGGTCGAGCTCGCGCCCCCGCAGGTCGCGCTCGAAGACGCGATGCAGCACGCGCTCAAGTCCCGGCCGGAGCTTTCGTCCTCGGACGTGGCGCGCGAGATTAACGAGATCGAGCAGCGCTTCGCGCGCGAGCAGACGCGGCCGCAAGTTGACCTCGTCGCCTCCTACGGCATGGTGGGGCTGGCGGGCTCCTTGAACACCTCGGACGCGAGCAACCCGCTCACCGCCTCGACCGCGCTGCTGCGCGAGCGCATCAACGTCCTGTCCGGGATCGCGGGGCTCTCCCCGCTGCCGGAGCCGCCGGCGCTGACGCTCCCCGGCAACCTCGTCGGCGGCGAGTTCCAGTCTTTAGGGAACCTCGCGGCGAACCGCTACACGAACTTCCGCGTCGGCGTGACGGTCAACCTGCCTTTCCGCAACACGACGGCGAAGGCGCAGTACGGGCGCACGCTCGTGGACGAGGAGCGCATCCGCACGCAGCGCGAGCAGTTGGAGCAGCTCATCCAGGTGGACGTGCGCAACGCCTTGCAGCAGGTGCGCACGGCCGAGTCGCGCCTGCGCGCGGCGGCCTCGGCCCGCTCGGCCTCCGAGCAGCAATACGCCTCCGAGCAGCGCAAGCTCGACGCCGGGCAATCGACGGTCTTCCTCGTCTTAGAGAGGCAGACGCAGCTCGCCACCGCCCGCGGCAACGAGCTGCGCTCGCAGACCGAGTTGAATAAGGCCATCGCCGAGTTCCAGCGCGCGACCGGCAACGCCCTCGAACAGAACCGCGTCGAGGTTCGGGTGAGGTAGGCTTTAAAAACAGAACCGCGAGCGGTAGCGAGCGGGTGCGGGTGACATCAACGGCACATCCGATGTCACCCGCACCCGCTCGCTACCGCTCGCGGTTCTGTTTTTAACTCTTCGGCAAGCTGACCGTGGCCCAGAGCGGCCAGTGGTCGGAGAGGCCGACCTCCCTGTCGATGCCGGAGGAGCGCGCTTCGAGCCCGCGCAGCCAGAGCCAGTCGAGCTTGAGCCGGAAGACGAACGTCTTCCAGGTCTTCTCGCCGTCGGCGAGCGGCGTCGTAAAACCCTCGCGCGTGAAGAGGCGGCGGGCGGCCTTCACGTCCTTCCCCTTGATCGTGTTGAGGTCGCCGAGGACGATGGCCCCGGCCGCCCCCTTGTGGAGCCGCAGGTCTTCGAGCACGGCCTCCCAGTGCTCGACCTTCTTCTCGACCGGCATCCGCGTCTCGGCGTGGACGGAGTAGACGCGCACGGGAGTCTTCCCGACCTCGACGGTCGCGCCGACGGCGACCCGTCGGCGGCCGCCCGGCCCCTCGTGCGTGAGCAGGACGCGCGTCACGTCCGAGAGGGGGAAGACGCTGAGGATGGCGCAGCCGGTCTCCTCCTCGCCATCCTCGTCCGCGGCGGGAGGCGCGGCCCAGGCGTAGCGCATCCCCAGGCCCTCGGCGAGCTGACGCGCGGTGTTGACGTTGCCCGTGCGCCGCTTGTTGCGGTCAACCTCCTGCAGCCCGATGACGTGCGCGCCGCCGACCTCGGGGTCTTCCTTGAGCAGCTTGATGAGCCGTTTGAGGTCGTCGCCGGCGCGGTAGCGTATGTTGTAGGAGACGACCTTCAGCTCGGAGGGCACGGCCGGCGGCCTATCCGGCTTCACGTCGCCGCCGACTTCGAGCAGCGCCGACCCCTTCGCGCCGTCGCCCGCGCTCGCGCGCCCGCCGGGCGGGAGCACGCAGAGCGCCGAGACAACCAGGAGGAAGACCGAGAGAGCCGCCGCCGTCCGCAACCTTTCGGGGTATCCGCCCGACCTTCTTATGAACAATCTCATCGACGTTAATCTCCGATGTTGAGCCGCAGCCCGTCGCGGGCCTCCAACGTCTCGCCGTCCCAGAGCCGCTTCGCCTCGGCCGCGAGGTCTACGTCGTCCCACTCGGGATAGAGGTGCGAGAGCACGACGCGGCGCGCGCCTGAGAGGCGCGCCAGCTCCATCGCCTCCGACAGTTCGAGGTGCAGCTTCACGGGCTTTTCGCGGAAGAAGGAGCACTCCATCAGAAACAGGTCGGCCGCGCGCGCGAAGCCCGCCAGCGCCTCCGTGAAGCCCGTGTCGGAGGTGTAGACGAGCGACGCGCCGTCCCGGTCGGTCAGGCGCAGCGCGAGGCTCTCGCTCGTGTGTGGGGTCGAGAGGGTCGAAGCGCCGAGGCCGGGCAGCAGCTCGAACTCCGCGCGGGGCGCTACCTCCCTGACCTCGACGGGGAAGGGCTGCTCGAAGAGGCCGTAGTCGTTGGCCCCGTCGAAGCTTTCCAGGAGCCTCCTCGTCCCGCGCGGCCCGTAGACGAAAAGCGGCTTGCGGCGCTCGCGCGTCTGCGGCGCGTACTTCGTGCCGAAGAGGAAGGGCGCCAGCCCCCCGACGTGGTCGAGGTGGAAGTGGCTGACCCACACGGCGTCGAGCCCGGCCCAGTCGCAATCCTCCTCCGCCATGCGGTGCACGGCCGGGCCGCTACAGTCGAGCAGCAGCGTCCCGCCCTCGGCCTCGACCCAGTGCGCGGACGAGGAGCGACGCGGGTGCGGCACGGAAGTGCCCGAGCCGAGCACGGTCAGCCTCATAAAGTCTCAAGCCTTTCAGGGGGTTGCGCAGAAAGGCTACCAAACCGTACGTTGGAAGGCAAAAGGCGAGTGGGCGGCAGGCAGACGGCGGTAGGTAGCTAAGGGTTGAGCCCCGTCAGGGGCGACATCCACATGCCGCCCCTGACGGGCTCGGCGTTGATTAGAACGACGAAACTATAAACATGCCGCCCCTGACGGGGCTCAGAACTGCCTACTGCCTACTTGCCTTTTGCCTCCCCTTTGCGCTACATCTGTCCGCGGAGTTCTCAAGAAGCCGTCGGTCGAGAAGGGCAGCTTTGATGCAGGGCGTGGTTTCGCTGCTGGACGACCAGCACTACGCGCGGGTCGAGGCCATCTGGGAGGAGCTGGGGCAGAAGTTCGACGTACGCGGCATGTACGTCACGCCCTACCCGCACTTCTCCTTCCAGGTCGCCGAGCAGTACGACGAGTCGGCGTGCGAGTCGTTCCTGCGGGGCTTGGCCGCGCGCACGCGCCCCTTCCGCGTCCGCACCGCCGGCCTCGGCATCTTCACCGTCGCCAGCCCCATCCTCTACATCTCGGTCGTGCGCAGCCCGGCCCTTTCGGAACTCCACCGCCAAATCTGGGAGGGCGTCCGGCAGGTCGTGCCCGGCGCGGTCGCGCACTACTACCACCCCGAAGAGTGGGCGCCGCACGTTACGCTCGCCCAGGGCGACATCGACTCCGACAAGCTCGCCGAGGTCGTGCGCTACCTCTGCCGCCGCAACTTCCACTGGGAGTTCAACGTCACGAACGTCTCGATCATCTACGACACGGGGCGCGAGCAGGGCGTCCGCTGCCGCTTCGACTTCAGGGGGGAGTGAGGTATGAGTGAGGTCGTGTACGGGGGAGGGGACGCGCTCGAACTCGACGCGCTGGCCGTCTTCTCGCACCCGGACGACGCGGAGCTGACCTGCGCGGGCACGCTCCTGAAGCTGAAGTCCCTGGGCCGCCGCACCGGCGTCGTGGACGTGACGCGCGGCGAGATGGGCACGCGCGGCACGCCCGAGCAGCGCTTCGAGGAGGCGCGCGAGGCCGCCCGCGTCATGCGCCTCGACGTGCGCGTCAACCTCGACCAGCCCGACGGCCACGTCTTCGTCACCGACGAGGCGCGCACCGCGCTCGTCCGCGTCATCCGCACCTACAGGCCGAAGGTCATCCTCACCGCGCACTGGGACGACCCGCACCCCGACCACGCCGCGACCGCGCGGCTCGCGCGCGAGGCGGCGCGCCTCGCCTCGATGCGCCGCTACGACGAGGCGGCGGGGCAGGGGGCCGTCCCCGTGCCCGCGCTCGCCCACGCGGCCTACTCGCGCCTCGTCGCGCCCTCCTTCATCGTGGACATCTCCGGGTTCGCCGAGGAGAAGCTCCGCGCCATCCTCGCCCACCGCTCGCAGTTCTACGACCCCAACTCGACGGAGCCCGTCACGCGCATCAGCCAGGAGGGCTTCCTCAAACAGCTCGAAGCCCGCTGGCGCTACGCCGGCTCCCTCATCAACGTCGCCGCCGGCGAAGCCTACTACGTCCGCGAGGCCCTCAACGTCGAAGACCCGGTCGAGCTGCTCACGCGCCCGATGAACATCTATTCGTAAGAAGGTTTGGGGAGGTCAGCCGCGGAAGGCGTCGCGCAGCAGCGCGTTGAAGCGCTCGGCGTGCTCCTCTTGGGGCATCATGCGGCAGCGGTCGAAGACTTCGAGGCGGGCGCGCGGGTTGAGCGAGAGGAGCTGGCCGGCCTGGTCGATGGGGTTGGTCGTGTCCTGCTTGCCCCAGGCGAGCGTGACGGGCTGGCGCAGGCGCGCGAGGGGCTCGCGCGCGTCCGTGTTGAGGTAGCCGGAGAGGAAGGCGGTGGCCGCGTACTGCGCGCCGGGCAGGTGGCTGACGGCGTAGTAGTGCGCGACGAGCCTGGGCGTGGCGAAGCGGCGCTCGTAGAAGAGCTGCTTGCGCGCGTAGTCGCGCACGCCGCGCTCGCTCGTCACCGCGTTATAAAAAGAGGTGCCGAGCACGGGCGAGTGCAGCAGGCCGTAGAAGGCCGCGCCCGTCATGCCGGGCCGCGCGCTCAGGTGATCCGCGCCCGTGGGCGAGACGAGCACGAGCGACCTGACGAGTTCCGGCCGCTCGTCGGCCGCGCGCACGGCGAAGGCCGCCGAGAGCGTGTGCGCGACCACGCCCGCCGGACGCCCCACCACCTCGCGCAGGAAGTCCGTCAACAGCTCGACGTAGAGTTCCGCCGAGTAGGGCGCGTTCGCGGGCTTGTCGGAGTAGCCGAAGCCGAGGAGGTCGAGGGCGTAGACGCGGAAGTCGCGCGCGAGCGGCAGGAAGTTGCGCCGCCACATGAACGAGCGCGCGCCCGCGCCGATGCCGTGGACGAAGAGGACGGCCGGGGCGTCTTCCTCGCCCGCGTGCCTGTAGAAGATCTGCCCGTGCTTCCACTGGTACGTCCCCGCCTCGCCGCCGACCGCGCCCGTCTCCGGCTCCGGCGCGTCGCGCGCCACCGAACGGTTCACGGCCGCCAACGCCGCCACGCCCGCCCCCGCCGCGCCGCCCGCGAGCAGTCCCCTCCAGAATGTGCGGAGCTTGCCCATGAAAACCGTGGGCGTGAACCGTAAACCGTAAACCGTGACAAGAAGGAACTGCTTTTATCTTGTCACGGTTTACGGTTTACGGTTCACGGCTTTTAGATGAACGCGAAGTCGAACTGCTCCTGGTGGACGTGCTCGTCGGAGTCGATGTCGATGGGGCCGAGGTAGGCTTCGATCTCGGTGAGCACGTCGCGCTCGGTGGTGCGCAGGGCGCGGGCGACTTCGGGGTTGAGGCGGAGCGTGGTCTGCTTGAAGCGCTCCCCCTCGTTGGCGCGGGCGAGGCTGCGCGCCTCTTCGAGCACCTCGTAGCAGACCGTCTGCGCGGACTTCACGAGCCCCGCGCCCGTGCAGTAGGGGCAAGGGCTACAGAGCGTTCTTTCGAGCGACTGCTTGACCCGCTTGCGCGTCATGATGACGAGGCCGAAGTCGTTGTATGAAAGCACCTTCGTCGGCGACTTGTCGTGCCGGAGCGCGTCCTGCAAAGCCTGAAGGACGCGGGCGCGGTTGCGCCGCTCTTCCATGTCGATGAGGTCGAGGACGATGATGCCGCCCAGGTCGCGGAGCCTGACCTGGCGCGCGATCTCTTCGACCGCCTCCATGTTGGTGCGCGTGATGGTGTCTTCCAGGCGCGTGCCGCCGCGGCCGACGAACTTGCCCGTGTTGACGTCGATGGCGACGAGCGCCTCGGTCTGGTTGATGACGAGGTAGCCGCCCGACTTGAGCCACACCCGCGGCTTGATGGCCTTGTCGATCTCGGCCTGCACGCCGTAGTGTTCGAGGATCGACTCCTCGCGCGTGTAGAGCTTGACGCGGTTGACCAGCCGGGGCTGGATGCGGTTGATGAACTCGACTATCTCAAGGTACTCCTCCTCCGTGTCGCAGCGGATGGCGGCGAAGTCGTCGGAGAGCTGGTCGCGCAGGAGGCGCTGGACGAGGTCGAGGTCTTTGTGCACGATGGTCGCGGACTTCGCCTTCTCGGCGTTCTTGCGGATGTCGCGCCAGGTGCGGATGAGGTAGCGCGCGTCGTCGCGCAGGTCTTGTTCCGAGATGCCGACGCCCGCGGTGCGGACGATGAAGCCGCCCGAGGGCACGTCCTCCTCCTTGACGATTGCCTGGATGAGCTTGCGCAGGCGCTGGCGCTCGGAGTCGCTCTCGATCTTGCGCGAGACGCCGACGTGCTCGATGGTCGGCATGTAGACGAGGAAGCGGCCCGGGAGCGCGATGTGCGAGGTGATGCGTGCGCCCTTCGCGGCGATGGGCTCCTTGGCGATCTGGACGATGATCTCCTGACCTTCGCGGAGGAGGTCTGTGATCATCGGCTGGCGCTCGCGCCGGCCGCGGCCGGCCTCGCGCGGCGCGGGGCGCGCGTCGCGTCCGCCGCCTTCGCGGCCGCCCTCGCGGCTGCCTTCGCGGCCCGCGTCGCGTCCGCCCTCGCGGCCCGCGTCGCGGCCGCCCGGGCGGCCGTCTCCGCCGCGACCGCGGTCGTCGCCGCCGCGGCCGTCGCGGCTACGGTCGCCGCCGCCGCGGCTGTCGCGGTTGCGCCCGCCGCGCTCGCCGCGTTCGCGGCGCTCGGGGCGCTCGGGGCGCTCGGGGCGCTCGGGACGCTCGGCGCGCTCTTCGCGCGGGGCGGGCGACTGCGGGGCGGGCGCGGCGGCCTCGACGACGACCTCCGCGCCGCCGTTGCTGTCAGGCGCTTCGGCCTCGGCCGCGGCCTCGTGGCCGTTGCCGTTCCCGTTCTCCTGCTGGTCGCCGCCGGGGCCGCCCGGCTTGCGGCGGCGTCGCCCGCCGCGGCGCGCGAACTCGCCGCGCGGCGGGCGCTGCGTGACGCTCGCCTCGGCGTCCGCGTTCTCGCCTTCGCCCTCGGCCGCGGCCTTCTTGCTCGACCTCTTGCTCGACTTCGAGGCGGACTTGGAAGCGCCCTTCGCGGCGGACTTCTTCGACGCGGGCTTCTTCGAGCCCTTCTTCGAGGCGGCCGGGGCCTCACCCGCTTCGCCTCGGTCTTCGGCCGCGGCGGCCTTCTTCGACGACTTCTTCGACGCGGGCTTCTTCGAGCCCTTCCTGGAGGCGGCGGGCGCGGGCGCTTCGTCGTCGTCGGCGATGCGCTCGAACGACCCCGTGCCGGCGGCGAACGTGTCCGCGCCGGTCTCGTCCTCGACGAACCCAGCGACCGAGGCGGCGACCTCGGGCTGAACCGTGTGCAGGCGCGCGCTCGTGCCTTCCTCCTCCTCGTCGTCGGCGATGCGCTCGAAGCCGCCGGCCGACACGCCGCCGAGGAGCGAGCCGACCTCGGCCGTGGTCGTCGGCTCCATGTCGAACTCGACGGCGCGCGTCTGGTCGCTCAAACGTTCTTGAAGGCGCGCGTCCTTGAAGGTCGCGCCCTCCTCGGCGGCCGACTCCTCGTCGTCCACGATGCGCTCGAAAGAGTCCGCGCCCGCGACGAAGGGCGTCGAGAGGTCTTCGCCCGCGAACTCGTCCGCGGGGAAGGAGACGCCGGGCGGGACTCCGCCGGTGCTCGCGGCGGGCGTCTCGGCCTCGCCCCCGCGCTCGCCGCGGCGGCGCTTGCGGCGGCGCGAGCGGCCGCCCGTCTCTTCGGCGGGCTCGGCGGGCTGCTCCTCGGCCGCTGACGCGGCGGCGGCGGCGACCTCCTCCTCCTCTTCGGCCGTCAGTTCTTCGATCCCCGACGGGGCGGCGGCCAGGGGCTCTTCGGCCTCGCCCTCGCCCTCACCCTCGGGCTCGGCCTCGGCCTGGGCCTGCTCGGCGGCGCGCTCGCGCTCGACGCGGGAGCGCTCGATGCGCTCGACCGCGGCGCGCTGGGCGGCCTCGTCGTCGGCCCCTTCGGACTTCTTCTTATCGACGACGATGCGCTCGAACTCCTCCTCCTCGTCGAAGAAGTCCGAGACGTAGAGGAAGGCGTCGCGCTCCAGGCCGATGTCGACGAAGGCCGACTGCATGCCGGGCAGGACGCGCATGACGCGCCCCTTGTAGATGTTTCCGACGATCCCCTGGCTCGACTCACCGCGCTCGATGTAGAACTCGGTGACGCGCCCGTTCTCGACGATGGCGATCTTCTTCTCGCGCCCGTTGACGCTGACAATCATCTCTTTGGGCATCTGTGTGAAACCGTCTCCTGGAAGGTGTGGGCCGCGCGGTCTGTCGCGCGGGCGGCTGGTGGTGTGGGGCCCGACTGCTCGGGCGCGTGAAGAGCGCGGGGGCCCCGCGGGCCTGCGCTTAAACGCGGAGGGGTTCTGGAGGCGGAGGACTTAACGCCCGAGTCGCGGGGCGCACGTGTGGCCGCGTGGGCGCGCCCCGCGCGCCCGGCTGCACCGCCGCACCCGCCGCCCGCGCTTCGGCCCCGTAAGGCCCCGCGCGCGCGGAAGCGTTCCGAACTGTTCACCTGGAAACTCCGTCCGCCGCCGGGCCGCACGCGGCGCGTCGGGCCGGGAAGGCGCACGCCCCTGTCGGCGGCCCCCTTCGGCCTTCGCTGCCCGGCCGGGTCTCGGCGCGCGACTGTTCGCCTGCGCGCCACGCTCCCGGCCGTCCGGCGGCCCTGCGTAAAACTTCTCAAACGGGGCGTCGCCGGCCGCGCGCTGTGGAACACTTCGGACGCGCACGCGGCGGCCCCGCCAAAATCTTCGGCCCTGTCTACTGGGTTTCTCGCGCGACGCCACACGCGTCTTAATGCCCGCGTCGTCGGCGCGCGCCGTGCCGGAAGGTTTTAGGTTCAGGCAGTCAGGACAGGCGGGCTCAGTATAAACGACCCGTCGGCGAAAAGGCGAGCGGGGAAGGGTTTGAGTTGAAGGCGGCAGCCCTCCGCCTCAGTTGACGAAGCGGCGGAGGCGGATGCTGATGGCGAAGCCGATGGCGACGGAGGTCGAGAGGATGGCGGAGAGTCCCGCGCTCATCAGGGGCAGGGGGACGCCGATGACGGGCAGCATCCCCAGGGCCATCCCGACGTTGATGAATATCTGGAAGGCGAGGCCGCCGACGATGGCCATGATGACGAGCATCCCCGTGCGGTCGGGCGCGCGCCGCGCCCCGTGTATCAGCTTCGTCAGGAGCACCGCGTAGGCCAAGAGTAAAAGCACGCAGCCGACGAAGCCCGTGTTCTCGGCCGCGACGGCGAAGATGAAGTCGGTGTGCGGCTCGGGCAAAAACTTGAGCTTGCTCTGCGAGGCGTCGCCGCTCGTCTCCGAGCCCCACAAGCCGCCCTTGCCGACCGTCAGGATCGACTGCCACGTGTGGTAGCCGAAGCCGCGGCGGTCGGCGTTCTCCGGGTCGAGGATGACGTTGACGCGCTCCTGCTGGTAGCCCTTGATCTTGCCGGTCTTAACGCCGACGACCCACGCCGCCGGGACGAGGGCGACGCTCAGGACGAGCGCGGCGAGTACCATCCACATCCGCACCGACGAGAGGAAGAGCACGACGGCGAGCAGCGGGAGGTAAGTGATCGCCTGCCCGGCGTCCGGCTCCAGCAGGATGAGCCCGACGGGGAGCGCGAGGATGCCGGCCCCGACGAGCGTCTCGCGCAGCGAGAGCGCGGAGGCGGGCCGCCGCCCGAAGTAGCGCGCGAGCATCAGCACCGTCGGAATCTTCACGAACTCGGAGGGCTGGAACTGCCCGATGCCGGGGACGCCGATCCACGCGCGCTGGCCGTTGATCTTCAGCCCGATGCCGGGGATGAGCACGATGACGAGCAGGAAGAGGCCGAAGGCGTAGAAGGCCGGCGCGATGTGGACGAGCTTGCGGTAGTCGGTGAAGGCCACCGCCAGCATCACGACCGCCGAGACGCCGAGCCCGATGAACTGCTTCTTCCAGTACCCGGCGTCGGGCTGCGCGTGGTAGATCATCCACGTCCCGAAGAGCGCGATGGCCAGCGCCAGCAGCGTCAGCAGCCAGTCGAAGTCGCGGAGTTTTCGCTTTTCGAGTATCGCAACCATAAGGGTGTTGGGTGTTGGGTGCCGGGTTCGGGTTAAGGCTTCAAACCAAAACCCGGCACCCGACACCTAATCTATGGCCTCCGTCCTTCCCGTCGTCGGTTCGGGCTTGGGCGCCAGCTCGGGGTGGGTCTTGGCGACGAAGACGTCGTAGACGGAGCGGACGGCCGGCGCCGCCCAGGTGCCGCCGAAGCCGACGTTCTCGATGAGCGCGATGGCCGCGACCTCAGGCTTCGCGGCCGGCGCGACCGAGACGAACCAGGCGTGATCCTTGTTCTTGCCCACGTCCTTGCCCAAGGAGACGACCTGCGCCGTGCCCGTCTTGCCGGCGATGTCGAAGCCGTCGAGCTTGATGCGCCCGCCGGTGCCGCCCGCGTTGACGACCTGCCACATGCCCTCCATGACGAGCCGGTGGTTCTCTTCACGGAACGGGACGACCTTCGGGTCGGGGCGGTCGAAGCCGCGCGCCGGGCGCTCGGGGAACGGGCCGACGCCCGCCACCGCCCGGGCCTCCTTCAGCAGGTGCGGGGTGTAGAAGCGGCCGCCCGTCCCGATGCCGGCGACCGTCTTGAGCATCGCCAGCGGGGTGACGAAGTCGTAGACCTGCCCGAACGAGGCGTAGACGGTGTCGATGTCGCGCCAGGCCGGGTCGCGCGGGTTGAAGCGCGCCTTGAACTCGCGCGACGGCGTCCAGCTCACCAGCTCGTGCGGCAGGTCTACGCCCGTGCGCTTGTTGAGGTCGTAGTCGTCCACCATCTTCATGATGCCTTCGAGCTCCATCTTGAGCCCGAGGCGGTAGAAGTAGCCGTCGCAGGAGACGCGGATGGCGTTGCGGACGTCCGGGGAGCCGTGGCTGCCCATGCAGCGCGTGAACTTGTTGCCGATGGTGATGCCGCCGCCGCAGGCGACGTTCGAGTTCTTCGGCGTGATGGCCCCCTGCTCCAGCCCGGCCATCGCCATCGGAATCTTCCAGGTCGAGCCGGGCGGGTAGCGGCCGCGGATGGCGCGGTTGAAGAGCGGGGTGAGCGGGTCGCGCATCAGCGCCCGGGCCTCGCGCCGCCCCTCGGGCGTCCCGATCCGCTGCGAGAAGAGGTTCGGGTCGAAGGTGGGGTAGGAGGCGAGCGTCAGAATCTCGCCGTTGTTCGGGTCAATCGCGACGATGACCCCGCGCTTCGAGGGCGTGTTCCGGAGGTACTGCTCGGCCGCGAGCTGCATCTCCAGGTCGATGGTCGTGACGATGTCCTGGCCGGGCTGCGGCGGGACGACGGAGAGCTCGCGCTGGATGCGGCCGCGGCTGTCCACCTCGACCTCGCGGTAGCCGTCGCGGCCGCGCAGGTACCGGTCGTAGGTTGATTCGAGCCCCTCCTGCCCGATGATGTCGCCCTGCCGGTAGGGGTGGTCTTTGACGAAGGGGTTGACCGCGGGGTCTTTGAACCTGGGCTGCTTGAGCTGCTCGGGGCCGATCTCGCCGACGTAGCCGAGGACGTGCGCGAGCGTGCCGTTGTCCGGGTAGCGGCGCTGCGGCTGCTCGCGGACGATAAGCATCGGGAGTTCGAGCGTGTGGGCCTCGACCCAGGCGATGTCCGCGGGCGTGGCGCCCTCCTTGACCGTCACCTCCTCGAAGGCCGGCTGGCGCTTCGCCTCGTCGAGGCGCTCGCGCAGCAGTCCGGGGTCGAGGTCGAGACCCGTCGAGAGCGGCTCGATCAGCACGTTCCAGTCCTTGCCCCGCATGTCCTCGGCCGCGACGATGATGTTGTAGGTCGAGCGCGAGTCCACCAGGAGCTTGCCATGGCGGTCGAAGATGGCGCCGCGCGGGGCCGGGATTTTCAGGCGGCGGATGCGCTGGTTCTCGGCGCGCTCGGCGTAGTAGTCGCCGCGGACGACCTGGAGGAAGTAGAGGCGCACCCCCAGCACCAGCAGGATCGCGACGACCAGCCCGTGGATGACCGCCATCCGGACTCTCAGGTTTTGGGTCTCGTCTTCAAACTTCATAAGGCACTCACCGTGAGCTTGGATGCCTGTTAGTGGGTGTTGGGTTTCAGGTTTTGGGTGTCGGGTTGGCCTCTATTCCCGAAATCTGAAACCCGACGCCCGGCACCCACTAGAACTTTCTCCGCCCGAGGCCCCGCCGGGCGATGCGGCGGCGGAAGGCGAAGGCGCGGCGCTGGCGGCGGCTCGTGGACTCGCTGAAGAAGATGTCGAGGACGAAGGCGACGGCCGTCCCCACCACCGTCGTCCAGATGACGCCGTAGGCCATCGTCTCGGCGATGGGCCCGGGCGGGTTCGCCGGCTGGCCGAAGAACTGGTGGAGCAGCAGGTAGACGACCGTGTTGAAGGCGGCCGCGCCCGCGATCACGGGGATGCGCAGCAGCGGGTTGTCGATCATCACGCGGGTGACGAGCGCCGCCAGCAGGTAGGCCGTCAGCGTCATCGAGAACCCGCGCGCGCCGAGCAAGCCCCCCGAGAGCGCGTCGGTCGCCAGCCCCGCCACTGTGCCGAGCACGACGGCCTGCACCGCGTCGCGCTGCAACGCGAAGTAGATGACCACGACGAGCGTCAGGTCGGCGTAGACGGCCGGCCGCCACACCGTGCTCAACCCAGTCTGTATCACGACGGCCAGCGCCACGCAGGCCGCAAGTTTCCACTTCATAAGTTGGTAAATGGTGAATAGTAAATGGCGAATGGTTTGGCCGAATGCCGCGCCGACGTTTCACCTCTCAACGCGCTAAACACTCGGCGACTATTCACCATTTACGATTTACTATTCACTATTCACTTGCCTTTCCTGTCAACGTTCGGCAGCGTCCGCTCGGGGGCGGTGCGCTGCGGGGCGCGGTAGTTGAGCACCGCGACCTCCTGGAGCGAGTCGAGCCGCGCGCCCGGCTTGACCCGGATGGTGTGCGGGGTGGTGGCCGAGCCGGGGACGACTTCTACCACGGTGCCGACGTTGATTCCCGGTGGGTAGATGCGGTCTTGACCCGTGGTAACCACATAGTCGCCGACGCCCACCGTCTCCAGCCCCGAGACGTAGCGCATCTCGAGGAGCCCGTTCTTGCCGAAGCCGCGCACCGACCCCAGGGCGTTCGACTGCCCCAACTGCCCGACGACCGCGCCCGCGGCCGAGCGCTCGTCCGTGATGAGCATCACCTGCGCCGAGACGGGGCCGACGCCGACCACGCGCCCGACGATCCCCTCGGGCGTGACGACCGGCATGTCGAGGTCCACGCCCGAGGTGCTGCCGCGGTTGATGATGAGCGAGTTGAACCAGACCGAGGGGTCGCGCGCCACGACGCGCGCCGGGATCGACTGGTAGGAGAGGTCCCTCGTGAAGTCGAGCAGTTTTTTGAGCCGCTCGTTCTCGTCGCGCGCCTGCCGCGCCTCGCGCAGCTCGTTCTCGGTTTGGGCGAGGCGCTGGCGCAGACCCTCGTTCTCGGCCTGCGCGTGGCGCAGGTCGCCGAGCCTCTGGAAGAAGCCGACGCCCGCGCCCCCCACGCCCGTCGTCGCCGTCTGCACGGGCGTGAAGATGGATTGCGCCCAGCCCCTGACGACCGGCTGCCCCGTCTCGGCGTCCTTCGCGTTCCAACTCATCAGCCCGAAGTTGACGACGAGCAGGACGACCAGCCAGAGCGGCGCGCGCTGCCTGATCTCCTTCTGCGTGCTCCGAACCATTTGGTGAATAGTGAATAGTAAATCGTAAATGGTGAAAGGCAGTTTCTATTTACTATTCACCATTTACCATTCACCAACCTTACATCCCGCCCGTCAGGTTGTTGTCCCAGCGGACGCGCTTGAGGAGGTCGAAGTCCGAGAGCATCTTGCCGGCGCCGAGCACGACAGAGGAGAGGGGGTCGTCGGCGATGGAGACGGGCAGCCCCGTCTCGATGGAGAGCCGCTTGTCAAGGTTCTTGAGCAGCGCGCCGCCGCCCGTGAGCACGATGCCGCGCTCGACGATGTCGGCGGAGAGTTCCGGCGGGGTGCGTTCCAAGGCGACGCGGACGGCGTTGACGATGGTCGCCACCGAGTCGGCCAGAGCCTCGCGCACCTCCTCGTCGGTGATGGTGATGGTCTTGGGGATGCCTTCGATCAGGTTGCGGCCGCGCACGTCCATCGAGAGCGGCTCGTCGAGCGGGAAGGCGCTGCCCAACTGAATCTTGATGGCCTCGGCCGTGCGCTCGCCGATGAGGAGGTTGTACTTGCGCTTGATATACTGCGTGATGGCCTCGTCCATCTCGTTGCCGGCGACGCGCACCGCCCGCGAGTAGACGATGCCCGAAAGCGAGATGACGGCGATGTCGGTCGTCCCGCCGCCGATGTCCACGATCATGTTGCCGTGCGGCTCCGTGATGGGCAGGCCCGCGCCGATGGCCGCGCACATCGCCTCCTCGACCAGGTAGACCTCCGAAGCCTTGGCGCGGTAGGCCGAGTCCTCGACCGCCCGGCGCTCGACCTGAGTGATTTCAGACGGGATGCCGATGACCACGCGGGGGCTGACCCAGGTCTTGCCGTTGTGCGCCTTGCGGATGAAGTGCTGGAGCATCTTCTCCGTGACCTCGAAGTTGGCGATGACGCCGTCCTTCATCGGGCGGATGGCGACGATGTTGCCGGGCGTCCGGCCCAGCATCTCCTTGGCCTCCTTGCCGACGGCCTCGGGCGTATTGGTCACTTTGTTGATGGCGACGATTGAAGGCTCGCTGACGACGATGCCGCGCCCCTTGGCGTAGACGAGCGTGTTGGCCGTGCCGAGGTCGATGGCGAGGTCGCTGGAGAAAAGGCTGAAGAGTGACTTGAATGCCATTCGTTACTGTTTACGCACCTCTGACTTCCCTGTGATGCGCCCGTGCCTTCCGACTCCGGGGGCGCGCCCCGTCGAGCGGCCTTGTCGCCCTCCGGATGCACTTCGGGCGTCCCTGCTCCCTTTGTCTTCGCCACGCGGCGTGGAACGAAATAACAAAGATACAACGAACGGGGCAAGAACGCTAACCGACACAAACCTACGGGTTGGCCTGGGAAAAGCTTAGACTCTCTGGTTTGAGTTGTCCTTCGAGCGGGGGGTGCTTTCCGGCAAGTTCTCCAAACAATGCTTTACAGCATGCGCGGGCGTTTGTCTACAACTTTTTTGATTTTACGGCTCTGGGGGGCGGGGAAGTGTCCGGGGCGAAGTCTGGGCGCCGCGTTCAGGCGTCCTGGGCCGCTTCGGCGGCGTGGCGGACGCAGTTCTTGCGGGCGGCCTTGGCCTCGTACATGGCGGTGTCGGCGCGGGCGATGAGCTGCTGTGGCGACTGCGCGTGGGCGGGGAAGCAGGCGACGCCGAAGGAGGCGGTGAGCTGGAGGCGCAGGCCGCGCCCGCCCGTGAAGGCGTGGGCTCCGATGCGCTCGCGGACGCGCTCGGCGACGCGGAGGCCCATGTCGAGGTCGGTCTCGGGGAGGACGGTGACGAACTCGTCGCCGCCGTAGCGCGCCACCACGTCCGTGTCGCGCACGCAGGCGAGGATGACCCCGGCCAGCTCCATCAAAACGTGCGAGCCGACGAGGTGGCCGTGGTGGTCGTTGACCTGCTTGAAGTCGTCGAGGTCGAGGAAGAAGGCCGTCACCTGCGAGCCGTAGCGGCGCGCGCGCTTCAGCTCGTTGACGAGGTACTGGCGCAGGTAGCGCGCGTTGTGGAGCTTCGTCAGGTCGTCGGTCTGGGAGAGGCGCTCGGCCTCGGCCACGCGCGCCGAGTTCGAGAGCGCGGCGGCCACGGGGAGCGCCAGCGCCGAGAGCAGGTCGGCGTCCGAGGATGAGAAACGGCGGGCCCGGGCCCCCTCGCGCACGGCTTCGAGGACGCCGGCGACGCGGTCGCCGGAGACGAGCGGGACGGCGAGCGTGCGCCGCCCGCCCTCCTTACGGCGGACGGTCTCGGCGGTGGCGGCCGCCTCGCGCGCGGCCTTCGATTCCGAACCCGCGAGCGCCAGCGCGTCGCCCATGAGCGTGCGCCGCCAGTCCTGCTCGGGGATGGCGCGCTCGCTCTCGGTCAGGCCGCGCACGGCCAAGGGCTCGAAGGGCGCGTCGTGGAAGGAGCCCGACTCGCCGCAGAGGTAGACCGTCCAGCGGTCGGCCGCGACGAGCGCGGCCAGTCCCGCGAGCGCGGCCTGCGCCGCCCCGCGCTGGTCGGCCGCGAAGTGGAGCGAGGCGACGACCTCGAAGGCCCCGCGCAGGCGCTCGACGCCGAGGCGCTCGGGGAGCAGGAGGGAGGCGGGCGCGACCTCTGGGGCCGTGTCGCCCTCGGCGGCGGCCTCGTCCTCCGTGCCGCGCTCCTCCACGTCGCGCAGCAGCGCGAAGATTTGGGCGGGGCCGGCGGCGACGGCGTGGAAGCCGAGGCGCTTGAGCGTCGCCTCGCCCGCCGCGCCCGCGCCGCGGCCCGCGCCGGGCGGCGACTCGCGGCGGCAGGCGACGAGCGGGACCCCGGGCCAGATTTTTGCAGCGCGCTCGGCGTGCCGGTGGAGGTCTGCGAGCGCGGAGTCGGCCGCGAGGTCGAAGAGGACGGCCAGGGGCTCTTCGCCCCAGCCGGCGCGCGCTCGCTCGGCCTCCTCCTCCTCGCGCGCGCCGTCCGGCGGCACGACCACGACGCACACGCCCGCGTGCCGCAGCGCCTCGAAGAGCGTCCGCGCGGGCTCCGTGTCCACACCGCTGAGGAGGATGACGTATCGCATAAGAGCGTAAACCGTGAACCGTAAACCGTGACAGGAAAGAGCCGTGAGCCGTAGACCGCGACGAGGTAAGAACTGCTTTTAACTTGTCACGGTTTACGGTTCACGGTTCACGGCCTTTCATCCTCCCGGCGGGAGTTGGAACTTGAAGGAGCTGCGGTTGCCCTGGGTGTCGGCGGTTTCGAGCTGGACTTCGCGTGCGCCGCGCGGGGCGTTGATCTGGAGCTGGAAGAAGCCGTCGCGGGCGGCGAGCGTCTCGCGCCCGGCGCAGCGGACGGTGTTGCCGGCCTGCGTGCGCCCGCGCACCAGGTAGATTTGGCCGGCGACGTATTCGATCTGCACGTCGGAGACGACGACCTCGTCGCCCGTGCCGCCCTCGCTGAAGACGACGAACTTCTGCGGCTCGCTCCAGTCGGAAGCCTGGCCGGACTGCGCGACGGCCATCACGCGCCAGAAGTAGTTGCCCTGCCGCACGTCCTCGACCGTGATCTCGTTGGCCTGGAGCTGGTCGCGCTCGACGAGCTTGCCGGCGGGGACGAAGAAGGGGGAGGTGGCGACCTCGACGCGGTAGTGCGCGGGCGCGCCGGTCTGCGGCCGCTGCCACTTCAGGGCGACGGCGGTCGCGCCGTTCTTCCGCGCGGCGAGCCGCTCAAGGTTCTTCGGCGTCAGGGGCTGGGGCGCGGCCAGCAGCTTCTCCTTCTGCGAGATTGTCCCCTGCGTGTTGACGGCGACGTACTCGCCCGCCTTGAGCGTGGTCGTGTCGCCGCCCGAGGTGCTGGTCTCGACCGAGCCCGTGCCGACGCGGATGGCCTCGGTCTTGTCCTCGCGGACGTGGAAGCTGGCGTCGGTCTGGGCGTTGAGCCTGTTCTCGGAGAGGTGCGTGCCGACGATGTTCTGCGCGCCCTCGGCCTGCTGCTCGGTGCGGACGTTGATCTGGCCGCTATCGACCGAGACGCGCACCTTCGAGCCCCGGCCGTCCTCGGCCGAGGTGTTCTCGGCGATGGTGACGACCGAGTTGGGCTTGACGAAGAGGGTCGAGCCGTCGGCGAGCGTGATGCGGGCGCGGCCGTCCTCCTGCGTCTGGACGAGGTCGCCGGGGAGGAGGCGCGTGTCGGCGCGCGCCTGCACGGTCTCGCGCGTGTTGGCGCGCATGACCTTGACGCCGCCTTCGAGCGAGACGAAGCGCGCGCCCGTCGGCGCGCCCTCGGTCTCGGCCGCGCCCTTGAAGGGGATGCCGTAGAAGTAGACGTAGAGCGACACGCCGCCCGCGACGACGGCCAGGCAAGCGACGAAGATGGCGATGTAGATGAGCCGCTTCTGGACGACCCACCAGTCGCCGTCGAAGCGGCTGACTCTGGTGACCATAGGGTGACTTTCGGCTATGTTTCGGAAAACCCGCGGGCGTGTGGACTGAAGAACCCGGGGGCGCGGGAACGGAGGGCATGACGGCCGTCCCCGGAGGCGGCCACCGCCGGCCTCATATCGAACTTAACAAACGGGAAAGGGAAAAGGCAAGCACCTTTTAAAAGCAGCAGACGGTAGTCGGTAGACGGTGGGGCCGCGCCCGATGTGTATAGACGGTGTGAGGGCCGAGTTTGAGCCTCGGAACCTCAATTTTCGGCCTCCGAGGCTGAAAGTTGAGCCTCGGAACCTCAAAATCGAGCCTCGGAGGCTCAAAATTCCACCTCGGAGGGCCGAAATCCGGCCTCGGAAGCTCAACTTTGAGCCTCCCGAGGCTCGACGTTGGCCCTCCGAGGCTCAACTTTCAGCCTCCGGGGCTCGACTTCCGGCCTCGAAGGGTCAAATTTCCGCCCCCGGGGGCTCGGATTCGAGCCTCCGGGGGGCAACGTCGAGCCTCGGAGGCTCAACGTCGGGCCTCTGTGGGAGAAATTTGAGCCTCCGAGGCTCGAATCCGAGCCTCGGAGGCTGAAAGTCGAGCCTCTGGAGGGTCAACGTCGAGCCTCGGGGGCTCAACGTTCAGCCTCGGAGGGTCAACGTCGAGGCTCCGAGGCTGAAATTTGAAGCCCGGAGGGTCAAATCTCCACCCCGGAGGCTCAAAATTCTGCCCCGACGAGGCGATTTTCAGCCTCGGGGCCTGAACCTACCGCTTTTCCGGCAGTGCTCCCTCGTCCGCGCCGAGGCGGCCCTGGTCGTCGTCGAAGGGGGAGCCGAAGCCGGGGGGCAGCTCGACCTCGACCTGCTCGGGGGCGGGGACGGGCTTGAGGAGCGAGACGATGACCGAGGCCGCGAGCACGACGAAGACGAACGAGAGCGAGACGACGATGACCGTCTCCTTCCCGACGCCGAAGTGCTCGTGGATGTACCCCTCGGTCAGCATCTTGACGCCGACGAACATCAGCACGATGGCGAGGCCGATCTTGAGGTAGTGGAACTTCTCGACCACCCCGGCGAGCAGGAAGTAGAGCGAGCGCAGGCCGAGGATGGCGAAGACGTTCGACGTGTAGACGATGAACGGGTTGGTCGTAATCCCGAAGATGGCCGGGATGGAGTCCACCGCGAAGACGAGGTCGGAGACCTCGACGATGACGAGGACGAGCAGCAGCAGCGTCCCCACCTTGCGCCCGTTGACGACGGTGAAGAACTTGTCCTCGTCGTAGTGGCGCGTCATCGGGATGAGGCGCGTGGCGAAGCGCACCAGCGGGTTCTCCTCGGGGTTCGCGTGCGCCTCGTCCTGCCGGAGCATCTTGAAGCCGGTGTAGATGAGGAACGCGCCGAAGATGTAGAGAATCCAGTGGAAGCGCTCGACGAGGGTCGCGCCGATGCCGATCATCGTCATCCTCATCACGAGCGCGCCGAGCACGCCCCAGAAGAGGACGCGGTGCTGGTACTTCGCCGGCACCTTGAAGTAGGAGAAGATGAGCAGGAAGACGAAGAGGTTATCGACCGAGAGCGACAGCTCGATGACGTAGCCGGTCAAAAATTCCAGCCCCGTCTGCCGGTCGGTCTTCCAGAAGACGATGCCGGCGAACACAAGCGCCAGCGTCACCCAGACCGCGCTCCAGATGGCCGCCTCGCGGTACGTCACCGCGTGCGCCTCCCGGTTCAGCACCCCCAGGTCGAGCGCCAGCATCACGAGGATGAAGAGGCCGAACGCGCCCCAGGCCCACATTGGAAAGTCCATGATGTTGGGAAGAATATCAGTAGACAGTAGTCGGTAGCCAGTAGGCAGTAGGCAGATGGCAGCAGGCAGTTAAAAGCGCCGCGTCAGCGGCGTTTGAATGTAGCCCGGCCTTTCAAGGCCGGGGCCGACGGCCGTTAACGGGTGGCGCGTCGCGTCAGCGACGCCTGAACATGTCGAGATGGTTCAGGCGTCGCTGACGCGACGCGCACGTCGTTAACGTTCGGCTCTCCCGGCCTTGAAAGGCCGGGCTACATTCACGCGCCGCTGACGCGGCGTCTGACTACTGACTACTGACTACTGACTACTGCCTACCGTCTACTGGCTGTTTGCGCCGCGCGCGGGGCGTCGGATACAATCCGCCTTTTGCGGGGGGAGCAGAGCGCCCGTCCTACGCGCCCCGCGCGCCGGAAAGTCCGAATCCCAAACGCCTCGGTTACAGAGAAGGTAGTCAAGCAATGCTCAAGTTTTTCACACGCATGGAGCGGACGCGGAAATACGTCATCGGGTTTTTCGCGTTCCTGATGGTGCTCGGCATGGTCGTCGCGGGCGTCTACACCCGCCCCGCCTCGGTCATCGCCAACCCCTTCAAGAGCAAAGAGGTGCTGGCGAAGGTCGGCCCCGACGAGGTCACGGTCGCCGACTTCACGCTCCTCAAGAAGAAGATCGAAGGGCAGTTCGGCGGCCAGTTCAGCCTCGCCCAGATCGGGATGACGAGCGACCGCATCCTCGACCAGGCCATCAACAGCCGCATCTCGCTCCAGGAGGCGCGCCGCCTCGGCTTCGGGGCCTCCGACCAGGAGGTGCGCGACGAGATCGCCCGCCAGTTCAGCGACCCCGCGACCGGCAACTTCGACGTGAAGCTCTACAAGGACTACGTCGTGCGCAACTACGGCAGCGTCGCCCTCTTCGAGCAGAGCGTCCGCGACGCGCTGGCCGCGCAGAAGCTGCGCGCCTTCGTCACGGCCGGCGCGCAGGTCTCCGAGGCGGAGGTGCGCGGCGAGTACGAGCGCGACAACACCGAGTTCCACCTCTCCTACGTCGCCGTCGCCGCCGAGGACGTGGCGAAGAAGATCAACCCCTCGGACGAGGAGCTGCGCCAGTTCTTCGACGCGCGCAAGACCGACTACCGCTTCCTCGAAGAGCAGAAGAAGATCCGCTACGTCTTCGTCAACCAGGAGAAGGTCGGGCAGAAGCTCAGCATCCCCGACGAGGAGCTGCGCAAGGAGTACGACGCGCTCAAGCCCGAGAACAAGATGGCCGGCGTCCGCGTCCAGCAGATCGTCCTGAAGGTCGCGCGCCCCGAGCTCGACCAGGAGGTCTTGAAGAAGGCGACCGAGATCGTCGCGCGCATCCGCAAGGACGACCTGACCGCCCCCGAGGAGGCGTTCGCCGAGCAGGCGCGCGGCAACTCCGAAGACGCGGCGACGGCGCAGGGGGGCGGCTGGCTGCCCAACCCCGTCAGGCGCATCCCGAACCGCAAGCCCAACGCGCCCGGCACGGTCGGCAACGTCAACGACCTCTTGCAGGACACGCTCAACTGGAAGGAGGGGCAGGTCGGCGACGCCTTGAAGACCGGCAACGCCTACTACATCTTCCGCCGCGGCCCCGTCGTGCCGAAGACGTTCGAGGACGCGAAGCCCGAGCTGCTCGTCTCCCTGCGCAACCGCCGCTCCTACACCGTCGCGCAGGACCTCGCGCGCAAGGCCCAGGAGCGCCTGAAGGAGACGCGCGACCCGCAGAAGGTGGCGCAGGAGTTCGCCCCGCAGGCCAACATGACCCCGGCCGAGATGGTGCGCGAGACCCCGTTCGTCCAGCCGGGCGACGAGGTGCCCGAGATCGGCACCAGCCCGCAGTTCGAGGAGAAGATCAAGCCGCTCGAAGAGGCCGGAGCGGTCGGCGACTTCGTCGGCGTCAAGGGCGGCTTCGCCGTCCCGCAGCTTGTCGAGAAGCGCGAGCCGCGCATCCCCGAGTTCGACGAGGTCAGGGGCAGGGTGGCCGAAGACTTCAAGCGCACGCGCGCCACTGAGCTGCTCGAACAGACGGCGAAGGAGATCGCGGCGGCCGGCGGCGGCGTGGACGGGCTGAAGGCGGCGGCCGAGAAGGCCGGGCTGACGGCCGAGGAGGACGAGGCGTTCAAGGCCGGCCGCCCGCTCGGCTCGGCCGGCGCGGACCCGGCGCTCGACGCCGCCGTCTCCCAGCTCAAGACGGGCGAGACGACGAAGGCCCCCGTCAAGGTCGGCGACCGGTGGGTCGTCGTCGCCGTCAAGGAGCGCCGGGACGCGAAGCCCGAGGACTTCGAGAAGCAGAAGGCGACCTTGACCGAGCGCGCGCTCGACGAGCGGCGCGAGCAGCTCTTCGACGACTTCCTCGTCGAGGCGCGCCGCAGGCTCGAAGAGAAGGGGCAGATCGAAATCTACCGCGACACGCTCGCCCTCGTGGACGAGGCCGAACCCTCGGCCCAACAGCCCCGCCGCCCGCCCATCAACATCGTCCCGCCGACGGACACGAAGTAAACGACAGTCCCGACGGACAGACGAAGAGGCCGCCCCGTTTCAACCGGGCGGCCTCTCTGCTTATGAATTTCAGATTTGAAATTTGAAATTTCAAATCTTCATAGGGACTTCAGCAACGTCGGGATGCTCGCCTGCGGGATGTCGAGGCGGAGCTGGACTTCGTTGCCCTTGGTCGTGACCTTCAGGCTGTCCACCATCCCGCGCGCGAAGGCCCACTTCTCGCCCGCCACCGCGATGAAGCCGGGCGCGATCTGCCGGAGCGCGTTCACCACGTCGAAGAGCTGCTTGGCGTCGGCGGCCGTGCCCGCGCGCAGCGTCGTCATCGTCTGGAAACCCGCGGCCGTCGAGCCGACCGTCCCGTAGAAGCCGCGGATGGAGGCGACGGCGCGATCCACGTTGGCCGAAATCCCCGTGTCCACCCCTTCGAGCGCGCCCGCCGGGATGTTGCCGGCGAAGGCCATGAAGGTGCCCGCGTCCTTCGGGAAGTTGAGCACGCTCATATCCGCGCGCCCCCGTCCCGCCTGCGCGTCGATGGCCGCGCGCACGTCCTCCGGCTCGCCGAGCGCCAGTGTGTTCGGGTCGAGCACGGCGAAGGCCAAGTCCCTCACGTGCATCCGCGCCAGGCCGAAGAGCTTGACGCGGTCGTTGACGGTCGCGACGTAGACGGTCTTGCCCCCGTGCGTCTGCTCGGCGAGCCCGCCCTTCGCGGCGGCGCGCGCGGCGGCGACCAGCGCCTCGGGCTTGAACCTGCCGCGGGCGACCGCCGTCACGCGGTCGATCTTGGTCGCCCCCGAGGGCAGAGAGACGACGCGCGCGCCGACCGCGAGCGTGTCGAACTCGCGCGCGTCGATGCCGGTGCGCGCCTTGAACTCGTCAACGTCGGCGCCGACCTGCGCGAGCCGCGCCTTGTCCGAGGCGAGCGCGCGCGGCAGCACCTCCGCGAAGAGCGCGCGCACGTCGAGCGTGAGCACGGCGTCCGACGCGGGCAGAGGGAGCGGGGCGGAGGCCGCCTGCGCCTGTGCCGAGACCGCGGCGAGCGCGGCGAGCAAGAGTGCGAGTGTCGAAGCGTAAAAAGTCCTTCTCATAAACCTTTCATCCAAAGTCGCTGAAGCCGCACGGCGGCCCGTCTTAATGTCAGGGGGTGTTTGTACACTTCGGGGAGCGGCGCGAGGTTCGGATGCCCGCGCGACGGCCGCGGTTGGCCGGGAACCTCACGCGCGGCTTTCACGCGCGGGGGCGCTGATAGTTCCTAATCTCCGCCCTGTGTGCCTTCGGGCTGGCGCTCCTCCTCCTGCCTCGTCCACTCGCAGAGGACGCGCCGGTCCTCGTCCGAGAGCTTCGCCTCGGGGTGCAGCGGCAGGTAGGACTTGAGCGGCATCTCGCCCGCCTCGACCTGCTCGCACATCTCGTGGAGCTTGCGCTCGCGCTTGCGCTTCGGGTAGGTCGCCCACTCCGAGAACGAAAGCTCCCTGCGGCCCTCATCGACGTGGCGTTTCAAAAACCACGACGCCGGCGCGACGTTCGAGTACCAGGGCCAGACCGTCTCCGACGAGTGGCAGTCGTTGCAGGAGCGCCGGAGGATGGCCTCGACCTCGGGCGTCATCCGCGTGTTGGCCCGCAGCGTCTTGCGCTCGTCCACCGGCGGGTTAGTCCGGTCGGGCCTGAAGCCTTGCGCGCCCAGGAAGAGCAGGGCCACGACGACCGCCGACCACCTCAAGACCCTCCCCAAACGTCCCACCACAAAGACGGGCGCCGCGCGCACAGCGTTAACGGCGCCCACACTCCTTCGAGAGATTACCCGCCGCAGATTTTTCGTCCGACCGGAATGATTCGATGTTAGCATACGCCCGCCGACACCCGCGACCGAACCGAGCGCCGCCACGCTTCACGACAATCTATATGCAGCCGATGCGACCGGGCAGTACCACCCGCGGTAGCGGGTGGGCCTTGGTTACCCGAGCGCGCCATATCACATAGACCCGCCCGCTACCGCGGGTGGTGCCGACCTGTTTGCCATGAAGCGCCTCGACGGTAAAGAGGAGGTGGAAGCGTCCCTGCGTCTGCTCGCGCGCCTGTTGGGAGCGCGCGGCGCGTGGTTCCTGCGCGAGGGGCGAGACGGGCGGTCGGTCGAGCTGCTGCGCGGCGAGTGGGAACTGCGCGCGGCGGGGGGCTCGCTCGTCTTCTCCTGCCGGGGCGAGTCTGGCGCGCGCGCGTGGCGCGTCGTGTCGTGGCGCGCGGAGGGCGAGGGGCTCTGCCTCGAAGCGGTCGGCCGCGTCGGGGCGAAGCGCGCGCTCCTTCAGCTCGTGCCGCGCGCGCCCGTGGCGACGGCGCGCGCGGCGGTGGCGGACGCGCGGCGCGCGGAGTGCGAACGTCTCGCCGCGCTGGTCTGCGGGGCGGCGCGGGCGCGACTCGAACACGCTTCGTTGAGTCCGGGCGCGCGGCGCGGCGAGCCGGGCCGCTGGGCGCGCGTGCTTCTGAGGATGAGGGCCGGCGGGTCGGGACGCGTCGCGGTCGCGGCCCCGGTCGTGCCCGTCGGCCCGGAGGCGGTCGAGAGTTTCCTCACCTCCGCGCTGCTCTGGTTCATAAGGCTCGGCGAGGGCGAGCGCGGCGCGCGCTCACTCCGGCTCGTAGCGCCGCGGGCGCTGGCCGCGGCCGCCTGCGAGCGTCTGCCTCTGCTGCGCGAAGACTTGCGCGGGCGCGTCTCGGTTTACGAGCTGGGGGAAGAAGGGCGCGGCCTCTCGCCCCTCCACGTGCCGACACTCGAAGAGCTGCTCGACGCGCCGGCCCCGAACCTCTCACGCGCCCCTTCACACTCCCCGAGTGAGTTGACGGCGAGCGTCGTCGCGCTCGCGCCCGGCGAGATCGATACGGTGCGCGCGCGCCACGGCGAGACGCTGCGCTTCCGCGGCCTGCCCTTCGCGCGCGTGCGGCGCGTGGCCGGGCGTGAGCATCTCTGGTTCGGCGTCGGCGGCCGCCGCGAGTTGTTTGAGGAAGGGAAGGAGGCGGACTTCTTCAACCTCCTCGCCGCGCTCGCGGAGCACAGGCGCGCAGGCGCGCCCGAGCGCCGCCACGCGCTCTACCGCGCCGCGCCCGAAGCCTGGCTCGAAGCGCTGCTGCGCCGCGACGTGACGCGCCTCGACCGGGGCTTGCGCCTCGCGCCCGTCCACGCGCAGTTCCGCGCAGCGCGCGGCGGGGCCTGCGCCGCGCGCCCCGTAGACCTCCTCGCGCTGCGCCGCGACGGCCGCCTCGTCGTCGTCGAGCTGAAGGTCTCGGAGGACGCCTCGCTCGCGCTCCAGGGCGCGGACTACTGGCGGCGGGTCGAGGCGCAGCGCCGCGCCGGACACCTCGCGCGCGCGCGCCTCTTCGGCGACGCCGAACTCGCGGACGAGCCGCCGCTCCTCTACCTCGTCGCCCCCATGCTCCGCTTCCACCGCTCGTTCCAGACGCTCGCCCGCTGCATCACGCCGGAGGTCGAGATGTACCGCTTCGATTTGAACGAAGACTGGCGCGCGGGCGTGCGCGTCGCCCGCCGCGGCGACGTTAACCGCGGGCCGTCGTGGGGGGCATCGGGGCTGAATAAATAACCTTCCATCGGGGTGCCATCTGGTATAAGATGCGCCCGTCTTAGCCTTACGCAGTTCTGAAACACTGTCGGCGAAACTCCCGTCGGGTCGTTAAAACCCGGCGGAGAGCGGCGCATTCCCACAGTCGGCGCCAACCCTCGTTAAGGCGCGCACTCACCGTCGAAAGGCCCACGCATGCCAATCGAGCTTGGCCTTGGCTACGTCTACGTCCTCAGCAAAGAGAGCGAAGAGACAATCGAGCGGTTCGGGGAGGGGAAGGACGACGCGCTGAAGTTGGCGTTGGCGACCTTCGCGGCCCGCTTCTACGCGAACGAAAGTCCCGCCGAGTCGGAGGCGCGGGAAGATTTTCTGCAAGCGTGGAAGGCGCTCAAGGGCGACCCGCGGTGGCAGAACGCGGCGGGAGAGTTCGAGTCCTGTCTGATCGAGCCGCAGGAGGTTCCGGCGCTGAAGGGAGATATCAAAGACTCCGACGACTTCGTCTTCTACCTCGAAAACGACAACGACGGGCGGGCGGAGGCGCTGCTGCGGAGCGGGCTCCGCGACGACAAGGCCGCGCGGGCGCGCGGGCCGGGGTGGTCTGTCGAGGGACAACTCCCGGCCGGCGCGGCGGGGGCGGACGATGTCGAGTTCAAGGCGACGGTCTCGGCCGTCGAGCAGGCCGCCGGTTCGTCCCGCTTCTCCTTCGACCAGGAGATGTGGCTGTGGGACGAGGGGCGGGGGCGCGCCGCCAAGGGGCGCGTCCTCGCCTGCCTGTGCGACCGCGGGGAGAGGTGGAGCGTCAGCTTCCGCAGGACCGAGAAAAAGGTCAGGCAAGGGCCGAGGCCCGGCGCGGGGCCGGAATACCTGAACAAGCCCTGGACGATCGGGAAGCTCGTCTACCAGACCATCTTCGAGCTGGAGGACTCCGAGCAGCACGGGCTCGTGGTCATCGCGGGGCGCACCGGCTCGTGCAAGTCGCAGATCGCGAAGGGGCTCGTCGAGACCTACCTGGGCGGGAGGCCGGACAGGCACCTCGTCACCTACGAAGACCCCATCGAGCGGAAGTTCAAGACGCGGGGCTTCAACACCTCGCGCGAGAAGGGGAAGGACGTGGCCGACCTCCACGAGGCGACGCGCAACGCGCTGCGCCAGAAGCCGGCCGCGCTCTTCGTCGGCGAGACGCGCGACCCCGAGGAGTGGAAGCTGCTGCTCCACTACGCGGGCACGGGCCACCTCGTCGTCACCACGGCGCACGCCGGGTCGCTCATCGAGGCGATGGGGAACATCCTCCAGGCGACCGAGGCCAACGACCCCACGACGCGGAGCGTGGTGGGCGAGCGGCTGCTGGCCGTCGTCCACCTCAAGTCCGAGAAGGCGGGGGCCTGCGCGGGGGGCAAGCTCGGGATACTCGTCCCGGCGCTCTGGCGGCGCACGTCCGAGGGAATCAAGGCGCTGATGTCCGAGGGGCTCTCCTCGCTACAGCCCAACACGCCGCCCGAGCGCACCCAAGACCAGGAGCTGCCGAAGCCGTTCCCCAGCTCCGTCGGGCGCTACTGGTTCGCCCGCGAGCTTCTCAAAGAGGAGGGGGCGCTGAAGAAGCTGTCGGACAACGCCGAGGTGGAGAACTCGGCCCTCGAATGGGACCTCCAGGGAGTCTGAAAGCATGAGCCTCAGCGACAGCCACCTCCGATTCGGCATCCCCTCGCTCGACGCCCTGTTCGGCGACAGGGTCGGCGAGCGCGGGGGGATGGGCATCCGCCTGCCCGCCGGCGGCGACGGCTCGAACGACCCGCAGAGTTCGAGCGTCAGCCTCTGCATCAGCGGCCCGGACGGCACGGGCAAGTCGATCCTGGGCCTCCACCTCGCCTCGCGCTACGCGGCCGACTGCCTCCAAGCCGGCGCGGCCGGCCAGAAGATTCTCTACATCTCGACCGACCTCAAGTTCGGGATGGCCTACAAGGTCTGGCGGGACTTCGCCCTCGACTGGCCCGACCTCCGGACGGTCCCGTTCGAGACGCAGGGCGAGAAGGTGAAGAGGTTCGTCAAGCTGACCGCGTGCTCGCCGCTCAAGGGGGCGCGGGGCGGCGACCCGCTCTCCAAACACCTGAGCGCCCCTCCCAGGGAGCAGTCGGGCGGCGAGGTGGCGCAGACCGAGGTCTATTTCGTAGACCTCGCCACGGCGACGGTCGGCGACGACTGGGGCTTCATCAACCGCGTCCTGTCGGTGCTGGAGAGGCCGAAGACCGACGAGCCGCGCCACCTCGTGGTGATCGACTCGGTCGAGGGCTTCGAGACGCTGGTCGGCGAGCGCGACGCGTTCGGCGTCGTGCGCGAGCGCCGCTCGCGCATCGCGCAGATCATGCGCTCGGCGGGCGACAAGTGCCACACGCTGCTCGTCGTCGAAGAGCCGCGCGAGGGCGAGCGGCTGCCCGAAGAGTTCGTCACCGACGTGGTCGTCAGGCTGCGCAGCGTGATGGTGCGCGACTACGTCCGGCGGACGGTGGAGATCGAGAAGGCGCGCGGCCACGCGCACGTGCGCGGCCAGCACGCCTACCTCATCCGCTCGGGCGCGGGCGCGACCACGGGGCAGCGCGAGAACCCCGACGACCCGTTCATCAAGAACATAGACGACGGCAAGCGGCCGGGCGACGACCGACGCCCCGACCACCAGAGCTACCTGCACGTCTGCCACTCGCTGCACCACAGCTACCGCAAGGCGATGACGGCCGGCCGCAGCCGCCCGCCCGAGCCCTCGAAGAACTACGCCGCCTTCGGCATCCGCTACCTCGACGACATGCTCGAAAAGGCGGGCGACGACTTCCGGCGTCGCGACGGCGACGACCAGAGGGGGCTGCGTTGCAGCACCACGACGGCGCTGATCGGCAACCCCGAGACGCAGAAGGGGCCGCTCGGCGTCGCCTTCCTGAGCCGCTGCTTCAGGGAGTACGCCGCCCGCTTCAGCGAGACGCTGGTGCAGTTCATGGAAGGCGGGCCGGCCCCGGACGCGGCGCTGCTCGACTTCCTCTCTTCCGCCGCCGCCCCCGGCGCGCGGGGGGAGTCGGAGGCCGAGGCGCGCCGCCGGCTCGTCAAGGGGATGGAGGAGAGCGCGCGGCGCGAAGGGCTCTACGCGGGCTGGGTGCCCGACAACGTCGCGCGCCACTGTCAGGCGCTCTACCGCATGAGCCGCGCGCGGCTCGACGACGACAGCGGCCTGGGGGCGTACCTCGAAGGCGCGGAGGCCGAACGGCGCGGCGGGGGTCGCGGGATCGACCCGCGGGTCAGGGCCGCGGCGTGGGCGGTCGGCCCGCCGAGGCACGCCGACGACGGCCTGCCCGTCCTGCTCACCACGCAGGACGTGGACGCCCAGAAACTCGTGCGCGAGTTCCTCCCGTGGCTCATCAGGAAGGTGCCGAAGCTGAAGAAGTACGAGGCGGAGGGCTCGCTCGCGGCGCTGCGGGTGCTGATGGAGCAGTACACCATCTGCCGCCGCCTGGAGATTCACGACCTCCCGTCGGCCGTCCTCATCCACATCCTCCAGCGCACCATCGACGAGGCGCGCAACATCCTGCACGGCGAGGAGCCTTCCGAGGCGGCGACGCCGGCCGAGCGGGCGCGGCGCTCGTGGGGCATCCGGGTCGTCATCGACGACTTCAGCATCCTCAAAGACACCTACATCGAGATCCGCGAGGAGTCCCTGCTCTCGCGCTTCATCGTCTTCCACCTCGGGCAGGAGGGCGTCACCACGCTCCTCATCGACACGCAGCCGGGCCGCCCCGACACGGCCGTCGCCAGCCCCCTGCACAGCGAGCTGCGGTCGCTCGTCGACAACCGCATCTACACCTGGCGGTTCCCGTTCCACGGCGAAGACCGCGTCGCCATCGCCGTCATCCCGCCCATCTCGGGCGACACCCCGGCCTACATCCGCGAGCTGCGGCGCGGCGTCAAGTCGGCCACGGGGCCGGAGTCGCTCCCGCTGGTCGTTGACCCGCACTTCGAGCTCTACAGCGGCATCGAGCGGGGCGAGCCGAGCCCCATCCAGCTCGAGGTCTGGCTCTTCGAGGAGACGCCCGCCTTCAAGACCTACATTGACGAGGAGAACGTCCGCTACGGCACCCTCTTCATGCCCCTCTGGGAGTCGCAGCCGGGCGGCACGGGGCGGGTGCTCGTCGGCGTCCCGTGCGTCAACTACGACGAGTACCGCGACGTCTGCTACCTCCAGCGCGACACGCGCCTCGACCACACGCTCATCTTCCAGGTCGACGAGTTCTGGGTGATGCCGACCTCCCCGGGCCTGCGCCGCGCGGGCACGTTCCGCCCGCAGTGGAAGTACCTCAACGCCACGACCGGCGAGGAGAGCGAGGAGGAGACGGCGCCCGGCGAGAAATGGAAGCGCGAGTGGGCGGCCGACCCGTTCCGGCTCTTCCAGCGGACAAAGGCCGGCGCCCAGCGCCCGGAGGAGGAGTGGGCCGGGCACGGGGAGGACAAGAAACGCCGCCGCCGCTACGAGTTCGTCTACCACGGCTACCAGACGGAACTCGGCGGGCGGCTGGAAGAGCAGCTCGCCGCGATGACGCCGACAGAGGTGCAGCAGCTAAAGGAGTCCATCGACCGCGTCCCCTTCATGTGGGACTTCGGGTTCCTGCTCTGCAAGGTGCGCGCGTGGGAAGAGGCCGCGGAGATCAAGCTCGAAATCTGGAACGAGGCCCCGCGCAGCGGGTTCATGACCGTCGGCGACGTCTGGGCCGGGCTGCCGAAGGGCGTGAACGGCTGGGGCGGGGCCGACGGCCCGCGCCCCTCTTGGCGGGCCTTCCTCGAAGCCTGTTACCAGCTCTCCCGCCAGCAGGCTTACAGCGGCATGGGCCCGGTCACGGCCTTCGACATCCACGGCGCGTCGTCGCAGACGCTGTCGAGTCTCGTCCTCGAAATCTGGGCGTCGGAGATCTACGACCGCGTCCCGGCCCGGCGCGCCGAGTTGAAAACGCAGGTCACTGAACGGCCCTGGCGGTCCTACATAAGGACCGGCGGGCTCATCGACTGGTTGACCAACTACAGGCAAGAGCTCTTCCGAGTGTGGCTCATGCTGGTCGAGGTGATCGACTTAAACGTGCTGGCGCGGTCGGTCGAGGCCGGGACGCTCAGGGCGCTGGAGCCCAACCCGACGGCCGTCACCGTGCGCCACTGGTACAAGACGGCCTGCCAGGTGACCGAGAACCTTTCGGCCGACGACGCGGTGGTGCCCGTGGGACTGCCCGGACACTTCTCCGTGCGCGGCGACTGGTTCCTCGCCGCCAGCGGCGGCAGCCGGTCGGGGCGTCTGGCCGACCGCGCACTGGACCTTCTGACCAGCAGGCGCGCGAACCACACGCGGCTCCAGAAGGGGCTCGGCCTGCCGACGCGCAGGCTCGACGGGCCGGGGTTGCCGACCAGCATTCTCACCCTGGACTTCAGCCCGCACAGGGACCCCAGCCGGAATGAGGTGCCCCGCCGGATTAGCAGGGTGAAGTACGACAACCTGATGAAGATTGGGGGCGACACCGCGGGCGGGCCGCCGGACTTCCACTGGTTCTGGCGGAGCGGGCTGTTCAACTACCACCGTCACACGAGGGTGTGGCAGAACTGGCTTGAGCAGATGATCCTGTGGTGGGACCGGATGCGCTACGTGTACCGCGACGACTGGATGAACGGCTTCAAGCGGTACGACCAGTTGGACGGCGGGGAATCCGTCAAGGCTTGGGACAGGTTCAACGAGCGCTGCAACCGCCTAATCAAGGAGCTGAGAGAGGCCACCCTCGACTGAAGCGTCCAACCCCTTTTATATTTCGGGGAGGCGTTAAATACCGTTCATGACGAAGGCGTACAGGCCGACGAGGGAGGAAGTTCAGGCGGCGGCGGGGCGGACGGTGCCGGACGTGATCGCGCCCGACTTGCGCGTGCTCTTCTGCGGCATCAACCCGGGGCTCTACACGGCGGCCGTGGGGCACCACTTCGCGCGGCCGGGCAACCGCTTCTGGCCCGCGCTCCACCTCTCGGGCTTCACCGAGCGGCGGCTGTCGGCGTTCGAGGAGCGCGAGCTGCTCGCGCGCGGCTTAGGCATCACGAACGTCGTCGCGCGCGCCACCGCGGCGGCGGCCGAACTCTCGCCGGAAGAGTTCGAGCGCGGCGGCCGGCTCCTGCGCGCCAAGGTGAAGCGGTATCGGCCGCGCTTCCTCGCCGTCCTCGGCGTCGGGGCCTACCGCGCGGCCTTCGCGCGCCCGAAGGCGTCGGTCGGGCGGCAGGAGGAAAAACTGGGGGCCGCCACGGTCTGGGTGCTCCCCAACCCGAGCGGCCTCAACGCCAACTACCTGCCGGAAGACCTCGCCCGCCTCTTCCGCGAGCTGCGCGAGGCGGTCGAGCGCGAGCTTTAACCCTCCGGCTGCGCCCTCCCCCCATGCCCGTCGGCCACGTGCCGTTCCATCATCGCGGCCAGGTCGCCTACCTTCTCTCCTATTCTTCTAACCGTGCCCTCGGTCTGAATCTGTGCATCCACCAGCGCGCCGAGCTTTCTGTCCGTCTCGTCGGCCCGCCTCTCCACGGCCTCGAATCGCTTGGCGGTCACTTCGGTCAACCGCGCGACGGTGTCAACTACGCGCTCGACGACGCCCAGTAGCAGTTCGACGTTCTCGCCCAGCCGCTGGACGTTCTCCCCTTGCTGCTCGGCGGCCTTGTTCAGCCGCGCGATGTTCTCTTCCGTTTGGCCGAGCTTGGCGGCGAACTGCGCCTGCCACTCAAGGAGGAACTCCATCTGTCTCCGCATCTTCTCTTCGTCCATCTCGGTAAGCCTTTCCGGCAATCGACGCCCGGGAATTAAGCACGACCACCTTTAATGTTAAGGACGAACCGGAGCGGCTGGCGGACTGCCCGGCGAAGTCAACGTCTGTAATTTACTCTTTCAGCGCGCGGCGAAACAAGTTTCGCGCGCCGTCAGGCTTTGAGCTTTTCGAGGAAGTGCTTGCGGAACTTGGCGACCTTGGGGGCGACGACGGCGCGGCAGTAGGGCTGGAAGGGGTTCCGCTCGAAGTAGTCCTGGTGGTAGTCCTCGGCCGGGTGGAAGGTTTCGAGCGGCACGACCTCCGTCACAACGGGGGAGTCCCAGACGCCCGCGGCCGTCAGCTCCGCGATGACCTGCTCGGCCGTCTCGCGCTGCCCCTGGTCGTGGTAGAAGACGGCCGAGCGGTACTGCGTGCCCACGTCCGCGCCCTGGCGGTTGAGGGTCGTCGGGTCGTGGATGGTGAAGAAGACTTCGAGCAGCTCCCTGTAAGAGACGACGGACGGGTCGAAGGTGACCTGCACGACCTCCGCGTGGCCGGTCGTGCCGTCGCAGACCTGTCGGTAGGTCGGGTGCGCGACGTGCCCGCCCGCGTAGCCCGACACGACGCGCCCGACGCCGCGCAGCTCCTTGTAGACCGCCTCCAGACACCAGAAGCAACCGCCGGCGAGCGTCGCCGACTCCCTCGTCTGTTCAGTGCTCATCCGTTTCAAGACCGCCGCCGGGAGTTTGAAGTCCGCTTCGAGTATAACCCGTGCGCGCGAAAATAAACTCGGCCGCGCGGGCCGGTTCCGTCGTATAAAGGGTGATTCGACAGTTCGCCTGTGGCAAGATACGCGACTCAAGCCGCTCGACCCGCGACCTTTTCCTTCGCTCCCGAAGAAAGACGCCGGACGCCAGATGCCCGACTCGACGCAAGTAGCCCAACCGCCCGCCCAGCAGCCCGAGCCCGGGCTCTTCGCCGCCGTGCGCGACGCCGTGCGCGGCGCGCACCCGAAGTACGACTACACCGAAGGCTCCATCGGCCGCTCCATCCTGCTGCTCTCCGTCCCGATGGTGCTGGAGATGTTGATGGAGAGCCTCTTCGTCGTGTGCGACGTGTACTTCGTCGGCCGCCTCGGCAAGGAGGCCGTCGCCGCCGTGGGCCTGACCGAGTCGATGATGGTTATGGTCTACACGCTCGGCATCGGCCTGAGCATCGGGGCGACGGCGATGGTGGCGCGCCGCACGGGCGAGCGCGACGCGGAGGGCGCGGCCCACACCGCGGCGCAGACGATCCTGCTCGGCCTCGTGCTCTCGCTCGGGCTCGGCGTCCTCGGCGTCGCCTTCGCGCCGCAACTGCTCGTGCTGATGGGGGCCGAAGCCTCGGTTGTCGCCTCGGGGAGCAACTTCACGCGCGTGATGCTCGGGGCCAACGCGACGGTGATGATGCTCTTCCTCATCAACGGCGCGTTCCGCGGGGCGGGCGACGCGGCCATCGCCATGCGCGTGCTGTGGCTCGCCAACGTCATCAACATCGGGCTCGGGCCGTGCCTCATCTTCGGGCTCGGGCCGTTCCCCGAGATGGGCGTGACGGGCGCGGCCGTGGCGACGAGCATCGGGCGCGGCGCGGGCGCGCTCTACGCCTTCTCGAAGCTGTGGCGCGGGGGCGGCCGGCTGCACGTCGAGCCCCGCCACTTTCGGTTCGACCCGCAACTGATGGCGCGGCTCGTCCGACTGTCGGGGACGGCGACCTTCCAGGTCTTCGTCGGCATGGCGAGCTGGATCGCGCTGACGCGCATCGTCTCCAGCTTCGGGAGCGCGGCCGTCGCGGGCAACATCATCGCCATGCGCGTCGTCATGTTCGCGCTGCTGCCTTCGTGGGGGATGTCGAACGCGGCGGCGACGCTCGTGGGCCAGTCGCTCGGGGCGGGGAAGCCCGAGCGCGCGGAGAAGGCCGTCTGGCGCGCGGGCTTCTACAACATGATCTTCCTCGGCCTCGTCGGCCTCGTCTTCTTCGTCTTCGCCGGGCCCATCATCGGCTTCTTCACCGAGGGGGGCGCGGGGCCCGAGGTCTACGCCTACGGCGTGGACTGCCTGCGCATCATCGCGTGCGGCTTCCTCTTCTACGCCTACGGGATGGTTCTGACGCAGAGCTTCAACGGCGCGGGCGACACGCGCACGCCGACGCTCATCAACGTCTTCGTCTTCTGGCTGTGGGAGATTCCGCTGGCGTGGTTCCTGGCCTTCGGGCTGGGGATGGGGCCGCGCGGCGTCTTCCTCGCGGCGGCCATCGCCTTCTCGACCCTCGCGGTGGTGAGCGCCTACTTCTTCCGCCGCGGGCGCTGGAAGACGAAGCGGGTGTAAAATCGGACGGAGGAGCCGGGGAAGGGGATGTTCGACAAACTCGTTGAGCAGAAGATACGCGAGGCGCAGGAGGCGGGCGAGTTCGACGACCTCGAAGGCGCGGGCCGCCCCGTCAACCTCGACGCCTACTTCAACACGCCCGAGGAGCTGCGGGCCGGCTACGCCCTGCTGAAGAACGCGGGCGTGCTGCCGCAGGAGGCGGTCGTCGTCAAGGAGCTGAACGAGGCGGCCGCCCGCCTCGAAGCCTGCCGGGACGAGGCGGAGCGCGAGCGGCTCCGCCTCGTCGTCCGAGACCTCCAACTCAAGTACAATTTATGGGTCGAGCGCAACGGCGGCGGGCTCGTCCGGTCTGAGTACCCTTAGTTTTCCCCTGATTTTCCTCGCTTTTCACCCCCTCCCCCTTCACGGGCGTTTTTTCTGAAACCTTCCGCGCGGGTCTGCCACTAACTGTCGGTGTTAGACATGAAGCGGCTGGCAGTCAACACAATGAGTTTAGAGCTAGGGCAGCCGGGCGCGCACGCTGGGGCCTTGATGAACAGCACGGAGGAACTGGTCGCGCGCGTCCGTGCCGGCGACGAGGAGGCTTTCCGCCTCATCTTCGACCGCTACTCGCGCCCCGTGCTCAGTTTCATCTTCGACATGGTCGGCGACCGCGCCCTGGCCGAAGACCTCGCGCAGGAGACGTTCGTGCGCGCCTACCGCGGGCTGTCGGGTCTGCGCGAGGAGACGAAGCTCTCGACGTGGCTCTTCGCCATCGCCAAGAACTGCGCGCGCGAGCAGCTCCGCTCGCGGCGGCGCAACGAGGGGAACGTCGAGATCGACGCCGAGCCGGCCTTCGAGCTGCGCGACCAGGGGCGGACGCCCTCGGGCGCGCTCTTGGATAAAGAGCTGAGCGGCGTCATCCAGAGGGCGCTTCAGAAGCTCGACGAGGACAAGCGGACGGTCTTCACCTTGAAAGTTTTGCAGCAGCGCAGCTACGAGGAGATCGCGGAGATCACGGGCTTCTCCGTAGGCAAGCTCAAGACCGACTTGCACCGCGCGCGCGCCGAGATGCGCAAGCGCATCGGCCCGTACCTTGGGGGTGAGCAGTGATGAGATGTGAAGATTGCCTCCCGTTAATCGAAGAGTATTTTGACGGCGAGGTCGAGGGGCAGACCGGCGAGCAGCTCGGCGCGCACCTCGCGACCTGCGCCGACTGCTCCGCGGCGCTCGACGCGCTCTCCTTCGAGCAGGAGGTTTACGCGCGCTACGACCGCGGCGGGCTCGAAGTGACGCCCGACCTCTGGGCGCGCGTCAGCGCCGAGATCGCGCGCACGCCCCGGCCACACGAGGGCCCGGCCGCGGGCCGACCCTTTCTGAGCCGCGCCCGCGACTCCTTCGCCGCCGCGCTCGGCGCGCTCACGTTGCGCCCCGCGCTCGCCTCCTCGCTCGCCCTGCTCGTCGTCGCCGCCGCGGCCGGCACGCTCTGGCTCGCGCGCAGGTCGGAGCCCGCCGCCCCGAGCCGGGAGTTGGCCCGACAGGACGCCCCGGCCCCGGCGGCCGAGCCGAACCCGGCCACGTCCTCCGCCGGCGGCGAAGAGGACAACCCGAGGCGCGAGAACCCCCTCAACCCTATCGAGGCGGTCGTCGCCGCCCCCGCCGCCTACGAGCCGCGCGCGGCCGAGGTGGCCGCGAACACGGAGCAGGCGCGGCGCGACGGCGGCTCAGTTATCAGCGTGGACGCGCTGCTGGCCGAGTCGTCAGCGCCGAAGGCGAACCCCGGCATCGTGCAGTTCAGGACGGACGAGCACGCGCCCGTTGACGAGACGGCGGCGCTCCTCGTGAGCGCCGAGGCCCCGCGCCGCGAGGCCCCCGCGTCGGACGCGCACCTGCTCAACCCCGAGCAGAAGGACGTGGAGCGCCACGTCGAGCGCGCACAGATGCTCCTGCGCTCGATCAAGAACGTGCGCGCCTCCGAGGCGGGCGGCGCCGACATCGCCTACGAGAAAGACCTTTCCCGCAAGCTCCTCGCCGAGAACGCCACGCTCCAGTTGGAGGCCGAGGTCAAGGGCGACAAGGAGACCAGGCAGGTGCTCGACCGCATCGAGCCCTTCCTCCTGGAGATCGCGAACATGGGCGAGAAGCCCTCGCGCGAAGAGGTGCGCTCCATCGGCGAGCGCGTGAGGCAGAACGAGATCGTCGCCGCGCTCGAGGTTTACTAGGAGGGAGCCCCTCGCGCCCGGCCCGACTTAAATCATAGAAAGTAAGGAAGACTAAAGCCATGATTCACCCCAACATCATTCGCAGGCGGAACACGGGCTCGCGCCTCCCGGCCCTCGCCCTGGCCTTCGCGGGCCTCCTGCTGGCCGCCGGCTCCGCGCCCGCCCACGCCCAGCAGTACAAGGAGCTGCTCAGCCGCTTCGTCCAGTCCGACAACACCGCGGCCATGCAAGCCTTCACGCAGGGGCGCAGCTTCGTGGACGCGCAGCAGTGGGCGCAGGCGGCCGAGACCTTCGACAGGTTCGTCGCGCGCTTCCCGAAGGACAAGAACACGGACGCCGCGCTCTACTGGCTCGCCTACGCGCACAACCGGCAGGGCAACCCCGCGGCGGCCGAGGCCCCGCTCGCGCGCCTGCTCCAGACCTACCCGAGCTCGACCTGGTCGAGCGACGCCAAGGCGCTGCGCGCCGAAGTCCTGGCGAAGCTCGGCAAGCCGGTGACGCCGGTGGACGAGAAAGACCCCAACATCGAGCTCCAGATCATCGCGCTCAAGACGCTCTGCGAGAACGACCGCCTCGGCTGCTCGGCGCGCGTGGCCGAAGTGCTGCGCGCCAACAAGCCCGCCCCCGTCAAGGAGGCGGCCATCATCCTGCTCGGCCGCTACGGCGGCACCGAGGCCGTGCCCGCGCTCATCCAGATGTCGCGCACCGAGCCGGACGAGAAGCTGCGCATGCGCGCCATCAGCGCCCTCGGCTCGACGAACGACGAGCGCGCCCTCGACGTGCTCCGCGAGATCGCCATGAACGCGGCCTTCGCCGACAACAGCCCGACCGACTCGGCCATCCACGCGCTCGCCTCGCACGAGAACGCGCGCGCCGTCGCCGTCCTCGGCGAGATCGCCGCCCGCGGCCAGCACGTCAAGGCGCGCACGCACGCCATCGAGCTGCTCTCGCGCCGCCGCGGCGACAACGTCGTGGACGAGCTGCTCCGGCTCTACGACGCCATCCCCGACGTGGCGGTCAAGAAGTACGTCGTCGCCGGCCTCGGCAACCGCAAAGACCCGCGCGCGCTCAACAAGCTGATCGAGGTCGCGCGCACGGCCCCCGACGTGCAGCTCCGCCGCCAGGCCATCCACGCCATCCCGAATCGCGGCGACGGGCAGGACCTCGACGTGCTGCTCTCGCTCTACGACGCGGAGCGCGATAACGACCTCAAGGATCACCTGCTCGGGGCCATCGGCCGCTACCAGAACCAGCGCGCCTACCAGAAGCTGATGCAGATCGTCCGCAACCCGGCCGAGCCTCTGGAGCGCCGCAAGTCGGCCATCAACTACCTCAGCCGCAGCAAGGACAGGGAGGTCATGGCCTTCCTTGAAGGGATGCTGAAGTAGACGGCGGGCAGCGGGCGGACGGCAGTTAGCCAGTCGCCCGGCGCTAAGGGTGTTGTCGGGTCAACCCGTAGCTCCGGGAGCAGGGCTTCCAACTGCCCACCGCCGTCCGCCCGCTGCCTGCCCCCCCGAACCCGCCCGAAGGGCTCTTTCAAATAAGCGACAACGCCCGCGGCCCTCGGCCCTCTTTTCGAGAGGGGCGGGACGGGTGTTGCCTGAAGTCCGTCGGCGCGCGCCCGGCCCACGTGCCGCGGCCGCACCCGCGCAAACCGCACCAGCCGCGCGGTGCCGGGTGTCGGGCTCGGGCGCGCGCCGGCGGCCGCGTAAGAGAGGAGTTACCGATGCTCGCACTTCTGACCTTCATCCTTTTCGCGTTCGCGCCGGTCTCGATGCCCGCGCAGCAGGAGCAGGGCTTCACGCCCGTGCAGGGCGCGACGCTCCAGGCCAGGGCCGAGGCCGCGCAGGCGCAGGCCACGGCCGCGCGCCACGCGCGCTACTGGACGGCCTACTCCTTCGACGTGCGCCCGGGCGTGGCCGTGGACGTGGACTACGTGAGCGACGACGGCCGCTTCAACATCCGCGGCACGTGGGACGCGGGCGACGGCGGGACTTACTTCGTCGGCGACGGCGTCTCGGTCTCGAACTACCCCGGCCTCGAGACGCGCAGCCTCGGCGTCTTCGCCCTGAGGGACTCGGCGGGGCGCGTCGAGCGCATCGACGTCTTCAACCTCGCGCGGCGGCACGAGTACGCGGGCCACCCCGTCTACTGGATGGGGCGCGCGGCCAACGAGGAGAGCCTGAACTTCCTGCGCGCGGTGGCCGTGACGCAGGTGCTCGACCGCTCGCACTCGCCGCAGAACGAGGCCGTGTGGGCCATCTCGCTGCACGACGACCGGCGCGTGCCCGAGGTGTTGATGAACGTCGCGCGCGCCCCGACCACGGACGAGCACGTGCGCGCGCGCGCCGTCCGCGCGCTGGGGCTGCCGCCGGTGCCCGAGGCCGTGCGCGAGTACCTCGCGCAGCTCATCCGCGACGAGCGCGAGTCGCGGGATGTCAGGCGCGCGGCCGTCGCGGCTTACGGCCGCGCGCGCGACGCGCAGGCGCTCGCGCTGATGCAGTCGCTCTACAACTCGAACGCCAACCGCGACCTGCGCGGCGCGGCGCTCACGCAGATCGCGCGCAACGAAGACCGGCAGGCCGCGGCCGCCTTCCTCATCCGCGTGGCCCAGCAAGACACCGACAAAGAGTTCCGCAAGACGGCCGTCGCGCGCCTCGGCGAGATCGCGGGCGAGCAGGCGATGGCCGCGCTCCGCCAGACGGCGACGAGCCTCGACGCCGACACCGAGCTGCAACGCCAGGCCGTCTCGGCCATCGCCAGGCGCCCCGTCTCCGAGTCCGTCCCGCTCCTCATCAACATCGCCCGCACACACGCCAAGCCCGAGATACGCAAGCACGCCTTCGTCCTCCTCGGCCGCACCGGTGACCCCGCGGCGGTGGAGTTTTTGAAGAGCGTGCTGACGAAATAAAAGCCGTGAACCGTAAACCGTGAACCGTGACAGGAAGGAACTGGCTTTCTCTTGTCACGGTTCGCGGTTTACGGTTCGCGGCTTTTTCCTGTCACGGTTTACGGTTTACGGTTCACGCCTTTAAACTCCCCCGCATGGCCTTGATGGAGATAACGGAGTTTCCGGAGCGCGTGCTGAAAGAGGCGGGCGAGCCCGTCGAGAAGTTCGACGAGGATTTGGAGAAGCTCGTCGCCGACATGTTCGAGACGATGTACGCCGAGGAGGGCGTGGGGCTCGCGGCGCCGCAGGTCGGGCTCTCCCTGCGCCTCTTCGTGATGGACTGCGAGGGCGTCAAGCTCGTCGCCGCCAACCCCGAGATTCTGTCGGCCGAGGGCGAGCAGGAGGGCGAGGAGGGCTGCCTCTCGGTCGGGAAGATTCACGCGCCCCTGAAGCGCGCCGCGCGCGTGCGGCTCCGCGCGCAGGACGTGAAAGGCGAATGGTTCGAGCGCGAGGCCGAGGGGCTCACCGCCCGCTGCTTCCTCCACGAGACCGACCACTGCGACGGCCTGCTCTTCATCGACCGCCTCTCGCCGCTCCGCCGCGACATGGTCAAGCGCCGCTTCCAGAAGGTCAGGAAGTGGCGCTGAAGCGAAGCGCCCTCAGACTCCCCCGCGGGAGCGGCGGAGCTGCGTCGCCAGCACGAACAAGGCGTACCCCAGCCACGCGCACAGCAGCAGCATGAATATTACCGCCGCCGTGTTCGAGGAGTCTCTGTCGTAGAACAGCTTCATGACGGCGATGAGCACCGCCAGCGGGGCGAATATCTTGAGCGGGAGCCAGACGTACGCGTGCAGGTAGGTGCCGAAGACCTCCTCGCCGGAGAGCGGCAGGCGCTCGATGAAGCGGTAGTCCGTCGTCAGGGTCATGCTCTGGCCGAGCCCCTGCGCCGCCTGCCCGAGGGAGACGGCCGGCTCGAAGTCTTCCGCGCCCGGGGAGAGGAGCGCGTAGCGGCTCAGCGGGAGCAGCGGAAGGAAGAGGAAGGTGAACCAGACCGTCGCCGTCGCCGTCCCGTCCTCGCGGTGCTTCCAGCCCAGGAGCCTCGTCCCGATGCCGTTGAAGGACTTGAGCAGGGGGCCGTCGAGGGTTCCCGTCTCGCGCCCGCCGCCCGCCGGCCGCCCGACTCCCGCCAGAGGTTCCAGGCAGCGCTTGCAACTCTCCACGTCGGCCCAGTTCACCAGCCCGCACTCTCCACACTTACGGCCGGCCATAGTCTTACCCTTTCGCAAATCGTGACGTGATTTTCGCGGCGGACGCCGCACGAATCGTCGGGAGGTCGAGAACCCTTCGGGTCTTGAGGTCTGGGAGGCGAGGTTGTCTACCCCTTCTCCAAATTAGCAGGCGGGTCGAGGGGGCGCAATAAGAATGTTCGCGGCCGTTCCTTCGTGAAATCCTTCGTGTCCTTTGTGGTCAAGCCTTCTCGCCGCATGACGCACGGCTAAGTTGAAAATCGGCGGGCACAGACTGTAACATCAAAGCCTCGCAGATGGACACACTCAGCCTTCAGCAGACCGCGACCCCTTCGCCGCTCGAACACAGCCTCAGGCCGCACTTCCGGGAGCTGTCACAGTTTCATTCGACCAGGGCGCTCGAAGCCTCGCCGCTCTACGCGCGGCTGCGCCCGGAAGTCGAGCACGTGCTGAACGGCGTCGACCAGGACGACTTCACGCCGGAGGAAGCACCGACGCCGTTAAGTTCGGGGGCAGTTCGCGCGACGGCCTGGAACATCGAGCGCGGCATCAAGCTCGATGAGATTATTAGCGTATTGCGCGGGCACGAGCTGATGGGCCGGAGCGACGTGCTGCTTCTGACCGAGCTGGACTACGGCATGGCGCGCTCGGGCAACCGGCACGTGGCGCGCGAGATCGCGGAAGGGTTGGGGCTCGCCTACGCCTTCGCGCCGTGCTACGTCAACCTGAGCAAGGGGAGCGGGCTGGAGAGCGGGGCCGAGGGCGAGAACGCCGAGGCCCTGCACGGGAACGCGGTGCTGTCGCGCTGGCCGATCCGGCGCGCGTGGTCGGTGGCGCTGCCGAACGGCAAGGACAAGATGCGCGGCCGCGAAAAGAGGTTAGGCAACCAGCGCGCCGTCGTCTGCGAGATAGGGCACCCCGCGGGCCCCTTCCGCGCCGTGAGCCTCCACCTCGACGCGCATTCGAGCCAGCGCCACCGCGCGCGGCAGATGAAGGTCGTGCTCGACTTCGTCGAACGTCTCAACCCTGCCTTGCCCACGCTCGTCGGCGGCGACTGGAACACCTCCACCTACAACTCGCGCCGCGCCGTCTACTCCATCGCGGGCTTCTTCCGCCGCGTGCTGATGGGCGTCGGCCACGTCATCGATAACCACTACCTGAAGCCGGAGCGCTGGTTCGAGCGCGGACTCTTCCGCGAGCTTGAGCGGCGCGGCTACCTGTACGCGCCCCTGAACGAGCCGGGCGCGGGGACGCTCCACTACGACGTGAAGGATTTGGCGGCGAACACCAACATGGGCGAGTGGGTGCCGCGCTGGTGCTTCTGGTGGATCGAGTGGGCGCTCAGAGACCACGGCGGCCGCTGCTCGCTCAAGCTCGACTGGTTCGCGGGCTCAGGGATTGAGCCCGACCCGCACAACCCGCCGCGCGTCATCGGAGGGCTGAGGGGAAGCGGCGGCGAAGTCCTCTCCGACCACGACCCCATCGTGCTCGACTTCACGACGGCGGAAGCCCGACCGTGAGGGAGGGCGTCGGCGAAACATCAAAGGAGGGATGATGAAGGACGGCGTGCCCTTCATCATCCCTCCTTCGTTACACGTACGCCCTCCCTTACGGCCGGGCTTCCGCCTCGTCGGAAAGCGCCTGGTAGGCCGCGCCGGCGGCGAGGCCGCCGAGGAGGTAGAAGGCGACGGTGAGGAGGTTCGTCTCGGTCGAGTTCTTGGCCGGCTGGCGGCCGAGGCCAAGGGGCTCCGGGAGGTAGACGGCCGCGAGGCCGGCGGCGAGGCCGAGCGCCGCGCCGTTGCGCAGCCCGTCTTCGGGGTCGCCCAGGCCGACCAGGCCGTAGTAGAGCGAGTTCGAGACCAGCTCGCCGACGAGCGCCGTCTCGTGCAGGGGGACGGGCGGCTCCACGTCCACGGCGCGCAAAGTCTTCGCGATGGCGCGCATGCCGACCACGTCCATCCGCGGCGCGTCGTCGATGTAGCGCCGCGCCGTCTCGTGCACCAGCGTGAGCGCGCACGCGCCCACCAGCCCGCTCCCCAGAGCCTTCAGCATCCTCTTCTCGTCCTCCCGTCGTCTGACTCAGCCGACCCGCTTCATCTCTTAACCTTATATTGTTGCGGAAGTGTCAAGCCTTTCGAGCTGGAACCAGTAGAAGCCGAAGGGCGCGAGCGCCAACTGGTAAGGCGCGCCCGCGCGCACCAGGGGGAAGCGCGTCTTGCCGAGCATCTCGACGGGCGTGAACCCCTCGAACACAGCGAGGTCTAACTCGACCGGCTGCGCGAACTGCGAGAGGTTGAAGACGCAGAGCACCTTGTCGTCGCCGTACTCGCGGACGAAGGCGAAGATTTTGCGGTTCTCCGGCTTGACGAAGCCCATCGTGCCGCGCCCGAAGACGTGGTGCTCCTTGCGCAGAAGGATCATCTGCCGCATCCAGTTCAGGAGCGACGTGTCGTAGCGCAGTTGCGAATCGACGTTGATCGACTGGTAGCCGTAGACCGGGTTGTTGATGACGGGGAAGTAGAGCTTCTCGAAGTCGGCCTTCGAGAAGCCCGCGTTGCGGTCGGAAGACCACTGCATCGGCGTGCGCACGCCGTCGCGGTCGCCGAGGTAGATGTTGTCGCCCATCCCGATCTCGTCGCCGTAGTAGAGGAAGGGCGAGCCGGGCAAAGAAAGCAGGAGCGCGTTGAGGAGTTGGATGCGCCGGTGGCTGTTGTCCAGGAGCGGGGCCAGACGCCGGCGGATGCCGACGTTGATGCGCATCCGCCTGTCCTTCGCGTACTCGCTATAAAGGTAGTCGCGCTCCTCGTCCGTCACCATCTCCAGGGTCAGCTCGTCGTGGTTGCGCAGGAACATGCCCCACTGGCAGTTCTCGGGGATGTCGGGCGTGCGCTCCAGTATCTCGACGATGGGCCGCCTGTCCTCCTGCCTCAACGCCATGAAGAGGCGCGGCATGATGGGGAAGTGGTAGCCCATGTGGAACTCGTCGCCCTGGCCGAAGTACTCGACCACGTCCTCGGGCCACTGGTTCGCCTCGGCGAGCAGCAAAGCGTTCGGGTGGCGCTCCTCGATGTGCGCGCGGAGTTTTTTGAGGAAGGCGTGCGTCTCCGGCAGGTTCTCGCAGTTCGTCCCCTCGCGCTCGTAGAGGTAGGGCACGGCGTCGGCGCGGAAGCCGTCGATGCCGAAGTCGAGCCAGTAGTCCACGACTTCGAGCATCGCCCGCTGCACCTCGGGGTTGTCGTAGTTGAGGTCGGGCTGGTGCGAGAAGAAGCGGTGCCAGTAGAACCCCTGCGCCGTCTCGCTCCACGTCCAGTTCGACTTCTCGGTGTCGGTGAAGATGATGCGCGCCTCCCTGTACTTCTCGGGGGTGTCGCTCCACACGTACCAGTCGCGCTTGGGCGAGTCGGGCCCGCTCGACGCCTCGACGAACCAGGGGTGGCGGTCGGAGGTGTGGTTGATGACGAGGTCGGTGATGACGCGGATGCCGCGGGCGTGCGCGGCGTCGATGAAGCGGCGGAAGTCTTCGAGCGTGCCGTACTCGGGCAGGAGCGAGTAGTAGTCGGCGATGTCGTAGCCGCCGTCCCTCAGCGGCGAGGCGTACATCGGCAGAAGCCAGAGGCAGTCCACGCCGAGCCATTCCAGGTAGTCGAGCTTCTCCGTGAGCCCGACGAAGTCGCCCACGCCGTCGGCGTTCGAGTCGTAGAAGCCGCGGACGTAAACCTCATAAAAAACGGCGTCCTTAAACCAGAGGGGGTCGTCGCGCAGTCTGCCCGTCTCGGCCATCAGTCTGAAACCCTTCCTTGTCCGTGTTGTTGGTTTGAGATGAAAGATAGCGGCACGCCGCCTCGGATGCAAGCAGGCTCCGACGTAATAGCGGTCAGAACCGCCCGCGGTAGCGGGTGGCCCTTTGTGAGACGCAGCATCCGGGTAACAAAGGGCCACCCGCTACCGCGGGCGGTTCTGACCTGACTTACGTGCAAGTTTCTTTGGCTCGCGCATTCAACCCTTAAAGCACGCGGAGTCTCCCCGCGAAGACTCATTCCCGACACAGGTCGAAGAGCGGAGGTGTGTGCGATGAAGACGCGTAGAAGCTTCACGAGGGGTTGGCAGTTCTTCACGGCGGCGGCGGTCGTGGGCGCTTGCTTGTCCGCGTCGGCGCTGCGGCCGTACGCGGCGGGGAACTTGACGCAGAGTCCGGGGGACTTACAGGTGGCCGCGTCCAGTCCGCCGCCGAAGGAGTCGAAGGAGGTCACGGAGGCTCCGAAGCCCGTGCGCATCGATTTGAGTAAGGCCGTCAAGGTCTCTCTGCCCAGGCCGTCGCAGGACTTACAGCCCGCCAACTTCAAGACGGCCGACGGGCGCGAGGGCTGGGTCGTGCGCATCCCGGGCGGGAGGCCGTTGGCGACGCCGGCCTACTCGAAGGGCCGCCTGTTCGTCGGCGGGGGCTACGGCTCGCACGAGTTCTACGCCTTCGACGCGAAGACGGGCCGGATGGTCTGGAAGACGCACACGGGCGACGACGGGCCGACGGCGGCCGTCGTCGAGGACGGGCTGGTCGCCTTCAACACGGAGAGCTGCACGCTGGTGGTCGTTGACGAGCAGACCGGCAAGATGGTCTGGCAGGAGTGGCTCGGCGACCCCTTGATGAGCCAGCCTGCGGTCTCGAAGGGGCGGCTCTACATGGCCTACCCGAAGGGGCAGCGCGGCGGGCACGCGCAACAGCGCATCATGCCGCAGGCCCCGCAGAAGAAGGAGGAGAAGCAGCCGGAAGAGGCGGGCAGCCACCGCCTGCTCTGCGCAGACCTGCGGACGGGCAAGCACATCTGGGAGCGCGCCATCTCGGGCGACGTGATCTCAGCGCCCGTCGTCTCCGAAGGCAAGGTCTACGCGACGACCTTCGACGGCACGTCCTACAGCTTCGACGCCGCCACGGGCGAGCTGATCTGGAAGAAGGAGAACGCGGGGACGAGCGCGCCGGTGGTCGTCGCCAACGAGGTCGTCATCACGCAGAAGGAGGAGCGCGAGGGCAAGGCTTACGAGGGCGTGCATAAGCTCGACGCGCGGCGCGGCGTGGCGACGACGCGCGGCCCGCTCGCGCGCAGCGAGGCCGGCTACCTCGGCAAGGACAAGGGCGGCGGCGTCGCCATCCGGCAGGAGGCACAGGCGTCGCTCGACTCCTCGGTCGGCTTCTCGAACGCCCCGGCCGCGGCGCAGCTCCACAGGGCGAACGACCACCTCGGCGTGAAGACGGTGGTCGGCGGCTGGGCCTATCAGGGCTCGCGCGCGGCCTACAGCAAGGGGCGGATGCTCAACGCGCAGGGGCGCTACCTGAACTCGATCAACGCCGACGACGGCCGCTTCGCGTGGCGGGCGGAGGTCTCGGGCGGCGGGCTCGCGGAGGACGCGCAGGTCTTCTCGCCGCCCGCGCTCGGCGAGGAGTTCATCTACCTGTCCAGCTCGCTCGGCCACCTGCTCTCCGTCGAGCAGAAGGACGGCCGGCTCGGCTTCATGTACCACTTCCCCGAGCCGATGGTCTTCCAGCCCGCACTGGCCGAGGGCGCGGTCTACGCGGGAACCTCTGGCGGCCTCCTGATATGCCTTAAGACCGGCTCGAAGGACGCCGACGGCTGGTACGCCTGGGGCGGCAACGGCGAGCACAATAAGAACAAGTGAAAAAGCTGTGAACCGTAAACCGTAAACCGTGACAAGAGAAAGCCAGTTCCTTCTTGTCACGGTTTACGGTTTACGGTTCACGGCCTTTCTGTGGTTAGCCACACCCGCCGCGGCGCGTCCGCACGCGTGGGGACTGTCGGCGGCCGTCTCGCGGGGGTCGCGGGTTGGGCGCAGAATCCGCGGCGTGTGGCGCGGGCGGCGGGCGGTCGCCGGAGCGCCTTTGTAAAAAGGGGAGACAATTTCCGAAAGCCGTGTTAGTTTTAGCGCGCCCGTCTTCGTCGTCGAAACGTTCAGCGCAAGTCGAAAGGATGCGTCCCCCTCTGCGTCTAACCCCCGTCCTGCTCCTCTGCGTCGCGGCGCTCCCACTCTTCGCAGCATGCCGGCAGACGGCCGCCCGCCCGGGCGAGGCCCCGGCGGCGGCCCCGCCGCCCGCCGCCGCGCCCGCGCCCGCCTGGAACGACTCCGACTCCGACGGCATCCCCGACCCCTTGGAGCTGCGCTCCTACGGCGACCGCGAGAGCTTCCGCGAGTGGTTCACCGCAATCGCCGAGGCGCAGTTCTACGACCTGAGCGGGGAGTGGAACGAGGGCCAGCGCGACTGCGCCGGGCTCGTCCGCTTCAGTTGGCGCGAGGCGCTGCGCAAGCACGACCGGGCGTGGCTGCTCAGGATGGGCGAGGGTTACGACCCCGTCGCGCCCGACGTGCGCGCTTACACGCTGGAGCGCAGCCCCGTCGGCGAGAAGCTCTTCCGCACCGCGGCCGGCTCCTTCACGGAAGCGAACCTTACGGACGGCACCTTCTCCGAGTTCGCCGACGCGCGCACGCTTAAGGAGTTCAACAGCCGCTTCGTCGGACGCGACGCGCGGCGGGCCGAGCCCGGCGACCTGCTCTTCTTCCACCAGCCCTGGGTGCAGAAGTACCCGTACCACGTCATGCTCTTCACGGGTCGCGCGCGCGCGGACTCGGAGGGCGCGGCGGACTGGCTCGTCTACCACACAGGCTCTTCCGCTTCGGACGCGGGCGAAGTCCGCAAGGTGCGCCTCTCCGCGCTCGCGCGCCACCCCGACCCGCGCTGGCGGCCCGTCGCGGCCAACAAGAACTTTCTCGGCTTCTACCGTCTGAAAATACTTGAGTAGACAGTAGTCAGTAGTCAGTAGGGCTCCGCCCTGCCGACGCTGACGATGGCACATGGACGATTCATCGACGATGGTTTTTCTACTGACTACTGACTACTGGCTACTGTCTACTTCTCCGGAGGGCTTATGTCCCGTCGTTCTCTTCTGACAGGCGTTGCGGTCTATGCGGGCGCGCTGGCGCTCGTCCTGGGTTTCGTCGCGCTGCGCGTGAAGGCGCGGTACAGTTACGCGGCGGCGGTCGCGCCCGACGAGGTGAGCAGCCCGTACGCGCGCACGCCGCAGCCGCCCGACCCGCACGCCAAGCCCTTCTTCTCGCTCCACACCAACCGCACCTACGCGACGACCGACCGCGCGCGCGTCTGGGTCAACTACCGCGGCGTGCCGGCCCTGGACTTCCGCGTCTACAAGGTCAAAGACCCGGTCAAGTTCTTCCGCCAGCTCGACAACCCGCACCAGGTCGGCGAGGACGAGGAGGCCGAGGTCGGCAAGACGGTCGAGAAGCAGCCGACCTTCCTCGAACGCCTGCGCGCGCTCAAGAGCTGGGGCTTCGGCCACGTCAAGACCTACGTCCGCCAGCAGCTCCAGAACCAGTCGCGCAAGGGCTTCAACCAGCGCTTCCGCCCCGAGGAGGACGACACGAGCAACCGCACGCCTCTGAACGTCGCGACGGACTTCGCGCGCGTGCCGCTGCTGAACCCCGACCAGATGGTGACGAGCTGGCGCGAGAAGCTGCCCCCGCTCGAAGACGTGTACGACCGGCGGATGATCTCCTTGGGCAAGCGCGAGCCGGGCGTCTACCTCGTCGAGGCCGTCCACGACGACCTGCGCGCCTTCGGCATCCTCATCGTCACAGAGCTCGCCACCGTGCAGAAGACCTCGAAGGACGGCTCGATGCTCGTCTACGCCGTCGAGCGCAAGTCGGGCGCGCCGCGCGAGGGCGTGCAGGTGCAGGTCATCCGCAAGAAGGCCGACGTGGTCAAGGGCGCGACCGACAAGCAAGGTCTGCTCAAGCTACAGGTCGTCCAGAAGAAGCCGCCCGCGCGGGAGGGGGAAGAGGAGGAGGAGCCCGAAGAGGAAGACGCGATGACGGAGGCGGAGGCCGAGGCGGAGGCGCAGATGTCCGACTCGTACCTCGTCATGGCGAGCCACGGCGAGAACTTCGCCATCTCAGACCTCGACTCCTACTACTTCGGCGGCTACGACGCGGACGGGGAGGGCGGCGGCCCGGAGCTGTTGAGCTACCTCTACACAGACCGCCCCGTCTACCGCCCCGAGCAGAAGGTCTTCTTCCGCGGCATCCTCCGCGAGCGCACCGACGACGGATACCGCCTCCCCGCGGGCAAGGCCGTCTCGGTCAGGGTCACGGACGGCGACGGCGCGGCCATCTACGAGCAGGAGCTGCCGCTCTCCACGCGCGGCACCTTCAGCGGCGAGTTGGACCTGCCCGAGGAGACGCCGCTCGGCTACTACCAGATCAACGCCTCGCTCGACGGCTCGGAGGCCAGCGGCAGCTTCGAGGTGGCCGAGTACAAGAAGCCCGAGTACAAGGTGCGCGTGACGACGCCCGCGGCCCACGTCCGCGCGGGCGAGCAGACGCGCTTCAACGTCTCGGCCAACTACTTCTTCGGCGCGCCCGTCGCCAAAGCGTCGGTCAAGTATTACGTCTACCGCTCGCGCTACTACGGCTGGTGGACTGAAGGGGGCGGCGACGAGGAGGACGAGTTCGGCGCGGACCCGACGGCCGAGGAGGGCTCGGGCTACGGCTCGGGCTACGGCGACGAGATGGTGCTCGAAGGCGACGGCAAGCTCGACGCGCAGGGCCGCCTCGACGTTGACTTCAAAGTCCCGCAGGCCGACGCGAAGGACTACTGGGACTACAGCTACCGCCTCGAAGCCGAGGTGACGGACGCGGCGCGCCGCTCGATGAGCGCCTCCGCGTCGTTTACGGGCGTGCGCAGCAACGTCGTCGCCTACGCCTACGCCGAGCGCTACGTCTACAACCAGGGCGAGCCCGCGCGCGTCAACGTCACCGCGCGCGACCGCGAGGGGCGGCCCGTCCAGACGCGCGTCAAGCTCACCTTCTTCGAGCGCCGCTGGAAGAAGGTCGTCAAGAAGACAGAGGACGGCTACGAGTACCCGGACTATGAGGTCGAGGAGAAGGAGCTTTCGTCGGCCGACGTTGACACGAACGCCGAAGGCAAAGGCTCGACGGACTACACGGCCCAGAAGCCCGGCAGCGTTCGCATCAGGACGACCGTGGACGAAGGCGGCCGGGCCGTCGTGATGGAGGCGGGCTACCTCTGGATCGCAGACCCTTCGGGGCGCTGGACGGACGTCTCCTACATGGGCGAGGACGAGATACAGCTCGTCGCCGACAAGCCCTCGTACAAGCCGGGCGAGACCGCGCGCATTCTCGCGCAACTGCCGAAGGAGGACGCGCACCTCCTGGTGACGACCGAGCTGGACAGCGTCCTCGCCGTCCGGCAACTGCACGTCGCCGGCCGACAGGCGACCATCGACATCCCGGTCGAGGCGCGCTTCGCCCCGAACGTCACCATCAACGTCACCTACGTCCGCGGGAGCGAGATGTACACACAGAGTCTAGACCTCAAGGTGCCCGCGCGCGACAAGCTGCTCAAGCTTGAGGTCATCCCGAACAAGAAGGAGTTCAGGCCGCGCGAGACGGCCTCTTACACGGTGCTCGCGCGCAACAGTGACGGCTCGCCCGCCGCGGGCGCGGAGGTCTCCCTGGGCGTCGTGGACGAGGCGGTCTACAGCATCGCGCCCGACTCGGCCGGAGACATCCGCCGAGACTTCTACGGCCCGCGCTACAGCTCGGTCTCGACCTCCTTCTCAGTCAACTACTACTTCTCCGGCTACGCCGGCACGAAGAAGATCGAGCTGGCGCAGAGGAAGAAGCCCAGGAACCAATTCGCCGACATCAAGGACGAGGCGGCCAACCCGCTCATCCGAAAAATCTTCAAGGACACGGCCTTCTGGCAGCCGAACCTCGTGACGGGCGCGGACGGCAAGGCCACCGTCAAGTTCGAGCTGCCCGACAACCTGACGACGTGGCGCGCCACCGCCCGCGCCGTCACGGCCGACACGAAGGTCGGCGTCGCCGTCTCGAAGGTCGTCGAGAGGAAAGACGTTATCATCCGCGTCGCCATGCCGCGCTTCCTGACGGCGGGCGACACGGTCACGCTCTCCGGCATCGTCCACAACTACCTGAAGGCGGAGAAGGTGACGCGCATCCAGATAGAGGTGGCGGGCGCGAAGCTGCTCGACCCGGCGCAGCAGACCGTGACCATCCCCTCCCAAGGCGAGCACCGCGTCAACTGGCGCGTCGAAGCGCCCGCGACCGGCGACCTGAAGATTCTCGCCAAGGCGCTCACCGACACTGAGTCGGACGCGCTGGAGACGGGCATCCCCATCGTCCCGCGCGGCCTGAAGTACACGCGCGCCGACTCGTTCGCCATCACGGACGAGGAGGCCGACAAGACCGTCACCGTCAAGCTCCCCGCGAACGCCGACCCGAACGCGCGCAGCCTGCGCGTCGAGGTCTCGCCGACGATTGCCGGAACGCTCTTCGGCGCGCTCGACTACCTGACGAGCTACCCGTACGGCTGCACCGAGCAGACGATGTCCTCGTTCCTCCCGAACGTCATCGTCACGCAGGCTTTGCAGAACGTGCAGACGGCGACCGTCAGGGACTCGAACGACGTGGGCCGGAAGGTGCGCCGCGGGCTCCGGAGGCTCTACGCCTTCCAGCACCCGGACGGCGGCTGGGGCTGGTGGAAGGACGACGAGACGAACCCCTGGATGACCGCCTACGTCGTGGACGGCCTGGTGCAGGCCGAGCGCGCGGGCTACGAGATTGACTCGGGCCGCCTTGAGAACGCGCGCGGCGCCCTGCGCAAGATGCTCGCGGCGAACGCCGACGAGAAGGCCCTGGACGCGCGCGCCTACATGGCCTACGCGCTCGCCGAGAGCGGCGACGCGGAGATGCGTTATTTGAATGACCTCTTCGCCAACCGCGCGAAGCTCGGCTCCTACGGGCGCGCGCTGCTCGCGCTGGGTTTGAAGGAGCGCAACGACGGCCGCGCGATGGCGGTCGCGGGCGAGCTTGAGCGAAGCGCGAAGGGCGGCGGGGCCGAAGCCTTCTGGGCGAACGAGCACGGCTGGAACGACGCCGAATCGACGGCGGTCGCGGTCAAGGCGCTGGCGCGCATCCTGCCTCAGAGCGAGGTGCTGCCGCGCGCGGCGCGCTGGCTCGTCGCGAAGCGCCGCCACGGCCACTACTGGCTCTCGACCCGCGAGACGGCCTTCGCCGTCTACGGCCTGCTCGAATACGTGAAGGGGAGCAGGGAGCTCGACCCCGACTACGCGCTCGAAATCTACGTGGACGGGCAGCAGGTCGTGCAGAAGCAGGTGACGGGCGCGGACGCCGCCTCGATGCAGGTCTTCGAGCTGCGGCGGCGCGGCGGCGAGGTCGGGCAGACGAGCGAGGTGCGCGTCGTCAAGCGCGGCCGCGGCGCCGTCTACCTGGCGACGAACGTGACGCACTACACGAACGACGAGCTGACGCAGGAGCAGGGCGTGCCGCAGCTCAAGCTCCGCCGCGAGTACATGCGCCTGCGGGTCGTCGAGAAGTCGGACGGCACGATGGGCTGGCAGGTCGAGCCGCTCGGGGGCGAGGTGCGCTCGGGCGACACCATCGTCTCGCGCCTCATCATGGAGGGCGAGGGCGCGCGCTACCTGATGATCGAAGACCCGATCCCGGCCGGCTGCGAGCAGGTCGAGCAGGTGAGCGGCATCGACCTCAACCACGCGGACAAGGACTGGAGCGACTGGTACAGCGCGCGCGAGTTCCGCGACAACCGCGCCGTCATCTTCCTCGACACCTTCGACGGCAAGGCGCAGTTCCAGTACGCGATGCGCGTGCAGGTGCCGGGGCAGTTCCGCGCCGCGCCCGCGCGCGTCGAGCGCATGTACGAGCCCGACGTGCGCGCCAACTCGGCCACGGCCGTCCTGACCATCCTCGACAAGTGAGCGCCGAGGCAGACAAGGAAAGACGACATGATTAAAGAGTCATTTGCCGCCCTCGGGGCTTCCGCGCGCGACCTGTTCCGCAACTGGCGCGGGCTGCTGATACTCGCCGCCCTCTACGCGCTGCTGCTCGCGAGCGTCTACTACTTCTTCTCGACGGGCGTGGCGAACGTGTGGCAGCTCTTCGTGACGGCGCTGACGGCCGCGGCCGCCCCGCTGCTCTTCCTCCTCTTGCAGGCGGCGGCCGCGAACGCCGCGCTGCCCGAGGCGACGGCGGGCCGCGTCGTGCGCCGCGCGCCGCGCGACCTCCTGAAGGTGCTGCTGCTGGCACTCCCGGTCGCGCTCATCGCCGCGCTCTTCGTCTACCTGCTCTGGAAGCTGCCGGGGTGGCTGCCGAAGGTGGAGGAGCCGCCGCACGTCAACGTGGCGGCGAGCATGTCGGGCGAGAGGCCCAGGCCGCTCTACTGGCAGGACGCGCTGGTCTCGACTTCGTGGCTGGTGCTGCTCGGCGTGGTGCTGCCGCTCGCGGCGGCGCACCTGTGGCTGTCGGCGGCGCGGGCGGGGCTGAAGGCGACGCTGAAGGGGCTGCACCGCGTCGTGGGTCGGGCGTTCGCGCCGCGCTCGGTGCTCGTCTACGCCGTGGGCCTCTTCCTCTTCGGGCTGATGCCCTACTTCGTCCTCTTCACGCGGACGGCGCTGACGAACGGCTGGGCCGAGCTGACGGTCTTCGGCCTGCGCCTCGCGCTCGCCTTCTTCCTGACGCTCGTCGGCTGGGTCGTCACGCTCGGCGCGCTGGCGCGCGTGACCCCGCCCGAGGCGGGGCCGGCCGTGCCCGTCTCGGAGCCCGCTCCCGCCGAGCCCGCGCCCGAGCCCGTCGCGGAGCCGCAGTTGCAAGCCTGAGAAGCGATGAAGTACCGGCGGAGTGTAACGCTGCTCCTGCTCGCGCTGCTGGCGTGCGCGCCCGCGCGCGCGCAGGAGCCCGAGGCCGCGCAGGCCGTGGACGAGCGCCTGGAGCGCATACTTGAGAAGGTCGGCGAGGGCGTCGAGAAGTACCAGGCCGAGCTGTTCCGCATCGCCTTCACCGAGACGCTCACGCAGCAGGAACTACGCGAGGACATGACGCCGAAGAAGTCGAAGGAGCACGTCTTCGACACCATCGTCTCGCGCGAGTCGCTGTCGGAGGACGAGGAGGACTACTACCCGAGGCCCGTCCGCCGCCTGCGCACCATCGACGGCAAGCCCGCGAAGCGCGCCAAGAAGGGGGACGCCGCGGCCGGCACTTTCGTCTCCTCGCTCGTCTTCCTCCTGCCGAAGAACCGCAAGGACTTCCGTTTCACCCTCGAAGGCGAGGAGCAGTTCGAGGGCCGGCGCGCCTACCGCATCCGCATGCTGCGGCCGGGCGAAGGCCCGCCGCGCGTCGAGTGGCGGACGCGGCTCGTCGGGTTCTCATTCTACGTCATGGCCCCGACCGTCAACTTCCTCTGGGTGGACGCGGAGACCTTCGACGTGCTCCGCTACGAGTCGCACCTCGCCGGGCCGTTCGAGTTCCAGGGCCCGCGCCCCCTCAGCCTCGGCTTCGGCCGCGTCGGCAAGACGCGCCGCTTCAACTTCAAAGTGAACGACTACGCCGTCAACTTCCGGCGCGAGCGGTTCAAAGACCCGGAGCAGACGCTGCTCGTCCCCGTCGCGGCCGAGTGGCTGCGCGTCATTGAAGGCGCGAGCAAGCCCCGCACCCGCGCCACGCTCCGCTTCGCCGACTACCGCCGCTTCCGCTCCGACGTGAAGATAATCGACGATTCAGAGCCAGGTCAGTACCACCCGCGGTAGCGGGTGGGCGTGACGGGTTAGGGGTGATTGACGACACCGCGACTCTTATCAATCAACAAGCCGTCGGTGTAAGGCCCACCCGCTACCGCGGGTGGTACTGACCTGATTTTCAAAGATGGAACAGAAGGCAAAAGGCAAAAATGAGGACGGCGGCCGGCGTCGCTCTCGTCTTTCACTTTTGCCCTTTGCCCTTTGCCTTCTGCCTTTTGCCTTACTCTTCGGCCTCCCCTTCGCGCGTAAGGAAGCGCCTAAGCCCGCGCCCTTAAGTGTCGAAGAGGCGGACGAGGTCTTGCGGCGCGCGGCGCAGGCGGCGCTCGGCGGGCGCGACGGCTCGGTGCTCGTGCTCGACGCGCAGACGGGTCGCGTGCGCGCTTCGGCCGGCGGGCGTGCCGCCTTTGAAGAGGCGACGCCGCCCGGCTCCGCCGTCAAACCCTTCACGCTGCTCGCGGCGCTGCGCGCGGGGAAGCTCGACGCCGACAGCCGCCGCCGCTGCCGCCAACACTACGAGCACGAAGAGTTCAAGATCAACTGCTCGCACCCGCGCTACCAGACCGACTTCGGCCCCGTCGAGGCCCTGGCCAACTCCTGCAACTACTACTTCGGCCGCGCCTCCGAGTCGCTCGACGCCGACGCATACGCGCGCACGCTGCGCGAGTTCGGCTTCGGCGCGCGCACCGGCGCTTCGGACGTGAGCGAGTCCACCGGGCTCCTGCCGGCCGGGGCGGCCCGCGTGCCCGAGATGCTCGGCGAGAGCGAAGCCCTGCGCGTCACGCCCGCGCAACTCGCCACCGCGTACGCCGCGCTCTTCAACGGCGGCGCGCTGCTCGAACCCAGACCCGCGCGCGCCGAAGGTTTTACGCCCGCGGTGCGCGCGCGCGTAGAGGTCGAGCCTGCGCACCGCCAGCTTCTGCTCGCCGGGCTGCGCGGCGCGGTCGCCTACGGGACGGCCGCGCGCGCGGGGCTGGCGACGCTGCCCGTCTACGTCTTCGGCAAGACCGGCACCTCGACGCCGCAGGGCAGCTGGCGCGCGCAGGGGTGGTTCGTCGGCTTCGCCGCGCCGAGTGAAGGTGAGACGGCCGCCACCCAGGACGTGCCGCCCGACGGGGTGAGACTCGCCGTCCTCGTCCTCCTCAAGCGCTCGCGCGGCTCGGACGCGGCCGAGGCGGCGCGCACGGTCTTCGAGGCTTACGCGCGCACGCTCGGGGCGGGGGACGGCCGGGGGGCGCGACTTTCAAACTCCGGCGACGAAGAGGGTGCGGCCGGCGAAGAGGACGGCCGCACCCTGCGCGTGCGACTCGCGCGCGGCGACGCGACGCTGAGGCTGCCGCTCGAAGACTACGTCTTCGGCGTGCTCGCCGCCGAGGGGAGCGTCGAGACCGAAGGCGAGTCGCTCAAGTCACTCGCCGTCGCCGCCCGCACCTACGCCGTCCACAACCTGCGCCGCCACGCGCGCGACCGCTTCGACCTCTGCGACACGACGCACTGCCAGCGCTTCGTGCCCGTGCGCGACGAGTCCGTAAGGCCCGACTTCTACGAACTCGCGCGCCGCGCCGTGCGCGAGACGGCGGGCGAAGTCCTGCGCGCCCCTTCGGGGCGCGTCGCCGAGAGCTACTTCAGCGCCGCGTGCGGCGGGCGCACGGCCGACGTGTCGAAGCTGTGGGGCGCGGGGGATGCGCCCGCGCACCTGCGCGGCGTGGCCGACGAGTCCTGCGCCGCCGGGTCCGAAGGCTGGACGGACGTGATACCGGCGGCGCGCCTGTTGAAAGCCTTGCAGGCCGACGAGCGGAGCGACGTGGGCGCGCGGCTCGACGGCGTGCGGGTCATGCGCCGCGACCACACGGGGCGGGCCGAGCTGGTCGAGCTTGCGGGGCAGCGCCGAAGGCGTCTGCGCGGCTGGGACTTCAAGATCATCGTCGGGCGCACGCTCGGCTGGAGCGTGCTCAAAAGCTCGCGCTTCGAGGTGTCGCGCTCGGGCTCGGCCTTCGTCTTCAGGGGCAAGGGCTTCGGCCACGGCCTCGGCCTCTGCCAGGCGGGCGCGCACGTCTCGGCCGCGCGCGGCGCTTCCTACAGGCAGATACTCGCGCGCTACTTCCCCGGCGCGGCGCTCGGCGGATTTCGGGATGCGGATTTCGCTGAAACAGAACCGCGAGCGGTAGCGAGCGGGTCGGGGTTACGCTATACGGGCCTGTATCGCAGCGCACATCCGCTCGCTACCGCTCGCGGTTCTGTTCAACTCCGCAGCGAGCACTTTCGCGTTACTTACCCGGCGCGCGTAGCACGCAGTGAGGTCGAGGTGCTGTTGCGGACTCTGGAGGCGGCTTACGCGGACGTGGCGGGGCGTCTGGAGCGCGCGGGCGTGGGCACGCGCGTGCCCCTGACGGAGGTCGTCGTGTACGAGACGACGGGCGAGTTCGTCGGGGCGACGGGCCGCCCCGCGTGGGTCGCGGCCGTGACCGAAGGGAGGCGCATCAGCTTCCAGCCGCTCGGCATTCTGCGGCGGCGCGGGGTTCTGACGACGACGCCGCGCCACGAGTTCGTCCACGTCGCGCTCGGGGCCGCGGGCGCGGGGCGCGCGCCGCTGTGGCTGGCCGAGGGCTTAGCGGCGTACGTCGCGGGCGAGGGGCCGTCCCTCTCTTCGTCGATGCCGCGGCCGAGGCTTTCGGTCGAGGAAGTCGAGCGCAGGCTCGCGGAGCAGAACTCTCGACAAGAGATGCGCGCCCTCTACGCCGCGGCCCACGCGGAAGTGTCCGCGCTCATCCGCCGCGAGGGCGAGCCGGCCGTGTGGCGTCGCGCCCTGCGATAGACGGTCGATTTGATTTGGCCCCGCCGAGGCGTGATAATCCTCACGCACTCATCCTTCGATCATGGAAGTCAACAATCAATCTCGCCAAAGGCGGTTCGCGGCGTACGCGTGGTTCGTGACGGCCCTAACGCTGGCCGTCATTTTGTGGGGCGCGTTCGTGCGCGCGTCGAAGTCGGGCGACGGGTGCGGGGCGCACTGGCCCCTGTGCAACGGGTCGGTCGTGCCCGATGCTTCGCAGGCCAAGACGCTCGTCGAGTTCGCGCACCGCGCGACGAGCGGCGTGGCGTTCCTGTTAGTCGTGGGCCTATGCGTGTGGGCGCTGCGCGCCTTCAAGCGGGGCCACGCCGTGCGCTGGGCGGCAGGCCTGTCCGGGTTCTTCATCGTGACGGAGTCGCTCATCGGCGCGGGGCTCGTGCTGCTCAGGCTGGTCGGCGACAACACGTCGGTCACGCGCGCGGTCTACCTGTCGGTGCATCTCGTCAACACGTTCCTGCTCGTGGCGGCGCTCGCGCTGACGGCGTGGTGGGCGGCGCGCGGCGTGGCGGAGAGGCCGCGGGCGTCAGACTTCTTCCGGGGTCGCGTCGGCGTGGCTCTGCTCGGCTCGCTCGCGTTAGGCGTGAGCGGGGCGGTGGCGGCCCTGGGCGCGACGCTCTTCTCGGAGGGCGGCGGCGCGTCGGCCGATGTGGAGAGCATGAGCGCGGCGGCGCGTCTGCTCTTCAGCCTGCGGAACTACATGCTGCACCCGGCGCTGGCCGTGCTGGTCGGCGGATACCTGACCTACTTCGCGCTGACGACGTTGAAGGCGAGCGGCGACCGTTGGGTGCGGCGCTGGGCGCGCTGGGTCGTGGCGCTGGTGTCGGTGCAGTTCGCGGCGGGGCTCTTGAACGCGGCGCTGCTCGCGCCCGTCTGGTTGCAGCTCGTCCACCTGCTGCTGGCAGACCTGCTCTGGCTCGCCCTCGTCCTGCTCTCGGCCGCGACCCTCTCTAGAACAGAACCGCGAGCGGTAGCGAGCGGGTCGGCGTTACTCGATCAGTCTGTACCGAGTGACGCCGACCCGCTCGCTACCGCTCGCGGTTCTGTTTACCAGCGCACATCGTAGCGGGCGAGTCCCGCGCGCCACTGGCCTTCGCCGAGGATGGGGAGGTGGCCGTCGTACGTGAGCGCGGCGTCGGCGGGTCGGCGGACGCGGTAGGTGTGGCCCGTGGGCGACGCGACGTTGAGGACGACGCGTGCGAGGTCGGGCTCGAAGGAGGCGACGGTGGCCGTGCGCCAGTCGGCGCGGCAGCGCAGGATGAGGCGTGCGCCCAAGGGGAGCGCGCCGAGCGTCGCCGCGGGCGCGTCGTCAGTCGAAAGTAAGAGGCCGTCGGGCGGCGCTTCCGTGGAGCGCGCATCCGGCGGCCTCTCTCGCGTCAGTCCCAAGAGTTAAAGCCCTTCAGACTTCGAGCGGCGTGTCCTCGAACGGCAGGTCGGGCTGCGACGGCGCGTCCTTGGAGGTGACGTAGGCGCGCAGCGCGAGCGTCGTGATGACGAACGCGACGACGATCCAGAAGAGCACCCAGAAGACCGAGGGGACGCCCGTCGCCTCCGCCATGTTCGCCGCGTCCGTGTGCGCGTCCGAGAAGGCCGAGGCGAAGAGCACGGTGCGCAGGTCAAAGACGGCGTTCAGGACGCACTGCACGGCGAGGAACGAGACGAGGAAGGCGGCCGCGCCCGGCTTGAGGTACTTGGCCGCGGCGAAGAGCCCGGCGGGAATCGCCACGCCCGCGACGAGCGTGAAGAGGCCCGGCAGGCTCCAGTTCCACAGCGGCGCGAGGAAGCCGAAGAGGGTCGCCAGAAGCAGCACGAGCCCGCCGCAGGCGGCGAGTACCACCCGGGCCTTGACGCGGCGGCGCACCAGCCAGAGCAGCAGCGCGCCGAACGACATCGCGCCCAAATAGCCGGCGCTCGACACGAACATGCTGGAGAGCAGGCCGCCGCTCGTCGAGTAGACCAGGCCGCTCCCGTCCGCCGAGACCGAGAGGCTGCGCACGGCGTTCCCCGTGACGAGGGCGGCCAGCGCGTGCCCGCCCTCGTGGATGAAGGTGACGAAGATGCGGAACGGGTAGGCCAGGAACTCCGCGTACGGGATGAACCAGAGGCCGAGGCTCAGGGCCGTCGCGAGCAGGAGCGTCGTGACCTGCGGGCGCGCGTCGCGTGCGATTTGGTATCTCATCTGTAAGTCTCCGGTGCGGGTCGTCTCGCGTTCACCTCAACTGATACGCCATTCTACGACACCGCGTTCGCGGAAAGAAAGCCCCAACAGTCGTGCCTCACTTCGAGTCCGAGATGAGGATGACGCTGCTCGAATAGTTGTAACGCGACAGCGCCAGCCTCCGGCCGTCCGGCGAGAAGTCGAAGGCGTCGAGGAAGTCCGACTTGAAGTCCGTGACGGGGAAGGCCGGCCCTCCGTCGAGCGGGAGGCACCTGATGTTCGAGACGTTCTGCTGCGTGTCGATGTGGCAGACGGCCCGCGAGTCCGGCGTCCAGCGCAGTTGACGGATGGGCGAGCCGACGACGGGGAAGACCTTTAAAGGCGCGTCGCCGCCCTCGAAGGGGAAGACGGCGATGTGCCACTGCGCGCCCGGCTCAAACGTGCGGTAGTTGAAGGCGATAAGGCGGCTGTCGGGCGAGATGTAGGGGGAGGCCATCTGCCCGTCTTCGGGCATGCGTATACCCACGGGCTCGCCGCCTTCGAGCGGCACGCGCCAGACGGTGACGGCAGGGGGGTGCTGAAAGCCGACGACCCAGCGCGAGTCGGGCGAGATGGAGAAGTTCGCGCCGCGCGGCACTAACACCTTCGCGCCCGAGCCGTCGAGGTTGATGCGCCAGACTCCGGGTTCGGTCGAATGATCGGTGGTGCCGTAGACGACGTATCGGCCGTCGCGCGAGACTTGCGGAAAGATGTACGCGCCCTTCCCGTCGGTGAGCTGGCGCTGCCCCGTGCCGTCGCCGTTCACGACCCAGATGTCGTCGCCGCCGCCCGCGAGCGAGTGGTAGACGATGCGGCCGTCGGGCGTCCAGGCGAGTCCGCGCTGCCCGTCATAGCGCCCCGCGCCGAAGGTGACCTGCGTGGGCGGGGTCGTAGCCCCGCCGGTCGCCGTCGTCGCCGGGGCAGTCCAGAGGTTCGGCACGACGTTGGTCTGGACGGTGGCGATGACGGACGAGTCGGCGGAGAGGCTGACGCTCATGTACGTGCTCGCGTCGTTCGTGATGCGTTGCGGCTCGCCCTTGGGGAAGGGGAGCCGCCAGAGTTGGAAGACCTCGCCGCTCTGCGCGGCCGCGGCGACGAGCGCGCCCGAGTCGGCCGCCCACGCGAACCCGCCGACCGTCTTCCACGTCCGGTTCGTGATCCGCCTGACCGAGCCGTCCTCGGTGCTCACGGCCATGAGCGCCTTCGGGCCGACGAACGTGCCCTGGACGAATGCGATGACACGGCCGTCGGGCGACCACGCCGCGCCGGAGATGAACTCGGGTATGTCACGCCGGTGGAGGACGCGCTCGCCCGTGCCGTCGTGGTTCGAGACGACGAGCGAGCGGTTGAGCCGCTCGTCGAGGCGGATGAAGGCGACCTGCCGGCCGTCGGGCGAGAGCGCGAAGTTGCTGCGCGTGTCCTGGAGGCTGATGCCTTCGACGAGCTTCGTCTCGCCGCCGCCGAGCTTCGGGATGCGGTAGAGCGTGGCGAGGTGGACGCGCGGCGGGGCCTTGAGGTAGTAGACAAACGCGCCGTCGCGCGAGAAGAGCGGCGAGCGCAAACGCTGCCCCTCAACCGCCGGGACGATCTGCACGCTGCTGATGGCCGAAGTCTCGCGCAGCCACAGACTCTGGCGGCCCGCCTCGTCCTTGACGTAGGCGACGAACTCGCCGTCGGGCGAGAGCGCCGCGTCCACGGCCTGCCCCGTGTCGCCCAACTGCCTCACGCCGAACTTCTGAAAGGGCGCGTGCGGCTCGGCCGCGCCGCGCATGAGCCGGTAGAGGCCGAAGCCGCCGGCGGCGAGTGCGCACGCGACGAGGGCCGCGGCGAAGAGCGCGCCGCGCTTGTGGCGTCTGAGTTCCCCGAGGATGACCTCGGCGCTCGAAGTCTGGCGCGCGGCGGGCCCGCCGGTCTGCGTCTGCGGGGCGTCGGCGTTGGTCGTGCGCGCCTGCGTCTGTGCGTCGCCCGGCGGCGCGGTCGGCGCGGCTTCGGTCGTCAGACCCGCGCCCGAGCGCGAGGCCGCGGCCTCGAACTCCAACTGCTGCTTCAGCCGCCTGAGGTCTGTCAGAAGCTCCTTCGCCGTCTGGTAGCGGCCCTCCGCGTCCTTCGTGAGCGCCTTCGTGACGATCCATTCGAGCGCGCCGGGCGCGTCGGGCAGGTAGCGCGCGAGCGGCGGCGGCTCCTTGCCGACGACGGCGGCCAGCACGTCGGTCGGCGACTCGCCGCGGAAGGGCGCGCGCCCCGCCAGCATCTCGTAGAGCACGACGCCCAGCGACCAGATGTCCGTCCGCGCGTCCACGCCGCGGCCGCGCGCCTGCTCGGGCGACATGTAGCTGACGGTGCCCATGACGACGCCCGGGGCTGTGGATTGCGGGATGTGGATTTCGGACTGCGGGTTGAAGACCCTGCCGCCCTCATCAACCCGCAATCCGAAATCCGCACTCCGCAATTCCGTGAGCTTGGCCAGCCCGAAGTCGAGGACTTTGACGAAGCCGTCGGGGCGGAGCATGACGTTCTCGGGCTTGATGTCGCGGTGGACGACGCCCTCGGCGTGCGCGGCCGAGAGCGCGGCCGCGACCTGCGCCGCCACGTCGAGTGCCTCGGCCGGCGCGAGCGGCCCGCGCGCGAGGCGCGAGCGCAGCGTCTCGCCCTCGATGTACTCGGAGGCGATGACGCTGGCCGTGCCGGTCTGCTCGATGTCGTAGACGGTGACGATGTTCGGGTGGTTGAGGCGCAGCACGGCCGCGCCTCCTGCTGGAATCGCCGGACGCGCTGCTCGTCCAGCGCGTGGTGCGGCGGCAGGAGCTTCAGAGCCACGCGGCGGCCGTTGCGCTCGTGGACGGCGAGGTAGATGACGCCCATCCCGCCCTCGCCGATGCGCGAGATGACGCGGTACGGCCCGACCGTCCGGCCCGCGAGCGACAACGCGCGCTCGCTCTCGGCCGCGAGCACGCGCGCCGCCTCCTCGGGCAGAGGCTCATCGAGGAAGCCCGTGCGGTCGTGCGCGACCAGCGACAAGACCTCCGCCCGCAGCGCCTCGTCGCCCGCGCACGCGCGCTCGATGAACGCCGCGCGCTCGCCCGAAGGGAGTTCGAGCGCCGACTTGAAGATGGTGTCTATTTGTTTCCAGCGCTCAGCGTCCATAGGAGGGAGGGGACGATTGAAATCGAACGCCCGAGTCGAGCGCCGCTGACGCGACGCTCACATCACTTCCTCTCCATCTCTCTTAAGAGGAACGCGCGGGCGCGCCGCCACTCGCGGCCGACGGTGTCAGGGGAGACCTTGAGCACCTCGGCCGACTCCTCGACGGAGAGTCCGCCGAAGTAGCGCAGCTCGACGACGCGCGCCTTGCGCGGGTCGAGCTTCTCGAGGGCGGCCAGCGCGTCGTCGAGCGCGACCAGCTCCTCGGCCCGCCCGTCCGAGAGCAGCGCGGCCTCGTCGAGCGGGAGGGCGCGCGCCCCGCCGCCGCGCTTCCCGTAGCGGCGCGCGCGCGCGTGGTCGATGAGGATGCGGCGCATCGTCTGCGCGGCGATGGCGAAGAAGTGCGCGCGGTTCTGCCAGCGCACGCGCGTCTGGTCGCAGAGCTTCATGTAAGCCTCGTTGACCAGCGCGGTGGTCTGGAGCGTGTGCCCCTCGCGCTCGCGGCTCATGTAGTGGTGCGCGAGCCGGTGCAGCTCGCGCTCGACGAGCGGCAGCAGGCGGTCGAGCGCCTCGCGGTCGCCGTCGCTCCAGGCGGCGAGCAGCTCGGTCATCTCCTGCGGGGAAGGCGTCGAGGGACTCATAGAAAAACGGACGGATTCTAACACCTGCCTTTAGGCGCGGAAAATTTTTTCCGACCCGCCTGCGGTTTTCGGCGCAACCTCCCCGCGTAAATGTTCGGACGTGGAAAGCCGGGTCAGAACCGCCCGCGGTAGCGGGTGGGCCGTTGTCACCCGGTAGCACCGTATCGCAAAGGCCCACCCGCTACCGCGGGCGGTTCTGACCGCTATTGCCCCAGAGGTCAGCTCATTTCAGGAGGTCTCTCATGAAGGTCAATAAAGTCGCGCTCTACATCGCCGCCGCAGTCGCCTGCGCCCTCACCTCTGTGGGAACGAAGGCGCAGTCCGTGTCGGTCTTCACCGGCGGTTTGAAAGGCCCCTCGAAGGTCGTCATCACCAACAAGGGCAACCTGCTCGTCACGGAGTCGGGCGACGGGCCGAACAAGGGCCGCCTCTCCGTCATCGACCGGCAGACACGCCAGCGCCGCACCATCCTCGACGGCCTGCCCGCCGGGCCGAGCCCGGAGGGCGGCATCTCCGGCCCGTCGGGCCTCGCCGTGCACGGGCGCACCGTCTACGTCGCCATCGGCGCGGGCGACGGCGTGCTCGCGGGCCCCGCGCCCGGCAGCGAGAAGGCCAACCCGAACCCCTCCTCGCCGCTCTTAAGCTCTCTGCTCGCCGTGCGCGTGCCGGCGAACGTAGAGGAGGCGACCGACGGCTTCGCGCTCACTCCGGCAGACCACGCGGCGCTCAAGGGCGGCGCGCGCCTGACGCTCTCGAACGGCGCAGGCGACCGCCTGACGGTCGAGCTGGTCGCCGACTTCCCCGACCACACCCCCAACCCGCGCCCCGACTTCGCAGACAACGTCCGCGCCTCGAACCCGTTCGGCGTGGCGGTCAACGGGAACCTCGTCTACGTCGTGGACGCGAGCCAGAACCTCGTCCGCGTGGTCGGCGCGGAGACCGGCGCCTACCGCACGCTCACCTCGTTCAAGCCGTACCAGAACCCTCTGCCCTTCGGCCCGCCGTTCATCGACGCCGTGCCCAACTCCGTCCGCCTCTTCGGCGACCGCCTGCTGGTCACGACGCTCACGGGCTTCCCGTTCCCCGCGGGCGTCGCGCAGGTGCTACAGGTTGACACGGTCGGCGAAGAGGTCTCGCCGCTCATCGACGGGCTGACGGCCGCGATAGACGTGCTGCCCGTCCGCGTCCCGACGGCCGAACAGGGGCCGCCGCTCGCCTTGAAGAAGGGGGACGCGCAGGGCGCGCCGAGCGTCGAGCAGGCGCACTTCTTCGTCCTGAGCGTCAGCGACAACCTCGCGCAGGGCGCGCCCGGCCGCCTGCTCTTCTACGACTCGGCGGCGGCCGCGCCCGTGACGCTGGCCGCGCCGCTCGTCGGCCCGACCTGCGTCGCGCGCGACCCGAAGAGCGGCGACCTCTTCATCACGAGCATCTTCACCGGCCTCGTCTACCGCGTCAGCGTCGCGCGCGAGTTCGTGCGGACGCACTACAAAGACTTCCTCCGGCGCGAGCCCGACCAGCCGGGCTGGGACTTCTGGGCGGGCGAGATCGAGAAGTGCGGGACGGACGCGGCCTGCGTTGACCGCAAGAGCGTGGACGTGTCGCGCGCCTTCTTCTACTCGGCGGAGTTCATAGGGCTCCACCCCGAGCTGGCCGACCAGTTGCGCGGCACGGCCGCCTACAACCGCGAGTTCGTGCGGCAGAGCTACTACGCCTACCTGCGGCGCACGTGCGACCCGGAGGTCTGCGACCCCGAGGGCTTCGACTTCTGGGTCTCGAAGCTCAACGCGCGCCTGCCGAGCACCGACGCCGACTACAACGAGATGATCCGTGCCTTCCTCGTCTCGACCGAATACCGCGCGCGCCTCGGCCTGTGAAGGGGGACGGGCGGGCGCGACTCTCAACCTCGACCGACGAACGCGCACGGGCGGGTGCGCTTTAGAGAAAGACGAAAGGAGCGAACGAAGATGAAAGGGACGACACAGAGCGCACTCTCCAACCTCGCGCCTAGGACGAAGCACGGGCGCAATTCGATGACGATGATGCTGCCCGCCGTCTGCCTCCTGCTGCTGGCCCTCGCGCCCGCGGCGCGGGCCGACGCCATCGTCATGAGCACCTTCGACACGGACGCCGAGGGGTGGAACGCCGTCAGCCTCAACACGTCGTACACCGTCACGGGCACGCACACGGTGACTTGGAACGCGACGGGCGGCAACCCCGGCGGCCACCTCTCGCGCCCAGACCCGCAGGTCGATACGACCTTCTACTGGAACGCGCCCGCGCAGTTCCTCGGGGACATGTCGGCGGCCTACGGGGGGGCGCTCACCTACGACGTGCGCCACTCCGGCGGCCCGGTCTACAATTTTGCGGACGTGATCCTCGTGGGCGGCGCGACGCCCCTGCGGCTCGTCTACGACGCGGCGGCGCTGCCGACCACGGCGTGGACGCCCTTCACCATCCCGTTCAACGCGGGGCAGTGGCGCGTCGGCTCGCTCTCGGGCGCGTTCGCCACGCAGCAGCAGATTCTGAGCGTGCTCTCGGCGCTCACCGCACTGCGCATCCGCGGCGAGTACATCAGCAACACCAACGAGACGGGCTACCTCGACAACGTCTCGGTCGAAGCGCCGCCCGAGCCGACGCCCGAGCCGGCCGCGCTCGCGCTGATGGGGACAGGGCTCGCCGCCTGCGCCTTCATCGCACGCCGCAAGCACCGCCGACACAAACGCCGCCAGCACTCCCGCGCCTGCCGCCACGCCTACGTCGAGCCCGCGGGCTTGAGCATCTGAAAGGTAAGGTGAGGTTGATGATGAGAGACGGCGGGAACATCACGTCCCGCCGTCTCTCATCTACGGCCGTTCACGCCGCCACGTGCCCGACTTGCCGCCGGTCTTCTCTTCGAGGCGCACGTCCGTGATCTCCATGCCCTTCTCGACGGCCTTGCACATGTCGTAGACGGTGAGCGCGGCGACCGAGGCGGCCGTGAGCGCCTCCATCTCGACGCCGGTCTGCGCCGTCGTCGAAGCCTCCGCCTCAAGGTAGACGCCGTCGTCGCGCAGCTCCGCCCGCACGTCGGCGTGCGTCAGCGGGAGCGGGTGGCACAGGGGGATGAGTTCGGCCGTGCGCTTCGCGGCCATGATGCCGGCGATGCGCGCCGCCTCCAGCGGGTCGCCCTTCGGCGTCCGCCCCGCGCGCAAGGCCGCGACCGTCCCGGCCGACATCAGCACCCGCGCCGAAGCCACCGCCCGCCGCGCCGTCTGCGCCTTGCCCGACGTGTCCACCATCGCCACGCGCCCCTCGGCGTCTAAGTGTGAAAGCTCGCTCATCGCTTCTGCCCCTTCAGCTTCCGGTCGAAGAAGTCTGCGGCCGCCGCGTAGGCGCGGAGCCAGCGGCGGTGGAGGAGGAAGTCGTGCACGTCGTCGGGGAAGACGAGCTGCTCGAACTCGACGTTCTGCTCGCGCAGCCGCCGCGCGAGGTCTACGGTCTGCGAGAAGGAGACGTTGCGGTCGTCGTCGCCGTGGATGAGGAGCACGGGCGAGCGCCACTTCCGGACGGAGCCGACGGGCGACGCTTCGAGGGCGACCCGCTGCGCGTCGCGGCTGTCGTAGTCGATCCACGCAGCGCCCGAGATGCGCTGCGACCAGTCGTGCACGCCGTGGATGTCCACGCCCGCGGCGAAGAGGTCTGAGTCGCGCGCCAGGCCCAGCGCCGTCAGGTAGCCGCCGTACGAACCGCCCCAGAGGCCGACGCGCTTGTCGTCTACGTCGTCACGGCCTCTGAGATAACGCGCGGCGGCCAGAACGTCCTGATACTCCGACGCGCCGCGCGCGCCGCGCTTCGGGGCCACGCGGAACGCGCGGCCGTAGCCGGTGCCGCTGCGGAAGTTCACGGAGAGTACGACGTAGCCCAGGCTCGCCAGGTATTGGTTGAAGGCGTCGGCGTTGTGGTAGTAGTGCATGTAGTGCCAGCCCAAAAGCATCTGCCGGCTCGGGCCGCCGTGCACGTAGATGACTGCGGGGAGTTTCGCCCCCGCGCGCGCGCCCTGCGGGAGGAAGAGCTGGCCGTGTACCTCCTGACCGTCCTCCGCCTTGAGGACGACCGGCTGCGGCACGACGAGTTTCGAGGAAGGGAAGTCGCGCGGCAGCGCCCCCTGGGCGAGCATGCGGCCGGGGCCGCCCGCGAGCGGCATCGCGTGAGGCATCGCGGGCAGGCACGCGTCCGCGCCGAGGTAGACGAGGGTCTTGTCGTCGCCCGTCACCACGGGGCTCCACTCGATCTTCTCCCCGGCCGTGAGCGCGCGCGGTGCCCCGCCCGCGGTGTTGACGAGCCAGAGGTGGCGGCGGTCTACGTCGCCGCAGTTGGAGGAGAAGATGACGGCGCGCCGGTCGTTCGTGTACGTGACGTGCTCGACCTCGCACCGGCCGCGCGTGAGCTGTTCCGCCCGGCCGCCGGAAGCGTGGACGCTGTAGAGGTGCCGCCAGCCGTCCTGCTCCGAGACGAAGACGAGGCGGCCGTCCGCGCCCCACTGAAGAATCTCTTCGCCGGCCGGCGGTATCGAATCGTTAGCGCCGCTCCCGCTCCGCCAGACCTCGCGCGCCTCGCCTTCGGGATAGTCCGCGACCATGATGGCCCAGGGGTTGATATCGTCTCCGAGGAAGATGGAGGGCTGGCTGCCGTTCGTCGGCCTTCGCACGAAGGCGAGCCGCCGCCCGTCCGGCGACCAGCGCGGGTTCGAGTCGCGGTCTACCGTGGGCGAGACGAAGTTGATGATCTTCTTAACGGCGTCGTAGACGCCGACGAAGCTGTGGTCGCCGCGGTCGCTGACGAAGGCGACGAGGCGGCCGTCCGGCGACCACTGCGGCGAGCCGTTCGAGCCGCGCGCCTCGAAGAGCTTGCGCGGCTCGCCGGGGCCGGGGCCGAGCGTGTTGACCCAGAGCTGACCCTCGTGCCAGAAGATGACCTGCGGCCCCGCGGGCGAAGGCGCGGGCGCTTCGCCCACGCCGAGCACGCGCACCTGACCCGTCGTCCAGTTGACGGCGAGCACCTGCTCCTTCCCGCCCTCGGGGTCGCTCGTCGGGTTCGCGAACTCGCCCGCGCGGTTGGGGGCCATGCCGCGCACGAAGACGACCCAGTTGCCGTCGCCGCTGAAGGCCAGCTCGCCCACCATCTGCCCGTCGTCCCTCTCGTAGCGCGTGAGCTGCCGCGCCCGGGACTGCGGCCCCTCCGCGACCCAGACGTTGCGCCTTCCTTCGGCGTCGAACGACCACGCGACGCGCTGCCCCCGCCGCGCCGCGACGAGGTCGGTCGGGTAGGGCGAACTCAGAACCTGTTCGAGCGTGAACCGCGGCCCTTGCGCCACACACGGCAGCGCACAGGCCGCGAGCAGCAGCAGGCTTGCGAACGAGAGACGTAAAGTTTTCATGTTTGGAAGTAGGAACGATGAACGATGAACTAAAGACCCGTTGTATTCAGCTCCTCGTTCATCGTTCATCGTTTCTTAGCCTGGTAGACGGACGACCTTAACGACGCTGCCCGCCTCGGCAAGCTTAACCCCCGCCGGTACGATGATGAGTGCCGTCGCACGCGCGAAGGCGACGAAGTCGGAGGAGCCGCCCCAGCGCAGGGGGGCCGCGAACAGAAGCCCCTTGTCATCGGTCGAGAGAACCGCGGGCAGGTAGCTCGCGCGCTCGGCCGCGCCCTTGGCGGGACGTGCAAGTACGGCGGCCTCCTCAAAAAGTTCGGCGTCACGCACGCCCTGCATCACCCGCAGCGCCGTCCGCGCGAAGAGGTTGAAGGTGACGCTGACGGAGACGGGATTGCCCGGCAGCCCGAAGACTAATGTCCCGCCGGGCAGTCTCGCGAACACAGTCGGCTTGCCGGGACGCAGCGCGACGCGCTCGAAGAAGACCTCCGCGCCGAGCGCCCGGAGCGCCGCCTTCGTGAAGTCGTAACGCCCCATCGACACGCCGCCCGAGAGCACGAGCAGGTCGGAACGCCCGGCCGCCCTCTCAATCTCGACGCGGAGCAGCTCCGGGTCGTCGCCCGCGAACGGCAGGCGCTCCACCGACGCGCCGGCAAGGCTCGCGTAGGCCGCGAGCGAGTAGCTGTTCGAGTCGCGTATCTGATCCTCGCTGGGCCTCTCCCCGACCTGAACCAGCTCCGTCCCCGTCGCCAGCACCGCCACGCGCGGACGCCTTCTCACCGGCACCGACGCGTAGCCGAACGACGCGAGCACGGCCGCGCGCGCCGCGCTCACCTCGTCGCCCGCTTCGAGCACGCGCTCGCCCTTTCGTATCTCGCTCGCGCGCGGGACGAAGAACTGCCCTGGCTCGGTCGCGCGTTCTATCAAGACGAACTCGCCGTCATCTTCCTCGCGCGTCACCTCGACCTGCTGCACCGAGTCGGCCCCCGCGGGCAGAGGCGCGCCCGTCATGATGCGCACCGCCTCGCCTGCCCGGAGCGCCCCGCGCCAGCCGTCGCCCGCCGCCGCCTCGCCCACGACGCGCAGCCGCGCGGGCGTCTCGCGCAAGTCCTCCGAGCGCACGGCGTACCCGTCCATCTGCGCGCGGTCGAACGGCGGCAAGTCCGTGTCGGCGAACGCGTCCTCCGCCAGCACGCGCCCCAGCGCCTCGCCCAAAGCCACGCGCTCCGCCGCCAAAGGCCCCGCCTTCTCGACCACGATTCTGATTGCCTCGCTGACAGGAATCATTTTTTTAGCGTAAACCGTGAACCGTAAACCGTGACAAGTAAGGCAGGCTTTTTCTTGTCACGGTTTACGGTTCACGGTTCGCGGTCTTCCTGAAGCCCTCGAAGAGGAGGCCGCCGAAGGGTTCGAGCAGCTCTTCGACGAGGGCGATGGCGGGCCCCTGTCGCTTCTCGGCGAAGAGCGCGTCGAAGGCGCTGAGGAACCGCCCGGCGAAGTCGGCGTCGGCCGCGCGCAGGCGGCGCGGGATCGTCTTGCTGTGCGCCGACCACATCCCGCGCGCGCGGAAGTAGAACTCGGCCGCGTCCTGGTAGAGCCACGCGCCCGTCGCGACCAGCTCCTCGCCCGAGCGCGGGAACCTCATGTCGTCAACCCAGTCGGTCAGGCGGTAACGGCGCAGCGTCAACTCCTCCTCGTCCCACGGCGGCGGCCCGGCCTCCAACAGCTCCCGCGCGCGGCGCTTCAGCCCCTCGGAGAACTCGCTCGCCTCCGGCACCTCGACGCCCTCCCACACCATGCCCATCAGCGCCGGCAGCCCGCGCCGCCTGTCGCGCTCGAAGAACTCTTCCAGCGTCCCCGCGTCGTGCACGAACGCCTCCACCGGCCACCCGCCGTGCATGAAAGACTCGCGGTACGCGTTCGGCAGGCGCTCGTAGACCACCACGATGTCGAGGTCGGACGTGGGCGTCGCCTCCCCGCGCATCACCGACCCGGCCAGGAAGATGACCCGCGCGCCTTCATACCTCTTCCGCCAAATCCCCTGCGCCGCCTCGACCGGTGAAACTCTCGACGTGTCCATGGCAACGAAAGTATTACCGGCCCGTCAGCTTATCAAGAGCTGACCAGATTTCTTCCAACTGCTTTCGAGACTGAGCCGAGGCGGTCGGCGATGTGGCGGCGGTCTACTGCGGTGAGTTGAAAGACTAAGGCGACGGATGGTCGCCGCAGGCCGTTCTGAGAGTCGGCCTCGACCAACACGGTGCCGTTGAAGCGTAGCGCATCAAGTTGTGAGGTCAGAGGGACGACAAGGACGGTGGGTAGATCGGTCGCCCTCTGAACGACGACGGCGGGCCGGCGGCCGGCTTGCGCGTGCCCGCCGCGGACGGGCATCCCGACCCAGTGTATCTCGCCGACGCCCACGCCTCTTAATCCTCATAAGTGAACTGTGCAAGGCTCTCGGCGGCGAGCGCTTGCCAGTCTTCAAGTTCCGACCGCAACTCCTCCGTCATCGGCTCCGACGTGATGGGTACCAGCAGGATGCCGCCGCGGGTCTCGATGATGCGGAGGGGCGTGTCTTCGGCCAAGCCGTAGTGCTCTCTGATTGTCTCGGGCAAGGTAATCTTGCCTCCGTCCTCGACTACTAAATTCTCCGGCGTTGACATGGCCGATTCTACCACAGGAAAGGGAGGTTCTTCTTCCGAGAGTCGCCCCTCACTTTCCTATTGACAGCCGATAGGACGACGCCTACACTCCTCTCCTATCGGCGGCAGACAGGAGGGCCGGGATGTTGGGGAGGCTGCGAAGGTGGGTGCGGGCGCTGGCGCGCAGGGGCGCGTTGGATCGCGAGCTGGACGCCGAGCTGCGCTACCACCTGGAACGCCAGACCGAGTCGAACGTCGCGGCCGGCATGGGCCCGGAGGAGGCGCGCCTGGCGGCGCTGCGCGACTTCGGCGGCGTCCAGCAGGCGAGGGAAGAGTGCCGCTCGGCCCGGGGCACGAGGTTTGTCGAGGAGCTGTTACAAGACGCCCGTTACGGCGTGCGCATGCTCTCGAAGGCCCCGGGCTTCACGCTCGCCGCCGTGCTCACGCTCGCCCTGGGCATCGGCGCGACGACGGCCATCTTCACCATGGTCAACTCCGTGCTGCTCCGCCAGCTGCCCTTCAAGAACCCCGAACGGCTCGTCTGGGTCTGGTCGGTGCGCGCGGAGAGTGACGCGCGGCCCTTCACGCTCCCGGAGTTTATCGACTACCGCGAACAGAACCGGACGCTCGAAGGGCTCGCGGCCTTCACCACCTGGAGCGCGAACCTGACCGACGAAGGCGACGCCGAAAGAATCCAGGGCGCGCGCGTCTCCGCACACTTCTTCCGTCTGCTGGGGGTCGAATCCGCCGCGGGCCGCACCCTGCTCCCGGAAGACGACCGGCCCGGCAGTCAGCACGTGGTCGTCCTGAGTCACGGGCTGTGGCAGCGCCGGTTCGGTTCGGACCCAGGCGTCGTCGGGAAGAAGCTCACGCTCAACGGCGACGCATACACGGTTGTCGGCGTGCTGCCCCCGGAGTTCTTCTTCCCCATCAGGGATGCAGAGCTGGGGATACCGCTCGCGCCCGAAGCCGACCCGCTGCGCGGCGCGCGCAGCTCGGTTAACTTCCTGCGCTTCGTCGGCCGTCTCAAGCCGGACGTGTCGCGGCGGCAGGCCGAAGAGGATTTGAACCGCGTCAACCGGGAGTTGCGGGCGCAGTACCCGGCGGCGTACGCGGGCAAGCTGGGCGTCCGCCTGGTGCCTCTGTTTGAAGAGGTGGTCGGGGGAGTCCGCCGGGCGCTGTGGATTCTGTTCGGCGCGGTCGCCCTGGTGATGCTCATCGCCTGCGCCAACCTGGCGAACCTGTTCCTGGTGCGGGCGGCCTCGCGCCAGAGAGAGATTGCCATCCGCCTGGCGCTCGGTGCGACGCGCCTGCGGGTCATCCGCCAGCTCCTGACGGAGAGCCTCATCCTGACGCTGTCGGGGGGCGGCTTAGGTTTAGCCCTGGCGGCCTGGGGCGTCGATCTGCTTCTGGCCTTAGTCCCGACCGACCTGCCGCGCGTGGCCGAGGTCGGCCTGGACGCGAGGGTCTTGTGGTTTACGTGCTCGCTCAGTCTTCTGGCCGGCCTCGCCTTCGGCCTCGCGCCCGCGTGGCAGACGACACGGGTTGACGCGAACGCCGCGCTGAAGGCGGAAGGTCGCGGCTCGACCGCCGGGGCGGCGAGGAGCCGTCTGCGCCGGCTGTTCGTGGTCTCCGAGGTCGCGCTCTCACTCGTGTTACTCATCGGCGCGGGCCTGTTCGTCAAGAGCTTCCTGCGCCTGCAGGAGGTCAGGCCGGGCTTCGACCCCGCGAACGTTCTGGTCGCGAGGTTGTCCCTGCCGAAAGCCTACGCCTCGCGCGACGGCGTGGGCGTCCTTATCGACCAGCTCGAAGCGCGCCTCAAGGGGCTGCCGGGGGTGAAGTCCGTCGGGGCGGTCTCGCAACTGCCTTTGGGTGGGGTCTCCGCCTCGATCCCTTTCGACATCGTCGGCCGCCCGCCCGAGGGGGACGGCGCGAGCCCCTCCGTCGATTTTCGTTTCGCGACCCCGGGCTATTTCCGAAGCATGGGGATACCCCTCGTCGCGGGGCGGGAGTTTTCTGACGGAGACAGGGCCGACACGCGCCTCGTCGCCGTCGTCAACAGCGCGTTGGCCCAGCGCTTCTGGCCTGGTGGGACGCCGGTCGGGGCCCACATCAAGATTGACGACACGGACACGGGGCCGCGCGAGGCGGAGGTCGTCGGCGTCGTCGGCGACGTGAAACACAACAGCCTTGAGAGCGCGCCCGCGGGCGAGATTTATCTGCCGTTCCGACAGATTCACGCGGACGGCGTCTTCGCCGTGAGGAACAACGTCTTCTGGGTGGTGCGGACCGACGGCGACCCTTTACTGCTGGCGAACGCGGCGCGGCGCGAGATTCAGGCGGTCAACCGTGAGATACCCGCCACGAACGTCAAGTCGATGGAGCAGTACCTCGCCGCCTCGCTCGCGCCCAGACGGTTCAACCTGCTCCTCCTGTCGGCGTTCGCCGCCGCCGCCCTGCTGCTGGCGTTGACGGGGCTCTACGGCGTCATGGCGTACACGGTGAGTCAGCGCCGGCAGGAGATAGGCGTCCGCATGGCCCTCGGCGCGCGGCCGTTCAATATTTTAAGGCAGATGCTGGGGCAGGGGTTAAGGCTGGCGCTGACGGGCGTGGCCGCGGGCCTCGTCGCCGCGTTCTTCTGCACGCGCCTGCTGTCACACCTCCTGTTCGGCGTGGGCGCGACCGACCCTCTGACGTTCCTCTTCGTGCCCCTGCTCCTGGTCTTAGTCGCCCTGCTCGCCAGCGCCGTCCCTGCGTGGAAGGCGTCGAGGGTTGACCCGCTCGTCGCCATACGGCACGACTAATCGTGCGACATTCGCCCAGGCGTTCTTCAACCCACCCCGGCCCCCGAAAACACGAATGGCCGCCCCGAAGGGCGGCCACTGGTGCCTCTTTGAAGAGGTGGTTAATGGCGGAGCCGACGGGACTCGAACCCGCGACCTCCGAGCTGCCTGACTGAAGCTATTATGCCAAACATCAATTATTTACGGCGAGCCTTAATTCCGGCTTTTCGGCTTCTGCGGGACTTTTGACGGGACGCAGTCGCTGAATCGCTTCCACGGCCGCTCGCTTCCTCCCATCAGTCCCATGGACGTAGCCCGCACTCGTCTTAATATCACGGTGGCCCATCAGCGCCATGATCTCGTAAGACGAGTAGCCAGCCTCACCCAGCCGCGTGCCGAACGTGTGACGCATGGTGTAGAGTCTCGCGCCTTTGATTCCTGCGTCCTTTAACGCCCGGCGAAAACCGTTCTTGACTTCCTTAAAACGGTCGCCGGTGCGCCAACTGACAAACAGGAATTCGCTTCCCGTGTCTCGGTTGTAGAGTTCGAGCAAGACTTCCCGCACAGCCTCACTCATGGGAATCTCCCGCTCTTCATCCGTCTTCGTCCCGGCGCGCAGCACGTTGCGCTCGAAGTCAACGTCCGAACGTCGCAGGTTGAAAATCTCCGAAGGCGGGCGCAGCCCCGTGCCGATGCCGACAACCGCGATGGGGCGAAGATGGGCGAGCGTGCCCGTCATCGCGGCCATTAGGCGATCCTCTTCATCGTGCGTGAAGTAGCGCGGAATCACTTTACGGTTTTTGAACCTCTCGACCTGTCGGCAAGGGTTGCGTTCAACCTTCCCGAAGTCTTTCGCCTTCGTGAAAATCTTGGACAGGATTTCGAGTTCACGGTTAACGGAAGTCTGACTCAAACGCACTCCCCGGACGGTGATCGAATTACGCCGAACTGTTTTGAAGCCTTCGATCATCTCCGGGGTGATTTGATCCAGCCTTTTATTTCCGAAGTGCCTGATCAAAGTCTTGCAGCGCGTCTCATCAGATGTCCGGCAAGAACGTTTATTCGCGCGCGCCCAGGGAAGGTAGACCGTCTCGACGAATTCACCGAAAGAGGCTCTAGGAAATCTGAGCCTTTTACAGCATGACATGCTCGGGCTTTTCTGTTCCGCGAAATGCTCCGGCAGTTTGATACTCAAGTTTTACGATGTGCTGCGCACCTTACGCGATGCGCAGCAGACGGTCATCAGCGGTTTTCATTCCCCACTCGAACGGGAAGCATTACTGACGCTGATAAAGGGGCAAGTGAGCATTATTATCTGCCCTGCACGTAGCATCGACACGATGCGTGTTCCGGCAGTGTGGCAGCAGGCACTCTCGAACGAGCGTCTTCTAGTACTTTCGCCTTTTGCTGCGAACGAAGAGCGAGTCACCGCGCGGCTCGCCATCCGGCGAAACGAGTTCGTCGCTGCGGTTGCCGACCGTGTTCTTATCGTTCACGCCGAGCCGGGCGGTCGTACAGCCAAACTGGCGCAAACTATTCTCGAACGCGGGGCGCGGCTTCTCACGCTTGACGCGCCTGAGAACAGGCACCTGCTTGACTTGGGCGCGGAACCTTTTTAAGGATTAGCTCAACTGATAATTCTAACGCTCAGGAAGTCTGTTGGCTACAGTTAGACTGGTCGACAACTCCGTATAGGCTGCCTTGCTGTTCGAACGCCGCCACCGGCTTTGAAGGTGGAGCGTCGGCAAATGTCATTCGGCGGTAGATGCGGCGCGTCGTTATCACGTCTCTGAGGCAGTAATCGCGGATCATCTTATGCTCGCCCCGGGCGAATAGTTCGGCGATGCGTGAGCCGTCGCACTCGTCTGTTTTGGGGGATTCGAGGCTAAGCACCCGCGCTAGGCGGTCGAGGCTGATAGTGTCACGCAGGTGCCACTTCTCCCACTCGCACATTGTGTCGTAGATGGGTTGATCGCGGTAGCGCGCGAAGTTGAGGTTGATTGAAGGGCGCACGCCGCAGACGACCGAGCGTTTGTATATGAAACGCAGATCGAAGTTATAGATGTTGTGACCGACAATGCGGTCGAGGCAGGGGCGGAACGTCCGCATCATCTCCCAGAAATCCCCCAGAATTTCGGGTTCGTTATCAGAAAAACAGCCGCGCTCGCGGTCCCAGCCGAGCACGCCCTTCACGGGTTTCCGCCCGCACCCCTCATCGATAAAGCCGATGCAGAGCAGCCGCCCGGTGTCGCCGTTGAGCGAACTGCGCTGATGATCTCGACCGGCAGAAGGCATACCCGCCGTAACGGCGGTGCCTGCCGGAGCACCACACTGATGGTCGGAGTCCCGCAAGTTTGTGGGACTAATAGACTCTCCGTCTGCCTGCTCGGTCATAAGACCGGGCAGTGTTTCACAGTCGATGGTGATAATGCGATGTCTACTCATTGGGAGCTTTACCTCTAACCCAAAGTAGCCGCTCGGCGTTCTCTGATTCGAGCCGCGTGAGAATCTGATTGAATGTCCGTAACTGCGCCACAAGCCGCTTCATGCAACTCATCTCCTCCCTCGCTGCTGTTAATGGCAGGAAGCGGCCCAAAGCGGAAACGGGTTTTCGAAAAATTTCTTCCTCTGCGTATTTAATCTTCGGCTTTCGGGCAGGTGAAGAAGTGCGCGCATCGCGGGCACTGATGGTCGGAGACTTCCGGCGGGAATTCTCCGGCGAGGATGCCGGCGATGGCATCGTCGTAGTGCTTGAGGCGAGTGTTGATGGTGCGACGACTCAAGTTGAGTTCGATGGTTTCGTCGGTCGAGAGATAAAGAACCTCGACGCGCGGGCGCGCTTGCGGGAAGTGCTCGGCGCCTATGGCGTAGAAGAGCGCGTAAATGTCATCGTCGGGCGTCTTGGCGGGCGGCCTGCCGGTGCGCGTCTGGCGGAAGAGCAGGGTCGCGCTGTTCGCTTCCTCTATCAGTTCCACATAATCCGGCGTGAGACTGACGAACGAGCCCGGGCGTTCAATCAGCCACGTTTGCTGGAAAAGCCGTCCGCGCGCGCGTGCATAGTGGCGCACGGCGCGCATCACCATCAGCGCAGCCTGGTCGCGGTAGAACGACTCATAAACGTGTCCGACGGGGCCTTTGGCTCTCCATAAGCGAGTGAGTTGAGCTTGAACGTTCTCCTGAAAAACTGCAACCGAGTCCTCCGCCAAACGTCCCGCCATGCTCTCTCCGGCGAGCCATGCCAGCGTCTCGTAAACGCAAGAGTGAAAGCGCAGGTAAGTCGTCTCCTCACCCCTGCCGCTGAGATACAGTCGTTGCTCGTAGAAATATTTGCGCGGGCATTTGAGATACGCGGCGAGCTGTCGCTCGGTGAAGAGAGGTTTAGCGTTGGCCGCGTGCTCCGCGGGCTCTGAGATGGCGGCGGGTACATCCTGCCCTATTTCACTAGCCCAAGTTGCTGGGCCGTTGGCGGCGCGTGGTAAGTGCTCCTCGATCTTTTCGAGAAGCTCCGAGGCTTTACTGTTGTTGCCGCCGTAACGCTCGGCGCGCGATAAGCAGAGGCTGTCACGCGCACGCGAAAGGGCGACGAAGAAGAGGCATTCCTCCTCTTCCAAATGCGAATCTTTTTGAGCTTCGTCGGCACCTTCCTCACCGTCAGAAAATGTTTCGGCCATGCCGGCGGGCGGGGGACAGAGCTCATGTTGCCGCTTAGCCGGAAAATGTCCCCTGCCGAGATACGGCAGGTAGACGCACGACCACTCAAGTCCTTTAGCGCCGTGTACCGTGGTCAGGCGAACCGCATCCAGCCCTTCGGCGGATACGGGGACCGGGCGCAGGCTCTTGTCTTCGGAAAGACTCTTCAGGCGACGGACGTAACGTAAGATCGCGCGCCGCGCATCCGGCTCGTCGGTCGCTTCAACCGCGCGCCCCGCTTCGTTGTGGAGGAACTGCAACAGTTGATAGACGGCCAAGCGCCTCTGCGTCCCGGCGCTTGAATTATCGGCAAGCAGGGGCGCGAGATAACGGCTGTGGACGAAAAGGTAACTGGAGAGCATCTTCCACGCCGACTGTAGATGCGCGACGTGTCCGAGGTGATAAGTTAGGTGCGCTAATCCTTCCTTACTCGCGCCGTCCTCCTCTCCCTCTAAGCCCTTTGTTCTATCCGTCCCAGTTATGGGTTTCCCAATCTCATCACGTGCGATCACGCCCACATCCTGAGTTGACTTGAACGAGGCGAGCGCGCCGGGAAATTCACATCCCGTCTTTTTCGCGTCTTGCAGAATGGCACGCACTTCATGGAGCGGGATGTTGTATTCAGGGAAGCGTGCGACCCTCGGGAGCGTGCTACCGCTCCCGTCACTGGCAAGAGCGACAAGGGCCAGCATGTCGCGCACTTCGCTTCGCTCGAAGATGTCGCCGAGGTAGAGCGCGGGCACGCCTTCCGCTTCGAGTGCTCTGGCAAATTTAACGAGCTGCGAGTGTTTCCGACAGATAACCGCTTGGGAGCGGAAAGGCACACCGCTCCCTTTCCGTGACTGTATCAGCCGAGCCACTTCGCGCGCTTCCGCATCCGCATCCGTCGCAATCTCGAAGCTGACCGCGCTTACTTCGTCTTGTGTCACGTCGCCTTCATGACGATGTGCGTGCCACGAGCAGAAGTCAGCGCGTTCTGCCTTTGCGGCCGCCGCCGCTTGGCCGTCAGTTGTCGGCAGGACGCGCATCTGCGAGGCCATCGCGGAGACGAGACTCACAATCGGCGGCAGCGAGCGGTAGTTAACCGTCAAAGCTTGGGTACGTCCGTGCGGAAAGTCCTTGAGAAAGTGTCGGACTTGAGCGGGCGCGGCACCGCGCCAGCGGTAGAGAGCCTGCCGGGCGTCGCCGACCACCCACAAGCCTTCCCCCCGATCCGCCATGAGTCTGAGCAGTACGCCGCACGCGCGGTTGACATCCTGGTACTCGTCAACAAGTACGTGTCGGTACTGCGCCTTAACCTCCGCTTGCACATCCTCCCGCTCGCGCAGTAGACGCACGGTGCGAAATATCAAGTCGCCGAAGTCGAGCAGCCCTTCACCCTCAAGATGACTCTGGTAAAAGCGGTAGACGCGGGCCACCTCAGCCGCTCGCTCGGCCCTGCGCGCCTCTTCCGCATCGCCCTCGCTGCGGGCGCGCGTGAGCATCGCCTCCGCGAGTTCCGCGTACCTGTCGGCCGAAACAAGCTCGTCTTTGGCGCGTGAGATGGCTGCGAGAATGGCCCCAAGGTGCGTCGTCGGCTCGTAGAGATTCTGGTAATGGTCGAGGCCGAGTTGCGGCAAGCTGCGTTCGAGGATGAAGAGCGCGTCAACCGGGTCGAGCACGCGGGCACGCGGCGGGAGCCCCGCCTGCTGCCAGTAGCGGCGTAGAAGCTCCAAGCCGAAAGCGTGAAACGTACCGACCCAAATCTTCGGCGCGGCTTCGGGCGCGAATCTTTCGACCCGCTCGCGCATCTCCTCCCCGGCTTTGTTGGAGAAGGTGAGTGCGACGAGCTTATCGGGCGTGACGCCTCTGTCGAGCAGGTGAAGGATGCGCCCAACGAGCGTGCGCGTCTTGCCTGTGCCGGGGCCGGCGGCGACCAGCAGCGGCGTGTGCTCGCTGTGGGCGGCCGCACGCTGGCTTTCGTCGAGCGTTAGAGAGTTCGCGCGTTGCGTCTCGGACTCGTCGTCTGTCTTCGGCGCATTAAATGCATCTTCAACGTCCGGTGCCAGAAGCGCGTAGGCGAGGCTGTGCAGCACGAAATCGAGCGCCAACCCGAAGCGAGAGGCAATCTGCGCGGCGTTCAAATTCTCTTCAAGGTACAGCCGGCGCAACTCGTCGCCCGGCAAGAGGAATTCACGTGCGAAGACGTTCGCCTCGGTCTCGCGCCGCTGGTGAGGGCCGTAAGCCTCTATGCGCCCCTCGCCGTACAACGATCTGTCTTCCGAGTCGGTGAAGTCTACATCCTCGCCCGAGCAGAGCGAGCCGCCGTTATGAAGCCAATGGTGGGCGAATTCGTGCGCCTGATAGTAGAGAGCCAGCCAAGGAGCCGTCTCGGCGTCGTAGTAAATGAATCCATCATCCAAGGTCGCCCGCGCGCCGTAGAGTAAGGGATCGCCAGAGGGCAGAGGCACGCGCACGAGTCCGGTTAGAGACTCGGCGTGGGCTAAAAACTGCTCGGCCGTCGTCGCGCCAGAGGATGAGTGCTGAGTAGCGTGCGCGGCGTACGCCAGCACTTCACGATGACGCAGGCGGGATTGAGCGCGGATGTAAGACCAGTGAGGCATCGGTACGAAGGTAGTTTAATGCTCAATCTTCAGGGAGCGTTTTTAAAACTGCGCCACTCAGCTTTCTGCGCCTCATCCATCGTTAAGTCCGTCTCGACGGCTTCAAAGAAGTCCTGCTGGCTGGGCATCCGCGGCGCGGCGTCGGCGCGGAAAGATGCTTGAGACGCGAACTGCGGATCGCCTTGGAGGTACGCAGCGACTGCCTCGAAGCTGCGCCCCAGTTCGGCGCCTATGCGCTCAATCGCCTGGCGCGGAATCGAGGCGAAGCGAATCAGGCGGCGGTCAAGTTTGACGAGCAGCGGCACACTCAGGCGTGTCGCTGACGCGAGAGCCTGAATCGTAAGCCCGTGGGCCTCCACCTCTTTTTTGAGTCCGGCGACCGGCGCGGATGCTTCCGGCGCGTGCGGCGCGCGGCGGGCAGCGAGTAGGCGCGCAGCCGTCTCCATCCCGCGCCGGACGATTGCTTCCTCCTCGCCGCTTTTTTCACTCTCCGTACCGGCTTCAACCTCAAGTGAGTTCTTGACAAGACTTTCGGTGGCGGCGAAATCTTCGAGCGCGGCAGCCGTGTGTGGATAGAGGCGCATAAACTCACTCAACACGGCGCGTGCGGCGCGCGCCGCCTCCGGCGTGTCAGCCGGGACGTGCCGCAGCGCTTCTTCACGGCGCAGCAGATACGTCTCGATAATCTGATCGGCTGTTGGCGGCGTTTCCACTTGCCGGTCGTCGCTCATCTCTTTTCCCTCGCTTCAATTGAGCCACGTTCGCGCGAACGCGGAAAGCCCTTACAGTACGAGCGTCCCGGCCCTTCTTTATTTCCCTTCACGCCAACGCTTGAGGATCGCTTCGGCCTCTCTCAGGCGGTTGCGGATGGTGCGCGAAGTTACGCCCAGGTAACGGCTGATCGACGGCTCAGAGGTTGAAGCCGCTTCTATCTGCCAGCCGTCGAAATAGCGTAGCGTGTAGATCTCGCGCAAATCTTCGGGGAGCAGTGAGAGCGCCTCTCGCATGAGCACGCGCTCTTCGGCCGACAGCGCACGTTCGTCCGCGAGCGTGTCGAGCCGGTCAAACTCTTTCGCGTCGTCGCCTTGCGTGAAGACGACGCTTTCGCCTTGGCGCTCGCGCCGCTGAAGCCTGCGGAAGTTGTTTATCACCGCGTAAGACAACTTCTCGAAGTAAAGCCCGAAACGAACCTGCGCGAAGTCGCTGCGGTCGGAATCCGTATCGAAAAGTTCCGTCAGCAACCTGATGTTTATCTCTCCGCCGCAGTCTTCCCGGTGCTGTTCTTCAACCCCCGCGCGCTCGACGCGTCGCCTGATCGTCCCCGCGTGGCGCCGCAACAAAATCTCCGCGAATGCGTTAGCCTGCTCGTGGAGGCTGCCCCACAGCCGCTCCCGTATCAGATAACAGAGCGCTTCGTCCTTAATGTGCGCGCCCGACTTGTAGTCGTGCCGCAACGCCTTCATGAGTTCGGTCTCTTCGAGCGCGAGCGCATGTCCCAGCTGCGCCTCCACTTCAGGCAGGCGTTCGTAAAGTGCGCCCGTGTCGTGAGCGCGGCGCGTTAGCGGGCGGATGCTTCGGTCTGTTTCGGCTCCCGGGAGGCGCGGCGGAGGGCGCATTGGAGCTTAACCCTTCAGAAGTTAAATGAGAGAGCACGCCGCAAACCGGAAAAGCTCACACACAAAAATCCTCGCGGCTCCGACGGCGCGGAAGGTATTTAAGCAATTTTGGCGAGAAAAGTGAACCTAAAGTAGTGCCTCAGTTTGAAATTGATTTGGGCGAGTTATGTGGAACTGACGCGTGTTTGTATGGCATACTTGGTTCATGGCAAGGCGTCCACGCGACCTGGCTCAGTTAGCCAAGCAAGGGTTCGATATTGCTATTGGCGAGGCTGAGGATATGGTGAGCGAGTCTAAGCGGCGTAGCGGTGGAATGAAGGGCGATAAGGCCGAGCCAAAAGCCCAATCGCAGAAGAGCGCCGTGAGATTGCCCATGCTGTCGCTCGTGCGTGATAGAAGTCTGACGCCTAAAACCGAGCGGCAGCGGATTCAGAAAGTTTGCCGACATGGAAAGCCGGTACTTTCTTACCACCGCTGCCGCCCCTGCATTCCCTGACGCGTCAAGGGAATCTTTTAAGAAGTGGTTTCAGGCGTTTCTGACTTCTGCTTCTTTCGATAGGCCATCCCACCAAACCGAGCGCCGGGCACTTCCTCAATCAGACATAGCTCCTCATTTTCGGCTGAAAAAAAGTGTGGCTTGGAAATGATTGACGGACACTACTGAACCCACTCAATTTTACTACTTCGATTGAGCCAAGCCACAGGGTGGGAGACTATGCTATTAAACCTTAAATGTCAACCCCCTTGTAATTCTTCCCCTTGACACTACGTTACCCCTTCTATATTACTTAAGAGTTGACCTCGTCTCCTCTTGTAGACTATCTTGCTGAACGGAAATATTGAAGGAATGCACAGACAATTCAACGATGGAATGAATCACTGCGAGATTTCAACGAATTTTTTTTGAATGGCTTTCCGGTTTTCCTGTGGCGCTGACATTTAAGGGTATAACCATGATTGACTTCGATTATTGCTTCAATAAATTGACGGGCAACGAACCCTTCGCGTGGCAGCGCGAGTTATTTGCCAGGCTGATGCGAGGCGAACTCCCCTCCGAGTGCGACATCCCAACGGGTTTGGGGAAGACTTCAATCATCATTATCTGGCTGCTCGCTCTGGCGGACGCCCTGATGCGGCAAGACTCTCAAAGGGCTATTCCCATGCGTCTGGTCTACGTCGTCGATAGGCGCGTAATCGTTGACCAAGCTACGGCTGAGGCCGAGGGGATAGTCAAAAACCTGAAGAACTTTGCGAAGTCTGATGCAAAGCTCGGTAAAGTTTACGACGCGCTGAGGAAAGCCGCGCTCAGCCGGGACGATGTTGTCGTCGCGCTGTCAACTCTGCGGGGCGAATACGCCGATAACCGCGAATGGTGCCTCGACCCTTCGCGCCCCGCCATCATCGTCGGGACGATTGACATGATCGGAAGCCGGTTGTTGTTTTCCGCCTACGGCGGCGTCGGCGAATCTTACAAAGCCTTACAGGCCGGATTGTTAGGGCAGGATTCTTTAATAGCAGTTGATGAGGCGCACTTGTCGCCGGCTTTCATGCGGACGCTTCGGGCCTTGCGTCAGGCCATTCGGCGAAAGCCTCTCATCAAGCCGTTCGAGGTGATCTCCCTTTCGGCAACTCCCGCGGGCGGGGAAGAGGAAGGGCTTGAAAGTTTCACGCTTGAGAAGGACGCGCCAGAAGACTTAATGAACGAGGTCGCCGAGCCTCGCTTGAACGCGGAAAAGAAGATCGAATGGAAGAGTTTCGCGGTTTCCGAGGAATTATTGAAGGGCAAGAGGGCCAAGGAATCATTGCGCGACGAACAGGCTAAAGAGATGGCGAAGGCCGCCGCGCGTTACAAAGACATGCCCGTCTCGGTCTTGATCTTCGGCACGACGGTCAATCTAGTTAAGGAAATCAAAAGACAACTCATCGAAGCCGAGAAAATAGACGGGGCGCAAATCTTGCTGATGGTCGGCGGGATGCGCGGCTTCGAGCGCAACAGCCTAGTTGACAAGCCTATCTTCGGACAGTTCTCGCCGCATTACCGTGAGCGACGGAACCGGGCGGGTTTTCTTGTCGCCACTTCGTGCGCCGAAGTCGGCGTTAACCTCGACGCGGATTTCGCGGTCTGCGACCCGACCTCTGCCGACAGTCTTATTCAACGGTTGGGGCGCGTCAATCGTTTCGGAAACAGCTCCTCTGTTATCACCGTCGTTCACGAAGAGTCGCTAACGCATGAATCGGAACAGGCGAAGGCTACTTTGGAAACACTCAAAAGCCTCGGCAATGGTCAGGGGTTGAATGCTTCGCCGCTCGCCTTGCGAGCAGTCGAGTTCCCCGAAACCTGCTATCCTCCCGAGCCCGTCTGCCCGCCGCTCGATCCGGCGCGACTCGATGACTGGTCGATGACCTCGCTTAAGCAGGCCGAGTTTCGTCGCCCGCTGGTCTCCTACTGGTTGCGCGGAGTGACTGACGACGCAGTGCCGGAAACGTCGCTGTGCTGGCGGGCCGACTTGAAAATAATAATGGAAAGTGAAGACCTCACCGGAGACCAGAAAAAAGATAAGGCTGCGCACGAGCGAATCAAAAGAAAAATGCTCGCCGCAGTCAAGACTGTGCGCGTCAAAAGCCGCGAATACGCGCGCGAAACAACCAAGCGCGCAGTTGGGACGATTCTGGCAGTCGCACAGAGGTTTCCCGAAAAGCGCGCGGTTTTAATCTCCGCAAGCAACGAATACGACGCTCCTTTACTCGCAGAACTCGCCGCGCTCAATGAGAACGAATTGTTCAAGAGGTTGGTTTTTGCGACGGTCGCTCTACCCTGCGAAGTCGGCGGCTTGGAAGACGGCATCGCCGTTGACGAGTTGCCGGGGAATGTGGAAGCGGTCCCCGACGTGGTTGACGATAAGGAATGGTCGCGGGTCTTGTTGACCGAAAGTGAAGGGGGGGTAAACGCCGAAAACATCAGAGGCAATTCGACCTTTCACCCGGGGAAGAGACTTACAGATGTCGTGCGGCAAATTGCTAACGAAGAAAACAGGCGCTGTATTAAACAGATCAGTTTGGGCTCAAATGTCATCAGCGAAGATGATGAAGAAAAGACGGTCAGAAAGGTTCTGGCCTATTTCATCAGCCGCAAATCGCCGGAGAGCTACCTGCCGAACGAGGCCGAGTCCGACGACGAGACCGAGGGTGAGACGGCCTCAGTCGGATACGAGAAGGATAAGTCCGGCAGGGGAGGCGAGGTCGGTCTGGAAGAACATAATTCACACGTAAGGGATAGGGCTCGGAGTCTGGCGGAAAAACTCCACTTAGGCGCGGAACTGGCGGAGGCACTGGCGATTGCCGGAGAGTGGCACGATAAGGGCAAGAACCGGCGATGCTGGCAAATGGCGGTCGGTAATGATTTGAATCAGAAGCCCCCCATCGCCAAATCGAAGCAGCCGTGGTTCAACCATAAACTCAATAACTATTATCGCCACGAGTTCGGGTCGCTCGTCGAAGCCGACGCGGATGAACAACTGAAGCAGCACCCCGAGCGCGATTTGATTCTCCATCTAATCGCCACCCATCACGGCTACGCGCGCCCGCACTTCCCCGAACGAGCCTTCGACAAGGACAATCCGATAGCCTTAAACCGCGACATCGCCGAGGCCGCGATGAAGCGTTTCGCCCGGTTGCAAATCAAATACGGCTGGTGGCAGTTGGCTTACTTGGAAGCCATCCTAAAGGCCGCCGACGCGCTAGCCTCGCGCGCCGAAGCGAGGGGTGAGATATGAACGACCGGCACGAAATAAAGCTCGAAGTCAACGCCCTGAACCCGGTCGAATATCTGGCGTGCTGCGGCATCTTTGAGATAGCCTCGCGCTTTGATGAGACGGCCCTAGCACACTGGCAGGGCGGAGATGCCACTGCGTTCGTTTTGGATTCCGCCTTAAGTGACAAGGAATTACTTGAGATTATTCTTCCAACACTGACCGATTGGAGTAAATGGAAGATCGTCACCAACGACTCAAAAGAAGTGATTCACCTGGAAGCGATCTTTTCCGGCGCGAACGGTCAAAGCGAAAAGTTCATCCTTGATTGGTGGTACGAATCCTTGACGCGCGAGGGCGAGATCAACAAAAGCGGCTGGAAGATGTACGCCGGACAGCAGAAAGCCGAAAAAATCACGCTCGATATGGTTCAGAAGTGTCGAACATTGAGTTGTGAAAGCTTATCGGAAATTTTGCGGCAAACGAGCAAGGTGAGCGGAAGCTTTGGCTTCGATCCGACGGCTTCACGTAATGCGCTCGATGTTGGTTATTCACCGAATGATTTGAACCTGCCGGTTATAACCAACCCCTTCGCGCAACTGCTGGCGATGTTCGGGGCGCAAAATTTTTTCGCGACCCGCACAAAGCAGGCGAACGAGATTGTCTCAAGTCGGGGTTGGACGAGGGAGAGTCGTCGCTATTTCTTCGACTATAGCCTATGGCTAATGCCCGTCCCGATTGCGCTGGCGCGCAGCTTGGCCAACGCGCCAGCGCAAGTTCCCGAAAGCAGAACGATGAGGTTTCGTTCGCTGCGCGCCACGCGCGATAAGTACTCAAACCTGACCTTGTCTTTCCCGACAGACTCACGAGGTGAACGATGATGAGCAACGCAACGCTTGAGACGCATGACGCGCTGATCCGAACTAGCGACTGGCTAACTGATAACGAGATGCCCGTCGCGCTTGTCTTAACCGAGACGCTTGAACCCGCGCTCGGTGCGGATGCGGAGATTTTCCCGCCCACCTTTGCAAAAGACGAAAGGGTAAGGGAAAGGGAAGGGCATCCATACAACATTGACGAATTGCGACACGACATCGCGCCGCCGGCGGCCAAAGGCGGCGAGATCGTTAACATCTGTCTGATTGATAGCGTCGGCTCGCAGGCCAACCGCATGGAGACCTGCTTTAAGAAAAAGCCGCTGTCCGGCCTCGTGCCGCAAATTACTGTCATAGCCAAAGAGCAAAAGGCTAACCTGCTCGACATCGGACATCGTATCGCCGACGCCGCCGTCAGGTTTTCCGAACTCGAAGCGGAGGCGCACAGCGCAATCGCCAATCTTGAGAAGAACGGTAACGCGCTTGAGCTGGCTCGGCTGGCACCGACTTCGCTTGTGTTCGGTTTCTGGGACTCACGCGAGACCCAGTTCAAGTTCGGCAGAATCTTGTCTTCCGTTATCCGGGCAACGAACGTCAGCGCTATCACCCGCTCAGCACAGTTCGACGCGGTCTTTGACGCCAAGCAGATGTTTGAGGATAAAGAATACAAGGAATACGGTACGGGCAATAACAACCCCCTGTCGGCTCAAGGGCTACAAGCTGCCCCGGCCGTAGGGACACATGGCGGGGTGAGGGTCTTCGGCACGATCACGCGTCGAACTCAAATCAATCTCGTCGGACTTCGCGCGCTGGCGGCAACGGATGAGCAGGGCGAGATCAACGAAGGCGAGACGATGAAGTTACGTCGTTATGTGCTCGGATTAGCGCTGGTCGCCGCTCGCTGTCAAACCAGCTACAACCTGCGCGAAGGCTGCTTGTTGGCGCGAGTCTCCGAAAAGGCTGAAGCCATTTATTCTGACGGCAGACGCACCGATTTCAAGTGGGATTTGAAGACGGTTTGGGAATACGCGCAAGCCGCCGCGCAGGAGTTCGACGCGACGTTGCAAAGCCGGCAGCCGCGCGAAGTCCAATTCGAAGTCCCGAAAGTCCGGGCCAAAATCGAGAGTGAGAAGCCTAAAAAAGGGAAGAAATAACTGCACGGCATTCAGGGTCGCAACCTTCACGTGTGAGTCTCACAAGTCATGGTTGCCTGACGGCGTGACCCTGAACTTTACATGGATAAGGAGTCCGCCAGATGCAGCTGATCCTCAATATCGCTTTTCCGTTCGGGCGATTCCACGGGGGCGAGTTCCCGCCTTCGCCTTCGCGTCTTTTTCAGGCATTAATTGCCGGCAGTCATAGAGGCATTTACATCCGGCAAAACGCTGAGGCCCGCGACCGTGCGCTTGAATGGTTGGAGAGGATCGCTCCGCCGACTATCGAGGCCTGTCGGGCTGAAATGTTCGGGGAGGGCGCGACTAACTATGTTCCTAACAATGACAATTCTTTCGCCCACAATAAGACTGCGAAATCGATGCGAGCATTTGTCTTGGGGGAAGAGAGTGTGCTCCGCTACATCTGGCAACTCCCTGGTAGCGAGCAGAGCAAAGCCAACGCCGAGGTTGTTTGTGCGATGGCGCGCCTCGTGACGCATCTGGGACACGGGCAAGACGCAGTTTTCGTTAGGGGCGAAATTTTAAACGATAACAATACGGCGAAGGTCCCTGTCGGGGTGCGGGTCGTCTTTCAACCGAAGGAGCAAAAGGGCGGTAGTTGGACCGTGCCGCTCACCGGCGCGCTGGCCGCATATAAAAAGCGGTATGAGACATTTCTCAAGACCGGCAACTCGCACGCTATCAACATCCCGCTTCGTCAGGTGCTGTACGTTACAGATGATACGATTGATTTGGGCTGCCCTTACGCGCTGTTCGAAATGCGCGATTGGCTTAATGAAGACAAATTTTTCAGTTTCGACGGGCGCGATTTACGCCAACCCGCCGGGATGGTCAGGCACGCCGTGATCGAGTTCTTCGACAGCGTTAAAGGTAGACGATTCAAAACGCATTACGGCGAGGATTTGATCTCAAGAAAAGTGTACGGACACGAGCCGCAAGTCGAAGGCGGGCAAAGCAGGCCCGTAAATCATCCCCATCTAGCGTTCATTCCGATTCCAAATTTATATCCCGACGGTCGCATCCGCCGCGTTTTGCTGGCCGGGTTCGATTTTGAAAGCGAAACCGAGCGCGAGTTGTTTGATGACATCGCCCGCAACTTGAACGGTGCAGAAATCAAAGATGGCGGCGAACCCCTTGCCCGCTTGATGCAAATTGAAGGGTACGAAGAGGACAGGTTCTTCAAGCAGTTTTACGGGCAATCAAGCAGACTCTGGCGGAGCGTGACGCCGGTTATCCTGACCGGCTTCAACCGTCGTGGACGTAAGCCTGAACAGTTACTTTATCGCGCGCTCAATCAAATCGGCATAGATAATGCCGCAATCGAATCGGTCGCCGTTTATCGCAGCCCACTTGTACCTAGGACTTTTCGCCCGATGGATTACCGCTTGAGCGGGCGTCTGAACGAGAACCCTCGCTACCACGCTGAGGTTATTTTCAAACGGCCTGTGAGCGGCTGTCTGATTATAGGCAGGGGGCGACACGCGGGCCTCGGTTTAATGATGCCGGTAACTAAACATGAACACGACGAGACGACTTAAACCTGCCGCTGGCAATCCCTCAGAATTGCCCTTCGAATGAACTGCCGGGTGCCGTCTTCCGATCCGGAACTTCCTAAATCCGCGCTCGCTTCCGTCTAAAGCGGCCACTTCTGTTCTTCACAGAAAATTCCTCATCTGGCCTTTCCGTTTTCGGCTCCTCTCAGACATTGATGTTGCTGAGAGGAGTTAGATAATCGATGACGAGAGAACCCGCAGAAACCGTTCAAGACAATCAAGAAGACGTCGAGCAGATTCCGGCGCGGATGATTAACGAGTTCGCGTATTGCCCACGCCTGTTTTATCTGGAGCACGTCCAAGGGGAGTGGGCGCACAACGCCGATACGCTCGACGGGCGGTTCGTGCACCGCCGTGTGGACGAGGAGCGCGGGCGCGTGCCGGAGCCGGGGAAGGTGGTCGAGATGCCGCGCCTCCACGCGCGGTCAGTGTTGCTCGGCTCGGACACGCTCGGGGTGACGGCGCGCGTGGATGTGATCGAGGCGGACGACGACCGCGTGATCCCGGTGGACTACAAGCGCGGCGCGCCGCCGGACGTGGCCGAAGGGGCTTATGAGCCGGAGCGCGTGCAGGTCTGCCTGCAAGGGCTTCTGCTGCGCGAGCACGGCTACGAGTGCGACGAGGGCGCTATTTATTTCGCCGAGACGAACCAAAGAGTCCGCGTCGAGCTGACCGAGTCCCTCGTGGCTCGCACGCGGGAGTTGATAGCGGAGGCGCGCCACGTCGCGGCTGGGCGGACGATCCCTCCGCCGCTCGTGCGCTCGCCGAAGTGCCCGCGCTGCTCGCTCGTCGGCATCTGCCTGCCTGACGAAACGAATCTGCTGCGCGAAGCCACGGCCGACCCCCTTGCCGACGAATCCTCGGCCGAGAACGAGCTCTCCGACCTACCGAAAACGGAGGCGGAGCCGCGGCGCTTGATCCCGGCGCGGGACGATGCGCTGGCGGTCTACGTGCAGGGGCAGGGTTACAGCGTGGGCCTGCGCGGAGAGGTCTTGGAGATACGCGAGAAGGGCAAGGCCGTGAGCGACGCGCGCCTGCTCGAAACCGATCAGCTCTGTCTATTCGGCAACGTACAGCTTTCCGCGCAGGCCCTGCACGAACTCGCCGGCCGCGACGTGCCCGTCATACACATGTCTTACGGCGGCTGGCTGACCGCGGTGACGACCCCTCCTCCGCACAAGAACATAGAGTTGCGCCGCCGCCAGTTCAGGGCCGCCGACGACAGGGAGTTCTGCTTGGGGCTAGCACGAGCCTTCGTCTCC
>DATMVD010000053.1:0-44956 GCA_035563535.1 Pyrinomonadaceae bacterium | reverse complement strand
ATTTTGCGAGCTGCGCCGCGGTTGCCGTGCAACGAACCTGCAACTGGCAAGGGGTCTGCGAAGTTGCACGCGGCTTCGTCACATGCTTATAGAACCTCCTTGCAGCAGGTCATCGTTTATCGCCGCACAAGGACGCCCCCCAGCCCGCGCCGCATCTAACAACGGCATGCACCCGACCCGCGACACGAAGGCTCTCATGTAAATCAATCGCTCGGGCGGGCGGGTGATGCCGGGCGTTATGCCTCTAGCGAGCCTCATAGATTAATACCTTCTTCTGCCTGCTTCCGAAAGCCAGCCCGACTAGCGCCCCGATCCCGGCACCTATTATAGCGACTCCGAGGATGGCCGCCGCCGCCTCGCCGTCGTCCCCTCCCGACTCATCTGCCGCCACTGCGACGGCTATCCCCCCGGCGCCGATTGCCGCCCCCGTGCCGGCACCAATGAGCGTCGGTCTGGCCGCCGATTTCGGAACGATGCGATGAATCTGCCGCACATCCTGACGGTCTATGTCAAAACTCTTTTGGCCGCGCGCTAACGTTAGATGTATGTCGGAGATAACCTTGAGCCGCCCCTTTATGGCCTGTCCGCCCTTCAGCTTTACCACCATCTCGTCACCCGGCGGGACGGTCTTCACGATAGACCATTCGTTCGGAGCGGACGCACCCTGAGCGAGCGAAATGGAGGGGTGTGTCAGAAGGAGAAGGAAAGCAAGGCTGAGTGCGACCGTTCTGCTCCGCATGGTATGCTCCCGTGAATCAGAGTTATGGGAAGAGCTTCGCTTGGTCGATCTGCAAGAATTATTCCTAAGCGGTTTGTTATCGACGAAGAGCTGAGTGTCATTTCAAATGGTGAATCCCGGCGCAAAGAAAATCCGACACTCGCTGCGTTCCGATACCACCGAGGCCTGACATCAACTTTGAAGTGCAACATTGACTAAGACTCGTTGAAGCATTCGAGCGGCGTCCTGAACCCCAGCCGCTTACGCGGGCGGGTGTTGAGCTTACGGGCGATGGCGTTGCACTGGTGCTGACTGAGCCCCGCCATGCTCTGGCCCTTCGGCAGGTACTGGCGGATGAGCCCGTTGGCGTTCTCGTTGCTGCCTCTCTCCCACGAGTGGTACGGCCGGGCGAAGTAGAAGGCCGCGCCCGTCAGCCGCTCGACCCGTCGGTAGTCCTGGAACTCCGTCCCGTTGTCGGCCGTCACCGTCTCGAACCTCGCGCCGGGCCGGCGCATGAGGCTGACCGCCCTCCGGCTCAGCCCCTCGGCCGTCCGGTCGGCGAGCTTGCCGACGAGCACCAGCCCGGTCTTGCGCTCGACGAGCGTGACGACGCAGTCCCTGCTGCCCGCGCCCGCCACCGTGTCGGCCTCCCAGTGCCCGACCGCCTCCCGCGCCTCGACCTCCGGTGGCCGCTCCGAGATCATGCGCTTCCCCGCGAGTCGGCCGCGGCTGTCGTAGGCCCCGTAGCGCTTGCGCCGCCGCTTACGAGCGCCTCGGAGGTGGGTGTACAGCGTCCCGCCCTCCCTCTTGCCGCGCCAGACGTGGCGGTAGATGGTTTCGTGGCTGATAGTGAGTTCGCCGGTGCGGCGCAGGTGGCCGGCGACCTGCTCGGGGCTCCACTGCTGGCGGAGCAGTTCGTCTATCAGCGCGAAGTCCGCGGCCGTAAAGTGGCTGTCGCGGCGCGAGCGCGAGCGGCGGCCGTTCGTTCTCTCCTGTGCGGTGAAGGCGCGGTAGTGGCCGTCGGCGCGGGTGCTGTTACGCCCCACCTCTCGGCAGATCGTGCTCCCGTGGCGGCCGAGTGCGCGTGCGATCTCGGCCTGGTTGCGGCCTCGCCTTCTGAGGGCGGCGAGCATATACCTCTCCTCGGGGGAGAGCTGATGGTACGTCATGGCTATGACCTCTTCTTGGCGGTTGAAGTCCTAGCCAGTATCACGGCTCCCCCTCTCAACAGGGAAGCCTGTTGCACTTAGTTTATGAATCCGCGAGGCATAACAACGGCATGCACCCGACCCGCGACACGCCGGCTCTCAAATTCCTGCAATCGCTAGGGCGGGCGGGTGATGCCTGGCGTTAGGCGCTTGCGTCGAATCAACCGCGGTGCAGTTTATCTGAGAAAAAGGATTGACAGCGGATTGATGCAGGAATAGTTTACGAGCCTCACTTCCCTCGCATGAATAAAGAAAGGAGATGAGTGGCTATGCCTGAAAGATGGCCTGAAGGCGGTCCTGAAAAGGACCCTCAAGAAAGAGAGTGTCCGTCTTGCGGCGGACGAGGGACGGTTGAAAAGGATGGGGAGGCAGTAACTTGCGACCGGTGTGGTGGTAAGGGTTGGATTACTACCCAGTACTGAGGAACTCCGGTTCCTCAAATTCAAAATTGGCACGGGGTGTTGGAGAGCGCGACAGAAATTAACCAATGGGGCGCGTCTGTCCTACACCCCGCGCCTAACAACGGCATGCACCCGACGCCCCTTCACGGCCCCTCTCGTGGAGGTTGAATGGGGGCGCGGGTGATGCCGGGCGTTGGGCTGCTCTAAAGAGAGAATCATGTGCTGGTAAGATAAACCCGCCGGAGATTAAAGGGGCTGCGTCCCTTGCCTTCACAGATAGTCTTAACAGAGGAAGGTGATTCGATGTTAAGTACCCAAGAGGCGGCCGAAAGGATTAAAGCAAGTGGGCAGGAAATAACGGCCGATAGGGTCGCCCTGTTAGCCAGGAATGGCGCCTTCCCCAATGCTAACAAAGATAACGGTGGTAAATGGAGAATAGCCCCTGAAGACGTAGACAATTATCTAAAGCAGGAAAAGCGGAGAAAGAGCTTGAGGAGGTGGTTTGGTATCGGCTCGATTCTAACTCTCGTTACTCTTCTGACTATCATCAGTGTCTTAAAAGATGGCCTCGATCTAGTCAGAGATTACATTTTACCGGCGGCCGGAGGTCAGTCATCCGAAGTGAAGGGAGGGGGCGGCCTTTCCCCACAGTCGCAAACCGTGGCCGACGGGATTTATATTTCGAGGATAATAAACCCCCCCTATGATGAGAGTGAACCCTCGAAATCAAGCGTATGGCTGATCGCCCATGGCCCCTCAACTTATACAGTCGATAGCATCGAAATTTATCACCAGCCAGGTCATTCTATGTCAATGGGAAGCGGAGCATTTCCGCCGGACGCTAGTTATCAATTCACCTTTAGTTATGGCTCACGGGAAACACAACAATTAAATCCGTACCTTCGACTCAGTCCCGACGACAAGAGAGAAGTATCATTCACTTTAGGATTAGCACCCGAGGGCAGATTCCCTTCGGTAGGGGGGTACGTGACGGCCAGAATCTATTATCACACCGCCGAAGGAGATAAAGGCTCCTTACTTTTAGAGGAACCCTCCGAGGAAGGCATATTTTTTAGTCGTCTGCTGAGTAAGAATGTTGCCGTGCCACGTAGAGCTTGGGAATGGCAAATAATTGCCCCCAACGGACTACAGATTGGAAGTCAGAAGAATCTAGAATCGATCAAATACATCCCTTTACGCTTTCCTAGTTATTATTCATACGATCTCACGTCAGAAGAGAAAACACCCCAAGTTGCCAATCTAAATGAGCGTGAGTTGTTGAATAAAGCCGTAAGTGACGCAGGTAAGATTCCTGACGTCTTGAGTAATCGCTCTAATGGGGGCAAAGTCTTCTTCGACTTTTGCGCCGGTCTGCTCAATAAAGAGTGTGAGCAGGCTTTACTGGATGCTTCTTCTGCGGACGAATTCTTCCCCCAGTCTGCTTATGCTCTATCCATAAGGCACATGATTCAGCCAAATGATACGTTATCGAATCACATCCTTTCTAATATGAGTCGAATCAAATCACTCCTAGTGTGTACCGAGAAAGAGGTTGAACACAGATTCTTTGTTATGAATTGTGAAAATGCAGATATAAGACGGAACTTGATTGCTGCCTTAAAATTCCACAGGGAAGGCAAATGGGGCGAAGCATTGCTCAAACTTGCCGAATTCGACCATGACGCCTGCGAAGCATTGGAACCTCTGAAAAATGAACTCAGGGGAGATCAACTTGAACGTGTCTACCAGATATGTAATGCGAGGAATTGAGCCTTACTTTATGACTGTCGGAGAACTGAGGGCATCGGCAATACAAATTTACATAGACGAAATTCACAGCCTGATACCCGTTAGAACCGCCTGAAAGGAACAGCATGAGTCTAAGGCGTATCACGCTGTTCATCTCAGGCAGTCTAACAAGCGCATGCACGCGACCCGCGACACGACGGCTGTCATCAAACTCAACCTTGTGCGCGGGCGCGTGATGCGCGGCGTTAGACAGCTTCGTACCGAGAGGGCGATTGAGTAACGCATGAGAACATTCCTCCCTCGACTCTTTTCCCCGACTGCGTTGCTCTACCTGTACCTCATCGCCACGCAGGCCGTCACGGGCGTCTATCTGGCGCGTGAGGCGGAGCTGCCGCCGGCCTTCTCCCTGCTGTACCCCCTCGGCCTGCTGTGGGCGGTCGGCTGGTGGCTGCGCCGGGATAGCAGGGGGCGCGGCGTCGGGTGGGTCTTCGACATGGGGCTGTTCCTCTACGTCGCGTGGCCCGTCGTCGTGCCTTATTATCTGCTCAAGACGCGGGGCGCGAAGGGGCTGCTGGCGCTGCTGGCGTTCGGCGGCGCCTACGTGGGGGCGCTGCTGGCGGGGGGGGCGCTGTATATCCTGCTCACGCCGTAGACCGAGTGAGTGCGCTTTCCCCGGGCGGGCGCTGTCTAACAACGGCATGCACCCGAACGCCGACGCGAAGGCTGTTATGCTTCGCCAAGGGCTCGGGGCGGCGGGTGATGCCGGGCGTGAGATGCCTTCCTCCTGCACCCGATTCATCGTATATTCAGGCCCATGAGCCTGTCGTTCGAGTGGGATGAGGGGAAGGCTTCGGGGAATCTCGCGAAGCACGGCGTCTCTTTCTCGGAGGCGTCAACCGCGTTCGCCGACCCGCTGTCGAGGACGATCACCGACCCCGTACATCTCGGATGATGAAGAGAGGTTCATCATCGTAGGCGAGTCGTCGGCGGGGCGCACCTTAGTGGTCGTGCATACCTATCGTGAGGGGGCCGTCAGAATCATCAGCGCGCGGAAGGCGACGCCGCGCGAGAGGGAAGATTATGAGCGAGGAACTGAATAAAGAAGATGCCGAGATGCTGGACGAGTATGACTTCAGCCAGGGGGTAGTCGGGAAATACGCCAAGCAGTATGCCGAGGGGACGAATGTCGTGTTACTCGACCCTGACGTGGCCCGGGTGTTCCCGAACTCTGAAGCGGTCAATCAGGCGCTGCGGGCGATAGCTCAGATCATCCAGCAGCGGACTCGCTAATCGCCCCGGCATCTAACGACGGCATGCACCCGACTGCCGACACGAGGGCTGTCATCAAACTCAATCGCTCGGGGCGGCGGGTGGGCCTCACGAGAAGTTCTCGACCAGCATGATGTCGCTCTCCGTCTGATCGGTCTGCACGTAGAGTATCCAACGGCCGTCGGCCGTGGCCGCGAGGCTCGGGCCGCTCCAGAAGAGCGCCTTCTCGATGGTCGCGACCCGCGTCGTCCGTTCGGTGTTGAAGCTGTAGAACTCGATTGACGGGCGCAGGGGCGCCTCCGGGTTGGCGAAGTAGACGCCCTGCTCCCACACCACCCAGGCGCCCGAGATGACCTGGTCTAAGAGCTTCACCTCCTCGCCGCCCCCGGCCGGCACGCGCCAAAGCCCCAGCACGTTCTCCTTCGTGTAGTAGACGTACGCCCCGTCGGGGGACTCGAACGCCTCGCGCCCGCCCCGCTTCGTTACCTGCACGGCAGGCCCGCCCTCGGCCGGCGCTTTCCACACCTGCCAGTCGCCGCCGCGGTTCGAGCCGAAGTAGACGAAGCGCCCGTCCCTCGACCAACTGGGGCGCACGTCCGCCGAGGGCTCCGTGGTCAGGCGGCGCGGCCTGCCGCCTCCCGCGCCCAGCACGTAAACGTCGCGGGAGCCCTCCGCGGGCGAGTCGAAGGCGACGTGCCGCCCGTCGGGCGACCAGCGCGGGGTGCCGACGTGCGGGCCGCCGAAGGAGGTGAGCCGGATGGGGTTGGAGCCGTCGGCGTCGCACATCCAGACCTCCAGGTTCCCGGAGCGGGAGGAGGTGAAGACAATCTTCCTCCCGTCCGGTGAGTATTGAGGGCCGCTGTCCGTCCGCGTGGACGAGATCAACTTCACGGGCGGGCCGCCGCCCGCCCCCTTCGCGCCGCGGACATCGATGCGCCAGATGTTCGTGTCCGAGTCCGCGGAGGCGTAAGCGAGCAGTCTCCCCTGACGCGCGACTGCCAAGGCGTTGGGGTTCTCCTCACCCGCGGGGACGCGCTCGGGCGTGCCGCCCGCGGCGGGGACTCTCCACAGGTGGCGGGTGCCGGCGCGCGTCGAAGAGAAGACGATCTCGCGCCCGTCGCGCGTCCAGGCCAGGCCGGTAATCCCCGCGTTGTCCGAGGTCAGGCGGGCGGGCTCACCGCCGCCCGCGGGCGCGAGGTAGATTTCGTCCTTGTCGTTACTGCTCCGGCGTGTGAAGGCGAGCGTCTTGCCGTCGGGCGAGAGGGCGGGGAAGCCGTCGCCGCGAGCCCCCGCGGGCGGCGAAGTCAGCCTGCGCCTTTCGAGTGTCTCGACCGAGAGCAGGTAGATGCTGAAGGGGCCTTGCGGCGAGACCCCTTCCGAGAAGGCCAGGGACTTCCCGTCCGCAGACCAGGAGAGGTGACGGCCCAGCGAGCGGCCGGGCGGGGTGACCGAGTGGAGGATGCGCTCCGCGCCGCCGAGGGCGGGGAGGAGCGCGACCGCGTCCTCGTCCTTCGTGGAGCGGATGAAAGCGATGTAACTCCCGTCCGGCGACCAGCAGGGGGCGCGGTCCTCGCCCGAGTGGCTCGTCAGCCTCAGCGGGTCGCCTGCGTCGAGCAGCTTCACGTAAACGTCATAGTTGTCGCCGCCGGGGCCGTTCCACGTGAACGCGATCTGCCTGCCGTCCGGAGAGAAGGACGGCTCTGTCTCCACGCCGGGGTAGCTGGTCAAAGGAATTATCTTCGGCGCGGGGGCCGACGCACTGTCCGAAGGCCGGCCCCGGCCGAGACGCCTGTAAACCCAGAAGCCGGCCCCTGCCGTCAGCACGACGGCGGCCGCCAAAGCGATTAAGAGGCCCCGCCTGTGGCCTTTCACCTCGCCCGCTACCGCCCCGGCGCTCGAAACCGGCGGCCCGTGCCCGGCGGCCCCGGCCGACGACAGCCGCACGGCATCACCCCTGACCGCCCCGCTCGTGTTCGCCCACCCGGAAAGGGAAGACCGCTCCAACTCCTCGCCGACCTCGAAGCCCCGCCTCAGGCTTCGGAGATCGACGAGCAGCTCCTGCGCCGACTGGTACCGCTCGCCCGGGTCTTTCGCCAGAGCCTTCCGCACGATCCCCTCCAGCCGCTCGGGCACCCCTTCAGCGTACAGGCCGAGCGGCGGCGGCTCGCTCTCCCGGATGGAGACGATCCTGTGGTGAACGTCCTCGCCCTCGAACGGCGCGCGCCCTGTCACCATCTCGTAGAGCACGACGCCCAGGCTCCAGATGTCCGCGCGGTGATCGACCTGCGCGGAACCCCGCGTCTGCTCGGGCGACATGTAATGCACGGTCCCGAGCACCAGGCCCGGCTGGGTGTCGTACGTCGAATCCGACGAAGGGCCCGACGGCCCCCGTGTGGTCGATGTTTTCTTCTCCGTCAGCTTGGTGAGCCCGAAGTCGAGCACCTTGACGATGCGGTCACGCCGCCGGAGCATGATGTTCTCCGGCTTCACGTCGCGGTGGACGACGCCTTCCGAGTGTGCCACGTCGAGCGCCCCGGCGACCTGCGCCGCTACGTCGAGCGCGTCCGGGAGCGCCATCCTGCCCTGCGCCATGTGGTCGCGCAGCGTCTCGCCCTCGATGTATTCGGTGGCGATGAAATAGGCGCCGCCGGCCCGCCCGATCTCGTAGATGGTAAGGATGCTGGGGTGGTTGAGGGCGGAAGCGGCGCGCGCCTCCAGCTCGAAGCGCCGGACGCGCTCGGGGTCGCCGGTGAACTCTTTGAGCAGCAGCTTGAGCGCCACCTTCCGCCCGAGCCTTGTGTCCTCGGCCAGGTAGACCTCGCCCATCCCGCCCGCCCCGAGCGGCGACAGCACGCGGTAATGGCTGATGACGTGCCCCGGCGGCAGCAGAGGGGACAGCCCGCCTTCGAGCAACTCGGCGGCCATCCCCAGCGCGGGCCGCGCGATGAAGTCGCCCGCCTGTTCATCCGCCTCAAGCAGCGACTCGACCTCGCGACGCAACTCCTCGTCCGCGCCGCAAGCGCTTTCGACGAACGGGCCGCGCTCCACGGGCTCCAGCTTCAAGGCCGCGTCGCAAATCCGGCCGACCTGCTCGAAACGCTCGGGCGTCATCCGCTCTCTCTTCTACTCAGCTCGCGGTAGAGCCAGGCCCGGGCCAGACGCCAGTCGCGGCCGACCGTGTCGGGGTGGACCTTGAGCACCTCGGCCGCCTCCTCGTTCGTGAGCCCGCCGAAGAACTTCAGCTCGACGACCTTACTCCACCTCGGGCTGAGGGCGGCCAGGGCGTCGAGCGCCTCGTCGAGCGCGACAATGTCGGCGCTGCGTTCCTTGGGGACGCGGGCCGCCGCGGCGAGTGACACCATCAGAGGGTTGCCGCCCCGCTTGGCGGCCGCGCGCTCCCGCGCAAGATCGACCAGGATGTTGCGCATGACGCGCGCCGCCACGGCGAAGAAGTGCGCGCGGCCCTGCCACTCGACGTTCTTCCAGTCGGCCAGCCGGAGGAAGGCCTCGTTGACGAGGGCCGAAGCCTGCAACGTGTGCCCCGACTCCTCGCGCCGCATGTGCTGGAGCGCGATCCGCCGCAACTCCTGATAGCAGAGGCGCGTCAGCTCTTCGAGCGCAGCCTTGTCACCGCCGCCCCACGCCTGGAGTAGTTGAGTGATCTTCTGCGTCGAAGCGGCCGCCATCAGTGTCTCCGCGCGGGGCCGGGGGAAGAAAAAGCCGACGGGAAACACATCATAAGTCTTTGTTTGCCGGCGTAACAAAAAAATTCCCGCCTCAGTTCAGTCTTTCGGCCAAAAAATCCGCTGATAAGAAGTAGAGGGTAGATTTTAGCTGGCGGACGCCTCTCAGCCAAGAAAACCGCTTAACAAAACGAGGGTTAAGTTTAAACGGCGGATGACCTGGGCGGGCTGACACCGTAGAAGCTGCGGCCGTTGACTGAGTTTATTAAGGCCGACCTCACGAGAATTCTGCTCCTCCGTGGTTCCGGCTGCACGCTGTAACACACAGAAATGAGTCGGTTTTAAGGCTCCCGAAACTTCGCGCCGTCATCCCCGGCAGTCAACGGTCGGGAGGCCCGTTCGGCGGGCGCGGCGATGAGGTCGAGCTAACAGGGTCTCTTATTTTCAAAGCGGCAGAGGCAAAGCGAATGTCAAAAAAGAATGTCACGAAGGGTCTCGTCCTGGCGGCGGCGCTTCTCATCCTCTCGGCGACGGCGCGGGCGCAGTATCTCATGGAGAACCTCGGGCGCGGCGTCGTCGCAATCCGGCAGAACGGGACGGACGTCTACGTCGGCTGGCGTATGCTCGGCAAAGACCCTTCGGACGTGGCCTTCAACCTCTACCGCTCGACCGGCGGCGGCCCCGAAGTCCAGCTCAACCCGTCGCCCATCGCCGACAGCACCAACTTCGTGGACGCCTCGGCCGACCTCACGCAGTCGAACTCGTACTCCGTGCGCGCGGTCGTCGGCGGCGTCGAGGGCGCGCCGTCCGCGGCCTTCACGCTCCCCGCCGACGCGCCCGCCCAGCAGTACCTCAACGTCCCGCTCCAGATTCCCGCGGGCGGCACGACGCCCGACGGCGTGAGCTACACCTACACCGCGAACGACGTTTCGGTCGGAGACCTCGACGGCGACGGCGAGTACGAGATTATTCTGAAGTGGGACCCGACTAACTCCAAGGACAACTCGCAGGACGGCTACACGGGGAACGTCTACCTCGACGCCTACAAGCTCGACGGCACGCGGCTCTGGCGCATCGACCTCGGCCGCAACATCCGCGCCGGGGCGCACTACACGCAGTTCATGGTCTACGACCTCGACGGCGACGGCAAGGCGGAGGTCGCCTGCAAGACCGCCGACGGAACCGTGGACGGCGTCGGCACGGTCATCGGCAACGCGGGCGCTGACCACCGCAACTCCGGCGGCTACATCATCACCGGCCCCGAGTACCTGACGGTCTTCAACGGACTGACGGGCGCCGCGCTGGCGACCGCGAACTACAACCCCCCGCGCGGCAACGTCAACGACTGGGGCGACGACTACGGCAACCGCGTTGACCGCTTCCTCGCGGGCGTCGCCTACCTCGACGGGCACCGGCCGAGCCTCGTCATGGCGCGCGGTTACTACACGCGCGCCTACGTCGCCGCATGGGACTTCCGCGGCGGGCAGCTCACCAACCGCTGGAACTTCGACACCGGCCACAACGGCACGTCCAACCCCTACGCCGCCTGGCGCGGGCAGGGCGCGCACTCCCTGACCGTCGGCGACGTGGACGGCGACGGCCGCGACGAGATCACCTACGGCGCGGCGGCGATTGATGACGACGGCTCCGGCCTCTACTCGACGCTGCTCGGCCACGGCGACGCGCTGCACCTCTCCGACATGGACCCCACACGCCCCGGCCAGGAGGTCTGGATGGCGCACGAGTCGCCCTCGGAGTACGGCGCGAACGGCCTCGACTTCCGCGACGCGCGCACGGGCCAGATCATCTTCGGCGTGCCGGGCAACGGGGCGGACGTCGGCCGCGGCGTCGCCGGAGACATCGACCCGCGCTACCTCGGCTACGAGATGTGGGGCGCGCGCGGCGGGCTGATGGCGACCAACGGCGTGCAGATTTCGCCCGCGCGCCCCGGCCAGATGAACTTCATGGTCTGGTGGGACGGCGACCTGCTGCGCGAACTCCTCGACGGCAGAACCGTCTCGAAGTGGGACTGGAACACCGGCACTTCGAGCCCTGTCCTCTCGCCCGCCGACGTGTCGTCGAACAACAGCACGAAGTCCAACCCGGCCCTCTCGGCCGACGTCCTCGGCGACTGGCGCGAGGAGGTCATCTACCGCACGTCGGACAACACGGCGCTGCGCGTCTACACGACGACCGCCCCCGCGGCGAATCGCATCTACACGCTGATGCACGACCACCAGTACCGCGTCGCCGTCGCGTGGCAGAACGTCGGCTACAACCAGCCCCCGCACCCGAGCTTCTACATCGGCGAGGGCATGGCCGCGCCGCCGCCGCCCAACATCGTGACCTCGGCGGCGGAGCTGCCCGCGGTCGTGCCGGCCGCCGTCTCCATCAACCGCTTCGACCCGTTCGCGGAGAAGACCGGCGCGACGAGCGTGACCTTCCGCGTCACCTTCAACCAGGCCGTGACCGGCGTGGACGCCTCGGACTTCGCGCTCACAACGACCGGCGGCGTCAGCGGCACCATGACGGGCGTGACCGCGCAGAGCGGCCTCGCCTACAACGTCAACGTCTCTTCGCTCACGGGCACGGGCACGCTCCGGCTCGACCTCAAAGGCAGCGGCACCGGCATCAGCAGTTCCGGCGTGCCCGTCTCCGGCGGCTTCACTTCGGGCGAGACCTACTTCCGCGCCACTCTCTGGTGGATCAACCCCATTACGGGCGGCCTGTGGAGCGGCGAGCCGAACTGGGACGGCGGCGTCGTGGCCGACGGGCTGGGCAGCGTGCCCGTCTTCGGCACCTTCGACCTGACGTCGAACAACACCGTCCTGCTCGACACGCCCCGCACGCTCTCCGGCCTCACGTTCGCCGACGCGAACACGTCGAGCGCCGCGAGCTGGGTCATCAGCAACGGCAACAACCCGGACAACGTCCTCACGCTCGCCGTCTCCAACGGCGCGCCGACCGTCACCGTCAACGCCCTCGGCACCGGCGCCACGGCCACGCTCAACGCCGCCGTCGCGGGCACGCAGGGGTTGACGAAGACCGGGCCGGGGACGCTCGTGCTCGGGGCGCAGAACACGCTCACCGGCGCGCTCAACGTCACCGGCGGCACGCTGCGCCTGGGCGAAGGGGCCTCGCTCGCGCTCGGCAACAACGTCGTCGGCGTCACGTCGGTGAACAACAACACCATCCACGTCAGCGGCGGCAGCTTCAGCGCCGGGGGCCTTGTGACGCTCGGCAGCGGGGCCGGCTTCGCCGGAGTCCTGCAACTCGACAGCGGCGCGGTCGCGCTGGGCGGCGGCGTGCGCACCAACAGCGAGTCGGGCAGCAGAGTCATCGTCAACGGCGGCACGTTCAGCGCGACCGACGTTAACATCCGCCGCAACGGCGCGGCCACGCCCGACTTCAACTCCGGCTTCATCGTCAAGGGCGGCGTCTCCAACGTCGGCACCATCTTCCTCGGCAACAGCAACTCGACGGGCGCGATGTCGGTCGAAGGCGGCGCGCTCACCGCCACCGGCGCGGTCACAGTCGGCAACAACTCCGGCTCGGGGCGGGGCGGCGGGATGCGCGTGACGGGTGGTCAGTTCACCTCGACCGATACGGCCAACGGCGTCGTGCTCACGCGCGCCTCCGGCAACGTCACGACGGCGGCCTTCAACGGCGGCGTGAGCACCGTCGAGAAGTTCACCTTCGGCTTCAACTCGGCCGTCACCGCCGGCAGCGGCACGCTCACGCTGGCGGGCGGCACGCTCTACGTCGGCGCGGGAGGCCTGGTGCGCAACGGCACCGGCGCGTACACGTCAACCGTCGCCCTGAACAGCGGCACGCTCGGCGCGAAGGCCGACTGGTCGAGCGCGCTGCCGTTGTCGCTCGGCGGCGCGGTCAACTTGCAGGCAGCCGACGCCGCGGGCGCGCCCTTCGACATCACGCTCACCGGCGCAGTTGGCGGCGCGGGCGGCTTCACCAAGACCGGCGGCGGCACGCTCACGCTCTCGGGCGCGAACACGTACACCGGCGCGACCAACGTCAACGCCGGCACGCTCCGCGTGGACGGCAGCGTCGCCGCGGGCGGCGCGTTCAACGTGGGCGGCGGCGGCAAGCTCGCGGGTGGCGGCGCGGTGAACCGTGCGGTCACGCTCGACGCTGGCGGCACGGTCGCCCCCGGCGTCGGCTCGCAGGCGGCGACGCTCGGCGGCGGCTCGCTCACCTGGAACGGCGGCGGCAAGCTCTCGTTCGACCTTGGCGCGGCCTCCGACCGTTTGGCCCTGGGCGGCGCGCTGACGAAGGGCGGGGCGGGCTCTTACGAGTTCGTCTTCAGCCCCGGCGCGGGGCTCGTGCCGGGGACGATCTACACGCTCGTCACCTTCGGCTCGACGAACTTCACGGCCGCGGACTTCACCTACACGGGCCTGCCCGAAGGGCTCAAGGGCAAGTTCACGCTCGAAGCGGGCGCGCTCAAGTTCGTCGTGAGCGACAACGTCGCGCCCGTGCTCAACGCGCCCTCCGACATCGTGCTCGAAGCCACCGGCCCCTCGGGCGCGGTCGCCGACTACGCGGCCACGGCCGAGGACAACCTCGAAGGGGCGGTCGCGGTCAGTTTCAGCATCCCTTCGGGCAGCACCTTCGCGCTCGGCACGACCGAGGTCACGGCCACCGCGGCCGACAGCGTGGGCAACTCCGCGTCCGCGAAGTTCAACGTCACCGTCCGCGACACGACCGGCCCCGCCTTCACGCTCCCCGCCGACCTCGTGCTCGAAGCCGACTCGGCGGCGGGCGCGGTCGCCACCTTCGCGGCCTCGGCCGAGGACGCGTTCAGCGGCCCCGTCCAGGTCTCCCTGAGCCACCAGTCCGGCGCGACGTTCCCCATCGGCACGACGACCGTCAACGCCTCTTCGACCGACGCGGCCGGCAACACCTCGACCGGCTCGTTCAAAGTCACCGTCAGCGATACCACCGCACCCGCGCTGAACGCCCCGTCGGACATCACCGTCGAGGCGACAGGCCCCGGCGGCGCGACGGCCGCGTTCGAGGCCACGGCCACGGACGCGGTGAGCGGTCAGTTGAACGTCACGTTCAGCACGCCTTCGGGCAGCACCTTCCCCGTCGGCACCACGCAGGTCACGGCCGCCGCGACCGACGCCGCGGGCAACACCGCGAGCAAGACCTTCAACGTCAACGTGCGCGACACGACCGCGCCGGCCATCAGCGCGGTCGCCGACATCACGCTTGAGGCGACCGGCCCCGCGGGCGCCGCGGCCGCCTACGCCGCCGCGGCGAGCGACATCGTTGACGGCAACGTCGGAGTGAGCTACAGCGCCGCGCCCGGCAGCACGTTCCCGCTCGGCACGACGGCCGTCACCATCACGGCGACGGACGCCGCGGGTAACACTTCGACGCGCACCTTCAACGTCAACGTGCGCGACACGACCGCGCCGACCCTGAGCCTGCCGCCCTCCGCGGTGCTTGAGGCCGCGGGGCCGGGCGGTGCGGCCGTCACCTACACGGCCGCGGCCGCCGATATCGTCAGCGGCAACGTCCCCGTGACCTTCAGCGTCGCGCCCGGCAGCCTCTTCCCGCTCGGCACGACGACGGTGACCGTCACGGCGACGGACGCGGCGGGCAACACGGCGACGGGCACCTTCAACGTCACCGTCGGCGACACGACTGCGCCCGCCTTCCAGAGCCTGACGGCCTCGCCCGACCAGTTGGGCTCGCCGAACCACAAGATGGTGCCGGTGACGCTCGCGGCCATCTTGACGGACGCGGTTGATGCCGCGCCTGACACGCGCATCGTCTCGGTGGCGAGCAGCGAGCCGGTCGAAGGCGCGGGCGACGGCAACACGTCGCCCGACTGGGAGGTGACCGGCGCGCTGACGCTCAACCTGCGCGCCGAGAGGTCGGGCGACGGTACGGGCCGCGTCTACACCATCACGGTCGAGAGCCGCGACGACGCGGGCAACGTCGGTCTGAAGACGGTCACGGTCGTCGTGCCGCACAGCAAGTGAAGCTGACAGGGGGCCGAGAACCCGGCAGGTATTGAAGAACAGGGCGGTCGGCGAGCAGGTGACGGTCGTGGCCGACGCGCCGGTCATCAACGCGGAGTCGGGCGCGGCGAGCACGACCATCACCGAGCGCCAGATACAGGACGTGCCGCTCAACAACCGCAGCGTGCTCGACCTCGCCGTCACCGCGCCGGGCGTCACCGGCGACGCCGGCAGCGAGGACGTGGCCGTGGGCTCCGACCAGCCCGTGCCGGGCTTCAACCTGAGCGTGGGCGGCGGCCGTCCCGGCAGCACCGCGATCCTGGCCGACGGCGTCAACAACACGGGTGTGGGCATCGCGCGCTCGGTCGTCTCCTTCACGCCCGAGACCGTGCAGGAGTTCACCGTCCAGACCTCCGCCTACTCGGCCGAGTACGGCCAGACGGGCGGCGGCACGATCAACATCACCACGAAGAGCGGCACGAACGACTTCAACGGCGTCGCGCTCTGGTATCACCGCAACCCGAAGTTCAACGCCTCGCAGTTCTCCACCAGCACCGCCACGCGCCCGGTCAACAACCTGCGCTTCAACCAGGTCTCGGTGACGGCCGGCGGCCCCGTCTACATCCCGAAGGTCTACGACGGGCGCAACAAGACCTTCTTCTTCTTCGCCTACGAGCCGCGCTGGCGCAGGGACTTCTCCACTGGCACGTCCCTTCTGCCGACGCTCGCCGAGCGGACGGGCGACTTCCGCGGCCTGGTCAGGACGGACAGCGGCATCGTGCCGAGGGCGGTCGCCGAGCGGTTCGGCGCGAGTTCGACGGGCAACGTCAACATCTACCAGCAGTTCGTCCCCGTCGAGGGGCAGCTCTACCCGATAGTGCTGGCGGCGGGCAACCAGTACTGCCAGTTCAACGACTCGCGCAGGCTGCTCGTCAACCAGACGATTGTGGTCAACGGCGCGCCGCGCACCGTCCAGACGCCGCAGTGCAACGCCGCCATCAACGCCAACCCGATTGACGCGCTCAACGTCATCCCGCAGGAGTTCCTCGACCCGACGGGGCTGAAGATCGCCTCCCTCCTCGACCCCCCGGACGACTACTTCCTCGACGGCGGGATCATCCAGAACTTCTTCGGGCAGGGCGTCGTCAACCAGGACGAGACGCGCTACACCCTGAAGTTCGACCACAACTTCACCGACAGGTTCAAGGCCAGCTTCCGCTACACGACGACGCCGGCCGTCGGCATCCGCGGGAGGAAGGAGTATTCGCAGGGCGGCGTCTACAGCGACGCCCGGCAGTACCTCGCGACCTTCAACAACATCTTCACGTCTAACCTCATCAACGACCTGCGCATCAACTACACCCGCGGCAACTTCAGCGAGGACTACGCCCCCGCCTATTCGATCAAGGGCACGAACAGCTTCGCGCGCGACGAACTGGGGCTCCCCTCCCTGACCTCGGGCGGCGGCGCCCCGCTCTTCCTGCTCACGCAGGACGGCGACACCTACGAGGGGGCCGACATCGGCTTCGGCGGCTCGACCAACAACTTCAACATCGAAGACCGTTTCAACATCAACGACATCGTCTACTGGACGCGCGGCAACCAGACCTGGAAGTTCGGCGTTGACCTCAGCCAGGCGCGGCTGAACGTGACCCCCTTCTTCGCGGCCTCGGGCGGCCGCTGGTCGTTCCGCGTCCTCAACACCAGCAACAACCGCTCGACCGGGGCGAACAACGGCGGGAACCCCTACGCCAGCCTGCTCATCGGCGTGCCGAACGCCGTGGACGTGCGCCCGCAGCTCCTCGACTACAACTACTACTGGAAGAGCGGCGCGGCCTTCGTCCAGAACGACTGGAAGGTGCGCCCGAACTTCACCCTCAACTTCGGGATGCGCTACACGCTCCAGTACCCGCGGGCCGAGCGGAACAACCTCCAGGCCGTCTTCCGCCCCGACCTGGCGCGGACGGTGACCCTGACCGCCCAGCAGCGCCAGCAGATCGCCACGGGTCTCGCGCTGCCCCTGACCGACCCTTACATCCCGACCGAGGCGCGGGTCACGCCGCTCGCCCTCGCGGGGCAGGGCGGGCGCTCGAAGTACCTGACGCCCGTGGACTACTGGGGGCTAGAGCCGCGCTTGGGCTTCGCGTGGCAGCCGAAGATGAAGCTGTTCGGCATCGACACCGAGCGGCGGCAGCTCGTCATCCGCGGCGGCTACGGCATCTCGCACGCGCCGCTGACGGGCAGCAACCGCAACCCGACCCCCGACTTCGGCGGCTTCACCACCGTCAGCACCGTGCTGACGACGAACGTCACGGCCGCCTGCCCCGTAACGCCCTGCGCCTCGACGGGGACGGCGAACATCTTCTCGCCCATCCGGCTCAGCAGTAACCCGCCGCTCAACGGCAACCCGTCCCCGCTCGCGACCATCCTCGGCGCCGACGAGAACGGGCTGGTCTTCAACACGCAGGCCGGCGGCTTCGCCGTCTCGCAGGACAGCGGGAACGTGCCGTACGCGCAGACCTGGAACCTGACGGCGCAGTTCGAGGCGTTCGCCGGCATCGCCGTCGAACTCTCCTACACCGGCAACAAGGGGACGCACCTCTACATGCCGCAGGTCAACATCAACCCGCGCGACCTCGACTTCATCGAGTACCTGGAGGCGCAGGGCATCGACTCGACCGGCACCTTCACCGACCCGCTCGGCCGCCGCAACACGCTCGGCTCCGTCATCACCATCAACCGCGCCAGCGTGGCGACGCCCTTCTTCGGCCTCGACGCCCTGAACACGCGCTTCGACCCGTCGGCCAACTCGATCCGCCACGCCGGCTGGGTTGACGTGCGCCGCCGCGTCGGGCGCGGGCTGACCTTCACGGCCAACTACACCTACGCCAAGAGTATCGACGACGCCTCGGACGCCAGCCCCGACGCGCGCGTGCTGAACTACGGCTCCACCCGCGGCCACGTCACGCACGGCGCGCCGCGCTCGGCCGACCGCGAGCTCTCGACCTACGACGTGAAGCACAACTTCTCCTCGACCTTTGTCTGGGACCTGCCCGTCGGCCGCAGGGGAGGGAGCCGCTACTGGCTGCTCGGCGACGCGCCGGACGTGGTCAACGCGGTGCTCGGCGGCTGGACGCTCTCCGGCGTCTTCCGCATGCCGGGCGGCACGCCGTTCCTGCCGTTCCTCACCGACGCGAACAAGCTCGGCAGCGACAGCTTTAACCGGACGGTGAGGCTCGACATCGTCGAGGGCGTGCCGCTCAAGAACCCGCTCTGGGATCGCAACTGCCCGACGGGCACCAACCCGCAGACGGGCCGCCCCTGCGAGCCTTTCATCAACCCGGCCGCCTTCAAGCGCCCGGCCAAGGGCTCGCTCGGCAGCGCCCCGCGCACGCTCGACGTTCGCACCCCGCGCCAGGAGCTCCTCGACCTCTCGCTGTCGAAGGACTTCCCGTGGCCGTTCTGGAGCAACGAGAAGCGCCGGATCAACTTCCGCGTGGACGCCATCAACGTCCTCAACCACCCGAACTTCCGGTACTTCAACACGGGCAACACGCCGCCTGGCTTCGGCACGGCCCCCATCGAGCTGACGACCGAGACCGTGAACGGGGTGACGCAGCCGATCACGGCGGCCGAGTACAACGCCTGGGCGGCGGCCAACGGCCGCCCGCTCTCGACGACCGCGGAGGGCGCGGCGCTGCTCCAGCAGGTGCGCGGCAACGTGAACGCCACGCGGCTGCCGCCGCGTCCGGGCTCGACGAGCGGGGCGCTGCCGCTGGACTTCTTCAGCGTCCGCATCCCGCAGGGCTTCGCCACCGCCACGCCGGAGTCGTTCGACATCACGACGCTGGAGGGGTTCAAGCTCTACCGACTCCGCCAGCGCTACGACTCGAACTTCGGGACGCTGACGGGCAACTTCTCGGGCCAGAACCCGCGCTACGTCCAGTTCGGCATCCGCATCTTCTTCTAAGCCGGGAGGTGCGCTCCGAACCACGCGCCCCCACGGGCGCGCCGACGGAAGGGCGGCCGCGCGGTGCAGTTCACGGATGTCATCGCCCGCGCGAAGGGCGGCGAGCGGAGGGCGCAGGCGGCGCTCGGGCGCGTGGGCGAGTACCTCGGCGTCGGCATCGGGAACGTGTCGGCCGGACTGGGCCTCACGCGCGTGGTCGTGAGCGGGCGCATCACCGCCGCGTGGGAGTTCGTCCGCGAACAGCTTAGCGAGGCGGTCGCGCGCTCGTTGGTGGGGCGCGTGGCGGGGCTCTCGGTGGAGCCGAGCGAGCCGGTTGGGGCGGGGCTCGGCGGGGCGCTCGAAGTCGCGGCCGAGCACCACCTGGCTAACCTCGCCGCGCAGAACGGTGCGGCGTAGACTTACGACACGCTTCTACGGTTCGGAGGTGGAAGGGCCGCCGCGAGACTCCGTTGCAATACACGTCATGAGCAGAACAACAAAAGCCCTGTGGGCCTGCCTCGCCGTGCTGCTGGCCGCCGCCGCCGCGCCGACACACGCCCGGATCGGCGGAGTCCGTCACGAGAAGGTCTACGTGAAGGCCCCTTTCCCCATGCCGCCCATCAAGGTTCCCGTCTTCCCGAAGCGTGATTTCGTCATCAACGACTTCGGCGCGAGGCCGGGCGGGGAGTTCAAGAACACCGAGGCCATCCGCAAGGCGATTGAGGCGTGCCACAAGGCGGGCGGCGGCCGCGTCGTCGTTCCCGAAGGCGTCTGGCTTACAGGTGCCGTCCACCTCCGCAGCAACGTCAACCTCCACCTCTCGGAGGGCGCCGTCCTCTCCTTCAGCGATGACCCCCAGGACTACCTGCCCGCCGTGCGTTCGAGCTGGGAGGGCTGGGAGTGCTTCAACTACTCTCCGCTCGTCTACGCCTTCGAGGCCGAGAACGTCGCCCTCACCGGCGAAGGCAAAATAGAGCCCCGGATGGGCACCTGGCGGAAGTGGTTCGCGCGCCCGCCCGCCCACATGGAGGCGCTTAAAAAGCTCTAGACGATGGGCTCGACCGGCGTCCCCGTGGAGAAGAGGCAGATGGCCGAGGGGGAGAACAACCTGCGACCCCAACTCGTCCAGTTCAACCGCAGCCGCAACGTCCTCGTCGAGGGTATTAAAATTCGCAACAGCCCCTTCTGGACGATCCACCTGCTGCTCTGCGACAACGTGGTCGTGCGCCGCGTGGACATCTCGGCCCACGGGCACAACAACGACGGCATCGACCCGGAGGGGACGCGCAACCTGCTGGTCGAGGACTGCCGCTTCGACCAGGGCGACGACGCCATCGCCATCAAGAGCGGCACCAACCACGACGGCTGGCGGCTCGGCAGGCCCTCGGAGAACATCGTCATCCGCGACAGCACAGTGGTCAACGGCCACCAGCTCGTCGCCATCGGGAGCGAGCTGTCGGGCGGCGTCCGCAACGTCTACGTCCACGACTGCCGCCTGGAGGGGCTGAACCCGAAGGTCAGCCTCTTCAACGTCCTCTACGTCAAGACCAACCGGCGGCGCGGCGGCTTCGTCGAGAACGTCACGGTGGAGGACATCGACGCCTCGACGGGCAAGTTCAAGATGGGCGTATTCGGCATCGAGACCGACGTGCTCTACCAGTGGCGCACGCTCGTCCCCGCCTACGAGGAGCGCCTCACGCCCATCCGCGGCATCACGGTGCGCAACGTGAAGGTCGGCGAGACCGCCACGCCCTTCCGCATCCTCGGCGACAAGAACCAGCCAGTAACGGATGTCTTCCTCTCGGACATCACCATCGGCACGGTGCGGGGCCAGAAGAACCGCTACGAGAACGCGAGGAACGTCAAGGAGACGAACGTCCGCATCGGCACCTTCATCGAGGAGCCCGACCAGGAGAACAGGAACAGGTAGTTCGCTGCGGCGACTCTACTCCTGCTCGTGACCGCGGCCCGGGGAACGCGGCGCTCGTGTTTGCCGGGGCCTCGAAGCCCAGCCCGTCGAGCAGACGCGCCGAGCCCGCGTCCCAACGTCTCGTGATTACGAAAGCGCCCTCGCCCTCGCGCGCGCCTTAGATAAGGGTGGACATCCTCTTCCCCTCTGTGGTTGTATGCCGTGTCCAAGGGGGACGGCACATGAAGAGGACGGGTCGTAAAGGTCTCCGCGCCGCGCTGGCGCTGGCGGCGGGGCTGCTGGCGGGCAACGTAGTCGCCGGCCGGCAGGCCGAAGCGCGCATCCCTTCGACGCCTTTGAAGTTCGGCGTCTTCACCGCGCGGTTCGAGCCCGGCGGCACGTTCAGGGTCGAGGGCGACCGCTGGCCCACGCTCGCCGGCAGTTGGAAGGTGAAGGGCGACGAGGTCGAGCTGCTTCTGACTTCCGGCGCGCCGAAGGGCTGCGAAGGGCCGGGGCGCTACCGGGTTCGCGCGGAGGGGGGCGGGGTCGGCTTCCGTATCGTCGCGGACGACTGCGCGCCGCGGCGGATGATCTTAGACCGCAGCACGTGGTCGCCCGCGGGCGAGGCTAAGGTCAAACCCCGGCGGCGCATCTTGAGGACGGCGTTCGCGCGCGCGCCCGCGCGTGCCGAGCTGTCCTCGCCGTCATCGAACTGGCCCTCGTTCCGCGGCCGTCAGGCTTCGGGCGTGGCCGACGGGCAGAACCTCCCCGACCGCTGGGACGCAGCGTCAGGCGAGAACATCCTCTGGCGGACGCCCGTCCCCGGCCTCGCGCATTCGAGCCCCGTCGTCTGGGGGGAGAAGATTTTCGTCACGACCTCCGTCAGCAGCGACCCCGACGCCTCCTTCCGCCCCGGCCTCTACGGCGACGGCGACGCTTCCAAAGATGTTTCCGAGCACCGCTGGGTGCTCTACGCGCTCGACAAGCGAACCGGCAAAGTCCTCTGGGAGCGCACGGCGCACCGCGGCGCGCCCGCGGACAAGCGACACATCAAGTCCACCTACGCCAACTCGACGCCCGCGACGGACGGCCGCGTCGTCGTCGCCTGGTTCGGGTCGCAGGGCGTCTACGCTTACGACCTGAGCGGGCGCCCGCTCTGGAAGGTGGACTTAGGGAGGCTCAACCTCGGCGCTTACGACATCCCGACCTACGAGTGGGGGCCGGCCAGCTCGCCCGTCATCTGGGACGGCCTCGTCATCCTCCAGTGCGACACGCAGGACGACTCGTTCCTCCTCGCGCTCGACGCCGCGACGGGCAAGACCGTCTGGAAGACCGAGCGCGACGAGATTCCTTCGTGGGGCACGCCGACCGTGGCCGCGACCTCGAAGGGGCCGGAGCTGGTGGCGAACGCCTCGAACTACATACGCGGCTACGACCCGCGGACGGGGCGGGAGCTGTGGCGGCTCGGGCGCAGCTCGAAGATCACGGCGCCGACGCCCGTCTTCGCCGACGACCTGTTCGTCGTCGTCAGCGGCCGCGCGCCCGAGCGCCCCATCTTCGTGGTGCGCGGCGGCGCGAAGGGCGACATCACCCCGCCCGAGGGCAAGACCGACAGCGCGTCCGTCGTGTGGAGCCGTACGGGGCGCGGCTCCTACATGCCGACGCCGCTCGTCTATCAGGGGATGCTCTACGTGCTCTCGAACAACGGCCTGCTCGACGCCTACGACCTGCGGACGGGCGAGGAGGTCTACCGCCAGCGCCTCCCGACCGTGGGCAGCGGCTTCAGCGCGTCGCCCGTCGCCGCCGACGGCAAACTCTACCTCTCGAACGAGGACGGCGAGGTGCTCGTCGTCGCGGCCGGGCGGAAGTTCGAGTTGCTGGCGACGAACTCGATGGGCGAGCTGCTGATGGCGACCCCCGCGCTCTCGGACGGCGTGATGTACGTCCGCTCCGCGAAGAGCCTGTTTGCTGTGGGGCGGAAGCGTTGAGAGTCTGATGGCAAAGCCCCGAAGGGGCGGAATGCAATAGCCAGGGGCAGAGCGAACGCCAGTGAGCGACGCCCCTGGAACCGGTCGAGTAAAATCGTTGAGCCCTGAAAGGGCGGAATAAAGTGCGACCTTATTCCGCCCTTTCAGGGCTCACCATCTTATCCCGACTATTTACCAGGGGCGTTGCCCCTGGCTTTTATATTCCGCCCCTTCGGGGCTTCGCAGGCGCTCGTATCACTTCTTCTGCCGCACGTCGTAGGCGTAGACGGTGTCCTGGTCGCGGATGAAGAGGTGGCCGCCGGCGACGACGGGGTGCGCCCAAGTCGGCAGAGAGTCCTGCGGGATGCGGAAGCGTCCGCGCTCGCGGTAGCCCTCGGGCGTCGCCTCCGCCAGGCCCACGACCCCGTCCTCGCTCAGGAGGTAGATGAGGCCGTCGGCGTAGACGAGCGAGCCCTTGCCGACGCTGCGATCCTTCCAGGCGACCTTGCCCGTGTCGAAGCTCATCGCCGTCAGAATCCCGCCCGAGAAGCCGTAGAGGTGGTCGCCGACGAGCACCGAGCTGCTGTGGTGGTTGCGCATCTCGCGCGTGAAGTAGACCTCCGAGGCCGTCAGGCCCTTCTCGTCCGCCCTGATCTCGACGAGCCCGCCGCCGTTGCCGTAGTCCGACGAAATCCAGATGCGGTTGCCGCGCGCCACGGGCGTCGCCGCGTTCGCCACGTTGTTCGCCGCCCTCTGGTACTCCCACAGAAGATTTCCCGTCTCGAGGTCGAGCCCGAGCCCGCGCGAGTGCGTGAAGAAGACGACCTGCGTCTTCCCGTTGATCGTGACGGGGATGCCGGACGAGTAGCCCGCGCGGTCGCTCTGGCTCTTCCAGATGACCGAGCCGTCCTTCTTGTTGAGCGCGACGATGCTCGCGCCGGGGCCGCCCGCGTTGACCAGCAGCTTCTCGCCGACGACGAGCGGCGACTCGCTGAGGCCCCAGGTGATGTTCCGGCCGCCGAACTTCTCAAGCACGTTCATCGCCCAGACGACCTTGCCGCTGCCCGCGTCGAGCGCCGCGAGGTCGCCGTTGCCGCCGAGGGCGTAGACGCGGTCGCCGTCAACGGTCGGCGTGCCGCGCGGGCCGTCGCCGCGGTCGTTGCGGAAGGCCGCGCCATACGCGGTCGCCCAGACCTCCTTGCCGGTCTTCTGGTCGAAGGCGACGACGAACTCGCGCTCGCCGCGCAGGCCCTGCGTGTAGAGCCGCCCCTTCGCGGCCGCGAGCGAAGAGTAGCCGCGCCCCGCGCCCGCGGCCTTCCACGCGAGCGGCGGCCCCCCGTCGGGCCACTGCTTGAGCAGCCCCGTCTCCTTCGAGACGCCGTCGCGGTTGGGGCCGCGCCACTGCGGCCACTCGCCGGGGCTTTGCGCCGCCGCGCGGGCCGCGCACAGGAGGAACGTCAAGGTCAGCGTTAACATCGGCGGCAGAACACGAGCGCTTCTCATCTTCAATCGTCTCCTTGGACGAATCCCGAAAGCCTTTCGGGTCTGACCGCTCGCGGGGCGCGAGCGAGGCCGCTCTGGGGTGTGGGGTATAATGCCGCCCGAAGGGTCGGCCTGTAAATCGTTTTGTGACGGGCGGCGCCGCCGCGTCCAATCCGTGTGAGCTTTGTCCAAAACTCTTACGCGTTTCCTTCGTAGAGGGTTGTGCGGCCGCGGCCCGGGCGGTTAATCTCCGACACACATGACAGCAACGGCAGAATCAATCGAGACGAAAATCAGAGACTCGCGCGCCGCGCTCGACGCGTGGGTGCGCGAGGTCGTGGCCTGGCACTTCGACCCCGAGACGGGCTGCCCCTTCTGGCTGGAGCGCGCGCGGGGCCTCGGCTTCGACCCGCGCGAGGAGATAAAGACCTACGACGACCTCGACCGGCTCGCGCCCTTCGAGGACGAGTGGCTGCGCGGCGGCCCCGTCCGCCGCTGGGTGCCGAAAGGTCTCGCCGGCCGCCCCGTCTACGTCTTCGAGACGGGCGGCTCCACCGGCGTCCCGAAGTCCCGCATCAACGTCGAGGACTTCCGCACCGACTACGAGCAGTTCAGCCTGACGCTCCCCGACGAGTTCTTCCCCGTGGGCGCGGACTGGCTCTCCCTGGGGCCGACGGGGCCGCGGCGGCTCCGCCTCGCCGTCGAACACCTCGCGCAGCACCGCGGCGGCATCTGCTTCGCCGTAGACCTCGACCCGCGCTGGGTCATCAAGCTCCTGAAGGCGGGCCGCCCGCGCGACGCCGAAGCCTACAAGCAGCACGTCGTCGAACAAGGGCTCACACTGCTCCGCGCGCACGAGAACATCCGCTGCCTCTTCACCACGCCGAAGCTTTTGGAGGCGCTCTGCGAGAAGGTCTCCCTGAAGAAGGTCGGCATCACCGGCGTCTTCTGCGGCGGGACGGAGATGACGCCGCAGTTCCACCGCTTCGCCGTCGAGGAGTTGATGGAGGGCGGCTACTTCGCGCCGACCTACGGCAACACGCTGATGGGGCTCGCCGTCCACAAGCCGCGCTCGGAGGGCGACCCCTTCGACATCATCTACTACCCGCCCGCGCCGCGCGCGATGGTCGAGGTAGTTGACCCCGAAGACCCCTCGCGCGTCGTCGGCTACGGCGAGACGGGGCGCGTGCGCCTGACGACCCTGACGAAGGAGTTCTTCATGCCGCGCTTCCTCGAACGCGACGAGGCCGAGCGCGAGCCGCCCTGCGACGCCTACCCCTGGGACGGCGTCCGCAACGTCCGCCCGTTCTCGAAGCTACAGACGAGCGTTGTGGAGGGCGTTTACTAAGAGCCTGTTCGGGAAGCCCCGAAGGGGCGTAATGAAAAAGCCAGGGGCAACGCCCCTGGTAACTGCGCGGGAAAGACATGAGCCCTGAAAGGGCGGAATAGCGACGAACATTTATCCCGCCCTTTCAGGGCTCGATGGTTTGGTGCGACGTGTTCCAGGGGCGACGCTTCGGCTTCGCCTTCGCTCTGCCCCTGGCTTTTACATCCCGCCCCTTCGGGGCTTTTCAGATAGGCTCTGAATACTTGCTTATGCTTCATATTCCCATCCTTCGCTGGGGCGAGCCGTACCGGAGTCTTCAGGTCGCGCGCGCGGTGCACTACCGGACGCGGGAGCCGTTCGTCGAGGTGAGTCAGGCGAACGTCGGGCTCATCCGGCGCGACCTGCGCAGTCAGGCGGAGGCTCGCGCCGCGCTCGCGAAGTTCACCGTCGAGGAGCTTCTGGCGATGTGCGCGCGCGCGGCGCGCCATTTCGCAGAGGACGAGCTGCCTTTGGGCGAGGCGGCGCAGACGCCCGAAGAGTACGTGCGGCAGGTGACGGCGACGACGGGGATGCCGCACGCGCTCGTGCGCCGCAACCTTGTGAAGATTCGCGGCGTGCTCGACACGATGGGCGACGTGCTGCGGGGCCTGACGCGCGGCCTCGACCTGAAAGTCCTGGACGAGGGCTTCGGCGAGCAGGGCGGCCAGGTGTTGAGCTTCTACCCCGTCACCGACTCGCTCGGCGTCGTGCTGCCGAGCAACTCGCCGGCCGTCCACGCGCTCTGGACGCCCGCGGTCGCTTTACGGACGCCGCTCGTCTTGAAGCCCGGCGCGGCCGAGCCGTGGACGCCTTACCGCCTGATCGAAGCGTTCGCGCGCGCGGGCGTCCCGCGCGAGGCGTTCGGCTACTACCCGACCGACCACGCGGGCGCGGGCGTGATTCTCGAACAGACGGGGCGCGGGATGATGTTCGGCGACGCCTCCTCGGTCGGCGCGTGGAAGGACGACCCGAGGATCGAGCTGCACGGCCCCGGCTACAGCAAAATCGTCATCGGCGAGGACTGCGCCGACGATTGGGAGAGACATATCGACGTTATCGCGCGCTCGGTGGCAGAGAACGGCGGGCGCTCCTGCGTCAACGCGTCCGGCGTCTGGGTCACGCGCCACGCCGAAGAGATCGCCGAAGCTCTGGCGGAAAAACTTTCGCGGATAGTCCCGCGCGCCGAGGACGACCCCGAAGCCCTGCTCGCGCCCTTCGCAGACCCGGCGGTCGCCGAGCGCATCAACAACATGGTCGAAGGCTCTCTGCGCGAGCCGGGCGCGCGCGACGTGACGGCCGAACGCCGCGGCCCCGAACGCCTCGCCCGCCGCGAAGGGTGCGCGTACCTTCTGCCCACGGTCGTTCACTGTGAGACTGCCGAGCACCCGCTCGCCAACCGCGAGTTCCTGTTCCCCTTCACGAGTGTCGTCGAGGTCAGGCAGGAGGAGATGCCTGAGGCGCTCGGCCCGAGCCTCGTCGTCACGGCCATCACCGAAGACGCGGGACTCGTCCGCCGCCTCGCGCAGTCGCCGCTCGTCGGCCGACTCAACGTCGGGGCGGTGCCAACCAGCGTCGTCCGCTGGGATCAGCCGCACGAGGGCAACCTCTTCGAGCACCTCTACGCGCGCCGGGCGTTTCATAAGGCAGTAGCCAGTAGTCAGTAGACAGTAGCCAGCAGGCTCCGCTTTGAGGAAGTCGAAGATGACAACCGCACGGTTCGCAATGAGAAAGTTTTTCTACTGTCTACTGACTACTGTCTACTGACTACTGCTATGCGAGTTCTCTACATCACGGCCGGGGCCGCGCAGATGTACTGCGGGAGTTGTCTGCGCGACAACGCGCTGGCGTCGGAGCTTTTGGCGCGCGGGCACGACGTGGTGCTCGTGCCGCTCTACACGCCGACGCTGACGGACGAGCCGAACGTGAGCCGCGAGCGCGTCTTCTTCGGCGGCATCAGCGTCTACCTCGAACAGCACTCGGCCCTGTTCCGCCGCACGCCGCGCCTGCTCGACCGCCTGTGGGACTCGAAGCTCGCGCTCAAGCTCGCCGCGCGCAGCTCCATCCAGACCAGCCCGCGTCTGCTCGGCGAGCTGACCGTCTCGATGCTGAAGGGCGAGGAGGGGAACCAGCGCAAGGAGTTCGGGAAGCTTCTGGACTGGCTCAAGACCGAGCCGCCGTTCGACGTCGTCAGCCTCCCGTACACGCTCCTCATCGGCCTGGCGAAACCTCTGCGCGAGGCGCTCGGCCGCCCCGTCTGCTGCACGCTCCAGGGCGAAGACCTCTTCCTCGAAGGTCTCCCCGAGCCGTACCGCTCCGAGTCGCTGCGGCTCATCCGCGAGAGCGTACCCTTCGTCTCGCGCTTCCTCGCCGTCAGCCGCTACTACGAAGAGTTCATGCCCGGCTACCTCTCCATCCCGCCGGAGAAGGTGGGGCTCGTCCCGCTCGGCATCAACCTGCGCGACTTCGAGATGCGCGAGCCGCGGCAGGAAAGCGGCCCGTTCACGGTCGGCTACTTCGCGCGCGTCGCGCCGGAGAAGGGCTTGCACCTGCTGGCCGAGGCTTACGTGGAGATGCGCAAGTCTCTCGGCGGGGGCGAGGCGCGGCTCGAAGTCGCGGGCTACCTCGGCGAAGAGCACAGGGGCTACCTCGAAGGCGTCGGGCGGCGTCTCGGCGAGGCGGGGCTCGCGTCGGAGTTCACTTACCGGGGCGCGTTAGACCGCGCGGGCAAGGTGGAGTTTTTGCGCGGCCTCGACGTGCTCTCGGTGCCCGCGACCTACGACGAGCCGAAGGGCATCTTCCTGCTCGAAGCGATGGCGTGCGGCGTGCCCGTCGTCCAGCCGCGCCGGGGCGCGTTCACGGAGGTCGTCGAGAAGACCGGGGGCGGCCTGCTCGTCGCGCCGGACGACGCCGAGGCTTTGGCCGCCGGTCTGCGCCGCGTCAAAGATGATACGGCGCTCGCCGCAGAGCTGAGCGCCGCGGCTTACGCGAACGTGCGCCGCCACTACTCGGTCGAGCAGATGGCCGACCGCGCGCTCGAAGTCTACGAGGAGTTGTTGCCGGGAAGGGTTGACCGCAGAGACGCGGAGGCACGGCTAAAAGCAGAAGCCGTGTCTTAAGCCGTGTCTCCGCGTCTCTGCGGTCGAGCAATTCTCTCTTTATGTTCAAGTGAAAACCAAAGTTGAAGGCCGAACAGAGTGCTTGTCGTCGAGAACCTATCGAAGGAGTACATGACGCCGCGGGGGGCTCTGCCCATCCTGTCGGGCGTGTCGCTCAGTCTGAACCGGGGCGACGCGGTCGCCGTCATGGGGCCTTCGGGGAGCGGGAAGAGCACGCTGCTCTACATCCTCGGCGCGCTGGAGCCGCCGACCTCGGGCGCGGTCACGCTCGACGGCCGGAACCCCTTCGCGCTCGGCGAGAGGGAACTCGCCACGTTCCGCAACCGGGAGGTCGGCTTCCTCTTTCAAGACCACTGCCTGCTCCCGCAGTGCTCCGTCCTAGAGAACGTCCTGACGCCGACGCTCGTCGCGCGCGGAGGTGATAACTACGGCGAGCGGGCGCGCGCCCTGCTCGAACAGGTGGGACTGGCCGAGCGCCTCCGCCACCGCCCGGCGGAGCTGTCGGGCGGCGAGAAGCAGCGCGCGGCCCTGGCGCGCGCGTTGATGATGCGGCCGACGCTCCTGCTCTGCGACGAGCCGACGGGGAACCTCGACCAGAGGGCGGCCGAGCGCGTCGCCTCGCTCCTCCTCGAACTCCACCGCGAGCAGCAGACCGTCCTCGTCGTCGTCACGCACAGCCCCGAACTGGCCGCGCGCTTCCCCGCGCGGTACAGGCTGACGGAGCAGACGCTACAGCGTGAACCGTAACCCGTAAACCGAGACAAGAGAAAGACTGTTCTTACTTGTCACGGTTCACGATTTACGGTTCACGGTTTTTTCTTGTCACGGTTTACGGGTTACGGTTCACGGTTCTTAAATGCTGAGACTCGTCCTGCGTAATCTCACATACTACCGGCGCACGAACGCGGCCGTGGTGCTGGGCGTGGGCGTGGCGGTCGCGGTGCTGGCCGGGGCGCTGCTGGTCGGCGAGTCGGTGAGGGCGAGCCTGCGGGGGCTGTTCCTGCAGCGGCTCGGGCGCGCGACGCACGTCCTGAGCGCGCCGAACTTCTTCCGCGAGCGTTTGGGCGAAGACCTGCGCGCGGGCGCGGGGTTCAAAGAAGCAGGGTTCGACGCGGCCTGCCCCCTCGTCGTCGCCGAAGGCGTCGTGACGCACGAGGCGAGCGGCCGTCGCGCCGTGGCGGCGCAGGTCTACGGCGTGGACGCGCGCTTCTGGGAGTTCCACGGACGCCGCGAAGCCGCGCGGCGCGCGCCGCAGAGCGACGAGGTTTTGCTGAGCCCGGCCCTCGCCGCGGAGCTGGGCGCGGCGGCGGGCGACGCCGTAGTCTTGAGGGTCGAGCAGCCTTCGGACATCCCCGTCGAGTCTCTGCACGGGCGCAAGGACGACGTGGGCAGCAGCGCGCGGCTGACCGTGCGCGAGACGCTGCCCGGGTCGGAGCTGGGCGAGTTCTCCCTGCGCCCGAGCCAGGCGGCGGTGCGCGCCGTCTTCGTCCCTTTGACCTCTCTACAACGCAGCCTCGACCGCGCGGCGCGCGTCAACACGATCCTCTTGAGCGCGCACGGCGAGGGGGCGGAGGCCGGGCGCGCGCAGGCCGAGAGGCTTAACAACGGCCTGCGCGCGACGGCGACGCTCGAAGACCTGGGCGTGAAGCTGCGCGCGCTCGACGGGGCGCGGGGCCTCGCGTTCGAGAGCGAGAGCGGGCTGATAAGTGAGGGGCTGGAGGAGGCGGCGCGCGCGGCGGCGGGCAGGACGGGGATGAGCGCCGAGCCGGTCTTCTCCTACCTCGCCAACTCCGTCCGCGCGAACGGCCGCGAGGTGCCCTACTCGATAGTCACCGCGTTCGGCGACGAAGCCTTCGGCCGACTGCTCGGCGCGGCGGCGGCAGGTGGGAGCGTTGCTGACGGGACTCTCTCCCCTTTAAAGGTCACGGACGGCCTCCCAGACCTCGTGCTGAACGAGTGGGCGGCGCGCGAGTTGGGGGCGAGGCCGCGCGACCTGGTGACGCTCGAGTATTACGTGTGGGAGGAGTCGGGGCGGCTCTCGACGCGCTCGGCGGAGTTCCGCCTCGCGGGCGTTACACCGATTAAAGGTGAGGCGGCCGACCGCGACCTCGTGCCGGAGTATCCCGGCATCACAGGCTCGAACAGCCTCGCCGACTGGGACCCGCCGTTCCCCATCGACCTCTCGCGCATACGCCCGCAGGACGAGGACTACTGGGACGAGCACCGCACGACGCCGAAGGCTTTCATCACACTCGCGCGCGCGCGGGAGCTTTGGCGGTCGCGCTTCGGGAACCTGACCTCGCTGCGGCTGCGCGCGCGCGAGGGGGCAACTGACGCCTCGTCGTCGGAGAAGTTTTCGGCCGCGCTGCGCGAGGCGTTGGAGCCCTCGGCGGCGGGGCTGAACGTCTTCGCCGTGAGGGCCGAGGGGCTTGAGGCTTCGCGCGGCGCGACCGACTTCGGCGAATACTTCCTCTACTTCAGCTTCTTCATCGTCGTCTCGGCGCTGCTGCTGACGGCGCTCTTCTTCCGCCTCGGCGTCGAGCAGCGGTTGCGCGAGGTGGGGCTTCTCAACGCAATCGGCTTCGCGCGCAATCGCGTGCGCTCAATCTTCCTGACGGAGGCGTTCGTGCTCTCGTTGGCCGGGAGCCTCGTCGGGGTGCCGTGCGCGTACGCGTACGCGTGGCTCTTGATGAAGGGCCTGCGGACGTGGTGGGTCGGGGCCGTGGGCACGACCTCGCTCGAACTGCACGCGGGGCCGTGGCCGTTCGTGTTCGGGGCAGTCGGGGGCATAGTCGCCGCGCTCGTGTGTATCGTCCTGACGTTACGCGGACTGCGACGCGCCTCCGCGCGCAGTCTGCTCGCGGGCGGGCGCGATTGGGAGGCGGAGGCGGCCGAAGGGGATAGAGGGGGCAGGCTCGGACGTTGGAAGAGACGACTCCTGCGGCCTTTCGACGGCCCGAAGTCGCGTCTCCCGAAGGCGCTCCGGTCGGGGCGTCTTCTCGGCCCCGCGGCCGCATTGCTTGGGGGCGTCTCCCTCATCGTGTCCGCTTCGGTCGGCGTGTTGGGGCAGGCGGTCGGGTTCTTCGGGGGCGGGGCGCTGTTGATGGTCGCGCTGCTCGGGTTTCAGTCGGCGTGGCTTCGGGGGCGCGGGCGCGGGACGACGTTGGGCGGCGGCGGCCGGTGGCCGGTCGCGCGCCTCGGCGTGAGGAGCGCGACCTACAGGCCGGGGCGCAGCGTGCTGTGCATCACGCTCATCGCGGCCGCCGCCTTCATCATCGTCGCGGTGGACGCCTTCCGGCGCGACGACTCGCCGGAGGCGGCGCGCGAACGCAAGTCGGGCGGCGGCGGCTACGAGCTGCTCGCGGAGTCCCTCCTGCCCGTCGCCCACGACCCGAACACGCCCGAGGGGCGCGACGCGCTGAACCTCGTCAGCACGGGAGACGTGAACGCGCTCAAGGATGTCACGCTCGCGCGGTTCCGCCTGCGCCCCGGCGACGACGCGAGCTGTCTGAACCTCTACCGGCCGAGCCGGCCGCGCATCCTCGCGCCGACCGAAGCCTTCGCGCGTGAAGGCCGTTTCAGTTTCGGCGGCACGCACGACGCCGAAGCAGAGGGCGTGACGAACCCGTGGCTGCTGCTCGACAGAGAGTTCGCCGACGGCGCGGTGCCCTTCATCGCGGACGCGAACTCGGCCGCTTACGTCCTGCACGTAGGACTCGGGGAAGATTTCGTGCTTGAGCGCGGCGGGGGGCTTGAGCCCCTGCGGCTGCGGCTGGTGGCGACGCTCGCGGACAGCATCTTTCAGGGCGAGCTGCTCGTCTCCGAGCGGAACTTTCTGCGCCACTTCCCCGAACAGGAAGGGTACAGGTTCTTCCTGCTCGACCTGCCCGACGGCGCGGAGGCGCGGCGCGTGTCGGCCGCGCTGGAAGAGCGCCTGTCCGACTTCGGCTTCGACGCGACTTCGACCTCGGAGCGGCTGGCGGGTTTTCACCGCGTCGAGAACACATACCTCTCGACGTTCCAGATGCTCGGCGGGCTCGGGCTCGCGCTGGGGACGCTGGGGCTGGCGGCGGTGCTGCTGCGCAACGTGCTGGAGAGGCGCAGGGAGCTGGCGCTGCTGCGCGCGGTGGGCTACGGCCGCCGTCACTTCGGCCTGATGATCACCGCCGAGAACGCGCTGCTGCTCGCGTGCGGGCTCCTGACGGGGACGCTCTGCGCGCTGCTGGCGATTGCGCCGGTGGTCGCGGCGCGCGGCGGGCGTCTGCCCCTCGCGTCGCTGGGGATGCTGCTCGCGGCGGTCATCGTCTCGGGGCTCGCGGCGTCGCTCGTCGCGACGGCGGCCGCGCTACGCGCGCCCCTGCTCGCCGCACTCCGCGAGGAGTGAAGATTAGCCACAGAGGCACAGAGAGTTTAAGAATTTGAAATTTCGGATTTGAGATTCTGAATTTGAATCTCTGTGCCTCTGTGTCTCTGTGGCTAATTGATTCTGATTTACACGCGACCGGAAAGAGAAATAGAATCTGTCCCCAACCCGCCCGAGAAGGAGTTCAAGATGCGTAGACTGTTTCTGACATCGTGTCTCGTCGTGTTATTCGCCGCGGCCGTCAACGCCAACTGGCCGCAATGGCGCGGCCCAGACCTGAACGGCGTGAGCGCGGAGCGGAACCTGCCCGTGAAGTGGACGGCGTCCGAGAACGTCGCGTGGAAGCTCGCGATGCCCGACCGCAGCGGCTCGACCCCCATCGTCTGGGGCGAGCGCGTCTTCCTCAACGTCGCCGAGAAGGAGGACCTGAGCCTCTGGTGCGTGGACAGGTCGAAGGGCGCGGTGCTGTGGAAGCGCAAGCTCGGGGGCGGCAACATGATGATGCGTAAGCACAACATGGCTTCGCCCTCGCCCGTGACGGACGGCAAGAGCGTCTGGGTGATGACGGGCACGGGCGTGCTCAAGGGCTTCGACTTCGAGGGGCGCGAGCTGTGGGCGCGCGACATCCAGAAGGACTACGGCGCGTTCGGGCTCAAGTGGGGCTACGCCTCCTCGCCGCTCCTCTACGAGGACTCGCTCTACGTGCAGGTCTTGCACGGGATGACCACGGACGACCCTTCGTACGTGATGCGGGTTGACAAGAAGACGGGGAAGACTCTGTGGCGCGTCGAGCGGCCGACCGACGCCGTGAGCGAGTCGCCCGACGCCTACACGACGCCCGCGCTCCTGCGCGTGGGCAAGGGCGTAGAGATCGTCGTGAGCGGCGGCGACTACGTGACGGGGCACGACCCCGCGACGGGCAAGGAGCTTTGGCGCGCCGGGGGGCTGAACCCCGAGCGCACCGCGAACAACAACATCGTGTCTTCGCCCATCGTCTCCGACGGGCTGATCTACGTGCCGGGGAAGGTCAGGCCGCTGCTCGTCCTGCGCGCGGGCGGGCGCGGCGACGTGTCGAAGTCTCACCTCGTCTGGTCAACCGACTTCGGGACGTACGTGCCGACGCCGGTGACCGACGGCAAGCTCTTCTACGTCGTCAACGACCGCGGCATCGTCTTTTGCTTCGACGCGAAGACGGGCAAGGAGGTCTACGGCCGGCAGCGCGTGAAGCCCGGCAGCTACAGCGCGTCGCCCGTGCTCGCCGACGGGAAGATTTACGTGACGAACGAGGACGGCGTGACCTCGGTCATCAAGGCGGGGCCGCAGTTCGAGGTGCTCGCCGAGAACGACCTCGCCGAATACACCCTCAGCTCGCCCGCCGTCTCCGAAGGCCAGCTCTTCCTACGCACCTCCGGCCACCTCTACGCCATCGGGCAGCGGAAAAAGCCGTGAACCGTAAACCGTAAACCGTGACAGGAGGAGAACTGTCTTCCTCTTGTCACGGTTTACGGTTTACGCGCCTTTCACGACTGGGGCTTGAAGTACAAGACCATCCCTGCGCCGGCGGCGGCGAGGAGGAAGCCGAGGTAGAGGAGCGGGTTGGGGGCCTGCTTCGGCGGGTGGAGCAGCATCGAGAAGAGGACGTTGACGAGCGGCGCGCCCGCGAAGACGAGCGGCATGACGTAGGTCGGAAGGCCCCCCGAGCGGAAGGCGTAGATGATGCAGACGGCCCCTATCGCTCCGAGCGCGCCGCCGGCGGTCGCCGCCAGCGCGCCCTTCGTCGTGAACCCCGCCGTCACGCCGCCCTGCGACGACAGACCCAGCACCGGCACCAGCACCCCGATAAGGAAGTAGGCCGCCCCCACGCACAAAAGCGCCCGCAGGGGGTTCCCCAACTGCACCTGCCCCTTATGCAGAATCGGCCCGTACAGCCCCCACGCGAGCGCCGCGCCGAGGGCGAAGATGATCCAGAGCATTGTGCTCACTCCGTTCGCGTGAACCGTAAACCGTGAACCGTGACAAGAAGAAGCAGTCTTCCACTTGTCACGGTTCACGGTTTACGGTTCACGGTTTTTCTCTTGTCACGGTTTACGGTTTACGGTTCACGACTTTTCAGAACGTCAGACGCACGCCCAACTGCACCTGCCGCGAGGAGGTGGTGGTCGAGCGGATGCGGCCGAAGGTCGAGAGCGGCTGCTCGTTGTCGGCCGCGCCGGTGAAGACGATCAGGGACGGCGGCGCGAAGTTGGCCCGGTTTAAGAGGTTGAAAGCCTCCAGCCTGAGCTGCACCGCGCCCTCGTCGCCGAGCCAGCCCCAGCGCGTGTTCTTGACGAGCGACAGGTCGAAGACGCGCAGGTTCGGGCCGATGAGCGAGCCGCGCCCGACGTTGCCGAGCGTGCCCGCGGCCGGCAGGCGGAAGGCCGCCGGGTTGAAGTACTGGTCGGGGTCGCCCAGGATGGCCGACTCGGCGTCGAAGCCGGGCGCGAAGTCCGGCCGGTCGAACCCGATGCCGGGCGCGAGCGACGGCGACCACTGCGAGCGCGAGCGGTTGCGCGCGACGAAGACCGTCAGGGGGTTCCCGCTCCGCGCCTGCCCGATGCCGGACAACTGCCACCCGCTCGTCAACAGGCCCGCCAGCCCCTCGCGCCCCTCGCCGAACGGGAGCTGGTACGTGAAGTTGACGACGAGGTTGTGCTTGGCGTGGTAGTCCGAGAGCCCCTTGTTGTAGTTGAGCCCGGGGAACTCCGGGAAGGCGGTCGTCGTCCCGTTCGTCGCGTCGGAGAAGAAGGTCGAAGCCTGCGTCGTGTCGATGTTGCGCGAGAAGGTGTAGGAGAGCTGCGCGTAAAGGCCCCGCGAGAACCGCTTGCGCGCCTCGAAGACCATCGCGTTGTACCAGGAGTTGCCGTCCGAAGACTTCAGCTCGATGGTTGTAAACGCCGTGTTCGGGCGCGGCTGGCCCGCAGGCCAGAAGGGCGTGCCGTCGGCGCGGATGACGGGCGCGGGGATGTTCACGTCGTTGCTGCGCAGCAGGTGCACGCCGCGCGTGCCCGCGTAGCCGATGGTGACGACCGTGTCGAACCAGAGTTCCCTTTGCAGGTTCAGGTTCCAGACCTGGAGGTAAGGGTTGTCGAGGTCGAACTGCACGGGCCGGATCGAGAGCGAGCCGGCGAAGTTCGGGACGGGAAACGTCGGGTTGTTGACGACGGGCCGCGGCGTGGCCGGCGGGTTCGTCACCGTCACGATCAGGTTCTGCTGGTTGTTCGTGTTGAAGTAGATGCCGTAGCCGCCGCGCACGGACGTGCTGCCGTCGCCGAAAACGTCCCACGCGAAGCCGACGCGCGGCGCGAAGTTCTTCAAGGTCGGGTTCTCGTAGAGCGGGCCCGGCGTCGGCGTGCGGTCGGTCAGGTTGGGGAGCGACACGTCGCGGCGGTCTTGCGGCATCGTCGCAGCCTCGTAACGCAGCCCCGCGCTCAGGGAGAGGCGCTGGTGCGCGCGCCACGTGTCCTGCACGTAGAGGCCGAGGAGCGTGAAGCGCCAGTAGCGGTCGAACTGCGCCTCGGGCGTGAGGCCGATGAAGCGCTGCGCGCGGTTCTGTAGGAAGTCGGAGACGGAGGCGAAGGTGTAGATGCCGTTGCTGAAGGTCGGGTTGACCATGTTGTCCTGGTAGCGCTCGGCGAGCGCGCCCGCCTTAATCAGGTGACGGCCGCGGCTGTGGACGAGGCTGTACTCGCCGCCGAAGACGTTCTGCACGAGGCGCAGGTTGCCCGAAGACTGCGGGCCGAAGCGCGGGATGCCGGCGATGTCGATGTCGCCCGTGATGCCGCGGCCGGGGACGAACTCGGGCAACTCCTGCGTCGTGTTGGCCTCGACGTTCTGCCCGACGCGCGTGCGGCTGAAGTTGAGCCGGAAGGTGTTCAGGGTCGAGGCCGAGAGCGTCTGCCGGTACTCGCCGGTGAAGAACTGGTTGCGCGAGAAGAAGGTGCGCGGGAACTGCGGGAAGTCGGTCGGGAGCCTCTGCTCGGCGTCGTCGAACGTGTAGCGCGCGAAGAACTGGTCGCGCTCCGAGCGGTTGTAGTCCACGCGCCCCTGGAGGAAGTGCTGGCGCACCTGCTGGTCGAAGCCGAAGCTGTAGGCGGCCAGCCCGCCGCCGAGGTCCGGCCCGTTCGGGAGCGGGAACTCGTCGAGGAAGGGGCGCACGGCCGGGTGGACCTGGCCCAGGCGCACGGCGGCGCTGGGGACGACGCTGCGGACGGTGCGGCCGAGGTTCTCGCGCAGCGACTCGACGCCCGCGAAGAAGAAGAGTCTGTCCCGCTTGACGGGGCCGCCGAGCGAGCCGCCGAACTGGTTGCGCCGGAACTCGGGCTTGCGCGCCGGGTCGAAGAAGTTGCGCGCGTCGAGGTTGTCGTTGCGGTGGAACTCGTAGAGCGAGCCGTGGAAGGCGTTCGAGCCCGACTTCGAGACGGCGTTGATCTGCCCCCCGAAGTTGCGGCCGTACTCGGCGCTGTAGGCGTTGGTTTCGACGCGGAACTCGCGGATGGATTCGAGCCCCAGGCTGGTGCCGGCGGCGCTGCCCGCGGGGCCGTTGGTAAAATCGTTCTGCACGGTGCCGTCGAGCAGGTAGACGTTCGAGCGCGGGTCCTGCCCGTTGATGCTCGCGCCGACGCCGTGCGCGACGACCGAGCCGGTGTCGCGGTGCGGGTAGGCGACGACGCCGGGCTGGAGGAAGGCGAGGTCTGTGTAGTTGCGGCCGTTCAGCGGCAGCTCCCTCATGGCGCGCTCGCCGACCAGGAAGCTCAGCTCGGGCGTCTGCGTGTTGACGAGTTCGGCCTGGTCGGTGACGGTGACCTCGGCCCCGACGCCCGCCGGCTGCATCACGATGTCGAGCGTCGCCGTCTCGTTGACCGTCAGCGTGACGCGCTCGGAGACGGAGGGGCGGAAGTCCGCCTTCTCGGCCCGCACCTCGTAAGGGCCGACGGGTAGGCCGGCGAAGACGTAGCGGCCTTCGGCGTCGGAGGCGGCCGTGCTCGTGCGGCCCGTCTCGATCTGGCGGGCCGTCACGGTCGCGCCCGGGATGAGCGCGCCGTTGGAGTCCTTCACGTCGCCGGCCAGCGTGCTCGTCGTCTGCGCGTGCGCCGCGGCGGCCGGGAAGAGGAGGGCGAGCGCGAGGCAGGCGAGCCTCGCGCAGAGGGGTTGAAGAAGAGAAACGTTTTTCCGCATGTGGACGTATAACTCCGCGTTCGATGGCAACTATCTGGGGCAACCCTTTATACTCCGCATTCTAGCAGGCGGTTTCAGACTTTGAGGAGTAAGACTCCGCCGCCGCCGCGGAAATCGCGGAGATACGCACTTTTTACGCCATCTTTTGCCGCAGAAGCCTGACGAAAAAAAAAACGGCGCGCGCCGCGCCAAACGTCCCGAGGAGAGATCAGTCTTGAAATCAAAGCTCCAGGCGCTCGTACTTTTATCCATCTCGCTGTCGGCCGTCTTCGCCCCCGCGCCGACGGCCCACGCGCAGACGCACCGCGCCTCGGTGCGCGGCACCGTCTACGACCCGAACCGCGCCGTCATCCCCGGCACGACCGTGACGCTCACCAGGGAGGGGACGGGCGAGACGCGCGAGGTGAGGAGCGGGGAAGGCGGCGAATACGCGTTCGCTTCTTTGCTCCCCGGCGTCTACCGTCTGCTGTTCAACGCGCAGGGGTTCGCAAACGACGAGCGCAGGCTGGAGGTGCTGGTCAACCAGGAGCAGCGGGTGGACGTGACCCTCAGCCCGGGCTCGCTGGTCAATAACGAGACCGTGGACGTGACCGACGCGGCGCTGCTGAAGAAGGAGTCCGCCTCGCTCGGCGCGGTCATCGAGAACCGGCAGGTCGAGGGGCTCCCGCTCGACGGGCGCAACTTCTACGAGCTTTCCCTGCTCGTCCCCGGCGCCGCGCCGCCCGCGCAAGGCTCCGCCGGGTCGGTGCGCGGCGACTTCGCCTTCTCCGTCAACGGCGCGCGCGAGGACGCCAACAACTTCCTGCTCGACGGCGTCTACAACGTTGACCCCAAGCTCAACACCTTCGGCGTGCGCCCGCCCGTGGACGCCGTCCGCGAGTTCGAGACGCTGACCTCGACCTACGACGCGAGTTTCGGCCGCAGCGCGGGCGCGCAGGTCAACGTGGTTCTGAAGTCGGGGACGAACCAGTTCCACGGCTCGCTCTACGAGTTCCACCGCAACGCCGCGACGGACGCGCGCAACTTCTTCGCGCCCGCGGGCGAGGCGGCCCCGAAGTACATCCGCAACCAGTTCGGCTTCTCGGTCGGCGGGCCGCTCAGAAGGAACAAGACCTTCTTCTTCGCCGACTACGAGGGCACGCGCTCGCGCGAAGGGATCACGCGCGTGGCGAACGTCCCGACGCTCGCCGAACGCGCGGGCGACTTCTCGCACTCGTTCGACTTCTTCGGCCAACCCGTCTTCGTCCGCGACCCGTTCCGCGTAGACCCCTCGACTTTCCAGCCGCTCCCCTGCAACGCGCAGAACCAGTCCGGCTGCTTCCCCGGCAACGTCGTGCCGCTCGAAAGACAGAGCGCCATCGGGCGCAACATCGCCGCGCTCTACCCCGCGCCGAACCGCCCGACGCCCTTCGCCAACTTCGTCTCGTCGCCCACGCAGCGCGACCGCAACGACCACTTCGACGCGCGCGTCGATCACGTCTTGAGCGACAGCTCGACGCTCGCCTTCCGCTACAGCTTCGGCGACCGCTCGCTCTACGAGCCGTTCGCGGGGCCGACGTTTGCGGCCGTCCCCGGCTACGGCAACGACGTGGCGCGGCGCGGCCAGAACGCGATGGCGGGGTGGACTAAAATTTTCGGCCCCGTCTTCGTCAACGACGCGCGCGTCGCCTTCAACCGCGTCGCGGCGAGCGTGCTCCAGGAGAACCGCGCGGAGTCGGTCAACCGGCGCGTCGGCCTGCCCGACCTCTCGCCGAACCCGCGCGACCAGGGGCTGAGCTTCATCACGGTCACTGGCTTCTCGCCGCTGGGCGAGGAGTTCAACAACCCGCAGCAGAGCGTCACCAACACCTACCAGTTCCTCGACACGGCGACCTACACGCGCGGCCGGCACCTCCTGAAGTTCGGCGCAGACCTCCGCGCCGTCCAGCAGAACGCCTTCCGCGACGTGCAGGCGCGCGGCCTGTTGCAGTTCACGCCGTTCGCCTTCACCGGCAACTCGCTCGCAGACCTCCTGCTCGGCTTCCCCACGGTGACGGGCGGCGCGCGCGTGGATAACGCGCAGCACCTGCGCACGGAGAGCTACCACCTCTTCCTCAACGACCAGATTCGCCTGACGCCGCGCCTGACACTCTCGGCCGGCCTGCGCTACGAGTACAACTCGCCGCCGGTCGATGCGGAAGACCGCGCGAACGTTTACGACGTTGCGACGGGCACGCTCTTAGGCGTAGGGACGAACGGCGTCCCGCGCTCGGGCTTCCGCCCAGACCGGAACAACTTCGCGCCGCGCGTCGGGCTGGCGTGGACGTTGGGCGAGTCGGGCGAGACCGTCCTGCGCGCGGGCTACGGCGTCTACTACGACCAGTCGCCGCTCGCGCCCGGCGAGGCGCTCTACTTCAACCGCCCCTACTTCGACTTCAACCTCTTCTTCCCGCTCCAGCAGTTCGGGCTGCTGCTCACGCTCGACAACCCGTTCCCCTCGAACTATCCCCTCGCGCTGCCCGACTCGGCGCTCGCCATCCAGAGGGATTTGCGCACGCCCTACATGCAGCACTGGAACGCGAACGTGCAGCGGCAGCTCTGGCGCAGCGGCGTGCTCGAAGTCGCCTACGTCGGGTCGAAGGGGACGAAGCTCCTCTCGGCGCGCGACATCAACCAGCCGCAGCCGAGCGTGTTGCCTCAAGGGCTGCCGTTCGTCCCGCGCCCTAACCCGTTCTTCGACGACATCAACCTGATAGAGTCGCGCGCCTCTTCGACCTACCACAGCCTTCAGGCGCGCTTCCAGCAGCGGCTCTCGAAGGGGCTCGCGCTGCTCGGCTCCTACACGTGGTCGAAGTCGATTGACGACGCCTCGAACTTCTTCTCCTCGGCCGGCGACCCGAACTTCCCGCAGAACTCCTACGACCTGCGCGCCGAGCGCGGGCTCTCGAACTTCGACGTGCGCCAGCGCCTCTCGGTCAGCTACTCCTACGACCTGCCGTTCGGCCGCGGGGGCGCGTTCGTCAACGACGACGGCTTCCTGACGACGCTGCTGACGGGCTGGCAGACCTTCGGCATCGTCACCGCGCAGACGGGTCGGCCGTTCACGGTGGCCCTCATCCAGGAGTTCGACAACAGCGGCACGGGGCGCTCGTCGCTCGGCTTCGGCGCGAACGACCGGCCGAACCTCGTCGGCGACCCGAACTCCGGGCCGCGCACGCCCGAGCGTTGGTTCAACACCTCGGCCTTCGCGTTCCCCGCGCCGGGCACGTTCGGCAACGCAGGGCGCAACATCCTGACGGGGCCCGGCTACCAGAACGTCAACGCGTCGCTCGTCAAGAACACTTCGCTCGGCGAGCGCCTGAGCCTGCAACTGCGCGCGGAGGTCTTCAACCTCTTCAACCACCCGAACCTGAACCTGCCCGACAACTTCCTGGGCTCGCCCACCTTCGGGCAGGTCACTTCGGCGCGCGACCCGCGCCACATACAGTTCGGCGCGAAGCTCCTCTTTTAGAGACCGCACACGGGTGACTTCGGGATGAGAACGACAAAACACGTCCGCCGGCTGACCTTGTTGACGGCCCCGCTCCTCGCCTTCGCCCTCGCGGCCTGCGCCGCGGGCGCGACCGACCAGCCCGCCGCGCTCGTCGGAGACGCCGCCGCCACGCCCACGCCGACCGCACAGCCTGCGGCTCCCGCGGCGACGCCGACGCCCGCCGCCGCGGACGGCGCGAGCGCGACGGCCGTTGACGCGAACGTGAAAGCGAATACGCCCGCGGCCGCCGTGGCCGAGTGGCCGCAGTGGCGCGGGCCGAACCGTGACGGGCTGGCGACGGGCGTCTCCGCGCCTGCCGTCTGGCCGAAGGAGCTGAAGCCGGGCTGGAAGGTGTCGGTCGGCATCGGCCACGCCTCGCCCGTCGTGGCGGGCGGCGTCGTCTACCAGTTCGCGCGGCAGGGCGAGGAGGAGGTGCTCCTCGCCCTTGACGCCGCCACGGGCAAGGAGCTTTGGCGCGCGGGCGCTATCCCTGCTCCGTACGAGTTGAACCCCGCCGCGCGGGCCCACGGCAAGGGGCCGAAGTCCACGCCCGTCGTCGCCGGGGGCCGGGTCTACACGCTCGGCATCGCGGGCCTCCTCTCGGCGCACGACGCGAAGACGGGCCGCCTCCTCTGGCGGAAAGACTTCTCCAAACAGTTCCCCGTGACCTCGCCGCTCTACGGGACAGCGATGTCGCCCGCCGTCGTCGGCGACCTCCTCATCGCGCACGTCGGCGGGCACGACAAGGGCGCTTTGACGGCCTTCGACGCGGCGACCGGCGCGGTCAAGTGGTCTTACGACGCGGACGGCCCGGCCTACTCCTCGCCCGTGATCTTAACGGCCGGGGGCGAGCGGCAGGTCGTCACCTTCACGCAGAAGGAGCTGGTCGCGGTCTCGGCCGCGACGGGCGCGCTGCTCTGGAAACTCCCGGCCAAGACGCACTACGACACGAACTGCAACACGCCGGTCGTCTACAAAGACGCCGTCATCGTTTCTATCGAAGGGCAGGGGATCGTCGCCCTGCGCCCGGCGCGCGAGGGCGGGAAGTGGAAGGCCGTCGAGGTCTGGCGCAACGGGGAGAACGAGCTGTACATGAACACGCCCGTGCTCGCGGGCTCGACCCTGTACGGGCTCTCGGCGCGCAAGAAGGGGCAGTTCTTCGCCATCGACGCGGAGACGGGCAAGACCCTCTGGCAGGGGCCGGGGCGGATGGGCGAGAACGCCTCGGTCGTGAACCTCGGCGGGACGCTGCTCGCGCTCACGAACGACGCGGTGCTCTACGTCCTGCCCGCGTCCGCGAAGGAGTTCGCGCCCGCGGCGCAGTACACCGTCGCCACCTCGCAGACCTGGGCGCACCCCGTAGTCCTCGGCGACACGCTCCTGGTTAAAGACGAGACGACGCTCGCCTCGCTCTCGCTCCGCCAGTAATCACATTCGGCCGTGACGGAATGCCGTTACGTCGCGCGGGAATGCCATTCCCGCGCGACGTAACGGCATTTCAACGCGACGCAATGCCATTCCCGCGTGACGTAATGCCATTCCCACGCGTGCGCATGGAGTTCCGCCACGCGGGAATGGCATTCCCACGCGCGCGCACACCATTCCCGCGCGCGCGCATGGCATTCCCGAGCGTGGGAATGCCATGCGCGGCCGGTTAGAGCGGGTTGCGTTTGAGTTTACCTTTCTACCGTTTAGAGGCGGGCTGCGGCCCGCCGCCGCGTGCCGCGATGGAGCCAGCGGCGGCGGGCCGCAGCCCGCCTCTAAACGATTGGTCAACTGATTCGCAAAACGCTCTAAATGCTGTTCAGTCGGTGAGTTTATAGCAGGCCATCTCGGTCGCGTTGCGGACGAGGAGGCGGCCGCCCGAGATGGCCGGGACGTTCCAGGTGCGCCCTTGGAGGGCGGGGAAGCGCGCGAGTTCGGTGTGGCCGGCGGGGGTCGCGCGCACGAGCGCGACCTCGCCCTCCTCGGTCGTGACGATGAGGTGGCCGCTCGCCAGCACGACCTGCCCGTAGCCGTAGCCGCGCGCCTTCCACTTCTGCTGCCCCGTCTCCAGCTCGACACACGTCAGCATGTTCTCGTCCAGGCCGTAGACGTGCCCCTCGTGCAGCACCGAGCTGTTGAACTTATTCTTCATCGACGGGCGCTCCCAGACCGAAGCCGCCGAGAGCTTGCCACCCGCGTTCGTCAACTCGACGAGCGCCGCGCCCTTCCCGTACCCGGCCGAGATGAAGAAGCGGTTGGGCCCCGCGACGAGGGGCTGCGAGACGTTGATGCTGTAGGAGTTCGACCAGGGGAAGACCCACAAGACCGCCCCGTCCTCGGGCGCGATGCCGGCGACGTTGCGCGCCGTGACGGCGAGCACTTGGCGGCGACCCGCGAGCGTGACGAGCATCGGCGAGGTGTAGGAGGCCGCGTCGCCCAGAGCGCCCCACACGCGCTCGCCCGTCCGCGCGTTGTAGGCGACGACCGACCTCCCGTTCGAGCCGCCCGGAATCACGATCACCTTGTCGTCAACCACGAGCGGCGACGCCGCCATGCCCCAGGAGATGTTCGACGCGCCGTTCTCCTTCAGGATGTTCTTCGACCAGACGAGGCGGCCCGTGCGGGCGTCGAGGCAGCGCAGCTCGCCCGCGGCCCCGAGGGCGTAGAGCCGGCCGTCGTGCCACGTCGGCGTCGAGCGCGGCCCGTCGCCCGTGTCGTCGGGGCGGAAGAGCGTGTCCCAACCGTGCGCCCAAAGCTCGCGCCCCGTCTCGACGTTGTAGGCGGTGACCACCTCCTGCCCGCGCCGCTGCTCGATGGTGTAGGCGACGCCGTCGGCCACGGAGAAGGAGGAGTAGCCGCCGCCCGCGGGCTGCTTCCAGAGCTGCTGTAGCCCGCCCTGCCAGTTCGTCTTGATGGGCTGCTCGTCGTAGCGGCCGTCGCGCGCGGGGCCGCGGAAGTTCGTCCAGTAGTTCCTGCGCGCGGGCGCGGGCGCGGCCGCCGCCGGCTGATTCGCGGCGTTCGCCTGCGCGGCCTCCTGAGCCGGCGGGGCGGCGGCGGGCTGCGCGGCGGGGTCTGC
>DATMVD010000052.1:0-15121 GCA_035563535.1 Pyrinomonadaceae bacterium | reverse complement strand
GCGGCGGGCGCCGTGCCGGGGTCGGCCGGGGGCGCGGGCTGGCCCTGCTGCTGCGCGCGGTGGCGTTCGAGCGCGTGGTAATGAGCTTCGGAGCCCGCCACGTCGCCGCGCCCGCCGAAGAGAAGGTAGGCGCCCGCGCCGCCGAGCAGGACGACGAGCACAGGGGCCGCGAACAATAACCAGGGACTCCTCTTCGGCGTCTGCGTCTCCTCGAACATGGCATCTGCTCCTGATTAAAAAATTGAAGGGAGGGCGCGTGCAATCTTGCGCCCTCCCGTTTGACGGCGCAAGGCCGCCGCGTGTTCCCTTTTATCTCGCCGCTACTTCTTCGCCAGCCCGATGGCGTAGAGGTGGCGCTCGCCGCGGATGAAGAGCTTGCCGTCGGCGACCGCGGGCGAGGCGTAGACCGGCTCGCCCACGGAGTTGGTGCGCACCACCTCGTGCTTCGGCCCGGCCTTGACGACGAAGGTGTCGCCGTCCTCGCTCGTCAGCAGAATCTTGCCGTCGAAGGCGACGGGCGAGGCGGTGAAGGTGGCCGGGACGGGCGGCCGCCCGCCCTCGTACTTGACCTCGCCCGTTCGCGCGTCGAGGCACGTCATGATGCCCTTGTCGGTCAGCAGGTAGACGTAGTCGCCGTAAAGGATCGGCGAGGGCACGTAGGCCGTGCCCTTCGCGTAGCGCCACGCGATGTCCGCGTCCTTCAGCTCGCCCGACGCGCCGAGCCTGATGGCGTAAGCCACCTTCGCCGGGTACCCGGCCGAGACGATGACCATGTCGTGCCCGGCCGTCGCCACGGGCGAGGGGATGGCGTTGCTCTCCAGCCCCTTGCTGCGCCAGAGCTCCTTGCCCGTCGCGGGGTCGTACGAGATGACCGACTCGTTCCCGCTCGTAATCAGCTCCGTGCGCCTGCCCGTGTTGACCAGGAGCGGGGTGGCCCAACTGATCTGCACCTTGCGCGGCGTGCGCCAGACCTCCTTGCCGGTCTTCTTGTCGAAGGCGACGATGGAGGAGTTCTTCGCCTCCTCCTCGTCGGCCTGGACGATGACGAAGTCCTTGTAGAGGACGGGCGAGATGCCCCCGCCCACGCCGGAGTTGGCGAGCTTGCCGACGTGGGCCTTCCACACGAGCTTGCCCGAGAAGTCGTAGGCGTAGAGCCCTTCGGTGTCGAAGAAGGCGTAGACCATCCGGCCGTCGGTGGCGGGGGTGGCCGAGGCGTAGGAAGCCTTGCGGTGGCGGTCGTCGTAGGGCGTGCCCTCCCAAGCGGTCTGCTCCCACAGAACCTTGCCGGTGTCGCGGTCGAGCGCGATGACCTTGAAGGCGTGTTTGCGGTCGGCGCCGACGCTGTCCGGGTGCCTCCAGACCTGACCTTCGATCTTGTGCTCGACGGCCTTCGCGCCGGGGACGACCGGCCCCTCGACGGCGGTCGTGACGAAGACGCGGTTGCCCCAGACGACCGGGCTCGAATGGCCGCGCCCCGGCAGCGGCGTCTTCCAGCGGATGTTCTTCGCCTCGCCCCACTCCTCCGGCAGCCCTCTCTCGGCCGACACCCCCGAGCCGTCGGGGCCGCGCCACTGCGGCCAGTTAGCCTCGCCGCCCGCCGAAGCGACCGGGAGCGAAAGCGCGAGCGCGGTTAGAAGCGAAGCGAAGAGGACGAAGAAGATTTTTGCTGACGGTTTCACTATGAGATTTCCTTCAAAGGGTTCGGTAAAACAGAACCGCGAGCGGTAGCGAGCGGGTCGCGGTGACATCAGACGGGCTCGGCGTCGCAGCACGCACCCGCTCGCTACCGCTCGCGGTTCTGTAGCATCACTCAAGCCGAGTCACTTCTCGGCCTTCTTGACGGGCTCGGTTGCCGGCTCGGCGACGGCGAAGACGTGGTTGATGCCGCGGACGATGAGCATGCCGTCGCTGATGGCGGGCGTCGCCATCAGGACTTCGCCCATCGGGTTGACCGAGAGCAGCTCGTGCTTCGGCCCCGCCTTGAAGACGAAGATTTCGCCGTCCTCGCTCGACAGGTAGACCTTGCCGTCGGCCGCGACGGGCGAGGCGGTGAACGCCCCGCCGCGGTCGGCGATGCGCTGCTGGTAGACGCGCTCGCCCGTCTTCGCCTGGTAGGCCGTCACCACGCCCTGGTTCGAGAGGATGTAGAGCAGGTCGCCGTAGACGATGGGCGTCGGCATGTAGGGGCCGCCGCGCGGCTTGCTCCAGGCGATGAACTCGCTCGACTCCTTGCCGTCCTTCAGGCTGATGTCGCCCGTCGCCCCGGGGCGGATGGCGTAGATGGGCGTGGGCGCGCGGTAGCCGCTGGTGACGTAGATGAGGTCGTGCGCGAAGATGGGCGTCGGCGTCGTGATCTCGGAGTTGGGCGAGAGACGCCACAGCTCCTTGCCCGTCAGCGGGTCGTAGCCGCGCGCGGCCTTCGTGCCGCTGGTGACGATCTCGGCGCGCGTCTTCCCCTCGTAGACCGTGGGCGTGGCCCAGCCGGGCAGCTCGTCGCCGCGCGAAGTCTTCCAGACCTGCTTGCCGGTCTTGAGGTCGTAGGCGGCGATGAAGGAGCCCTTCTGGATGTCGGCCTGGACGATGACGAGGTTCTTGTAGATGACGGGCGAGCTGCCGTACTCCCACTGGTAGTCGGGGTCGTAGAACCAGCCGGCGTCGAGCACTCCGAGGTCCTGCTTCCAGAGGAGCTTGCCCTTGAGGTCGTAGGCGTAGAGCCCCTCGGAGCCGAAGTTGACGACGAGCACGCGGCCGTCGGTCGCGGGGGTGGAGGCCGCGTGCGAGGACTTCGGGTGGCGCTTGACCTTCGGGATGCCCTCGTAGGCCGTGCGCTCCCAGACGACCTTGCCCGTCTTCTTGTCGAGCGCGTAGACCTTCCACGCGTGCTTGGGGTCGTCCTTCACCGGCTCCACGTCGCCGTAGAGGCCGAAGCGCGCCTCGGGCTTGGGGTCGGTGCTGACGGCCGTGACGACGAAGACGCGGTCGCCCCACACGACGGGGCTCGCGTGCGAGAGGCCGGGGACGGGCGTCTTCCAGACGACGCCCGCCGACTTCGTCGCGTCCCACTTGACCGGCGCGGGCCTGCCTTCGGCCACGCCCGACGCGCCCGCGCCGCGGAACTGCGGCCAGTTCTGCGCCGCCGCGGACGGAGCGGCCAGGCACAGGCAGAAGAGCGAGAGAGTGAGTCTTTTCATGTTGAGCCCCTATCTACTGACTAGCTTCCTTCTTGAAGGCCGTCGTGTTCGCGCCCTGTTTGAAGTCGAGGCCGGTGACCTTGCCGTCTTCGACTTTGAAGGTGATGGACATGCCGGCGAAGTCGGGCGGGCGGAAGGTCTTCTGGTCGAGCGGCATCAGCACGGCGGAGCCGCCGCTGCCCACGACGGAGAGCTTCCCGTCCTTGAGCGTGATGCTGATCTCGCGGGCGGGCTCGGCCTTGTACTTGCCGACGTAGGACTGGAGGAGCCCCGCGTCCACCTCGGGCGGCGGCTTCGCGCCCGCCTTCTTGAGCGCCTCGACGATGGCCGCCTTCTTCTCGTCGGAGCCGGCCGTGACGAGCGCGCCCGTCAGCGCCTCGGCCGACACCTTGCCGGTGTCGAGCGCGGCCGTGACCAACTCCGCGTTGCCCGAGCTGACGCCGGTCGTCAGCACGTCGTTGGCCTCCGCGTCGCTCTTGGCGAGGATGGCGCGGACGACGCCGGTGTGCCCCTTCTGCAAGGCCCACGACATCGCCGTCGCGCCGTAGAAGGTGTCCTTGACGTTTACGTCCGCCCCGCGCTCGATGAGGAGCTTGACGACCTCGGTGTGGCCGCGCTCGGCGGCCTTGAAGAGCGCGGTCGCGCCGTAGCGGAACTTGGCGTTAACGTCCGCGCCGCGGTCTAACACCGCCTTGACCTCCGCGGGGTCGCCCTTGCGCGCGGCCTCGTAGAGCTGTTCGTTGAGCGCCTGCTTCGGGTCCTGGGCGGCCGCCGCGACGGCGAGCGCGAGCGCGAGCAGGGCCGCAAGGGTTGTGCGCTTGAGCGTCATGTTCGTCTACTCCGTTTTTCGTTGCCGCCGCGGTGGTGTTAACTTGTCGGGCGCGGCGCGGCGCGGGCAGTCCAAGAAATTGGGCTCGCGTACGTGATTTCGGAATGGCTCGGAAGTGCCGCCGGGCTGCTTAAACAAACGGCGGCGCGTCGGCGTATTTACATCCCGTGGGACTCTAAAAGCAAGTAAAATTTTTTGGCCGCGCGGCGGCGAGAACTCATCTCACGACGTATGATAAAACGTGCGAGGCCCGCACAAGGTTTCTAACCCGGACATCTTTTAGTGACTGCGAGGCGAAACGATTTGAAGACGAACGCACAACTGCGGCGGCTCAAGGTCTGCGCGCTCTTCACCCTGCTCCTGTTGACCGGCTCGGCGGCGCGCGCCGCCGACTGGGCCGAGTGGCGCGGCCCCGCGCGCGACGGCCGCTCGGCCGAGAAGGGGCTGCCGGCGCGCTGGTCGCCGTCGGGCGACGGCCTGGCGTGGAAGGCCCCCTACGGCGGACGCTCCACCCCGGTCGTGATGGCGAACCGCGTCTACCTCTGGAACGGCGCCGGGCAGGGCGAGCGCTTGCAGGAGCGCCTGCTGTGCCTCGACGCGGACACGGGGAAGGTCTTGTGGGAGCGGCGCTTCAACGTCTACCTCTCGGACATCCCGGCGCACCGCGTGGGGTGGGCCTCGCCCGTCGGCGACCCCGCGACCGGAAACGTCTACGCCTTCGGCGGCGGCGGCCACCTCGTCGGGCTCTCGGGCGGGGACGGGAAGGTCTTGTGGGAGCGCTCGCTCGGCGAGGACTTCGGGCTGCTGACGACGCACGGCGGGCGCACGGTCTCGCCCATCGTTGACGGCGACCTCGTCATCGTCAGCGGCGTCACGTTCAGTTGGGGCGCGCACCACCGCGGGCTGCACCGCTGGATGGCCTTCGACAAGCGGACGGGCGAGACCGTCTGGACGAGCGCGCCCGGCGCACGGCCCTACGACACGACCTACGCCGCGCCCATCATCGCCGAGGTCGCGGGGACGCGCCTGCTCATCCAGGGCGCGAGCGACGGGTGGGTGCACGCCGTCAAGCCGCAGACGGGCGAGCCGGTCTGGAAGATCGAGGTCTCGAAGCGCGGGCTCAACACCGGCGTCGTCGTCCGGGGCACGGAGGCCGTCATCACGCACAGCGAGGAGAACCTCGACTCGAACGAGATGGGGATGATCGCCGCGCTCGACGCGTCGCTCAAGGGTGAGCTGAAGATGGCGCAGCTCAAGTGGAAGGTGTACGGCTGGCAGGGCGGCTTCTCTTCGCCGGTGCTCGACGGCGACCGCCTGTATCAGGTGGACAACGGCGCGAACCTCGGCGCGTTCGACGTGACGACGGGCAAGCAGCTCTGGCTCCAGAACCTCGGCACCATCCAGAAGGCTTCGCCCGTGCTGGCCGACGGCAAGCTCTACGTCGGGACGGAGAACGGCAAGTTCTTCATCATCGAGCCCGGCCCGACCGGCGCGAAGGTCCTGGACGAAGATCAGCTCGGCACCGAGCAGCAGCCCGAGGCCATCATCGCCTCGGTCGCCGTCTCGGACGGCCGCGTCTTCCTCCTCACCGACTCGAACCTCTACTGCATCGGCAAGAAGGCCGCCCGGCCGAAGGAGGGGTCGGGCATCGGGGTCGGTGCCGGCCCCTCGACTGCGCTCGCGCACGTTCAGGTCATCCCGGCTGAGGTGACCATCAGACCCGGCGAGAGCGTACGCTACCGCCTGCGCTTCTTCGATGAAGCGGGTCGGCTCATCCGCGAAGACCGCATCAAGGAGACGGCGACGTGGGCACTCGACAAGCTGAACGGCAAGGCCGACGCCGGTCAGTTCACGGCCTCGTCGGACGCCGTCGTGCAGACGGGCGAGGTGAGGGCGACCGTGGGCGGCGTCACCGGCGCGGCGCGCGTGCGCGTCATCCCGCCGCTGCCGTGGGCCGAGAACTTCGACGCGATGGAGCTGAACACCTTCCCGCAGCACTGGACGAACACGGGGATGAAGTTCATCACGCGCGACGTGGAAGGCAAGAGGGTGCTGGTGAAGACCACCGAAGGCTCCTCGCTGCTGAGCCGCGCGCGCGCCTACATGGGGCCGGACGACCTCTCGGACTACACGGTCGAGGCCGACCTCCTCGCCACCACGCGCCGCCGCCAGGTGGGCGACGCCGGCGTCCTCGCGCAGCGCTACTCCTTGACGCTCTTCGGCAACGCGCAGAAGCTGGAGCTGACGCCGTGGCAGCCCGAGACGGCGCGCTCGGCCACCGTCCCCTTCGAGTGGAAGACGGACACCTGGTACCGCGTCAAACTGCGCGTCGAGAACCTGCCGAACGGACAGGTGCGCGCGCGCGGCAAGGTCTGGCCCGCCGCCTCGCCCGAGCCCGAAGCCTGGACGGTCGAGCGCACCGACCCCATCGGCAACCGGCAGGGCAGCCCCGGCATCTTCGGCAGCGCGCTCGCGGAAATCTACTTCGACAATCTGAAGGTGTACCCGAACAGGCAGGTGGTCAGTAGGCAGTAGGAGGGAAGGTCAAACTTGATGATGAAAGCTGCATTGAGAAAGCGTCAAACGGGAGTTCGGTTCGTCGGCGTGAGCCTGGCGGTGGTCTTAACTACCGCCTACTGTCTACTGACTACTGTCTACTCGTTCTCCGACCCCGGCACCGGCGAGTGGCCGATGTGGGGCGGGACGCCCGACCGCAACATGGTGTCGAAGGCGAAGGGGATGCCCACCAGTTGGGACGTGAAGACGAAGAAGAACGTGAAGTGGGTGGCCGAGCTGGGCTCGCAGACCTACGGCAACATCACGGTCGCGGGCGGCGTGGTGCTGGTCGGCACCAACAACGAGGCCAAGCGCGACCCGAAGATCGTCGGCGACAAGGGCGTGCTGATGGCCTTCGACGAGAAGACCGGCGCGTTCCTCTGGCAGGCCGTCCACGACAAGGTGGCCGCCGGGCGCGTCAACGACTGGCCCTTCCAGGGCATCGCCTCCTCGCCGCTCATCGAGGGCGACCGCGTCTACTACGTCTCGAACCGCGCCGAGCTGATGTGCGTTGACCTCCGGGGCTTCGACGACAAGGAGAACGACGGCCCCGTCACCGACGAGAAGGCGCAGGGGGCGGGGCACGCCGACGTGGTCTGGCGGCTCGACATGATGGAGGAGTTGGGGGCCTTCCCGCACAACCTCGCCAACTCCTCGCCGGTCGCGTGGGGCGAACTCGTCTACGTCTCGACCTCGAACGGGCAGGACGAGAGCCACGTCAACGTCCCCTCGCCCAAAGCGCCCGCCATCATCGCCGTCAACAAGAAGACGGGCAAGGTCGTCTGGGAGGACGCCTCGCCCGGCGAGAAGATTCTGCACGGGCAGTGGTCTACGCCCACGGTGGGCAAGATCGGCGGCGTCGATCAGGTCATCATGGGGCAGGGCGACGGCTGGGTGCGCGGCTACGAGGCCGCGACGGGCAAGAAGCTCTGGGAGTTCGACACCAACCCGAAGGACTCCGTCTGGCCGAAGACGCGCAACGAGATCATCTCGACCCCCGTCATCTACGAGGAGAAGGTCTATCTGGCGAACGGGCAAGACCCCGAGCACGGCGAGGGCGTCGGCCACATGTACTGCATCGACGCCACCAAGCGCGGCGACATCACGAAGACCGGCATGGTCTGGCACTACGACAAGATTCGGCGCTCGATCTCGACGCCGGCCATCGCCGACGGCATCGTCTACCAGCCCGACTTCAGCGGCTTCTTCCACGCCATCGACGCGAAGACCGGTCAGCAGCTCTGGGTGCACGACATGTTCGCGGCGGTGTGGGGCTCGCCGATGCTGACGGCCGACGGGCGCGTCTACCTCGGCGACGAGGACGGCGACGTGGTCATCATGCAGGCGGGCCGGGAGAAGAAGGTGCTGGCCGAGATCAACATGGGCAGCAGCGTCTACTCGACGCCCATCCCCGCCAACGGCGCCCTCTTCATCACGAACCGCAACCAGCTCTTCGCGCTCGCCGAGGGCGCTGGCCCGGCCGCGCCCCCCGCGAAGCCCGCGACCGCGACGCAGTGAGGTAAATAAGAGCGTGAACCGTGAACCGTAAACCGTGACAGGTTAGGTCAGGTTTTATCTCGTCACGGTTTACGGTTCACGGTTCACGGCTAAAGAGAGGCAGGTCGAGCAATGAAAAAGCTACTCTCCTTCTGTCTGCTTCTTGCCTGCGCGCCGACGGCCGTCGCGCAGAACTGGCCGCAGTTCCGCGGCGCGCAGGCGTCGGGCGTGGCCGAGGGTCAGAAGACGCCGCTCAGTTGGGACGCGACGAAGTCGCAGAACGTCGTCTGGAAGACGCCCATCCCGGGGCTGTCGCACGCGAGCCCGGTCGTGTGGGGCGGGCGCGTCTTCGTCGTGACGGCCGAAGGCTCCGACCCGAACCCGACCTACGTCCCGAAGGATCGGGGCATCTCGCTGGCGCGCGACGAGGTGAAGCACTCGTGGCGCATCTACGCGCTCGACAAGAAGACCGGAAAGATACTCTGGCAGCAGACGGCGCACGAGGGCGTGCCGCGCGCGCGCCGGCACATCAAGGCGACGCAGGCCAACTCGACGCCCGTCACCGACGGCCGCGTGGTCGTCGCGCTGATGGGCTCCGAGGGGCTTTACGCTTACGACTTCAACGGAAAGCTCCTGTGGAAGCAGGACCTCGGCGTGCTCAACCCCGGCCTCTGGGACGACCCCAACTCCTCCTGGGGGCACGGCAGTTCGCCCGTCATCCACCGCGGCCTCGTCATCGTCCAGGCCGACGGCCACAAGCAGTCCTTCATCGCCGCTTACAACCTCAAAGACGGCAAACAGGCGTGGCGCGTCGAGCGCGGCGAGATAACCTCGTGGAGCACGCCGACGCTCGTCGAGGCGGGCGGGCGCGCGGAACTGGTCGCCAACGGCGGCCGCTTCATACGCGGCTACGACCCGCAGACCGGCAAGGAACTCTGGCGCTTCTCAGACTCCGACACGCAGGTCAAGCAGCAGGCCCCCGTCGTCGCGCACGGGCTCGTCTACGTCGCGGGCGGCTACCCGCCGGGCCGCGGCTTCTACGCCTTCCGCCCCGGGGGGGCGGGCGACATCAGTCTGAAGGACGGCCAGCAGTCGAACGCCCACCTCGCGTGGAAGGCCGACAAGGGGAGCCCGTACACGACCACGCCCATCGTCTACGGCGAACACCTCTACATGCTCTCCGACGGCGGGGTGCTTTCGGCCTTCGAGGCCAAGACCGGCAGGCTCGTCTACCAGGAGCGTCTGTCCAGCTCCTTCAGCGCCTCGCCGGTCGCGGCCGACGGCAAGCTCTACCTGTCGAGCGAGGACGGCGACGTGTACGTCGTCCGCGCCGGGCCGAAGTTCGAGCTGCTGGCGACGAACCCCGTGGGCGAGCCGCTGATGGCGACGCCCGCCATCAGCGACGGCATGCTCATCCTCCGCGCGCACAGGCACGTCTACGCCGTCGCCGACCGCGCGCCGCAGACGAAGGCCGCGAGGTGACACGAGACGTGACGGGGACGGCGCTCAATCTCAACCGTCGGGTGTTCTGTTTGAGACTGCGCACGCTCGCGCTCTGCGCTGCCGTCCTGGTCTGCCCCATCGCCGCGAGCGCGCAGGCTGACGAAGACGCGCGGCGGAAGGTTGACGCGGCGCTCGAAGCCCTGGGCGGCGCGGCGCGGCTGCGTTCGCTCGCCTCGGTCGTCGTCCGCGCCGGGGGACGCGAGCACCGCTCGGCCGAGGCGCAGGGCTACGACCCCGAGCGCACGACCGACGCCCCGCACGAAGAAACAGTCGTCGCCTACTTCTCCGAGGAGAAGCTGCTCTACGAACACAAGACCGGCCGCCACGACGGCACCACGCGCCACCGCCGCTGGTCGTACGTCGGCGACGAGCGCACCGTCGTTGACTTCGTCGAACACTTCGCCGCCGCCCGCCGCTACGACGCCGCGCGCGCCGAGCGCCTGCGCCGCGCGCGCCGCGTGCCGCACCTCCTGCTGCTCGAAGCCGCGGCCAACCCCGCGAACCTGACATCGGCCGGGGCGGCAGACTACAAGGGACGCCGCCACGACCTCGTGGACTTCAAGCTCCCGAACGAGAAGGCGACGCTGCGCCTCTTCCTCGACGCGGAGACGCGCCTGCTCTCGAAGTACGAGTACGCGATGGAGTTCGCCGGCTTAGGCGACCGGACGGTCGAGCACGCCTTCGACGCGTACGGGCGGCACGACAAACTCGGCTGGTTCCCTTCGGGTGACACGATCAAAGTCGGCGGCGACGTGTGGCGCGAGGCGAGGTACACGTCCGTCGAGGTTGACTCGCCGCGCGTCGCCGCGCTCTTCGAGCTGCCCGAGTCGCTCAAGGCGCACCTCCTGACGCCCGGCTCCGTCTCCCAAATCGCGCCCGGCGTCTTCATGGTCAACGCGCTCGGCGGCTTCAACCCGCTCTTCGTCGAGTTCAAGGATTTCGTCCTCGCGGCGGAAGCCCCGGCCCCCGGCTGGACGCTCGAAGCCGTCCCGGCCGACGCGCAGCCCGGCGCCTCGACGCTCTCCGAAGAGTTCATCCGCAAGATCAAGGAGACCGTCCCGAACAAGCCCATCAAGTACCTCGTCGTCACGCACGCGCACTCCGACCACGCGGGCGGCGCGCGCGCTTTCATCGCCGAGGGCGCGACGGTGCTCACGACGACGGGCAACGTCAAGTTCTTCGAGCGCATGGCCTCGGCCACGCACGCGCTCCGGCCCGACCGGCTCGCCCGCGAGCCTCGACCTTTGCGCATCGAAGCGTTCAAAGGTAAGCGCGTCGTCACCGACGGCGAGCGCACGGTCGAACTCATCGACGTGGGCCCCAACCCGCACACGAGCGAGAACGTCATCGTCCACCTGCCGCGCGAGCGCATCGTCTTTCAGGGCGACCTCTTCTACTTCGACGGCGAGGCGACCTTCCCCCCGCGCAACCGCCGGACGATCATGCCGTTCTTCGCGCGCTGGCTGACGGAGCGCGGGCTCGCGCCCGAGCGCATCTACGGCTACCACGACCGCGGCTTCGCGACGATGGAGCACGTCCGGCGCGTGCTCGCGGGCGAAGGCTCTTCGACGGAAGGCTCGGCACAGCGGCGTCGCGCCCGCGCCCGACGGGCTCGCATCTGAGGCGCGGGCGGATGGAGAGTTTCGACTTTCAACCAAGGACGCGCGTCATCTTCGGCGCGGGCGCGCTCGCGCGACTGGGCGAGGAGGCGCGCGCGCTCGGCTTCAGACGCGCCCTGCTCGTCTCAGACCGAGGGCTCGTCGAGGCCGGGCACGTCGAGAGGGCGACTAAGATTCTCGAAGCGGCGGGCGTCTTCGTCGTGCCGTTTCACGACTTCGGCGCGAACCCCGACGCGGCGTCGGTCGAGCGCGGGCGCGCGTTCGCCGCGCCGCTCAATGTTGATTCAATCATCGGTCTGGGCGGCGGCAGCTCACTCGACTGCGCGAAGGGAATCAACCTCCTTCTGACGAGCGGCGGGCGGATGCAGGACTACGTCGGCTACGGCAAGGCGGGCTGGCCGTCGCTTCCGTCAATAGGGATTCCGACGACCGCGGGGACGGGCAGCGAGGCGCAGAGCTACGCCCTCATCTCGGACGAGCGCACGCACGCGAAGATGGCCTGCGGCGACCCCGGCCTGGCCTTCCGCGTCGCGCTGTTAGACCCGGAGCTGACGCTCTCGGCCCCGCGCGGGGTGACGGCCGCCGCTGGCTTCGACGCGCTCGCGCACGCCGTCGAGGCTCACGTGACGACGCGCCGCAACCCCCTCTCGGAGATGTTCTCGCGCGAGGCGTGGCGTCTGCTCGAAGGCTCCTACGAGCGCGTGCTCGCCGCGCCCGCAGACATCGAAGCGCGCGGCCGGATGCTGCTCGGCTCGCACGTGGCGGGCGCGGCCATCGAGAACTCGATGCTCGGCGCGGCGCACGCCTGCGCCAACCCTTTGACGGCGCGCTACGGCACGGAGCACGGGGCGGCGCTGGCGGCGCTCCTGCCGTCGGTCGTCCGCTGGAACGCCGACGTTGCCGGCCCGCGCTACGCGGAGTTGTCAGGCCGACGCCCTTCTTCCGGCGACGCAGCGGAAGCGCTGGCGCGACGCCTCGAAGAGTTAGCCGAAGCGGGCGGCCTGCGGCGCAGACTTTCCGAGTCGGGTGTTTTGCGAGAGGACTTGCCCGCGCTGGCGTCGGACGCGGCGGGGCAGTGGACAGGGCGCTTCAACCCGCGCGCGCTCGACGCCGCGGGGGCGCTGGAGGTGTACGGGTGGGCGTACTGAAAGAAAGTCAGAAGTCAAAAGTCAGAAGTCAGAAGTCAGGCAGGGGAGAAGCGCATCCCGAAGCGGAGGAGTCGCGCGCGTTAGGCAGGAGGGAGTTCTTACTTCTGCCTTTGGCCTTCAGTCTCTTGCCTTCGTCCGCGCGCGGAAGCTGGGCCAGCGGGGACACGCCGGCCGACGCGTGGCCGCAGTTCCGCGGGAACCCTCTGCTGACGGGGTACTCGACCTCAAGGGTCGCGGGGAACCTGCGGCTGCTCTGGACGGTGGACGCGGGCGAGTCGGTCGAGTCCTCGGCGGCCGTCGTCGGGGGGGCCGTCTACGTCGGCACGCAGAGGGGCGAGCTGGTCTGCGTGAGCCTCGCCGACGGCCGCGAGCGCTGGCGCTACAACGCGGGGAACCCCATCGGCGAATCCTCCCCCGCGGTCGCGCGCGGCACGGTCTACGTCGGAGACCTCGGGGGCGTGCTGCACGCCGTGCGCGCGGACACGGGGCAGGGCGTCTGGACTTTCAAGACGGGCGGCGAGATCAAGTCGTCGCCGGTCGTCACGGGCGCGCGCGTCCTCGTCGGCTCGTACGACACGCACCTCTACTGCGTCTCGGCGACCAACGGCCGCCTGCTCTGGAAGCTGAAGACGCGCGGGCAGGTGCACGCGACGGCGGGAATAGCAGACGGGCTGGCCTACGTGGCGGGCTGCGACGAAATCTTGCGCGCGGTGCGCGTCGCCACGGGGCGCGAGGCGTTCCAGGTGCACTCGGGCGCGTACACCGGCGCGAGCCCGGCGCTCTTCCAGGGGAACGCCTTCTACGGCACCTTCAACAACGAGGTGCTGGGCGTCAACCTCGCCGCCCGCAAGATCGGCTGGCGCTACCAGAACCGCGACCGGCAGTTCCCCTTCTACTCTTCGGCGGGCTTCGCCGGGGGGCGCGTCGTCGTCGGCGGGCGCGACAAGATGGTGCACAGCCTCGACTGCTGGACGGGGCGCGAGTTCTGGGCCTTCGGGACGCAGGCGCGCGTCGAGTCTTCGCCAGCCCTGGCCGACGGCCGCGTCTTCGTCGGCTCGAACGACGGCCGCCTCTACGTGCTGGCCTTCGACGACGGCCGCCGCCTCGCCGACTTCAACCTCGGCGCGCCCGTCTCGGCCTCCCCCGCCATCGCTTCGGGGCGCGTCGTCGTCGGCGCGCAGGACGGGAAGCTGCATTGTTTTGGGTAGACAGTAGACAGTAGTCAGTAGTCAGTAGAAAGACAAAGCGGCACGCCCGACCTGAAGGCTTCGGGCGCGCCGCCTCTTTTTCTACTGACTACTGACTACTGTCTACTGTTTCTTCACAAAGACTCTCTTATTGTTGAAGGCGTTGCCGCCGCGCTCGGTGATGGTCTCGATGGAGAAGGTGCCGTCGGGCCACTGCATCCACTTGCGGGCGACGAGGACGGTCTCGGGCTGCCCCTGCGGCCCCGCTTGGGCGATTTCGTCCTCGACGATGAAGCCCTTGCCGTTCGGCATCCAGCGCCCCGACCGCTTCCCCTTCGGGGGCGGCGCGTCCTTCGGGTAGTTGGGCGGCGGGGGCGGCGCGAACTCCGTCTCCTTGCCGTCGAGCGTGTAGGCGTCCTTGACGACTCGGTCGCCCTGCGCGTTGGTGACCTTCAGCTCCACGCTGACGCGGTCGCCCTCATGCACAACCGTCATCGTCTGCTTCATGTCGGGCGGGATGCTGTGGCTGCGGCTCTGGTCGAGCTCCCACGTGCCGGCGAAGTTCGGGCGCGCCTGTGGGACGGCCAGGGCAACGGACGCCGCGAGCAGGAGGGCGCAGCAGAGGAGCGCCGTCTTGATTCTCATCGGGGGTTCTCCTTCTTCATTTAGAAAAATACTTCTCGATGGTCGCCGCGCTCGGCTTCCGGGTGAGCTTCGAGACGACGAACATTAGGAGCGCCGAGACGAGCACCATCGGGACGACCGGCATGAAGCCGTAGACGCTCGTCCCCGAAGACGTGCGCGCGAGAATCTCTGTGCCGCCGATTGACCAGACGACCGCGGGCGGCCCCGGCGGAGGCGCGGGGTAGGTCTGCTGGAAGACCGCGACGGCCGTCACGGCCAGCGCCACCCAGAGGGTCGAGGCCAGCGCGCCCCACTTCGTTGACCCGCGCCAGAAGAGCGCCGCGATCATCAGGGGCGACAGCGCCGCGAAGCCCGAGAAGGCGTACTGGATGGCGATCTCGAAGATCGTCTCGGGCGCGCGCAGGGCGACGGCGTAGGCCAGCACCGTCAGGACGATGACGAAGATGCGGCCGGTCTGCACCTGCACGCGCTCTCCGAAACGCCTGCGCCCGCCATAGAAGGCGAAGAAGTCCTCCGCGAACATCGTCGAGAGCGCGAGGATCTGCGAGTCCGAGGCCATCACGGCCGCCATGATGCCCGCGCCGAGGATGCCCGCGAGCCAGAGCGGCGCGTAGTGTTGCAGGAGGTGCAGGATCACGTCGTCGCCCGTCGCCTGCTCGCGCGTCGCCTCGCGCTGCTCGGGCGTCATCTGCCGGCCCTGCTGCGCCAGCACCCGCCGCGCCTCCTGCTTTTCGCGGATGGCCGGAATCTCGCCGGCCGTCCGGTTCGCCATCACGCCGAGGAAGACGCACGGCGCCCAGATGAGGAGGATGCAGAGCGGGTAGAAGATGACGGTCTTCTTGAACTGCACCATCCGCTTCGCCGTCAGGCAGAAGATGAGGATGTGCGGGAAGGCGATGGCCGAGAGCGGGATGAAGGTGTAGCTGAAGAAGTAGTAGGGCGAGAT
>DATMVD010000051.1:0-70972 GCA_035563535.1 Pyrinomonadaceae bacterium | reverse complement strand
GGGGCAAGCGCGAGCGCGCCGCCGCGCTGCTCGAAGAGGCGTTCGGCCACGCGCGCGAGGCCGGGGGCGACGCGGCCATGCGCGCCGCGGCCGCGCTCGTGACCGCCACGACCGCCTTGAGGCTCGACTCGCCCCGCGCGTGGGACGCGCTCGCGGAGGCCGTTGACGCCGTCAACGAGGACGAGGAGTTCGACAACGTCCCCTCCTTCGACTCGCCGTCGCGGGTCGGCCTCGCGCCCGGCGAGCGCGAGGCGTTCGGCGACGCGTTCGGGGCTTACACGCTCGACGGACTCTTCGAGGAGGCCGCGCGGAAGGGGTTCGACCGCGCGGCGGCCGAGGCGCGCAGGCTCAAGAGCGGGCTGCTGCGCGCCAACGCCCTCATCGCCTGCGCGGGCGTGGCGCTGGCGAAGGCCCCCGCCGCGAAAGCGCGCTGAGCTTTTGCGGCGAGGCGCGAAATGACGGACAATCAGGCACGAACAATTTCAAAGTTGAAATTTCAGATTCCTTCCCTGGGTGATTGATGGAGAACGTGCGGCGACACACCCCCTTCTTCTCGCGGCGGCGCTGGGGCGTGAAGAACCTCGCGCCGTGGTCGAACATCTTCCAGCACACCTTCCACCAGTTCCACGAGAACGACCTCTTCACGCCGGCCGCGGCGATGAGCTACTTCGGGCTGCTGACGCTCTTCCCGGCGCTGCTCGTCATGCTCGTCATCGGCAACCGCTTCGCGGCGGGCGGCGAGGCGCTGGCGCGCATGGTCGAAATCTACCCCGGCTCGGGCGAGTTCCTGCGCACCACGGTCAGGTCTCTGAAGGACGTGGGCTGGGGCGGCCTCATCAGCGCGCTCGTCGTCACGCTCTGGGCCGGCTCGTGGGTCTTCGCCGTCGTCGAGCGGGCGCTCAACCGCATCTGGGGGACGCGGCCGCGCGGCTTCATGCACGGGCGCATGCTCACGCTCGGCATGATCGGCGCGGTCGGGCTCCTGCTCATCGCCTCGGTGTTTCTGACCTCCATCCTCGTCGGGCTGCAAGAACTCATCGACCAGCTCCCCGTCCGCATCGTGCGCCGCTCGGCGTGGATGAACTTCATCGGCAACGCGTTCTGGCAGGCCATCTTCGCCGCGGCGGGCGCGCTCGTCACCGTCGCGCTCTTCGCGGTCGTCTACCGGCTGGTGCCGAACGGGCGCGTGACGCTCAGGGACACGCTGCCGAGCGCCGTCGTCGCGGGGCTCCTGTGGGAGGCGGCCAAGTACGTCTTCGCGTCGAGCCTGCAATACTTCCACTACGACGAAATCTACGGCTCGGTCGGCGCGGTCGTCGCCGTGCTCACGTGGAGCTACGTCTCCAGCCTCATCCTCATGTTCGGCGCGCAGCTCTCCGTCGTCCTCCACCAGGAGCACGCCACCGAGGAGTTGTCCGCCGAGGCCCCGGCTTCGCCCTCCTGAGTTTTAATGCACATCGCCGACTTCGATTTCGAGCTGCCGGAGGAGTTGATCGCGCAGCACCCGCTCGGGCGGCGCGACGCGTCGCGCATGCTCGTCGTCAGCCGGGAGGAGCAGACCTGGCGCGACGCCTCGTTCGCGGAATTCCCCCTGGAGTTGAGGGAGGGCGACGCGGTCGTCGTCAACAACACGCGCGTCTTCCCGGCGCGGCTCGTGGGGCGGCGCGAGCCGACGGGCGGGCGCGTCGAGCTGCTGCTGGTGCGGCGGCGCGCGGAGTTCGAGGGCGAGGCGTGGGAGGTGCTGGCGAAGCCCGCGCGCAGGCTCGAAGCGGGCGCGCGCGTGACCTTCGGCGACGGCCGTCTGACGGCCGAGACGCTCGCGGCGACCGAGGACGGCGCGGGGCGCGTTGTGCGCTTTCAGGCGGACGGAGATTTCGACGCCCTGCTCGAAGAGTTCGGGCGGATGCCGCTGCCGCCCTACATCAAGCGCGACAGCGAAAACCTCGTCACGGCCGAGGAAGACCGCGAGCGCTACCAGACCGTCTACGCCCGCGAGCCCGGGGCCATCGCCGCGCCGACGGCCGGGCTGCACTTCACCCCGCGCGTCTTCGCGGAACTGCGCGAGCGGGGCGTGCGCGCGGCGGAGGTCACGCTCCACGTCGGCTACGGAACGTTTGCGCCCGTGCGCGCGGACGACTTGAGCGAGCACCGCGTCGCCGCCGAGCGCTTCGAGATAAGCGAAGGGGCGGCCGCGGAGATTAACGGGGCGAAGGGGTCGGGCGGGCGCGTCGTGGCCGTGGGGACGACGACCGTGCGCGCGCTCGAATCGGCGGCCGATGAGGGCGGCAGGGTGCGGGCGGGGCGCGGCGAGACGGGCTTAACCATCACGCCCGGCTACCGCTTCCGCGCGGTGGACGCGATGCTGACGAACTTCCACCTGCCGCGCTCGTCGCTGCTCGTCCTCGTGAGCGCCTTCGCCGGCCGCGGACTCGTCCTCGACGCATACCGCCACGCCGTCGCCGCCCGCTACCGCTTCTACAGCTACGGCGACTGCATGCTCATCGTCTAGTGAATGGCGAATGGTGAATAGTTAATAGAGGTCGAGCGCCCGCGCGGCCCGTGTACTCCGGCCGACGCCCGCACTGTGTTCCCTATTTACCATTCACTATTTACCATTTACTATTTACTCATCATGGCTGTGCTGAAGAAAATCCGCTCGCGGCTCTTCCCGGGGAACGGGGGCGAGGGTGAGGAGGGCGGCGCCGAGGGTGCGGTCAGGGCCCCGCGCGCGCAGTCGCGCTACGACGTGCGGCCGCTCACCGTCGCGCAGCTCGACGAGTGCTGGCGGCTCGACCTGCGCTGCTTCGTGGACGGCGAGGCGTACAGCCGCGAGACCTTCGAGTACCTTCTGACCTCGCCCGACTCGGTCTCCTACCGCGCGGTGACCTCGGACGGGACGATGGTCGGCTTCATCGTCGGCATCGTCGAGCCCGACCGCACGGGCCACATCACCACGCTCGGCGTCGCCCCCGAGCACCGGCGGCGCGGCATCGCCCAGCGCATGCTGCTCAAGGTCGAGGAGGGCTTCAAGCGCCGCGGCGTGCGCATCACACGCCTCGAAGTCCGCTCGGTCAACACCGGCGCGCAAGACCTCTACCAGAAGCTCGGCTTCGCCGTCACCCAGCGCCTCCCGCGCTACTACTCCAACGGCGGCGACGGCCTCCTCATGATCAAGTCAATCGTCTAAAAAACAGGTCAGTACCACCCGCTACCGAGGGTGGTACTGACCTGTATGCTTAAGCCGCCTGGACGTTGCTGGCGACGAGTTCGCTCATCTCGCGGGTGAGGGCCTCGCGGTCGGCGAAGAGTTCCCAGACGGTGCCGTCGGCCGGCAGTTCATCCCTCGACTTGACGCGCCGCGCGAGGCGGAAGCGCTCGGCGGGCGCGGGGTGCGTGTCGTCCTCCGAGGTCTTGCGTTCGAGCGACTCGCGGAAGGCCGTCTCCACGTCGCGCTCGGCCTCGCCGCCTTTGGCCTCGGGCAGCTCGTAGAGGTTCTGCAACGCGCGGCGCGCGGCGCCGGCCGCGTTGATCTCCTGCACGGCGAGGTGCCGGAACTCCGCGCCGCGGTAGATGACGTGCGTCAGGCCCTCCTCGAAGGCGCGAGCGCCGTAGAGGTAGACGGCGACGCGGTCGGCCAGCATCTCCTGCAGGCGCGTCGCGCCGTGGCTCAGGCGGCGGAAGATGAAGTGGTAGGCGCGCAGGAACTGGAAGGCGAGGTTGTACCAGACGGCCTGCCCCGCCTCGCCCATCGCGTAGCCGAACGTCATCATGTCCCGCATCACGCGCAGCGCCACCTCGCCGCCCGCCGTGTCGCGGTGGCTGAAGTGGCCGTACTCGTGCGCGAGCACGGCGCGGAAGGCGTTGCGCGAAAAGCCGTTCAGCACGCCCACGCCCAGTATCAGGACGCGCGTCGCCCTGTCCTGCCGCTTCTCGGCGGAGCTGCCGCGCTCGTAGACGGCGAGGTCAGTGCCCGGCGTCACGCGTATCTCGTCCACGGGGCGCGTGCCGACCGCCGCGGCCACCTCGCGCGCGAGCCACCAGAGCCCCGGGGCCTCCTCCTCGCGTAGCGGCCGCCCCGGGTCTTCCTCCTCGTGCCTGACGAAGAAGGAGCGGATCATCTGGTAGACGGTGACGAGCGCGCCGACGCCGAGGATGAGCATCAGCTTGATGGGGATGCTCCCCGCCATCATGAAGGCGTAAAAGACCGCCGCCACCGCCAGCACGACGAGGCAGAGCACCACCGGCAGCGAGACGTAGTAGTAGAGGCCCGCGAAGTTGATGAGCTTGCGGTACGAGCGCCGCAGCGTCTCGTGGCGCGCGCCCGTCAACTCCTCCGGGTCGGACGCCTCCACCGTCTTCATCGTCTTCTTCGAGAAGACCTTGCCCAGGACAAAGAGCGCCAACAGGCCCACCGCCCAGGCCGCCGCCGCGTAGAGCACCCAGAAGACGTAGCGCCAGACGCGCGCGCGCGTGCGCACGCCCGAGTTGAGGAACTGCTCGGCCGCCTCGCGCGGCAGCCCCTTCGCCTCGGCCTTCAACATCTCCGACTCGGCCTTCGCCCAGTCCTCGTCAATCGCCGCGAGGAAGGCGGCGAAGTAGTACGTCGCTATCTCGCCGGGGAACTTCCGTTCGAGCGTGGCGACGGCCTCCCGGAACGGGGCCTCCCGCCGAAGCTCAAGGGCCAACTGCGCGACCAGCGCCGGGTAGTAGAACTCCTCCGACGAAGAGATGCGGTCGGCCTCGACGGCGAGCTTGAACGCGCGCTCCGTCTCCGCCTCCGAAGGCTTGTGGTGGGGAGTCACAACGCTCAGCGCCTGCGCGAGACTGACGAGGTTCTCCGGCGTGCGCTCCAGCTTGACGGCCTTCTCGATCAGCGCCATCCCCTCTTCGCGCCGCCCCGTCACGGCCACCGCATACCCCCCGCGCCTGAGCGCCGGCGTGAAGTCGGGCGCGGCCTTCAACACCTCCGCATAGAGGCGCGCGGCCTCCGCGTGGTTGTTGGCGTCGAACGCCTCGGTCGCGCGCTTGAAGGTCTCGACCGACGCGGGCGCGTCGCCGCGGAGCTGCTCCCAAATCTGCTGCTCCTTCTGCGCGTCGCGCTGCCGCGCCTGCGCGGGGGCCGGGAGCAGGAGGAGCAGGAGGAGGCACGGGGTAAGGATGTTGCGGGGGTGCATAAACTGTCCTTTCAGAAAAAGAGGTGAGCCCCGGGGCCTTCGGTCGGGGGCGAGGCCGGGGCTCGGAAAGGGTGGGACGCGCGGGCGCGGGATTTAAGCCTCGACGCCCGCGGCTCGTTACGCGCCGAGTCGGCGCAGCATGACGGTCTCGCTCCTCCTCGCCAGCGCCTCGCGCGCCTGCTTGACCGGCCACGCGAGCTTCCAGCTCATCAGGAACGCGCCCTTGAGGGTCGGGCGGTAGACGCCCGCCGCCTCGTCGAGGAAGAGGTAGCCGAACTCGGCCTGCCTCCCGTAGGTCTTCTCGAAGGAGTGCAGGAGGTGCAGGTGTTCCGTCCCGCGCGTCGGGACGAAGGGCTCGGCCGGCGGTCGGTGCCTCTCCACGAGCCGCCTGTGCGCGCGGTGGAGCGTCTGCGGGTGCTGGACTCCGGGGAAGCGAAACAGCCGCTTCTTCGGGTGGGGTTTAAAGACGAAGGCCATGCCGCAGTTGTGCGTGCCGAGCTCGTCGCCGTTGACGAACTCGGTGCAGAACTCGACGTGGCGGCTGAAGGACTGAACCGGCCCCTTCCCCTGCAACTCGAAGGCGGCCGCGCTCTCCCTGGCCGACTCGTTAGTCAGGAGGAGCGCGCGTATCTCCGTGCGCGCCGCCGCGTCCGTCACACGCACGTAGGCCGCCGGGGCGAAGCCCAGCGGCGCGAGGCAGGCCGCGACCCGCCCGAAGTAGGCCGCCAGCTCCGGGCAGAAGGCGTCGGCTCCGACCTGCTCGACCTCCGGGCGGGCCGACTGCTTGTGGACGAAGCGCACGACGAGCGGCGCGATGCCGTACGGGAAGACGACGAACCCGAAGACGAGTATGACGAAAATGGCTGTGAACATCGGCGGTCTCCGCGCCGGTCGGGCCGGCGGCTCCTACGGGCTCAGTCGTCTCCCTCCGCGCCGAGCGCCTGCACGCTCTCCTGGCAGCCGCGCCTGGTCGCGCTCTGGAGGGGCGTGTCACCGTCGCGCGACTTCAGGCTCGCGTCCGCGCCCGCGCCGACCAGGAGCCGTACGATGTCGGCGTTGCGGCACTCGACGGTCGCCAGCCAAAGGGCGGTCGCGCCTTGCTCTTTATTCCTGATGTCGAGGTCGGCGCCGGCGTCGATGAGCGCCTTCACGACATCAGTGTGTCCGCGCTGCGCGGCTATCGTCAGTGCCGTCTCACCGCCCACCACCTGATCCACGTCCGCGCCTTCTCTGATTAGTTTCCGCACCGTGCTCGCGTAGTCGCGCGACGCCGCGTCCAGCCACTCCCGCGCCTCGTTGTAAGCCTCCGCGTCCCTGGTCGTCAGCTTCGCCCCCGCGGCCCTCGACTCGTCGAGCGACAGCAGGCGGAACGAGTCGAGGAACGTCTCCTTCTCCTTGTAGAGCGCGCCCGTGACGGGCCCGACGACGCTGATGAAGTAGAGGCGCGGCGGCACGAGGTAGATTCTGAAGGTGTGGTACAGCGGCCTGCGCCCCTTTACTTCGTCGGGCGGCGTGCCTTCCATTTCAAGACCCTGATAACCGTCGAGCGTAATGCTCTTCCGGCTGAGAGGCTTGAATTTCACGCCGGCCACGACGCTGTCCGCGCCCGCGTCCAGCATGCCCTGAGCGTGCTCCTCAAAATCCGCGTTGGTGAGGTCGGCCGTGTAGCGCCCGTAATCGAAGTAGCCGATCGCGCACTCGCCGTTCGCGCCCAGTTCCGCGCTCATCAGCTTCCCGGGCACCGGCCCCATGCCCGAGACATTAATCGTCATCTCTTTCACGACCGTCTCGCCCGGCATCCGGACGGCGAACCCTTCGTGAGCGGGCTTGTACTCCCTCCACGCCGGCTCTTTGTTTGCCGCCGCGCCCCGCAGGTAGATGAAGGAGCTGCCGCCGACGATCAGCAGCAGCAGCAGGAAGAAGAGCGGGGCGTTTAGAGAGGAGCGTGCAGGCCGTTCCTCCCTCGGCCCTTCGTCGTCCCAACGCGCGGCAAAGGGCGCGACGGGTGTCGCGCCCTCCGAAGCCGGCGTCCACGCGTTAGGGTCGCGCGGCACTTCTTCCCCGGACGACAGGCCGCAGCGTTTACAACAGGCGGCGGCCGAGAAATTTATCAGCCCGCACCGAGGGCATTCCCAGCTACTCATTGCTCCCTTGCCTTCCCGGTCTTCCGTGAGGCCCTCGCGTCGGCGGGCCGGCGTGGCGTGGACGCCGCCGCTGAGGGGCGGCGCGCAGGTTTAGCTCTTCCGCAGTTCGGTCAGCACCTGCTTGGCGACCGACTTGAGCGTGTCGAAGACGCCGTTGCCCTTGGCGGCGATGGCCTCGTGGACGGGCTCGTCCTTGCGCCGCAGCTCGGCCACCATCTCTTCGGCCGGGATGACGTTCGGCAGGTCGCGCTTGTTGAGTTGCAGCACGTAGGGAATCTTCAGAAGGTCGTAGCCGTTGGCCTGTAGGTTCTCCTCAAGGTTGTAGAGCGACTCGATGTTGGCGTCCATGCGCTCGTCCTGGCTGTCGGCGACGAAGACGACGCCGTCCACGCCCTTCAGGATGAGCTTGCGCGAGGCGTCGTAGAAGACCTGCCCCGGCACGGTGTAGAGGTGGAAGCGCGTCTTGAACCCGCGGACGGTGCCCAGCTCCAGGGGCATGAAGTCGAAGAAGAGCGTCCGGTCGGTCTCGGTCGCGAGCGAGATGAGCTTGCCCTTGGCCGTCGGCGCGGTCGTGTCGTAGATGTATTGCAGGTTGGTCGTCTTCCCGCACAGCCCCGGGCCGTAGTAGACGATCTTGCAGTTGATCTCTCGCGAAGCGTAGTTGATGAAAGTCATGGCACTCCGGTGACGATTGAGCTTTGAGCTTTTAGCTTCCGGCTGTTAGCTAACTGCTTCCCGAACGAGTGGCTTGGCTAACGGCTAAGGGCTAACAGCTAACAACTCACTGAACTAACTGAAGAGGCTGTCGATGTCGTCGTCGGTGATCTCGGCGAAGAGCGCCTCCTCGCGTTCGCGGCGCTCGGCGGCGAGCCGTTCGAGCTCCTCGAAGAGGGCGGAGAGGTCGCGCGACGCCTGCTTGACGCGCAGCTTGACGAGGCCGAGGCTGGAGCGCTCGTCGAAGACCACGACGAGCAGGACGCGGCCGATGATGCAGATGTGGATGCTCTCGCGCTCGCCCTCGTGCGAGAGCGTGGGGAACTCCTTCTCGCCGATGAGGCGCGCCATCCCGCCCGTGGCGGCGACGTTGCCGGCCGCCAAAGACGCCAGGCTCGTGGTGTCGAGGTCGCCCACGTCTCCGTGCGTGGCGATCTGCTGGCCGTTCTTGTCCACGAGAAAGACGACGCGGGAGAAGGATTCGAGACGCAGCTTGCCCAGGATGAGCCTGAGCTGTTGGAACTGCTGCTCGTGCATTATGATAGGCGTGTCTGTCATTCGTACACTGGCTCTCTGTCTAAGCAGGGTCGGACTTTGGGTGAGCGCCGGGGCGGGAATCCGGTCTGTCCGCCGTCGAGCTTAAATGAAGGAATAGGGGGCTTTGCCTTGGCTCCGGCGGTTGTGGACGTGGGCCGGGACGCTCTCCGCAAAAGGCCCGGCGACACCAGAAGAACTCTAGCATATGGCCAAAGATGACTTCAATAGTTTTTCTTTGGCCCCCTTTGTTTAACCTCTGAAGAGACCCTGCCAATCCCCTTAAATCCTACTTCCCCGTTGATTTAGACCATCTCGTGTGTTAAAGTGCCGGAGGTCGGCGGCTTCCTTCTCCCCAGGGGAAGCGTTCTCTGAAAAGCGAGTGCTTCGCATGAGCGATCCAGTCATCAAGGGTGCAAAGAGAAGCTCCTCCCGCTCTGCACCGCCTAGCGCTGCTCACAAGGCACCGGCCAAGGGTCGCAAGCTGACCGCGGCGGCCGCGAAGCCGAAGCCGAAGCGCGCGGCGGCCGCGAAGCCCCCTGTGCGAAAAGCCGCCCCCGCCAAGTCATCCAGCTCTAACAACAAATCGAGCAAGCCATCGCGCCCGTCCGCCAAACAGGCGGCGGCGAAGCCCTCCAAGAAGCCCGCGGCCAAGTCCGCCCCGGCCGCCAGGGCCGCCGCGAAGTCGCACGCGACGCCCTCGAAGGCGGCGCCCGCGAAGAAGGCGGCGGCCAAGGCTCAGCCCGCCAAGGGCTCGCCTGCCAAATCTTCCAAGCCGGCGGCCGCCCCGCCGAAGCCCGCCCCCAGGCACGCGCCCGCCCCGCCCCGCCAGCCCTCGCGCGACGAGGCGGCGGCGCTCAAGGCGTTCGAGCGCGCCCACAAAGATTTCACGCGCGGCAACTTCGCCGCCGCCCGCGAGCACTTCCGCGCCCTCATCGAGCAGCACGCGGGCGTCTCGGAGGTCGCCGCGCGCGCGCGCACCTACCTCAACATCGCCGAGACGCGCCTGCGTAGCGAGGCCGCGCTCCCGCGCGACCCCGACTCGCTCTACGACCGCGGCGTCATCGAGCTGAACCGCGGCGACTTCGTCGCGGCGCAGGAGCTTTTCGAGCGCGCGCTCAAGCGCGACCCCGAAGCGGCCGACACGCACTACGCCCTGGCGGCGGCGCGCGCGCGCCTCGGCGCGGTCGAGTCGGCGCTCCAGGCGCTCGAGCGCGCGGTCGAGCTGAAGCCCGTGCTCCGCGTCCGCGCGCAGGCCGACGCGGACCTGTCGCTGCTCCGCAACGACCCCGAATTCGAGCGGATCGTCTTCCCCAGCTCGCGCCCGTAAGACACGTCCGTGCCACAGCCCCACCCTCCCCCGCACGCCCAACTCCTTTGAAAGCCTCCGTCTTTCAAGTATGATTTCACACACCGGCGCGGGCCGGCCCCAGTTTTACCCAGGAGCCCCGAAGGATTTGCAGTCGAGCATGGAGAGCGGCCTGAAGCTCGTCGCCATCGGCGGCGGGACGGGTCTGTCTACGGTCCTCTCGGGCCTGAAGGAGCTTGTGGGCGACCACGCGCGCGGCGACCTCTGGCTCGAATCGCTCTCGGCCATCGTCACGGTCTCTGACGACGGGGGCAGTTCCGGCCGCCTGCGCGACGAGTTGCAGATGCTCCCGCCGGGCGACATACGCAACTGTATGGTCGCGCTCTCCGAGGACTCGACGCTGCTCTCGCGCCTCTTCCAGTACCGCTTCCGCGGCGAGGGGGGGCTGGGCGGCCACAGCTTCGGCAACCTCTTCCTGGCGGCTTTGACGGAGGTGACCGGCGACTTCGTCGAGGCCGTGCGCCTCTCCTCAGAAGTCCTGGCGAGCAAGGGGCGCATCTACCCCGCGACCCTCAACGACGTGCGGCTCGTGGCGCAGCTCGAAGACGGGCGCGTGGTGCGCGGCGAGACGAACATCACGGCCGCCCGCTCGCCCATCCGCCGCCTCTCGCTCGAACCCGAGCAGTGTCTTCCTCTTCCCGAGGCGCTCGCGGCCGTCCGCGCGGCCGACATCATCACGGTCGGCCCCGGCTCGCTCTACACTTCAATCCTCCCGAACCTGCTCGTGGCGCGCGTGGCCGAAAGTATCGGCGAGTCGCAGGCGGTCAAGATCTTCATCTGCAACCTGATGACGCAGCCCGGCGAGACCGACGGCTACACGGCGCGCCGCCACCTCGAAGTCATCAGGGCTTACGCGCCCGAGATCGAGTTCGACTTCGTCGTCGTCAACGACCGGCAGATCAGCCCCGGGCAGGCCGAAGCGTACGCCGCCGAGGGCGCGCAACAGATCGGCCTGACCGACCACCAGCTCGAAAGGGAGTTCGGCCGGGAGGCCGAGATCGTCCGCGCCGACCTGCTCGACGAAGGCGAGAAGGTGCGGCACAGCCCGCAGAAGCTCGCGCGCGTCATCCTCGCCTGCTACGAGAAGGCGTGCGCGCGCTCCGCCGTCGGCGTGGCACGCTGAAGCGAACCTATGGAGAGACAGACGCCACAACCCTCGCCGCTCCCCTCCGCGCCGCTCGACATACTCATCCTCGCGGCGGGCTTAGGCACGCGCATGCGCTCTTCGACGGCGAAGGTCTTGCACAAGCTCGGCGGCCGGCCGCTCATCGCGCACGTCTGCCGCACGGCGTCTGCGCTGGTGAAGGGCGAGCGGCCGGTCTACGTCGTCGTCGGGCACCAGGCCGAAGAAGTCAAAGAGGCCGTGCGCGCGGAGCTGGGCGAGGGCGGGGCGGTCTTCGTCATGCAGACCGAGCAGCGCGGCACGGGCGACGCCGTCTTCGCCGCGCGCGGCGTTCTGGGTGAGGCGAACTCCACGCTGCTCGTCCTCTCGGGCGACGTGCCGTTGGTTCGCGCCGAGACGCTCGGCTCGCTCGTCCACCAGCACCGCACGCACCGCGGGCGCGGCGCGGCCTGCACCTTGATGGCCGTGCGGCTCGAAGACCCGACGGGGTACGGCCGCGTCATACGCGACGAGGAGGGGCGCTTCGACCGCATCGTCGAGCAGAAGGACGCGACGCCCGAAGAGCGGCAGGTCAGCGAGATTAACGTCGGCATCTACTGCTTCGAGACGCGCCTCCTCTTCCCCGCCCTCGAACGCGTGAAGCCCGAGAACGCGCAGGGCGAGTTCTACCTGACCGACGTGCCCGGCATCCTGCGCGCCGACGGCGAGGACGTCTCCGTCTACACCCACACGGACGCGCGCGAGGTTTCGGGGATAAACACGCGCGTGGAACTCTCCGAGTTCGAGCGGATACTTCGGCTGCGCACGCTGCGGAGTCTGATGCTCAACTCGGGCGTGACCGTCATCGACCCGCAGCACACCTACGTCAGCCCCGACGCGCAGATCGGCCGCGACACGACGCTCCACCCGAACGTCCACGTCGAGGGGCGCACCGTCATCGGCGAGGGCTGCGAGATCGGCCAGGGCTCGCGCATCACGGACTCGCGCGTCGGCAACGGCGTGACGGTCAGAGACCACTGCGTCATCGTTGACAGTGAGGTCGCAGACCATTCCGTCGTCGGCCCCTTCGCGCACCTGCGGATGAACGCGCGGGTCGAGGAGGGCGCCCACGTCGGCAACTTCGTCGAGATGAAGAAGTCGCGTCTGGGGTCGAAGTCGAAGGCGAACCACCTCACCTACCTCGGCGACGCGGACGTCGGCGAGCGCACCAACATCGGCGCCGGCACCATCACCTGCAACTACGACGGCAAGAACAAGCACCCGACCGTCATCGAGCACGACGTGAAGATCGGCTCGGACACGATGCTCGTCGCGCCCGTCCGCGTCGGCGCGCGCTCGGTGACGGGCGCGGGCGCGGTCGTCACCGAAGACGTGCCGCCCGACACGCTCGTCGCGGGCGTCCCCGCCAAGGTCAAGAAGAAGCTGCCCCGCGAAGAAGAAGCACCCGCACCCGAAACTCAAGTCAACGAAGAAGAACTGACCACCGTGAACCGTGAACCGTGAACCGTGACAAGAAAGAGCGGTCGATTAGCACTGTCTTTTACTTGTCGCGGTTTACGGTTCACGGTTCACGGACTTTCACGGTTTACGTCCCAAAGGAAGCAATCATATGTGTGGCATCGTCGGATACGTCGGAAACAAGCAGGTCGTGCCCGTCATCCTCGACGGGCTGAGGAAGCTCGAATACCGCGGGTACGATTCGGCGGGCATCGCGGTCGTCGATGAAGGGCACCAGCTCGACATCCGCCGCGCCGAGGGGAAGCTCCGCAACCTCGAAGAGGCCATCCGCCTCAAGCCGCTCGACGGCACCTACGGCATCGGCCACACGCGCTGGGCCACGCACGGGCGGCCCACGGAGGAGAACGCGCACCCGCACCGCGACTGCACGGGCCGCGTCGTCGTCGTCCACAACGGCATCATCGAGAACTACATCCAGCTCAAAGACCGCCTGCGCAAGAGCGACCACGTCTTCGTCACCGAGACCGACACCGAGATCGTCGCGCACCTCGTCGAGGAGTACATGAAGGAGGAGGAGTCGTTGGAGAAATCGGTCGGGCGCGCGGTGCGCGATCTGCGCGGCATCTTCGCCCTCTCCATCATCTCGACCGACGAGCCCGACACCATCATCGCAGTCCGCCAGGGCCCGCCCGTCGTCATCGGCCTCGGCGACGGCGAGTACTTCGTCGCCTCCGACGTGCCGCCCATCCTCCAGCACACGCGCGACGTCTTCTTCCTCGGCGACGGCGAGCTGGCCGTGCTCACCAAGGACTCGGTGCGCGTCACGGACTTCGACGGCAACGCGGTCGAGCCGCACACGCAGCGCATCACCTGGGACCCGATCATGGCCGAGAAGGGCGGGTTCAAGCACTTCATGCTCAAGGAGATTTACGAGCAGCCGCGCGCGGTCAGAGACACCGTGCAGGGGCGCATCTCCCTCGACAGCGGCCGCGTCTACATGGACGAGATGGACATCACGCCCGAGGAGTTCAAGTCCTTCGACCGCGTGCTCGTCGCCGCCTGCGGAACCTCCTGGCACGCGGGGCTCGCGGGCAAGTACATGATCGAGCAGTTGGCCCGCGTGCCCGTCGAGGTCGATTACGCCTCGGAGTTCCGCTACCGCGACCCCGTGATGACGGAGCGGACGCTGCTCGTCGTCATCTCGCAGTCGGGCGAGACGGCCGACACCATCGCGGCGCTCAGGGAGGCGAAGGAGCGCGGCTCGAAGGTCCTGGCCATCTGCAACGTGCAGGGCTCGATGATCACGCGCGAGTCGGACGGCACCATCCTGACGCACGCGGGGCCCGAGATCGGCGTCGCCTCGACGAAGGCCTTCACGTCGCAGATGATCGCGCTCTACCTCTTCGCGATGTACCTCGGGCAACTGCGCGGCACGCTCTCCGAGGAGGAGTCCAAGCGCCACGCGCAGCAGTTGGCCGAGCTGCCCGTCAAGATCGAGCACCTGCTCTCGGAGTCGGACGAGCTGGAGGAGCTGGCGCGCGAGTTCCACCGCGCGACCGACTTCCTCTACCTCGGCCGCGGCATCAACTTCACGGTCGCGCTCGAAGGCGCGCTCAAGTTAAAAGAGATCTCCTACATCCACGCCGAGGGCTACCCGGCGGGCGAGATGAAGCACGGGCCGAACGCGCTCATCGACGAGCGCCTGCCGGTCGTCGTCGTCAACCCGCGCGAGGAGGGCGACAGGGCTTCGGAGCTGCGCTACGAGAAGACGCACTCGAACATCGTCGAGGTCAAGGCGCGCGAGGGCGTCGTCATCAGCGTGCTCACCGAGGGCGACGAGATGTCGGCGAAGGTCTCCGACCACGTCATCGAAATCCCGGAGTCCTCCGACCTCCTCTCGCCGATCCTGGCCATCATCCCCCTGCAACTGCTCGCCTACCACATCGCGGTGCGCCGCGGCTGCGACGTAGACCAGCCGCGCAACCTCGCCAAGTCCGTCACCGTCGAGTGAGGGTGAGGCCGTAGAAGGGATAAAACTCCTAGACAAAGAGAAGAAAATGTATGAGACTCCGGCGAGCTTTCCTACCTCGCCGGAGTCTTTCCGTTGGGGGGCCGACTAACACTGAACTTCACCGTCGGGGAGTTAGAACGCGATGAACCGCTTCGGAGCACTCCTACAGCAAATGCACCTTACCCACCACCCGGGCAATTTCACCGGCCGCCTGCGATGGGTGAGACACCTAAAGCACCTGCTCTTAATCATCCTCGGGGGCGTCTTGGTGCAGGTGCTGCACCACTGGTGGGTGGGCACCCTAAGTAAGACGTGGCTACTGGCCGCGGTGTTGGTCTTCTCTCTGGTCAGCATCTGCTTCATGTTCGCCCTGGTGCTTGAGGAGATGGAGAACGTCCAGCAGGCGGTTCAGACTCAAACCAGGTTCATCCCTCTGGACGAATACGGCTGCGACAGGCTGTACGCGGAGACCGCGAAGATCGTCGCCAAGGCCAAGGAAGGAATCTTCGCGGTCAACTCTTTCCTGAAAGAGGAGTTCAACGCCGGCGAGGATTCGCGCGCGATGTATTTCAACACCCTGATAGAAAAGAGTCATCAGGTCAATTACGTGCGCATACTTCAGGTCGACGAGGGTGAGTCCGTTTCGGAGATGTTCAACCCGGATTACATTGAGCACTTCAAACACATGATCGCGAGGATCGACGCCACTGACCGCACCATAGAGCTGTTAAGGGTGCGGCCAAAGTACCCCAACACGTTTCTGATTATCGACGACGACTGGCTGATACTTCAGTGAGCGACCCGCCCTCCGAGGCCCCTACCTCTCGCGAGAAGAATGCTCGGCAACACTTGTATAAGCTACGCGGCATCTTGATCGTACACGACCCAAACCATTACTTCCTCAAAGACTTCCAGATGACCTTCACAGTACTTCATAACCACGCCCAGAAAATCATCACGGAAGGCGCGCTTGGTTAAGCGCACCCTCGCCGAGCCGGTCGCCGTCGAGTGAGCGGCGCAGGATTACCGGGGCGAGAGAAGGCCCGGCGGTCATTCGCCGGGCCTTCTCTCGCCCCGCCTTTACAGTGCGTGACTACTCGCCGTCCTCCTTCACGTACTTGAGGGGCGAGTCAGCGAGGAGCCGGCGCAGGGTCTCCATCTGCTCCTGCGTGCTGTCCTTCATCCAGCCGGCGGGGGCGACGGCGGAAGCCTCCTGGAACTTCTGCTGCGCGCCGGCCTCGTCGCCGACGCCGAGCAGCCCCTCGGCCCACGTCGCGAGCAGCCAGTACTTCTGTTCGTCCGACGGCGGGCCGCCGCCCTTCATCTCCTCCGCGCAGATGTCTATGACCTCGCGGCGGACGCGCTCGGCCTGGACGAAGTCCGCGACCGCCTCGGCGCGGCTTTTGGCGTGGGCGGCGCGGACGTTGAGGATGAAGGCGAGGTTGATGCCGTTGTAGTAGTCGTTGCGCAGGTAGAAGCCGCGCTCGTAGCCGCGCACCGCCTCGTCGAGGTGCGCCGTGTCCTTCGCCGAGTCCCACAGGCGCTTGTGCACCGCGCCCCACAGCCCGAGCGTCTCGGTGTCGTTGGAGGTCGCCGGGTCGAGCGTCAGGAGCAGGCCGCGCGCCTCTTCGAGCGCCGCCTGCGGCGTGGGCAGCTTGCTCTTGTAGGTGGCGAGCGCGAGCTGCTGGACGATGTAGGGGTCGTCGGGCTTGTCGGGATTCTTCCCCTTCATCAGCGTGCGGACGGTCGAGAGCAGCGCCTTGGCCGTCACGAAGTCGCCCCGGCCCTTCGCCTCTGCCACCTGCTGCATCAGCGCGGCGTGCGTCAGGTCGGGGGCATCTTTTTCGGCGGGCGCGGCGGGCGCGGCGGGCGCGGGCGGCGCGCCGCCCTCCGCGTCCAAGTCTTCGGGCAGCCTCAGCCGGCGCAGGCGCTGGAGGAAGGTGTAGACGGGGCTGTCCACGTCGGGCTCCTCCTTCCCGACGATGGCCTGGATGGCCTTCGAGAGGTCGGCGGTGAACCTCCGCGCCTCGCTGGCGCCGATGTCTTCGCCGAGGTGCCTGTAAGTCCGGACGGTGATGTGGCCGATGTCGAACGGGAACTTGAACTTGTCCTCCGCGATGATGATGGTCGTGTAGGGGCGCAGGGCGTGGCGGACGCCGAGTTCGTAGAAGGCGTTGCAGTTGGCCGTGGACACGTCGGCGACGACCACGTCGGCCAGCAGGAGCTGCCGGTACATGGGCACGTCGATCACGCCGGAGTGCGCGATCTCGTCGGCGCGGACGCACTCCAGGCCGGCCGCCTCGACCGCCGGCTTGATGAGGTTCTCGTAAGAGGCGTTGAGGTTCAGCTTGCGTCCGGTCTCGAAGTCCACCTTCTCGCCGAAACCCATCACCACGAAGCAGGTCTTTTTCTCAGGCATGGTCAGGCTCTCCCGGTAAGGTTCTCGAAGGGCGCGGGGTGCGAAGGTCTGCCGCGCGCGCGGCGGCGCGGGCATTATCTGCCACGCGGCGCGAGAAAACAACGCCCGGCCCCGGCGCGGGCCGGGGCGGGAATAATAAAGCTTCTAAGGGGGCGGCCGACTGTGATATAGAGTCGGCCGCCTCATCGCGCCCGGGCGGAGGCACGCCACACCGAACGCTCATGAACCCGAGAGGTGAACACATGCACCACGGCACCGTTTCCCCCGAAATAGCGCAAGGGCTCGTCGCCCTCAGGCGGCGCATCGAGGCGTCGAAGGTTCCCGACTCGAAGCTCGACGAGACCATCAACATCGCCATCTGGAACATCCGCGAGTTCGGCCGCAAGAAGCGCACCCCCGCGGCGCTCCACTACATCGCCGAAATCCTGAACCAGTTCGACCTCATCGCCCTCGTCGAGCTGCGCGACAACCTGGAGGACATGGCCCGGGTGATGACCTACCTCGGCACGAGCTGGCAGCTCGTCTACTCCGACTGGATCGACGACGCGGGCGGGAACAAGGAGCGCACCGCCTTCCTCTTCGACCGCCGCGCGGTGACCTTCAACGGGCTCGCGGCCGAGATCGACGCCCCGCGCGTCAAGCAGGAGGGCGAGTACCTGGCCTCGCAGTCCTTCTGGCGCGCCCCCTACCTCTGCTCGTTCCGCTCGGGCAACTTCGACTTCCTCGCCATCGCCATGCACGCGCGCTGGGGCGAGGGCACCGAGGGCCGCCGCGCCGAGTTGCAGATGCTGGCCGACTGGATCGGCAAGCGCTTCAAGAGCAAGTACGTCGAGGACAACGACCTGCTCGTGCTCGGCGACTTCAACATCCCGAAGATCGACGACGACCTCTTCAAGGCGCTGACGAGCAGCGGGCTGCTCATCCCGAAGCAGCTCCGGCAGCTCAAGGCGGGCGACGCCGTCGTCGGCGGCTCGAACCTCGGCATGAGCGCGCGCTACGACCAGATCCTCCACCGCCCGACGGTGCCCGACAACTTCTGCAACAAGGGCGGCGTCCTCGACTTCTTCATCGACGACGCGCACATCGAAGAGCTCTTCCCGGGCAAGAACTACACGCGCGAGAAGTTCACCTACCAGCTCTCCGACCACCTGCCGGTCTGGATTCAGGTCAACGTGGACATCGACGAGTTCCGGTTCGAGCAGTTCATGCAGGGCGCGAAGAAGGGCGACTGAGCGCCTCACTCGACGGCGCGCGCGACGACGCACTTGAGGTAGAGCGTCTCGGGGACGCCGAGCAGGACGGGGTGATCCTGCGCCTGCGTGCGGCGCTCGACGAGCTGGACGCGGCGGTGCGCGTCGCGCGCGGCGTCGGAGAGGACTTCGAGGAAGAGCGGCTCGGTCATGTGGTAGGAGCAGGTGCAGGTGACGAGGTGGCCGCCGGGGTTGAGCATCTTGAGCGCGCGCAGGTTTATCTCCTTGTAGCCGCGCGCGGCGGCCGGGACGCTCGCGCGGTTCTTGGCGAAGGCGGGCGGGTCGAGGACGACGGTGTCGAAGCGCTCGCCCGCCTGCTCCATCTCGTGCAGGGCGTCGAAGACGTTCGCCTCCCTGAACTCGACGTTGGCCGCGCCGTTCAGCCCCGCGTTGCGGCGCGAGGCCGCGACCGCCTCGGCCGAGATGTCGAGCCCCAGGACGCTCTCGCAAAGCGGCGCGATGCTCAGGGCGAAGCCGCCGTTGAAGGTGAAGCAGTCGAGCGCGCGGCCGCGCGCGTAGAGGCGCGCCGCCAGATGGTTCTCGCGCTGGTCTAAGAACGCCCCCGTCTTCTGCCCGCCGAGCGGCGCGACGCGGAAGCGGACGCCGTGCTGCACGACTTCGAGCTCGCCCGGCTCCTCGCCGTACAGCACGCCCGCCTGAAGCGGCAGACCTTCCAGCCCGCGCACGCGCACGTCGTTGCGCTCGACGACCGCCCGCGGCGCGAACTCCTCGACCAGCAGCTCGACGAACAGACTTTTCAGCGCCTCCGCCCCCTGCGAGAGCGTCTGCACGACGAGCACGTCCCCGTACCTGTCCACGATGAGCGAGGGCAGCAGGTCGCCCTCGGAGTAGACGAGGCGGTGAGCGCCGGCCTCCCGCCCTACACCCTCGCGCCGCGCCGCGGCCGCGCGCAGGCGCGCGCGCCACCATTCGCGGTCAACCGCCTCGTCGCGCGCCGTCAGCAGCCGCAGCGCGATCTCGGAGCGGTCGCTGTAGAGCGCCTGCCCCACCTGCCGCCCGCGCTCGTCGCGCACGCCGACGACCGAGCCGCCCGCGGCCCCCCCGGCCTCGCGCACGTCGCTGCGGTAGACCCAGAGGTGCCCGCCGCGCACGCGCTCCGCGCCCCGCCTCGTGATGGTGACCTGCGCCTGACTCATCGGCCCGAGTGTAACAGAACCGCGAGCGGTAGCGAGCGGGTGCGTGTCGCAGAGCAAGGCCCGCATGACGGAACGCCGACCCGCTCGCTACCGCTCGCGGTTCTGTTAATGCGCCCCGCGCCTTGAAATCACACCGCCCGAGTTGTAGCCTAAAGGCATCGGTCTTAGCCGGAATTTAAAACCAAGTCACGGAGGAGAAACTCTGATGCCAGAAGTCGGAGACGTGGCCCCGGACTTCGAGCTGCCGAGCCATCTTGAGAAGGGCAAGAAGGTGAAGCTCTCGGACTTCCGCGGCAAGAAGAACGTCGTACTCGCATTCTACCCGCTGGCGTGGACGCCCGTTTGAACGGCGCAGATGCCTGCCTACGAAGCCGACCTCGATCGCTTCAGGCAGTACGATGCCCAGGTCCTGGGCATAAGCGTCGATAGCGTCCCGTGCAACACCGCCTGGGCCAAGTCGCTCGGCGGGCTCAACTACGACCTGCTGAGTGACTTCGAGCCGAAGGGCGAAGTCGCCAGGGCTTACGGCGCGTACCGCGCGGGGGACGGCATCTCCGAGCGCGCGCTCTTCATCGTTGACAAGGAAGGCAAGCTCGCCTACGTAGACATCCACGACATCGGCGACCAGCCCGACAACGAAGACCTCTTCGAGGTGCTCCGCAAGCTCTAGGCGACCGAGCGCTATGTCAACCACAGACCGGCGGGCCGCAGGCTTTCGAGGGCTTGCGGCCCGTGACGCTTTAGCGACACAATTGGGCTAACCTCCGGGGCACAAAGTCACAGTAAGGGGTATCGAAGTCATGGCGCTTTCGAGAAAGTGTGTGCCGTTCACGCCGTTCGACGGCGAGCTGTCGAAGGCGACGGTCGCCATCGTCACCGCGGGCGGCGTCCACCTCAAAGACCAGGAGCCTTTCAACACGGCGGACGAGCTGGGCGACCTCACCTTCCGCGTCATCGCCGACGACGCCGACACGTCGCAGTTGATGGTCAGCCACCACCACTACGACCACACGGACGCCGACCAGGACATCAACGTCGTCTTCCCGCTCGACGTGCTGCGCGACCTGAAGCAGGAGGGCTTCATCAAGGACGTGGCAAAGAAGCACGTCGGCTACATGGGCTACACGATGCAGCTCAAGGCGATGTACGAGGGCACCGCGCCCGAGATCGCCAACGAGATCGACCGCGGCTCGCGCGCCGACGTGGTGCTGCTGACGGGCGGTTGACCGAACGTCTGCCACCGCACGGTCGTCGCGGTACAACGCGAAATCGAGATGCGCGGCGTCCCGACGGTGCTCATCACCGTCAGCCCCGAGGTCTCGGCGCAGATGCGCCCGCCGCGCGCGCTCTACCCGAAGGGCTTCAAGCCGGGCAACAGCACGGGGCGGCCCGGCATGCGCGAGCTGCAACGCTCGGTGCTCCGCGACGCGCTCCGGCTCCTCACAGAGAACACGCGCCCCGGCCAGTTCGTCACGCGCGAATACCCGGACTACGGCGAGCAGTACGAGCCGACGAGAGTGAAAGCTGGAAAACCGTGAACCGTGAGCCGTAAACCGTGACAAGAAAAAGCCGTGAACCGTGAACCGTAAACCGTGACAGGTAAGAAGTGGTTTTTATCTTGTCACGGTTTACGGCTCACGGTTCACGAGCGAAGCTTATGAAGACCATCGGAATAGTGACCGGCGGGGGCGACGCGCCGGGGTTGAACGCGGTGATCCGCGCGGCGGTGAAGACGGCCGTCGGCGAGTTCGGGATGCGCGTCTTCGGCATCGAGGACAGCTTCGAGGGCTGCCTGGGCGCGACCCGGGTGCGCGAGCTGAAGGCTTCGGACGTGCGGGGCCTTCTGCCGCGCGGCGGGACTATCCTGGGGACGCGCAACCGCGGCAGCTTCGTCGTCCGTCAGAAGGACGGCACCGCGATGATGCCGGACGAGGTCTACCGGGAGGCCATCGAAAACCTCGGCCGCCTCGGCATCGACGCGGTCGTCGCCATCGGCGGCGAGGGCACGCTCGCCATCGCCTACGAGTTCCACCGCCGAGGCTTCCCCGTCGTCGCCGTGCCCAAGACCATCGACAACGACCTCGCGGCCACCGAGCTGACCTTCGGCTTCATGACCGCGCTCGACATCGCCACCGAGGCGCTCGACCGCCTCCACACCACGGCCGAGTCGCACGACCGCGTGATGGTCTTGGAAGTCATGGGCCGCCACGCCGGCTGGATCGCCCTGTACTCGGGGGTGTCGGGCGGGGCGGACGTGATACTGATTCCGGAGATTCCCTTCTCTACCGAGCAGGTGGCGAAGAAGATTCGCGAGCGCGACGCCTCGGGCTCGGAGTTCACCATCATCGTCGCGGCCGAAGGGGCCAAGGAGGTCGAGGGCGAAGTGAGCTACCTCGATGAGGGCGACCGGACGAGCGCGGCCCGGCTCGGCGGCCTCGGGCACCGCCTGGCGGCGGAGCTTTCGGAGCGGACGGGCAAGGAGGCGCGCTGCGTCGTCCTCGGCCACATCCAGCGCGGCGGGAGCCCGAACGCCTTCGACCGGATGCTCGCCACCAACTTCGGCGCGTCGGCCGTCCGCGCGCTGGCGGGCGGGCAGACGGGCGTGATGGTCGCGCTGCACGCCTCCCACGTCCGCACCGTCGCGCTCGAAGAGGCCGTCGCCACGCTCAAGACCGTCCCGCCCGAGAGCCAGCTCGTCCGCAGCGCGCGCGATGTCGGCATCTCCTTCGGCGCGCCCGACGAGGATAGTTTCCATCAGAAAGAGCCGTGAACGGTGAACCGTAAACCGTGACAAGAGAAGGACAGGTTTTATCTCGTCACGGTTTACGGTTCACCGTTCACGCTCTTCCCACTTAGGTTATAATCCCGCGGCCGGGACAAATTGGAGGAGAACGTCAGTGACGGATGCGGTGAAGCAGAAGTTGCAGCAGGAACTCGACGAGCTGGATCAGGAGCTGCGGGTCGAGCTGCCGAAGCAGATCAAGACGGCGAAGGAGTGGGGCGACCTGCGCGAGAACGCCGAGTACCACGCCGCGCTCGCGCGCCAGCAGTTCGTCCAGGCGCGCATCCAGCAGTTGCGCCAGCGCCTGAGCGAGGTCTCCTCCATCGACCTCTCGAAGGTGCCGCGCGACAAGGCGGCCTACGGCTCGACCCTCGTCCTCTACGACGCCGAGCGCGAGGAGGAGGTCACCTACCGGCTGGTCACGCCCGAAGAGTCCGACCCGAACAAGGGCCTCATCTCCACCACCTCGCCCGTCGGCCGCAGCCTCATGGGGCGCGAGGAGGGCGACGAGGTGACGGTGCGCACCCCCGCCGGCGCGCGCAACTTCGAGATCAAAAAACTGACCACCCTCCACGACGAGGCCGGCGCGGGCGGGGAGGGCTGAGCTTCAAAATTCAACCGCCGAGAGACGGAGACGCGGCTCATGCGATAAGTCCATAAGCTGCGTCTCCGTCTCTCTGTGGTTAATTCCCTCCCGCGCCTGATGGCTACCTTGACAAGCGTTCCGGCGCGTTCCTATGATGAATCGTCATTCATTCGGGGCGTGCGCCGGCGTACGCTCTCCTGAAGGTTAAAGAGCGGGAAGAGGGGTCCATAAGAACTTGTTCGGGGCGAGCATCGGACGCGGCGCGAGCCGGATCATCGGGGCGATGGTGCGGGGGCTCGCGCGCCGCCGCATCAACCCGAACGCGCTGACGGTCATCGGCGTCTCGATCAACGTCCTCTCGGGCGTCCTCTTCGGGCTCGGCCACTTCTTCTGGGCCGGCGTCATCCTCATCGTCGCCAACCTCTTCGACATGCTCGACGGGCAGGTGGCGCGCCGGACCGGGCAGGTCACGCGCTTCGGCGGCTTCCTCGACTCCACCCTCGACCGCGTCTCGGACATGGCCGCCTTCGTCGGCCTGATGACCTTCTACGCGCGCGACACCGAGCTGCACTCGACCCTCAACGTCCTGCTCGCCGGACTCGCGCTGGTCGGCTCCGTGCTCGTCTCTTACGCCTCGGCGCGCGCCGAGAGCCTCATCCCGAAGTGCGACGTGGGCTTCCTGCGCCGCCCCGAGCGCGTGGTGCTGCTCATCATCGGCGCGCTCTCGACGCACCCCGGCTCCGAGAGCCTCTTCGCCAACCGGATGCCGGCCGTCCTCTGGATTCTCTGCGTCGGCTCGTTCTGGACTTTCGCCTACAGGGTCTATCACACCTGGAAGGAGCTGAACCGCGTGGCCGAGGAGCCGGGCCCGGCCCCGGCCGAAGCGACGCCCACCGAGCCGGGCGGCACACCCCCGAAGGCCGCGGGCGCATCCAACGCCGACGCGGGCCGTCCCGTGCGCGCGCGCCGCCCCGACCCGCGGCCCGCGCTGACCAAGGGGGAGTGAAAAGAACGTGAACGGTAAACCGTGAACCGTGACAAGAAGGTCTTGACTTATCCTGTCACGGTTTACGGTTCACGGTTCACGCGCGAACGGAGTGAGCGAACATGTGTCCATGCTGCGGCGAGGGGTTTGAGGGCGGGCTTGAAGGGGCCTGCGCGTCTTGCGGCGCGCGGCGCGTGGGGCCGCCGCTGGCGCCGCCCGAGCGGGTGCTGCCCTCTTACGGGCACGCGCTCGCGGTCTCGGCGGCGGGGCTCGTCCTGCTGCTCGCGGCCCTCGCCGCCACCGTCGGCGCGCTCCTGGAGTTCGAGGAGTTCTCGCTCGCCCCGAAGACCCTGCTGCGCGCGGCCGAGACCGCCGCGTGGCGTCTGAAGTGGACGGCGCTGCCGGCGGGACTCGTGCTCGTGGCGGCGTGCGCGTGGCTCTGCGCGCGGATGCGGCGCGCGCCCTCGCGCTTCGTCGGGCACGCTTACGCGCGGGCGGGGTTCGCCGCGGTCGCCGCGGTCACGCTCGCGCTCGGGGCCCTCATCGGCGTGACCGTCCCCGAGCGCCTGCGCATGCGGGAGCTTGCGCGCCGCGCGGCCGAGAACGCCGTGCTCTACGAGACAGACCTCGCACTGGCGCGCTACCGCAAGCGCTTCGGCACGTATCCGGCCGCGTTGACAGACCTGCGCCGGCTCGAAGACCCCGACGGCCGCGTCGCGCGCCTGCTCGCGGTCATCGCCCCGGGCGAGTACAAGGCCGAGACCGACATCGCCTCGCTCTCGACGGGCCGCCCCAAGGCGCGCGGGAAGCGGCGCGCGGCTGCCGCCGCCGACACCACGGACGCCGGCATCGCACTCACCAACTACGGGCTGACGCTCCCGGGGCGCGACCGCGTGCTCGGCACCGCCGACGACCTCTACATCCGCGACGGCCGCATCCGCGAGGAGGCCCCGTCGGCGACGTTCGTCAAAGCCTCGGCCGCCACGCCGACCCCCGCGCGGGCCCGCACGAACTGAGCGCCGGCGATTCCCCCCGACAAGGCTTATGGGCATCCGCGACTTCTTCAAGCGCAGCAAGACCGACGACGAGGCCGAGCGCCGCAACAGCCTGCTCCGGGCGGGGCGCATCACCGAGGGCTCCATCTTCGACGTCATCACCGACGAGGCGGGCGACATCACGCACGTCTTCTACAACTACGAGATCAACGGCGTCGAGTACGAGTCGTCCCAACTGCTCGACGCCGGCCAGCGTCAGCGCTCCGCCGACTACTTCCCCGGCGCACGCGTCACCGTCCGCTTCAACCCGCGCCAGCCGGGGAACTCCGTTGTGGTATAAGAGTCGTAAACCGTGAGCCGTAAACCGTGACAGGATAAAGACCCGCTCTTACTTGTCACGGTTTACGGTTTACCTTTCACGGCCTTCTTTATGTTCAAAAAAATTCTCATCGCCAACCGGGGCGAGATCGCCGTGCGCGTGCTGCGCGCGTGCAGGGAGCTGGACATCTCGCCGGTCGCGGTCTACTCGGAGGCGGACGCGGCGGCCCTGCACGTGCGGCTCGCCGACGAGGCCCACCTGCTCGGGCCCGCGCCTTCGGCCGAGAGTTATCTGCGCATCGACCGCGTCGTCGAGGCCGCGCTCAAGAGCGGCGCGGAGGCCGTCCACCCGGGCTACGGCTTCCTCGCGGAGAACGCGGCCTTCGCGCGCGCGGTGAACGAGGCGGGGCTGGTCTTCATCGGGCCTTCGCCGGAGGCGATGGAGCTGATGGGCTCGAAGACGAGCGCGCGGCGCGCGGCCGAGGGTGCGGGCGCGCCCGTCGTCCCCGGCACGAACGACCCGCTCGACTCCTTAGAGGAGGCGCGCGAGACGGCCGCGCGCGTCGGCTACCCCGTCATGCTCAAGGCCACGGCCGGCGGCGGCGGCAAGGGCATGCGTCTGGTGGCCGACGAGTCGGAGTTGCCCTCGGCCTTCGACACCGCGCGCTCCGAGGCGGCCTCCGCCTTCGGCGACCCTTCGGTCTACATCGAGAAGGCGGTCGAGCGCCCGCGCCACGTCGAGATTCAAGTCTTCGCGGACACACACGGCAACACCGTCCACCTCGGCGAGCGCGAGTGCTCGATTCAGAGGAGGCACCAGAAGGTCATCGAGGAGTGCCCTTCACCCATCAACGACGCGAACCTGCGCGAGGCGATGGGCGCGGCCGCCGTCCGGATAGCGCGCGCGGCCTCTTACGTCGGCGCGGGCACCGTCGAGTTCCTCGTCTCGGACGTGACGCGCGACTTCTACTTCCTTGAGATGAACACGCGCTTGCAGGTCGAGCACCCCGTGACGGAACTCGTGACGGGCTTCGACCTCGTGCGCGAGCAGATACGCGTCGCCGCCGGGCTGCCGCTCTCCTTCACGCAGGAGGAGGTGGCGTGGGCGGGCCACGCCGTCGAGTGCCGCGTCTACGCCGAAGACCCGGAGCAGAACTTCATGCCGAGCCCGGGGCTCATCACCTCCCTGCGCCTCCCTACGGGGCCCGGCGTGCGCGACGACGGCGGCGTCTACGAGGGCGCGGAGGTCTCCATCTACTACGACCCGATGATCTCGAAGCTCGCCACTTGGGGGCGCACGCGCCTGGAGGCCATCGAGCGCATGCGCCGCGCGCTCGACGAGTACGCGGTCGGCGGCATCAAGACCACGCTCCCCTTCTTCCGCGAGGTCATGCGCGACGCAGAGTTCGTCGCGGGCCGCCTCGACACCGGCTTCATCTCCAGCTTCAACGAGCGCCGCGCCGCCGCCGCATCGAAGGACGCGCCCCCCTCCGACGAAGAGACCGCCCGCCGCGACATCGCCGCAATCGCCGCCGCGCTCCGCTACTCCGAGCCCGCACGCGACGGCTCACAACCGACACCCGCCGCCCCCCCGAGCCGCTGGAAGCTCTCGGGCCGAGAGGCGCTGCACCGTTCGAGGATTTGAGGGTCTTTAGAGACATGAGGCTGAACGCGGAGATTGACGGCGAGAAGGTCGCGCTGGAGGTGACGCGCGAGGGCGGGCGCGTGTCGGCGGAGGTGGGCGGGCGGCGCTACGAGTTGGAGGCGCGCGGGGTGGGCGCGGGCGAGTACCTTCTGATCCGGGGGGGGCGCGTGTACGAGTGCCGCGTGGGCGCGGAGCCAGGCGCGGAGGGGCGCGGGGCCTTGCGCGTGTCGGTGGGGGCGCGGGAGTACGGCGTGCGGCTGACCGACCCGAAGCACCTGCGCGGGGCGGGCGCGGGCGCGGGCGAGCAGGGCGGGCGGGCGCAGATAAAAGCGCCGATGCCCGGCAAGGTCGTGCGCGTGCTCGTCGAGGCGGGCCAGGCGGTCGAGTCGGGTCAGGGCCTCGTCGTCGTCGAGGCGATGAAGATGCAGAACGAGCTGAAGTCGCCCAAGTCCGGCCACGTCTCAGAGCTGCGCGCGGAGGCCGGCGCGACCGTCAACGCGGGCGACGTGCTCGTCGTCGTCGAATGAGAATGACAGACCTCCGCGTCATCCTCTGGGACATCGACGGGACGCTGCTGCACTCGCGGCGGCAGGGCGCGTTCAGGGAGTACATGCGGCCGGCGCTGGTGCGCGTCTTCGGGACGGCGGGGCGGATGGACGAGATGGTCGTGTCGGGGATGACCGACCTGCAAATCTTCGCCGAGGCGCTGCGCGACGAGGGGTACACGGCGGAGCAGATTCGCGGCCGCCTGCCGGAGCTGATTGAACTCTTCGTCGGGGGGATGGAGCGGATGGCGGCCGGGGGGGAGATGTTTCAGGAGCTGCCCGGCGCGCGCGCGGCGCTCGAAGCCCTGGAGCGCGAGCCGCGCTACCTCAACTCGCTGCTGACGGGGAACGTCGAGGCCGCGGCGCGGCTTAAGCTGCGGCTGGTGGGGCTCGAAGGGTTCTTCCGTCTGCCCGGCGCGTTCGGCGAACTCTCGCACGACCGGCGCGACCTCCCGGCGGTCGCGCGCGAGCGCATCAGCCGTCACCTGAACCGAGACCTCAGTCCCGACCAACTCGTCGTCATCGGCGACACGCCCAACGACATCGCCTGCGCGCGCCACTTCGGCGCGCGCGCCGTCGCCGTCGCCACGGGGCGCAATCAAACGCCCGACGGACTGCTCCGCCACTCACCCGACGCTCTCCTCCCGGACCTCGCCGACACGGAACTGCTGCTCCGCACTCTCGCGGGACTCTAGAGCGGTTTGCGTTTGAATTTAGCGACAACCGTTTAGAGGCGGGCTCCGCCCGCCGGCCCATGTAACATCGGAACTTGGGCCGGCGGGCGGAGCCCGCCTCTAAACGGAAGGTAAAGGAATAAGGGAGCCGCTCTAACCCCGCGCGCGGCCCGGCGCTGTTTCGGACAGGTCGAGCTGTTGTGATATAAGCGCGGTCTATGAAAATCAAACGTCGCGACTTCCTGCTCGCCTCCTCCTCGTCCGCGCTGCTGCTGACGCGAGTGCCCGCCGCGGCACAGAACCGCCGCGCCCCCGCCGCCCCGAAGGCGATGCCCGCCGCGGGCAGCGAGGTCTACGTCTACACGACGGCCGAGAAGACCGGGCACAGGCTCTCGCCCACCGACACGCTGACCTTCAAGCCGATGGGGCAGCCGCTTGAGACGCAGGTCTGCGTCTTCGTCGATCCGGCGCGGACGTACCAGACGATACTCGGCATCGGCGGCGCGCTCACCGACGCCTCCGCCGAGACCTTCGCCAGGATGCCGGAGGACAAACAGCGCGAGATACTCGACGCCTACTTCGACCCGCAGAAGGGCATCGGCTACACGCTCGCCCGCACCAACATCCACAGTTGCGACTTCTCCAGCGGGAGCTACACCTACGTCGCCGAGGGCGACAGGGACTTGAAGACTTTCAGCGTCGAGCACGACCGCCGCTTCCGCATCCCCTTCATCAAGCGCGCGACGGAGGCCGCGGGCGGGAGGCTGACGCTCTACGCGAGCCCCTGGAGCCCGCCCGCCTTCATGAAGGACAACAACAACATGCTCCGCGGCGGGAAGCTCAAGCCGGAGTTCTACCAGCCGTGGGCCGACTACTACGCGAAGTTCATCAAGGCTTACCAGGCCGAAGGCGTGCCCGTCTGGGGCGTCTCCGTCCAGAACGAGCCGATGGCGACGCAGCGCTGGGAGTCCTGCATCTACACGGCCGAAGAGGAGCGCGACTTCCTGAAGAAGCACCTCGGGCCGACGCTGCGCCGCGAGGGCTTAGGCGACAGGAAGATCATCGCGTGGGATCACAACCGCGACCTCATCTACCAGCGCGCGAGCACCATCCTCTCCGACCCCGAGGCCGCGCGCTACGTGTGGGGCATCGGCTTCCACTGGTACGAGCCCTGGAGCGGCGGCGAGCCGATGTACGACAACGTGAGGCGGACGTACGAAGCCTTCCCCGACAAGCACCTCGTCTTCACCGAGGGCTGCAAGGAGAGGTTCGACATGGAGAAGGTCGGCGACTGGAAGCTGGGCGAGCTCTACGGCCGCCAGATGATCCACGACTTCAACAACGGCACGTCGGGCTGGACGGACTGGAACGTCCTGCTCGACGAGACGGGCGGCCCCAACCACGTGGGCAACCTCTGCTTCGCGCCGCTGCACGCCGAAACGAAGACCGGCCGCCTCATCTACACGAACTCCTTCTATTACATCGGCCACTTCTCGAAGTTCATCCGCCCGGGCGCGCGCCGCGTCGTCAGCTCGCCGAGCCGCAGCGCGCTCCTCTCCACCGCCTTCGTCAACCCGGACGGCAGCGTCGCGGCGGTGGTGATGAACGGCGGCGACAAGGAGGTCAAATACTTCCTCTGGGTCGGCGGCCTGGCCGCGGAGGTGACGAGCCTCCCCCACTCCATCCAGACGCTCGTCTTCTGAAGGACTGAGCAGCGCAGGCGGACGACGCCGTCGGGCCGCGCGATGTACCCGACGGCGTCCGCCGCGCGGCAGTAGACGATCTTCCTCACGCGCTTCCCTCCGACGACCTCCCGAAGGGGTCTCTCTTCACCACAGCCTTTTCGACGGGTACGCGTCGAAGGCCGCGTCCGCGCCGATGACCGGCATGCCTTCGACGACGGTTTGCGCGATGAGGAGGCGGTCGAACGGATCGCGGTGGTGGAAAGGTAGGGTGGAGACGACCGCCGCGTGCGCGACTTGAATGCCCAACAGCTCGATGCCGTTCAGGCTGAGCTACTGCGGGATGAGAGCGTCCAGAGGGGCGGAGAGTTTCCCCAGGCTGACTTTAATCGCCATCTCCCAGAGGCTGGCGACGCTCAGGAAGCTCTCGTTAGCTGCGTCTTCGATGAGGGCGCGGGCGCTCGCGCTCGGGTTCGAGCTGCCCATGATGAACCAGAGGAAGGCGTGAGTGTCGAGCAGCAGCCTCATCTCTTGTACTCTTCAAAATCTTCAAGCGGCTCCTCGAAGTCCTCCGACATCCGGACGAGCCCTTCGGCGCTGCCGAACCGAGGGCGAGGTTTGGCGCTGGCTACCGGAACCAGCCTGACCAGATGGCCGTCCTCGGCGATGATAACCTCCTCGCCTTTGACTGCCGCCTCGATCAGTTCCGGCAGGCTCGTCTTCGCCTCCTCGATGCTCACTGGTTGCATACGGTCGTCACCTCTCGGCCGGAGGATAGCACAGCGAACGGGGGTTGTTTAGGTTGAGTCAGGGGCGGTGGAAGCCGCGCTCGATGTCGCGCTTGGTGAGGCGGAGGATGGCGGGGCGGCCGTGGGGGCAGGTGGTGGGCGAGGAGGTGAGTAGCAGGCGGTCGATGAGCCAGCGCATCTTCTCGTGCGTGAGCGGCATGTTGACCTTGATGGCGGCGTGGCAGGCGAGCGAGGCGGCGACCTCGTCGCGCAGGGTCGCGCGCGCGCGCCCGCGCTTCTCGGCGTCCACGGTGTCGAGGATTTCGGCGAGCAGGTTGCGCGCCTCGGCGGGCGGGAGGTCTGCGGGCACGGCGCGGACGGCGACCGTGCGGCCCGAGAGTCTCGTCAGGGAGAAGCCGATGCCCTCCAGCTCTCCGGAGAGTTCGTCGAAGGCGGCGGCCTGCGCCGGCGTGAGGTCGAAGGTCTCGGGGACGAGGAGCGACTGCGACTCGGGGCGGCGCGCCTCTTCGAGGCGGCGGTACTTGTCGAAGAGGACGCGCTCGTGCGCGGCGTGCTGGTCGATGAGCAGCAGGCCCTCGGCGTCGGTGGCGAGGATGTAGCTCTCTTCGAGCTGGCCGAGCGGGCGTATGTCCGGCGTGAGCTGTTCGGGCGCAACCCCGCGCACGATGTTCGCGGCCGAGTTGAGCGGCGGCAGCTCGACCGCGGGGCGCGCCTCCCCGCCCTCTTGTTGAGGGGGCCGCGGTCTGACTTCATCCCGACGGAGAACGGCGGCACTCTCGTCTTCGGCTCGCGGGCGCTCGACATTCGCCCGAGTCACGCCGGCGCTGCGCGCGACGACGTCGAGCGCGGACGGCGAGGGACGCTGCCCTTCGTCCGCCGCGCCGGGCTTCCACGGCGACTCTTCGGGCGCGGGCGTCCAGCCGAACTCGATTGACTCCTGCCGGACGGCGGGCTCTTCCGCAACGTCGGGGCGCGCGTCCGACGCGGCGTCGCTCAGGGAGGAGGAGACCGGCGCGTACTCGCCGCCGTGCGGGCTTGAGCCTTCGACTTCCCTGAAGCCTTCGGCGGCGAACTCGTCCCCGTTCGGGTCAGCGGCGAAGCTCGCGTCGTCGCGCAGGTAGCCTCCGGCGTAGAGCGCGGCGCGCACCGCCTCGCGCACGGCGTCGGCGACCGCGGAGGCGCGGCGGAAGCGCACCTCGGTCTTCGCGGGGTGGACGTTCACGTCAACCTCTTCGGGCGGGACTTCGAGGAAGAGCAAGGCCGAGGGGTAGACGCCGTGCGGGAGCACCGTGCGGTAGCCTTCGGTGAGCGCGCGCGCGACGAGGCGGTCGCGGACGTAGCGGCCGTTGACGAAGAGGTACTGCGCGTCGCGCGTCGTGCGCCGCGCGCGCGGGGCCGAGACGAAGCCCGAGACCCGGCCGACGCCTTCGGAGCCTCCGGCCACCGCCAGCAGGCTTTCTATAAACTCGCCGCCGAAAATCTGGTACGCGCGCTCGCGCAGGGAGTCGGCCGTGCCGGCGCGCAGGACTTCGCGGCCGTTGTTCGTGAGCGTGAAACTGATCTCGGGGTGCGCGAGCGCGTAGTGCGTGACGAGGTTCGTCAGGTGGAAGCTCTCGGTCGCCTCGGAGCGGAGGAACTTGCGGCGGGCGGGGACGTTGAAGAAGAGGTCGCGGACGGTGATGGTCGTGCCGCGGGGCCTGGCGGCGGGGGCCACGTCGCGCATGCGGCCGCCTTCGATGAGGACGCGCGTGCCCTCCGTCTCGCCCTCCTGTTGAGTGACCAGCTCGACGCGCGCGACCGAGGCGATAGAGGCGAGCGCCTCGCCGCGGAAGCCGAGCGTCGAGACGCGTTCGAGGTCTTCGGCCGTCGTGATCTTCGAGGTGGCGTGGCGCTCGAAGGCGAGGACGGCGTCGTCGCGCGTCATCCCCTCGCCGTCGTCCGAGACGCGAAGTAAACGACGGCCGCCGGCCTCAACGTCCACCTCGACGCGGCGCGCGCCGGCGTCGATGGAGTTCTCGACGAGTTCCTTGGCGACCGAGGCGGGGCGCTCGACCACCTCGCCCGCGGCGATCTGGTTGGCGACGTGGTCGGAGAGGACGCGAATCTTGGACATGCGCTTTGCAGTGTAACGACTCCGCGGGGGTTCGCGCAAAAGCATTAACCACGGAGACGCAGAGGCACGGCCTGTCGAGCTATCTCTTCAAAGCCGTGTCTCCGTGCCTCCGTGGTTAACTTTCTTGTCGCGGCTTGCGGTCTTTGACCTCGGCGTGGAGGAGTTCGGTCGTGTGGTCGGTGATGCTGGCGCGGGCGGGCTCGAAGGACTGCTCGCGGAGCAGGGGCCCCGTGTTCGGCGCGGCGTCGTCGAGCGCGCTGGCCGGGGCCTCTGCGCCGACGCCCTTCGTCGGGTGAAGCGACGAGAGGGCGGAGACCAGCACGGCGATGAGGCCGATGACGGCCGAGGCGACGCCCACGAACTTGAAGGCTTTGCCCGGCATGAAGGCCGTCAGCAGCACGCCGACGAGGATGACGACGACGCCCGCAAACAGGCAGCCCATCGCCTCGGGCGCGGCGCCTCGGCCGGCCGCGCGCGCCGCCGGAGCGCCGCCGGCCGAGAGGTGCTCGGCCAGAGCCTTCGAGACGGGCTCAAGGTTCATGCCGCAGTTGCGACAGAACCTGTGCTCGGTCTTCGTCTTCGTTCCGCAGTTCGGGCAGAGCATGTGAACTTATACGGAGGCGGCCGGGGCGCGGTTCGGGCTTAGAGGTAGACGACCTGGTGGTCGTTCGTCGAGAGGTCGATGGCGTCGTGAATCCACCCGACGAGGTAGCGGCCGTGGCGCGCGAGAAGGCTCGTGACGTTGACGTGCCGCTCCTGCAACCCCTTCTCCGGGTAGAGGGCGGTCGCGGCGCGCTCCAGTTGACGGAGCACCGCGCGGTCGCGGCGCATCTGCGCGCGGTGGAAGCGCGCGCGCAAGCCTTCGAGCTGGTGCGCGATCTTGCGGCGGCCGCCGTCGAGCGCGTCCGAGAGCGTCGGGTCGAAGTCGCGGAGCTTCGCCCGCAACTCGTCGAGCGCGCGCGCGACCGCGGCGTCCGTCGCGTCGAAGGCCCCCGCCAGCTCGCCGCCGAGGTGCCCTTCGACGACGCGCGCGATGACCGGGTCCAGGCCGCCGAAGAAGTCTTCCAGCTTCAGCCCGTAGCGTTCGAGCGTGCGCCCCGTGCGCCGCTCGACGACCGTCAGGCTCGCGCGGTGGAGGATGGGCGTCGCCGGGCGGCCTAAGATGCGGTAGCTCGCGGCCGTCTGCGCGAAGTAGGCGACCTCGGCCGCGCCGCCGAAGTAGACGACCGTCGGCAGCAGGTAGTCCTGCACGACCGCGCGCAGCGTGACGTTGGGGCTGAAGCGCTCGGGCTCGGCGAGTGCGAGCGCGGACAGCTCTCCGGCCGTCCACTCGTGATCGGTTCCCTTCGCGCGGTAGAGACCTGCTTCAGTTCTCGTGAGCGCGCGGCGCGCGCCGTCGTCGATGAGGAAGAGCGGGAAGGAGTCGGGCGAGGTGTGCACCTGCGCGTGGTAGCCCTCTCGTTCAAGCTCGCGCGAGCGCGCGTCCGTTGCGGCGGCGATCTCCGCGCCGAGCCGCGCGGCCTCCGCGTAGAGCGGCGCGGCCAGCCGCTTGATCGAAGCGTCCAGGGGGTCGAGCAAGACCAGCCCGTACTCGCCCGTCAGCGCCGCGAGCATCCGCGCGAACGCCTCGCCGAAGGTGCGCCCCGGCGCGTACGCGTCGCGCACGAGCGCTTCGAGGTCGGGCACGAACTCGCTCGAAGGCGTCAGCTCGCAGAGGCGCTTCGTCGCCTCCTCAATACTCTCGTCCAAGCGGACGCCGCCGACCTGCTCGCCCTCCCTGTGTAGCTCGACGGGGACGCCGACGGAGGCGAGCCGCCCGTCGCACGCGATGACCTCGGCCGTCTGCACCTCCTCCCAGTCGTGATCTTCGGTCGCCATCCAGAAGACGGGCACGGCGTCTGTGCCGCGCGCCGTCAGACACGCGGCCAGCTTCACGGCCGAGAGCGCCTTGTAGAGCGTGTAGAGCGGCCCCGTAAAGAGCCCCGTCTGCTGCCCCGTCACCACCGCGACCGAGTCCTTCGAGCGCAGCCGCTCGACGTTCGCCAGCGTCTGCCCCGAAGCGTCCCAACGCCTGTTCGACTCGCGGAGCGCGTCGGCCAGCGCGTCGCGGTCGGTCTTGTAGGCTTCGAGCACGCGCGCGCGCCGGCCCGCAAGCTCGTGGTGGAAGCGCACGGCCTCGGGGTAGAAGCGCCGGAGCGACGTGGGGTCTTCGAGGTATTCGAGGAAGAGGCGCGACTGGCCGGGGACGCGGCGGAACGGCAGGCGCTCGACGCGCAGGCCCGCGCCCTCGGGCGTGCCGTGACATGCGGGTTCAGTCGTGGTCACACGCTTCTCGGCTCCTCGCGCCGGCGGGCTTCGGAAAGTTCAACTCGCGGGCGGGGCATTATACCGACCGCCTCGGAGGGCGCGCAAACAGGTGCCGCGCGAAATGTTTTCGCGCGCGGCGCCATCCGTCTTTGAAAGGAATCCCCGCCGGACGGTGCGTTATCAAACGGATGCTGTTCTGCTTCGCCCCCGCGGGTTCTGCCCCGACCGCCGGGGGCCGTCTTCCAACTTCCTTCATGTCAAGGAGAAACCTATGAGAAGGCTGCTCAGTCTGACGGTGACTCTGGCCCTCCTCCTCCCCGGGCTCGTCGCGCTCTCGGCGGCGCCCGCGCGCGGGCAGGAGGTCGCCTCGGCCGGTAATCTCGACGCACTCCGCCGGCAGTACGAACAGATGCTCGCCGTCGAGCGCAACGCCGCCACCCCGCCCGAGGTTCGCGAGATCAACCGCCCCTTCCTCGAAGAGCGCCGCGCGCAACTCGCCGCGGCCATCCGCAACCGGATCGCGGCGCTCAACAAGTACCGCGCGGCGGTCGCGCTCACGCTCGGCGACGACGAGAAGCGCGTCATCGACGGCTCGGTCGCGCGGCTGACCGCGGAGCTTCGGGCGCTGCTGCCCGAGGCCGTGCCGGCGTCCGGCACGACCGCGCGACGCTCACGCCGGCCCGCGCGCGACAACGCCGCCGCCCCGCCCGCGCCCGTCGTCGAAGCCTCCTTCGACGCTCCGGCGAACGCCGGGCCGGCGGAGCCCGCGACGCCCGAGCCCGCGGCCCCGCACAGGGCCGCCGCGTCCATCGAGATCGTCTCGCCCGCGCGCGACCGCGTCGTCCACACGTCCGAGGTCGAGTTGGAGGTCAGCGTCAACGACGACGCAATCGACGACCTCATGGTCGCCGTCTACACGCCCGCCGCCGAGAAGCCGAAGACGGCGCGCGTCTTCGAGTTGAAGCGCAGCGACCGCGGCCTGAAGTCGATCGTCGTCGCGCTCACGAAGGGCGACAACCGCATCGAGGTCAGCGACCTCAAGCGCAACCAGGTGGCGGCGGCGCGCACGCTCACCTACGCGCCCGACGGCGACGTGCTGAACGCTCCCCAGCAGACCGCGAACGCCACCTCCCCCAGCTCCGGCCCCCCCGTCAAAAGCCTCGTCATCCAGAAGCTTGAGGCGGCGGGCGACCTGGCGGCGGCGGACAACACCAAGGTGGTCATCTGCGGGCAGCTCCAGCTCGCCTCGCTCAACCGGACGTTCGCACTCATCAGGTCTACGCCCGCGCTCGGCGACCTGGCGGCCCGCTTCAGGCCCGCCGACGCCGACCCACGCAGGGAGGGCCACGACCAGGACCGCGACCGCGACGACGGCTCGGGCGGCTTGGACTTCCTCATCGCGAGCCAGCTCAGTGACGATTGCACGTTCAACGACAAGGTGCACCGCGACGGGTTGCAGCGGACTGCGGCCATCGACCTTCTCAGCGCCGTGCTGCTCAGGCTCAACCCCGACCTCACCCCGAAGCCCACGGAGATCAACCGGGCGGCGCTGCGCGACGAGACGGCCTACCTGCTCGAAAGAACGTCCAGCTCGGCCCGGGTCAGGAACCAGGCGCGCAGGATGCGCGGGGCCGAGGCGGCCTCCGGGGAGGGTGGAGGGGCCGCCTCGGCGGCCGACCAGGCGGCCGACCAGGCGGCCGACCAGGCCGTCGCGCAGTACGCGCAGTTGCAGACGAATTCCGCCTTCTCCAGCCTCTCGGCCGACACCATCAGGAAGCAGATTGTTCTGCTCCAGCAGTACCTCGGCAACGTCGAGGTGCGGCTGACGCACGACGGCAAGGTCATCGACCAGACGCTCACCGACCGCGACGGCAACTTCGTCTTCGTCATCAATAACCCGGCGGATACAGACAACAAGGAGTACGTCATCTCTACCGAGGGCGACCAGCACTTCACCACGCGCGCCTTCCTCAAGAACGCCGTCGCCGGCAAGCGGCTGCGCGTCAACCTCGACATCGAGGACAGGCCGGTCAGCCTGCTCGCGCGCTCGCTCATCGGCTTCGACCAGGCGGGGGCGGCGGCGGCCAAACGCGAGTGGAGCTACTTCTTCAACTTCTACGTGAGCAAGAGCTTCCCCTTCAAGCAGGCCATCAACCCCGACTTCGGCGAGCGCCTGCGGCTGTGGGGCGACTTCCGCATCAACAGCGTCCCGCAGAAGACTGACGTGACCAGCGCGACCATCGCCAACTTCGCGGGCTCCGGGTTCGTGACCGGGCTCCAGAACCTCCAGGTGAATCAGGTGGCGAACGTCTTCGAGTTCCTCGGCGGGGCGGAGTTCCGCCTGGCGGGGAACAACGCGCTGCTGCCGAGCTTCTCGCGCGACACCAAGCAGAAGTTCACGCTCTCCTTCATCGCCTCGGGCGGGTTCATAACCCCGCTCGACCCGACGGGGACGACGCCGACCATCTTCAAGGTCTTCGACGACGCGCCCGGCCTCCCGCCCCAGGCCAAGGGCAAGGAGTTCGTGGCCTTCATCCCCGTCGACCGCGACCGCTTCTTCCGCCAGTACTACGCGGGGCTGCGCGTGCAGACCTTCTTCTTCAACAAACACAACATCCCGCTCCAGCGCTTCCCGGCGCAGTTCGACGTGACCGTCGGCCAGAACGAGTTCGTCACGGGCGGGCGACTGCACGGCCCCGTCGTGCGGATGGAGGGCTTCTTCCCGCTGCCCTTCGAGAACGCCAAGTTCATCAACCTCTTCGCCACGGCGCAGATGATCCCGGGGCGGCCCAACATTGCCACGCCGCTCATCCTCCAGGGCGCGCCGGAAGGCACGACCGTCCCGGCCTCCAACATCCTGCTCCTCGGCGTGCCGCAGCCGAACCGGGACCACTACCGCATCGGCGTCGCCTTCGACGCCATACCGCTGATTAAGCGTATCCTCCAGCCGCCCGTCCCGAGCGACGGAGCGAATCGGTCTAACGACTAAGGGCGACCGCCACGCCGACCGGGTCAACACACGGCCGGCCGCACGTCACGCGTGTGCGGCCGGCCGCCCTCTTTCCAACGCCGCGCGTTTGCATTAAAGTCCACGCGGGCGGCCCGCGCCGCACAGCCGCCCCCGCACTCTTCAGCCCGGAGAGAGTCTCATGTCACGACAAGCCGAAATCCCGCTCCACCTCTGTCAGGTGCTGGAGGAGGAATACAACAACCTGCACGGCACGTTCGACCCGGACGCAGACGGGCGGGTCGAGCTGGACGGCAGGACGGTCGCCGTCGGCCCGGGCTGGCGCTTCGACAAAGGGCACGTCGACTTCGACGAGCTGCGGAAGGTTGTCGAGCGGGCCGAGGGGCGTAAGGAGCGGGCCGAGGCGCGCAGGCGAGCCGAGCAGCAGGCGCGCGAGGCCCGGCAGACCCGCGCCGGCCGCTGGCTCCGCGGGCGCTGGGCGGCACTCAAAAACTGGGCGCGCGGGCCGCGCGCGATGCCCGAGAGCCTTGAGCACGAGCTGGCCGACGACCTCGCCGCGCACCTCGCGTACATGCGGCCGCGCCTGCTCGAAGGGCTGAGGGAGGTCGAGCGGCTGCGGGGGCCGGAGGAGGCGCTGGGGCGCGAGCTGCGGGCGCTGGACGAGGCGTGGGAGGAGGAGCGGCGGAGGCTGGAGGACGCCCGCCGGAAAGGGGGCGGCGAGCCGCAGGCCCTCGCCGAGCACCCGGGGCGCTTGGCGCTCGTCGCGGAATTGGCCGTGCGGCAGGCAGAGCGTTCGGCCTCAGAGCGGCAGGTGATTGCACAGCTCAACGAGCTGATCGACCACCACGACGAGGAGGTCGGGTTTTTCGAGAGGAGGTTCTTCGAGCGGCTGCCGATGCGCGACGAGACGCGCGAGCTGTTGCAGACCGGCTGGCAGGAGCAGCGCCCCGTCTTCAAGAAGGGCGACCTCGAACGCTTCCGCCGCCTGCTGCTCGAAGACGCCTTCCCCGCCGTCTTCGTCCGCGCCTACGACGTGAGGCTGGCGCGCGTGCTGCGGGCCATGGCGCGGCAGAAGCAGGCGGCGCTCTGCCTCTCGGGCGGGGGCATCCGCAGCGCGACCTTCTCGCTCGGGGTGATGCAGGGGCTGGCGGGCGAGCGCGCCGAGCAGGTGGACGAGGAGACGGGGCGCAGGCCGAGCCTGCTGGAGCGGTTCGACTACCTCTCGACCGTCTCGGGCGGCGGCTACATGGGGAGCTGGCTGACGGCCTGGGCGCACCGCCACCCGCGCGGCCTCTACGGCGTGGTTGACGCCCTCTCGCCGCGCGACATCGCCTCGAAGCTTGAGCCGGAGCCGGAGCCGCTCCGCCACCTGCGCGACTACAGCAACTTCCTCACGCCGCGCCAGGGGCTGCTGACGGCCGACACGTGGACGTTCATCGCCATCTACGTCCGCAACCTGCTCCTGAACTGGACGGTCTTCATCCCGCTGCTGCTCGGCTGCCTGATGGTGCCTCGGCTGCTGGTGGCGCTCGTGCAGGTGGAGGCGACGGCGTGGTTACAGACCCCCGCACTAGTGCTCGGGACGCTGCTCGGCGGCCACGTCATCGCCTACATGCGCCTGAATCGCCCGAGCAACAGCGGCGCGGTCAATCCCGCCGGCTTCTGGGCCAGACACCGCGGCCAGAGCAGCTTCCTCAAGTGGTGCCTGCTGCCGCTCGTCGCCGCGACCATTCTGCTCACCTGCTACTGGGCTTGGGTGAGGGAGCACGGCATCCGGCACGACGAGACTTCGCTCTACACGCTCGTCGTCTTCGGCGTCTTCGGCCTCGTCGTCGCCGCCCTCGTCTGGACGCTCGTCACGGCCCGCGCCGTACACAGGCATTGGAACATCCACCCGTGGCAGGAGGTCGTCGGCTGGCGGCTGGGCAGGTGGGGGCGCACGCTCCTCGCGTCCCTCGCGGCCGGCGCGCTCGGCGGGCTGGCGCTCTTCGCGGGGTCGTATGTCTGGGAGCAGGTGCGCGCCTTGCTCGGCCCGCCGCCGCCCCCGTCGGCGGAGCCGGATCACTTGCCCGGCTTCCTGCTCTTCGGGGCCGCGCTCGGCCTCGTCGGGTCGGGCCTCTACCTCTCCTTCGTCTGGCGCTCCTGGTGGAAGGCGCAGAAGTGGAGGGCCTTCCTGCAAGCCATCCCGGAGGTCTTATCGACCGTGCTGGCGGCCGTCATCGGCGGGTGCATCCTGTACGCGGTGGCCTCGCGGGTCTTCCCCGACCCGGTAGCCGACCCGGTCAAGCCGGTCGAGGCCAAGCAGGCGGTCGAGGAGAAGACGGAGCTGAGCAAGGTCGGCGGCGTGAGCCTCTCCATCGTCGCGTCGCAGCCGGCGCCGACGCCACCGCCGAAGCTTGAGCCGACGACCGAGTTTTACGCCTGCTTCGCCGGGCCGCTCTTCCTGCTCACCTTCCTGCTGGGCGTGACGGCGTTCGTCGGGCTGACCAGCTCTGAGTACGCGCCGCCGCTCGGGGGGCGCGGGTCGGGCGGGCACGACCTCGGCCCCGCGGAGCGGTTCGTCTCGTGGGTGCGCTCGAAGGCGGCGAGCCTGACGCTGCTGGACGAAGACCGCGAGTGGCTCGCGCGCTTCGGCGCGTGGGTCATCATCGTGATGATCGCCTGGATGTTCTTCACGGTGCTGGTCGTCTTCGGCCCGCTCGCCTTCTTCCCGAACTGGAAGATCATCACGCCGTTCGGGACGGTGACGAGCATCCTGACCGTGCTGGCCGCGCGCAGCGGCAAGACCCCGGCCAACCCGAAGCTGGCGCAGTCGCTCTGGCAGACGGTCATCCTGCCCAACCTGCTTGCCTTCGGGTCGCTCGTCTTCGTCGTCTTCCTCGTCGTCGTCCTCTCGTTCGCGACCAGCGCGCTCCTGAAGTGGCTGCCGACGCTGGCCGGCGAGGGCGGCCTGAGGGAGACGCTCGGCGGGCTGCCGCTCGTCTCCTACCTGGCGGGGCTCTTCCCGCTCATCCCCGAAAAGACGTACATGCAGTTCGTCCCCGCCGACATCTCGTCGTCGGACGCCGAGGCGTTCCTGCGCGTCGCGCACTACCCGCCGTTCCTCTACCTGCTGGCGGTCACGCTCGGCTTCTTCGCCGTCGGCCGCCTCGCCTCGCGCGTCGTCGACCTCAACAAGTTCTCGCTGCACGCGGGCTACCGCAACCGCCTGATGCGCGCCTACCTCGGCGCGTCGCGCGACCGCGGCGAGCGCAAGCCGAACCCTTTCACCGGCTTCGACCCGCTCGACAACGTCTTCATGCACGAGCTGCGGCCGGGGCTGCTCCACGAGGACGACTTCCGCAACCTCCCTGCCCTCGTCAGGCGGCTTAAGGAGGCGGGGGACGAGGTGGACGAGTACCTGCGGGGGAAGTTGGACGACAAGACGCTCTATCTGATCGAGAGCCACCACCCGGACGTCACCCCGAGCCAGACGCTGAAGTCGGCGCTCTTCGAAGACATCAACCGCCTGCTCGAATCCGAGGAGTTCCAGAACGAGGACGCCTTCGCCTCCGTCAGGATGGACTTCGAGACGGCGGCGGGGCCCGGGGCCGCCGCCCTGACCAAGGAGGAGCGGAGGCGCGCGCGTCACGTCGGGAACGCGGGCAGCATCATCGCGCAGGTGGGGCGCAGCAACTACCAGATCGTGCTCAACCGCCTCTACCTCGAACGGCACTACGGGAGGGAGATCAGGCCGATGGACTACCCGCCGCCGCCCTACAGGCTGATGCACGTCGTCAACATGGCGCTCAACCTGGTGGGGGGCGAGAAGCTGGCCTGGCAGCAGCGCAAGGCCGAGAGCTTCACGACCACCATGCTCCACTCGGGCAGCTTCCGCGTCGGCTACCGCCGCTCGCGCGACTACGGCGGCAAGGACGGCATCTCGCTCGCCACCGCCGCGACCATCTCGGGGGCCGCCGTCAACTCCAACATGGGCTACTACTCGGTCTCGGCGGCCGTGACTTTCATGCTCACGTTCGTTAACGCGCGCCTCGGCTGGTGGCTCGGCAACCCCGGGCCGGCGGGGCTCGACACCTACTACCTCGCCAGCCCGCGCCAGGCCGTGAGCCCGGTCGTTGACGAGGCGTTCGGCCTGACGAACGACCGCAACCCCTACGTGCTCCTCTCCGACGGCGGCCACTTCGAGAACCTCGGCCTCTACGAGATGGCGCTGCGCCGCTGCCACACCGTCGTCGTCGTGGACGGCTCGGCCGACCCCGAGGGCTCCTTCGACGACCTCGGCAACGCCGTCCGCAAGATCCGGATCGACTTCGGCATCGACGTCGAGTTCAAGAGCCCGCCCTTCCGCATCTACTCGCGCGCCGAGAAGGACAAGGGCAAGGTCGGCGGCTACTGCGCGCTCGGCCGCATCCACTACGAGAACGTGGACGGCCCCGGCGCTGAGCCCGGCCGCCTCATCTACATCAAGCCCGCCTTCTACGGCGCGGACGAGCCGCGCGACATCTACAACTACGCGCAGGGCAACACGAAATTCCCGCACGACCCGACCTTCCCCGACCAGTTCTTCGACGAGTCGCAGTTCGAGAGTTACCGCATGCTCGGCGAGTTCATCATCGGGGAGCTGTGGGGCGACAGGAAGCGGCCGCGGGGGGCCGGGGCGGGCGGGTTACAGCCGGGGACGGAACGCGGGGCGCAGGCGGCCGCGCCCGGCGCCGGGCCGGCGGAGGACAAGTTCCTCGACTTCTTCGAGAGGGTGAGCGCCTACGTCTCAGGGCTGGCCCCCGGCGCGGACAGGGAAAGGGGGACTTCGGAGAACGGAGGGGGCGGGGACTAGCCCCGCGGGCGGCCCGCCCGCGCCCGTTTTGACGCGCCCGCCGCGCCGTTTGCCAGCCGCGGGCGGCGCGTGCGAGGATTGAGTCGCCGCAGAACCACTATGGGCGAAGGACGACTCGACCTACTCATCATCGGCGCGGGGCCGGCGGGGCTCTCGGCGGCGGACGCGGCCGCGCGCGAGGGGCTCTCCTACCTCGTCGTCGAGAAGGGGCTCATCGCCGACACGGTCTATCACTACCCCGTGGGGCTGACGGTCTTCTCGACGACCGACGAGCTTGAGCTGGAGGAGGGGGCCTTGCGCCCCTGCCGCGAGAAGCCGACGCGCGAGGAGCTGCTCTCCTACTACGTCCGCTTCGCCCTCGAACACTCCTTACGCATCAACACCGAGGAGGAAGTTACCAGGATCGAGCCGCTCGCGCCCGAGGGCTTTCGCGTGACCACGTCGCGCGATACTTACGAGGCGGCGCGCGTGCTCGTCTGCATCGGCGGGATGGCGCGCCCGCGCCGCCTGGGCGTCCCCGGCGAGGAGCTGCCGAAGGTGCGCCACCGCTTCGTCGAGCCCTTCCCCTACGTGCGCAAGGACGCGCTCGTCGTCGGCGGCGGCAACTCGGCGGCCGAGGCCGCGCTCTTCCTCGCGGAGGGCGGCGCGCGCGCGACCTTCGCCATCTGGCCTTCGGACTGGGAGAACCGCGACCCGAAGAAGGGCTGCATCAAGCACTGGGTGCGCGGCCCGCTGGAGCGCGAGATCGCGGGGGGGCGGCTGCGCCTCTTCCTCTTCTCCGAGGTCGTCGAGATAAGGGAGGCGGAGGTGCTCATCAAAGACGCCGAGGGGCGCACCCACGCGCTGCCGAACGACGCCGTCTTCGTCCTCATCGGCAGCGACGCCGACCTCACGCTGCTGCGCGACGCGGGCGTCCGCACCGAGCGCGCGGGGCTGACGGAAATCCCCGTCTACGACCCCGACACCTTCGAGACCGAAGTCCCCGGCCTCTACGTCGCGGGCCACTTCACCAACTCGCGCCACATCAAGGAGGCCATCGCCGTCCCACGCCGCGTCGTCCCCCTCATCGCCCAATCACTGCGCGCGACGGTCTGAGGGCGCGCCCGCCCGACTCCTCTTAAACGTTGATTGAAATGCGGGAGGTCAGTTCACGCGCAGCGTTACCTGGTTGCTCTCGACGCCGCGGACGGTGACGGTGACGGAGACATCCCCCGCGCCGGAGATTCCGGGCGGGAGGCGGACGGTCACCTGCGCGAGCCAGCTCAGGTTCTTCACGCCGCCGACCGCTTCGACCGGCAGGTCGTAGACGCGGTGCTGCGAGTCCACGGCGCGCGCCGTGACGAAGGATAAATCGTCCGTCGCCGGGTTGAAGCTCAGGCCGGCGACGAGGAGCGTGACGCGGGTGCGGGCGTCGATGCTGAGGTTGCGCGTCGGGGGCGTGGTCACGTCGAAGGGCTCGGCCGTCAGCCCCACGGACTCGAAGGCGGCGGCGCGCCCCGTCGGCGCGTCGGTGAGGAGCAGCGGCTTGGGCGGGTCGTTGCCCGCGCGGCGCTGCCCGAAGGTGAGGTTGTCTATCACGGCGTTGGGCGTCGGCTCGGGCGCGTCGAGCATGATTACCAGTTCCGTGATGGGGCTGTCGCTGACGAAGCCGATGAAGTTCGAGCTGTCCCCCGCGGTCATCGTCACGCCGCCGACGTTCATCGGGCGCGCGAACTGGTCGAGGCCGACGGCGGTCGTCCCCGGCGGCAGGTAGACGGTCAGGCGCGTGATCTCGCCGATGCTGAGCGCGACGAGCCTCTTGTCGGTCGAGCCGGGTGCCGCCTCGACCGTGAGGCCGAATGAGCTTAAGAAGCGGATGCCGTCCACGTCATACGCGAGGGCTCCTGAGCGTGTCTGGGGCTCGCCCTCGAAGTTTATCGTGCGCAGGTTCTGCGCGGCGGCCTCGAAGGCGGCGCGGTCGCGGAAGACCGTCTGGGCGCTCGCGGCCGAGCCCGCGAGTACGAAGAAGAGAAGGAGGGAGACGAGCGACAGGGCGCGTTTCGGTGCGAGGCTCAAGGGCGTTACCTCCTGCGTGCGGAGAAGTCTAAGGCACGCCCGTCCGCCCGGCAAGCTTTTTCCGCGGCGCGCGCCGACACCCCGCACTTGACGGCGGGATTAATGGGTTAGAAGGTCTGCCGCGCGTCTTCTTTTTGCGGGCTATCGGGGGACGCCGGGCCGCCATCATAAGGGGACACAATGCCAACGCCCATCTCGCACGGCCTGTTCGGGGCGAGCCTCATGGCCGCGGTGCTGCCGCGGCGGCCGAGGTACTGGCGGCCGCTCGCGGCGGGCGCGTTGCTCGCCAACGCCGCCGACCTCGACTTCCTGCTCGTCTTCCTCTTCCGCTCTCGGGCGTGGCACCGAGGGTTCACGCACTCGCTCGTCTTCGCGCTCGCGGTCTTCCTCTGCTTCCTGCTTACGCTCGGGCGTGAACGGGTGCGCGAGGCCGCGGCCTTCGGGCTGGCCTACGCCTCGCACGTGCTCCTGGACTTCGGCACGACCGTGGAGAGCCGGGGCGTGGAGTTGCTCTGGCCCTTCTCCTCGGACAGACTCGGGCTGCGCTGGTGGGGGCTCTCCGAGACGCCTTCACGGCTACCCGTCGCGGAAATCCTGAAGGCACTCTCCATCGAGTTCGTGCTCTTTGCGCCGCCGCTCCTCTTCCTGATACTGCTGCGGAGGGGCGTCTTCGGGCGCTCGGCCGCCGGCGTCGATTGAAAGCCGCGGGGCCGCGAAGACCCCTTCTGAAAGGTCGGGCACGCATGCTCACGTCGAGAGACTTCAAGGCGCTGCTCCTGCTGGCCGCCTCCCTTCTCCTCTTCCATACGCACGCGCGCGCGCAGTCGGGGCGCAGGCCGCCGACGCCCGTGCCCGCGCCCGCGCCGACGCCCATCGACTACACGCGCCACGAGAAGGTCAGGGTCGTCGTGTCGGGCGGCGTAGAGAACTTCGTCAAGGCTTTGAACGAGCAGGGGCGGCTCGGCTACCGGATGGAGAAGACGGTGAGCTACGGCAGCCTGGACAGGGAGCGGAAGTACGCGGCCGTCCTCGAACTCGACCCGGGCCACACGTACGACTACGACTACGAACCGCTGCCGGAGGACGCGCGGTACGAAGACCGTCTCAACTACTACGCGAGGCGCGGCTACGCCCTCGCGCACGCCTACGCCGTGACGGAGTGCCGTCTGGTGGACGTGACGCCTTACCCCGACGACCTGAACAGTCCGTCGAAGAAGGAGGAGATTCGGCCGGTCTACAGGGGCAACGTCCTCCTCTTCATGCGGCGCGGCGCGGACGCGACGCAGACGAAGGAGTACAGGGTCTTCAAGGGCCTCTTCGCGCTGGACGGGGGGCAGAAGAAGGAACTTCAGGCCGAGCTTGATGCCGCCCCGCGGGGCTTCCGCCCCGTCCGCCTCCTCTTCGCCGGGTCAGGGCCGCACCACTTCCGGCTCGCGGTCGTGGCCGAGCGGGATTTGGGAGGGGCCGCGCCGCCGAGGGCCGAGTACCAACTGGTCAAGGAGGTCTTCGGCTTCGAGGAGAAGGTCAACAGGCTCGCCGCCGCGGGCGCGCGCTACGTCGGCGGCGGGCGCATGGAGTTCGTCAAGATCGCTTTGATGGAGCGGCGCGACGGGGGCGCTCACGCCTACGCCTTCAAAGACGACTCCGGTGAGCAGAAGGATTTTGAAAAGGCGGCGGCGGGCGGAAGCTACGCGGGCCTGCTGGTGGGCGACCTGACCTGCACCTCCGACGAGAGTCTCTTTCTTCAGAAGCTCGTCTTCGCGCGCGACGCGGGCGGCGGCGGCCCCGCGCGCGAGTACAGAGTCCTGGGTCTCTCCAACCGCGGCCGCGACAAGAAAGTCAGGCCGCTCTCCGACGCCTCGGTCTCCGAGCTTCGACGCCTCAACGCGGAAGGCTTCCGCGTCAGAGACATCTTCTACTCCTTCGGGCTCCACTTGATTCTGGAGAGGCAGGCGGAGGCGCGCGACCCTCAAGTCGAAACGAGCGAGCGCTAACCGCCGCGTCAAACGCCGCGTCAGCGGCGGATGAATGTAGCCCGGCCTTTCAAGGCCGGGAACGACGAACGTTAACAAGACGCCGCGTCGCGTCAGCGACGCCTGAGCCCGTCGGGCATGTTCAGGCGTCGCTGACGCGACGCGGCGTCGTTTCGTTCAACCTCGACCCGGCCTTGAAAGGCCGGGCTACATTCACGCGCCGCTGACGCGGCGTTTGACGCGGCGGGTCACGTCAGGGGTTCGGGTTGAGCTTGTCGATCTCCTTTTCGATGAGGGGGAGGAGGCGCTGGCGTATCCTGGCGACGAGGGTGTCGGCGTCCTTCACGTCCTGTTCGAGGCGGGCGCGGCTGGCGGCGGCCTGGCCGAGGAGAATCTCGACGCCTCGCCGCTCGTTGTCGAGCTGCCGCCGCCGCAGGTCGCGCAGCTCGGGCGTGCGGGTCGTGCCGACGCCGCTCAAGCTGCGTTCGATGCTGTCCGAGCGCACGTCGTCGTCGAGCTGCATGATGCGCGTCCGGTAGGCGGTCTCCTTCTCGGTCATTTCGAGGAGCTGGCGGCGCAGGCCCTCGGCGCGCTGCTCGGCGCGGCTCAGGATGTCGAGGTTCTGCGCCAGCGGGCTCTGCCTGCCCGCGGGCCCGCCCTCCGCCTTCACGGCCTCGGGCGAGAAGACCCTCTCTGTGATCTCGCGCAGCCGCGCGTTCAAGGTCTGGAGCGACTTGCGCAGGAGCGCGATCTCGTTCGCCACGGGGTCGGCCGAGACCGGGGCCGCCGCGTCCTTCGGCAGAGGGGTCGTGTTCGTCTGCGCGCGCGAGCCGGCGCTGAAGAGCGTCAGGACGCAGAGCGCGGCCGGCAGGAGTCTCAAGGGGGTCGTCATCGGCGGAACTCCTCTTTAACCGTGCGTGCGGGGCCGGGTGCGTTTCACGCCCCGCCCGGAGCGGAGTTCGCTTATTATCAACGCGCGGGCCCACGGCTCAAAGCCCCCGCGGACAGAAGCCCCAAGCCCCGGCGACCCTACGCCGGGAGCGCGGGCATCCTGCCGGCCGCCGAAGACAACTTCGGCCGCTGCCGTCCTACTTTGGAAGCTTCATTATCCAGTCAGTCCAGGCGAGCACCGTCGCGGCGCGACGCCTGACCGTGCTCTCACTGAGGCCCAACTCGGCCGCCCTGATGAGCGCCCTCACACTCTCGGACGGGGGCCGCCGCCCCTGCTCAAGGTAAAGCTCCGCGGACTGGCGAAACACTTTGCGTTCGAGGACGCGCTCGACGAGCGCCAGGTTCCGCTCGCGCGGCGGCAGCGACATGATTCGCTCGCCGAGCGGGGTGAGCGCGTAGCTCGTCCCCTGCCCGCGGCCGCGCCGTGCGACGAGCCCCAGGTAGCTCGCCGCGTCAGTGTAGTAGCGCGTCTGGCGCATGTCGAAGGCGTAGTTGGAGGTGATGTAGTCCTGCGTCAGCACGCCGCCCGCGCCGCGGAGCTGCGTGAGCAGGTCGATGACGCGCGCGAAGCTGTCGGCCTGCGGGAAGGGGACGCCCTCCGGCTCCGGGCCGCCCCTCACGCGCGCGAGCGCCGAAGTCAGGTCGTCCTCGCCGATGTCGCTCGGCACGACGCGGAACTTCCGCTGCTCGATCAGCTCGATGGAGTTGTAGAGCTGCGGCTCGCGGAAGCGGAAGACGTGGAACGAGAAGACCGAGTCCGCGTGCGAGTAGGAGAGGAAGATGGGGACGATGCGCTTGCCCGTCCGCTTGAGCCACGCGCGATAGGGGTAGTAGAGCTGCCGGACGTGGAAGTCCTCGACGGCCTCGTTCTTGGCCTCGACGATGGCGAACGCGTCGTCTGCCTCGAACCCCGCGTCGATCTCGACCTGCGCGCCCTCCACCTTAATCTCGTGCAGCTCGCCCGTCTGCCTGTTTCTGATGCGATAGTCGAAGCTCCCCGACGAGAGCCGCCCGAAGACTGTGAGCGCCGCCTTGCTCCGCAGCAGGCTGTCGATGATGCCGGTGTTGTAGGCGCACATGAGCAGCGCCGACTCCGAGTAGAGGTTCGACGGGTCGATGGTCTCGATGCTGCGCGGGAAGGGCAGCCCCTCGACCGGGACTGACTGGTCGTCCTTCACGTACTGGTAGCTGTCGAAGCGGCCGAGGAGGTACGTGCCGCGCGTGTTCGGCTGGATGGTGAGCTGGTTCCGCTTGAGGGCGGGGGGGAGCTGGATGGCGTGGTCGAACTTCGTCATGAGGCGCGCCTCGTGAAACTCGTTTATCTCCTTGGCGGAGATTTCGTACGCGCCCCGGCGCTCCACCGCTTCGAGGATGGGGTGCCGCCGGAAGAGTTCCTCCCACGCGTCATTCTTGCTGAGCCTCGGGCACATCGTAGTTGTTGTAGATGAGGAGTTCGCCGACCGCGCCCCGGCCGGCGCCGTCGGAGTTGATGTTGCGGCGCGCCTTTACTTCGCGGACGGTGTAGCGCCTGCGGTTGCGGAACAGCTCACGGACGAAGTCCGTATCGGAGTTGCTGAGCAGGACACGGCAGCCACGCTCCGTCAGTTCGTCACAGACCCTTTTGAGGGACTTCTGCTCCTCCCTGCCGAAGCCGCCCCGCGCGTAACTTGTGAACGCCGTGCTCTTTGGGACGCGGTCGTACGGCGGGTCGAAGTAGACGAAGTCGCCCGAGCCCGCCCCGGCGACGGCCTCCCTAAAATCGCCGCACCTGATCTTCACGCGCGCGTCATTCAGGTAGCGGCTGACCTCGCGGATGACTTCGGGGTCAACGAGCTGCGGAGGCTTCTTGTGCCTGCGGTAAGGCACGTTGAAATGGCCCTGCTTGTTGACGCGGTAGAGGCCGTTGAAGCCGGCCTTGTTCAGGTAGATGACGCGCGCGGCGCGCTCGACGTCCGACAGCGCGCTGAGTCCGGGCTCGCGGTCGAGTTCACGCACCTCGTAAAAATGCTTCTCCGAATCATCCAGCCGGTGTCTCTCGGCGAGACCGATTAACTCTTCCGGGTTCGACTTGATGACGCGGTAGCAGTTGACCAGCTCCTCGTTGGCGTCGTTGATGACGGCGCGCGGGTGCCGGAGGTCGAAGAGCAGGGCGCCTGCGCCGACGAACGGCTCGAAATAGGTTCCGAACTCACGGGGGACGTACTTGCGTATCTCGTGAAGTAGTTGCCGCTTGCCGCCGGCCCACTTCAGGAAGGGCCGGGCTAGATCACTCCTCTCGAACGGTAAAGATTGTTGGGGTGCATGCTTACCGGCCCGACTCCTGCTCAACCCTTCGCGCCCTTCCCTTCACTTCCTCCTGCGTGAGGAGCGTGTCCAGTTGCGCGGCGAAGGATGAGAAAGGGACGCTGAGCGCGAGGCAGAAGGTCCTGACCTCGACGATGTCGAGGCGGCGCTCGCCCCGCTCGCACTTGCTCACAAATGACTGCGTCTCACCTAAAAGCTCGGCAAGCTGCTCCTGCGTCAGACCTGCCTTCCTTCTTGCGTCTTTCAGGTAAGAGAGGAAGAGGTAATAGTCACGTGAGCTGACCGATTTCTCCATATCCCCACAACGGACAGCGCGAAGGGTAGAGCCGTTCAAAAAATAGTCCAAAAACGACTTTTTCCGCCGGTTTGAGTAGAGCGTTTTGAGGTAAGAAACGACCTGCCCGGGCGGGGCTCTTACCTTATAACCCGAGGGCGGTCAACCTGGGTGGGCTGAGTACGTACGACCTTTCTCTTCCTAACGCGAGCACGTCGTGAGACAATCGCCCCACTTCGCGCCTGCCCGGCGCGGTCGTCGTCCCCGCGAAAGGAACCTTACACGCATGAAGCCGGAGAGGACTTGGAAGGACGTAGTCGTCGAAGCCCTGCGACAACACGGCGGCGAGGCGAGCCTCAAAGAGATAACGGAATTCGCCCTCAAAGACCCGAAGGCGAAAACCAACACCACAGTCAGGGAGAAGGTCAGACAGGTTGTTAGGGCCTACAGCGTCTTCGAGACTGTGGAGGAGCGCAGCGGCAGATACCGGCTCGCCCCTGAGGAGGAGACGGCAGACCTCGCACGGCAGGCCGCGACCAAGCGCGTCACCAACGAGATTCAGGGCAAGCTGCTTTACATCGGCCGGGTCAACAACTACGAGACTTTCGCGCCCGCCGACGACCGCTCGAAGCGCCGGTTCGGCGGCGAGAAACTCGAACACCTCGTGACCGTCCGCGACCTGAGTTCGCAACGACGCTTCTCGGCGGACGAACTTAAGGCAATCGGAAGGATAGACGTGCTCTGGCTGCGCGAGAGGGACGGGGAGTTAATACCGCGCTTCGCCTTTGAGGTCGAGAATTCAACCAAAATCATCGCGGGGCTGAACCGCCTGAACACGATCCCGTGGTGGTGCCAGACCCGCCTCGTCATCGTCGGCGAGGACGAGAAGCAGAGGCGGCGCTACGAAGGCTTACTCAACGACAGAACGTTCAAGCCTTACGCGAATCGCTTCGAGTTCAAATACTTCGCAGACATCCGTGAGCTGTTCGATACCTCGGCAGCATTTGACCGTGCCCGCGACGCACACGAAAAGGCGGTGAGGGCTTCCGGGCTGTTCGAGGTCGATGAGGGATTCCATAATGTTCGAGCGATGCGGGGACGCAGCCTGACCTGATGAGAGTCACGCTCACATCGGCGGGATGGGGCGGGCGGGTTCGCGGCGGACGCCTGGGTCAGGGTCTCTTTCTGCGTGGGGAGAACTTGCGTTTGATCTCTTCGTGGTCGGTCGGGCCGGGGAGTTTGTCGGGGAGGTCTAGGTCGTCGTCGATGAGAACTTCGGTCGGGACAGCCGCGAGGCGGGCGTAGCGTAGGAGAATCGGCAGCGGCGGCTCGCGTTCGCCCCGCTCGTAGTCCGAAATTCTGTTGTAAACAATCATGTCCTCGACGCCCAACCGTTTGAGCATCTCGGTCTGAGACAGCCCGAACGTAAGCCGCACCTGCAAGAGCTTTTCTGCAAGACGCTCCGCCCTCTGACGCGCCGTCCCCATCAGGAGTCACCTCCCGACAGAGTCGGCACGTCAGAAATAAGCTTGCCTTTATACCGATATCGGTATAAGATGTCCCCGCGTAACTGATTCGCCGTGAGTAGAGACCTCTCATGCTCAACGGCGACGCCCATCATTTAGCTTTCTGAGGCTGATGGTGAGCTACGCATCCGGCCGTTGCCTTATTTTCAAAGACACGAACGAGCGCGAGGATAGCACATGGGCATTTTGGTTGGCATTAACTGCCGGCACGTCTGAAGCGCAGGACGGTGCCGCAACCCCCGGCCTCACGACCCGGGGCGGGGCCGCGTGTGTTAGGGCACGCGCGCGGCCCCTTTTGTCTTACTTACATCAGCAGGGCGCGTCCTGCGCCGCCTACAAGGCGGAGCACTCGCCGCGCGTTGACTTGCGGCCGGACTCGACGGGGTCGTCGCCCTTCGCCTCGCCCGGCTCCCAGCCCGCGCGCTGCCAGACGGTGCCGTCGGCGTACTCGACGCGGTTGATGACCGCCTCCGCCTTCGGCGTGCCCCCCGCGGCGTCCGCGCTCACCACGGTGACGGGGGCCGACGGCGTCCAGGCGCGCAGCCTCTTGGACTCACCCGGCTTCAACTCCTCCGTGCACATAAAGAGTCTGCGCGCGGCGGGGGCCGTGGAGGCGGGCGCGTCAACGACGCGGTACTCCCAGAGGAGGGCTTTCACTTTCTTCGAGCCTACGTTCCTGACCCTCAGCCGGTATTCGTACAAGGGGCCGGTTCTCGGCACGTTGACGCCACGGGAGCGGGACATGGTGCGCCGTTCCCAGCGCTCATCTTCCCTGTTCAGTTCGGCCGCCCTGCTCGGGTTCGTAGCCGTGTTCGACTGGCGCGAGGTACTACTCCTCCGGCCCGGGATGTCGCTCGTGGACATCGGGGCGGGCGGCGCGGGCGGGCCTTTGACGTTGCGGGGCGGCGGGTGCACCTTCACATCGGCGTCGATGACCTCCAACGGCGGGCCGTCAGTGCGGCCCGCCGGCTCCTGAGCCGTGGTCACGAGCGGGAGCAGCAGCAGCAAGAGCAACGTCTTCATCATCCTACTCACCTTTCCGACGCGAACGGCAGGGCGCATCCACTCGCCCTACCCTTCGACTGTCTACATCGGCACGTCGGCGCGCTCGCGGCGGGCGACGCCGGTGCCTTAGGCCGCCTCTTCGACCTCGCGGGCGACGGCCCCGGCGACGCGCACGGCTCTCGGTGAAATGTTTTTTCCGCCTTCATCATATACCAGTGGATGGTGCCGGAAGAACGTGCCGGAAGGCGCAAGCCGCACGGATATTTACGTTGATTGATAGTCTCGTGCCCCGGCTTTTCGCTTATTTCCATCTGACGAGCGTTCCGGCTCGTCAGTTTCACGCCAGCGTAACAGTCTTCGCGGAGATCAACCAATGAGAAAATTAGCCCTCCTCTCTCTGCTCCTGGCCTGTCTGTTTCTGACCGGCTGCCCCCGCTACGACACGGTGCGTAAGCTCTCCACGGAACAACTCCGCGTGCAGCAGGAGTTCCAGAGCACGATGACGAAATACTTCGCCTCCATGGAGCAGTTCGCGGCCAACCAGGTCGTCGTCGATAAGATGTACTACGACGACCTGCTGACCGAGGACATTGACAACCACCAGGAGAGGTTCGACAAGGAGATAAAGAAGATCAAGGACGACCAGCAAAAGAGCGCCGACCAGAAGGCCGACGAGATCAGGGACAAGTCAATAGAGTTCGGCAAGCGGCTGGAGAAGAAGCGCGCGGAGAACGCCACCGACAAGGCCGAACTCGACGTCCTGTTGCAGGAGTATAAGGAGAAGAACAAGCAGATTCTGGTGACCTACCAGGCCATCCTGGACGCGCAGGTCGAGCTGGATCGCTACGTCCAGTTGAAGAAGTTCGACGAGGTCATCACCGAGCAGTTGTTCCGCAAGGTCGGGGACAAGCAGCGTGACCTGACGAGGCTGTTCGACGAGGCGGCCAAGATCGCCGACAAGATAAAGCTGAAGCCGGCGCCCCCCCAGGCGGCCCAAACTAATTAGCCGACGCAGACAGGAGAGCTACAGATGACTATTCAGGAGATGCTCGAACAGCTCAAGCAGGCCAAGTCCAAGCTGGAACAGGCCGACATTTCGGATGAGGCGCGGTTCGATCTGGAAGACCTCATCATTCAGACCAAGCGTGCGATCATCAGGCACTCCGTTGACCCCCTCCGGGACATCAGTCAGATGACGGTGATTGACGTGTCGCAGCTCCGCGCCCTGACCCAGCAGCTCGGCCAGGACATCCAGAACGAGCAGAGGCGCACGGCGCTCATCGGGAAGATTATCGGGATTGCGAAGGGCGGGCTGCGCGCGGCGGGGCTGCCGCTCCCCATCTGACCCGCCGCGGCATACCCCTTACACAAAAGCGCCCGGCGGGGCCGCTCTCCGGAGAGCGGCCCCGCCGGGCGCGCCGCTTACAACCCTTACATCAGCACGTCGGCGCGGGCGCGCTCGCGGCGGGCGACGCCCGTGCGGTAGGCGGCCTCTTCGACCTCGCGGGCGACGGCCTCGGCGACGCGCTTGTCGAAGACGGAGGGGACGATGTACTCGGGGTGGAGTTCTTCGGGGGTGATGATCGAGGCGATGGCCTGCGCCGCCGCGAGCTTCATCTCCTCGTTGATGCGCGAGGCGCGGCACTGGAGCGCGCCGCGGAAGATGCCCGGGAAGCAGAGCACGTTGTTGATCTGGTTCGGGTAGTCGCTCCGCCCTGTCGCCATCACGGCCGCGACGCCCTCGACCTCCTCCGGCATGATCTCCGGCGTCGGGTTCGCCATCGCGAAGATGACCGGGTCTTTCGCCATGCCCTTCACGTCCTCGACGCTAATCACGCCGGGCACCGACAGGCCGAGGAAGACGTCCGCGCCCTTGATGACATCACGCACCGAGCCGCGTAAGCCCTCCGGGTTCGAGATGCGCGAGAAGTGGTCTTTGACCCAGTTCATGTGCTCCTCGCGCCCCTGGTAGATGGCCCCGTGCTGGTCGCAGCCGATGAGGTTGCGCACGCCCGCGCTCATCACGATCTTCGAGCAGGCCACGCCCGCCGCGCCCACGCCGTTGACGACGACCTTCAAGTCCTCCATCCGCTTGCCCACGAGCCGCACCGCGTTGATGAGCGCCGCGAGCACGACCACCGCCGTGCCGTGCTGGTCGTCGTGAAAGACGGGGATGTCGAGTTCTTCCTTCAACCTCTCCTCGATCTCGAAGCAGCGCGGGGCCGAGATGTCTTCGAGGTTGATGCCGCCGAAGGCCGGCGAGATGCGCTTGACGGTGTTGACGATCTCGGCCGGGTCTTTCGTCGAGAGGCAGATGGGGAAGGCGTCCACGCCCGCGAACTCTTTGAAGAGCATCGCCTTGCCCTCCATCACGGGGAGCGCCGCGGCCGGGCCGATGTCGCCCAGGCCGAGGACGGCCGTGCCGTCGGTGACGACGGCGACGGTGTTGCGCTTGATGGTCAGGGTGAAAGCCTTCTCGGGGTCGCGCGCGATGGCCTCGCAGACGCGCGCGACGCCGGGCGTGTAGGCCATCGAGAGGTCTGCGCGGGTCTTCAAGGGGGCCTTGGAGACGACCTCGATCTTGCCGCCGAGGTGCATGAGGAAGACGCGGTCGGAGACGTTGATGACCTCGATGCCGTCCACCGAACGCGCGGCCTCGACGATGGCCTTGCCGTGGTCGGCCGAGGCGGCGTTGACGGTGAGGTCGCGGATGATGTGGTCGCGCCCGACGCTCACGATGTCGATGGCGCCGATGTCGCCGCCCGCCTGCCCGAGGGCCATCGTCAGTTGGCCGAGTTGCCCGGGGCGGTTGGAAATCTTCACGCGCAACGTCAGGCTGTAGCTCGCGCTCGGTGTGTTCGGCAGGGCCAAGGCGGCGGTGTCCTTTCGCTTCTCTTCTCGGGTGCGACTTCTTTGGGCTTGAGTTTTACTCTAGCGCCAACACGGACGCACGCGCAAGCAGGCCGCGCGCAGAGCAATCAGGTCAGAACCACCCGCGGTAGCGGGCAGGCGTTACGCTGACGGCTTGATGATTGATGAGAGTGCGACTGTCATCAATCGTCAAGCGCTCATTGCAAGGCCCTCCCGCTACCGCGGGCGGTTCTGACCGCTATTCAACTCCCGCCGAATCATCTCAGCGAGGTCTGGGTCGGCACCGACGGCCAGCTTGAGCGAGCGTTCGCCGAGCAGTCTGTAGACGGCGAGGGCGTCGGAGTCTTCGAGTCCGGCGAGGGCGCGGAGGTGTTTGCGGACGGTCTCAAGGTCTGCGCGTGCGAAGCTGCCGGTGAGGGCGTGGGCGGGCGCGTGTTGTGAGAGGTTGTCGGCGACGCTGCTGAGGAGCGGCAGAAGGATTTTGCGCGCGCGGGGCTCCGACAGGCCGCAGCGCCGCAGTGTGTCGAGCGCCACGTCGAAGAGCGCGACGACGTGACCGGCCGACATCACGGCCGCCGCGTGGTAGAGCGCCTTGTCTTCGGGACGGATTGTAAAAGTCTCTCCGCCGAGGTCGCGCACGACGCGGCGCGCGGCGCGCGTGGCGGCGGCGTCGCCCTCGACGCAGTAGAAGGCGCGGCGCAGGCTCTCGGCCCCCGCGGCGGCTTCGCTCACGGAGGTGAGTGGGTGCATCGAGCCGACGCCGAAGCCCCGCGCTCTTAAAGGCGCGAGCACCTCGGACGAGAGTGCGCCGCTCGCGTGCAGCGCGACGCGGCCGCTCAGGTCGGGGAGCGCGGCCAAACTTCTCGCCACCTCTTCTACCCTGTCGTCAGGCGTCGTGACGAAGAGCAGCCCCGCGGGCGGAAGCCTCTCAAGCCGCTCGGCCCCGAGCGCGAGCGTGCCGAGCCACGCGCGCTTCGCCGCCGCGCGCGCGTGCGCCGGAGTGCGCGAGACGAGCGCCCGCACCTCGTAACCGCACGAGTTGAGCGCGCGCGCCAGCGCAGTCCCGAGACGCCCCGCGCCGACGATGACCGCCGAACGCGACGAAGGGGAGGCGGAACGTCTGCCGCGCTCCCCTCCCCTTTTGCCTTTTGCCTTTTGCCTTTTGCCTTTTGCCTTCACTTACGGTGCGTTCATCTCCGCCTTCGAGACGACCTCGATGAGCACGGGCTGCTCGGGCAGCTCGTCCAGCCACTGCACGAAGCGCGCGCGCAGCTCGTCGCGCGTGAGCAGCCCCGACTCGCCGTTGGGCGCGACGACCTTGACGGGCGGCGGCGCGGGCATGCGCTTGAGCGCGCGCCCGATGAGCCGCACGTCCAGGGGCGTGAGCTTCTCCGGCAGGTGATCCTGCGCGAAGGCCGACGAGAGCAGCCGCGCCCGCTTCGCCGTCTCGGGCTCCGTGTCGCGCCTTGAGAGCGCGTCGAGCGAGATGGCGAGCGGCGTCCCAAGCAGACGCAGCGTCCGCCGGTAGACCTTGAGGCCGTGCTCCATCAACGCCTCAAGCTCCTGCGGCAGCTCCGCGAACTCCTCGGCGCGCGACAGGCGGAACCGGCACGCGCACGCGGGCTGGCCCGCGAGCAGGCGCCGCACGTCGAGCCCGCAGCGCGCCCCCTCGGCCACGCGCAGGAGACTTTCGGCCTGACGCCAAACCTGCGAGGAGACGACGGGGAGGCGCGCGAGCGACTCGAACTCGCGCCAGCGCTCGGAGCGGCGCAGGTCGCGCAGGGAGTCGCGCGCCCCGCCCGAGCCGACAGTTTTATCATGGAGCGCGGCGTAATGCTCGCCGTAGCGCGCGCGCCACTCGCGCCACAGGCGCTCGAAGCGCTCGCGCCGCGCGGCGTCGAGGAAGTTGTTCGACTCTTGCGCGAGGTCGAGCAGCTCGCGCCGCGCCGTCTCCATCTCGTCGATGCCCGTCGTCTCGGCCGCGGCGAGGTAGGCGCGGACGCGCTCGCGTGCGGCGACCGTCTCGACGAACCCGCAGAGGTCTTCGAGCGTGCGCGTGAGCCGCGCGACCGCGCCCGGCGAGCGCCGGAAGGCTTCGGCGACGCGCGCGAGCGCCTCGTCCAACTTAATCTTCCCGGCCGCCTCCGCTTCGAGCGCCGCTGACGCGCGCCCGAAGCTCCTGCGCACCTCCGCCTCCGCCTTCCACACGCGCGTCGTGAGGCACGCGTCGGGCAGCGCGTCGAACTTCTGTAAGAGGCCGAGCAGTTGCCACTCCTTGAGCCAGAGCCCGAGCGCGGCCCGCACCTCCGCACGACCGCCCTGGCCTTCGCCGAGCGACGGCCGACCCGTCAGCATGCGCGCCCAGTCGAGCAGCTCGGCCGAGAGCGGTTCGGCGTCCGGCGCGTCCGCGGCCGGCGGCGGGACGGCCTCCGTCCCCGCTCCGGCGTCGGCGGCGTGGGCCGTGCGCGGGCCCTCTTCGACCTCGGGGGCGGGCGCGGGCGGCTCGGCCTTCGGCGGCTCCGGCGCGGCCGCCTGTGCGACGGGCGCGGGGGGTTCCGACTTCGTTTGCGGAGGTTCCTGGCCGACCGCCGAAGGCTCCGACTTTACTTCCTTCTTCGCTTCCGACTTCGCCTCGGTCTGCGCGGCCGGCGCCTCTCCCTTCGCGGCCGGGTGCGAGGCGATGTGGAAGCGGTAGCGCGTCTCGCCGCCGGGGCCGTCGGCCAGCACGAAGCTGCCCTCGGGTGACTCCGCGGCGAAGCGCGCGAGCGTCTCGGCCACGCGGCGCGGGGCGTCTCCGCCCGCGTCCTCGTCCGTCAGGAGCAGCGCGGCGCACATCTCGCCCGGGGTGGCGTCGCGCCCGTCGAGCGAGAGCACGAAGAGGCTCTTTAAGATGAGCCGCGCCTGGTAGCGCTGCATGATCGGCAACTGCCCGATGCAGGCCGCCGTGAGCTGGTCGTAGGTGGCGAACAGCTCGCGCAGCTCCGGGTTGAGGCGCAGCTCCTCTTCCGTCGCGTCGAAGACCTCGTCGAGCAGCACGAGCGCGAGCGCCGGGCGCGAGGTGGCGCGCGCCGCCGCGCCGGCGGCGAAAGGCAGGAAGGCGAACTTCGGCAGGAAGAGGCGGACGCCCGACGCCACCTCCGCGACGAGCGGGTGGACGGGGTAGACGGAGGAGAAGCGCTGCTGGCTCCAGTTGAACTCGTGGACGGTGGCGCGCAGCGCCTGGTAAATCTCGCGGAGCGTGTCGCCGACCTGCGGCTTCTTGCGCAGCACAAACTGGTCGGCCACGCGGTAGAGGTTCTCCGGGTCGAGGTAGTCGATCCGGTACGTGCCCGCGACGGCGACGTTCGCGCCGTCGGCGTCGGCGATGTCGTCGTCGAGCGCCAAGGCCACGAAGACGTTCAACTCCTTCGCGGCCACGGCCAGCGAGCCGAGGTACGGGCCGTCGTCGCGGGAGACGCGCGCCGGGCGGTTGAAGGCCGTGTCGATGACGACGACCAGCGTCTCGCCCATCGCGCGCGAGGCGGCGACGGCCAGGACTTCGGCCGGCACGCGGTTGCCCCACTGCGACTCGCTCCCGCCGAAGAAGGCCGCGAAGCTCGCCGCCAGCTCGTCCGCCAAAGTCGGCCGCGTCCCGCGCTCGACCCGCACGACGAGGTAGCGCCGCCCCTCCAGACGCTGCGCGCTCGCGGAGACGTGCGAGTCCTCGACCGTCTGCCGCAGCCGCTCCGACCCGGCCAGCGCGCCGAAGACGGCCAGCGTGTGGCTCTTGCCGACGCCGCGGGCGCCGGCGAGCGCGCGCGCCGCCCCCTTCCCGGCGGGCAGCTCGGCCAGCGCGTCGAGCCAGCGCGAGAGGAGGTCGGATGTAACGTCCGTGAAGCGGTAGGCGGCCAGCGCCTGCGCGGGGTCTTCGGCGTAGTTCCCGACCTGCTCGAAAGACTGCGGCTCGACCAGGTCCTTGATCTTGTCCTGTATCCGTTTCATGCGCTCCCGGCGGGAAAATGCGTCTGTGGCTTGGGGCCGGCTCCTCAACGGATGAGGAAGGAAGGGCACTTTTGAATCTAGCACGCTGACGCGCGCGGGTGCAACGGATAAGTTTTCGCTCACGCCCGCGCCCGGCTGCTGCTATAATCCGGCCCGAGTCTCCTCCACAGAAAGGCCGGGCCGTCCGCGAGTCCCGCGGGCCGCGGCCGGCGCGGACACAACCTTGGGCGCGCCCCGCTGCATCAAAGATTCGCGCCTTTCCGGGTTCCCTTTCGACGGTCGTCCGATTCAACCCTCAGCCGCCGCCCGCGGGGGCGGCCGAGCCGGACACAGAACCGGACTGGCGCGCGAGGGCTTCTGCCGAAGAGGTTCGACTTCCTTCCGGCCGCTGACTGTAGACAAGATTTTTGGAGGCACACGTGATGCAATACAGATTCTCCCGCCCGCTCATCGCGCTCGGGCTTATCTCCAGCCTCTGCGCGGGCTCCGTCGGGGCCGCGGCCGCGCCGGTGCGCCGCCAGGACGCGCAGAAGCAGGCGTCCGCCAAGCAGGACTCGGCCGCCAAGGATAAGAAGGGCGACGACGCCAAGCAGGAGCCGAATGGCGAGCAGGTCGCCTCGTCGAGCGCGGGCAGGCCCCTCTCCGAGAAGGAAGACCCGCGCATGATCGGCAAGCGCAACATCAACAAGGGCATCCTCATCCCGAAGATCTCCGGCGGGATCGACAAGGAGGTCGCACAGGGCCGCCAGCTCGCCGCCGAGATCGAGCGCCAGACCAAGTTCGTCGATGACCCCGTCATCACCGAATACATCAACCGCGTCGGGCAGAACGTCGTCCTCCACTCCGACTCGAAGATTCCCTTCACCATCAAGGTCATCGACTCGGACGAGGTGAACGCCTTCGCCCTGCCGGGCGGCTTCTTCTACGTCAACAAGGGGCTCATCCTCGCGGCCGACAACGAGGCCGAGGTGGCGGGCGTCATGGCGCACGAGATCGCGCACGTCGCCGCGCGCCACGCGATGGAGAACCAGGCCAAGGGCATGATCGCGCAGGGGCTCATGATCGCGGGCTCGATCTTCCTCGGCGGCTGGGGCGGCCTGCTTATCAACCAGGCCGGCCAGTTCGGCGCGCTGCTCAGCTTCATGAAGTTCAACCGCAGCGCCGAGTCCGAGGCCGACATGCTCGGCGTCCAGTACCTCTGGGCCGCCGGCTACGACCCGAACGCGATGTCCACCATGTTCGAGAAGCTCTCGGCCAAGAACAAGAAGAAGCCCGGCACATTCTCGAAGCTCTTCGAGACGCACCCGCAGTCGGTTGACCGCCTGAACGCCACGCGCGAGTTGGTCGCGCGCTTCCCCGACAAGGAGGAGTACGTCCTCTCGACCTCGGAATTCCAGCGCGTGAAGGCGCGGCTCCTGCGCCTCTCGAACGCGCGCGCCTCTTCGGCGGGCGACATCGCCCCCGGCGACGACGGCGCCCCGGGCCGCCCGACCTTGAAGCGCCGCTCGCCCGGCGCGGACGAGACCGGCACGCCGACCGACGGCACCGCGACGCCCGAGAAGAAGTCGGACGCGCCGCAGCTCAAGAAGCGCACCGACGACCAGCAGCAGCAGCAGACCCCGCCCGAGTAGGCCCGAAGGGCGGCGGCCAGTTCGGAAAGGCCAGCGAAGGCTCTCAGGTTCGACCGACCTGAGAGCCTTCGGCTTGAGGGGGAGAGTTGATTTCGCCGAAGAAAGCGGTGCTCGTCGCGGCCGGGAGCGTCTGTCTGGCGCTCGCGGTGCTCGGCGTCTTCCTCCCGCTCCTGCCGACGACGCCCTTCCTGCTGCTCGCGTCGGCCTGCTACGTCCGCAGTTCCGAGCGCCTCCACGGCTGGCTGATGGGGAACCGGATGCTCGGCCCTTACATCAGGAATTTCAAGGAGCGGCGCGGCATCCCCCTGCGGGGCCGGATCGTCACGGTCGTGCTCCTCTGGCTCCCACTCCTCTATTCGGTCTACCGGCTCGAACTCCTCTGGCTGGAGGCGCTGCTCGTCCTGATGGGGGTCACCTGGAGCGTCCTGATTCTCAGGATGAGGGCGGCCGGGGAGGGCCGTTGAAGGCCCCCGCGCCGCGGCTTGACAATGAAAATGTCGTTAAGTATTCTACCCGTTCGCGTTTTAGACGCTTAAAATTGAGAGAGTTATCTATGTCAACATACTTCCCGAGCGGGGACGGACTCGCTGAGAATCGCAAGTGGTACGTGGTGGACGCGGCGGGCCAGACCGTCGGACGGCTCGCCACCGAGGTGGCGCGCGTGCTGACCGGTAAGAACAAGCCGCAGTACACGCCCTTCCTCGACATGGGCGACCACGTCATCGTCATCAACGCGCGTGCGGCGGTCTTCAAGGGGTCGAAGAACGACCAGAAGATGTACCACCACCACACGCTCTACCCGGGCGGCCTGCGCTCCATCTCCGTCAAGGATCAGTTCGAGCGCCACCCCGAGCGGGTCATCGAGCTGGCCGTCAAGGGGATGCTCCCGAAGACGAAGCTCGGCAAGGCGATGGCGAAGAAGCTCAAGGTCTACGCCGACGACGAGGGCCTGACCCGTCACGCCGCGCAGAAGCCGGAGCCTTTGGCCCTCAGCCCGCGCGCCGCGGCGCAGAAGGCTTAAACCCTAGTCTTAAGTAAGGAAGAGGAACTGTGGCAGACATCCAGTATTACGGGACGGGGCGGCGCAAGACTTCGACCGCGCGCGTCTACCTTCGGCCGGGCTCGGGCGAGATCAAGGTCAACCGCAAGACCTTCGACGAGTACTTCCCCAACCAGGCGCTCCGCATGGTCATCCGCCAGCCGCTGACGCTCACCGACACCGCGAACAAGTTCGACATCCTGGTGAACGTCGCCGGCGGCGGCCCCGCCGGGCAGGCCGGCGCGGTGCGCCACGGCATCACGCGCGCGCTGATGGAGTTCAACGCCGACCTCCGCCCCGCCCTCAAGGACGCGGGCCTCGTCACGCGCGACCCCCGCGCCAAAGAGCGCAAGAAGTACGGCCAGAAGGGCGCGCGCAAGCGCTTCCAGTTCTCTAAGCGCTAACGCGCCGGTGAATGGTAGATAGTGAATAGCAAATAGAAACCCGCCATTCACTATCTACCATTTACTATTCGCCGTTCGCACAATCCATTGTCGCGGCCCGGTTGGTTGCCCCCGCGGGGGCGCTTGGGGCGCGGCGAGTACACTAAACCAATCACCCTAAGGAGGAGCAGTTTGGCAGTCACCGTCACGATGAAGGAGTTACTGGAGGCCGGCGTCCACTTCGGCCACCAGGTCAGGCGCTGGAACCCGAAGATGAAGGAGTACATCTTCGGCGAGCGCAACGGCATCAACATCATCGACCTCCAGAAGACGCAGAAGATGTTCCGCGACGCCATCGCCTTCGTCACCCAGATGATGGGCGAGGAGCGCGGCCGCAACATCCTCTTCGTCGGCACCAAGCGCCAGGCGCAGGACGCCATCCGCGAGGAGGCCGAGAGGGCCGGCCAGTTCTACATCAACCAGCGCTGGCTCGGCGGCCTCCTGACCAACTTCCAGACCGTGCAGAAGTCCATCAAGCGCCTGCGCGACCTCGAGGCGATGCAGACCGACGGCCGCTACGAGAAGCTGACGAAGAAGGAGCGCATCAAGCTCGACCGCGAGCGCGAGATTCTGGAGAAGAACCTCTCGGGCATCAAGAACATGAACCGCCTGCCCGACGCCCTCTTCATCATCGACGTGCGCAAGGAGGACATCGCCGTCAAGGAGGCGAACCGCCTCGGCATCCCCATCATCGCGGTCGTAGACACCAACTGCTCGCCCGAGGGCATCGACTACGTCATCCCCGGCAACGACGACGCGCTCAGGGCCGTCCGCCTCTTCGCCTCGCGCATCGCCGACGCGGTCGTCGAGGGCCAGCAGATGAGTGGCAAGTCGGCCGAGGACGACGAGCAGGCCGCGGCCGAGGCTGCGGGTGCGACCGCGGCCCCCACGTCGCGCGCCGTCACCTCTTCGGTGGACAGCACGCGCGAGATCGAGCCCGGCGCTCAGTCCACGCAGGTCGCGGGTCAGGACGTGTCGAACGTTTCGGCCGACGTTCAGGTCTCGGTCCCCGGCAACCAGGGCTTCGCGCGCCAGGGGCAGCAGCCCGACAGCGTCGGCGACCACGGCCAGGTCGGCACGCACGCCCCCGTGCGCGGCGCGACCGGCTCGCCCGACGCCGAGGGCACGCAGCCCCCGCAGTCGCCCGAGGCCGAGAAGGGCGCCGAGACGGTCGGCGCGGCCAAGTAAGACCGGCGCACGCGCCCGAACACTTTCAACTTTTAAACGACGGCGAGCGCAGCCCTCCAGTGCGGATGAACCCGCCGGGCTGCGCATCTTTTTGAGCAGTAGGACTACTGTCTAAATTCAGGGAGAATTATCATGGCGGAAATCACAGGGGCGGCGGTCAAGGCGCTCAGGGAGAAGACGGGCGCGGGCATGATGGAGTGCAAGAAGGCGCTCCAGGAGGCCGACGGGAACGAGGAGCAGGCGGTCGAAATCCTGCGCAAGCGCGGCATGGCGACGGCCGGCAAGAAGGCGGGGCGCGTCGCGGCCGAGGGCGCGGTCGGCTCCTACATCCACATGGGCGGCAAGGTCGGCGTCCTCGTCGAGGTCAACTGCGAGACCGACTTCGTCGCGCGCACCGAGGAGTTCCAGGCGCTCGTCAAGGACATCGCGATGCACGTCGCCGCGGCCGAGCCGCGCTACGTCTCGCGCGAGGAGGTGCCCGCGGACATCCTCGACAAGGAGCGCGAGATCACCCGCGCCCAGATCGCCAACGACCCGAAGAACGCGAACAAGCCCGAGCAGGTCGTCGAGAAGATCGTCGAGGGCCGCCTCAACAAGTTCTACGAGGAGGCCGTCCTGCTAGACCAGCCCTTCGTCAAGGACCCGGCCAAGACCATCAACGAGCTGCTCACGGAGAAGATCGCCAAGACGGGCGAGCGCATCACCGTCCGCCGCTTCACCCGCTACAAGATGGGCGAGGGCCTCGCCAAGCGCGAGGACGACTTCGCCGGCGAAGTCGCCTCGATGAGCGGCGGCAACCAGTAAAGCAGGGCGGGGGCCCGGCCGTGAGGGAGCGCGTCGGTCTTTCTTAGATTGCCATCGGGAAAGACGTACGCCCTCCCTCACGGCCGAGCCCCCGCCGCGACTCCGCACACAAGCATGTCATCAGCCAACACACAGGCGGCGGGCGCCCCGGCCTACAGGCGGATCCTGCTGAAGGCGTCGGGCGAGGCGCTGATGGGCGCGCAGGCTTACGGCGTGGACGTGAAGGTCGCGCGCGCCATCGCCGAGGAGATCAAGGCCGTCCACGACTTCGGCGTCGAGGTCGCGGTCGTCGTCGGCGGCGGCAACATCTTCCGCGGCGTCTCGGAGAGCGCGGGCGACATGGACAGGTCGAGCGCCGACTACATCGGCATGCTCGCCACGGTGATGAACGCCGTCGTCCTGCAGGACGCGCTCGAAAAGGTCGGCGTCCACACGCGCGTGCTCTCGGCCATCAACATCCCGCAGGTCGGCGAGCCGTTCATCCGCCGCCGCGCCATCCGCCACCTTGAGAAGGGGCGCGTCGTCATCTTCGCCGCCGGGACGGGGAACCCGTATTTTACGACCGACTCGGCGGCCGCCCTGCGCGCGCTCGAAATCAAGGCCGACGTGATTCTGAAGGCGACGAAGGTCGAGGGCATCTACACGGCCGACCCCATGAAGGACGCGACGGCGACGCGCTACGACTGCATCACCTACCAGGAGGTTCTGGAGAAGCAGCTCAAGGTGATGGACGCCTCCGCCATCTCGCTCTGCATGGACAACGACCTCCCCATCGTCGTCTTCAACATGCGCACCGCCGGCAACATCGTCCGCGTCGTCTCGGGCGAGACGGTCGGCACACGGGTCTGCAATCAAAAACCGTAAATGGTAAATAGTAAATGGTGAATGGAGGGCGGCGCGCCTTCTCACCATTTACTATTTACCATTCACCATTCACTCGGAGAGAAGCTATGTCTGAGAAGGATGTCATCAAGGAGACGCGGCCGCGGATGGAGGGGGCGGTCGAGGACTTGAGGAAGAAGCTGGCGACGATCCGGACGGGGCGCGCGGCCGTGAGCCTGCTCGACAACGTGACGGTCGAGTATTACGGCACGCCGACGCCGCTGAACCAGATGGCCTCGGTGCACGCGCCGGAGCCGAACCTGCTGACGGTGCAGCCGTGGGATCAGACGCAGCTCGGCGTCATCGAGAAGGCGATCCGCGCGGCCGACCTCGGCCTGAACCCCTCGAACGACGGCAAGCTCGTGCGCGTGCCCGTCCCGCCGCTGACCGAGGAGCGGCGCAGGCAGCTCGCCAAGCAGGTGCACGAGGTGGCCGAGGAGCACCGCACCGCCATCCGCAACGTCCGCCGCGACGCCAACGACCGCCTCAAGCGGATGCTCAAGGACAAACAGATTTCCGAGGACGCCGAGCGCGACGCGCTGGCCGAAGTCCAGAAGCTGACCGACACCTACGTCGGCAAGGTGGACGAGCTGGCCAAGACCAAGGAGCAGGAACTCCTGAGCGTCTAGGCCGGCGCTCGGGTCGTTAAAGAGTTTGCAGGGCCGCGCGGCGCGACGGACGCCGCGCGGCCTTCTTCGTCACTGCTGCGCGACCGTGACGGTCACCGTGAAGCTGTTGTTCCCCTCGTTCGTCTCCGGCGTCTTGTCGTAGGGATCGACCGAGACCCTGAGCTTGTTCTCGCCCACCTTGAGCTTGACGGGGACGACGAAGTCCCTGCTCCGCGCGCCCGCGTCGAACAGGAAGGAATTCCCGACGGTGCCGAGGCCCGGCCCGCCCACCTGCGCGAAAGAGGTCAGCGCCCCCTCGCCGCCGCTGCGCTGGACGAAGAACCCCAGGTTGAAGGTGCAGTAGTCGCCCGCGCATTCGAGCGCCTCCGACTTCTGCAAGGTCATCGCCTTCTCCGGCGTCGCGTACTTCGACGCGGTCTCCACCTTCGCCGAGGACTTCCCGTTGAAGTAGAGCGCCGGGCGCATCATCAAATCCACCGTGGCCGCGGGCTTGTCGCCCGGCCCGCCCGAGGGGAAGTTGCTGTTCTGCTGCTCGGTCGGGAAGTTGCTCTGGGTCGGCTTCTGCTGGACGGGGCTCGCCCAGACGTGGAAGGCCGCCTTCTCGAACTTGAGCCCCGCGCTCTGCTTGAGCGTGTTGTTCTCGCCTTCGCCGAAGGCGTAGATGTAGCCGCCCGCGGCGGTCGGCTGCCGGTAGCGGTAGACGGCGACCGTGCCCGGCTGCTGCGACGTGGCGACGTAGCCGATCACGCCCTTGTAGTTCTGCACGGCCTCCCACCCGCCGTTCTGCTTCTCCAAAGCCTCGTCGATGCTCGTCGTGTAGAAGAAGAGGCTCCCGACGCCGACCGCAGCGGGCTTGCGCAGGGCGAGCAGCGGCATCGTGCCCGGCTGCTTCGAGGGGTAGATGTGGCCGACCACGCCGGACTCGTTCCAGACCGAACCGCCCTCGAACTGCTTCCGGTAGGCGGGGTAGGCGGCGTACGCGCCGCTGCCGTTCTTCGCCTGGTAGCGGTAGAGCGGGATGGTCAGCGGCTCCGGCGCGCCGCCCGTGCGTGCGGGCGGCGGCGCGAACGCGAGTGCGGCGAGCAGGGCCATGAAGGCGAACAGGGGCGTCAGTCGTTTCGTCGTCATTCTTCTCCGCGCTCCTAACTCTGTTAAGTGTTCTGGTTTTGCTTTGGCCCCATCTTAGCAGGAGACGGCCCGCCGAGGCCCGTGAAATCTTCGGACGACAGTTATAGACAGAGCCGCGAACGGTAGTGAGCGGGGCGGGCTCCGATAAGAAACTCTTTATCGGAGCCCGCCCCGCTCACTACCGTTCGCGGCTCTGTTCTGTTCTGCCTTAGAAGCTGAACCTGACGGACGCCTGGACGCGGCGGTTGCCGGCGTTCGGGTTGCCGCCGCCGAAGCCGAAGCTGCCCTGGGGGAAGAGCGACTCCCCGAAGTTAACCGAGCGGAGGTTGCCCACGGGGTTGCCAAAGTTCGTCCGGTTGAGCAGGTTGATGAAGTTGAGCGAGAAGTTCAGCGTGTAGCGCTTCCCTTCTGCCGCCCCGCCGGGCGCGCCCATCATAATCATCATGCCGCCGCCCACGCCGGGCGTCACCTGCGGGCCGCCGCCGCGCGGCGCGGCGCCGCCCGTGCTGCCGCCGCGGTTGTTCGCCGCGCGGTCGCCGCCGCGATTGCCGCGCTGCTGCCGCTGCTGCTGCTCCTGCTCCCTCGCGGCCCGGCGGCGCTCGGCCGCGCCCGGCAGGTCGCCGAAGGAGAACGCGCGCCCGATACGCAGGTTGACGGAGAAGAAGCCGGGGCCCTCGCCGTAGTTGCGCGGGACGATGGTCTGCCCCGGCTTGGGCCGGAGGTCGAAGTCGCCGAAGCGCGTCCGCACGAGGTCGGCGGCCGGCGTCTGCGAGTCGGCGAAGGCCGGGCGGTCGTTGATGATGCCGTCGCCGTTGTCGTCGAAGCCGGTGATGATGTTGAAGGGCCGCCCCGTGTTCGCGATGACGAGCGGGTTGAGCGAGAGCTTCAGCTTGGGGATGAACGCCGAGCCGACGATGAAGACGCGGTGGCGCGAGTCGAAGCTCGTGCGGCCGTACTCGCCCGTCAGGTCGTACTGATTCATCGGGAAGCCGCCGAAGTCTGCGTCAGACTGCGCCTTGCCGGTCGAGTAGTTGACCGAGAGCGAGTAGCCCGGGCGGAACTGCTTGTTCACGCCGATGTTGAGCTGCTTCATGCTCTGCGTGCCCGAGGTCTCGTACTGGTAGATGTCGCCGAGCGTGGGCTGCGGGCGCGGGCCCTCTCCCCTGAACCCGGTCGGCGCGTTGATGTTGCGCGAGCGCAGCAGGTGGCGCGTGTCGTAGGTCGAGAAGAAGACGTTGAGCTGCATCGTCTTCGTGAGCTGGCGCGTCACGATGACGCCGCTGATGTAGTTGTAGGGCGCGGTCGCGTCCGGCGCGAGCTGGCGCGTCGCCTGCGTCAGGCCGAAGCCGGCGAGGTCGGCGGCCGTCAGCCCGCCGCTCACCACGTGCCCGTCGGCGTCAAAGCGCGTCCGGGCGAGGAGGTCCCGCTGGTCGTCGAGGACCGGCGTCCCGTCGGGGAGGGTCCTGGCCCTGACGACGAACTGCTGCTGCGAGCCGCCGCCGCCGTAGCGCTCGACCTCGCGCGCGATGTTCTCGCCGACGCGGTCGTAGAAGAGGCCGAAGCCGAGGCGGATGACGGTCTTCGGCTGCTTGTTGGGGCCGCCGTCGGGCGACCACGCGACGTAGACGCGCGGGGCGAAGTTGAAGCTGCTGCCGAGGTTCGTCTGCCGCTCGTAGCGGACGCCGCCGCCGAGCGTCAGGTTCGGCCGCAACTTCCAGTCGTCCTGGATGAACCCGCCGAAGTCCACCTGGCTGATCTCGACCAGGGGCTCGCCCGCCGAGATGGAGAACTGCGTCGGGACGACCCGCTGCCCGTTGACCAGCTCGCCCGTCACCGCCCGGCGGTAATCCGCGAGCGAGCTGAAGGTGTAGGTGCCGTTAAAGTTGTTCTCGGAGAAGTCCGAGAGGCGGATGCCGCGCAGGCGCGCGCCGAACTTGACGGAGTGCGCGCCGTGCGCCTGCGTCGTCGTGTTCGTCACCTCCCAGCGCGTGCTCTCGTTGAAGGAGTTGCCCACGGGGGCCGCGCCGCTGGAGAAGGCGTCGAAGACGCTGACCGCCTGCACGCCCGTGGTCAGCGGGTCGTTGGCGAAGCGCGAGCGGATGAACTGGAAGCGCGTCTCGTTGACCGTGTTCTTGTTGACGACGGCCGTCTCGGTCAACTGCACCGTATGGTTGCTGACGGTCGAGTTGAAGGCGCGCTCGGGCAGCGAGTACTGCGAGACGCCCTGGTTGAGGTTGTCGCTGTGAAAGAAGTTGTAGCGCCCGATGAGCGTGTGCTTGTCGTTAATGGCGTAGTCCACGCGCGGGTTGAGGCCCCAGTTGCGGACGGGGCTCAGGACGGCGAGGTTGACCGGGAGCGTCCCGCTGACGTTCGTCGGGTCGAGCATGAAGCCGTTGACGAGGTCGTTGTCGTCCGTCTCGTTGCGGAAGACGTCGAAGAAGAACGAAGCCTTCTTCGGGACGATGGTGCCCGAGAGGTTCCCCGAGTACTGGCGGTACTGGAAGGGCGGGCGCTTCTCGCTCTGGAGGAACGGGTTGCGCGAGTTCATGCTCTCGTCGTTGAAGGTGCCGCCGAAGCTGCCGCGCAGCTTCTCGGTGCCGGGCTTGGTGAAGATCTGGATGCCGCCGAAGCCGGGGCGGTCGTTCTCGGCCGAGAGGGGGTTGTCGTTGACGCGGACTTCGCGGATCGAGTCGCGCGAGGGGATGCGCCCGCCCTCGAAGCCGTCGATGGTGATCTGCCCGCCGTTGGGGCCCGCGGCCGGGCCGGCGAGGGCCTGGAGCGCCGCGGCCAGCTCGTCCGGGTCTTCCGGCAGCGCCTCGAGGTCTTTGCCCTTGAGGACGATGGCGCCCGCGCTCGCGTTGTCGATGCTCACGGGGCCTTCGGAGGCGACCGTCACCTCCTCCCTCTCCAGCGAGACGCCGAGCGTGACCCTGGGCAGCTCGTTGCGGCCGGCCGCCACGTCCACCTCGGTGTTCACGTAGGGCGCAAACCCGGTCGAGAAGACGCTGACGTTGTAGCGCCCGGGCTGGAGGCCGGCGACGTTGAAGGAGCCGTCGCTGTCGGTGACGCTCGTCTTGGCCTTGCCCGACGCGTCCGTCACGGTGACGGTCGCGCCGACGATGACGCCGCCGAACTCGTCCGCGACCTGGCCGCGCAGGCTGGCTCCCGCCTGCTGCGCGAGCGCCGCCCCCGCGCACAGCGCGAAGACGAGCAAGAGACCGAGCCCGCGCCCGACCGACTTAAAAGATGCTTTCATGATCGATACCTTTAACGAGGGAAATGAAACCGGGGTGTCGGGGTTTAGGTTTTGGGTGTTGGGTTTTAGGTGTCGGGCGGAAGCAACTGTCTTAACCAACACCTAAAACCCGGCACCCAACACCCTTCCTTACGGTGTGCCGATGCCGAAGCCGAAGTTCATGCCGCCGCCCGCGCCGCCGCCGCCCATGGCGCTCATGCCGCCGCCCGCGCCGCCGCCGCCGCCGCCGGGACGGCGCGACATCATGGCGATGAGGGGCTCGACGTTCGAGACGAGCTGGATGGCCGTGACGCGGGTCGGGTCGGCGCCCACGGTGCTCGAGACGACGATCATCTGGCCGGGCTTCAGATCGGCGAGCGTCATGGGGGGCAGGCGCTCAAGCATCTGCTGTGGGTCCATCATCATGCGCCGGGGCCCGCCCGCGCCGCCCTGGCCGCCCGCCGCGGGGGTCGCGCCCGCAGGGGGCGGGCCGCCCTGCTGTATGACGACGCGCTGG
>DATMVD010000050.1:0-76956 GCA_035563535.1 Pyrinomonadaceae bacterium | reverse complement strand
GAGCCCCCCCGCCGCAGGTTCCCGCGCCCCCGCCCGCGGAGCCGCCCCCCCCGACCGAGCCCGCGCAAGCCCCGGCCGAACCGGCCGCCGCGCTGCAACAGGGGCAGGCTTCCCCCGCGAACGATTGAAAGGAAGAGGGCGTTGGGTGCTGGGTTCTGGGTGTTGGTTAAAAACCGGTTCTTACCCAACACCCAGAACCCAGCACCCAACGCCCTGGAATAGACATTGACCACTAACGCCACAGAAGATTTCCGACGCCGGCCGCCCGCGCCGCTGCCCGAGCGCCCTCTGAACCTGCCCGAGCCCTCGGAGACGACGCTCGGGAACGGCCTGCGCGTCGTCGTCGTCGAGCAGCGGCGGCTCCCGCTCGTCAGCTTCCGCCTCGCCTTCCGCTCGGGCGACTCGTCCGACCCCTTAGACCTGCCGGGCCTGACCGACGTGATGACCGACATGCTGGTCGAGGGGACGGAGTCGCGCACCTCGCGCCAGATCGCCGAGGAGGTCGCGCGCTACGGCGCGACGCTGTCGGCCGGCGCTTCGTCCGACTACCTGACCGTCGCCGCCTCCTCGCTCGCGGCCTACTGCGACGAGGTGTTTGAACTCCTCGCCGACGTGACGCTGCGCCCCACGTTCCCCGAGAACGAGCTTGAGCTCGCCAAGGCCAACGCCCAGCAGAACCTCATCGCGCAGCGCGCGCAGCCCTCCTTCCTCGCGGGCGAGGCCGTCGCCCGCGTCCTCTTCGGCCAGCACCCTTACGCCGTCGTCGCCTCGACGCCCGAGTCCATCGAGGCGCTGAGGCGCGAGCAGCTCGTCGAACACCACCGGCGGCTGCTCGTGCCGAACAACGCCGTGCTGCTCGTCGCCGGCGACGTTTCGCGCGAGCGCGTCGTCTCCCGGGTCGAAGAACTCTTCGGCGGCTGGGCGCAGGGCGAAGTCCGCGCCTCCGAGTTCCCCGCCCCGCCCGAGCGCGCCGAGCGCGTGGCCTACCTCGTAGACCGGCCGGGCTCCGCGCAGACCAACATCCTCGTCGCCAACACGGCCATCCGCCGCACCGACCCCGACTACTTCCCCGTGCTCGTCATGCACACCATCCTCGGCGGCAACGCCTCGGCGCGGCTGTTCATGAACCTGCGCGAGGAGAAGGGCTACACCTACGGGGCCTACACGCAGCTCGACGCGCGGCGCCTCGCCGGCTCCTTCCGCGCCACGACCGAGGTGCGCGGCGAGGTGACGGGGGCGTCTTTGAAGGAGATCTTCTACGAGCTCGAACGCATCCGCGACGAGGACGTGTCGGACAAGGAGCTGTCGGACGCGAAGGCTTACCTGACCGGCATCTTCCCCATCCGGCTTGAGACGCAGGAGGGGCTCGTTGACCAGCTCGTCCAGATACGCGTGCACGACCTCGCGCCCGACTACCTCCAGACCTACCGCGAGCGCATCCAGCGCGTGACGAAGGAGGACGTGCGCCGCGCGGCCCGGCGCAGCGTGACGCCCGACCGCGCGGCCGTCGTCGTCGTCGGCGACGGCGCGCAGATACGCGCGCAGGTCGCGCCCCACGTCGCGCGCGTCGAGGACTTCGTCGGGGCGCGCGGCGGCGCGGCGGGCGCGTGAGGTTCCGGCCGCAAGGCACTCATCAAACTTAAAATCGACAGGGGGGAAATAACTTTTATGAATCTGGTCGGGACGTGGAATCTTGAGGTGGCGACGCCCTTCGGCAAGCACCCCGCGACGCTCGTCTTCCAGGGGACGGGCGGCGCGCTCTCCGCACACATCAGCTCGCGGCTCGGCGACGCGCCGCTCGAATCGCTCACGGTCACGCACGACGGCTTCGACGCCCGCGTCACGATGGAGTTCCAGGGCAAGCCCTACAACGCCTCCATCAAAGGGCAGGTCGAGAGCCACAACGCGATTAACGGCACCATCAAGGTCAGCCTCCCCATCGCGCCCCCCATCAGGTACACCGGCACGCGCGCGGGGTGAAGGGGTGTTGGGTGCCGGGTGTTGGGTGTTGGGTAGGAACCGGGTTTCACCCAACACCTAAAACCCAAAACCCAATCCCCTCCTATTGCCGCCCGGGCTCAATCTGGGTATGATTTCAACGCCGATGCGACAGCACGTCACGCCACACTTCCGGCCGCTCGACTCCCGCGCGAACCTGTTCGCGGACTAGGCAGCGCTCTCCTCTTCCGTCCCCACGCCTCGCAGGTTTTCCGCCCTCGTTAACATAAAGAGGAGATTCGTCATGTCCGCAATCGCCGAAATCAAGAGACCGGAAATTAAGACAGAACTGCCCGGCCCGAAGGGTAAGGAGATCGTCGAGGCCGACGCCCGCTACGTCAACCCGGCCTACCCGCGCCCCGCCTACAAGCTCGTCGTCGAGCGCGGCGAAGGCGTCTGGGTCGAGGACGTGGACGGCAACACGTTCCTCGACTGCAACGCGGGCGTCGCCGTCTGCTCGACCGGCCACTGCCACCCCGAGGTGGTCGGGGCGATTCAGGAGCAGGCCGCGCGCCTCATACACATGTGCGGCACCGACTACTACTACCGGCACATGCCCGACCTCGCCCGCAAGCTCGAAGAGATCGCGCCCGTCCCCGGCCCAACCCGCACGCACTTCGCCAACAGCGGGACGGAGGCCGTCGAGTGCGCGCTCAAGCTCGCCATGCACGCGACCGGTAGGGAGAAGTTCATCGCCTTCTTCAACAGCTTCCACGGCCGCACGCTGGGGAGCCTTTCGCTCACCTCCTCGAAGGCCGCGCAGCGCCGCGGTTTCAAGCGCTCGGCGCTCGACGTCGTGCACGTCCCCTACCCCAACACGTTCCGCCACCCCTTCACCGGCGAGCAGTCGGACGCGGAGACCGTGAGCCGCGCCTGCCTCGACTGGATCGAGAAGCGCCTCTTCCTGACGACGACGCCGCCCGAGGAGGTCGCCGCCATCGTCGTCGAGGCCGTGCAGGGCGAGGGCGGCTACGTCCCCGCGCCGAAAGGTTTCCTTCAGGGCCTGCGCCGCATCTGCGACGAGCACGGCATCCTTCTTATAGTTGACGAGGTGCAGTCGGGCTTCGGCCGCACGGGCAAGATGTTCGCGTGCGAGCACTACGACCTGAAGCCGGACATCATCACGCTGGCGAAGGGCATCGCGTCGGGGATGCCGATGGGCGCGTGCGTGGCGCGCGCCGACCTGATGGACTGGAAGCCGGGCGCGCACGCCTCGACCTTCGGCGGCAACCCGGTCGCCATCGCCGCGGCGCTCAAGACAATCGAGCTGCTGGAGGGCGGCCTGGTCGCCAACGCGGCCGAGGTCGGCGACTACCTGCAAGCGGGGCTGCGCCGCCTGTCGGAGAAGCACGACTGCATCGGCGACGTGCGGGGCTTAGGGCTGATGGTCGGCTGCGAGCTTGTGCGCGGCGCGGGCTCGCGCGAGGCGGCGGCGGAGCTGCGCGACCGCGTCGAGGTCGAGTGCTTCAACCGCGGCCTCATCGTCCTCGGGTGCGGCTACAACACCATCCGCTGGTCGCCCCCGCTCACGCTCACCCGCGAGAACGTGGACGTGGCCCTCGAAATCTTCGACGAGGCCATCACGGCCGCCTGCCGGTAAATCATGTCAGAACCGCCTGCGGTAGCGGGCGGCCCTTTGTTACCCGCTGCAAGCGATTAATAAAGGGCCGCCCGCTACCGCAGGCGGTTCTGACCTGTCCTTCTCTATTTGACTTAAGCCCTCCATCCTCTTTAAAGTTACGGGTCGGTTCCCGCCCTTCTCGGCGCGGCCTCGGCGAAACGGTTGTATGCGGCGCGTCGGCCCGCTCCCCTGCACGAGTCCCTGTTCTTCAGGATGAATAATATGCGTTACCTCAGGAAATGGCAGTTGGCGGCCGTGTGCCTGCTGGCGCTGGCGTCGCTCCCCTTCGTGCCCGCTCCGCGCGGCACGGCGCAGGCCACCGGCTACACCGTCACGGACCTCGGCGCGCTCGGCACCGGCAACGTGAGCAGGGCCTTCGGGCTGAACGAGTGCGGCCAGGTCGTCGGCCACTCGACGCTCACCTCGGGCAACAACAGCGACACGCACCCCTTCCTCTGGAGCGGAGGGGTCATGACCGACCTCGGCACGCTCGGCGGGGCCACGGGGACGGCGCTGGCCGTCAACCGGGGCGGCACGGTCGTCGGCTCGGCACTCACCTCGGGGAGCGTGCCGCACGCCTTCATCCGCCCTCCGGGCGGCCCGTCGAAAGACCTCGGCACGCTCGGCGGCTTCACCGTGGACGCGGCGGACATCAACGACCTGGGTCAGGTCGTCGGGCAGTCGGAGAACGCGGGCCTTCAGGATCGCGCCTTCATTTGGGAGGACCTGAACGGCGACGGGGACGGGGTCGGGGACGCCAACGAGATGCGGGAGTTGACGGCGACGTGGGGCACGCCCATCAGGGCCTTCGGCATCAACAACTCCGGGCAGGTGGTCGGCGTCGCCAACGTGAACGGGCTCGTGGAGGCGCACGGCTACGTCACCATCGGCGGCCAGGCGGTTGACCTCAAAACGCTCAACGGCGGCCCCGTCAGCTTCGCCAACAAGATCAACGACCAGGGCGAGGTGGCCGGCTACTCCTACACCTCCGCCAGCGCAGACTCCTTCCACGCCTTCCGCTGGAAGGACTTGAACGGCAACGGGCAGTCCGAACCCGCCTCCGAGATGCTCGACCTCGGCGCGCTCGGCACCGGCCGGAACAGCTTCGCTTACGACATCAACAACGGCGGGCAGGTCGTCGGCAAGTCCGAGACCGTGTCGGGCAGCAACGCCACGCGCGCCTTCGTCTGGTCGAGCGCGAACGGCATGCAGGACCTCAACCTCCTCGCGCCGGGCACCAACTGGACGTTCCAGGAGGCGCAGGGCATCAACGACCGCGGGCAGATCGTCGGCGTCGGCCTCAACCCCGAAGGCAAGGTGCACGGCTTCCTCTTGACGCCGAGCAACCCCGGCCCCTCGCCCTGCGACGCGACGCCGACCCCCACGCCGACCCCCAACAACCCGCCGACCGCGAACCCCGGCGGGCCTTACGCCGCCCAGGTCGGGCAGACGGTTCAGTTCACCGGCTCCGGCTCGACCGACTCCGACGGCACGATCAACTCATACAGTTGGGACTTCGGCGACGGGGCGGTCGGCACGGGCGTCTCCCCCACTCACGCCTACGCGGCGGCCGGGACGTACACCGTGACCCTGACCGTGACCGACGACGACGGCGCCACCGCCCAGGCATCCACCTCCGCGACCATCTCCCCCGCGTCGCCGCCGACCGGGTTGCAGTACTACCCGCTGGCGCACCCCGTCCGCCTGCTCGACACCCGCGCCGGCGCCGAGGCTTGCCACACGCCGGGCGCGAAGCTCGCGGCCGGCAGCGTCAGGAAGCAGGCCGCGGTGGGCTCGTGCGCCGGGCTCTCCATCCCCGCGACGGCGAAGGCCATCGTCGGCAACGCGACGGTCGTCACCCCCTCCGCCAACGGCTGGATCATCCTCTACCCTTCGGGCGCGACGCAGCCGACGGCCTCGAACCTTAATTACGTCGCCGGCCAGGTCGTCCCCAACGCCTTCACCGTGGCCCTCGGCGCCGACGGCGCCTTCAACATCAACACCCACGCCCAGACCGACTTCATCGTGGACGTGACCGGCTACTACGCGCCACCGGGCGCGGGCGGGCTCTACTACCACCCGCTGCCGCACCCCGTCCGCCTCCTCGACACCCGCGCCGGCTACACGGCCTGCGACGCGCCGGGCGCGCCGCTCGCGGCCGACAGCGTCAGGACGGAGACGGCCCGGACGACCTGCAACGGCGTCACCATCCCGAACGACGCCAAGGCGATAGTCGGCAACGCGACGGTCGTCACCCCCGCCTCCCAGGGCTGGATCATCCTCTACCCCAACGGGGCGGCGCAGCCCGTCGTGTCGAACCTCAACTACGTCGCGGGCCAGGTCGTGCCCAACGCCTTCAACGTGGGGCTGGGCGCGGACGGCGCGTTCAAGATCTACTCATACGCCTCGACCGACTTCATCGTGGACGTGACGGGCTACTTCAGCGAGTCGGCCGCCCCGGACGCCAACGGCGTCGCCGGGCTGCTCTTCTACCCGCTCCAGAGTCCGGCGCGGCTGCTCGACACGCGGTCGTGGGCGACGGCCTGCCACACGCCGAAGGCCCCGCTGGCCGCCGACAGCGTGCGGACGCAGCCGGCGCAGGGCAGTTGCGCCGGATCGACGATTCCCGCCTCGGCGCAGGCCATCGTCGGCAACGCGACGGTGACGGAGCCGGCCGCCTACGGCTGGATCATCCTCTACCCGACGGGGGCTCAGCAGCCCGTGGTCTCGAACCTCAACTACGTCGCCGGGCAGACCGTCCCGAACGCGTTCAACGTGGGGCTCGGGGCGGGCGGGGCCTTCGACATCTACACGCCGACCCGGACCGAATTCATCATCGACATGTCCGGTTACTTCGCGCCCTGACGCCCGCGAGGAAGGGCGCGTGAGGGCGAAGGGGGCGATGACGTAACGTCATCGCCCCCTTCGCCCTCACGCGCCCCCTTCTCTTCAGAAACGCTGCGTCACCCCTCTAATCAGCCGCACGGTGTCGCGGGCGATGAGCAGTTCCTCGTCGGTGGGGATGACGTAGACGGCGAGGCGCGAGTCTTCGCGGCTGATGAGGCCCTCGCGGCGCGCCGTAGTCGCACGGTTCGCCTCGCGGTCGAGCTCGACGCCCAGCCACTCCAGCCCCTCGCAGACGCGCTCGCGCACCTCGGCCGAGTTCTCGCCGATGCCGCCCGTGAAGACCAGCGCGTCCGCGCCCCCGAGCGCGGCGAGGTACGCCCCCACGTACTTGCGCACGCGGTAGCAGAAGATTTCGACGGCGAGCCCCGCGCGGCGGTCGCCCGACTCGTGCGACTCGTCGAGCAGCTCGCGCATGTCGTTCGTCAGCCCCGAAATCCCCAGCAGCCCCGACTGCTTGTTCAGAACGGACTCCGACTCCTGCGACGAGAGCCCCTCCTTCGCGCCGACGAAGTCGATGATGGCCGGGTCGATGTCGCCCGAGCGCGTCCCCATCACCAGCCCTTCGAGCGGCGTCATCCCCATCGAGGTGTCCACCGAGTCGCCGCCCCTGATCGCCGCCGCCGAGCAGCCGTTGCCGAGGTGTAGCGTGATGATCTTCGTCTGCTCGCGCGGGAGGCCGCGCAGGCGCCGGTAGCGGTAGGCGACGTAGCGGTGCGACGTGCCGTGGAAGCCGTAGCGCCGCACGCGGTAGCGCCTGTACCACTGGTAGGGGAGCGCGTAGAGGTACGCGTGCGGCGGGAGCGTCTGGTGGAAGGCCGTGTCGAAGACTGCGCCCTGCGGGAGCCCCGGCCCGAAGACCTCGCGCGCGGCCTGTATGCCGCGGATGTTGCCCGGGTTGTGCAGCGGCGCGAGGTCGATGCAGTCCTCGATGCCGCGCAGCACCTCCTCGTCGATGAGGACGGAGTGCGTGAACCGCTCGCCGCCGTGGACGACGCGGTGGCCGACGGCATGTATGTCGCCGACGCTCTTCACCTCCTCTATCCCGGAGTCCGCCGAAGTCACCCACCTGATGATCGTCTCGACGGCCGCCCGAATGTCACGCACAGGCGCGGTCGAGCGCCGCGCCTCCCCGCCCCGCGCCTTGAAAGTGATGATGGCCTCGCCCCCGATGCGCTCGATCACCCCGCCCGCCAAGTGCTCGTCCGCGTCCTGCGCGATGTGATCCAAATCGGTCGCAATCAACTGAAACTTCGCCGTCGAACTCCCGCAGTTCAAGACAAGTACGTTCATAAGCCTCGTGTCTAACCCCGTCTGTGATTATTCCGCACAGTGTAGTTGAAGACCATGACGAGCGTCACCCGCAGAGCAATTCAATGAACAATGTCTTGACGTACTTGGAACACAATGATATTGTTGTGTCACCCTTCAAGTGAAATATTGAGGCGACCCTCAATATCAATCATCCTTTTGCTGCCCAAGAAAGGAGACGCAACCAGATGACTCACAGCTATATCCGAAGAGGAGGCTAAGCCTTGATTCCCAAATTCACTGCCGCCGGGCTGTTACCCCGAGGGGTGCATGCTGCGACTTTGGAAGAGGTATTTGAGCGTTTCGGAGGGAATGGAAGAAGAGAGCAACTACTGAACGGGCTAGTCGAGGCTTTACGTCTGTTGCGGGCGGCGGGTTGTCGCCGCATGTATATCAACGGAAGTTTCGTAACGTCCAAGGAGTTACCGAATGACATCGATGTCTGTTGGGACATTAACGGCGTAGATATCGATGCGCTCGACCCTGTGTTCTTCGAGTTCGACAATGGGCGGGCGGCGCAGAAGGCGCGCTTCGGGGCGGAGTTCTTCCCGGCGCAGGTGCCGGAAGGGATTACCGGGAAGGCGTTTCTGGACTTCTTCCAGGTGGACAAGCAGACCGGGGAGCCGAAGGGCATCATCGAGATTGAACTAGACGATGGATAATGATTAAGAACGAACGACAATACCGCATCACCAAGGCGCAAGCCGCGAAGCTTGAAGCCGCTTTGGAGTCCTTCTCGGCGCAGGCGGCCGACGATAAGAAGACGCACCCGCGGCTACTCAAAGCGCAGGCAGATGCCTTGAGGAGTCAGTTGGAGTCGCTGTCCGCCGAGCTGAGCGAGTACGAGGAGGTAAAAGCGGGGGCCGTGCCGCCTCCCGACCTCAGTTACATCGAGGTCGTGCCGCAAGACCTCATCCGCGCGCGCATCGCATCCGGCCTGAGTCAGAAGGAGTTGGCGGAGCGCTTAGGGATGCCGGAGCAACAGATTCAACGTTACGAAGCCGTCGAGTACGAATCCGTGAGCCTCGCGCGCATCATGCAGATCGCGAAGGCGCTGCAAGCGGCTAAAGGCCGTGAACGGTGAACCGTAAACCGTGACAGGAGAAGACCCGCTCTTACTCGTCACGGTTTACGGTTCACGGTTCACGGCTCTTACAGGTGGCGGAGGAAGGCTTCGGGGTTGTTGAGGAAGTCGCGGGTGAGGGTGACGTGCTCGACCTCTTCGTAGGCTATGCGGCGGAGGGGGGCGCGGTCGAAGCTGAGGATGTCCGCGCCGGGCAGCGCCATGAGGATGGGCGAGTGCGTGGCGACGACGAACTGCGAGTCCTGGCCGGCCATCTCCTTGAGCATCGCGAGCAGGGCCAGTTGGCGCTGCGGCGAGAGCGGGGCCTCGGGCTCATCGAGCAGGTAGAGGCCGCCGGGGACGAAGCGCGACTGGAAGAGTTGCAGGAAGCTCTCGCCGTGCGAGCGCGCGTCGGCGTCCTCGCCGTAGCGCGAGGCGAGCGCGCGCCGCTGGCCGCGCACGACGCCCTGCGCGAGCCGCAGCCCGTAACCTTTGAGCCCCTCGCGCTCGAACTCGCCCGCCATCTCCTCAAGCTCCGCGCTCGTCTGGTTGACGCGTCGCGTGAAGTTGAAGAAGTCTTCGGCGCGCAGGAAGAAGCCGCGGTGCGTGCGCTTCGACCAGGTCAGCTTCAACTGCGCCGCCAGGGCGCGCGCGTGCCCGAGCGTCTTGTCGGCGCGCACGTCCTCGCCGCCCACCACGACCGAGCCGACGCCCGCCGCCAGCGCCTCCAGCACCGTGGACTTCCCCGACCCGTTCTCGCCGACGAAGAACGTGACCGCGCTGCGGAACTTTATTTCTTTGAACTTTCGGACGACCGGCAGCGCGAACGGGAAGCCCTCCAGCTCCCTCGCCGCCGGCTTGATGTCTATCGAGCGCAGGTGAATCATCTCTACACATCGCCGCGACCCCGGCGTCACCGCCGGAGTCTGGCGAGCCACCCGTCGAGTCTCTTCTCGTAGTCGGTCAGCCAACTCTTGAAGGTGACTTTACCGCCGGCGTCCTTCGCTTCGTAAGGCGACACCAGCGCCGACACGTCACGCCTCAGCCAACTCATCACGACTTCGACGTGTTCCTTAATCGACTCCCGCTCGCCCTCCGCGAGACCCGGGTAGGCGTTGTAGACCTCCTCCACGGTGTAGGCGTCGGCGTCGCGGCTGAGCGCCATGACCCCCTCTCTGAACCTCGCGGCCGCCCCCGGCTTGTCGGCCTCCCCCGAGTCGAGAGTCCGGCGCGCGAGTTCGAGCACGCGCGGGATGTAGATGCGGTAGCCCGCGTAGTTGGCGGCCGCGTGCGCCGCCGCCCGCAACTCGCCCTCGTAGCTCCCGTCGGCGAACAGCGCCGACTCGACCACGATTGCGTCCGGCAGCACGGGCGCGTACCCGTCGCCCTTCTCCAAGCCGCGGTGGCTGTAGCCCATGCAGACCTCGCCCACGCCGCCCGCCTCGACTATCGGCCGTCCCTCTTTGCCGAGCGGCCACATGGTGCCGAAGGTCTCCGCCCCGTGCCGCGTCGAAAGCTTCAGGGCCATGACATCCTTCGGGGAGAGGTTTCGCAGGACGAGCTTCACCTCCGAACGCTTTTGGTCAACCTCGACGCCGACCGCTTCGAGCGAGCCGGTCAGGAACCTCGCCGCCACGGCGCGCGGCTCGGTCTCCGACATCTTCACGACGCTGAACTCAAGGGGCTTGATGCCGAACTTCTCAAGCTCCTTCACGAGGTGAGTCTCGCCCGCCGCGGCGCTGTACTCGGAGACGAACTCTTCGACGTCGTAGAACTTCACGCCCCTGTGGATGGTGACGCGGACGTTGGCGCGCTCGCCGTCCATCCGGTGGGCGAACCTGACGGCGAGGATGGGAAGGGCGCCCTCCGGCTCCTTCCAGCCGGGGAGGCGCGCGAAGACCGTGAGCCACTGCGTAGCGCCCGCCGTCCGCGGCACGGGGGTGAGTGAAACCTGCGAGCCCTTAACGCCGCCTATCACGAGGGCGAGGCCCGGCGGCTCGGGCGGCCCGTCCTGCGCCGAGGCCGCGCCCGCGGCCAGCAGGCAGCAGAGGGCCTGCGCCAGGATCAGAGTTTTCCAATTCCTCTTCATCGTCACCTCCTGTGCCGAACTGAAGGCGGGCCGCCTCCCCCGCGCTCAGAGGCGGGCGAGCCATGCTTCGAGGCGCGACCGCTGCTCGGCGAGCCAGGACTGGAAGCTGTTGTCCGCGGGCGCGGCCTGGAACCTCTTCTCGAAGCGTTCGAGGTCGCCGAGCAGTTCCGTCCTGACCTTGTGCATCGAGACCTCGATGCCGCCCTTCAGGCCCTGGCTCATCGCGGGCGTGAGCCCCGGGTAGGCGTTGAGCACCTTGTCCACCGAACTCTGCGGCGCTGCGTCGTCGAGCGCGGAGATGGCTGCCTTGAACCTGCGCACGTCCTCGGCGGTCTCCGCGCCGCCCGAGTCGTGCGCGGCGCGGACGAACCGCAGGAGGCGCGGGAGCTGTACGCGGAGCCCCTCGTCCAGCATCGCCCTGCGGGCCGCGGAGTCCGCGTCGCCCTCGAACGTGTAGTCCTCGAAGAGGACGGCGGCGACGACCACGCCGTCGATGGACTGCGGCGTGAAGCTCTCCCCCGTGCGCTGCCCTTCGGTGATTCCGATTTTGCGCTCGTACGTCCCGCCCGGCTCCATCAAGGGCTTCCCGTCGGGGTTGAAGGCGAGTATCGAAGTGCGCCGGCGACCCTGGAAGGTCGTCTCCAGAGCGACGGCGCGCACGCGCTTCGACGAGAGGTTGGTCAGCGTGAGCTTAGCGAGCGGGAGGGGGTCGGGGGTGAAGTCGGTGACGGCGGCGGCGACCGACTGCGTTCTGTTGACGACCACGGGTGCGGCCGTGTCGGACGCGCTCACGCGCAGGACTTTGAAGACGAAGGGCTCGACGCCGAACCGCTCAAGGTCGCGCGCCTCGACCGCTTCGCCCGCGGCGGCCGTGTAGGTCGCCACCACGTCGAGCCGGTCGAAGAAGCGCTCGCCGACGTGCACGCCGACCTTCAACGAGACGCGGCCGTCTTCGAGTCTCGCCGACACGTCCACGGCCTGCACCGTGTCGGCCGCCGCGCGCGAAGAGGCCGCGGGCGTGTGGCCGAAGAAGGCGTACCAGGCGGTGCCGGGCACGGCGAGGTACGCGGGCTGCGCGCCCTTCTTGTAGACGACCTGCACGACGAGCTTGTCGGGCGCGGGCTGCGGCTGCGGGGCCTCCTGCGCCGGGGCGGCGAGCGTCGAGAGAAGGCAGACGGCCAGCGCACGGCCGAGGTTTGCGAGGGCTCTCACTTTCATCACAAGGCTCCTTCCACGTGTCGCGGAAAGCCGGCGGGGAGTTTCACAGGGCGTTTCTATGCCACGCGGGGGATAAAGTCAACGCGCGTTCGAGACGCGCGGGAACTTTCGCTCCCGAAGCTCAGGAGGCTTCGGCCAGTCTGCGCGCCGAGTCGAGGAGGCGTGCGCGCAAGTCGTCCTCATCGAGCGTCGTCACGCGGCCGTCGCGGAAGACCTCCCGGCCGGCGACGACCGTCAGCGTCACGTCGCGCCCCGAGGAGGAGAAGACGAGCGCGGCCGCGGGGTCGTAAGCGGGCGTCTGGTGCGCCGCGTCGAGCCGCACCGCGACGAGGTCTGCTTCGAGCCCCTCTTCGAGCGCGCCCGTCACGCCCCGCAAGTTCATCGCCGACGCGCCGCCGTGCGTCAGGAGTCGCAGGGCGTCGTTGGCGTCGAGCATCCGGCCGCCCTCGACCGACTCCAACGCGGCGCGCGAGGCGAGCAGAGCGAAGCGCGACTCTTCCAGCGGATCGCACACGTTGTTGCTGGCGACCGAGTCGCTGCCGAGACCGACCGAGACGCCCGCCTCAAACATCGCCGCCAGAGGCGCGCGCCCGTGCCCGAGCTTCGCGTTCGACTTCGGGCAGTGCGCGACGCCCGACCCGCTCTCCTTCAACAACCTTATGTCCTCCCCGTCCACGCGTACGCAGTGCGCGAGGAGCGGGCGCGCGTCGAGGACGCCCGTGTCGGCGAGGTGGCGGACGGTCGTCTTGCGCGGCGAGTCGAACGCGAAGCCGCGCAGCGCGTAGGCCGCCGCGAAGATGCCGCCGCCTTCGAGCATCAAAGCCTGCTCGGCCTCCGACTCGGCCGCGTGCATCATCAGCGGCAGACGCTCCTCGACCGCGTAGCGCGCGAGCCTCCCGAGCAGCGGCGGCGCGACCGTGTAGGGCGAGTGCGGCGAAAGCCCCAGCGTCACGAGCGGCGTCTCGCCCGAGCGCAGCCGCTCGATCTTCTCGCGCGCATGGTCGAACTTGACGGCGGCCTCGCGCGCGTCGGGGCCGAAAGCCTCCTGGTAGAGGACGCCGCGCAGCCCCGCGTCGCGCAGCGCCCGCATCGTAGTCGCGCCCGCGTCGCTCGCGTCGCCGACGCACGTTATCCCTGCGCGCGCCGCCTCGACCGCGCCCCAGGCGGCCGAGACGTAGAGGTCTTCCGCCGTCATCCGCTCGTTGCGCGAGACGGTGACCTTGCGCAGCCACGAGAAGAAGTCGCCCTCTTCGGGTTCGAGGAGGCCGCGCATCGCCGTCAGCTCAAGGTGCGTGTGGCAGTTGACGAAGCCCGGCAGCAGCGCGGCTTCGCCCAACTCTTCGACCGACGCCGACGGGAACCTCTCCGACACCTCCGCGCGCGGCCCCACGCCCGCGACGCGCGTCCCCTCGACGGCGACCGCGCCGTCGCGTATCGGCTTTTCGACTATCGGCAGCACCCAGCGCGCGCAGTAGATTTTCGTCATCCCGTCTCCCCGTCCCGTCGTCGCAGGGCAAACCACAGGAGCCCGGACAGCATAATAACCGCGCCGCCGCCGGCCGCGACGGCGCGCATCCCCAGGCGGTCGGCCGCCGCGCCCGAGACGAGCATCGAGCCGACCATCATCAGCGTCGTGAGGGTCTCGTACGAGGCGAAGACGCGGCCGGCGAAGGCGTCTTCGGTGCGGCGCATCAGGAGCGTCTGCTGCGCCGTCCACCAGATGGCGAAGTTCATCTCGCGCGCAATGAGCAGCGCCGCCGCGCCGAAGAGGTTCGGCGTCAGGCTGAAGAGCAGCAGCCCGCAGCCGTCGAGCGTCAAAGAACGCCCCATGCGCGCGCCGAGGCCCTCGACCGCGCCGCTGTTGAAGCGGCGCGCCAGCGGCGCGCCGAGCACGCCGCCGAGACCCATCGCCACGAAGAGCACCGAGATGCCGAAGTCGGTCGGCCGCTCCGCCACGGCGCTGACGGACGCGCCCCAGCGCACGGCGGCCTGCTCGCCGAGACTCGCCCCGAACAGACTATACAGCGCTCGCGCCGCGCCGTTCCCCAGACCCCACCCGCCCGCCACCACGAAGACCGCCCACAGCACGCGGTCTCGCCTCACGTACCGCAGCCCCTCTCTGAAGTCGGCCGCCGCGCGCCGGAGAGCATTAGGCAGCAGGCGGATGGCAGCGGGCAGTTGAAAGCCCTTATGTTGGGAACTCCGGGTTAACCCTTCAACGTGCTCCACGCGGGGCGAACTGCCTGCTGCCTTCCGCCTACCGCCTACTATCCTTCGGATCATCTCGGCCGAGGCGAGGAACGTGAGCGCGTTGAGGACGAAGACCGTGTCGCGGCCGAGCGCGGTGGCGACGACTCCGCCGAGCGCGGAGCCGACGGCGATGGTCGCGGCCGTGGTCGAGGCCGAGAGCGAGTTGGCCGCCAGCAGCTCCTCGGTCGAGCCGACGAGGTTCGGAATCGAGGCGCGCTTCGCCGCGTTGAAGAAGGCCGAGACCGAGAAGAGTGACGCGCCCACGAAGTAGATGAGCGCGAGCGAACCGCTCCGGTTCGCCAGAAGGAACCCGAGCGCGAGGCCCGCGCGCCCCACGTCCGCCGCGATCATCACGCGCCGCCGGCTCACGCGGTCAACCACCACCCCCGCCACCGGCCCGAAGAGGAAGAGCGGCAGGTGTCGCGCGATGGCGTAGGTCGCCACGGCCAGCCCCACGCGCCCCGCGCCCGCCAGTTCGATGGCGAGCGCCAGCACCGCGATGTTGTTCAGCCAGTCGCCGACCTCCGAGACGACCTGCCCCGCCCACAGCCGCCGGAAGTCCGCGTTGCCGGAGAGCAGTTGACGGTAAGTCATAAGGTTCGTGAACCGTGAACCGTAAACCGTGACAAGAGAAGACAGGCTCTTCTTGTCACGGTTTACGGTTCACGGTTCACGGCTCTCCTTCTTCTTCCGGTAGCGTGCGAGGATGTTGGTGACGTAGGCGCGGGTCGTGGGGAAGTCGATGCGCGCGACGAACTCGTCGGCGGTGAGGGGGCGTCGGCCGGGCGCGACGCGGTTCCACTCGGCGGCGCGGGAGGGGCCGGCGTTGTAGGCGGCGACGACGCGCGGCTCGGCCCCGGGCGTGTCGTGGTAGCCCTTCCAGATTTTTTCCAGGTACCAGCAGCCGACCTGTATGTTGCGCTCGGGGTCTGCGAGCGCGCCCTCGGGGTCGCGCCGCATCTGCTCGGCCAGCTCGCGCATGCCGGTCTCGGCCGCCCACTCGCGCGCGACCGTCGGCGTCACCTGCATCAGGCCGACCTCGCCCGCGTCGCCCTTCATCCAGGGGCGGAAGTAGGTCTCCTCGTAGATGATGCTCCACACGAGGTCGGGGTCGAGCCGGTAGACGGCGGCCTGCCGCGCGATCAGCGCGTCGAAGCGGTGAATCCAGTATTGGTTGAAGAAGTAGAGCCCGACGGCGCCGGCAACGATGAGGAGGAGCGCGGCGAGGGCGAATCGTCTGAGGGCGGGCATCAAGGTAAAAGCTGTCGGCGTTCAGCGGTCAGCACTCGGCCGGACAGAGACGTGGCGAACGGTTTGATTAATTCCTTCTCCTCAGATGTGCCCACAGGGACGCGCGGGTGGCGGTGGCGTCGCGGCCTTCGTAGCGCGAGAGCAGGGCGCGGCGGTCGAGGACGTGCCCCTGGAGCCAGACCTCCGCGGAGAAGCCCGCGCCGACGGCCAGCGCGTCGCCGCGCAGCGCCTTCGTGTTGACGAGCACTTCGAGCTTGAGGCGGCCGAGGTCGAGGTAGACCCAGTAGAGTTCCGTGCCCGAGACGGGGTTGCGCAGCGGCTTGAACGAGATGACGCGGCCCGAGAGCGACCAGTCGTTCTCGTGCGCGGCGCGCGAGGGCGCGGCCTCTTCGAGCGGCTGCCAGCGCGTCTCGCCCGGCTCGCCCGTGACGCGCGCGCGGTAGGCCAGCCCGCACAGGCCGACGTGCAGCTCCTGCGCGCGGAAGCCCTCGGGGCCGACCTCGGTCAGGTTCTGCAACTCGAAGAGGACTTCGGTGTCGTAGCCGTCGCAGTAGCCGTGGACGATGGCCTCGCCGTCCTCGTCGTACTCGGTCAGGGCCCAGGGGCTCACGCGCTGGGTGTAGCGGGCGCGGAAGCCCGGCCGGCAGTCGGCGTAGAAGATTTCGCCCGTCCCCGACTCGTAGAGCACCGTCCACACCTCCAACCCCTCGCCCAGCTTCCAGCAGCGGCCGTGGAGCACCGCGCCGCGGCGGCAGAGCTGTGTGGGCTCGCCCTGGTCGCCCGCGCGCTCCGCGAGGTGGTTGAAGTCCTTCTCGCTCGGCACGTCGATCCCTATGGCTTCAAAAGTCTCTTCCATAATAGCTGTCGGCACTCGGCCTTCGGCGTCCGGCCTCCCTCACCTCGAAGCGCGCTTCTTCGGAGTCGGCTTGGCGTCCTGCCCGGCGCGCGGGGCGCGGCTGCGGAAGCCGCGGATGTTGCGGACGGGGCCCTGGCGGGGGCTGACGCCCGAGCGCACCATCTCGGCGAACAGCTCCACGTCGTAGTCTGCCTCGCGCGACATCTCCTCCCGTATCGCGTGCAGCTCTTCGAGGAATCTCGGCTTGCGGTACATGATAGTAAATAGTTAATGGTGGATAGTAAATGGTAAATGGGCGCTGCCGTCAACCATTCGCCATTTACTATTCACCATTCACCCCTTCTCTGTCATCTCCGAAACCAGGAACTCGGGCGTCACGATCTGGGGGACGAAGAAGCCGGCGGCGGTGTTGAAGAGCCGGATGCGCGCCTGCCGCCGCACGTTCGCCAGGTGGCCGAAGTTCCAGGTCACTAGATAGTCTATTTTGTGGAAGGAGGCAAGGGCGACGTGGACGGCGTCGCCGATGTACTTGCGGTGGAAGATGCCGCGCGTGACGTAGCCCTCGGCGAGGATGGCGACCTCGTCGGTCAGCTCCACCTGTTCGAGCGGCGCGACGAGTTTCAGGTACGCCTTGCTGTGCGGCTCCGGCACGCGCTCAAGCTCGCGGACGACGAGCGGCGAGACGACGGGGCGGTACTCCGACATCTCGTGCTCCCACCAGCGGATCGTCAGGTCGCGCCGGAACGGCTCGCCGTTGTCGAGGTAAGCGCCGACGACCGAGGTCTCAAGGTAGATGCTCTGCTTCATGACTGGCCCGAGATGACGGCCGGCTTGCCCTGGTCTTCCTGGGGCGTGACGCGCGGGTCGGGGTCGAGCCGGACGAGGCCGCGCACGAAGTCGAACGTCACGCGGTAGCGACGCAGGAGGTTGCCGCCGATGATGCCCGCCTGCTCGAACCCCGCCGTCTCGTTGATCGCCTCCATGTCGAGCACCGCCGCGTGGATGTTCTGCCACGTGTACGACCCGAGCGCGAGGCGCGGGAGCAGCAGCGTCTGGATGTTCTCGGCCGGCCCCGCCGCGCCGTAGACCTTGATGTAGCCCGCCTGCGCGTAGCGGTCGAAGCCCGCGCGCGCCGCCAGCGCCTTCGAGACGACCGAGATCGAAGCGCCCGTGTCGATGATGAAGTTCGTCGGCTTCTCCAGCCCGTCGAAGCTGACCTCGCCGCTCCAGAAGCCGCTCGAAGTCGTGCGGATGGGCACCTCAATCGACCCGGCCGGCGGGGCCACGGCCGCCGCGCGCCGCGCCTCCTCGTCGCGCAGCAGGAGCATCTGGCGGCCGCCGTAGTCAACCACGGTCATGTACTTGCCGAGCACCGAGAGGCCGACGTAGCCGTCCACCGGCTCCTGCTCGTTGTAGAAGCGCCGGATGTAGACGGGCACGCGCTCGACCCTCGCGTCGCCGAGGCTGAGCGATTGCAGGAAGCCGTAGACGATCTCGAACTTCCCCTCGCCGCCGACGGCGCGCGCCATCCCGCCGCGCGCCACCGACTTGATGCCCATCTTCTCGGCCGCCGTGTCGGAGATGACGCACATCCCCGCGCCCGTGTCCACGACGAAGCGCAGGGTCTTCTGCGAGCCGTTGACGCGCACGTTGACGACCGGGCGGTTGTTGACCTGCTCGAACGGGAGCGCGACGGAGTTGGGGCCGCCGACCGAGAGCAGGCTGCCCTGCTGGCCGAGGTAGCGGAGGAAGTCGATGAGGCCGCGGATGCGCGCGCGGCGGTCGGCGTCCGTCTTGGGCGCGACGCGGAGGAAGGTCTCGTAGGCGTCGGCCGCCTCCTTGTAGCGCTCGTTGCGCGCGGCGACCTGCCCGAGGTTGAAGATGTAGTCGGGCTCGCCCGCGTCGATGAAGGCGGCGCGGCGCAGGCCCGCGAGGCTCTGCGTGATGCGGTTCTCGTAGAAGTCCACCATCGCGAGGCCCGCGATGGCGATGGCCTCGTCGTCCTTGAAGCTCAAGGCCGTGCGGAACTCCTCGACCGAGAGGCGGAAGTCGCCCGAGCCGAGCAGCGCCGCGCCCAGGAGCGCGTGGGCGCGGGCCGACTCGGGCTCGCGCGCGACGACGCGCGCCGCGTGGTCGTAGGCTTCGAGGTGCTTGCGCTGCTTGAGCAGCGCGCGGCTCAGGCCCAGCCGCGCCGCGGAGTCCCTCGGGTCTTTGACGAGGAGGTCGCGGTAAATCTTCTCCGCCGCCTCGTACTCGCCCTCGCGCGTCGCGCGCTCGGCGCGCGCCCGCGCCTTCGCGTCCGATGCAGCGGTCGTCGGCGCCAATGCCGCGGAGAGCGCGAGGGCGGCCAGAACGAGGGCCGCCGCGGGGGAAAGTTTTTTCATAACGAAGCTTCCCTTCGGGTTGACGACATTTTCGATTTCAGATTTTTGGTTTGCGGTTGAAAGCCGGTGCGGCGTTCTCCTCGAATCGCAAATCAAAAATCTGGAATCGAAAATTCACTTCAGAATCTCGCCGGTCTTCATCGACCAGAGCACGAGGTCGAGTTCGTCGAAGTCTATCGAGACGTCGCGGGCGAAGTCGCGCAGGCGCTGCTCGGTGGCGAGGTAGCGCGCGCGGGTCGCGGGCGGCTGCGGCGAGTCGATGACGCCGACCTCGGACAGGCAGCGCAGGATGTGCTTGTCGAGGATGGCGTAGCCGCGCAGGCCGACGTTGCGCAGGAAGTGGCTCGACTCCTTGTAGCCGAGCCCTTTGATGCCGCGCTCCCGCGCGAGCCAGTCGCGCCGCTCGACGGGGTCTTTGAAAGAGGAGAGCCGCTCGCGCAGGCGCATCCGGCAGTCGCCCTCCAGGTACTCGCGCGTCACGACGATGTAGCCCGAGCGCGAGTTCGGGTAGCGGTGCCGCCCGAGGAGCGCGAGCGTCAGTTCCTCGTGCGTCCCGCGCGCGAGCAGGGGCCGGACGGCTTCGATTGACCCGAGCCCCATCCGCGCCGAAGCGCCCGCGGTGAAGATGCAGAAGACCATCTCCTCCCACAGCCGCGCATCGTCGGCCGTCCGCCAGACCTCCTCGAACTCGCGGAGGCGCGCGCGTATCTCCTCGCGGCGCGCGCGGTGCGCGGCGCGAATCCTCTCGACCGTGACGGGCTCTCTCTCTCTCCGCACTCTGTTCGACAATTCAAAGGCGAGGCTCGCTGGGACGTGCCGAATTCTATGGTCGCCGTTTGAGGCTTGTCAAAAGAAAGTAGACAGCAGGCAGACGCCGCGTTAGCGGCGTTTGAATTTAGCCCGGCCTTTCAAGGCCGGGTTGACGGGATGACCACGGTGCCGCGTCGCGTCAGCGACGCCTGAAAGTCGGCTCACGCGTCGCTGACGCGACGCCCCCTTATTTACGTTCGGCTCCCCCGGCCTTGAAAGGCCGGGCTAAACTCTCGCGCCGCTGACGCGGCGAAGCATTCCTGCCTATTGCTTTTCGGAACGACGCTTGCTTTGCGCCTTTACGGCGCAGAGGCGGTGCATACATCGCGTACGATGTCTTTTCGCATCAAAGTGTTTGCCCGCCCGACTCTTCCCTCGAAATATTGTGCGCGCCGTCGCTCCGGCGGTCTGTGTTATCATGGCGCGCCTTTTTGTTGCGCCGGGACCCGGCGGCAAGGAGTGAGTAGGTTGAAGAGTTTACGTCTCATACTTGCACTCGTCATCGTGCTCGGCACGGCCGCGGGCGCGCGCGCGCAGACGGCCGTGCCCGCCTCGCCGCAGCAGATCGTGCCGCAGACGAGCGTGCCGCCGCTGACCCCGGTCGCGCCCGACGACCTCCTCGGCTTAGCCGAAGAGGAGGAGCTGCCGCCCGCCTTTATTCACCAGGGCGTGCTCGTCGAGAAGCTCTCGGGCGAGGTCGTGCGCGCGGAGGCCGCCGACCAGCAGTACAATCCGGCCTCGGCCGTCAAGCTCGTCACCGCGCTCGCCGCGCTGCGCTCCTGGGGCGCGCGCCACCGCTTCGCCACCACCCTCTGGATCACCGGGACCTTCGACAAGGCTACGGGGACGGTCAGCGGCGACCTCATCGTCTCGGGCCGCGACCCCTCGTTCCACGACGAGCACGCCGTCGCCGTCGCGCGCGAGCTGAACCAGCTTGGCATCCGCGTCGTCACCGGCGACCTCGTCGTCGCGCCGCGCTTCACGATGAACTTCAGCGCCTCCTCGCTGCGCTCGGGCGAGCGCTTCTACGACACGCTCGACGCGGAGCGCAGGCCCGCTGCGGCGACGCGCGCCTGGTACGACTCGCGCGTGGCGCTGCGCGACGCCGGAGGTCTGAAGGCGAACCCGAGCGTGGCCGTGATGGGGGCCGTCTACGTGGACGCCGTGCCGAAGGGCGCGCGCGCCGTCTCGACGCACTACTCGCCGCCGCTCGCCGACGTGCTGAAGGTGCTGCTCTGCTACTCGAACAACTTCATGGCCGAGCGGCTCGGCGACCAGTTGGGCGGCGCGCCGGGCCTCGCGCGCCTGCTCTCGAACGACCTCGGCCTCAGGCAGGGCGAGTTCCGCCTCGCTTCGGCGAGCGGCCTCGGCTCGAACCGCATGACGCCGCGCCAGATGATGAAGGTCTACCGCGCGCTCCTCGACGAGCTGCACAAGAACAACCTGAAGGCCGCCGACATCCTGCCGGTCGCGGGCATCGACCCGGGCACGCTCCAGAAGCGCTACGAGAACAGCCCCGGCCGCGGCAGCGTCATCGCGAAGACCGGGACGCTGCCGCGCACCGACGGCGGGGCCAGCGCCCTCGTCGGCCAGCTCCGCACGGCGAGGGGCGACACGCTGCTCTTCGTCATCCTCGACCAGCGCGGCAGCGTCGTCCGCTTCCGCCAGTGGCAGGACGCGCTCGTCGCCGAACTCCAGAACGAGCGCGGCGGCCCCGCCCCCTTCACCTACGCGCCGCAGACGATGGCCATCCGCCTCTCCTCCTCCGAGTTCGACAGCGGCCGCGCCTCCGCGCTCGAAGAGTACGAGCCGACGAGCCCGAATCAGTAGGCAGATGGCAGTAGGCAGTTAAGAGCCGAAAGAAGCAAGTCGTATAAAACTTAAGGCAGCCGGTCTGGTAAGACACGGCTGCCTTAATTCTTCTAACTGCCTACTGCCATCTGCCTACTGCCTACTTACAAAAAAACGCGCCCCGGCGGCTCGGCGACCGCCGGGGCGCTCCTCGCCCGCGCGCGCGATGTGCGGACCGCGCGCGCCGCGGCGATTCTCGCGGGTTTGTGTTTGGCGTCCGGGAGGGGCCTGAGATGCAAAGCGCCGCACCGCACCCGCCCGACCGCCGCCGCGACGGGCACGCGCGTACGCGTGCCCGCGCGACCAAAGAGCAATTCACAAGCCGCCGCCCGCCGCCCGACTGAGCGCCGCCCATAACCCTCTGTCTCCTTCGAGACTTGCGCCGCGCGCCCGCACGACCCGCGCGCGGCGCGACACGCGCCCGCCGCCCGCCCGCCTGTTTCGGTCGGTAACAAGGCTATGTAACGCGCGTTCGTCCGCCTCGCTTTGGGGAGAGTGCGCGCGCCGTTTCCTGGAACCCGCGCCGCCCGCTTCCACAAACGGCCGCGCCCGCCGGGCGACTGTGAAGCCGGCTTCTCAACTTGTCACGTAAGGTGACGGCGCGCTCCCGCGCGCGGCCCTCCGGCGCTCGGAGACCGCGCCATTTCCGCCTTTAAAGTCAGTGGCACCGACTTTGCCGAAGCGTCTGCGGCGGCCCGCGGACTTTCCCGGGGCGGCGGGTTGTTAAAGGATTCGAGGAGGCGGGAGATGGCCTTGAAGAATGGGGCGAGTTCGGACGGCGGCCGGCGCGGCGAGCGCGGCTTCTCGATGGTACAGATCGTCATCACGCTGGCCGTAATGGCCGTCGTAACGACCTTCGCCGTGGTGCAGATCGCCGTCGCGCGCGACCACATCAAGCTGACGGGCGCGACGGGCGAGTTCGCACGCTACACCGAGAAGGCGCGCCTCGACTCGATCAGGCGCCACGGCACGCTCGGCGGCGGCGACTCGACCCTCACCTTCAATTCCACCGCCGGCTACAAAATCCTGTTCGACCACGACTATGACGGCACGCCCACGGAGCAGACCTATTCGCTCCCCGAGGGCGTCGTCATCAAAGATATCAGCATCACGACCGCGGACGGCACGGAGGTCAAAATCCCCAGCAATGGCGACCCCGTAGTCATCGCTTTCGACTGGCACGGCCGCACGGAGAACGCCTACCGGATCACCTTCACCAACGCGCGCGGGCAGGAGTCGGTCGTCGGCATCACGGCCGCGGGCGAGGTCTCGCTCGACCGCAAGGCCATCACGCTCTCTTACGGCGACTTCGAGAGCGACTTCGGCGGCGATTCGAGCTCGCTCGGCCCGAACGCCGGCGCGAGCCCTTCGGCCTCCGGCACGCCGGTGTCAGACCCGAGCCCGTCGCCGAGCCCGAGCCCCAGCCCGAGCCCCAGCCCAAGCCCAAGCCCCAGCCCAAGCCCGAGCCCCAGCCCGAGCCCGAGCCCCAGCCCGACCCCGACGCCGTCCGGCAACGGCAACGGGAACGGCAACGGCAACGGAAATGGGAACGGCGGCGGCGGGAGCGGCGGCGGGAGCGGCGGCGGCGGCGGCACGACGACGCCCACGCCCACCCCGACGCCCTGCTCGATGAGCCTGTCGCCCACGACCACCGCGGGCTCGCCCATCGTGCTGCACAACGCCAACAACGCCAGCGACAGCTCGAAGACCACGACCGTCACCGTCACCTTCACCGGCACGTCCGACGTGGGCGCGTTCACCGTGAGCCAGAGCGGCAACAACCTGACCGTCAACCAGTCGGGCAACACCATCACCATCACGGCCAAGAACGGGAACGGCAACAAGGGTAACTTCAGCATCACCGTGACCCCGACCAACGGCTGCGGTTCGGCCAAGACCATCTTCGTCAACGTCGTCAACTGACGGGGGTTTAATTCGCGATGAGACCACACAGCCAGAGAGAGACCCGCCGCCCGGCGAACGCCACGAGCGCCGAGGCCGGCTTCACCATCCTCGAAACCGTCATCGCGCTCTTCATCGCGCTCGTCGTCGGCTTCGGCGCCATCAGCCTCTTCCTCTTCTCAACCAGCTTCAACACCGGGGCGAGCGAGCGCGCGCGCGCCCTCGCCGTCGCGCAGCAGAAGATGGAGCAGGTGCGCACCGAGGACTACGACGACCTCGCCGCGGGCACGACCACCGAGACGGTCGAGAGCGGCGACTACTACCATAACGACCTGCGCACCTTCAGCGTCGAGACGACGGTCGAGAACGACGAGACGACCACCCCCGTCAACCGGCAGAAGAAGATCACCGTCAGCGTGACGCCGGAGACCGAGGGGAATAACTTCAGCGCCGGGGCGGTGACCGTGTCGATGCTGCGCGCCTCCGACGAACTGGGCGAGAACTGAGGGCCGCGCGGGGCGCGGAGGGAGAGAGCTATGCAGACAGCACACGGGGCGCGGGGCGCGGGGCGCGGGGGCGAGGCCGGCTTCTCGCTCATCGAGTTGATGGTCGGGCTCGGCGTGACGCTCGTCATCATGGCGGTGGCCAGCCAGATCCTCGCCATGTCGATGTTCGTGCGCCAGCGCGAGAACCAGCGCTCGGAGGCGGTGGCCGACGTGCAGCGCGCGCTCCAGTCCATGTCGCGCGAGATATCGAACGCCGGACTCGGGCTGTCGAATAACGGGCTGGTCGCCGAGAACTCCGACGACATCGGGATCCGCATCCGCTCGAACCTCAACGCCTTCTGCGGCGTCAGCGTCAGCGTCACCTGCGACGAGGACACCGGCGACCCCGGCGAGGACGTGGTCTACAACCTCATCAACAACACGACGGGCGGCGGCGGCGACAACCAGCGCCTCATCACGCGGCAGGACATCAACGACGACAACAAGGTCTCGGCGCTCGCCAACCGCATCGACTCGCTCTCGTTCGAGTACATCGACGAGGACGGGGCGACGACCGCCGACGCAGCGGAGGCGCAGAAGGTCAAGATCACGGTGACGGTGACGCTGCCGGCCGTCGGCACGGAGGGGCAGTCCGGCTACCAGCCGCCCTCGCAGATGCAGCTCGCCTCGGAGGCGGTGCTGCGCAACGCGCTGCTGCTCGAAGACTGAAGCGCGGGAGTCTATCGGAGATGAGAAGCAAGCCCAGTGAAATCACGCGAGGCCGCCGGGGCGAGCGCGGCGCGGCGCTCGTCATGTCGCTCCTGGTGGCGATGCTGCTGCTGGCGGCCGGCGGCGCGCTCATCGCGACGGCCGGCATGACGGTCTCGAACGCCGCGGACGCCACGGCCGAGGCGCAGGCCTACTACGCCGCCGACGCGGGGCTCCAGGCCGCGCTGACGGTGATACGCCGGAACCGCGAGGGCGAGGACGGCCTCGAGGCGAACTTCCACAACATCGCCTGCGGCACCGACGCGGAGTGCGACAACGTCGGCAACGACCTCTCGGAGTGGCTCACCTACGACGAAGACACCGGGCGGATCAATCTCTCGGACAGCGGCGACCTCTCCTACGCGCTGACGGTGACCGACCCGAGCAAGCCCACCGACCCCGCCGACGCCGACGCCACCATCGGCGCCGCCTACTCGCCGCGCTACCTGCTCGTCCGCTCCACCGGGTACGGGCCGCGGGGGGCCGTCAAGCAGATGGAGATGATGGTGGATCGGTTCAAGTTCGAGTACGACGCGCCGGCGTCGCTCGTCCTGCGCGAGTCCGAGGCCGGCGGCACGGCCCACCTCACCATCGACCCCGGCTCGGGCGGCCCCACCTACTCCGGCCAGGACAAGAACTCTGCGGTGCTCAAGGGCGCGGTCGGCGTCGGCAACACGACCTACAACAGCACGACCGACTACGCCATCGCGCTCTCCGCCATGTCGGGCATCCCCCCGTCCGAACAGCCCGGCGGCGTCATCAGGATGGGCAGCGGAGCCGGCGAGCAGCCGTGGCCCGCAGTGGTCGCCGACGCCCAGTCCGCGCGCGACTTCGTAGACTTCGCCGAAGAAGAGGCGCAGCGGGCGGAGGACGAAGGGCGCGGCTATCACGGCGGCTGCCCGGCGAACAACTTCGCGCTCAACGGGCTCATCTTCATCAACGCCGACTGCTCACTCGGCCCGAACAACAGCGGCAAGGGTTTTATGGTCGTCACGGGCGACCTGACGCTGAGCGGCAGTTACAACTTCGAGGGGCTCATCTTCGCGCTCGGCGACGGGAACATCACCCGGAACGGCGGGGGCGGCTCGTCGAACGGCACGATCTACGGCGGCATCCTCGCGGCGCGGTTCGGCGCGAACGGGGGCTTCCAGGCCCTCACCTTCAACTCGAACGGCGGCGGCGGCTCCATCGTGCAGTACGACTCGGTCGCCGTCGAGAACGCGCTGGCGCTGTTCGGCCCGCGCACCATCGGCATAGTCGAAAAGTAGGCCCCGCGACCCGCGGAGGCGAAGGGCGCGGCCCCCGTCGGGGGCCGCGCCCTTCGTCTTTCCCCCCACCTGCTTGACACCCCTTCGCGCCCGTCGTTACCATCCGCCACTGACGAAGTGACGAGTGGCGAGTGACGAGTGACGAGTTGAAGGCAGCTTCTTGCTCGTCACTCGTCACTCGCCACTCGTCACTCGATTTTTATGCCTGGCATCCTGCTCGTCGAAGACAAGGAGAGCCTGCGGCGCGTGCTGCGCCTCACGCTGGAGAGCGCCGGCTACACCGTGGCCGAGGCGGCGGACGCGCGCGAGGCGGCGCAGGCGGTCGCCCGCGAGCCCTTCCGCCTCGTCCTCACAGACCTGCGGATGCCGCACGGCTCCGGGATCGACGTGCTGCGCGCCTCGAAGGCGGCCGCCTCGGACGTGCCCGTCATCCTGATGACCGCCTACGGCTCCATCGACGAGGCCGTGCAGGCGATGAAGGAGGGCGCGCACGACTTCCTACAGAAGCCGGTGGACTCGAACCACCTCCTGCTCCTCGTCGAGCGCGCGCTCGAACACATGCGGCTGCGCACCGAGAACGTCCTGCTGCGCGAGGAGTGGTCGCGCCGCTACGGCTTCCCGCGCATCGTCGGCGAGAGCGACGCCATCAAGCGCGCCGTCGCCGAGACGCAGCGCGTCGCCGCCACCGACACGACCGTCCTGCTCCTGGGCGAGTCGGGCACGGGCAAGGAGCTGTTCGCGCGCGCCGTCCACCACCTCAGCCCGCGCCGCGACCGCGCCTTCGTCGCCATCAACTGCGCCGCCATCCCCGAGACGCTCATCGAGTCGGAACTCTTCGGCCACGAGAAGGGATCGTTCACCGGCGCGACCGAGCGGCGGCCCGGTAAGTTCGAGCTGGCCGCGGGCGGCACCATCTTCCTCGACGAGATCGGCGAGCTGCCCCTGAACGTGCAGGGCAAGCTCCTGCGCGCGATTGAGGAGAAGGTCGTTGACCGCATCGGCGGGCGCGCGCCCGTCCCCGTGGACGTGCGCATCGTCGCCGCGACGAACCGCGACTTGCAGGCGGCCGCCGAAGGCGGCGAGTTCCGGCGCGACCTCTACTTCCGCCTCGCGGTCTTCCCCGTCCGCGTGCCGCCCTTAAGGGAGCGAGGCGACGACGCCCTCCTGCTCGCGCGCCACTTCGCCGCGCAGCTCGGACGCGAGCTGCGCAAGCGCGAGGCGACGCTCACCGAAGAGGCGGCCGCGCGCGTGCGCACGCACCCCTGGCCCGGCAACGTCCGCGAGCTTGAGAACGCCATCGAGCGCGCCTGCATCCTCGCGGACTCCGACGCGCTCACGCCCGCCGACCTCGGCCTTCTATCGGATGCCCCGCGCGACGGCGGCGCGGAAGAGGCCGGCGCGGGCTTCGACCTCTCCGGCACGCTCGCCGAAGCGGCCGAGCGCGCCGCCCGCGCCGTCGAACGGCGCAAGATCGCCGAAGCCCTCCGCGCGCACGAAGGCAACAAGACGCGCGCGGCCGAAGTCCTCGGCGTCAGCTACAAGACCCTCCTGACCAAGATCAAGGAGTACGAACTCTAAGCGGGGCGGGGCGTACAGCAAGAAGCCGGATGAGACCAGACGCAGAGGGCGACGAGAGTAACAAAGACGCGCGCGTGACCGACCCGCGCGAGGTGCAGCACGGCGAGTCAGACCTCGTGGCCGGGCAGAGGGACATGACCGCCGGCGAAGTGACCGGCGAGTTCCCCGCCGAGAAGGTCGTCGCGCGGCGCGAGCGCAGGACGCTCAGCACGGGCAAGGGCGCGTTCCTCGTCGGCGCGGGGATTCTGCTGAGCCGCATCGTCGGCGTCATCCGCCAGCGCATCTTCGCCTACTTCCTCGGCACCTCCGACGCGATGGACGCCTTCAACGCGGCGTTCCGCATCCCGAACTTCCTCCAGAACGTCTTCGGCGAGGGCGCGCTCTCCGCCTCGCTGATTCCGGTCTACGCGAAGTTGCTCGCGCAGGACGACGAGGAGGAGGCCGACCGCGTCGCCTGGTCTATCTTCACGCTGCTGGCCCTCGTCGTCTCGGTCTTCGTGCTGACGGGAGTCCTCTCGACGCCCTTCCTCATCAACGCCATCGCCCCCGGCTTCCAGGGCGAGAAGCGGGAGCTGACGTTGCAGCTCGTGCGCATCTTCTTCCCCGGCGCGGGGCTGCTCGTGCTCTCGGCGTGGTGCCTCGGCATCCTGAACAGCCACCGCCGCTTCTTCCTCTCCTACACGGCCCCCGTCGTCTGGAACATCACGCTCATCGTCGCGCTCTCCTGGGCGGGGTGGCCTTCGCGCGGCGTCCCTTTGGCCGACCTCGGGATGTGGGGGCGCGTCGCGGCCTTCGCGGCTTGGGGCTCGGTCCTGGGGAGCGCCTTGCAGTTCGGCGTGCAACTGCCGACCGTGCTGAGGCTGCTCGGGCGCGTGCGGCTCGCGCTCGACCTGAAGAACACGCACGTGCGGACGGTGCTGAAGAACTTCGTGCCCGTCTTCGTCAGCCGCGGCGTCGTCCAGATCAGCGCGTTCGTGGACACCTGGCTGGCGAGCTGGCTCGGCCAGGGCGCGGTCGCCTCGCTCGTCTACGCGCAGAGCCTCTACACGCTGCCGGTCAGCCTCTTCGGCATCTCGGTCTCGGCCGCCGAGCTGCCCGAGATGTCGAGCGCCGTCGGCGAGCAGTCGGAGGTCGCCGAGAAGCTGCGCGGCCGACTCTCGGCGGGCTTGAGGCAGATCGCCTTCTTCATCGTGCCTTCGGCCGTGGCGATCTTCGCGCTCGGCGACGTGATGGTCGCCGCGCTCTACCAGAGCGGCAAGTTCGGGCGCGAAGACACCCTCTACGTCTGGGCCATCCTCGCGGGCTCGGCCGTCGGGCTCCTGCCCTCGACCTTCGGGCGGCTCTACGCCTCGACCTTCTACGCGCTGCACGACACGCGGACGCCGCTCAAGTTCGCCGCGCTCCACGTCGCGCTCGCGACCGTCCTCGGCTACCTCTTCGCGCTGTGGCTGCCGCCGCTCCTGGGGTTCGACCTGCGCTGGGGCGCGGTCGGGCTGACGGTCTCGGCGGGGCTGGCGGGTTGGGCCGAGTTGATACTGTTGAGACGCAGGTTGAACGCGCGCATCGGCCGGACGGGTCTCGACCTCTCCTTCGCGCTGAAGCTGTGGGTCGCGGCCGCGGCAAGCGCGGCCGTCGCGTGGGGGCTGAAGCTCCTGCTCGGAGGCGTGCACCCGATCATCCTCGCGGCGCTGGTGCTCGGGCCGTACGGCCTGCTCTACTTCGCGCTGACCTCGCTCTGGGGGCTTGAGGAGGCGCGCGCCGTCGTCGGGCGGTTCACGAGGGTTCTCGGGCGGCGCGGGCGCTGAGGGTCTTAAACCCCACGTTTCAAAGATTTAAGTTGACGCCCGCCCCTTTTCCGTCTAATCTCCGGCCCACCTCGTTTTCTGGAAAGACAACCCTATTGCTCATCTTCTCCTGACAGGACAAAGGGCCAAGACCTGACAGGACAGGACGAGAAGAGAGTTCTTGTAACTCGAATCCGCTCTTTTGCTCCGGTTCCTCGGGCTCACGCCGCGCCGCGGAACTCAGCTTACAAATTCTTTAACGGGGGAGATAGAGGACACCATGTTCAGAAAAGCTTTGCTCACGACCGCAGCCGCCATTGCGATGCTCGCCCTGAGTTCGGTTGCACGCGCCGACACCATCACGCTTACCAGCGGAGTGCCGACGACGGTGACGTTCAAGTCGACTTCCGACCCGAACGGCAGCACCGCGACCGCCACGTTCACCCTGACGGGCAACCAGTTGCAGGTTACGCTCACCAACACCTCCACCTCCAACACTTTCGTCACCGGCATCGGCTTCGACACCACGCCTAACTTGACGCTCACGAATGCGACGTCGGCCACGGCCGGTTGGACGGCCGGCGCCGGGCCCGGCGGCGGTCTCGGCAGCTTCGAGCTGATCGCCTTCGGCAACGGCAACAACAAGAGACTCGGGCGGAACGAATCGGCGACGGCCACCTTCGTCTTCTCGGCTCCGGCGAACCTTACGACCTTAACGATCGAAGACCTGATCGTCCACCTGACGAGCATCGCCGAAACCGATAAGAGCGAGAAGGTGCCGGGCAACCCGAACAACCCCGTCCCCGAGCCGATGACGATGCTCCTCTTCGGCACGGGCCTGGCCGGCATCGCCGCCCGCGCGCGCCGCCGCCGCAACCCGAAGGCTTAAACCCTTTAGAGACGGGGACGCGGCCGGACGCAGCAGGCGCCGCGCCCGCAACCGAGCAAAGCGAGGCCGGGGACGACAAAATCGTCCCCGGCTTTTCCCTTTCCCAACGGCGCAGGTGTTAAAAATTTCGCTTTACATTTTTTCTGGAAGTGGTTAAATTGCCTTCCACATTTCTGAAAGTGCCGAAGAATTAAGTATTTATTGCTGGCATAGGTCTCTAAGCGGCTTGAAATCACAAGGCAGTAGGCCGTTTGCCCCGACCCGCTGCCTGTCATCGTCAGGTCTCGGATCACGGTCTTTTACGCGAACGGCGTCGGAAAGTGCGGTTTCCTTGCGCCTTCAGCAGGAGCACGGCCCCGCTCCTGCGCTTTTGGCCGTCCCGTTTAGGTGAGTGCAAACGACAAGGTCTCGGAAAGGAACACGGAGGAACCCAATCAATGATCAACCGACTTCTCGCGTTGGCTAAACCGTTCGCACTCGGCCTCTTCGCCGTCGCTTTCGTCGCCCTTGCGCAGGGCGAAGTGCGGGCCGACCCCGTCACTTTCAGCACGTCCGGCGTCTTCAGCGGTTCCGGCACCAACACCATCACCTTCACCAACGGAACAGAGACGACGACCTTAACCTTCAACAGCACGACCAACTCTGTGAACACCCCCGCCGGGACACAGTTTGGCGACATCCTGGCGACCAGCACCGCCGCTCCGGGTTCGGGTGGCCCCACCGTCGGCGGAAACTTCACCTTGACCTTCACCCAGGTCGCCCCGCCGGGCACGGGGAGCCTCGTGGGGACGCTGTCCGGCACCCTGGGCTTCAACTCCGGGATTGCGACGCTCACCTTTAACCAGACGAGCGTGACCATCGGCGGCTTCACCTATACGGTGAACCCGACCTACACCCTCGCCCTGCCCGCCTCGGGCGCTGGCGGGTCGGCCGGCACCGGCACGACTACCATTCAAGGTACGGTCACGGGTTCCCCGGTTCCCGAGCCGGCCTCGATGGTTCTGTTAGGGATGGGCCTGACGGGAGTCGCGGCCGCCGCGCGCAAGCGCCGCAACCGGAACGCGCAGAAGTAACCCCTCCCTTTCAGGGGACGGGAGTTCCTGAAAAGCCGGGTCGGGCAGACGCTCGACCCGGCTTTTCCTTTCCACAAACGTCGCGCCTTTAACCCGAAAATTTTTTTCTGAAAGTTAAAGATTTTTCTGGAGGACAAACCGCATTCAACGTTTATGCGGGATACAACGAACGGGAAGCTCGGCGAGGCGGTTGGCGTAAGCGGCAGGACGGAGGGCGGCAAAGAGGCGCAGACGGCGCCCTTTTCTATTTTGGCCCATTCTCCGCAGAGCCGGCCCCCGGGCCGCCGACACGCCTTCACCTCCCTCCAACAGAGTCCGTGCTATCATCTCGCCGCGTGAGAAAGATCGTGACGGCAGCCGAGATGCGCGAGATCGACCGCCTGACCGCAGAGCGGTACGCCGTCCCTTCCCTGCTCTTGATGGAGTCGGCCGCGGCCGCCGCGGCGCGCGAGATAGTCCCGCTCCTTGAGAAGCCCCTCGACGACTCTAACGTCATCGTCCTCTGCGGCCGCGGGAACAACGGCGGCGACGGCGCGGCCCTCGCGCGCCAACTCTGCCTGTTGGGCGCGCAGGTCATCGTCGCCCTCTTCGGGCGCGTCGAAGAGACGAAGGGCGACGCGCGCGTCAACTTCGAGATCGCCCGCGCGCTCAATGATGGGGGCGCTTTCAGAGACACCGGCCTGCACGACACGGCCGGGCTGAGCTGCTTCGCGGGCTCGCCGGGACTCCTCTTTTTCCACGAGTGCACGACCGACGAAGAGTGGACTGAGGTCTACACACAGCCGGGTTACCAGCCTTTCGACCTCATCGTTGACGCCCTCTTCGGCACGGGGCTGACTCGCCCTCTTGAAGGTCTTCACGCCGAGGCAATCCACTACATCGAACGGAAGCTCGACTCCCGCGACGACTGGAACGGGCAGACCCCACTCGTCGTGTCGCTCGACCTCCCTTCTGGCCTCGACGCGGACTCAGGTAAACTCATCGGCCCGGCGGCTCGCGCCGACCTGACCGTCACCTTCACCGCGCCGAAGCCGGCCAACGTGCTCGCGCCGGCCGCGACGCTCGGCGGCCGCCTGGCCGTCGCCGACATCGGCTCGCCGCTCTCCCTCATCGACGAAGCGCCGTCGAAACTTTTCTTCGTCGAAGCGTTAGACGCTGCCGTGTGGCTCAGGCAGACGCGCTACACGCCCGACTCCTACAAGAACACGCACGGGCACGCCTTCGTCGTCGCGGGCTCGCGCGGGATGATGGGCGCGGCCGTGCTCTGCGCCGACGCCGCGATGGCTTCGGGCGCGGGGCTCGTCACGCTGGCCGCGCCCGAGTCCGCGCTGTCGGCCATCGCGCCGCGCCTGATGCCCGAGGTGATGACGGCCGCTTTGAGCGAGACCGAGGCGGGCGGCGTCAGCGCCGAAGCCTTCGAGCAGTTCGAGAGACTGTCGGAGCGCGGGACAGTCGTCGCCGTCGGCTGCGGCCTCACGCGCGAGCACGAGTCCACGCGCCGCTTCGTGCGCGCGTGCGTCGAGCGCCGTCGCACGCCGCTCGTCATCGACGCCGACGGCCTCAACGCGCTCTCGCCCTGGCCCGAAGAGTTGAAGGGCACGCCCGAAGCGCCCGTCGTCCTGACGCCGCACGAGGGCGAGATGCTCCGCCTGCTCGGCGCGGCCGACGCGACGGCGCTCGACGAACGCGCGCGGGTCGTTGGGGAGTTCACGACGCGGCAAAGCCTCTTCGTCGTCCTCAAGGGCACGCGCACGCTCGTCGCAGCGCCGGACGGCCGCGTCTTCGTCAACCCGACGGGCAACGCCGGCCTCGGCACGGCCGGCTCGGGCGACACGCTCACCGGAGTCATCACGGGATTCCTCGCACAGGAGTACGGCGCGAAGGGGAGAGACCGTAACGCGCTCGCGGCGGTGCTCGCGGCCGTCTACGTCGCGGGGCTCGCGGGCGACCTCGCGGCGCGCGAGCGAGGGATGAGGACGATGGTCGCGTCCGACGTAAGGAAGTATCTGAGCGCCGCCGTGCGCGCGCTCGACCCGGAAGGAGAGACGCCTTGAACGCCGCCGCCTCCGTGCAGACGGGCACGTGGACTTCGCACAACCCCGAAGAGACCTTCGAGGCGGGACGCCGCGTCGGCGAGCGCCTTGAGGGCGGCGAGGTGCTGCTTTTGAGCGGCACGCTCGGCGCGGGCAAGACGGTCTTCACCAAGGGTCTCGCCACCGGGCTCGGCCTCGACCCGGCCGAGGTCTCAAGCCCTTCCTTCACGCTCGTCAACCGGCACGCCGAAGGCCGCCTCGTCCTCTACCACCTCGACCTCTACCGCCTCGCCGAAGGGCACAGCGCCGCGCACGCCGTCGAGCTGGACGAGCTGCTTGCAGACGAGCGCGCCGTCATCGTCATCGAGTGGGCCGAGCGCATGGGCCGCTACCGCCTGCCCCCGAACACCTTCCGCGTCCACATCGACGGCGACGGCGAAGACCCGCGCCGTATCAGTATCACGCGCGGCGGGGACTCCGAGAGTTAAAGGCCCCGTGTTAAAGTTAAGCGACCGGAGAACAGTCTTACATCAAGGAGAGAAGCAGATGCCTTACTCAGAAATTCTTATCAAGCCGATGCGCGAAGACCTGACCCGCATCGGCGTCGAGGAGACGCGTAGCCCCGAGCAGGTCGAGGAGGCCATCAACAACACGGAGGGCACGCTGCTCGTCGTCGTCAACTCCGTCTGCGGCTGCGCCGCGGGCAAGGCCCGCCCGGGCGTCGCGATGGCTTTACAAAATCCCGCGCGCCCCGACCGCGCCATCACCGTCTTCGCCGGCGCGGACATCGAGGCCACGGCCAAGGCGCGCGAGCACTTCGCGCCCTACCCGCCCTCCTCGCCCCAGATCGGGCTCTTCAAAGACGGCCGGCTCGTCTTCATGCTCGAACGCCACCAGATCGAGAACCGCTTCGCCGAGCAGATAGCCGAGGAGCTGACCCAAGCCTTCGACCGCTACTGCACGCCCGCCGGCGCGGCCACGGCTTAAGAATCCCGTAAACCGTGAACCGTAAACCGTGACAAGATAAGAACTGCTTTCCCTCTTGTCACGGTTTACGGCTCTTTCCCCCATGCTTCTTACACTCGACACGCCCGTGCTGCATCTGGCGGAGCACGCCGTCGCGCGTCTGGGCGCGCAGATGTCGCGGCGGCTGGCGCTGGCTCTGGCGCACGTCGCGGGTAAGGCTGACGCGGGCGAGGTCACGGTCGAAGACCTCTTGAACTACCTGCCGATGCGCTACGAGGATCGCTCGAACATGGCGCGCATCGCGGACCTCACCGACGGCGTCGAGGCTTCCTTAGACTTGTACGTGCGCGTGGCCGGCGGCTTCCAGGTCGGGAAGAACCGCGGGCCGAAGGCTCCGCCGCTCTACATCTTCGAGGTGACGGCGAGCGACCCGGAGCGGACGGGCAAGCCGGTCGTCGTCAAGTGGTTCGTCTCGGGCCGGCAGGCCGGCCGCATCGTCGCGTACCACAAGCAGCGCTTCCAGCGCGGCGCGCGCTTCGTCGCCTTCGGCAAGTGGGAGTGGGACGCGCGCTCGAACACCTTCGCGCTCATGCTCGCCAAGCCCGACGAGCTTGAGATGCTGCCCGGCACCTACGCCCCGCCCGAGAACGCGCTCATCCGCCTCGCCGAGCAGGCGCAGGGCGATTCCGACCGCGACACTCTCGTCAACAGCGGGGAGGCCGAAGAGGTCGATGAAAGCGACGCGGTCGAGGACGGCGTTGACGAGGTGACCGACCCGGCGCTAGCCGCGATACACGTCGGCCGCCGCGTGCCCGTCTACCGCAAGCTCGGCGAGTTCCGCACCAAGCGCCTGAGGGAGATCGTCCACGCCGTCCTCTCCAAACTCGACGACGCGGCCTTCGCAGAGACGCTCCCCCCCGACCTCATCCAGCGCCAGCGCCTCGCCTCGCGCGCAGAGGCCACGCGCCGCATACACTTCCCCTCCGACGACGCGCCGCTCGCCGAGTACGAGCGCGCGCGCAGCCCCGCGCACCTGCGCCTCATCTTCGAGGAGTTCTTCTGGGTCGCGCTCGCCATCGGGCTGCGCCGCGACGAGCGCGTCAAGGAGCCGAAGGGCGCGCACATCGAAGTCACACCGCACATCCGCGCGCGCATCACGGAAGTCCTCCCCTTCGCGCTCACCGGGGCGCAGGAGCGCGCCGTCACGCGCATCCTCGAAGACATGCAGTCGGACGTGCCAATGAACCGCCTGCTGCAAGGCGACGTGGGCAGCGGCAAGACGGCCGTCGCGCTGCTCGCCATGCTGGCCGCGATGGAGAACGGCTACCAGGCCGCGCTCATGGCCCCGACCGAAATCCTCGCCGAGCAGCACGCGCGCAACGTCAAGCGCATGCTCGCGCGCACGCCCTTCCGCGTCGAGCTGCTCACGGGCTCTTTGAAAGCCTCCGAGAAGCGCCGCCTACAGAAAGACCTCGCGGCCGGGGAGATTCACGCCGCCGTCGGCACGCACGCGCTTATTCAAGAAGCCGTCGAGTTCAGCAAACTGGGACTCGTCGTCATCGACGAGCAGCACCGCTTCGGCGTCCTCCAGCGCGCGGCGCTGCGCGAGCGCGGCTTCAACCCCGACGTGCTCGTCATGACCGCCACGCCCATCCCGCGCTCGCTCGCCATGACCGTCTACGGCGACCTCGAAGTGTCGGTGATCGACGAGCTGCCGCCCGGGCGCACGCCCGTCAAGACGGTCGTCGTCGGCGAGGACAAGCGCGCGGGCGTCTACAAAGGCATCGAGCGCGAGGTGCGCGCCGGCCGCCAGGCTTACGTCGTCTACCCCCTGGTCGAAGAGTCGGAGAAGATGGACTTGAAGGACGCGACGCGCATGTACGAGCACCTGCGCGACCGCGTCTTCCCTCACTTCCGCATCGGACTCCTGCACGGCAAGATGAAGCCCGCCGAGAAGGAGGAGGTCATGCGCCTCTTCGTCAGCGGGGAGACGCAGGTGCTCGTCGCTACCACGGTCGTCGAGGTCGGGGTGGACGTGCCGAACGCCTCCGTCATGGTCGTCGAGCACGCCGAGCGCTTCGGCCTCTCGCAGCTCCACCAGTTGCGCGGGCGCGTCGGCCGCGGGGCCGAGCAGAGCTACTGCGTGCTGATGGCCTCAGACCGCCAGACCTCCGTCGCGCGGCAGCGCCTCGGCATCATGGAGGAGACTTCGGACGGCTTCCGCATCGCCGAAAAGGACTTGGAGATACGCGGCCCCGGCGAGGTCATGGGCACGCGCCAGTCCGGCGTCCCGACCTTCCGCGTCGGCAACCTCGTCCGCGACCTCCACCTGCTCGAAGACGCGCGCCGCGAGGCCGAACACTACCTCACCACCCGCCGCCACACGCGCGAGACCTCCGGCCTCATCGCCCGCGTCCGCGCCGACGCGCGCTTCGGCCTCGCCGCCATCGGCTAACGCATCTCGTTCGGGCGACGGCCGGTGCGCGTGGCAAGCCCACGACTCCACACCCCAAGCTCCTCACGGAATTACCCCGCGCCGCGGTCGGACTGAGGCCACCCGGCCACACCTCTACACCGAAGCCGTGACGACCGGGCCGGTGACGACTGAACTCTCACCGACTCCGACCGCCTGGCAATTTTTCCCAGGGGTGACAGTTCCGGCGGAGGGACGGCGCGTTAGCTATCAGGGGCTAACAGCAGCAGCCCCCCGGTCGCGGACACCCCGCCCGTCACCTCAAAGGCCCGCGGCGGCAACCCTTCCGGCCGAGCTGAGGTCATGAAAACCTTACGAGCGAGATTAGAGCCTGTCGATTTTGAGGGAGACCAATGGCGAAAGCGGATGGTCGATCTCTCGTTGGTAGGCGACGACGGCCCTGCCCCCTTTCAGGGGTACGCGCTGATACGCTCTAAAGGCACGACACACGCCCTCGAATTCGAGTTCAGGACGAGCGCGCTGCGGCCGGCAGAGGTGCGTATCCCTTTACTGCTCTCCTCAAGCGCCTCCGTCAGGATGTCCGTCTCCGACGTCTACGTGAAGGACTTTGAACTCCCCGCGCCCCGTGGGACTGCCCGGCCCCTCCACTACATCACCGAGAACGTCACGCGGCTGACCGAGTCGCGCGAGACTTCCAGGCTCAGGCTGGTCATTTCGTACGAGGGCCCCGCGGCCGCGACGACGACCGTCCTCCTCGGCGACGACCAGACTGAGCCACGTCCCGAGGTGATTCAGAGGTGGGTCTGGGCCTACGCCCTGCAATCGTTCCTCTTCTTCACCATGTCGTGGAGCTGCATCGTCGGCGTAGCCGTACTGCTGGTGGCGCACCTCCAGCCGCTCGGAGATAAGTTCTGTTTCTACGCCGTCCTGACCGGGGTGTTCACCTGGCTAGCCGGGGTCTGTGGTCTCCCGGACGTGGCGAAAATTCCCCTGAGGCCGATGTTGCGCCGCCTCTACAGTAAGACGAGGGCCAACTCCCCCGCCCGCTTCCTGGCCGGGAGGCGCCGCCGCGCCTTGCTGACCGCGTTGTCGCTCTCTTTCATCCTCATCACCTCCGGGGTCGGGGTAGTCATCTACTGTTTGAGCATCCGCCAGTACTACACGACCCTCGTTAAAAGGGCGCTGCGGAGCTCGAACGAGCCGGAGTCGAGGCTTGAGGACATCTCCCGCGCGCTCACACTGCTGCCCCGGCGGAAAGAGGCGCAGATGCTCTTTGAAAGGGAGGCCCACGCGTTAAGGAACCCGGAACAGATGGATGTGTTCAGAGCGTTCATCAAGAAGTTCGCCATGCGGCAGGATGTCAAGCGGGCGATGGCGGAAGCGCCGGATGCCGACCACCTACCGCTCTGTCTAACCAAATCGGCGGGCGACAGCTTCCTGAGCGACCCGGTCGTCTGGTACGCGAGCACGATTGTCGAGGGGGAGGAGTCGCACGAAACGCCGCTGATGGACGAGGCGACCTCACTCCTGGCGGCCCGGCACGACCCCGAGGCTCAGGCCCAACTATTGAACTTGAGGCTCGGGCAGATGTTGGCGGACGAGGCTGCGGCGGAGGAGGAGAAGCCCGAGGTAGACGATTTGGCCCGGGGGCTCGGAAAGCTGCTGGTGGAGAACTACTCCGGGTTAAGGCGCAAGTACGTCTACCAGGCCGCCTGTGACACGCTGGCGGGTTACCACCTGCGGAGGTGCGACCCGGAAGCTAACGCCGACGGCAGCCTGAAAGAGGCGGCCAGGTGGTACAAGGCAGGGCTCGACGCCCGGAAGCACCAGGTTTCCAACGACGGCGAACCGATCTGGCTCCGGCCGCCGGAAAAGCTGATGCTCTTCTACATGTTCGGCACGGGTTGGAAGTTGCAGGGAGAGGTGGCCGATGAGGCCAGGTGCCTCTTAAAGACTCAGGACTGTAAGGAGCCCGTCGAAGAGTTAGAGCCCTGCGATTTCGGGCCGACGTTCACGAAGGAGCTTTGGGAGCCCAACCCCGACTACCAGAAGGAGGCGGCCTGGAAGAGTGGCACTTTGAGGGATGAGAAGCTGAACGGCCAGTTGTTTGCCCAGTTGATTGAACAGTCCCTGAACAAGGGGTGGAGGTACTGAAGATGCTCGGAGCAAGAGTTGTCGGGCGAGATGGATGACCGGACTTCGTTCGTCCGGGTGTGGAGACCCGCCAGGCGGAATAATTAGCGGGAGGGGTCGGCCTGGCCCAACGAGCCTCGCGACCGGAGAGTCACTGAAGAAAGGATGGAGGTGTCAAACATGTTCAGTGCGGGAAGCCGAGCTTATCTGAGGGCGTTAGTCGTGGCCGCCTCTCTATTCACGCTGGCCGCGGCCGAGGGGGCCGCGAGGCTGCCGGGGGCGACGGAGCCGTCCACTGCCGGCCCGACGCAGGCCAGAAAAAAGTGGCGGCGCGCCATCGTTTCCTGTGGCAGATGTGACAGCGGCGAGTCGAATGCCCCCGTCACGATTTACGCCGGGCGCAACGGGGAAGGCGCGATGAAAGGTCTCAACGCGGGCGTCAGCAGCGCCGCCAACCGGAGGTTAGGCAGCGGGTGGGACAATAACATCAGCTCTCTGGCCGTGGAGAACGGGCACACGGCCCAACTCTGCACGCAGGAACGCGGCGGCAGGGGCGCCGGCAGGTGCGAAGAGTTCGGCCCCGGCGAGCATAACTTGTCTGGTGCGATGGATGACCAGACTTCATTCGTCAAGGTGTGGTGACGGAGCGCGGAGAGTCGCCCCACACCGGGCCGAACCCTGCGCCTCGCGCAGCCCGGGCCGACCGCGCATAGTGCTCGAAGAATTTGATGGCCCGCCCTGCTCCGAGGGCGGGCCATTTGCTGCCCGCCATAGAGGTATACTCATCACGGTGACCGTTGGCTCTGCACCCGCGGCGGACACCGCCCCCGGCGAGACCTCCGGCCTCATCGCCCGCGCCGACGCGCGCTTCGGCCTCGCCGCCGCCGGGTGAGAAAAGTAATATGGTGCAGAGTTCTAAGACGACACATAGCCGGAGGCTCCAACTTGAAGGTGACACGGACGGTTTTCGCGGTCGGGTATGTGGGCGCCATCGTGCTCTTCGTGTGCTGCGGGCTGGCGCTGATCGTGTTCGCCGGGGTTGAGCTGTGGCACGGGCTCAACCCCGCGGCGGAGCTGCCGCTGCGGGAGCGCTTTAACGCGGTGCTCGAAAGCATCGGGCTGTTGACCATCGCGGTCGTGGCGCTCGAACTCGGCCAGACCGTCCTCGAAGAGGAGGTGCAGCGCGAAGCGCAGGTCAGCGCGCCGACGCGCGTCCGGCGCTTCCTGTCGCGCTTCCTGGTCGTCGTGGTCGTCGCGCTGGCGATAGAGTCGCTGGTGGCCGTCTTCGAGATCGCCCACGAAGACCCGGCGAAGCTGCCGCAGGCGGCGGCCATCGCGGCCGCGGCGGGCGTGCTGCTCGCCGCCTGGGGACTCTTCGTCCGCCTCAACAAGAGCGCGGAGGAGTTGGAGCCCGAGGCGCTGGAGCGCGCCAAGCGCGAGGACTCGAAGGTCAGTTGATCGAGGGCACATGTACCGGATACGTTTGGCGACTCTCGAAGACGTGGACGAGCTGGTTCGGCTGCGCCTCGACTTCCTTGAGGAGGTCGGCAGCCTCAAGTCCGGGGCGGACGGCGGCGAGCTGGGCGCGGCGATGAGGGACTACTTCGCGCGCAAGCTGCCTTCGGGCGAGTTCCTCGCGTGGGTCGCGGAGGGCGAGGGCGCAATAGTGGCGACCAGCGGGGTGACCGTCTTCGAGAGGCCGCCGAACGGCGGGAACCTCGCGGGGCTCGAAGCCTACCTCTCGAACATGTACACGCTCCCCGCCTGGCGCGGCCGGGGCATCGGCACGGCGCTGGTCGCGACCGCCATCGAGCACCTCAAGCGGACGCGGGTCAGGCGCATCTGGCTGCACGCGACCGATGAGGGGCGGCCCCTCTACGCGAAGGCCGGCTTCGTCCCCAGCGCGACGGACATGGAGTTGGTCTGGTAGCAGAAGAATTCTGCTGACGCCAAAAGTCAGGCGTATATAATTCGCGCCCTCACAGGGTGCCGGCGCAACGCCGAGTTCGACCTCACGAAAGGGGCCCGCTTCTTTAACTTCACGCAAGCGAAGACAGACGAATGCGGCGCGCGGTCGCGCCCACGAGCCTCGCCTACAACTAACGACTGACGGCGCGGAGGTAGGTTATGCAGGCCATCAACAGCGGCGGTCGGCGGGACGGTCAGGCGGCCGTCCGCATCTTCTTCGTTGACGAAAAGGGCGGGCAGCCGGTCGGCGGCCTCGTCGTGAGCTTCCTCTCGAATCCCGCGAGGCCCGCCGCCGCGCCGGGCGGTCGCTGCCCTCGGTTCCCTCGCCCGACCCGCAGGACGCCGCGCTCTCGCCGGGCTCCGTCGGGCTCACGCCGCACATGCTCGCGGGCAAGGGGCTGTGCGGCCAACTGACGCCGACGCACTTCGGCGTGAAGCGCTTCGAGGCTTTTCAAATCCTGCCCGGCGACATCTGCAACCCGCTGGTCATCCGCTGCCCGGGCGAGGTTCAGATCGTCAGGGGGCGGATGCTCGAATACGAGATCGTGTGGCACCCGTGCGGGACCTCGCTCGGCGAACTGCTCAACAGCTTCACGCTGGCGCCCTGCGAGCAGGTCAACATCGCCGTCCTCGACTGGATGCACAGCGAGACCTCCGCGCTGACGCAGGCCGCCGACGTTCGGCAGCAGACCTACCAGCAGATGAGCCACGACCGGCTCATCGCCGAGACCATGCAGAGCACCGTCGCGGGACAGAACAAGGGCTGGTCCACCGGCAAGTCTATCTCGGGCAGCGTCCACAACATCCCGCTCAAGGACAACATGAAGCTCGACCTCTCGTCCGTGACCGGCTTCTCCTACGTCAACCAGGGGCAGACGCAGAACATCGCCGCCGGCACGACCCAGCGCCTCGCGGAGAGCATCACGCAGGCGGCGACCTTCGTCGCCAGCACGCGCAGCAGCTCGGTCTTTCAGACGACCGCGAGCGAGCGCCAGACCTTGCAGACGCGGACGGTGCGCAACCATAACCACTGCCACACGCTGACGCTGATGTACTACCAGGTCAACCGCAACTACAGGGTCGTGACCGACTACAAGGGGCAGCGCGAGGTCTTCCTCATCAAGTACGACAACCCGGACTTCGACGCGCGCCGCGCCTACTGCCACGCCGAACTGCTGAAGGAGGCGCTGCTCGACCGGAGCCTGCTCGGCTGCTTCGACGAGCTGGCCGACGCCCTCTTCTGCTGCGGCGTCAAGAAGGAGAAGGAGGGAGAGCAGCCGCCGCCCGCGGAAAACGTCCGCATGGACTCGCTGACCCTGACCGTCAAGCCGAAGACGTACGTCGGCTACGGGCAGATCAACATCGAACTCTACTCCGCGACAGGGCCGTCCCCTCTGGGGATTGCCAGCGCGATCCTGGCCCCCGACTGGCAGGCCGGCGGAGTCCACACCAGGACCATCCCCCTGTCGAATACCGTTGACCCCGCGCAGGTCGCGTGGATGCGCGTCTACGTCTCCAGCGCCAACCTAAACACCGTCCTGAATGAGTTTAAGCTGACCTACCACGTCGTCGGCGACGGGGACTTTAACCTCTACGCCCCGCAGGGGCAGGTCGCCCTTAACCCGACGCTGCAAACGCCCGTCACCCCGCAGTTGCCGGGCCAGCAGGGGCAGGCCCCGACCTCGCCCTCCCCCGGCAAGAACGAGTGCGTCGAAAAGTCTTGCTGCATTCAGAAGCTGCTCGGCCACCTCAACTGCCACAAGCGCTACTACAACAGCCTCCTCGCGTTCAACGAGGACCCGAACGAGCGCGTCATGCGCTGGAGCTGCTGCCGCGGGACCGACCCGGCCAGCCTCGTCTCGCAGATCGAGAACAGCCCCCTCGCCGTCTACGGCGACTTCCTCGTCTTCGCCGTCGCCGACAGCCCGCTCGCCGACGACCCCTCGGTGCCGCCCTCGACGAAGCTCGTGACGATCCCGACGCCCGGCGTCTACCTCGAAGGCGTCATGGGGCAGTGCGTCACCTGCGAGAAGATAGACCCCGACCGCTTCTGGGACTGGAAGTCTTCGCCCTGCCTCGACAGCGCGCCGGACGCGGGAAGCCTCTCGCCGACCGAGGGGGGCGCTGGCCCGAAAGACCTCAAGGCCGAGACGATCAGCAACCTGATAAACCTGACGAGCCCGCCCGCGGCCCCCGAAAGCCTCCTGAAAGATTTCATGGCGGAGCTGATCGCGAAGGCCGGCGAGGGGAATACCGCGGCGTCGAGCCTCCTCGAAAAGTTTCTGGACACGCTCAAGGCGAGCCTGACTAAGTAGAACTGAGGCCGCGCGGACTCACCCGCCCGCGCCCGCTTAACACGCGAAGGCCGAACGGCCGGCGCGCCCCGAAGGCGCGCCGGCCATTCTTTCCCGCGCCCAATCTTTGTATAATGCGTCGCCCCCGAACCCCGGACGAGCAAGGCTTTTGAGGGACGTATCCGATGATCAAGACACTGCAATGCCCCTCCTGCGGCGCGCCGCTCGAGTACGACGAGGAGAGCGAGCGCGAGACCATCCGCTGCCACTTCTGCAACAGCACGGCGGTTCTGCCCCCGCGGCCGCGGGTTCAGCAACAGAACATACGCATCTCGTTCGGGCGGCCCCGGACGAAGGTGTCGAAGGGCTCGCACGCCGGAATCATCGTCGTCGTCGTGGTCGTGCTGCTCATCGGGGGCGGCGTCGTCATCGGCGTCATCAACGCCATCAGCCGCGCCGTCACGGGCGTCCCGCGCTCGGTCGTCAACACGAACACGCGCACGACGCTCAACCCGCCGTCCGTCCCCGCGCGCCCGCCCGAGCCGCAGCCCTTCTTCGGCAAGGAGGGCGTCGGCGCCGGCCACTTCAAGGACGCGCGCAGCATCGCCGTGGACGCCGCGGGGAACATCTACGTCGGCGAGTACACGGGCGGGCGCATACAGGTCTTCGACAAAGACGGCAAGTTCGTGACGCAGTGGTCGGTCGATCCGAAGATGCCCCTGCGCGGGATGACGGCCGACCGGCGCGGCACCGTCTACGTCATCCAGCGGGGCGAGATCAACAAGTACGAGGGGGCGACGGGGCGCTTCCTCGGCAAGACGGGCGAGGGCGGCGGCCACTACGACGACGTGTTCGCGCTGCCCGACGGCGGGCTCGTCGCCTTCGCGCGCAGGCAGTACGACAACGTCGTGAGGCTCGACTCTTCGGGGCAGGTCAGGCAGGTCATCGAGCGGGCCGTCAGCGGCCAGACCGACCGCAGCGAGCTGTCCATCCGCGTCGCCGCCGACGGCACGGGCAACGTCTACGCGCTCGGCGAGTTCAACGACGCGGTCTTCAAGTTCTCGCCCGAAGGCCGCTTCCAGACCCGCTTCGGCGGCGACGGCGACGAGCCCGGCCTGTTCCGCGCGCCGGGCGCGGTCGCCGTGGACAACCAGGGGCGCGTCTACGTCGCCGACTTCAAGGGCGTGCAGGTCTTCGACCCGAACGGCCGCTACCTCAAGGTCATCGACGTGAAGGGCGCCGCCTCGGGGCTCGCCTTCAACGACAAGAACGAGCTGCTCGTCGTCGCGCGCACGGCCGTCTGGAAGTTCAACGTCGATAATTAAGATAAGGCTGAAAGTTCAAACTTCAAGGTTCAAAGTTAAGAGCTTCGACCTTCGACCTTCAACCTTGAACTCTTATCTTCGAGTCCATGCGCGTGATCGCCGGACAGTACCGCGGGCGTGTGCTGAAGAACCCGCAGGGGTTGCAGACCCGCCCGACCTCAGACCGCCTGCGCGAGACGCTCTTCAACGTCCTCGCGCCGCGCCTCGACGGGGCACGCTTCCTCGACCTCTGCGCCGGCACGGGCGCTATCGGGATTGAAGCCCTCTCGCGCGGCGCCGCCTTCGTCACCTTCGTCGACCGCGTGCACAAGATGTGCGGGCTCGTCGAGGAGAACCTCGACCTGCTCGGCGTGCCGGAGGAGTTGACCGAGGTCGTCAAGAGCGACGCGGCCGAGTACCTGCGCCGCACGGGGCGCAACGAGGGGCAGGAGTGGCGCGCGGGCAGCGAGCCCTGGGACGTTGTCTATTTCGACCCGCCGTACGCTTCGGACTACCTCTCCGTCCTCAGGGAGTTCGGCGCGCACACCGCGGCGCTGCTGCGCGACGGCGGCGTCCTCGTCGTCGAACACCACCACAAGAACCCGCTGCCCGAGACGCTCGGTAACTTACGCCGCTGGCGCGTGCTCAAGCAGGGCGACTCGGCCCTGAGCTTCTACGAGGCCGCCTGATTGACGCGGGCGCTTCCATTTGCCAAACTCCTGAAGCGGGAAGCCCCTCCTCCTCAAAAGCTCTCAAGCACAAACTCCCGCGCGGGCGAAGCGGACGCGCGCGCGGCCGGGGAATCTGTCGCGTGATGGAGAAGTCAGGTAAGGAACGCCGCCTCAAGCCGAGGTTCAACGCGGAGCTGCCGTGCGACTTAACGCCCGGCGGCTCGCAGCTCCTCAACCCGGACGACCGGCTCGAATGCCGCACGCGCGACCTGAGCGAGTCGGGCGTCGGACTGACGGCCGGCTCGATCTACGTCGGCTACACCTGCGTCGTGGACGAGGGGCGCGCGCTCCTCCTCCGGCTGGCCCTGCCCGCGGGCGAGATAGAGATGGAGGCCACGGCCGCGCACTACATCCGCCTCGACTCCGGCGCAGAGACGCCGACCTACCTCATCGGCCTCCGCATCACCTCGATGTCCGAAGAGGACAGAACTCTCTACCACAACTACCTTGACGAGTTGAGTCGGGTCGAAGACTAAACAGAACCGCGAGCGGTAGCGAGCGGGTGTGGGTGACACCAACGACACGATTGATGTCATCCACACCCGCTCGCTACCGCTCGCGGTTCTGTTATTTTTCAGTCGGGCAGACGGGGAGGTTGAGGTGGACGGAGAGGCCGGTGGGTTCGAGGTCTTGGAGCGTGACCGAGCCGCCGAGCACGTCGAGGAGGCGGTGGGCGATGACTAACCCCAGCTCGTTCATGTTCGTCCCGCGCTCGTTGGGGGCGTCGATGTCAACGGGCTCGAAGAGGCGCGCGGGGTCTTCGAGCGGCGCGCCCGCGTCCGTGATCTCGATGCGCAGGCCCCCGCGCCCCGCGGGCACGGCGTTGACGTAGACGGTGCTGTCGGCGGGGCCGCGGCCGATGGCGAAGGCGAGGAAGTTGTAGAGCACCTGCCGGAGCTTCCCCTCGTCCGAGACGATGCTGCTCACGTCCGGCGCGGTCGCGCATTCGAGCGTCACGCCCTGCTTCTGCGCCAGGCGCGACACGGCAGCGCACGACTCGCGCAGCGTCTCGCGCAGGGAGAACTCGTGCAGGAAAAGCTCCGTGTGCCCGGCTTCGAGCCTTGAGAGGTCTACGAGCTGGTTGAGGCTCGCCTGTAGCTGAAAGCCGGACGACTGAATCTTGCCGCAGAAGCGCCGCTGCGTCTCGCTCAAGTCCTCCTGGTCGAGCAGAATCTCAGCGAAGCCGAGGATGGAGGTGAGCGGCGTGCGCAGTTCGTGCGACATCCGCGCGAGGAAGAGCGAGCGGTAGCGGCCGACCCGCTGCAACTCAAGGTTCGCGCTCTCAAGCTCGGCCGTGCGGCTGCGCAGCTCTTCGACCAAGGACTCGATGCGGCTGTGCTGCTCGTTCATCTCGGCGGTGCGGCGCGCGTTGCCGAGCGCGACGACGACCGACTGCCCCACGCAGCGCACGCCCGCGAGCGCCGCGCGCACGCACTCGGCGTCCTTCGCGGCGGCCACCAGCACGCCTGCCAGCGACCCGCTCGCGCTGATGGGAACCGCGACCGCCGCCTCAAGCCCCCCGCGCTTGAGCAGAGCGCCCGCCTCCGAGCCGCCGTTGTCGCCGCATTCAATCAGGCCGACCACGAACTCTTCGCCCGTGCGCGAGACCTCCGCGGCGAGCGTCTGGCCGATGGCCCGCGCCGCGTCGGCGTCGATGTGCGTGTGCGAGAAGGCCGCGCACAGGCCGAGCCCGCCCCCCTCTTCGAGCAGGTAGACCTTCACGCAGCAGAGGTTCCCGTGGCGCAGCAGTATCTCCGCGAAGGACGCGCAGACCTCCTGCTCGGTGCAGGCGCGCCCCTGCGCGAACGCCTGCTCGTTGAGCAGGCTCACGACCTCGGAGACCATCCCCTGAAGGTGACCCTGCGAGACCCCGGCGCCCGCGCACTCGCGATTGCCGTTCGAGGCAGCCCTCTCGCCCGCGGTCTGCGGCCGGACGCCCGACCCTGTTTTCGACCCTTGCACCATCACGTTCGGCGTGAACAACTCGTCTGAGTCGGCGGCCCATGGCGGCCGTTCGATTGTACGAAGACTGACAGAAAGTTTTCCGTTTTTTATCTCAAAACTTCTAGGAGAGACTAGAGGCAAATCAAGGTATTAGAGCTTTAAAGTCGGCTGTTAGTTTGCCTCCTCGTCATCGTGTACGCATCCGCTCAAGCCGCTCAACAAAGTCGCTTCAATCAATCTCTAGCCTCTGGCCTCAGACCTCCGCGTGAGCTATGATTGACGCGGGCCTTCTGAAGGGCCGGCCCCACTCCTCGATGAACGGCAGACTGTCAGACCACCCCCTAGCCGAACTCATACGCGAAATCTCGGACACACGTCTCTCGGGCGCGCTGCGCCTTGAGCACGAGCGCGCGAAGGCCGTCGTCTACTTCGACGCGGGCGACATCGCGGTCGCCGTCTCGAACGCGCGCGCGCTGCGGCTCGTCGAGGTGCTGCGCCGCAGCGGACTCGTGGACGCCGGGCGCATCTACGCCGCCGTCGGCGAAGGGCTGTCGGACGAGCAGGCGGGCGTCGAGCTCGTGCGCGCGGGCGTGCTCGACGAGTCGGGGCTCAGACGGCTTCAGGAGCGTCAGTCGAAAGAGGTTCTCGGCGAGGCGCTGCGCTGGCCCGGCGGCGAGTGGAAGTTCGACGCGCGCGTGCGGCTGGCGGGCGGGCAGGCGCTCCGGCTGGACGTGTCGGGGCTGCTGGCTGAGTCCGCGCGCAACCTCCCGCCGGGGTTCGTCGCCGCGAGGGTGCGCGACGACGCGCAGACCGTAGCCCCGGCCGAGGGCTTTGAAGAGAGGATGAGTTCCGGCCTGCGGCTCCTCCCCGCCGAGGCTTTCGTCATGTCGCGCGTCTACGCGCCGACGACGTTGGGCGAGGTCGTCGCCGTGAGCGGACTGCCCGGGGAAGAAACGCGCCGAGCGGTCTACGTGCTCGCGCTCGCCGGGCTGCTCAAGCGCACGGGCGGCACGCGCATCCTGCCGGCCGAGGCTCAGAAGCTCGCGGCGCAACAGCTCGCCGCCGCGGCCGCCGCGGCCGCCGCCCCGAAGCCGGAGCCGGAGCCGACACGCCAAACCCCCGAGCCCGAGCCTGACAAGGTCGGCACCGTCGAGGAGTTGCTCGCGCTCGCGGGCGGCGCGACGCACTACGAGGTGCTCGGCGTCACGCGCTCGGCCTCGACCGACGAGGTCAAGCGCGTCTACTATTCGCACGCGCGACGCCTCCACCCGGACCGCTTCCGCCGCGACGCCGACGAGGAGACGCGCCAGCGCATCGACGCCGCCTTCGCGCGCATCGCACAAGCCTACGACGTGCTGCGGGACTCGGCCCTCCGCGCCGCTTATGATCTCAAGTTGGCGAAGAAGAGACAGTAGATGGTAGGTGGATGGCGGCAGGCGGTCATTCCCTCAGGGGATAAAACTGCCTGCTGCCATCCGCCTACTGCCTACTTGTCCTTCTCGACTTTGAAACGTACACTCTAACCTCTATGGGCATCGAGTTTGCTGAGAGCGACCGCGCGGCCGGCGAGGCGTATCTGCGTCTGTCGGCGGGCGTGGACGAGTTCGAGGGCTACGCGCACCCGCACGCCGCGCGCGTGGCGCGGCTGGCCGACGCGCTCGCCGAACGGTTCCGCCTGTCGCGCGCCGACCGCGGCTCCATCGTCTTCGCCGCGCTGCTTCACGATATCGGCGAGATGACGATGCGGCGCGACTACATCAAGCGCGACGGGCCGCTCAACGACGCCGAGCGCCTCGACCTCGCGCGCCACCCCGTCATCGGCGAGCAGGACGCCGCGCGCGCTGGGGCCGACCGCGCCGTCCAGCTCCTCGTGCGCTGGCACCACGAGTGGTTCGGCGGCGGCGGCTACCCGGACGCCCTGCGCGGCGAGCAGATACCCCTGGGCGCGCGCATCCTCCGCGTCGCGGACGCCTACGCCGCGCTCACCGACGCGCGCCCCTGGCGGCCGGCCGGCACCGAGGCGGAGGCGCGCAAGCACCTCGGCCTGTGGGCCGGCATCGAGTTCGACCCTTCGGTCGTCATGGGCTTCCTCGCGCTCGAAGGTCTGCCCGAGCTGCGCTCCTTCGCGCGCGAGCAGCGCAGGACGGAGGAGCCCGCGGCCGGGCAGCAGGCGCCCGCCATCATCCGCCCGCACGAGGAGCGAACGGACGGCGACGCCGGGCGCGAGGAGGTCGTGCAGGCCGTCGAGTCGAACTCCAGGTACCCGTGGGACTCGGGCCGCGAGACGGTCTGATGAATATGCCAAGCAACTTCTCCGACTCACTCCCCGAAGGCTGGCTCGCGTTCGAGTTGGGCGTGCTGCGCCGCCTACAGTTCCGCTCGGTCATAGACCCTTTCGCGGGCGAGGCCGCGACGCCCGCCTACCTCAAGCGCTGGGGCGCGCGCGTCGCCGCCAACGACACGGCGCGTTGGGCGCTGGAGCGCGCGCGAGCGCGCGTCGAGAACAACACGGAGACCTTGAGCGAGGCGGACGTCGAGCTGGTGCTCGAAGACGCGTACGTCCCGCGCCACCGCCTCTACAACCCTGCGCTGCGCCGCTGGTTCGGCGAGACCGACGCGTGGTGGTTCGACAACGTCCGCGCCAACGCCGAGAAGCTCGCCGACTCGAAGCGCCCGCTCGCGCTCGACCTCGGCATGGCCGTCGGCGACTACGCGCTCTCCTTCGACGAAGAGGCGCGCGAGCTGCGCCAGCCGCTCTCGCGCGCCTTCAAGCGTCTCTGGGACGCCGCGCCCGCGCCCTTCGACAACAAGCAGAAGAACACGGCCTCGAACCGCGACGCGCGCGACTTCGTCGGCCGCGAGCAGGCGGAGCTGCTCTTCCTCAGACTCCCGCGCCCCTCGCGCCGCTCCGCGCGCGACGCGGCCTGGGCCTGGCGCGAGGTCTGGGTGCGCGGCGGCGACGACTTCTGGGACGACTTCGAGCAGTCGCGCGAAGGCCGCCTCGGCGCGCGGGCCGAGGCGCGCCGCCAGTACCTCCGCCACGTCGAAGAACTCCTCGACGCGGCCTCGCACCTCCCCGCCTGGGCCGTCTCGCACGTGGACGACGGCTACCTCCCGACCGAAGAGCTGATCGAGACCATCGGCCGCCTCCGCCGCGTCGGCACCGTCTACACCAAAGACTTCACAGAGCTGACCGGGGCCCGCGCCGTCATCGTTACAGCTTAAAGCGCGTGAACCGTAAACCGTAAACCGTGACAAGAGAAGACGGGTTCTTCATCTTGTCACGGTTTACGGTTTACGGTTCACGTTCCCGTCACGGTTCACGGTTCACGGCTTTTAAGATTACGACCGTCTGGTCGTCGCCGCGGTCGGCCTGGCCCGCCCAACTCTCGGCGGACTCCAGGATTCTTGTGCGGATGTTCTCGGCGGTCTCGGTGCGGTGTGCGATGAGGAGTTCGAGGAGGCGGCCTTCGCCGAACTCCTCGCCGTCGGCGCGCTGCGCCTCCGTGATGCCGTCGGAGTAGACGGCGAGCAGGTCCCCCTCGCCGAGCGCCGCCTGCCCCTCCTCGAACGGCACGCCGTCGAAGGCCCCGAGCACGGTGCCCCCCGTCCAGAGTCTTTCGACAGTCCCGCCTGCGCGCACGAGCAGCGGCGCGTTGTGCCCCGCGTTCGTGTAGCGCAGCGTGCGCGTCGCGTCGTCGTAGAGCGCGAGGAAGAGCGTGGCGAAGCGGTCGGCGTCGGTCGAGCGGCAGAGCTGCTCGTTGATGCGCTCGGCCATCCTCGAAACCAGACAGCCGTTGTCCGTCTCCGTCACGCCGCAGGGCATCTCGAAAGCCTGCGCGCCGCCGTCGCCCGCGACGGCCGCCGACGCCGTGACGCGCAGGCGCTCCGCGATGATCGAGACCTGCGCGCGTAGCGTCGCCTGCAAGTTCGACATGACGAGCGAGGCCGACAGCCCCTTCCCCGACACGTCCCCCAACGCGATCGCGATGAGGCCCGGCGTGACCTCGACGAAGTCGTAGTAGTCCCCGGCGACGCCCAGCGCCGCGCGGCACTCGCCCGTGATGTGGGCCGAGCGGAGCGCGGGCGTGCTGCGCGGGAAGAGCTGCGCCTGCACCTCGTGCGCGATCTCGACCTCGCGCTTCAGGCGCTCGTGCCCGACGCGCTCGGCCAGCAGCGCCTCGATGTTCGCCGACATGTCGTTGAAGGCGAGCGCTAGTTCCCCGAGCTGGTCGTGCGAGCGCGTGCGGATGCGGTGCGAGAAGTCGCCGCGCTTGACCGACTCGGTCGCGCGGTAAAGTTTATGAACCGTGCCCGTCACGGCGCGCGTCATCCACCCGGCCGAGAAGAGTGCCAGGAGTTCGAGCAGGAGGAAGATGATGGTGATGACGTAGAGCATCTGCCAGAGCGTCTGCCCCACGATGAGGTTGTTCCAGAACTGCTTGCCGCCCTCGCTCCACGACCAGTCGAGGACGAACGACCAGCGCGGCTGCCGCTCGCCCGTCTGCCAGTCAGTCGCGTCGAGGAAGACGGGGCTCGGGAAGTTGAACCCGTCGACCGGCGGCAGGGGCTCGCCGAACTGGTCGCGCGAGATGTCGAAGTTGTCCCAGTCGCGCGCCACCTCAGCCGGCCCCTCGCCCCCGCCGCCCTGCCGAACCCTCACGCCGCCCCGCCGCTCCTCTTCGAGTCTGGCTCCGACGAAGAAGGGCCGGACGTTGACGCCCGTGTTCTCGCGGTAGCGCGTGACGAGCGCGCGGCTGACCGGCACCGAGACCAGCACGGCCGCGGCGCGGCTTCCCTCGCCCGTGCGCGCGAGCGCGCGCACCGAAGGCGTGCCGAACGCCGTGTTCGCGCCCCCGGCGGGCGGCAGGAACGCGAAGCCGTTCCACTCGGCGCGGCCGCCGAGCCACGCGGGCAGCGCCTCGGGGGCGTCCGCCGCGTCGGGGCCGACGCCGCGCGCGTCCTCGCTCGCGTCCACGCTCGACAACTCGGCCGGCCTGCCCTGCCCCAGGAAGAGCGTGTGCGCGCCCTCCTCCCCGCGCCACGCGTGGACGCGCGCGCCCGGCAGCGCCGCGCGCAGCAGCGCCGCCCGCTCTTCGAGCCACTCCCGCGCCTCGCGCGCCGGGGTGTTCGGCGGGAGCTTCGCCAGAGAGCCCGCGAGCGCCTTCGCGCTTTCGAGCGCCTGCCGCTCGGTCGCCTCGATCTCGACCGTGACGACGCGCACCATCGCCTGCGACGAGCCGCTCGTCGCCGCCAGCGCGCCGAGCACGAGCAGCAGCACGACCGGCGTCAACCCGACGAAGAGGTAGGTGATGATGAGACGCCGCCTCACCCTCCACAGGAGCTTCCGCTTGAGCCGCACCGCGAGCTTGAGGCCGAAGTAGAGGGCGACCAGCAGGCAGACGACGAGGGTGACGGGGCCGAGCAGTCCGACGGGCGTGTTCTGGTAGAGCGAGGTGTCGCGGATGAAGAGCCGCAGCAGGAAGAGCGCGAGCGCCGCCAGCGCCGCCCGCGGCATCGCGCGCCGGAACCCCTCGCGCGCACGCCCGAACAGCCCGGCCACGCGCTCCCACGTCTGCGACTTTCCGCCCATCAACCGTGCCCTTCCAACAATTTGAACGCTGAACGATGAACTGTAAGACTTCCGGTATTCAGTTCATCGTCTCTAAGTTGTCCTTCCTCTTACGCCGACCGGGCGGACGGCGTTTCAGCGTCAACTCCACCGACCCTAATCTTCGGCGAGGGCGCGGACGTGCGCGTTGACCGTCGCGCCGAGCGTGAGGAGGTTGTAGCCGCCTTCGAGGCACGAGACGAGCCGGCCCGCGCAAGCCTCGCGCGCCCACTCCTTCGCCACGCGCGTCAGCGCGACGAAGTCCTCGTCCGTCAGCATGAGCTGCCCGAGCGGGTCGCCCGCGTGCGAGTCGAACCCGGCGGAGATGATGACGAGGTCGGGCCTGAACTTCGCCCCGATCTCTTCGAGCGCGGTCTCGAAGGCGCGGCGGTGGTCGGAGGCGGGCGTGCGCGCGCGCAGCGGCAGGTTCAAAGTGTAGCCGCGGCCGCGCCCCACCCCCGTCTCGGCGCGCGTGCCCGTGCCCGGGTACCAGGGGTACTGGTGCGCGGAGAAGAAGAAGACCGTCGGGTCGTCGTAGAAGATGCCCTGCGTGCCGTTGCCGTGGTGAACGTCCCAGTCGATGACGGCGACGCGCTCGACCTCCTTGTAATGCCTCTGCGCGTAGCGCGCCGCGACCGCCGCCGTGTTGAAGAGGCAGAAGCCCATCGCGCGGTCGCTCGTCGCGTGGTGGCCGGGTGGGCGCACGGGCAGGAAGGCGTTCCGCGCCTCTCCCTTCAAGACCATGTCCACGGCCCGGCACGCGCCGCCCGACGCGCGCAAAGCCGCTTCGAGCGAGCGCATCGAGACGGCCGTGTCCGCGTCGAGGTAGCCCAACCCCTCGCTCACCGCGCGCTCGACGTGCTTGAAGTGCTGCGGCGTGTGCGCGGCCTGCACGTCGCCGCGCGGCGCGGGCTCGGCCTCCACTTCGAGCAGTCGCGGCCAGAGTTCCGCGTCGCCGCGCAGGGCCTGCATGACGACCGCGTAGCGCTCCGGGCTCTCCGGGTGGCTGGGGCCCGTATCGTGCTGCTCGAAGACGGGGTGATGGATGATGGCCGTCGTCATGCGGCCGATTATGTGCGAGGGTCTGTGCGAGGTCAAACAAGAGGGTAGACAGTAGGCAGTAGGCAGTAAGGAGGGAGCCCCGAAGGGGCGGCATAGGGTAGCCAGGGGCGAGCGAAGGCTTTAGCCTGAGCGTAGCCCCTGGTCTGAGTTGTTAAATATTCGGAGCCCTGTAAGGGCGGCAGAATCTGCCGCCCTTACAGGGCTCCGATAAATTTATCTGGACGCCGACCAGGGGCGAAGCCCCTGGTTACCTTATGCCGCCCCTTCGGGGATTTTAACTGCCTACTGCCATCTGCCTACTGCCTACTGTCCGCTGATGATACGCGGCGGCTTGGTTTATCGCTCGGCTGCGGACACACCTCTCCTATTAAGGCGCGGCTTTTCTTAAACTTAACCCGCCGGCGCTTAGGGGAATGGTGTTTGCTGAAGGCTAACGCGTGATCTTTCTCTCCCGTTCTGATTCGGGTTTGATTCAAGCGGCGGAAGGAGTTTTGAATATGCGGAAATTGTCGGTCAGTCTACTCTGCCTCCTGTTCCTCGTGACGACGCTGGCGCTCGACACGTCGGCGCAGGAGAGGCGGAAGCGTTCGCGGTTCGGGCGCAAGGCGCGGACGGCGGCCATCATCGCGGGCGGCGCGGCCGTCGGCGGGCTCATCGGAGGCAAGAAGGGCGCGGCCATCGGCGCGGGCGGCGCGGGCACGTACGCCTTCAACCGCAGGGCCGCGCGTCGCCACTTCAAGCCGCGCACGCGCACCATCGGCGCGACGGCGAGCGGCGCGGCGCTCGGCGCGGGCGTCGGCGCGGCGGCCGGCGGCAAGCGCGCGGCGGCCGCGGGCGCGGCCATCGGCGGCACGGGCGGCTATCTCTACCGCCGCACGAAGCGTCGCATCCCCCGCCGCTACTGAGCGCGGCCGGGAGGTGAAGCTCAAGGGGAGCGCGAGGGGACAGAAAGACCCCGCGCTCCCCTTTCTCGGGCGCTTGCAAGCGCCCGCCGTTTGCAACAAACTACCCTCGCGCAAGGTTCGCTTACTTCAAGAGCAAGGAGCCGAAGCTTCATGTCTTACGACGAAGAGCATCAGAAGCGGAGCCGTGTCGTGATCGAGACTCCGAACGCGCGGCGCGAGGTGGTCGAGGAGCGGACGGTGCGTCAGCCGCCGCCGCCGGGCTATTACCCGCCGCCCGAGCGGCGCGGCTACTCGGCGGGCGTGCTCGCCACGGTGGCGCTGCTCGCCATCGCGGCCACGGCCATCATCTTCCTCTTCCTGACGAACTCGCGCGAAGACTCCTCGACCGAGGTCAACATCAACGCGCGCACCGCGGCCGCGACACAGCCGACGCCCCTGACGCAGCCGCCCGTCATCGTCCAGACGCCGCTGCCGCAGCCGACGCCCATCATCATCCAGGCCCCGACGACCACGACCGCCCCCCCGCCCGTCATCGTCCAGGCCCCGCCGGCCGACACGACGACGGCCGCGCCGCCGACCACGACCGCGCCGCCAGCTTCGACGGCCCCCCCGGCCGCCGCGAGCGACGACGCGACGCTGCAAACGAAGATCGACAAGGCGTTCGCCGAAGACCCCGCGGTCTCGGCGGCCGTCATCGACGCGTCGGTCGTCAACGGCCGCGTCCGCCTCTCCGGCACGGCCAACTCCGAAGCCGTCAAGCAGCGCGCCGAGCGCCTCGCCTACGCCGTCAAAGGCGTCCTCGGCGTGGACAACAAGATCACCGTCACGGCGTCCACACCATAAGAAGACGTGAACCGTAAACCGTAAACCGTGACAGGAGGAAAGCAGTTTCCTTCCTGTCACGGTTTACGGTTTACGGTTCACGTCTCTTCAGTACCCTTCCGTGTGGCGGCGCAGCCACTCGTCGATCTCTTCGTCGGTCGGGTCGCGGTTCAGCTCGTCGCGCAGGCGGCGCGCGGCCGTCTCGCGCTCGTCGCGCGCGGCGTCCGCGAGCGTGTCGCCGCCGTTAGTTTCGGGCGAGTCACCCACTGCTTTCTCCCTCCTCGCGTCTGCTCGGTTTGAGGCCGATGGTAGGCCCTCGGCGGACGCGGTGGCAAGCTCAGCCGCGTTCGGCGAAGCGGTAGCGCAGAAGCTCCCGCGCGCGGACGGCCGCGAAGCCGACCGCCGCGAGGCAGCAGACGCCGCCGAGCACGACCGAGAAGGACGCGCCCGCCGCCGCCGCGACCAGCCCCGCCTCAAGCTCCCCGAGCTGCGGCCCGCCCATGAAGAAGATCATGTTCACAGAGGTCATGCGGCCCCGCAGTCGGTCGGGCGTGATGAGCTGCCGGATGGTCTGGCGGATGACCGTGCTCACCGTGTCGGCCGCGCCCGTCAGCGCGAGCATGACGAGCGAGACCCAATAGGTGCGCGACATTCCGAAGGCCACGGTCGCCGCGCCGTAGACGGCGACCGAGACGAGCACGGCGAGGCCCGGCCGCTGCCACTCCGAGCCGCGGCGCGCGAGCAGGAGCCCCATCAAGACCGCGCCGAACGCCGAGGCCGCCGCGAGCATGCCGTAGCCGTGCTCGCCCACGTCCAGCACGTCGCGCGCGAAGATGGGCAGCAGCGCCGTCGCCGACGCGAAGAAGGTCGCCACGAAGTCCAGAGACATCGTCTGCACCATGATCGGCGTCCGCCAGACGAACCTCAACCCCTCCTTCAGAGATTCGAGGCTCACGCGCGCAAGCTCCTCCGCCTTCCCCTTCCCCGGCGCGCGCATCAGGAGCACGGCCGCGATGACCGCGAGGAACGAGACGGCGTTGAAGGCGTAGACGGCCGCCGGCCCGTAGCGCGCCAGCACCACGCCGCCGAGCACCGGCCCCGCCACCAGCGCGATCTGGAAGGAGACGAAGCCGAGGCTCACCGCGTTCGGGAAGTCGCGCGCGGGGACGAGCGCCGGGAGCAGTGCTTGGCGCGCAGGGTTGTCGAAGGCGATGGCGGCCGAGGAGAGCGCCGTCAGCAGGTAGACGGGCCAGACCTGCTGGAGCCCCGCCGCGGTGACGGCGGCGAGCACAGCGGCGCAGGCGAGCATGACGGTCTGCGTGACGAGGATGAGCCGCTTGCGGTCTACGGCGTCGGCGACGACCCCGCCGACAAGCGAGCAGAGGACGATGGGCAGCACGCGCACCAGCCCGACGAGGCCGAGCGCCGCGGCCGCCTGTTTCTCGCCGTAGGGGCGCATCAGGAGGTAGACGTGCCAGTTGATCGTCACGAGCTGCATCTGCGAACCAGTGACGGAGAAGAACTGGCCCGCCCAGAGCAGTCGAAAGTCCCTGTGACGCAGCGCCGCGAAGGCGGTGCGACGCCCGGCCGTTTCCGCCTCTCGTGTGGACGCGGGCGTCGGGTTGTCGGGTGCGGACAAGCGAAAGATGGCCCCTCGAATAGATGTCGAAAATGAGTTCGGCAATAGAGTATCAGGGACTTCTGTTCCGAAGAAATTCCGCCGGTCTCGACGGTCTGTCGCGCCCCGCGGCAGCGCCAACAATCATCAAATTCCCCCGAAAAACGCCGACCTGCTGACGCGCCGGCGAGCCCGCCGGCTGCAACTCGCGGGGGGCTCGCTTCATCTAAGTTCGTGAATAAATAACTGTCATGAAAAGGGGTGAGACAAAGATGAAAGCAGTGTTGAATAGGGTCATCGCGCTCGTCGCGGCGTTGGTCGTGACGGTGTCGGTCGCGGCGGCGGCCCCGGCCGACCAGATGGCGGAGCGCGCCGCCTTCGAGCAGTTGGCGAAGAAGGTGCGCAAGGAGCTTGTGACGCTCCCGTGGTACGGCGTCTTCGACAACCTTGAGTACCAGATCGACGGCTCGACCGTGACGCTCTCGGGTCAGGTCGTGCGGCCTTCGACGCGCAAGGACGCCGAGCGCCGCGTGCGCAAGCTGGCGGGCGTCGAGCGCGTGGTCAACAACATCGAGGTGCTCCCGCTCTCGGGCTTCGACGACTCGATCCGCGTGAGCACGTACCGCGCGCTCTTCGGCTGGAACAGCCCGCTCTTCCGCTACGGGCGCGGGGTGAACCCTTCGATCCACATCGTCGTCAACGGCGGCCACGTGACGCTCGAAGGCGTCGTCTCCAGCGAGGGCGACCGGCGGCTGGCCTACATCAGGGCCAACTCCGTCCCCGGCGTCTTCTCCGTGACGAACAACCTCCGCAACGAGAACGAGCGCGCGCGCTAAGGCTCGGCGGAGTAAATCAAAAAGGGCGGGCAGTCGTTCAACGGCTGCCCGCCCTTTTCATTAAGCCCGGCGACGGAACGCCGCTCTGGAGCGGGTTCCTTATCCCTTTACCTTCCGTTTAGAGGCGGGCTATGCCCGCCGGCCCGAGTTCCGATGTAAGCCTGGACGGCGGGCATAGCCCGCCTCTAAACGGCCGCCGGTAAACTTATACCGACTTGCAAATGGGAATAAGGCTGCTCAGTGCCGGGAGCGCGGGCATCCCTGCCCGCCAAAGCGTGCGAAAGCACGCTTAGCCGTGAGGCGTCATGTCTCAACGTTAAGGTGTAAAGTCTCACGGCCTTCGCGCTGCGCGCTCATGGCGGGCAGGGATGCCCGCGCTCCCAGCGAGAAGCAGCCTTATCCCGTTTTGCAAGGCGGTGTCAGCGACGCCTGAGACGGCCGACCCGTTCAGGCGTCGCTGACGCGACGCGGCGTCGTTTTGTCCGACCCGAACCCGGCCTTTCAAGGCCGGGCTAAACTCGGGCGTCGCTGACGCGACGCGGCGTTTCTACTCGACTATCACGCGGTCGCTCTGGCCGCGGCCGAAGGTCTCGGGGGCGTACATCTCTTCGGCCTTGGCGGGGGGGACGACGAAGGAGCCGGGCGTCGTCGCGCGCGCGGTGTAGGAGTAGGTGTAGACGCCCTCCCACATCAGGGAGGTGAACGCCTCGGCGCGGTCGTCGCGCAGGTTCTGGTGCTCGAACCAGGTGCGACGCCACCACCACATGCCGAACTGCGGCTGCTCCTCCTGTGCCTGCGGGATCGTCCCCGTGACGGCGAGCGCCGGGTTGAGGGCTTCGAGCCCCGCGGGCAGAGGGTCTACGAGCGCGACGTGGTAGCGGCGCGTGGGCGCGGCCAACGTCAGCTTCACGCGCACGGTCGAGCCCGCCTTGATGCGCCACGTCCCGTCGGCGTCGCGCCGCACGTCCGAGGCGTCGCCCGTCGGCTCGTAGGCGCGCTCGACCGTAAAGCCGTAGTCGGCCGCCGCGAGTTTCAGGCTCGAAGGCGCGTAGCTCATCCCGACGCGGTAGTAGAGGCGGCCCGCCCCCTCCTTCTGCAAGACGAGGTTCTGAGCCCCGCTCCCCTTCTCCGCGAGGTAGCGCATCGGCACGTCGAACTGCTGCCGGTCGGTCGAGCGCCCGCGGAACTGCTGCTCGCCCGCGTACGCGTCGCCGAGCCACGCGCGCGCGACGAAGTCGGGCGTCGCCTTCTCGTAGGTGCGGAAGTAGCGGTCGAGCGCGAGCAGGACGAAGGCGTTCTCCTGCGTGTTCTCCCAGCGCCCCTGCTTGCGGTGCGCGAGCAGGCCGCGCGCGACCTTCGCGATGAGGTCGCTCTCGGGCTGGTCGCCGATGAGCGCTTCGAGGATGACGCCATCCGCACGCCGGTCGGAGTGCAGCAGGAGGTACGCGTCGTCCGAGTAGCTGGTCGTGAAGTGCGCCGTCCCGGCGGTCTCCTCCGCGCGGTTGTCGAGCAGGCGTCGTATCGCCGCGACCTCGGCGGTCGAAGCCCTGTCGCCCGAGAGCACGGTCAGGAGCCAGCCGACCGCTTCGAGCTGAAACTTCTCAAGCCCGTTCTCCGCGATGAGGCGTCGCGCGCGCGCCGCGTCGCGGTCGCCCGTGAGTGCGCGCGTGTAGAGCGCGTAGGCGATGAGCGAGTTGCGCGCGTCGCGGCCGTAGCGGCGGGGGATGCGCGACTCGACGTTGCGCAGGTAGTCCCGCAACTTGTCGAGCATCGGCTGCGGCACGTCGTAGCCCTTCGACTTCGCCCGCGCCAGAGAGTGCGCGACGTGGATGCTGACGTAAGGCCACGACTCTTCGCCGCGCCGCCAGAAGCCGAAGCCGCCGTCGTCGTTCTGCAACCCCTGAAGCCGCTTGAGGTCGCGTGCCACCGCCGCGTTCATCTCCTCCGGCTTGGGCAGCCCCTTCGCCTTGAAGGCCGTCAGCACGTCGCGCAGCGCGGCGATGGCGAGCACGCGCGAAGCGAGCTGCTCGGAGCACTCGAAGGGGTAAGCGACGAGGTAGAGCACCGCGTCCGTCAACGCCTGCAACTGCGTCGAAGAGGTCTGGACTTCGAGCCCGCCGAACTGCCTGAACACGTCCGGCGGGGCCTTGACCGGCTGGACTATCGCCCCGCCCTGGTCGAGCTCGCCGTAGGTGGCGAACGCCTCGGTCGTGGCCGGAGTCCAGACGGGCAGCTCGAACTGCGAGGCGTCCGCGAAGCGGCCCGAGACCGCGCCGACCTGGAAGCGCGCCGTGCCCGCCGCGTTGGCCGCCACGGGGAAGCGCACTTCGACGCGGTCGTTCGCAGGGATAGTCACCCGCCGGCCCTGACCGTCGGTCAGCTCGGCGTTGGCGGCGCGGACGGCTACTTCAACCTGCGCCGGCGCGTCGGTCTGGTTCTGCAAGACGACGGGCAGCTCGAAGCGGTCGCCGAAGTTGAGGAAGCGCGGCGCGGACGGTCGCACCATCAGGGGCTGGCGCGCCGTGATGTTCGACTCGCCCGAGCCGAACTGCTTGCCGCCCGCGACCGAGACGGCCATCACGCGGTAGCGCGTTAGGTTGTCGGGCACCTTCACCTTCACCTCCGCGCGCCCTTCGGCGTCGGTCGGCACCGACGGGGCGAAGACGGCGAGCGCGTTGAAGTTCTCGCGCAGGCGAATCGCCTGCTGCTCCTCGACCCCATCGGCCTTGTCCTTGCCGAACTCCGCACTCCTGCGCGCGACCCTCGCGTTCACGGGCCGCGTCGAAGGGGCGGGCGGCGGGGGCGGCGCTTCCGCGGTGACTGAGACGGTCTCGGCCGTCTGGGCCACGCCGCCGACTGCGTCCAACTGTCCCACCTGCAACTGGCCGGGGTCTGCGAGCTGCACCTCCCTGCGCAGGTGGTAGTCGTTCACGTCCGCGCCGCGCTGCGCGTAGAAGACCGCGAGCGGGTCTTCGAGCTTGTAGCCCGTCAGCGCCAGCACCGACTCGTCAACGACGACGACGGCCAGCTCGCCGCCCTGCACGGGCCGGCCCGCGGCGTCCCTCACCTCGACGGCGACGGTCGTCTCGCCGCCCGGCTCCAGAGCCTTGTCGCGCGGAGTCGCCGTCACCTGTAGCTTGCGCACGAGCGGCGGCACCGAGAGGCTGACCGAGCCCGAGGCGAAGGCCGGGCGTTTGGGCAGCTTCTCGTTAGCCTCGCCTTTCTCGTCTGTGCGCGGGGCCGCCCCGACCAGATCGACCTGCACGTAGACGTTCGGCGTGAAGACCTCCTCGACCGGCACGCGCAGCGTGTGCGAAGGCCCGTCCATGCGGAAGCGCTCGGTGCGGACGAGCCCCGAGCGCCGCAGCGTCATGATGCCTTCGGCCGGCGTGAAGGGCGACTGCACGAGTATCTCGGCCGTCTCGCCCGCGCGGTACTCCTTGCGGTCGGGGATCAGCTCGACCGATTCCTGCGACACCTCGCGCCGCGGGGGCTGCTTGCCGCCCGCGACCCACAGCGTCAGCTCGCTCTCGTTCGGCCGCTCGCGGTCGTCGTAGACGCGCGCCGTCACGCGGTAGACGCCCCCCTGCTTCGGGCGGAAGGTGCAGCGGACGGCCTCGTTAGACGACTTAACCGTGCACTCCTCGGGCGTCTTCGACTCGACCTGCTGCCACTGCCCCTTCACCTGCTTCCATTCCATCAGCGCGGCGCGCATCCGCACCTCACGGTTGGGCACGAGCTTGCCGTCGAGGTCTGTGACGATGGAGCCCACGACGAGCGCCTCGCCCTGCTGCACGAAGAGCCGCTCGCTGCGCAGCCCGACGTAGAGGTCTGAAGGGTGGACGAGCATCGTCGTGTTGGAAGTCCAAGCCTGGCGGTTCACGTCCGTCACCGTCGCCTCGGCCGAGACGCTCGAAGGCTGCGGCGGGTTCACCGAGTCGAAGTCGATGCGGAGCGTGTGCTTGCCCCCGGCGTCGGTCTTCCCCTTGAAGGTCTGCACGTTCTCGTTCGACGCGGAGGAGTGGGAGCCCCACCACGGAACCCAGCGGCCGAAGGTGTAGTCGCCGCGGTTGGGCGGCGTGTAGGTGGTCTGCGTGGCCGTGACGCGCCAGTTGACATCGGAGTCGGGCAGGCCGCCGCCCGCGTAGTAGCTCGCCTGCACGGTCGCCTGCGCGTGGCCGCCCACGAAGTGCGGCCCCTCGTCCGACTTCGCGCTGACCTCGAACTCGGGGCGGCGGAACTCCTGCACCTGCACCTGGTGGTAGTGCTCGCGCGCGCCGGGCGCGGCCGCCTCGCCACCCTCCGCGCGGAACTGGAGCGAAGCGCCGCCGAGGTTCATCGTCGGCGGCAGTTTGAACTTCGTGTCGAAGCCGCCGAGCGCGTTGACGCGCGCGCCGCCCTTCAGGATTTCGTTGCCGCGCGAGTCGCGCAGCGTGTAAGAGACGTTCTGCGCCGCGCCCGCGAGCGCGCCCACGTCGCCCGCCTTGCCCGACCCCACGCGCCGGAGCCAGCCCTTGACGCTCACCTCCTCGCCCGGCCGGTACATCTTCCGGTCGTCGAAGACGAACCAGCGCAGGAAGTCGGCGGGCTCGCGCCGCACCCACGACGTTGCGTTGTTCCACCAGTCGCTGTACTCGGGCAGGAAGGCCGTCTCGCCGCCGCGCCGCGCGACGAGCATCCCGCCCCCCTCGCCCGGCTTCTGCGCGAGGCCCAGACGCACGACGCCGTCGCGCCCCGTCGTCGCGCTCAAGCCCCCCGGCGTCAGAGTCATCTCGACGCCTTCGAGCGGGCGGCCGTCGGCGAGCGCCGTGGCCCAGCCGACCAAATCCTGGTTGTCGGCGAAGGCGTCGAGCCCGATGGTCGTCACCTGCACCCAAGAGCGCATCGCCGCGCCCCCGCGCTGGCGTCGGTTCTGCGGCTCCGCGAAGACCGTCGGCTCGACCACGACGAAGACGTTGCCCCGCCCCTCCTTGAGCGCGGGCGAGAGGTCGAGCCGCGTCTCGGTCGTCTCGTCCGGCTGCGACTTGACGGGCACGCTCTTCGAGAAGACGAGCCGGCCCGGCGGCCCCTGTGGCTTCTGCTGCTTCTCGTCGTAGTAGCCCGCGACAGTGCGCATGTGCGCGACGTACGCGCCCCAGTCTTCGGGCGCGACCTCGTAGAGGCTCACCTTGAGCGCGGGCTGGTTGACGCTGAAGACCGAGAGGTTCGGCCCGCCCGCCGGGTCGAGCACGACGAACGGGCCGCCCGTGTTGAAGAGCGCGGGCGGCGCCGCCCCGACGTTGAAGGTGAAGACGGCGGGCTCGCCCAGCGTCTGCCCGAACTCGTCGCGCAGGGACGGGGCGAGGGTCACCCTGTAGGTCGTGCGGCCGCGCTTCTGGCCGTTGACGTAGAGCCGGTTCCCGTAGGCGGCGATGTTGAGGCCGGGCACCTCCGGCTCGACCTTCACCTGCGCCGGGTCGAAGGCTTCGCGGTCGAGGTTGTTGCTGAAGGTGAAGAACCACTGGTCGTACGGCGAGCAGGTCTTCTGCCACCCGCAGCGGTGCTCCGTCACGCGCAGAGGGCCGTAGGTGCTGAACGCGAAGCTCTGCGCGGAGGTCGTCGTGCGCGGCCCCTCGGCCGAAGGCGTGCCCGCGCCGACCGTCACCGTGACTGCCGTGTTCGGCGGCAACGCGCTCACCGCGCGCAGGGCGACCCACCGCCCCTGCACGGCCGACGCCGCGAGACGCTTCACGTTCTCGTCCCTGTTGATCTCATCTTCGGTCGCCAGTCTGACCGCTACGGCCGCGCCCCCGGCCGGCTGCAACTTCAGGCCCCGCAGCACTGCCGCGGGCTCGACCCTCTGGTCGAACTCGACGAAGACGACCCCGTCGCGCCGCGCCGAGACGTTCTCCGGGTACTTCCCCACGAGCTTCGGCGCGGGCGTGGCGAACTTCCACGTCGCGGGCGCTAATCCGGCGCGCCCCGGCACGGTCACCGTGTACTCGGTCGCCATCGGCAGCCGCCCGCCCTCGGGGTCGAAGATGAGCGTCTTCGTCCCCAGCCAGCGCCAGCGCCCCGCCGCCTGCGGGCTCAACTGCGCCGGGACGTTGCGCGCCGCCTCGTCCTGCGACGTGACCGCCACCAAGGGGCGCGAGAAGGTCAGAGAGACCTGCGGCGCTAAGGGCACCTCGCCCTCCGGCGAGCGGCGCAAGACCTTCGCGTCGCCCGCGGCCACGTCCGGCGAGTCGCGCGGCTCCGGCGCGGGGAAAGGCTTCAACACGGTCGCGCCCGCGCGCGGGGCGGGCAGAGATCTCTCGCGCAGCGCGAACTCCTGACGGTCTGACTCGTCCGTCTTGATCTCCGGCAGGCGCGCGAGCACGCGCGCCGTCTCCGACTCGGAGAGCTTCTCGGCCTGCGCCGCGGGCGGGCGCGCCGCGGGCCTCTCGGCCGCCTCGGCCCCCTCGCTCAGGCGGAAGCGCAGCCCCTTCCTCTCGGCCGCGCCAGGCTCCTGGCCCGGCTCGTACGCTCCGACGCTCGTCTCGGTCATGGCGCTCTCGTTCGCCCGCGCGGCGAGCGGGGCGAAGGGGTTGAGAAGTAGTTGGAAGAGCAGGATCAGTGCGGGAATATTTTTCAGGCGCATCATTTTACGGCCTCGCGGCCCTCTCGAAAATTTAAATGCCTCCGGGGCGGGAAGAGCGGACTTGCCCCCACGGAGGAACGTCCGGCTTCGACTCTACTTGCGGTCGTCTCGGTGCGTGCGGAGCGGGAAACTTTTAAGACTCATCACGTCTGGGGTGAACATACCATCTGACACAGACTCCCGCCAAAAGCTCGTCCGCCCGACGCCCCGCAGAAAAGAAGGCCCAGAGTCCGACGTCGGACTCTGGGCCTTCGCGTCGCGCCGGGCGGCGGCCGTTCAGAGGGGCAGGCCGTCCGGCTCCGGGTCGTGCTTCCTGTTGGCCGAGCTGGCCTCGTAGGCGAACCTCCGCGCGCGCATCACGTTGCCGAGCGGGCGGTGCTCCTCGATTGCGTGCCAGGGGGTGAAGGAGAGTCGGTTCACCTTCTCGCCCAACCCGCCGTCGAGTTCGCCGCGGGCGATGCGCAGCCGCGCGACCTTCACGAACGGCGTCACCTCCGGCTCCCAGCGGACGGACGTGTCCTCGATGGGCGTGAGCTTGTCGTCCACGAAGAACTGCACGACGAAGTCGAACAAGAGGTCGCCCTTCGACAAACGCCCGGCCAACTCCTCGCGTAAGAAGTCGGGACGGCCTCGCGGGCGGCGCCGCGGCGGCGGCTCGGTGCCCTCCGCGGGGCGCACGGTGAACTTGACCGCGTACGGCCCGAGCTTGATGGGGGCCGTCCCTTCGTAAACCTCGGTCGCCACGCTGCGCACCTTCGGCAGGATGACGGTGCGCAGCAGCGCCCACAGGATGCGCCGCGCCTCCCTGAAGCCGACGGCGCGCGCGAGCCTGTAGGGCATCCGCAGCATCCCGTCCTCCCCGGCCTTGACGAAGGCGATGAACTGCCGGACGTGGTTCACAGTCGAGGTGACCGAATGGCTCGTGGCGAGGAAGTCCTGCGTCCGCGCGTCCTCCTGCCCGCGCAGCAGCTTCTTCCCGGGCACGCCGAGCAGCTTGATCCCGATGCCGCGCGGCTCGGGCTTCCGGTCTGACTGGAGGGTGGGCGTGCCGTTGGAGAACCTGACGACGGCCTTGAAGACCCGCGGCTCGGCGAAGACCCCGAAGCGCGCGTGGGTGGGGAGGTCGGGCAGGACCTCGAAGTCGGCCAACAGCCCCGCGTGCGGCTTCGCGTGGAACCCGCGGAGCAGCCCCCCTCGCGTCCGCTCCGCGACCCCCGGGTCGTCTCGCAAAAGTTTCTCCTGCTGCCCCCTGATGTAGTCCGCGAATTCTCTGAACAGGTCATCCTCGCCGGGCTCACACTCTTCTCTCCAATCCGTTCTGGGCGGCCGCGGCCCTTGCGCCGGGTTCGCGGCGGGTTCGGTGTTAGTCATGAGGGTCTCCTCCCCGATTCCGGCGTGACGCGCCTCCCCCCTCAGGCGGAGCCCGACGCCGGCCGCCGGCCCTTCGCAGTCCAGTCGTACTCCATGTAGCGGGCCGTCTCTTCGGCCTGCGCCTCACCTAATAAACGCCCCACCGCGTGGAGAGACATGTCAATCCCGGCCGAGATGCCCGCCGAGAGGATGACCCTCCCGTTGTCCACCACCCTCTCGGATTCGAGCACCGACGTGTTCGGGGCGACCTCCCGGAGCAGCCCGAAGGCCCCGTGGTGCGTCGTCGCCGAAAGCCCTTCGAGCAGCCCGGCCTTCGCCAGCAGCAGCGCCCCCGTGCAGACCGAGAGCAGCAGCTCGACCTCTTTAGCCTGCTCGGCTATCCAACCCGTCAGTGCCCCGTTGTGCATCTCGCGCCGCGTGCCGTAGCCGCCCGGCACGAGCAGCACTTCGGGTCGCGGGCAGTCGGCAAACGTGTACGCCGGGTTGACGCTCAGGTTGTTGCGCGCGAGCACGGGGCCGGCCTTCTGCGCGACCGTGTAGACGTTGAACGGTTCGAGCCCGCTCCGCCGCCCCGCGACCGAGAAGACCTCGAACGGCCCGCAGAAGTCGAGCACCTCGACCTCGTCGAAGATGAGTATGGCGACGTTCTTCATCCGCCTCCCCTTTCGAGTCTTAAAAAGGTTCTACGCCGGAAGCCTTCCCCGACGTTGCTTCCACGTAGACGCTTGATTCCGCCGTCGAGCGGCTTCTAAAAAAGGCTTGGCAGCAGACGACGAAGTCGTCCGCCGTCGGCTTCTTGATAGCCAGAATCTGCCAACGCTCTGCTTCGCGGAACGCCGCCAGAATGCGGAAACCCTTCGACAGATTCACACTCGCCGACGCCACCGCCGGGCCGACGAGGGGGTGGGCCTCCAGCCCCTGTTTGCCGCGCCCGGGACTCGCGAGAAAGAGGCTCTTCCTAACGAAGGGCTCTTCCAGCATGCGCCGGACTTCCCACTCGACTCCCGGCGAGTCGTCGGCGATGATGACGATACTATGCGCGCCCGTCGCGATCTCTTCGACCACGTCCTGCCATTCGTCATCCGAAACGTAGCGTCGCGACGCGCCGTAGGGGAGGTTCTTCTCGCCGCGTTTGCCGAGCGCGACGACGGGCGCCAGATTACTGAATCGCTCGACGAGGGCATGATCCAGGCGGCGCGGGTTGGGCTCGGCCAGCCAGTAGGTGACGTAAAACGGCGGCCGCGGCAGAGTGACCTGATCGTCCGCGAAAGACCTTAAGAAGAGAATCGGCGGCCTCGGGTCGGCGGCGACAGTCTGCTCGAACGAGTAACGTGACAGCCAACGCGCGCTCCGTTTCAGGGCCATGGCCCCCTGAGTTATGAGGAACGCCGCCGTCAGCATGATGCCGCAGAAAGCAATGACGTAACCGGCTATTAGGGAAAAACCCTCGAACGAGCCGACGCGGCTCCTGTCGAAAAAGAAGTAATACACAGTGAGGAAGAACATCGTGAGGTTGAAGAGGGCGACGCCCAGCATGAAAAACAGAACGTATATAGAAAGACCCTGCACCATCATCGCGGCGGTGCGGAGCACCGTCGCCGCTACGGCACTGAAGGAGCGCCGCGTGCCGCGTCTATGGTTCGACAGACTTCCAAAGAAATGTTGCGCGACAGACCGCCCGGGCCAGCGTTGCGTGATGACCGCCCGCTCTTCTCGGTGAAGGAGCCCGATCCGCACGGTGTGCCGCCAGAAGAAAATGAAAGTCGCAAGTGTGAGGGCGACTGAAAGCGTCACGCCGAATTCACTCTTCTTGGATGCTGCAAGAATCCAGAGCTGTGTAGACGACACCCGAAATAGATACATGAATAGCGCCGACAAAAGTAGACTGACGACGGACACGAGGCATCCGGCCGAGTAAAAGAACCAATCCAACATCCTCCATAAGGCAAGTACCAGGAGGGTTACGGCACCCGACGTGAAGAATGAGACGAGGAGTGCGCGCAAGCTGCCGGCGCGGAGAGACTGCGCCATCAGCATGACTCCCACAGGGACGATGAGCCCTACCAGCGGCCACAAGAGCGCGGCCGCAATCAATGCGGAAAGCGCCTCCGAAGAGCGAAACGCATACCGCATGCGCAGAAGACTGTGTTTGTCGTCCCGAGACAGTGTGAACATTGGCGCGCCTGCGATTGACCCCGACGCTCGGTTTTTCGTGGTGCGGAAACGTCTAACGTCGGTACGGCAGTTTACTGTATACGAATAAAAATCGGCTCCGGACCTTTTATTGGCCCGGAGCCGATTTTTTACCCTTGATACTGCCTACCCTCTTACTTTACTCCTTCTTAAGTATCCCCGGAGATACAAAAGTGAAAAGCCCCTACTTACACTTCGAGTAGCCGCAGTCGCGGCAGAAGTCGCAGCCCGAGGCGTGCTCAAGCTGGCCGTGGCACTCGGGGCACTCGCCGATGAGCGAGTAGTTGCGGCTCGTCTCGACGCTGTCGGGGACGCCGACCTGTATCTTCGGCTGCGCCTGGGCCGCCTGCTGGTAGGCGAACTGGCGCGCCGAGTCGGGCTGGCTCTGGAGCCTGCGGCTGGTGAGCATGATGCACTCGGCGACGGCCTGTTCGGGGCTCGTCAGCAGACGCTCGTTGAACCAGACCGAGTGCGTGCCCGTCACCTTGTTGAGCGAGCGCGCCACCTCGCGCGCGTCGAAGCCGCCGCGCAGCATCTTCGAGGCGAGCAGCCCCACGCCGCCCGAGATGGGGCCGGTGGCAAAGACTTCGAGGATGTCCACGCCGTCGTGGTTGACCGTGACGTAGAGGTTCTGCCCGTCGAACGGAATCTGCCACGTCGCGCCGACCAGTTCGCGCGGCCGCTCGATGCGCACCACGTCGCCGGACTCAGTCCTGCGCACCGCGGGCGCGGGCGCGGCGGGCACGACCGAAGCGGCCGGGGCCTCCGCCTTCGCGACGGCCGGCGCGGGCTCGGCCGCCGCCTCGGTCTTCGCGGCCTCCGTCACGACGGCCGGGTCGCAGGCGACCTCGCTCGGCGTCTCCGCGGAGCCCTTCACGGCCGAGAGCACCTGCGAGTCGCGGCTGCCGTCGCGGTAGTAGCTGACGGCCTTGCAGCCCAGCTCGCGCGCGAGGCGGTAGAGGCGGTCAACCGATTCGAGCGTGTCGTCGCGCGAGCCGTTGCAGGTCTTCGACACGCCGTTGTCCACGTTGCGCTGCGCGGCGGCCAGCACGTAGACGTGCTGCTCGGCCGTGATCGACATCGCCGAGATGAAGTAGTCGGGCAGCTCCGCCTCGTGCGCGCAGACGTGCTCGGCCGCGGCGTCGATGGACGCCTGGTCGGTCTGGTCAACCGTCATGCCGAGCGCCTCGGCCGCGAGCGTGTGGACGTAGGTGCGCTTCCCCAACGTGTCCTGGCGGACGTAGGCCCACGAGAAGTTCGGCTCGACGCCCGAGGATGTCTCCGCGACGAGCGAGATGGTTCCCGTCGGCGCAATCGTCGTCGTCTCGTAGTTGCGCGGCGTGACCTCCATCTCCTCGGGGATGCCGATCTCCTCGCGGAGGAACTTGTCGTAGGCGGCCTTGTTCGGCTTGTACTCGGGGAAGACGCCCTTCTCCGCGCCGAGGCGGCAGCTTTCAATCCACGCCTCGCGCCGCACGAAGCCCATCGCCTCGTCCATCAGGTCAATCGAGGTGTTCGAGCCGTACTTGATCTTCAACTGCAAGCACAGGTCGGCGAAGCCCATGATGCCTAAGCCCACGGGGCGCGTGCGCTTCACCACGTCGTCAATCTCCGGGAGCGGCCACGCGCACGTGTCGATGACGTTGTCGAGGAAGCGGACGCACCAGTGGACGGTGTCGGCGAGCCTGTCCCAGTCGAGCCGCGTCTCGGGGTCGTAGAACTTGGCGAGGTCAATCGAGCCGAGGTTGCAAGAGTTGTTGAAGTGCAGGGCCTGCTCCGCGCACGGGTTCGTCGCGTAGATGGGGCCCATCGACTCCATCATGTGGTTGTTGCGGTTGACCTCGTCGATGAAGATGACGCCCGGCTCCGCGTAGCGGTGCGCGCTCGCGACGATGCGGTTCCACACGTCCGGCGCGTAGACCATGCCCGGGGCGGGCGGCTCCTCGCGCGTGCACCTGTCGAGCAGGCCAGACTCCTTCGCCTCTAAGAACGCAGCGCGGTCGCGGAACGTCACCGTCTCGCCGTCGGCCTGACGGTAGACGGCGTAGGGGCCTTCCTGCACCGCGTCGTAGACGGCCTCGTCCCACGGCTCGCCGTCGAAGGAGAGCTGATACCACTGCTTGCCGTCCACCGCCTCGAAGAACTTGTCGGTCACCGTCACCGAGATGTTGAAGTTCGTCAGGCTATGCTGGTCGTTCTTCGCGTGGATGAAGCGGAGCACGTCCGGGTGATCGACGCGCATGATGCCCATGTTCGCGCCGCGGCGGACGCCCCCCTGCTTCACCGTGTCGGTCGTCGTGTTGAAGATGTTCATGAACGACACGGGGCCGGAGGCCACGCCGTGCGTCGAGCGCACCATCGCGCCCGCGGGGCGCAGCTTCTCGAAGGTGAAGCCCGTGCCGCCGCCCGTCTGGTGGATGATGGCGGCGTCGGTCGCCGTCTTCATGATGCCGGCGATGGAGTCGGGAACGTCGAGGACGAAGCAGGCGGCGAGCTGCCCCGAGGGCTTGCCCGCGTTGACGAGGCACGGCGTGTTCGGCACGAACTCGCGGCGGAGCATGATGCCGGCCATCGTCTGGTAGAACTCGTCGCGGCGGACGAGGTCCGACTCGGCCTGCGAGACGTGGCCGACGACGCGGCGGACGATGTCGGGCCACTCCTCGATGGCGTTGCCCTGCGGGTCCTTCAAACTGTAGCGCTTGGCGATGACGCGGCGGGCGTTCAGGCCGATTACTTCGGCGGCGGCGGGCGCGGCGCCCGTGATCTCAAAAGCGGAGGGGCTCCCCTGCGGTGCGTTCGGCTCGATAACGGTGCTCATCTCTTCTCTTCTTGCCTTTCCCGCGCTCGTGGGGGGCGCGAGGCACGTTCTTCTCCAGCGGTCGAAAAAATTGCGGCGCTCACTGCGCGCCGTCTCTCATAGTGGCTCGGGTACTTCGCGGATGGTCTGGCCGGGAGGCGAAAAGGTTCCCGTGCCGTGGGACATGAACGCCCCCTCCGGCACAACGGAACCGGCTCGTTCCAAACGGCGCGAAGAATACACCCGGCGAAATTGCTTGTCAAGAGTATAGCACAATATATTGGGTATGTCTTTTTGACTGCTCACAATAGAGCGGGGTCTTTGAGGTTTTACGTGAGGGTGCGGTCGGGTACTTTTCGGCCGTAAATCTGGGCTTTCCGGGGGCCGCCGGGCGGAGCGCCCGCGGGCAGCGCGCCACACTATCTTGTGCCCTCCGCGGCGGCGGGCGGAGGCAGTACGGGGGGGCCGCTTTTCATCTAAGGCACTCGGGGATTTTTCGACCGCGGAACAAAAGTAAGCCATGACTCTCAAAGAGACGCAGAACGGCCACAGGGACACGCTCGTGCGGGCGACCGCCGCCGACGGGCTCATCCGCTGCATGTCGGCCGTGACGACAAACACGGTGGCCGAGGCCGCGCGCAGGCACGGGACGACGGGCACGGTGACGGCGGCGCTCGGGCGGACGCTGACGGGCGCGCTGCTCCTGGGCGCGGGCCAGAAGGAGTTCGACCGCCTGACCGTGCAGGTCGATTGCGACGGCCCCGTCCGCGGCATCACCGCCGAGACGAACGCCGCGGGGCAGGTGCGCGGCTACGTGAAAGAGCCCCTGGCCGACGCCCCGCTCAACGCCCAGGGCAAGTTCAACGTGAGCGCCGTCGTGGGCGGCGGCATGTTCTACGTCACGTATGAGTCGGGCTTTGATATAGGGCTCTACCGCGAGCCGTACCGCGGGGCCGTCCCCATCGTCTCGGGCGAGATCGGCGAGGACTTCGCGTACTACCTGGCGAAGTCCGAGCAGATACCCTCGGCCGTGATGCTCGGGGTGCTCGTGCGCGCGCGCGAGTCGGGCGAGACGTTCGTCGAGGCGGCGGGCGGGTTGATGATTCAGGTGATGCCGGGCGCGGACGAGAAGGTCGTGGCGGCCATCGAATCGACCGTGAGCCGGACGCCGCACACGACGGCCCTCATCCGCGGGGGCGCGCGGCCGCTCGACCTGCTGCGGGCGTCGCTCGGCGACGTTCCCTTCGAGGTGCTTGAGGAGCGCGAGGTCGGCTTCAACTGCACCTGCTCTTACGAGCGCGCGGCCTCGCTCGTCTCTTCGATTGACGGCGCGGAGCTGGAGTCGATGCTGCGCGAAGACAAGGGCGCTTCGCTCACCTGCCACTTCTGCAACGAGACCTACCGCATCGACGAGCCCTCGTTGGCCGCGATGGTCGAGAAGAGTAAGAACGGGCGCGGCTGATTGGCCCGAACCTGGTTGATGAAATTGATGCGGTAGAAACGAAAGAGGCCGGACGCGATGTCCGGCCTCTTCGTTTTATAAGAAGTTCTCTTCTCTACTTCGCCGAAGTAGTCCCCGAAGACGGGAGCAGGTCGAAGTTGCCGATCTCGCGGTTGTGGCTGTCGAGGACGCCCATCACGTCGGAGGTCTCTTCGAGCATCTGCTTGGTCATCGCGATGGAGTCGGAGAGCTGCTCGAAGTCGAGCGAGGAGACGCGCTCCGGGGTGGGGAGCGTGACGACCTGGTCGTTGACGAGGCCGAAGAAGTTCTCGATCGACTGGAGCTGCCCCTCGACGAGCTTGACCGAACGTTCGAGTTCGGAGAACTGCGCGAGGCGGCGCTTGAGTATCTCGACGTTGGCCTGCTGGATGCGCCTGGCGCGGTCGTCGGGCGCGCCCTCGACGGCGCGCTCGGCCTGCGTGAGCTGGTTCTGGACGGCCTGCCGGTTGATGGAGCGCAGGTGGTGCTTGCGCCGCCGGTACACGTCTAAGAGGTCAACGAAGTCCTCCCAGCGCTGCTCAAGGCTGCGGATGTTCGTGGGCAGGTCTTTCGCGCCGGTGAACTTGACGTAGTTGTCGAAGATCTTGTTCTTGAGCCACTTCAGGTAGAGCACCGCCTCGCGCTCGCGCGGGTCGAAGCTCTCGATGAGGCGGTCGCGCTGCTTGCTGCGCAGCTCGGCCAGCCGCTTGCGGTTGCGGCCGTCCACCAGCCGCCGGTAGATGGAGCTGGCCGGCACGGTCGCGAGGTACGCGCCCTCGGCGACGAGCGCCGCGGCGAGCGGGATGGGCGACCAGGTGTAGGCCGCGGCCACGGCGAAGCCGGCCATGCCCCAGAAGTTGGCCGGCTCCATCAAAGCCTCTTTCAGGTATTCGAGACTGAGCTTCTTCTCCGCCATAAGATTACTTGCTTCCGACTCGGGCCGCGCGCGTTATAAATAATAGTTCAGGAGTTCGACTCGCCGCCGCCGGCCGGGAGCGCCGGGGCCTCCTTCTGCCCCTCGCCGAGGAGCCCCATCGAGCGCTTGTATTCGGCCAGCTTGTCCTGCAACTGCATGTCCATCGCCTCGCGCTCGATCTCCTGCATCTGCGTGTCCACGCTCGACGCGCCCAGTTGGAGCTTGGCCTCGGCGGTCGCCGCGCGGCGGTCGATCTTCTCGCGCATCTCCTCGAAGGTCGAGGCGTCGTCGCCTAGTTGGAACGACTGCATGGTCTGCGCGATCTGCTCCTGCATCTTGGCCTGCTTCGACTGGCTGACGAGGCGCGTGGCCTCGGCCGCCCTCTGTTCGAGCTGGAGCTTGTAGCTGTCGCGCAGTTTCAGCGCCTGCTGTGATGCCCGCGAGGCGTAGTCGAGTTGCTGGTTGGTGTGCGCGAGGTCTTTCTGCGCCTGCTGGAGCTGGCCGATGTAGGCGGTGGCGATGTCGTCGCGCCCGGCCTTGACGGACGCCTTGATCTTGCTGTCGAGGTCAACGACCGACTGTTCGAGGCGCTCCTTACTCTTGGCGAGCAGCCGCTCGTTGGCCATCACCTGCGCGACGTTGTTGTTCAGTTCCGGCATGCGGTCGCGCATGTCGCGGATGGTCTGCTGAAGGATTAGCTCGGGGTCTTCTGCCTTCTCGATGATGCCGCCGAACATCGCACGGAGCGTACGCTTGAACCTCGCCCAGACTCCCATCGTCTCCTCGCCCTCCGAATCCCCGCGGCCGCCGGCCCGCGAGGGGTGCTCGCAAATCTCTCGGCCCCGAACGTTTAAAGCCTCCGGCGGGCCGCGTGTATTGTACGTAACGCCGCGCCGCCGGGTTCACCTGCCCTCTTCTCGCCGGGAACCTCGCTCTCAGGCGCGAGTATAACAGGACTGCCGCGCCGCTCGCCAGAGCCGCGCAGTAGGCAGTAGGCAGACGGCAGTAGGCAGTAAGCCATCCGCGATTATGGAGATTTTTTCAGGCATAGGCCATCAACGTTAAGGGTCAATGTCCGAAAGCGACCCGAGCGCTCTTAACTGCCTACTGCCGTCTGCCTACTGCCTACTGCCGATGTCGCGTCGGTAATGGAGGCCGTCCCAGCGGACGCGGGAGGCGGAGTCGTAGCAGCGCGCGAGGGCGGAGTCCAGCGTCGCGCCGGTGGCGGTGACGCCGAGCACGCGGCCGCCGGCCGTGACGATTGAGCCGTCGTCCCCGAGCGCGGTGCCGGCGTGGAAGATTTGGACGCCTTCGACGCCCGCGGCCTCTTCGAGGCCCCCGATGCGCGCGCCCGTCTCGGGCCGTTCCGGGTAGCCGCGCGCGGCGAGGACGACGCAGGCCGAAGCCTCCTCGCTCCACTCCACGTTAACTTGCCCCAGACCGCCGCGCGCGACCGAGTCGAAGATGGGGTAGAGGTCTGAGCGCAGGCGGACGAGGATGGCCTGCGTCTCCGGGTCGCCGAAGCGCACGTTGTATTCAAGGACGCGCGGGCCTTCGCCCGTCAACATCAGCCCGACGAATAACACGCCGCGGAAGTTGAGCCCGTCGGCGCGCGCGCCTTCCAGCGTCGGCTCGACGATCTCGCCGACGCAGCGCGCGAGCGTCTCTGCGTCTAACACGTCCGGCGAGGTGACGGCGCCCATGCCGCCGGTGTTCGGGCCCGTGTCGCCCTCGCCGACGCGCTTGTGATCGCGCGCGGGCGGCATCAGTCTGTAGTCGCGCCCGTCCGTCCAGAGCAGCAGCGAAGCCTCGCGCCCGGCGAGCGCCTCTTCGATGACGACGCGCCCCGCGGCCTCGACGCCCGCGCGGCCGCCCTCCATCATCTCGACGACCGCGGCCGCGGCCTCCGCGCGGTTCTTCGCGACGACGACGCCCTTGCCCGCGGCCAGCCCGTCGGCCTTCACGACGACCGACGCGTCCGCCGCGCCGAACTCGCCGCCGCGCAGGACGCCGAGCGCCTCGGCCGCAGACTCCGCGACGCGGTGGCGCGCCGTGGGGATTCGGTGGCGCAGCATGAAGTCCTTGGCGAAAGCCTTGCTCGACTCAAGACGCGCGGCGGCGCGCGACGGGCCCGCGACGGCCAGGCGGCGGCGCTCGAACTCGTCCGCCAGCCCCGCGGCGAGCGGAGACTCGCCGCCCGGGATGGTCAGGTCAACGCCTTCGCGCTCTGCGAAGTCCGCGAGCGCCGGCACGTCTGTCGCGCCTATCGCGACGCACTCCGCGTCCGCGGCGATGCCTGCGTTTCCGGGCGCGCAGAAGACGCGCGGACGAGGGCCGGCGGCGGTGCGCGCGAGCGTCCGGCAGAGCGCGTGCTCGCGCCCGCCCGAGCCGATGACAAGCACGTTCATGTGCGGGGAAATCTCCGTTCGTTGCTTCTATTATTCTTGCGGAAAGCGCCCGGCGATGCTGTCACGGGCGGCGGGGGCTGTCAAGCCGCATGGTGAAACTTTCTCTTAGCTCTTGACACATATTCGTGATAACTGTACCGTGCTGAGTCACAGGCGGGCCGGGAGTGCCGGAATGTCTGATTTTCAGAGGCGCTTCCCCGTATCGAACGACTCCCTCGTTAAAGTCAGCCGCCCCGTTTGAAGGCTCTACGCACAGCAGCAGGCCCCTCGCAGCAGCCGTTGGTTTTGATCTTCCGCACGTACGCCCCGCACGCCGCGGCGGAGGTCTTTTCACAAGGATGGGCAACAATGTCACAGGTTCAAACTGCCGAGATTTCTCCGGCCGAAGGCAAAGGAGAATGGGTAGAGGTGGAGACTGAGTTCGCAGATCGTCCGATCCTCTGCGTCGATTGCGGCCAGGAGTTCACCTGGACGGCCGGCGAGCAGCTCTTCTTCCACGACAAGGGTCTGAAAAACGAGCCGAAGCGGTGCAAGCCCTGCAAGCAGGCGAAGAACGAGCGGCTGGCCGCCATCGCCGCCGCGCAGGCCACCGGCGTCCGCCAGCGCATCGAGGTCTCCGTGCTGTGCGCGCAGTGCGGACAGCAGACGACAGTCCCCTTCTACCCGTCGCAGGGCCGCCCCGTCTTCTGCCGCTCATGCTTCCTCGGCGGCCGCGACGGCGGCGGCGAAGACTAGCCGCCGCAGCAGTACGTAGACACTCCCCGCCCGCCCCCCAAACGGCAACGCCCCTCCCCGGTGCGCCCGCGACGGGGACAACTGTGCGCGTAAACGGAAAAGCCGTGAACCGTAAACCGTGAACCGTGACAAGAAGGACTTTCTTCCTCCTGTCACGGTTCACGGTTTACGGTTCACGGCTTTTCCTTGTCACGGTTCACGTTTTACGGTTTACGCGCTTTTTATCCTCCCACGTGGACGGCCGGGCGCTGCTCGGGGTCGTCTTCGACCTGGCGCAGGATCTCGCGCGTGACGGGCGCGGTGTCGCCCTCGCCGAAGGCGATGTAGCGGAGCAGGTACATCAAAGGGTTGCCCTCGCTCCACCCGAAGTAGACGTGCGGTATCTTGCCGGTCGTGTCGCGCAGGTAGAGCATGAAGGCGGCG
>DATMVD010000049.1:0-7687 GCA_035563535.1 Pyrinomonadaceae bacterium | reverse complement strand
TAGCGGAGCAGGTACATCAAAGGGTTGCCCTCGCTCCACCCGAAGTAGACGTGCGGTATCTTGCCGGTCGTGTCGCGCAGGTAGAGCATGAAGGCGGCGATGGCGTTGGGCACCGCCGGGCTCGACGTGCGCAGGACGCGGAAGCCGTCGATGTCGCAGCCCGTCACCCTGAGTTCCCCGGCGAACTCCGAGGCGTCGCCCGGCGTGACTTCGAGGAAGAGGACGGGGTCGCGCGTGGGGATGTGGTTGTCCTGGCGCTTCTCGCGCTCCTTGAAGCGGTACTCGTTAACGTCGCCGGCGTCGCGCCGGTTCGCCACGATCCGTATCTCGCTGCCGTGCTCGATCAGCTCGTCGATGTAGGTCTTGGCCATCTCGTCGAGCACGACCTTCTCCACGCGCAGTTCGGTCGTGCGCCAGACCCTGGAGATGAGCGAGGTGAAGATGATGGCGACGATGAAGAAGGAGGCGATCTTGATGCCCGAGGGCTGCTCGACCACGTTGATGAAGGTCGTGTAGGCGAAGATGAGCGAGACGAGGACGAAGCCCCACCTGGCCGCCTCGCCGCGCCGCCACGCGGCCAGCGCCACGGCCACGGCGGCCGACCCCATCAGCGCCAGCACGCCGGTCGCGTACGCCCCGGCCTGCGCGTCCACGTCGGCGCGGAAGGCCGCCGTCACCACGAACGCGATAGCCATGTAGATGAGGACGAGCGGGCGCGTCACCTTGGCCCAGTTCGGGGCCATGCCGTAGCGCGGCAGGTAGCGGGGCACGATGTTGAGGAGCCCGGCGAGCGCCGACGCGCCCGCGAACCAGAGGATGGCGATGGTCGAGAGGTCGTAGACCGTCCCGAAGATGTCGCCGAGGTAGGTGTGCGCGAGGTAGGCCAGCGCGCGGCCGTTGGCCTTGCCCGGCTCGTGCCCGTCGTGCCCCTCCGCGAACTCCTCGGGCGGGATGAGGAGCGTGGTGACGAGGCTGCTGGCGATGAGGTAGAAGCTCATGATGGCCGCGGCGGCGGTCAGCAGCTTCCTGGTGTTGCGGATGCGCCCCCGCGGGTTGTCTTGCGTGTCGCCGGGGTCGCCTTTGACCAGCGGCATGACGACGACGCCCGTCTCGAAGCCCGAGAGGCCGAGCGCCAGCTTCGGGAAGAGGAAGAGGGCGGCGCCGAACATGATGAGCACGTTGCCGCCGATGTGGAAGCCGGCCACCTCGGCGTTGAGCGCCGCCTGGTACCAGCGCGAGAAGATGTCCGGCGTGTTGAAGATGTGGTAGAAGCTGACGCCGATGGTGACGATGTTGAGCAGGAGGTAGACGGCGACGATGCCGACGGCGAGCCCCATCGCCTCCTTAAAGCCCTTGAGGAAGACCGCGCCGAGCAGGGCGATCAGCACCAGCGTCATCGCCACGGGGTGCTTGAGCTGCGGCGCGTAGTGGTGGACGTAAGGGTTCTCGATGATGTGGGCGGTGGCGTCGGCGGCCGAGAGCGTGATGGTGATGATGAAGCCCGTCGCGGCGAAGCCGAGCAGGACGAGGACGAAGAGCTTCCCCTTCCAGCGCGAGAGCAGGTTCTCCAGCATCGAGATGGAGCCGTCGCCGTGCGGGCTGGCCTCGGCGACGCGCTTGTACATCGGCAGCGCGCCGAAGAGCGTGAGGCAGACGAGCACCAGGGTCGCGAGCGGGGAGAGCGCCCCGGCGGCGATGTAAGCGATGCCGGGCTGGTAGCCGAGTGTGGAGAAGTAGTCCACGCCCGTCAGGCACATCACCTGCCACCAGGGGTGCGACGGGTGCTGCCCCTCGCGCTCGTGCGGCCCCTCCATCTCCTGCGGCTGCCCCTTGAGCAGCCAGCGCCGGAGCCCGCCCGCCGGCCTCTTCTTCTCGGCCCGCGGGATCACCGTCTCGGCCATCTATCCGCCCTCCCCGCCGCGCCCGCGCGCGACTGTGCGCGGGGCTTCCCCTCGGGCCGCCCCGTCTGTACCCTCACGATACGATTCGGGCTGTGTGCAAGCCCTGATTTGTACCAAACCCTCCCGCGCCTGACAACTGTAAATTGAGCCTGTCAATTGTCGTGCCCGTAGGGGAGAGGGCAAAAGGCAGTTAGGGCCGGTTGAGTTCAGGTCGCGTCCGAGCCCCTGCGGGGCTCGGACGCGACCTGAACTCGACCGGCGTTAACTGCCTACTGCCTACTGCCTTCCGCCTTCTGCATACTTCCTACTTCCTACTTCCTACTGCCTTCTGCCTTCTGCCTTCTGCATACTTCCTACCGACTACTCTCCTGTGCTAAAGTCTGGAATCGACAAGCCTTTGGTAGTGTTCTGAAGGGTGCAGTTACAAGAGGCCGAGCACCTTTCTTCCAGCCTCCGATATCAACGAACAGCAGAGAGCGCCGACACGTCTCTTTAGCCGAGCGGGCAACGGGCCGCATGAACTCTCGCTTGCAACAGGGTGACGCAGAGCAGGGCGAACGCTCGTCTAAGGGCGGGGCGTCGTATCCCGTGACCCACATCACGGAGGCGCGCCGCGCGGCGGGGCTGCCCCTCGCGCAGCAGCTCGAAGAGATACAGGAGCTGCTCGACCGCGGCCTGCCCTCGCTGGCCGAGGCGCGGCTGCGCCAGCTCATCGCGCATGCGCGGCGCGAACCCGTCGTGCTCGCCCGCGCTCGCTACCTCCACTCGACGGCGCTCCAGGCCATGGGGCGCAACCGCGACGCGCTCGAAGCCGTCGAGATGTACGAGCCGGCCGACTCCGGCAAGGGGCTCGACGCCGAGACCTTCGCGCAGGTGCGCGTCCAGCTCGGCCTCGCCTACAACTACACGGGCGACGCGCCGAAGGCCATCGCGGTCTTACAGGCCGAGCTGCGGGCGGCCACCGAGCAGGGCGGGAGCGACGCGCTGCTCGGGAACATCTACACCGCGATGGCGCGCACCTACCGCTCCATCAACGAGTACTCCATCGCGCGCGACCACAACAACAAGGCGCTCGAACACTTCCGCCGCTCGGGCGACTGGCGCGGCATCGCCGAGAGCTACTTCGGTCTGGGGATGGCCGACGCGCACGAGGGGCGCTGGGAGAAGACTTTAGAGAACTTCGAGCAGGCCATCCAGCTCATCGGCGAGCGCCCCGCCCCCTTCATGCTCGGGAAGATTTACGCCAACGTGGCCGCCGCCTACTGGTGGCTCCAGCGCCCGCACGAGGGCATCCGCGCCCTGGAGAAGTCCATCTCCTACAACGAGCGCACCGAGCACAAGGACAACGCCGTCAACGCCTACAACAACCTCGGCATCAACCTGATCCTCATCGGCGAGTGGGATCGGGCGCAGGCCGCCTACAAGCGCGCGCTCGAACTCGTCATGGAGATGGACGAGCACCACGGCCACGCCGCGATGGTTCACGACTCGATGGGCGAGCTGCGGATGCTGCGCGGCGACCTCGAAGAGGCGCGCGAGTACCTTGAGCGGGCCGTCGCCAGCAGCGTCAAGAGCGGGAAGAAGTGGTACATCTCGCAGACGGTGCGGACGATGACGCGCTGTTGCATCCTGCAAGGGCTCGGGGACGAGGCGCTCGAACAGGGCGCGCGCGCCTTGGAGCTGACCGAGTCGTCGGGCGACCACCGCGGCATCTGCGACTCGTACACGCTGCTCGCGGAGGCGCGCCTGCTGCGCGGCGAGACGGACGAGTGCGCGGCGCTGCTCGCGCGCGTCACCGACGAGGCCGACGCGACGCCGACCGACCTCGCCATCTCCGGCGAGGTGCAGCGCGTCCACGGCCTGCTCGCGCTCGCGCGCGAGGACGCGCAGCTCGCCGTCCACCACTTCGGCCGCTGCCTCTCGATCTCGGAGATGCTGGGCGACCGCTACCGCACGGCGCGCGCGCACCACCTCATGGGCCGCGCCTACGCCGCGTCCAATCAGCCCGAGCGCGCGCGCGAGCACCTGGGCCTCGCCGTCCACACCTTCTCGGAACTCGGGGCCAGGCTCGACCTCAGGCACGCCGAAGAGGCGGTCGAGGAGCTTGAGAGCCACGTGCCCGAGGAGCAGCAGGCCGAGCCGCCCGCGCCCGCGCAGCTCCTGACGCTGCGGCTGGCCGAGGCCGTCGCCTCGCGCGAGCTGCTGCTGCGCGAGCTGGCCGCGGTCATCCACCAGGAGACGCGCGCCGCGCGCATCCTCATCGCGGAGGCCGGCGAGGACGGGCACACGAAGGTGGTCGTGGCGCACGGCTACGACGCGTCGGAGTCGGCGCAGGCGGCGGCGGCGCTCGACCTTGCGACGACGGACGAAGGGCGCGAGCGCTACGCGGCCGCGCAGGACGCGCGCCTCGTCCAGCTCCGGCCCGCGAGCGCCCCGCCCGCGCTGCTGCTCGTCGCGCCGCTCGCGCTCTCGACGCTCCCGGGCGGCGCGCCCTTCGAGCCGCTCCTGAAGGTCGTGGAACTCGGCATGGACGTGTGCGCGCTGCGGGCGCGCGCGCGGACGGGCGGGGGGGCGCAGACGCCGGACTCTCTGGCGGGCGCGTCCCTGATGCCGGGCTTCATACACTCCAGCCCCGCGATGACGCGCCTCGTCGAGGAGGTGCACAAGATTCGCTCGTCGGACGTGACCGTGCTCATCACGGGCGAGTCGGGGACGGGCAAGGAGCTGGTGGCGCGCGCCATCCACGCGCTCTCCTCGCGCCGCAGCAAGGTCTTCATCCCCTTCAACTGCACGGCCGTGCCGAAGGAGCTGTCGGAAGGGTATCTGTTCGGCTACAGGCGCGGCGCGTTCACCGGCGCGGTCTCGGACTCGGCGGGCGTCATCCGCACGGCCGCGGGCGGCACGCTCTTCCTCGACGAGATAGGCGACCTGCCCCTGGACGTTCAGCCGAAGCTCCTGCGGTTCTTGCAGGAGGGCGAGATTCAGCCGCTCGGCGAGCAGCGGCCGCAGAAGGTTGACGTGCGCATCATCGCCGCGACGAACACAGACCTCGAAGGCATGGTGGCCGACGGGCGCTTCCGCGAAGACCTCTATTACAGGCTGAACGTCATCCGCCTGCGGGTGCCGCCCCTGCGCGAGAGGCGCAGCGAGATACCGACCATCGTCAGCTACTACATCAACCACTACTCGGCGAAGTTCGGGCGGCGCGACGTACAGATCACGCCGCAGACGCTCGACCTGCTGATGGTCTGCGACTGGCCGGGCAACGTCCGCCAGCTCACCAACGAGATACAGCGCATCATCGCGCGCGCGGAGGACGGCACAATCATCACGCCCGACCACCTCTCGCCCGAGTTGCGCCGCACCTCCGCGACGCCCTCGACCGCGCAGAACAGTCTGATGGCCCCGGCCTCGGGGCTCGCGGCCACGGCCGCCGCGCAGGCCATCGCGCAGGGACTCACCCTCGCCGACGCGATGGCCGAACTAGAGCGGCGCATGATCGCCGAGGCCCTGCGCAAGCACAAAGGCAACATCTCGCGCGCCGCCCGCGAACTCGGCCTCACGCGCCGCGGCCTCTACCTCAAACTCGGCCGCCACGACCTCAGCGCCACCGGCTGACCATCCACCCTCGTCCCCGCGGCGGTCACGCTCGCGGTACTGAGAGCGGTGTGCTTATCACTTTACCTTCCGTTTAGAGGCGGTCTCCGACCGCCGGCCCGAGTTTCGGTGTAGCCGGGCCGGCGGGCAGAGCCCGCCTCTAAACGGGAGACGGTAAACTCAAAGCAAACCGCTCTGATACCGACTTGCAAATCGAAATAAGTCGCCTTCTCGCTGGGAGCGCGGGCATCCCTGCCCGCCAAAGCGTGCGTGAGCACGCTTAGCCGTGATGCGTCATGTCTCGACGTTGAGAGATAAAGTCTGACTGCTTTCGCGCTGCGCGCTTATGGCGGGCTGTAGGGTGTCCCGCGCTCCCGGCAATAGGCGGCCTTATTCCGTTTTGCGAGTCGGTCTGATTCGAGTCCGTCTCGCCGCGAGACGGACTCGTTTTGTCATAAAACGGATCGGTCTTACGACGAGAAGGATTCGTCTCACGACGAGACGAGCTTGTCTTGCGGCGGGACGGACTCGTCTCGCACCGGGACGGACTCGTCTCGCGGTGAGACGGACTCGTCTCGCGGTGAGACGGACTCGTCTTGCGACAAAGCGAGTCCGTCTCGCCGCAAGACGAGTCTGTTTTATGACAAAGCGAGTCCGTCTTGCGACGAGACGAGTCCGTCTTGCGACGAGACGAGTCCGTCTTATCACGAAACGCGTCCGTCTCGCCGTAGCCCCGGCGGGCATAAAGGCTGTGTTCAGGCGACTTTAAGGTGATTTGCGGGCGGGCGCGGCCCCTGCGCTCAAAAAAGTATTGTCCGGGCGCGGCTTCGGCGCTATGCTTACGCCGCTCAATCCAGCAGGGGCCTCAAACCTCACCGTTCCGACGCTTCCAACCCCGAAAGGAATGACCTCAAAATGGCTAAAATCAAACTCAACTTCCGCAGCCTGACCATCCCGGAAAAGATCGCGCGCGCGCAGCAGGTCGTCGCGGCGATGACGGGGAGCACCGACTTCCCTACGCCGAGCCCGGCGCTCAACGCGGTGACGCTGGCAATCGACGAACTCGAAGCGGCCTTCAACAACGCGCAGGCCGCGCGGCGTGAGGCGAAGTATCGCACCGGCGTGCAGACCGAGAAGGAGGACAGGCTGCACCAACTTATGACGCAGTTGGCCTCGTACGTCGAATCGGTCGCCGGGGGCAACGAGGCGCTCATCACGAGCGCCGGGCTCGAAACGCGCGGCGCCGCCACGGCCGACAGTTCCGCGCCCGCCGCGCCCGAGACGCTGACGGCCACGACCGGCAACCACGAAGGCGAGATCGAACTCTCTTGGGACGCCGTCCGCAGCGCCCGCTCCTACGTCGTCGAGCGCGCCACCGACCCGGAGGCCGGCCCCTGGACGCAGGCCGGCGTCGCGCCCCGCTCCTCGCTCATCATCGAGGGGCTTGAGAGCGGCAAGCGCTACTACTTCCGCGTCGCCGCCGTCACCCTCAACGGCCAGAGCCCCTGGAGCAACCACGCCGTCAAGGTCGCCCCGTAACCCCCGACGACCGCCTCCGCGGGCGCGGCCGTCCCGCCCGCCGAAGCGCGCGCCGCCCCGCTCAGCCGTGAAGCCCCGACACTCTACCCTTGAGTGCCGGGGCTTCCGCACATCCGCGCCCCGCTTAAAGAGAGGCGGGCGCATTGTAGGTAAAGCCTATGGACGGTGCCGAGACTTGCCGGGCAGCTTGTCGGGCAAGTCCAACTCATCGTCAACCAACCTCTCCAAACAGACCCCGGCGAGCCGCGCGTAACTCAAGAGCAAGGGCAACGACGGCTCGCCCTTCCCCAACTCGTAATCAGAAATCCTGTTCTGCGCCAGTTCCACGCCCAGCCGGTTAATCAGTTCGTTCTGAGACAGCCCTAGCGCCTCACGAACCTGTAAAAGCTTCTCCGCGAGCCGCGCGGGCTTCTGACGCGCCTTGACGCCCATTCAGGAGTTACCTCCCGACAGGGCGCGGCGCGGCTTGCCCCCAACCGGATATCCGGTTAGAATGTCTTCGCGTAAACGTTCCGCCGTGAGTAGAGACCTCTCATGCTCAACGGCGATGCTCATCTCTCCGACACTGAGGGTGAGCTACGCGACGCATCCGACCCGTTGCCTTACGTTTTCAAAGACTAGACCGGGAGGGAAGATACCACATGGGCATT